>UCEZ01000096.1 GCA_900471525.1 Hyphomicrobiales bacterium | reverse complement strand
GCGTCAAGATCGCCATGGACGATTACGGCACGGGTTATTCTTCTCTCTCGACCCTGCAGAACTTTCCTTTCGACAAGATCAAGATCGACCGGGCCTTCATTGACGGCGTAACCAGCAACCGGCAGTCGGCGGCGATTGTACGCTCGACCATCATCCTCGCCCAGAGCCTTGACATCCCTGTGCTTGCCGAGGGGGTCGAGAACGAGGAACACATGAATTTCCTGCGCAACGAAGGCTGCCTACAGGTGCAGGGATATCTGTTCGGGAGGCCGATGCCGCTTAGTGAGATCGAGCATGTGGTCAATAGAGCTACCACGGGCCATTCCGAGACCGCATCTGAAACCGGTGAGGGCAGTGCCGTCGCCGCATGACCTGCCTTTCGATACCCCCGCGTCTTTTGGACCGGACGCGGGCAAACATGAGGAGGCGGGCACACTGGGGCTGCGACAATCGCCGGGCTCCTTTGCCGGTCAGGTAAAATTCCGTCACGAAAACTCTCTATGGTTGTGTTTTTCTTGATTTGGCAGGTAGGTCGCGTTTCTACTCAAAGTGCCGGGTAACAGGAAAATGTCATTTTTTCAGTTATTTAATTCCGGCGAATATTGAGTTTTCTGCAATGTCGACGGTAGCGAGAATTAGGAAAACGTCATTTAGCGATTATTAGTGGTTGTGTGAAACGATACCTCCCGTATCAATGCGGTGGTGTCAATGCTCAAGGTTCTTTCCTGTATCGCCACGGGCCATAGCTATGGTCTTCTCGCGCTCGCGACTCTTGTTTGCATATTGGGTTCGATCCTGACCGTCCGGCTTTACGCTCGCGTGCAGCACAGCGTTGGCATGCAGAAACTGAACTGGCTATTCACAAGCGGGGTTGTTGGCGGATCAACGATCTGGATGACGCATTTTATCGCCATGCTGAGTTTCAACACGCCGCTATCCCATGCCTACGAGCCCACGCTGACGATGGCGTCACTGGCCGCCGGAATCTGCGTCACCACCTTGGGATTTCTCGTCACCGCGACCGGCAAGCCCGGATTCCTCATCGAGCTCGGCGGCGGCATCGTCGGGGCGGGTATCGCCATCATGCACTACACGGGTATGGCCGGTTACCAGATTGCCGGCCGGCTTGAATGGGATCCCGGCTATTACGCGGCTTCCGTATTTCTGGGCATCGGTTTCGGCGCCCTTGCCACGAACCGGATCGCTCGGCCGGTCACGCGGTTTTGCCAGTATGGCGGCATTCTCGCGCTGATCCTGGCGATCACAACCATGCACTTTACCGGGATGAGTGCGATCACGATCATCCCGGATCCGCTTATTGTGACTTCGGCTGATGTGATCCCCGACAGCCTGCTGACCGTCATGGTCGCCACTATCGGCGTGATGATGGCGCTTGGCGCATCGACCTATGCCATCGATCTGCACTCTACGCGGGGGGCGGCGGAACGGTTCCGCCATATGTCGCTGCATGATCCGCTG
>UCEZ01000094.1 GCA_900471525.1 Hyphomicrobiales bacterium | reverse complement strand
AGTCGTCGTGCCTGCCTATCTTGCGATCTTTGCGATCTCGATCGCCGTTGGTTCGGCCATTGCGGGTTGGATGTCGGCCGGACGCGTTGTCCTGCTGCCGGCGCCGATCGGAACTCTGATTATCGCTGTATTCGGCATGGATCTCGCCTGGAGCCTCTGGGGTTTACAATCGACCGCCGAGGCCGAAACGATTGCTGCCTTCTTCGCCGGCCAAAACACCATCCGCGTGGCAATCGACCTTGCCGGCATGGCCATCGGTGGCGCCTTCCTGGCCGTACCCACCTTTGCGGCCATGCAGAGCTGGGCGCATGAGGATCGGCGCGCCCGCGTCATCGGCGCGGCCAACGTGCTCTCTGCCGTGTTCATCACGACCGGCCTGGCGCTGGTGGCAGGTCTTCAGGCTGTTGGCGTGCAGATCCCGATGATCATCCTCGGCCTGTCAGTCCTTAACATCGGCATTGCGTGGCTGATGCTCGTGACGCTGCCGACCAATCCTTTCCGCGATTTCGTCTCCATCCTGTTTCGGGCGTTCATGCGTCTCGAAGTCGATGGCCTGGAAAACATGAAGAATGCGGGCAAAGCGCCGATCATTGCGCTCAACCATGTAAGCTTCCTCGACGGTGCCCTGGCGCTTGCCATTACCGAGGAGGAGCCGGTCTTTGCCATCGACTACAAAATCGCCCAGGCCTGGTGGGTGAAACCCTTCCTGAAGATGTGCAAGTTCCTACCGCTCGACCCGACAAAGCCGATGGCGACGCGCTCGCTGATCAAGATCGTGCAGGACGGCAACCCGATCGGTATCTTCCCGGAAGGCCGCCTGACCGTCACCGGTACGCTCATGAAGGTCTATGACGGCGCTGCCATGGTCGCCGACAAGACCGGCTCCATGGTCGTGCCCGTCCGCATCGACGGGTTGGAGAAGAGTTATTTCTCGCGGCTGTCCGGCGGACAGGTTCGCCGCCGCCTGTTCCCGAAGGTCAAGGTGACGATCCTTGAGCCGGTTAAACTCGATGTGCCTGCGGAACTGAAGGGTCGCAAGCGGCGCATCGCCGCCGGGGCCGCGCTCTATCAGGTTATGTCAATGCTGATGTTCCGCACCACGGACACATCGACGACCGTGCTCGAAAAGGTCATCGAAACGGCGCGCGACCGTGGCATGCGCAGGCTTGCGGCCGAAGATCCAGTAACTGGCTCGCTCTCCTACGGCAAACTGCTGACGGGAGCTGCGGTCCTGGGCGCCCGGTTTCACAGGATGTTCCCCGAAAAAACGCTCGGCGTCATGCTGCCGAACGCCAACGGCGCAGTCGCGACTCTTCTCGGCGTGATGACGGCCGGTAAAGTTCCTGCAATGCTGAACTTCACGGCTGGCTCCTGCAATATTTTGGCGGCCTGCAAAGCGGCT
>UCEZ01000093.1 GCA_900471525.1 Hyphomicrobiales bacterium | reverse complement strand
AGATAGGCAGGCACGACGACTTCCGATCCACCAAGGATTTCTGTGACCATGATCGGCAGCATCGACATCACGAAAGCGCCCACGAACCAGAACCAGCAATTCATCAATGCCGAGCGCCAGATGCGCTTGTCCTGACGCAGCTCGTTGACGAGCGTGTAGCTCGACCGGAGCACATTCCGATCGATGACGAGGTCAGGCGCCTTGGAGCCGGTCGGCGGGATCATGCGCGCGGCGATCCAGCAGAGAACCGACAGTCCCATCATCATTGGGCCGAAGATCCAGACGTTCTCGCCCTCGGTGAAGGCAAGCGCTGCAACGATCGTGCCTGTGAGGATCGCGATGAACGTGCCACCCTCGATCCAGGCGTTGGCCTTCGGCAGGTCCTTGCGATCAAGATGATCCGGCAGGATGCCATACTTGATCGGTCCGAAGAGCGAGGAGATGACGCCGAAACCGAAAAGGGCCAACATCAGGATCGAGATGGACGAGAAGGCGATGCCAACCACGGAAATCGCCGCCACAGCAATCTCCGACCGCTTCAGCAGCTCGGCAATCCCGGCCTTGTCGTATTTGTCCGCCAGCTGCCCGGCCATGGCCGAGAGCAGCAGGAACGGCAAGATGAAGATACCTCCGGCGACTGTCACAAGCGACGCGCCTTCTGCGGCCATCTGGGCGAGGATGATGAAGACCAGTGTTTGCTTGAGGAAATTGTCGTTGAAGGCGGAAAGGAACTGCGTCCAGAAAAGCGGCGCGAATTTTCTCGATGTCATCAGATTGCGTTGCATGGCGGGTTCCTCGTTCTATCGCAGCAGAAGGCCATAGAGTTGTTGCGCAAAGGTTGAACTCGGCAACAACTCTGTGGTGTGGTTAAGGAAAATTAGCTTTCGCCGTTGCGGTTGAAATTCACGAGGAGCTTCTCGGTCTTGGCATCCTCGACCTTGCGGATCAACTTTTCCGCCTCCGTGTTGTCACGCAGGGTCTTGGTAATGTTGACCGTCGTCTGCACGAGCATCAGGATCCCCATGGTGAGATAGCCCTTGCCCCAGAGATCGAGCGGCATCAGGTAAAGGCCGGCTGCGAGCATGAAAGCTGCTGTGCCGAAGGAAATGTAGGAAAAGCTGACCCAGCTGGAGGAATGTTTCTGGAAACTGTCGCTCATGTTCTTCGTCCTTTTTTGAATGATGAGTGAGGTTAGGCGGCGGAGGTCAGGCGGTCGCGCAATCGGGCAAGCACATCATCGGCGCATGTGCGCAACGGTGCGCCGCAACCGGCATTGGCCAGTTTCTCGATAATGCCGGCAGAGCGGACGGCGCCTTCCATGTCTTTGAGCAC
>UCEZ01000045.1 GCA_900471525.1 Hyphomicrobiales bacterium | reverse complement strand
GGTCTGGACGGCGCCAATTTATCCACGCGGTATCCTCCAAACAGGGGATGACGCCTCCCTGAATCTCGCTACTGAAAGAGACGGTATTTTTGCTTTCGACCACTTACTCAATTCGGGTAATGGCTTCCGTACAATTCCCGCAGAGGCTCGATGGAAATGTTGCAAAGTGGTGGAGTACGTTCCATCGGAATAGTCAATTTCCTTCTGAATACATCGTAGAACTCGCACCGACTTTCACACGGAGTGCTGGGGAATGGTGCTGAAAATGCTAAATTTTAACTGCTAAATGAAGATTTGCACTGGGTGGATCGTTTCTACATGACAAATGGTCGCGTTTAATTTTGGAGGATATTTGATATTGGCGAATGCAATCGAAAATAATGGTTTATTGCCACCATTGACACGTTAAATTATTAATAATATACACGTAGCGTGGAGAAATTAATCTTAATTTTACTTTCAATTTTTTCAGAGTGGGAGAATTTATGACGGACATACCTGGTGATATCGATTCCACGGCCGTATTCGACACGACTCCTGGATTTAATCTTGGAACGTTCTCCGGCAGCCTTGAAGAGTTCGGAGATGTCGACTTCATCAAGGTCGATTTAACTGCCGGCCAAAGCATAACATTTTACGGCGTTGTCAATTCATTCGGCCCCGATGGAGACGGCCTTATCGCGTTGTATGACGCCACCGGTTCGAAGCTTGATGAGGACGACGATTCAGGGGTTGGTCTGAACTCATTGCTCAAATTTACGGTCGTCGAGACGGGTACTTATTTTGTCTCGGTTAAAACGTTTTCCGGCTTTGCAGCAGACTATACCCTTGCCTATGCACTAAGCGATGCCACCGACAAGCTGCTGACGGATGCGTCCGACAACTACAACGGCGTTCTGGGCGACCGAATTCTCGGCGGCAAGGGGGACGACAGCATCCAGATAGCCGCCGGGCGCGACGCATTGGGTGACCAGGGCGACGACACAATTACGGGGAATTCCGGAAACAATTTCATTAGCGGTGGCATCGGCAACGATACCATCTTCGGCGGCGGCGGCTTTGACAATATCTATGGCGACGCCGGCAATGACAATTTGAGCGGAGGGGATGACGCGGAAGCCATTCGCGGTGGTTCCGGATTTGATTTCATCGCTGGCAATGGCGGTTCCGACTCCCTGTATGGCGGCGCGGATGCTGACTACATAACCGGAGGCAACGGAAACGATCTCGTCGATGGCGGCGAGGGGGTGGACCGGCTTTTCGGTCAGGCAGGTGACGATCGCTATCAGGTAGATTCGGTCCGAGACTACATCAGCGAAGAATCTTTCACGAGTATTGATACTGTTCGCTCGAGCATCAGTTTTTCAATCGCCGTAAGCAGCACAGTGATCGGCGACTTTGAGAACCTGATCCTGACGGGAACCGGCAACACAACTGCGACCGGAAACGATCTGGCGAACATTGTGACAGGCAACACCGGCAGAAACAAACTGTTCGGCGGCCTGAGTGATGACACGCTGAACGGCGGTGATGGAGACGACGAACTGAGCGGCGGCGTTGGAGCCGATCGACACAACGGTGGGGTCGGCTCTGACAAGGTGACGTATTTCGACGCCATCGCGGGCCTGACCGCAAGCCTTACTAGCCCCTCGACAAACACCGGCGACGCGTTGGGGGATACTTATGTCTCAATCGAGAACCTGTCCGGATCGGCTTTTGACGATCGACTGTTTGGCGACAGTTCGGAGAATGTATTGTCCGGTGGAGACGGCGCGGACCGCCTGGTCGGCGGGGCGGGAGCCGATGTATTCAGGGGCGACCGCGGCGGCGACGACCTCTATGGCGGCAGCGGGGCGGACGTGTTTCAATTCGTCTACCGTGGCGAGAGCACGGTTACCGCGACCGGCCGGGACACCATATTCGATTTTTCGGGGACGGGTGGTGATCGGATCGACCTGTCGGCAATCGACGCGAACGCGTCGGCCTCCGGAAATCAGGCATTCAGCTTCATCGGCACAAGTGGATTTGGTGGCAAAGCGGGCGAATTGAGGTACGTGAAAAATGCGTCCGACACCTACATCTACGCAGATGTGAACGGCGACGCCAAAGCAGATTTCGCTATTCATCTGGACGACGCGGTCGCGTTGTCGAAGGGGTATTTCGTCCTCTGAAGTGAATTGCACACCTGATTGCGAATACTGAGCAGCGCCTCGAAGGCGGCGCTGCGGTACTGTTTTGTGACGCCAGCGTCGTCCGGCAAGCGGTCTGTGTTTGCCCTAATGAGTGAGCTCCCGGTTAAAGGATGAAGTCGCTTTTGATGAATTCGATGTTCCCGTCGAGGCGAACTGAGAATTCTGCATTTCCATCGCCATTGATGTCGCCGTAGATATAGGTGTCACCGTTGGCGTTGGAGTAGCGCAGCTCCTGGGCTTTGTGGCTGAAAGCCTTCTCTCCAATATAGATGAAGGCCTGACTACCCGCCCTGTCGATGTTGGCGTCGATCACCGACAGTCCGATTTTATCGCCCTGGCTGTGCGAGAAGTCGTAGATCATGTCGCGTGA
>UCEZ01000092.1 GCA_900471525.1 Hyphomicrobiales bacterium | reverse complement strand
AGCTCTACGGCAATGGCGGTGCCAACCTGCTCGCCGGTGGCTCAGGCAATGACCTCTTGAATGGCCGCGCTGGCGCAGACAAGCTCGATGGCGGGACTGGGACGGACACTGCATCCTATTCCGGCGCGACAGCCGGCGTGACGGCAAGTCTCTCCAATGCTGCTGTCAATACCGGTGATGCCAAGGGCGACGGCTACGTGTCGATCGAGAGGCTGACAGGCTCAAGCCACGCCGACAAGCTCTACGGCAATGGCAGCGCCAATATGCTCACCGGCGGCTCCGGCAACGACCTCCTGAACGGCGGCGCTGGTGCTGACACGCTCGACGGCGGGTCAGGAACGGACACCGCTTCCTATTCCGGTGCCACCGCAGGCGTGACGGCAAGTCTCTCCAATCCCGCCAGCAATACCGGTGATGCCAAGGGCGACGTCTACGTATCGATTGAGAGGCTGTCGGGGTCGAGCCACGCCGACCAGCTCTACGGCAATGGCGGTGCCAATCTGCTCGCCGGCGGCTCCGGCGACGATCTCGTGAGCGGTGGCAGCGGCTCCGACAGGCTCGACGGCGGATCGGGGACGGACACCACTTGCTATTGCAGTGCCACGGCCGGCGTGACGGCAAGTCTCTCCAATGCCGCCATCAATACCGGTGATGCCAAGGGCGACGTCTACGTGTCGATCGAGAGGCTGACAGGCTCAAGCCACGCCGACAAGCTCTACGGCAATGGCAGCGCCAATGTGCTCACCGGCGGCTCCGGCAACGATTTCCTGAACGGCGGCAGCGGCAACGACACGATCTATGGTGGCCTTGGTGCCGATGATCTTCTAGGCGGCGCCGGCGCCGATGCCTTCCTTTTCAAGGCGCTAGCCGAGACGACCGTGTCGACCAGCGGCCGCGACACGATCTTCGACTTCTCGGGTACTGGCGGTGACCGGATCGACCTGTCGGCGATCGATGCGAACGCGTCAGCTCACGGCGATCAAACATTCACCTATCTCGGCACCGCCGCCTTCACAGGCAAGGCTGGAGAGTTGCGCTATATCAAGCAGGCCTCCGACACCTATCTGTATGGCGACACCAACGGCGACAAGAATGCCGATTTCGCCATTCATCTGGATGACGCGATCACGCTGTCGAACGGGTACTTCATTCTCTGAGAACGGAGGCCGATTACCGCCGTTGCAGTTCCGGCCGAGATGAACCGACCACCCTCACTCCGCCTTCGGCGCCGGAAACTCCGCCAGCCGCGCCGCATAGCGCGCCATTGTATCGACTTCGAAGTTGACGAAATCGCCCGCCTTGCGGTCGCCCCAGGTCGTTACCTCCAGCGAATGACGGATCAGCAGCACGTCGAAATCCGCGCCATTCACCGCGTTCACCGTCAATGACGTGCCGTCGAGCGCCACGGAGCCCTTCGGCGCAACGAATTTCGCCAAATGTTCCGGCGCGCGCAGGCGGAAGCGGGTCGCTTCGCCTTCCGCTTCGACGGACAGGATTTCCGCCTTGCCGTCGACATGGCCGGAGACGAGATGGCCACCGAGTTCGTCGCCGATCTTCAAGGAGCGTTCGAGATTGATTTTTTGGCTGGCCGTCCAGGACGAAATCGTCGTCAGCCGCAGCGCCTCCTCCCAGGCCTCGACCTCGAACCAGCGCCCATTGGCGCCCTCTTCCGGCAGCGTCGTCACGGTGAGGCAAACGCCGGAACAGGCGATCGAGGCGCCGATGTCGATGCCCTTTGGATCATAAACGGTAGCGATGCGCAGCTTGATGCCCTCGTCGAGGGGCGTGATGGTTTCGACGGTGCCGATATCGGTGATAATGCCGGTGAACATCAGGGGGTTCTTTCGTATTCGTAGGTGTCGAGAAGATCATCGCCGAAGGTGTCGGTCTGCCGATGGACGAAGCCCACCGGGATCAGGTTCCGATCAAGTGGGGATGGCACCCCCTCCTCGCCAAGGGTCGCTGGGCCGGTGAACAGAAGAATCCGGTCGACAAGACCATCATTGAGGAATTGCTGCGCCGTCCGTGCCCCACCTTCGACCAGAAGCGAGGAGATTCCCCGCGTCGCCAGTGCCGCCAGCAGATCGCCAGGCTGGGAGGGATCGCAGACCACGACCTCGACTCCGGCTGCCTCCAAGGCCTGCCGCCGCCCGGAGAAAGCCACCGAGCCATTTTCCTGCCCGGTCACCACCAGCACGGGGACGTTGCGCGCGGTTTGCACGAGCTTTGAATGGAGCGGCAGATCGAGATCGCCGTCAATGACGATACGCAGCGGCGAGCGGTGTTCCAGTCCGGGGATGCGGCAGGTCAATTCCGGATCGTCGGCAATCGCCGTGCCGATACCGACAAGGATCGCGTCGCTCTCCGCCCGCAGCCTTTGCACATGGTCGCGCGCGGTCGCGCCGGTAATGCGCGCCTGCCCCTGGCCCTTGATACCGATCATGCCATCGGCGGAAACCGCAAGTTTGAGAGTCACATACGGCCGGTTGTTGCGCTTGCGCATGAGGTAGGCTTCGAGTTCCCGCTCGCCCTCCTCCTCCAGTACGCCGGTGACGACCTCGATACCGGCATCGCGCAGCATCTCAAGTCCGCGCCCGGCGACCCGCTCGTCTGGATCGGTGACGGCGACGACCACTCGCGAGACACCGGCAGCAATCAGCGCATCGGCGCAGGGTGGTGTCTTGCCGTGGTGCGAACAGGGTTCGAGCGTCACATAGGCCGTTGCACCGCGCGCAAGCGCACCGGCGGCAGCCAGAGCCTGCGTCTCCGCATGTGGCCGTCCGCTCGTCGCGGTGACGGCGCTGCCGACGATCTTCGGGCCATCACCGGCATCGCGCACGATCACGCAGCCAACGGAGGGATTGGAGCCTGTGGCACCCAGATGCTGATGCGCAAGCTTCAGCGCCTCCGCCATGAACCGTTCGTCTTCAGCCCTGTCTGCCATGTCGATATTGTTCCGCTTTTCAACCCTCAAATGTCAAACGCCGCCTTGCGGCGGCGGCGGCTTTGGTCAGGCGCCGGGATCCCTGGCGATCTTGGCACTGATCTCGGCGATCACCTTCTCGAAATCCTCCGCATGGGAGAAATCGCGATAGACAGAGGCGTAGCGGACGAAGGCGACGTCGTCGAGGCTCTTCAAGGCTTCCAGCACTTGCAGGCCGATTTCTTCCGAGGGGATTTCCGTTTCACCGGAGCTTTCCAGCCGCCGGACGATACCGGACACGGCCCGCTCGATCCGGTCGCGATCGACCGGCCGCTTGCGCAGCGCGATCTCAAACGACCTGAGCAGCTTGTCGCGGTCGAACGGAGCCTTGCGGCCGGTCTTCTTGAGGATCATCAGTTCCCTGAGCTGTACCCTCTCGAAAGTCGTGAAGCGTCCGCCGCAATCCGGGCAGATGCGCCGGCGGCGGATCGCGGCGCCGTCCTCTGCAGGACGGCTATCCTTCACCTGGCTGTCTTCCGATCCGCAATAGGGGCAGCGCATCAAGGCTCCTTCTTGTCTGCTGCGCCGCGCGTCCGCCCGGACGCGCAAGGGGCGCAGCAACGCTTACTGCATAATTGGTTAAATCGGAACAGATGTAAGGAGTTATGCAGCGGATTAAAAGTACGACAGCACCGCGCATCGGATTTGAGGCGCGGTGCTGTCGTTGATCTAGAACTCTGTCCTCGAACCGGTCTCGATTCAAGGCGGGAGAGATCACATGTAGGGGTACATCGGGAAACGGTCGGTCAGCTTGACGACCTTTTCGCGAACACCGGCTTCGACGGCGGCATTGCCTTCATCCGAGTTGGCAACCTTCAGGCCGTCGAGCACTTCGACGATCAGATTGCCGATTTCGCGGAATTCCGCTTCCTTGAAGCCGCGCGTCGTGCCCGCCGGTGTACCGAGACGGACGCCGGAGGTGACGAAGGGCTTTTCCGGGTCGAACGGGATACCGTTCTTGTTGCAGGTGACGTAGGCGCGGCCGAGTGCTGCTTCCGCCCGCTTGCCTGTGGCGTTCTTCTTGCGGAGGTCGACCAGCATCAGATGGTTGTCGGTGCCGCCCGAAACGATATCGAGACCGCCGGCCACCAGCGTTTCCGACAGCGCCTTGGCGTTCTTGACGATCTGGGCTGCGTAATCCTGGAATTCCGGCTTCAGCGCTTCGCCGAGAGCAACAGCCTTTGCGGCGATGACGTGCATCAGCGGGCCACCCTGCAGGCCGGGGAATACCGCCGAGTTGAACTTCTTTGCCAGATCCTCGTCATTGGTAAGGATCATGCCGCCGCGCGGGCCGCGCAGCGACTTGTGCGTGGTGGTGGTCGCGACGTGGCAATGCGGGAACGGCGACGGATGCTGGTTGCCGGCGACGAGGCCTGCAATATGGGCCATGTCGACCATGAGGTATGCACCGACCTCGTCGGCGATCTCGCGGAAGCGCTTCCAGTCCCAGATACGCGAATAGGCCGTACCGCCGGCGATGATCAGCTTCGGCTTGTGCGTCCGAGCCTTTTCGGCCACCGCGTCCATGTCGAGCAGGTTGTCGCCTTCGCGCACGCCGTAGGACACGACGTTGAACCACTTGCCAGACATGTTGACCGGCGAGCCATGCGTCAGGTGACCACCCGAGTTGAGGTCGAGACCCATGAAGGTGTCGCCCGGCTGCAGGAGCGCCAGGAACACGGCCTGGTTCATCTGCGAACCCGAGTTCGGCTGGACGTTGGCGAAGTTGACGCCGAACAGCTTCTTGGCGCGCTCGATGGCGAGTTCTTCGGCGATATCGACGAACTGGCAGCCGCCGTAGTAGCGCTTGCCCGGATAGCCCTCGGCATATTTGTTGGTCATGATCGAGCCCTGGGCTTCGAGCACGGCGCGCGAGACGATGTTTTCAGACGCGATCAGCTCGATCTCATGGCGCTGGCGACCCAGTTCCTTCTCGATCGCGCCAAAAATATCCGGATCGCTGTCGGCAAGCGAACGGCTGAAGAAAACATCGGGGTTGACGACGGAAGCGCTCATTCTCAAAGCTCCTTAAGAGGCGGTGGCACGGTGTTTACCGTCCTCGCATGGCAAGGGCAATACGGGCTGTGCGATTTGCGCCATTTCCCCCATTTGCCGCGCCGGGATTGCGACAGCAGACGACAATGCAAAAGGCCGCGCCCCATTCAAGGATGCGCGGCCTGCTCAAGAAATGTGGATCGGCTTATTGCGGCAGGTTTTCCTGCTCGACCGAACCGGCAGCCTGCTCGATGCCGGTCGTGGTCTGCAGTGCCAGTTCCTGCTCGCCGTCCATCTCGTAGATGTCGTCGCGGAACTGCACTATGCCGTCCGTGGCCGCCCAGGCCGTGATGTACTTGAAGTAGACCGGAACCTCGACAGCCAGTGTGATGGGAGAGTTCTGGCCCGCACGGATCGTCGACTCGATCTGCTGACGCGACCAGCCGGGTGTGTCGCGCAGAAGCCAGGTCGTAAGGTCGCGGACGTTCTGGACGCGCACGCAACCGGACGATTCGAAGCGGGCGAGCTTGTTGAACAGGCCCTGCTGCGGCGTGTCGTGCATGTACTCGTTGTTCGGGTTGTGGAAGTTGATCTTCGTGGACGCCATGGCGTTGGTCTTGCCGGGATCCTGGCGGAACGTCAGGTTCGGCGCCTTCTCCGCATTCCAGTCGATCGTTTCAGGCGCGACCTCGTTGCCCTGACCGTCGATGAGTCGGATCGAATTCTTCTTCAGATATTCCGGATCCTTGCGCATCAGCGGAACGATGTCCTTTTCGACGATCGAACGCGGCGACGTCCAGTAGGGGTTGAGGATAACCTCGTAGATCTTCGAGTTGATGATGTGGGTCGGGCGGCTGATGCGGCCGACAACGGCGGTATGGCGCGTTGCCACGCGGCCGTTTTCGACGGCTTCGATATAGGCCGCCGGAATATTCACCACTACGTAGCGGTTACCGAGGTCACCGGACATCGACTGAAGGCGCACGACGTTGGTGTTCAGCTGCTGAAGACGGACATCTGCGGAAATGTTCATCGCCTTGATGGAGTATTCGCCGAGCACGCCGTCGGCCGGAAGACCGTGCCGGGCCTGGAAGCGCTTGACGGCGCCATCGACATAACTGTCGAAGGAATTGGAAATGCCGGCGGAACGCGGAAGGTCGCCGACGATCATCAGCCGCTGACGCAAAGCCTGCACGGATGGATCGGAAACGCCCATCTCCAGACGAACGGACGAATTGACCTGCGGCCAGCCGCCGGCGGATGCGATCTGCTGGTATTGGGCAATGGCGTTCTGCGTGTTGGCAAGCGTATCGATACCGAAGATCGGCGTATTGGAAACGACGGCGGTGGCGCTGCGCGAAGCCTTGGCGTCGAACTGGTCGTCCCAGGCGCCGCGGCGCGGTGCGTTGATGATCTCGTCGAGCGCGTCCTGCGCCAAAGCGCCGCCAGCCCATGTTGCAGCGCCGAACGCTGCGGCCGACGCCAGGAAGCTGCGGCGTGAGAATGCATCAATTCCGGGTTTTTTCGACATAGTTCCTACCATCCAATGCTGCGACGCAAAACGCAGCGTTACCACGAATACGGTTAACAAACGCAAACTATACTTACAGTCCCCTGCCCGCAGTTCACATTCGTGAGATCGTGAATGCAATTTGCCATCAGCCACACATCGGCAACAGGAGCAGCGCAAAACCCGCATTCTCGTGCCGTCGTCGCTGTCATAGTAATATGGCCAATTCGTGTCGCCTGCCGTGTGCTGCGGCTACGGGATTGTCGATACCGTTATCTATCGCAGGGGTTTCGGCAGCACGATTCGTGTCTCCACAAGCGATATCAGAATCGAAATTCGACCCGGTGGAAACGGCGCTATTTCGCTCAACCGGCCACACCAAAATACAATTTTTACGTTTAAATAAATTTTCAATGCGTACTTTACGTTGAAATATTAATATGAGTTAATAAACCATTGATGTGAGCGCCTTTGCTTCCGGGGGGACATGCAAAATGGTTCTGGCTTTTCGGCTCTATGGCAATTTTCACTGGCCGCCGCATCCGGATATCGCCCAACTGTCCACTGCGACAAAGAGCGGAACAGTCGAAATCCACTATCGCGAAAAGGAAAAGGCAGGCGTTTTCCGGCCTCTTCTGCGGTGGATACCCGGGGAAGCTTTCCCGCCGCCGGAGATCGTCGAGCCCGTCCACGAAAGCATATTCGACTTCACCGTCGAGGACGCCGTCGCCTGGTTCGAGGCGAATGCCGATACCGACTGCGCGATCTGGATCGATGCCGGCAAATACACCGAAAAAACCGATTGGGTGTCTTTTCGCGGGGCGTTTCTTCTCGATCAATATACGGCGCCCGATCCGCTGGCGAAGCCCGAACTCGATCTCCGCTGGCCGCTGGTCAGGTCATGCGAATATGTCACCGGAAGAAACTCGTTCTCGGCCCTGTCCGTCGGCTACTATGGCGGCCCGAGATACAGCCTCAACCTCCACCTGCCTTTGCCGGCGAGGCGATCCACGCTGGCGTTCAAGAAGCACCTCAACCCGAGCGCCTTTCCGTTTGGCGCCGTCTACGAGCCCAGAGACGGGGCGTTTACCGAAATTCTTGAGTTCACCACGCTTGTCGGCGGGTGGATCGCAACCGATACCGCCGGGACGTCGCCCAAGGGCTCTCCATTGCCGTCGTTCGTCTTTGACGGGAACAAGTTTCCCTCCCATGCCCGGCTAGGGACATTCGGGTTCGCCGCACGCGGAAAACCCGCGCAGGGCGGCTTTGCGATCTATGACGGCAAGCAGAAGGAAGCCGGCGACGACGACGAGGTTGACGCCGAGCAATTCTGGCCCAGCAATTCCCGCCCCGTCACGGAAGACATTCTGAAGCAACACGGTTTTTCCGTTGATCCCAAATCGGCCGAGTGGCCGCTCCTGAAAGCAGGTGCATCGACCGCTGATCTCAGCCTTCGGTTTTCGCGGCGCGGGTCGGATGTGAGACAGCCGTCCGTCATCTATCGCCTCGCAATTTCCGCAGGCAAGACGAATCCCCCGAAGAGCGATGACCTCAAGAAGGGGACCGCGGGGCTTAGCCTCCGGTTGCAGAGGGAGACGGGCGGATCGATCGATGCTGCCGAAACGCTCTATGTCGATTGCAAGCTGACATGGAACATCCCTGACAAGGAAATTTGGAACGCGGGGAACAGGCGCTGGTCGCCGAAGGTCGACGTCGGCTTCCACTGGAAAACCGGCGTCGACAAACAGAACCTCTGCGACGGACCTCTAAGCAGCACGAATCTCGACCAGATGACCGGCCCTGCACGTGACGCCGACGCCGAGCAGGACCTCAGCATCCGCTGGAATGCGCTGACACGGGCTGTCTCCCGCAGGCCGGAGCGACTTGAAATCTGGGCGCGGGACCCGGATTCCACCATCGATTTCACCCCTGCCCGCTTTGTCGAAGGCGTGACCTATGCCTTGCGCGGCACCGCGCTGCACCGGCGCCGCTGGGGAAGTTGGAGAAGGCCGAAGACCACGAACTTTGGCCAAAGGTCGGGCGTCTAAAACCGAAGGCCGACGAACTCCGCCGGCGGGTTCAGTTGTCCCGCCCGCCCGCGAATGTTCGACCCCGGCGATCAATCCGCCAAAGCGCCCAACAAAAGTCGCGAAGACATCCTGTTTCTCCACTTGCAATTTTCCACAGATTCCCGCCTCACGATCGAGGAGGTCGCGCCAGGGGCGGAATGTGAATTGGGGAACGGAGAAATATGTCGTTTGGGAAGGCTCTGAAGACCATAATGCCGCTGGTTGCGGCGCTGGCACTTGCTGCCGCGCCCGCAAAGGCGGCGTCCTGCCCGCCGGACAAGGCGGTTTATTTGTTTGGGTTCAATGGAGCTCGAACAAACTATACCGAAGGAAATTCGGATAGCGGAAACCGCGTCAAGTTCGAAACCAGCAGAGAAGACAAACCCGTATGGTCGGTTGAAGGCGAAATTTACTGCGACGATATCGTGATACTCTGCACACTGCAGCTTGATAGGCCAGCAGGGGCGAAGGAGAGATCGGACGCCGACAATGACGACAACCCCGACGGCTGTTCCAAGTTCATCCTTGCTGTCACCGAGATTTATGATGGGAATGGGGGAGAGTTCGGCACTGGCAAGATTGCCTATATCGCCTTCGGTGGCGTCGCAGCGTTTGCGATTGCATGCCGAAACGTCATCGATCTGCGAATTCTCGACAAGACACGCCTGAGCGACGGCGAACGGGAAGGCATCTTCATCATGCCGCCCTATGTCCGTTTCTCATCCTGCGGCCGGTGAGCCGCAGGAGAGGAGAAACAGCAGTCAGCTTGAGTGCCAATCAGAGCTTATACAGCATCGTGTCGTTCCAGAAGCGGTCGAGGCGCTGCAGGAGCTTGTTCATCTGGCCGAACTCGTCCGTGCCGATGCCGCCGACCTTCTGGATCGAGCCGATGTGGCGTTCATAGAGCTTGGCGACGGTTTCGGCGATCTCCTGGCCGTCGTCGGTCAGGCTGATGCGGACCGAGCGGCGGTCGATGCGCGAGCGCTGGTGATTGATGAAGCCGAGATCAACCAGCTTTTTAACATTGTAGGATACGTTGGAGCCGAGATAGTAACCGCGCGAGCGCAGTTCGCCGGCCGTCAGTTCCGAATTGCCGATGTTGAAGAGGAGAAGCGCCTGGACGGCGTTGACGTCGGAGCGGCCCGACCGGTCGAATTCGTCCTTGATGACGTCGAGCAGGCGACGGTGAAGACGCTCAACCAGGTGGAGGGATTCCATGTAGAGCGAACGGATCGCGTCTTCGTGGGGATCTTTGACGGCAACGACCTGCGGTTTCATTCTGGTGTTCATGATGACTGCCTCACTGTTTTGTTTGGCGGTGTATGTTTCTCTTCCCGCCTTGAGGTAGACACTATCGAATACGTATAAAATTCTACTTAAACACCAGCCTTAACAGCGCCTTACTATCCACAGCCCTTGTGTCAGGGTAAATCAATTCTTGCAGCCTTGGCCTGCCGGGCCCGCTGATAGAGGATCGCGAGCCGGAAAAGCACGAAGGTAAAGGCCACCGTTCCGTGCAGAATGAGGAGCAACGGCTTCACCCCGAAAATCTGCGGATAGACCGCAAACATCACCACTTCCGCAGCCGCAGCCACCACCCAGAGCACCGGTCCCCATGAGACCAGCAGCCACAACCCGAGCGCCGCCACCGGGTAGACGACCGCAAGCGCCGTCGCTGCCACCCGCCACGGCACCGGCAACAGATCGAACCGTCCGCCTCCCCCGAACGAAAACCCGATCAGCATCGCCCAGTAGTTCAGCCCGAACCAGAAACACGACACGGCGACCAATCGCAGAAACAATCCGAAGATCGTTTCGGTGAGCGACAGTTTGGGAACTTTTACAGAATCAAGAGGCATGGTGGGGAAGATACGTGCGGTGCGCCCGGTTTGCCAGACAGGGATTTCCTGGGGAAGACGGCGGCATTGGCGAATGGTGGTTTTCGGGCCGGCGGCCAGTTGGTCAGCGGCGCGTCGTCCATCTCAACCCCGCAGCTACGGCAATACCCAGAAGCGGCCATACCGCCCAGAACGTCCCCTGCCAGGATAGGAGATTGATCGCAACGAAGCCGAGGCCTATGACGGCAAAGGCGGCAATGCGCCGGTCTATGCGGGTCTGGCGGCGAACCCAGCCGATGGCCGACAGGAAGGCAAGACCAAGAAGCGGCCAGCCGACCCAGAACACGCCCTGCCACGTCAGGAGATTGATGACCACCAAAGCAGCAGCAGCCACGGCGAATATTCCAAGTATCCTGCGCATCTTTGCGCTCACCGGCGGTCCGGGCTGCGTATCGGCGGCCTGAGAGCCGGAGACGGCACCCCTGGATGACGAAAGTGGCTCCCCTACTCCGTCGCCGACCCGCACGGCATAACTCGGGACAGCGTCCGCGACGTTCTTCACCGCCAGCGGCCCAAGGAAATCGAAACCGACGGCCACTTTGTTGCGAACCTGATCGTAGACGGTATTCGATATGACGATCCCGCCGGCCGTGGCCGAGGCCTGCAATCGCGCAGCAATATTGACGCCGTCGCCATAAATGTCATCGCCATCGACGATCACGTCGCCGAGGTTGATGCCGATCCGGAACAGCATGCGCCCGTCCGCCGGCCGCGCAGCGTTCAGGCCGGCGAGTTCGTTCTGGACATCGACCGCCGCACGCACGGCCTCCACGACGCTGGGAAAATCGGCGATCAATCCGTCGCCCCAGGTATTGATCACCCGCCCGCCATGCGATCCGATGAGGCGCGACATCGCATCCCGGTAACGCTTCAGCATTGCCAGCGTCCCCTCCTCGTCCGTGCCCATCAGGCGGGTATAATCCTGCACATCGGCTGAGAAGATGGTCGTCAGCTTGCGCCGCGTTTCGGTCATGATACCTCCTCCATTCCATCGGCGAAGCTAGCCCGATTGCGTCCGATTGAACATGCGGGATTGCAACGAACGGAACAACACCGTCGCTTGTAGCAGATCACATCCGGGTCGTAAGCAGCCGACCATGATCCCCGGCGTCAGCATCGCATGTGCGATATCAAACAAACGGTGGAGGGATTAACAAAGTTAATTGTTAGAAATCGTTGTTTAAGAAAGTATTTGAATGCCCGATCTTCTGGCAGTCTGATCGGGCACTTCGGAACCTCGATTTGGCCTCTCCCTGCGGAGGGAGAGGCCCTTTTTTCGGGGTCTGGGGTGGAGCCCCTTGAAAGGTGTGCTCCGGGTGCCAGATTTCTTGGCATACCCGTCAAGAGGTAGTCAAAAAAGGAGGAAAAAGAAATGACTATCCGTGATGTCCCGTGGACGCTTCCGTTGCAAGTGACACTGCGCTCCGGTTTGCAGCGCACGTTCAGCAGCGTTTACGAAGCCCTTGATTTTCTGGAACATGAGTGGCCGCTCAAGCGCGGAGAGCGCTGCCAGCGGGCCGCCGCTTCTTGCACGCGGGCGCTGAACCGGATGACGCCGGCCGCGGTCGCGCGCGAAGACTTCGTCGCGGCGTGCCTGGAGGCCCAGATGCCGGCAGTCATGCGAGCGCCGCTGCCCCATGGCCGCACGCGCCAGCACGGCTCTTAGGCTGCTGTCTAACTGCCGACGGGCTTAACGCACACTGCCCGTCATTGTACGGAAGCCACCACTGCACAAGTCGTCATCCTCGGGCTTGACTGGGCAAGGTTGAGGATGACCAGGGGTGTGGATACATTCACCAGTCCGGATCGGATGCTCACGCCGACAATTTTCATCCTCGCCGATCCCCGCGCTTAAAACCCGTGCCATCATCATTGCGTCCTGTCATCGGCTAGACT
>UCEZ01000090.1 GCA_900471525.1 Hyphomicrobiales bacterium | reverse complement strand
ACACTCATCGCTCATGCCTTTCCCCTTCACAAGGCGACCGCCAAAAACACACGTCCTCCGTCGCCAAGAGTGTCTCCCCACCGCAGCAATACAACTCGCCAAAAAAGTCGTGGTGCTTCTGGACATGAAACTGTTTCTCCATGGCGGTTACCGCCTCCACCGCCTCCACCGCCTCCATGACACTGGCGATGCGGTCGTGCACCTCCAGCGTCGCCGGTTGACGCCCAGGCGTCTTGCCGATCACAACGGTCTGGATGAACTGGTGAACGCGGATCGCTGTAGTCACCGGCTCGTGCGCTTGTGCCAAAGCGCCGCGCTAGCGTCGACGCAATGGCCGGAAAGCGGCGCGCAACTCGGCGCTGAAAAGCTCCGGCTCTTCCCAAGCCGCGAAGTGTCCGCCCTTGTCCACTCGATTGTAGTAGATCAGGTTGTGGTACGCGCGTGCCGCCCAGGCCTTCGGGGGCTTGTAGACCTCTCCCGGGAATATCGTCACGGCCGCCGGGATCGCGATCGGGGCCAACTTGCTGTTGCCGGCGCTGTTCTCCCAGTAGATCCGGCCGCTCGAGGTTCCGGTGTTCGTCAACCAATAAAGCGTGATGTTGTCGAGAATCTGGTCGCGGCTCAACGCGCGTTCGGGTTCTCCCCGGGTGAACACCCAGTCGGCGATCTTGTCGTAGAACCACGCAGCCAACCCAACCGGCGAGTCGGCAAGGCCATACCCGACGGTTTGCGGACGCGTTCCCATGATTGCCGCATAGCCGAAGCCTTTACTGAGGAATTCCCTGGCCTGGTCAAACACTGCGCGTTCCTCGCCGGTCAAATTCGCCGGTGCAGGATCGCCGCTTTTCAACGCCCGTCCGACTTCCGGCGGGATGGTGGTCGAGCGCTCGATCCTGTTCACATGAATACCAAGCAGGCCTGGAGGTGCCTGGCGGCCCATCGCATCGGAAATGATAGCACCCCAATCGCCGCCCTGTGACACGTAGTGCTCGTATCCAAGGCGCTTCATCAGGACGTCCCAGGCACGGGCGACGCGATCCGGGTTCCAGCCGGTGCCTTTGGGTTTTTCCGAAAAACCGAATCCGGGGATGGACGGAAGCACGACGTGAAAGGCATCTTCCGCTGTCCCTCCATGTGCCTCGGGATCGGTCAGCGGGCCAATGACTTGCAGCAGTTCGAAAACGGAACCGGGCCAGCCATGGGTCATGATGAGCGGCAAAGCGTTCGCATGACGCGAGCGCACATGGATGAAATGAATGTCGAGGCCGTCGATATTCGTCAGGAACTGGGGCAGGGCATTCAGCTTCGCCTCTGCCTTGCGCCAATCGTAGTCCGTCTCCCAGTAGCGCACCAGCGCCTGAAGCTTCGCGAGTTGCACGCCCTGGGAGCGGTCGTCGACCGTTTCCGGGTCCGGCCAGCGCGTCGCGGCAAGGCGCTGTCGGAGATCGACAACCCCTGCCGTCGGGATATCCACGCGGAAGGGGCGAATGTCGCCAGCCTCCAGAGGCGTCGTGGTGTTCGCCTGGGCAACAGCGCTACCGGGGCGAGACACCGCAAGGGCTGCCGCTACGGCTCCGTTCAGGAGCAGAGCCCGGCGCGACAGCGCAAAAGTGTTGGCCGTTCTCTCAGCGGTCATTTTCTTTCTCCATGTTTTCGAGAAGCCTTGTCGAAACGCTCACTTGACCGGAACGGCAAGCGGGGAGCCTTTCTCGACGAAGTAGGTGGCGAGCTCCGATGCCTTGCCGCTGCCGACATTCTTGGCGACATGAGCCACCCCGGACGGAATGAACAGGGCCTCGCCGGCATGAAGCGTGACCGGCGCTCTACCCTCGAGCTGATATTCCAGCGAGCCTTCGAGGACATAGGCCACCTCTTCACCCGGATGAGAGTGCTTGATGGAGCTGGTGCCGGGGTCGATATCGACGCGTACCTGAACGGCCTCGCGGCCGGGTACGCTGAGATCTTCCTGTATAAGGTCCGTGCGCTGAATCCCCGGTTGCTGCGCGTTGGCTGCGTGCAGCGCCAATCCAGTTCCAACGGTCAGCAGCACACCCGCCACGATACGAGACATTTTCATATGGTCTTCCTCCACATCGGTAGAGCCTCCGTCTTTGAGGCCAGCGCAATCATTTGAGTGCGTCCGTGTATTGAGGATGTGTCCGCCGGAGGGGACATTTGTAACGGCGTGTATCGCCGCCCGCTTCCCGGTCTGCATTGGCGAAAGAGGGGAGTTGTGTGCGTGTGTATCAGCCCGGCTGCTTGACACAGTTCGATACAGACGGGCTGCATTCGTGAAAAATCCGGTACACAGAAACGCGAGAATCTCCTCTGCGAGCCGGGGGTGGTGTCACCACCCTGGCCACCATCAACGTAAGAGGAAGATCGTAATGAACACTATCACAGCTCAGCTCGAGAAGCCCCGAGGGCTGCCGGGGCACTCCACCGTCGGCACCAATGACCTGGATGCTGCAGCGGTATTCTATGACAAACTGCTCGGCGTATTTGGTGTCGGGCGCATTCTCGTTCAGCCCGGTCGGGCTGTCTATTATGGGCATAAGGCGCTCGAATTCGGCGTCATCAGCCCCTTCAACGGTGAGCCGGCAAATGTCGGCAATGGCGGAATGGTCGCCTTCGAAGCTCGTTCGCGGGCTCAGGTTCAGGAGGTGCATGCGGTCGCCGTGGCGAACGGCGGTTCCTGCGAGGGCGCTCCTGGTCCGAGAGGGGATTCCGACGGCCCGTACTGCGCCTATTTCCGCGACCCTGAAGGCAACAAGTTCCTAGTGTACAGGAAAGGTCCTGACGAGGCTTGACCATCGGGCATTACCGTTGACCGGGCCACTGGATTTTCAGAGCGATGATCCGGTGGCCCAAACAGCATTCGATGGCAGGCATCCGTTGAGGTGCCGCTCGATTGGGCGGCACCTCCTCCCTACAAGGTAGGACCATCAACAAGACGGCCGGCGTGACCAGGCAAGGTCTCGCAAGTGTTCATCGCGCAAGGATGATGTCCGCTTGGCCGACGGCAGTATCATTGCTTTACAATCAGGGGCCTCGACGCCGAAGCTACCGCCCTGTCATTTCAAACTCTGTTTCACGACGGTTTTTATCTTTGTGACGGATTCCAGCGTGCGATGGACTGGGCACTTGCCGGCAATTTCGGCGATCTTGTCGCGAAACTCCTCCGAGACATCGCCATCGATGGAGATGACACGCTCGAATTGGTCGAGCCGGGCATTGCTGCTGCGTTCCGTTTCGGAGCACTCCTCGCAATCCTTGGCATGGATCTTCGTATGCGATACGTCGACGCCGATGCGCCCGAGCGTCAGCTTCTTGTGATCGGCGTACAGGCGCAGCGTCATCGACGTGCAGGCGCCAAGTGCGATAGACAGAAAATCATAGGGCGATGGTCCGGTGTTGAGCCCGCCCACCGTTTCGGGTTCATCGGCGAAGAGACGGTGACTGCCGGCCTGAACCGCATTCTGAAACCTGCTTTCCCCGGTCTCCGTCACGCGGACATGTTGGATCGGCTCCGTGCCCTGCGGCGTGTCGGCGGCGAGATAGCGCGTCAACCATCCCGAAATGATCCGTCCGGCGAATGCCGCGTCCTCCCGGTTGCTGAGCAGGTGGTCGGCCTTGTCCAGCGATACAAAGCTCTTGGGATGTTTGGCCGCGAGGAAGATTTCCGTGGCGTTCTCGATCCCGACCGACTGGTCCAGCGGTGCGTGAAGGATGAGGAGCGGCTTTTTCAGACTTGCAACAGCGTCTTTGATGCTTTGCGCGCGCGCGTCCTCGACGAATTGTTTTCTGACAAGGAACTTGCGTCCGGCAAGATCGACTTCGGCCGCGCCACTCTTTTCGATCTCCTCGAGGCTCGTTCCGAAGTTCTTCAACACGTGGGCCACATCGGCCGGTGCGCCGATCGTCGCCACGGCGCGCACTTCCGGAATGTCCTTGGCGACGGCCAAGACAGCCGCGCCGCCGAGCGAGTGACCGATCAGCAACGACGGTGCCTGATAACGATCACGTAAATAATCGGCGGCCGAAAGCAGGTCGGCAATATTGGAGGAGAAATTTGTCGAGGCGAATTTGCCTTCGCTCGATCCGAGACCGGTGAAATCAAAGCGCAGGACAGCGATGCCTTCGCGCGCGAGCTCGGCTGCGATGTGGCGTGCGGCCGCCAAGTCCTTGGAACAGGTAAAGCAATGGGCAAACAGTGCGTAGGCGCGTAAAGGCCCGCTTGGCAGGTCGAGGCGGGCGGCCAGGGTTGCGCCGGAATGGCCGGCAAATTGAAGCCGTTGCGTGTTGAAGGCCATGGTGAAGCTCCTTCGCTGTGGGGGCTGGTCAATCCACATCGACAACAAGATCGATCATCCCGATGTCCGTTCCAAGCTAAACCTTCGCTCGCAGTCTATGGTGCGGGAATACCGCCGGCAGCGCCGGCGGTCTCTGGAAGATGCGCTCAAATGGGGTAGTGTGCTCCCGCCGTGTCGCCGGCCCAATCGCCGGCCGAGACAGGCGACCGGCTATTCGGCCGCCGACCGCCGGGGCAGCACCCAGTTGGGACGCACGTAGTGGCAGCTGTAGCCGGTGGGGTAGCGCTCCAGATAGTCCTGGTGCTCGGGCTCGGCCTGCCAGAAGTCGCCCACCGGCTCGACCTCAGTTACCACCTTGCCCGGCCAAAGGCCGGAAGCGTCGACGTCGGCGATGGTGTCCTCGGCTATCCGCTTCTGCTCCTCGTCGACGTAGTAGATCGCCGACCGGTAGGAGAGGCCGATGTCGTTGCCCTGCCGGTTTTTCGTCGAGGGATCGTGGATCTGGAAGAAAACCTCCAGAAGGCGCCGGTAGCTGATCCTCTCGGGATCGAAGTTGATCTCGATGCCCTCGGCGTGCGTACCGTGGTTGCGGTAGGTGGCATTCGCCACGTCACCGCCGGTGTAGCCCACGCGGGTCGCGGTGACTCCCGGCAGCTTGCGGATCAGGTCCTGCATTCCCCAGAAGCAGCCGCCAGCAAATACAGCTCGGTTGGCCATTCAGATATCCTCCACCTGGTTGATGAACGCGCCGTAACCTGCGGCTTCCATTTCCTCGCGGGGAATGAAGCGTAGGGAGGCGGAATTGATGCAGTAACGCAGCCCACCCCGGTCTTGAGGGCCGTCGGGAAACACATGGCCGAGATGACTGTCGCCATGCGCGGAGCGCACCTCGGTGCGGATCATGCCATGCGAACGATCGCGCAGTTCCGCGACGTTTGCCGGGACGATCGACTTGGTGAAGCTCGGCCAGCCGCAACCGGAATCGAACTTGTCGGCCGAGGCGAACAGCGGTTCGCCGGAAACGACATCGACATAGATGCCCGGCACTTTGTTGTCGGTGTACTCCCCTGTGAAGGGGCGTTCGGTACCGTTCATCTGGGTCACCCGATACTGCTCGGGCGTAAGCTTCCTGACCGCTTCGTCAGTTTTTGTATAGGTCATTGCCCTATCTCCGTTCCTGGATTTGTTACCTGATTATGGCGATGAAGGCGCGTATCGTTGGGCATCGCCTTGATAGCGCCTCCGATGGGCGCGCCGGTCTTAATTCTCGAGCGCAGCCTGTGGCGGATTGCGGAAACTGATCGCCATGCGATTATAGGTGTTCATCAGGCCGATCGCGATCGTGAGGTCGACGAGTTCGCGCTCGTCGAACACGGCATAAGCGGCCTCGTAGGCTTTGTCCGGCACGCCGGTCTCGGCCACGCGCGTCACCGTTTCAGCCCAGGCAAGGGCGGCCCGCTCACGCTCGTCGAAGAGATTGCCGGCTTCGGCCCACGCCTGCACCAACGCGATCTTCTCGATTTTCTGGCCCTTCTTCAATAGGTCTCGTGTGTGCATGTCGAGGCAGTAGGCGCAGTTGTTGATCTGCGAGATACGCAAATAGACCAGGTCGACCAGCACGGCGGGGAGGCTGCTTTGCAGGATATAGCCGTAGACGCCGCCAAGGGCTTTGACGCCGGCAGGGGCGATCTGGTTGTAGTCGAGACGCTTGCTCATTTGTTTGCTCCTTACGGTTGGGTCTTACTTGATGGGGGTGGTCAGTTCTTTTTCGCCGCTATCGGCGACGAAGACCGCGAGCAGCCTTGCAGGCTTGGTCTTGCTCGCATTGCGGCTGACGAGATGGTTGGACGCCGGCGGCTCGTGCCAGCTCTCGCCGGCGCGGTAGATCTGCGTCGGGCCGTCATTCACCTTCGACTCGATTTCTCCGGAGAGGACGTAGGCGAAGATGAAAGACGAGTCTGCGTGCCTGTGCGGGATCGAGGCCCCACCCGGCGGATAATCGACAATCAGGGCCGTCAGGGTCTTGCCCGGAATATTGGGTATGACCTGCTCGAAGTGTGGCGTGACGATGTCGCCGGGATCATGCGCCGCGGCAGGTGTGGCGGTGGCTATTGCGACGGCGGCGCAGGCTGCGCCGATGATGGATTTTGCATTCATAATGGCATTTCTCCTCTATGGCGTTTTCAGCTCTTGTCTCCGGGACGGAGACGGGTTTTGCGACGATTTTCACGACGCTATATAACTACGACTAATATAATCGTAGTATTTGGGCAATGATAATTCCGACCGCTTTTGGAAATGCTCCGTCAACGTCAGAGAGACGGGAAGGGGGTTGTCGAAGCGGGTTTTGCATGCTATCTGCGACTAAATTTATCGCTGTTTTGGACGGTTCCATGGCTCATGTAAGCGCTGGTGTCGAATATGCTCTGCACTGCCTGCTTTTCCTCGTCGACGCGGAGGAGCTAGGGCAGCCGGCAAGCGCGCGCGATCTTGCCGCGTTACAGAAGGTCCCTGCCGAATTTGTTGCGAAGCTTTTCACCAAGCTTCAGAAGGCAGGCATCGTCGTCGCCCGCGAGGGAATTAGCGGTGGCTTTGCGCTCGCGCGCCCCGCGACCGACATCACTGCACTCGATGTCGTCGAAGCCGTCGATGGACGTAAAGCGCTGTTCGAATGCAAGGAGATCCGTGCTCAGTGTGCGCTTTTCGGAGACCGCACGCCCGCCTGGGCGGTGGACGGCGTTTGTGCCATTCACGCGGTCATGATCGAGGCCGAGAAGCGTGCAAGAGAAGCGCTGGCCGGTCACACGCTGGCAAGCATCGCCGGACGCGCTGCGACGAAGGCGCCCAAGGACCATGCGGGCGACGTAAGGGAGTGGTTGGCGGCGCGCACGCCGAGGCGCGGCCGCCGTGCGCAGGCGCCGCAATAGCTCGCCCGAGCGCCGAGAGAATGGATACTGACCAAGATGCTGCGGCCCGGCCTCGATGATCAGGACCCCGTTGCGTTGCGCGTTCATGACGTGATCTCCTTCTGCGTCACCGGTACCGGTTCGGGTTGGTGGTGACGCGGCCTCGGTCTTCATTGGTCGTATTGCCGGCGCGCGATGGCATCGATATCGAAACGGGAGATGCCAATGTCATTGAGCTGGTGGTCGCTGTATCGCGCAAGTTCGCGAACGGTCTGGTGATAGCGCTGATTGGCGCGGATTCTGGATGCGATATATGTCACAAACATGGGACGTTCCTTTTTGTTGAACCGACCGGCACGGCCGGTTTGGAATGGTGGTTTCTGTCATCGCAATAGCGGGATGAGGGCGAAGCCAGGGGACGCAGCCCTCGTCCTCAGTCAGGCGCTGGTTGGTCGGAGCGCCACCAGAGAGTCGATGGCAATCCAGAGAGAGAGGGCGAGCAGGCCGATGTCCTTGAGCAGGAACTGACCCGGAGCGACCGAAATCGCCGGAAAGCCGAGCTCCGGCACAAGCACTCCGGGGGTCGTGACCATGAAAGTAAGCGTCGTCGCGAACAGCCCGGCCGAGAGCAGGCCGCCGACGAGTGAGTACGCCGGATTGAAGAGCCGTGCCGCGATCAGGGCGCCGATGCTGAGTTCGAGGATGCCGAGAAGGCTTGAGAAGCCCCTTACGCTAAAGAGGGAATAGGTCCAGCTCAGCAACGGATTGTTGCCAACCAGGCCGACCAGGCCTTCCGCTTCATAAGCGGTGAACTTCATACCGCCGAACCAGCCATAGATCACGACCAACGAAATATAGAGGCCAGCTGCGGTCAAGGTCCGACCGTGGCGGTCGGCCAGATCGAGGGAGTAGGAAACGGCACGAGCCTGGATGCTCGGATGCGCCGCGACACTGTGGATAGGAACATTAGGCATTGTCTTCTCCTGGGTTGTCCGCGGTGGGCGATCCGCCCGGCTGACGCGGGATAAACGATACCGATCTGTATCGAATGAATGCTTAATATACCGATCTGTAGCGTTTTGCAAGGCCGATTTTGAAGAATTTCTGCATCCTGTCTCGAAGTTCTCGTCCCATTGAGGCCTGGCGCCTGCCGATAATGGCCCCGCAATGGCAGTCAGCAGCTGCAGATTGCTTGCTAAATTCCGGAATCTGCCACGGAAGCCTCTTGCTTTCGTTTCGCGTCATCGCTAATAAAGATACAGATCAGTTACTTTTTGTGAGGATGAAATGCGCCGTTCGGAAATCCGGGATCACCTGCTCGACATCGCGCTCCGGCTGTTCAACCAGCACGGCTATCACGCGACGGGCATCGACCTGATCGTCGCCGAGGCTGGAGTGGCCAAGACGACGTTGTACCGGCACTTCGAAACCAAGGAGGAGCTGATCCTGGCCGCGCTGGAACGGCGCGACGAGGAGGACCGCCTTGCCATGCGTGCCTTTGTCGAGCAGCGTGCGAGCGATCCGGCCGAGCGCCTTCTGGTGACGTTCGATTTCCTCGAAGCCTCGTTCTCCGATAAGCAATTCCGCGGCTGCATGTTCGTGAGCGCGGCGGGGGAGCACAAGGACACGGCCAATCCGGTTTTCCGCGCTGCCGTGATGCACAAGCGCCTGGTGATCGCGTATTTTGAGGAACTCGCCCACGCGGCGCGGTTTGCGGAGCCGAAGCGTATCGCGGTCGAGATTAACCTGCTGCACGAGGGCGCTATGGCCGTCGCACAGATGACCCGCATCGCCGAGCCTGCGAGGCAGGCCAAACTCATTGCAGCGCAGCTGCTTGCGGCAGAAAAGCGGGTTCCTTTGGTGCCGCCAGCCCGGAGAGAAGACGCAGGACAGCGAACGCAAGCTTCCTGAAACTTGATCCGTCCATCGGCCGTCTTCGCCTCATCGGGGACAACTCGTCGAGGTTCTACGTCTAGAGAACAGGATTTTCGGTAGAGTTAGGACGGATCGGCAGCCAGTGCGGGTTATTAGCGCACTGGCTGCCTATAACGGTCTTTGGCTTTCTACGGGGCCTTTATGCCCTCACTCGATCAAGCGACGACGATGCGTAGAGGGTCTGCGGCCGCAAGAGCCGCCGCGCGTTCGGCACTCGGTGGGTAGATCCACGTGGTGTTGATCTTCGTCTTGAGCGCCTTGGCTTCAGCTCCGGAGAGCTTTACCTGGCGATCCCACCCTTCGGTATAAACAGCGCCCCACGGGCCTAGATCGAGGCACGTGACGTACTTCTCCTGGCTGTAGGGGATCGGATTTGCCCCGACCAGATCTGCTGCAACGTTGTGTCCCGCGGAGCGTCCGAGGTTCTGCGCGTGCTGGCAGCTCATCATCGTGCGGTTTCCGGCGTCGTCCGTCGCGGCATAGGCAACGTCACCGGTCGCGTAGACGTTTGAGTGCCCGATGACCTTGAGGTTCCGGTCGACATGAAGACGTCCAAAGGCGTCTTTCTCCGCGTCGATCTCCTTTGTGATCGGGTTGGCGCGGGCACCTGCCGTCCAGATCACAGTGGATGCGTCGATGCGTTCACCGGACGCCAGCGTCACGCCGTTTTGGCCGATGGCGATGATCGCTGCGTTTAGACGCGTCTCCACGCCAAGTTCCGAAAGCGCCTGCTCGATGATCGGGCGAGGGCCAGGTCCGAGATCCGGTCCAATCGCATCGTTGCGCTCGACGATGACGACACGGATGTCAGCGTTCTCTCCAAGTGCGGCACGAAGACGATGAGGCATCTCTGCCGCCGTCTCGATCCCGGTGAAGCCGCCGCCGGCGACGATCACCGTGTTGCGTGCGCGGCTTTCCGGAAGACACCGCAGTTGGAAAATATGTTCCTCGAGCACCGCGGCGTCGGCAACTTGGTCGACATTGAAGGCATTGGACAGCCCCGGGATGTCGGGACGAAACAGCACGCTGCCGGTCGCCAGGACGAGCTTGGTATAGCCTATCGTGGTTTCGCGGCCCTCGTCGTCCGAATAGGTCACTGAATTCTTGGCCGTTGAAATAGCCGTGGCATAGCCCTTGATGAAGCGCACGCCGGCGTTGGCAAATACCTCCGACAAGGGCGCCTTCATTGTGGCCGCATGCTTCTCGTACAGGCGTGGGCGGATGTGCAGTTCGGGCTGCGGGGCGATCACTGCAACCTCGACGGATCCGTCCGCCTTTCCTTGCTGGTCCAGCAGCCGCATCGCACCAAGCGCCGACCACATCCCGGCAAAGCCGGCGCCAATGATCAGAATTCGTTCGCTCATTTTCTTTTCCTCTTAGACAAGGCTTCGCTATCGGCGGGACGACGCCCAGCCGGTCAGGCGATTGCCGTTTCGCTAGTTGTCTCCGAAGCGGAGACGGTTCCGCGACGATCACAGGGGGAGCATCGAGTTAACTACGACTAACTTAATCGTAGTATTTGAGCAATGATAATTGCGGTCGCTTTTGGAAACGCTCTGTCAACGCCAGGGAGAGGGAAGGGGATTGTGGAAGCGGGCCGCAGGAGCTTGCCGGATTCAAGAGGCTGCCTCTCGAAATCGCGCTCTACCGGTCGCGGCGGCGATGCTCAATTCTTGGCGGTGATAATCATCCGGATCGTGACCGCCCGGCCCAATCACGTGCAAGGCGGTCGTCTCAAAACAGAAAGGACCACTGACATGCGGAAGCCATTCATCCAAAGCCTGTTCGCAGCTGCTACGGTTCTCGGCACTTCAATTGCGCCGGCAAGCGCCGAACGCTGCGAGCACAAGGGTAAGGTCGATATGGGTTTCATCGAGATCGACAAGGACATCACGCTGAGACGAATGGTCGTGCACAACGCAAGGTCGAAAGGCACCGTCCTCTTTCTGCACGGATTTCCCGAGACCTCGTACGTGTGGAAGGACATTTCGATTGCGCTCGGCGACGACTACGAAGTGCATGCCTTCGACTGGCCCGGATATGGCCTGTCATCGAGGCCGGCTGTCGAGACGTTCTCCTACGCGCCGAAGGACTATGCGGACGTGCTGCAGAAGTACATCGAGAAGGCGGGCGTTGATCGATCGCGCCTCACGATCTACGCCACGGATATCGGCGCTCTGCCCGCACTGCTTCTTGCCCTGAGAGAACCGGACATCGCGAAAAACATCATCGTCGGCGATTTCGCACCGTTCAACAGGCCCGCGTATATGTACGAGAGTTTGCAAGGCCTCAAGGCGGAGCCTGCGGCTTCCAAGATCCACGAGCATATGAACAAGACCAGCGACGAGATACTCGAGAATGCGTACAGGCGGGGCCTGTCGAAGGAAGAGCAGTTCGATCTCCCGGCCGACGTGAAGGGGGACATGATCCATGGCTGGAGCCATGGTAGCCTGACCTCTGCCGACGCGTTCTATCACTACTATGCGAAGTTCACCCGCGACCAGGATTTCCTTGAGGCGAACCTGGACCGGCTCAAGACCCCGTTGAAGGTGATCTGGGGCGAAAAGGACATCTATATCAACAAGGAGATGGGGGTGGAGTTTTCCACGAAGATCGGCGCAAAGCTCGATGTCCTTCCCGGCGTCGGACACTATCCCCATCTGCAGAAGCCCGAGCTGACCATCGACGAGGTCCGCGCTTCCCTACGATGAGCGCGTGGTGTCGGTGGGGTTGGCAGCACCGTAGCTGCTGCAGGACGTGCGAAGTCGCGGCAAAGCCCAATCGATGAATGAACGCACCTTCAACGCGAGCAGTCCTTGGCGCGAATAGACGATGTGGATCGGTTTCGGCGTGCCAGCATATTCGTTCAGGATCGGGACCAGAGCGCCACACGACAGCTCGTCAGGGATTTGGTAGTCGAAGAGCCGGGCGATACCGGCTCCGCCCAAGGCTGCGGCAACACAGTTCGCCGCAGTATTAACCTCGATGCGGTTCCGAGGGATGGCATCGACCGGTTGACCATCGACATCAAATGTCCAGAAAAATGCCCGGTTGTTGAAAATGATCCCGTCGTGGCTAGACAAATCGCTTGGGTGCCGGGGAACTCCACGCTGCAGCAGATAGGTCGGACTGGCACATGTCAGCAGGCGGAATTCGGCGGCTTTGACCGCAAACAGGGAACTGTCCGAAAGTTCACCGAGTCGAATGGCGATATCCACCTGCTCGCTCACGAGATCAACCGAGCGATCAAGCGACAGGAGGTTCAACGATACCTCCGGGTAGGTCTCCAGGAAGCTCAAGGCAATCGGCAGCACATAGCGGTTGCCGAACTCCACGGGCATCGTGATCTTCAGCGTTCCACGAGGCGCCTGATATTCGCCGGAGGCACGACGCTCGGCCTCCTCGAGGTCTGCCATGATTTTCCGTGCAGCTTCGACATACTCGCGCCCTGCATCGGTGAGCTGCAGGTTCCGGCTTGTGCGAATAATGAGGTTTGCACCGAGGTGCCGCTCCAGATCTGCGACCTTGCGGCTGACGCTAGGCAGGGGAGCATTCAGCCTCCTGCTGCCCGCAGACAAGCTGCCGGCGTCGACGACGGCAAGCAACACCCGCATTGCATCAAGTCGATCCATCGAACACCACGACGAGAGTTTGCCATTTGGTAGTTCAATTTAACGACGGTGCCTAGATGCTCTTTTGGCCATCATCATGCACATGACGCTTGGGCACGATACGTGTTCAGGGCAGCATAACGGGGCACCGACGAACGAGACAGGAGGCCGAAACGAACTCTCGATCGGAGCAACGCCCGAGCGGGGTTGGGTGACGGCATCGTTTCTCTAGCCACGGTCGATCGCATCGGCCGACCGCGATTTTAACCAAGCCGCTCCACACCCAGGTTACCCCATCAAGTGCCACGTGCGCACGCAGAGATCGCTGGCACCGGAAAGCGTCGGTATTGCTCAAAACCGAGCTGCCGCCCTTGTCACATTAGAGTACATTGTCGGCGAGAAGCGGGCCTCGTCGCGGAGCCGATGTTCATGCTCGGTGCTTCGAAAGTCGCATGATCGACAAGACCTGAGTGCTGCCGGACATCGAGCCATAAAAGAGAGGAAAAATGATGAAAAGCCGAGACATTCTCCTCACCGCAATTGTGGTGTTTGGGTTCGCTGGCAGTGCCAACGCTCAAGCAGCGAAGGCTCCGGTGACGGCCGACAATTTTCAGCGAGCGGAAACCGATCACTATTTTCGAGTAGCCGTCGAACAGGCTGGTGGGGTTGGAAAACTCTTCAACTATCGCGAGCCGATGGCCATCGACAATCAGACCGTCGTGCGGGCGAACCGGGATACCTTGTACTCTTCTGCCGTGATCGACCTCGATGCTGGCCCGGTGACCGTCATGCTTCCTGAGGCCGATGGCCGCTTCATGTCGCTTCAGGCGTTCAATGAAGATCACTACGTCGTCGGCAATGTTGAATATGGTGCGGGTTCCTACACTTTCGACAAGAGCAAGGTCGGTACCCGCTACCTGCTCGTCGGCATTCGGACGCTGGTCAATCCTGACGAGGCCGCCGATGTGGAGAAGGTCCACCAGCTGCAGGATGCGATCATGATCGAACAACTAGGCGGCCCCGGCAAATTCGAAATCCCCGACTGGGACGAAGCAAGTCAAAAGAGGGTGCGCGATGCGTTGCTCGTGCTGGCGTCAACGCTACCTGACACAAAGCGCATGTTCGGCTCCAAGGCGGAGGTCGATCCGATCCGCCACCTGATAGGAACGGCCTCGGCATGGGGCGGGAACCCGGAAAAAGACGCGCTATACCTGAACGTCACGCCAGCAAGGAACGACGGCAACACGGCGTACACGCTGACCGTGCCGAGCGATGTACCGGTCGACGGGTTCTGGTCGGTTAGCCGCTACAATGCTGAGGGTTACTACACGCCGAACAAGCTGAACGCCTATACCTTGAACAATCTGATTGCGAAGAAGGATGCAGACGGCTCGGTGACGATACAGTTCGGCGATTGCGAGGCAAGTGTTCCCAACTGCCTCCCAATAGAGAGCGGCTGGAACTACATGGTCCGTCTCTATCGGCCTCGTGCTTCGGTTCTCGATGGGACATGGACGTTTCCTGAGGCGAAACCAAGATAGCATCCGCTTCGGTCCGACCGCTTCTGGCCTAGAAGCGGAAATCATTTCTGCACACTCGGTCCGACCGCTTCGTAATTTACAAGTCTCCGTGGTTTCAGGCCCCCGCAACCAGATCAAAAAGCCCCGCCGACAGAAATGTCGCGGGCTTTCGGCGTTTATGCGATAGCCACAGCCGAAACCCGCGTTCCATCCACATTAGCGCTGGACACTCATCGCTCATGTCCTCCCCCTTCACAAGGCGACCGCCAAAAACTTGAACTCGCCGACGGCGAGTCTGCGGGCGAATTCCGCCGATTGCTGGTCGCGCAAGTCGCGCGAGACATCCCGCCACGCCTTCTGTGCTGCCAAAATCGCAGCAACGCGGCCGTGGATCGTCAGATCCGCCGACTTTCCATCCTTTGACGGCGTGATGACCACCTTCCGAATTATCTGACGAGCGATCGATATCCAGGTCTCGTCGACCGAGTTCTCCTGCATAGCCAGAATGGTCCTGACAGCCGCGATTGCGCTTCTTAAAAGACTGCCGTTGAGGGATGGCGGCCTCATGGCTGGTCTGGTGGTTGCCGGAAGCGCGTCCAGCTGTCCGGCCAGGGCTAGGCGCTGTCGTTCCAGTTCATCGAGCATGTGGTCGAGCGCCGGGATTGCTGTGTGGCCGGCCACCAGACGATCGGCGATCTTCTCGCCGATGGCCCGCTGCTTTGTCTCGATCGCGGTGATCTCAGACCGGAGCCGCCCGGGCTCCACCGACGCGCGCTCCTGACCGCGTGTTGTAGCTGTGGCAATGTCACGGTTGATCCGGTCGGGATTGTCAGTCCCAAGAAGATTATCCGGCACGGCCGCCACCACCCGCTCCTCCAGTTCGAACCGACTGATGGTCTTGCTGTTGGTGCAGACGATTCCGCCAAGATGTTCGATCGGCAGTTTCTTCGGCCTGTTGGTGCAGCCGTAGCGGTCCTTTGCCATGATCGCGTAGGGACCCAGGCAATGGGCGCGTTCCAGTATGCCGCTCAGCAGGTAATGAGGCCGGTGTGCCTTGTTCAGCCGGTTCGTGGTTGTTCGGGAAAAGCTCTTCTCGACCTCCATCTGCCGGCGCTTGACCGCCGCCCAGAGCTCATCAGACACGATCCGCAGTTCCGGCTGCTCGCTGACGACCCATTCGTCACGGCCGTTGCGACGCGCCACTCGCTTCTCAGTATCGGGGGTTCTTGCGATATTCGCGGCGGTTCCAGACGACACGGCCGATATACATCTCGTTGTTGAGGATGCCGCTTCCACGGCTGACGTGCCCGCGGATCGCGGTATCCCGCCATGACAATCCTCGCGGTCCGCGAACGGCGGGGGTATGGTTGTTGAGATCGAACGCCACATTCTTCGGTGACCGACCCCTCGCGTATTCCTCGAAAATCCATCTAATAATCTCGGCCTCGGCTTCATCGATCTCCCGAAGACCGGGGATGCGATCTCCCCGCTCGTCGTAAGCCTGCTTCACCCGGTAACCGTAGGCAAGGCCGCCCGCGGCCTTGCCCTTTTGAACCGTCGTCCGCATGCCTTCGCGGGTGCGGTAGGCCCTTGTTCGACCATCTCCTGGCTGAGCACCGCTCCGATGTTCATCTCGATATCGGAGATGCGGGCATTGGCTTTCGCAGTCCACAGTTCGACGTCGCGGAAGCTGAGTTTCTTGCCGATTTGGGCGCTATGGGCCACATCACGCGACAGGCGGTCGGCCGAAAGGCACAACACGATATCGATCCCGCCGCGTTCCACATGCCGTAGCAGCTGCTGAATGCCGGGCCGCCCCTTGTAGCTCGTGCCGCTGACCGCGCTATCCTGATAGGTGCTCACCAGGTTCCAGCCATGCTGGTCGATGATCGCCCTGCAGCGCTCGATCTGGGTCTCGATCGACTGTTCATCCTGGCGGTCGATCGAATACCGCGCGTAAGCTCCCGATTTCAATTGAAGCCGTAAGCTGAATATTCGGTGTGCGAATTTGACCTTACCGCTTCAATCGGAGCAAGGGAGGGGCGTTTAAAGTCCGCTCGCCTTGGTGAGATTCACCCGGAACCGATCCCGACGGCGCTGATATTTGCGGGTCATTTCGGCGCTGGTGTGTCCGAGCTGCTTCTGGACATAGCGCTCGTCGACCTCGGCCGAGGAAGCGAGACCGGCGCGCAGTGAATGACCGGAGAATTTGAGTGCACGCTCGCTTTCGCTGAGATCACCGCGGGAAGGCTTCAGGTCGCTACGGCTTCCAGGAAAACGAATTCTCCGCGCCGCGTGAGCCGCACTTTGTTCGACTTAACGTACGATTTTGAGCAGATCTTGTTCTGCCCCCTATCTGGACGAGGTCCGTGCCGGAATGAGGAGCGGCGAATAATTTTCGTTGGCCTCAGAGCCCCGAAAACCTTTTGACGAGAATGCCTGACGAGTCCCAAATGCAAGGGTGTCAATCAGCATCCAAAATTTGCACGCCGAAACACAAGGCGATCGGCAAGGCTGATGGATATATTGCAGCCACAGCAGCAGCGAACGGCCTTGCAGTCGCAACGCGCGACACCAGCCTTTCGAGGCCGTCGGGTTAAAAGTGATCAATCCTTGGTCCCCACAAAAGTGGTACTAATGAAGCTGGTCGTTCGCCCGATTCCGTTCAAGGTCATTATCATTCCTTGCTTCGCCAAAACAGATGGCACTACATTACCCGGACAAAGGTTTCGAACCACGAACACGTCAAGACGGTGTGGGTGCGGAGATTACTGCCTGCTTTCTGGCGACTGACAGTATCCACGAATGGAACTCCTTGCCATATGGCTTCTCCAAGGCTGCCCTGTCCCATGCCAGGTAATAACTCTCCGGCAACTGGACGCGAATGTCGTACGGCACGACAAGGCTGCCGGCATTCAGTTCATCCTCGATCATAGAAATTTGCGCCAGCACAAATCCACGGCCGTTGACTGCGGCGTCAATGGCGCTGCTTGATAGTGCGAAGAACAATCCCGAAAGCTTTTCATTGCTGGTGGTGCCGACCAATTTTGCCCACTCGCTCCATTGCGGAGCGCGGACGTAATGCTGTTCCCACTGAATATTCAATAATGGAAATGATAAAATTTCAGCTGGCTCGGCGAGCTTACGATCTCCGAGTAGACGCGGTGAACAAGCGGGTACAACCCAATCCGTGTACAACGGTGTAAAGTGGACATGCACTTCGGCTCTCTTCCCATAGGTAATGCGGAAGTCAGCGTGGCTCCCGCTCAAAGCCTGCTCCTCATCGTTTCCAATAATTCTGAGATTTGCATCTGGGTACAGTGCCTGCCACTCAAATGCCTTTCGTCCGATCCACTTGTTCACGATTGAGCTCAGTGCACTGAGGACTATGCCGGACTGCATTCTTGCCTTTTCCAAAACATTTATGGAATGCTGGAGCTGGCTGAACCCTTTTGCGAGTTCCCGGTGCAAGAGCATACCCCACGAGGTCAATTCGACACGCCTTCCAATGCGCTCGAGAAGCGTTACGCCAAGGCCCTGTTCGAGTTTGCGCACCTGCTGGCTAATGGCGCTCGGCGTCACCCCTAGTTCTTTTGCAGCCGCGCTCATCGTTCCGCATCGCCCGACGGCTTCGAAGGCCTGCAGCCCATTCAACGGCGGTATCGTCACGTGAAGCCGCTCCTTTTTCCCAGGTTATTCGTTTAGTTTATCTAAACAAGAACGTAACAGGAAGTGGCTTGTTTGAAAGCTGGTGAGAGAAAATACTTCCCCCAATCGAGTGAGGACCAGGGGAAGTTAAAATGTTTCTCAAAAACGCATGGTATGTCGCTACGTGGGACCACGAAATCGATCGCGAACTGACTCCGGTCACCATGCTAGGCGAGAACCTTGTTCTCTATCGCCGGCGGGACGGAAGAGTCGCGGCTCTGGAAGATGCCTGTCCGCATCGGAAACTTCCGCTTTCCATGGGACGGATCAAAGGCGACGACGTCGAATGCGGCTACCACGGTTTGACTTTTGACTGTTCCGGGACTTGTACCCGTGTGCCCGGCGCTGAGCGAATTCCCCATGTGGCCCGCGTCCGCTCTTACCCCGTTGAAGAGCGATACGGTCTCGTTTGGGTCTGGATGGGACAAGCGGACAAGGCGGACCCGGCCGATATCTTTCAGGTCGAGCATTTTGACGATCCCGCCTGGGGCGTTAATCGCGGCGAGTCCATGACCTTGAATTGTAATTACCTCTATATGACCGACAACCTCCTGGATCCGTCTCATGTCGCATGGGTTCATCAGTCGTCATTTGCGAGTTCAGCTTGCGAGGAGACACCGCTGGAAACCACAGTCAAGGACGACGGCGTGACAGTATGGCGTTGGATGCTCGATTCTGAGCCCGCGCCCTTCTACGCTCCGTTCCTACAGTTCTCAGGCAACTGCGATCGGAAGCAACACTATGAGGTTCGCTATCCAAGCAACGCGATCATCAAAGCGATCTTTACGCCAGTGGGGGCCGGCGGTGAGGGGCGGGACCTGCCTTCGAACACCTTCTTGATGGATAGCTATAATTTCATGACACCGGTAGATGAACATCGGACCAAATATTACTGGTTCCAGATGCGTAATTTCGCGCCTGACGACGCCGACGTTTCCAACCGTTTCGCAACGTCGGTGCGTGGCGCGTTCGAGGAGGACAGGGTTGTTCTCGAGGCAGTTCATCAAGGGCTGGCCAATATGAAAACTCCGAACCTGGATCTTAAGATAGATGTTGGCCCGCTTCGGTTTCGCCGGAAGCTCGCGCAGATGATTGACAGCGAGAATGCGGCCACGGCGGTCGCCGCCGAGTAGGTGTGTGCACTTGACCGGGCCAATCTGCATACCCCTGCCCAGCCCACTTCAAGACCTCTTCGACTGGATGACAGCGCCACGGGGCGGCAATGGAATGCGTGGAAGACGGAATGCGTCCGCGCGAGCGACAGCCAAAGCCACTCCGAGCCGGCAACGTCTCGTCGGCAATTAATACAACGCTTTTTGGGAACCAAACAAACGAACGGCGAAAAACAGTCCGTCGACCTCTGAAACTGGGAGTTCCACTTCATGCGCCATGTCCGGCAGCCTGAGCTATATTCCGTCGACTACTCGATACTGCGCCAGCGTTTTCTAGCCGCGGCTCGGAAAGCCGGCGCAGCCCTTTTCGAGTACCCCCATCCGCTCCACGGTCCGAAGGGCGAAACGTTGGCGACGGATGTCGCATATCTCGGGGCACGAAACGCCTCGAAGTTGGTGGTGCTGATTTCCGGTACCCACGGGGTCGAAGGCCAATTCGGATCTGCGTGTCAAGCAGAGTGGCTCGCCGCCAACTGTCCCTGGGAGCTTCCGGGTGATACGGCGGTTGTCGTTGTACACTTGATCAATCCGTGGGGCACCGCCTGGGCGCGGCGGGTCAACGAAGACAACGTCGACTTGAACCGGAACTTCATCGACTGGGGGACCGACGTCCCCCGCAACGAGGAGTATGCTGCTCTTCACGGCGCACTCGTTTGTCGCGAGTGGGTCGGAGCCACGCGTGACAAGGCCGACGAGCAGCTCTCAAATGCGAAGAAGAGGCTCGGCGGTCACGCAGGTATCGCGCAGATTGTCGAGGCGGGGCAATATCAGTTTGCGGACGGAATGTTTTATGGCGGCGATGGTCCGGTTTGGTCAAACTGGACCCTTAAGACCATTTTCGAAACCTTCACCCAAAACGCCACCGATGTCATCGTCTTTGACCTGCACACTGGCGCGGGACCTTACGCCTATCCTGCACTTCTTTCCGTGGCGGAAGGCGAGCACGACGGCATAAGTTGGGGAAAGAATATCTTCGGCCCTTCGCTTTCGGTCGTGATGACCGGAAAAGGCGCAACGACAGACACGGGCATTGCCGCAACTGCGACCGGATACGTTTCGGCAGCGGTGCGAAAATTCACGCCGAACGTCCGGGTGCTTCCGATCGTTGTGGAGTGTGGCACCCTGGAGGGCTCCGTGGTCATGGATGCGGTCAGGGCCGACAACTGGCTTCACCTCTATGGAACTCTTGCGTCTCCGCTCGGGAAAAAGATCAAGGATACCTTGCGGAGCGCTTTCATTCCCGCAGATCCGGAATGGCAGCGGACCTGCTTGACATCGAGTCTTCGCTATTTCGATCGTGCACTGAGCGCCCTGGCGTCGAATGCAAGTCCGAAGAGGGCAAACGCGAATGCAAACAGCGCCGCAACGGAATGGCCGCATACCGCACCAGTCAGACCCCACAGCGATGCGCGCGCCGCGGTCGAAGTTCATGACCTTCACAAGAGCTTCGGGATACACAAGGTTCTAAATGGTGTCGGGTTGACGGCGAAACCCGGTGAAGTCGTTTCGATGATCGGCTCGTCTGGATCCGGCAAGAGCACATTCCTGCGCTGTATCAATTTGCTCGAACAGCCAAGCGATGGTCGCATCATCGTTGATGGTGAAGAAATTCGCATGAAGGCAATCGCCGGTGGCGGGTCCGCACCTGCAGACATGCGTCAGGTGGAGCGTCTTCGCGCCCGTGTGGGGATGGTGTTTCAGAACTTCAATCTGTGGCCCCATATGACCGTACTTGAGAACATCATCGAGGCGCCGGTGCATGTCCTGCGAGAACGCCGACAGGACGCCATTGAGCATGGCCATCAACTTTTGAAGAAGGTCGGGCTTTCCGAGAAACATGACCAATATCCGGGGCAACTTTCCGGCGGCCAGCAACAGCGTGCAGCCATAGCCAGAACATTGGCCATGCGCCCCAAGGTCATTCTTCTGGATGAGCCCACCTCGGCACTCGATCCGGAGCTTGTCGGAGAGGTCCTTCGCGTCATCCGTCAGTTGGCCGAAGACGGCAATACCATGATCCTGGTGACACACGAGATGCAGTTTGCACGCGAGGTGTCTCACAAGATTCTCTTTCTCCATCAGGGAAAGGTGGAAGAGGAGAGTACCCCAGCGGAGTTGTTCAGCAATCCGCGATCGGAGCGGCTACGCCAGTTTCTATCCCGGACAATCTGAGCGTCAGCCCATACACGAATGCCGGGACTGGGGCCTGGCAGCGCATCTAAACAAAACAATCGACAAAGGGGAATACCAGTATGAAATTCAAAGTTTTTTCCATGATTGCGCTTCTTTCCATTCTCGGCACCAGTACCTATGCCGCGGACGGTGAACTGTCGATCGGTACCGAAGGAGCCTATCCTCCGTGGAGCATGGCCGACGCCAACAGCAACGTCACGGGCTTCGACGCCGATGTCGGCAACCTGTTGTGCGGCAAGCTGCAAATGAAATGCCATTTCGTAGTCCAGGCATTCGACGGACTGATCCCCGCGCTCAAGGCCAAGCGTTTCGATATCATCATTTCCGGCATGTCGATCACCCAGGATCGAAAGAAGGAAATCAACTTTTCCGTCGGATATGCAGAACTCGCCAACATGTTTCTGGTGCCAAAAACCTCCGACCTGGTCGGCATCAAAGACATCGACACCTTGCTGAAGGGCCTCGACGGCAAGTCGATTGGCGTTCAGGCTGGGACAACACATGCGCATTTCATCGAGAAACGTGTCCCGACTGCCGATCTCAAGACCTACGACACGCTCGATCAAATGCAGATCGATCTTGCCAGCGGTCGCATCGAGGCCGCTTTCGCTGACGCATCTGCGCTTCAGGATTTCCTGGCCAAGCCCGAAGGCAAGGATTTCCAGTTCGTCGATGTCAAGGTGCAGAGCAAGTTCGACTCTACGCTTGGAGAAGGAATCGGCGTCGGGATTGCCCAGGAAAATGCCGAGCTGAAAGCCAAAATCGATACGGCCCTCTGCGAACTTGTCGCCGACGGTTCGATCGGGAAGGCAAGCCAGACCTGGTTCAAGTCCGACATCTCGCGGCCCTGCAGCTAGCTGAAACTCTGCCTCGCGCCAGCGCGATGCGCCACGCGAGGCCATGTGGCAGCAAACGTCACAATGCAGCGCCATTCGACGAAACTGGTGCGAATGGCGCTGCAATGCGCAGACATGCTGATGAACAATACGCCTCGATCCACTCGGTTTGGGAGGGCGTGCAGTGAGAACCCAAGGCGGATCTGATGGAATTTGGTCTTTTGCAAGTCTGGCAGGGTGGTTGGATCACGGCGATCCTGCGCGGCGCGGCGATTACGGTGGCGGTCGGCGCTGCAAGCATGTTTGCCGGCGCTGTGATCGGCGTGATTTGCGGCCTTCTGAAATGGGGGCGCGTGTTCCCGCTGACACTCCTTATCGATGCCTACACCTCTCTTGTTCGCGGTGTGCCGGAGCTCCTCATCATCTATCTGCTGTTTTTCTCGTCCGTCGAATTCGTGACGAAAGTCGCGACCGCCTTTGGCTACGCCGGCTTCGCGCAAAGCGGCTATGCTTTCGTGATTGCGGTGGTAGCGATCGGGACGATCTCTGGGGCCTATTCTACGGAAGTTATCCGCGGCGCGTTGGCTTCCATTCCCGCTGGGCATATCGAAGCTGCGCGCGCCCTGGGGCTGCCGGGCCGCCGCATATTCCGTCGCATCATCGCGCCTCAAATGTTGAGAATCGCAGTCCCCGGTATGAACAATGTGTGGCAAGCAACCATCAAGGACACCGCCTTGGTCTCCGTGGTTGGCCTGCAGGAGCTGCTGCGGGCAGCGTTTGTCGGCGCCGGGAGCACCCGGCACCCCTTTATCTTCTTTCTCATAGCCGCCGTGGTCTATCTGCTCATCACCCTCGTCAGCCAGGCAGGGTTCGACACGGCCGAACGCGTTTTCAAACTGCGGGCAAGGAAGTAGCCGATGGATCTCGAATTGCTTCAACACGCCGTTCCCGTGCTTTTAAAGGGCCTTGGGATCAGCCTTCTTCTGACTGTGGTTTCCGTGCTGCTCGGCTTCAACCTGGGCCTGGGTCTTGCAATGATGCGGCTTTCTGAGAACCGGTTCGTCGCCAGCTTTGCAAAATACTACAGCATGGTGTTTCGAGGGACACCTCTTCTGGTGCAGCTGTTCCTCTTCTATTATGGGTTGGGTCAGCTGAGCGTTGTTCGTGACAACGCAGTCATCTGGTGGGTCATCAGCGATGGCATGCGGTGTGCTGTAATGGCGATCGCGCTGAATACGGCCGCCTACACGTCCGAGATTCTTCGCGGCGGGCTAATGGCGATCCCTGTCGGCCTACGCGAAGCGGCCAAGGCTGGGGGTATGTCGCCGATGCTGCGCTTCCGGCGCATTGAATTCCCGCTCGCGATCCGTCAGGCGCTGCCCGCTTACGGCAACGAAATTATCCTTGTGGTCAAAGGCACCAGCCTCGCTTCGACAATCACGGTTCTCGAAATCACCGGATATGCAAAGCGGCTAATGAGCCAGACCTACGCAATCTTTGAAGTCTTTGCGATCGCCGGAGCACTTTACCTTGTTATCAACCTGATCCTCATCGGCCTCATCCGGGCACTCGAAAGCCATTTGATGCGTCACGAGGGACGTTAATCCCCACCCCAACCAGCCTGGAGCAACTGGCTGTCGCTGCCAGCGGTCACCCCTGACCCATTTATCCTGCAGGAGAAAACACCTATGGACGTACGCGCCGCTGTTGCCGTTCAGGCCGGCAAGCCATTGGAAATCATGACGGTTCAGCTGGACGG
>UCEZ01000010.1 GCA_900471525.1 Hyphomicrobiales bacterium | reverse complement strand
ACGGTCGCGGCCTGAGTGACAACGGCGTCTACGGCCACGGCACCTTCCTGCGCAACGACATCCAGGGCGTCGAGAACGCCTTCAACCTCAGCGGCCCGGCGGTCATCCGCGACAACTACCTGCACAGCCTGCTCGGCGGCCCCGACGCGCATTTCGACACGATCGAGATCAATGGTGGCCACGACATCGACATCATCCACAACACCGTCATCAACGACCATGACCAGACGGCGGCGGTGATGATGAACAACGAGTTTGGCGGTCTGTCGAACATCACCATCGACGGCAACCGGCTGGTTGGCGGCGGCTACACCGTCTATCTGGACGGCCGCAAGGGCGGTGGCACCGTCGTCGACGATACAATCAAGATCACCAACAATCAGATCGGCGATGGCCACTGGGGTGATTTCGCCTTCTACGACGACAAGCCGATCGTGTCCGGAAATACCGACCTCGACACGTTGCCGACGGTGCCAGACACGCCGGATACGCCGGACACTCCAGATACGCCAGACACGCCCGATGCAGTTGTCTATACCGGTACCGCAGGCGACGACAGTTTGCCTTTGGCCGGAAAGACGAGCGCCGGTAACGAGACCTACAAAGGTCTCGCGGGTAACGACCTCCTTAAAGGTGGTGCTGGCGCGGACGTTCTGGATGGCGGCGCCGATACCGACGTCGCGAGTTATGATGGATCATCGGCGGCCGTGAAGGTCAGCCTTCTGGCAGGTACCGCAACCGGTGGCGATGCAACGGGCGACACGTTGACGAGCATTGAGAACGTGCTCGGCTCCAGCTACGCCGACACCCTGACAGGCAATGCCGGCGGCAACGTCCTGAACGGCGGTGCCGGTGCCGACAAGCTCGACGGTGGGACAGGAACGGACACTGCGTCCTATATCGGTGCCACAGCCGGCGTGACCGCAAGTCTTGCCAACAGTTCGATCAACACCGGCGACGCCAAGGGCGACGCCTATGTCTCCATCGAGCAGCTGACAGGTTCAAGCTACGCCGACAAGTTCACCGGCAATGACGTTGCCAATGTGCTCACCGGCGGTTCAGGCGATGACGTCCTTGACGGCGCCAGCGGCAGCGACACGCTCTATGGCGGCCTCGGTGCCGACGATCTGACGGGTGGCAGGGGTGCAGATACCTTCGCCTTCAAAGCGCTGTCCGACTCGACCGTGTCGACCACCGGCCGCGATACGATCTTCGACTTCTCGGGTACCCGCGGTGACCGGATCGACCTGTCGGCCATCGACGCGAACGAGGCTGCCGCCGGCGATCAGGCGTTCACATACGTGGGCTCCGCGTCCTTCACCGGCAAGGCCGGAGAACTGCGCACCGTCAAGCAGGCCTCCGACACCTATGTGTATGGTGACACCAACGGCGACAAGACGGCTGATTTCGCCATTCATCTGGATGATGCGATCTCGCTGTCGAAGGGCTACTTCGTGCTGTAACGCGAAGAGGCCGCCTTGTGCGGCCTCCAGCCCCCATATCTGTTGATCAGTGTTTGGCCAAAGGCGACTGTGATGGTTGCCTTTGGCCTTCCTGTATCGCAAAGCCACCGTCACAAGTGAAGCGTGACCACGTCCCAGACATGATCAGATGCTGATCGAGCGCGGCTTGACATAGATATGCGCCTCTATGGCCGCTGCGATGAGATCCTGCTGTACCAGTTCCGGCGGTTGTTTTCCCCGGAAGGAAGCAAGGCACGTCATGACGGCAAGCTTGTAGCTGGGGCCGCGTTTTTTCGGCCATTTGTTCAGGAGCAGGTCGGCTGCCTCCATTGAGCTGGAAACCGTCACCACGTCCTGACGATCATTCAGTTCGAACAAAACACTTTCATTCCAAGGAATGTCATCCATGCGTTCGCCCTCTATTAGCGAAACGTTACGTGACGAGGCTTGCGCGACGATTGTGGGCGAGGGCCGTTTCGTGATGGCGGGACCCATGCAAATCACGGCTATCGGTTATGCAGCGTTGTCGTGTCTTTGACACGGCAGGGCACAGTCTGTGGCGTGCAAATTCCGGTGCACAGTCGCCGATTTCAATCGATTTTAGCACGCGCGACCATATGTCTCCGGGGCTTTCGGACAAGAGGCTCGTCGCCTGTCGCAGCCGCCTCTGCTCGGGTTTTGCCGCATTTGCGCCTGCCTGCCGGGGATGCTAGCTTTTGGCCGGTCTTCATTCCGGTCAATGAAGGGGATGAAAACCGTTCTCAAGGCTTGCACAGCGGCGCTGGCTGCGCTAACGACTTTGGCGTTGCAACATATTTTCGGCCTGTGAGCCTTTGTTTTGCGCTTCTCCAGCGCGCCTCGCAGGCAGGGACGGATACAATGACAGACCTTCTCGGCTCCTACATTCCGATTGCGATTTTCATCGGTCTTTCGCTGGTTATCGGCCTGGCGCTGCTGATCGCGCCGTTCGCCGTTGCCTACAAGGCACCCGACGACGAAAAGCTGTCGGCCTACGAGTGCGGCTTCAACGCATTCGACGACGCCCGCATGAAATTCGACATCCGATTCTATCTCGTGTCGATTCTCTTCATCATCTTCGACCTTGAAGTGGCGTTCCTGTTTCCCTGGGCGGTGTCGTTCAAGGAAATGGGCTGGTTCGGTTTCTGGTCGATGATGGCGTTCCTCGGCGTGCTGACTATCGGCTTCATCTATGAATGGAAGAAGGGAGCGCTGGAATGGAACTGACCTCCAGCACCACGCTCGTTGCGCCAAAGGCGAAGGGGATCGTCGATCCCTCGACCGGCAAGCCGATCGGCAGCAATGACAAATACTTTGGCGAGATCAACAACGAGCTCGCCGACAAGGGCTTCCTGGTCACCTCGACCGACGAACTGATCAACTGGGCCCGTACCGGCTCGCTGATGTGGATGACCTTCGGTCTGGCCTGTTGCGCCGTTGAAATGATGCAGATGTCGATGCCGCGTTACGACGCCGAGCGTTTCGGCTTTGCGCCGCGCGCTTCACCGCGCCAGTCCGACGTCATGATCGTCGCCGGCACGCTGACCAACAAGATGGCGCCCGCCTTGCGCAAGGTCTACGACCAGATGCCCGAGCCGCGTTACGTCATCTCGATGGGGTCCTGCGCCAATGGCGGCGGCTACTATCACTATTCCTATTCGGTGGTGCGCGGCTGTGACCGCGTCGTGCCGGTCGACATCTATGTGCCGGGCTGTCCTCCCACGGCAGAGGCTCTCCTTTACGGGGTGCTTCTGCTGCAGAAGAAGATCCGCCGCACAGGCACGATCGAACGGTAAGGGCAGGGGACCTGAACATGAGTGAAGCCCTGAACGGACTTGCCACCTATATCCGCGAGACCCGCGGTGCGTTGATTTCCGATGCTGTCATCAGCTTCGGCGAACTGACGCTGACCGCGACCGCCGACAAGCTGATCGAACTGCTGACATTCCTGCGCGACGATGCTCGTTGTGGTTTCATCAATTTCACGGATATCTGCGGCGTCGACTGGCCGCAGCGTCCCGATCGCTTCGATGTCGTCTATCATCTCCTGTCGCCAAAGCAGAACCTGCGCATCCGCATCAAGGTTGCGACAGGCGAAGATCAGCCGGTGCCGTCGGCCTGCGCCGTCTATCCGGGCGCCGACTGGTTCGAGCGGGAAGCCTACGACATGTACGGCATCCTCTTCACCGGCCACCCGGACCTGCGCCGCATCCTGACCGACTATGGTTTCGAAGGTTACCCGCTGCGCAAGGACTTCCCGACGACTGGTTTCGTTGAGGTTCGATACAACGATGAAGCCAAACGGGTTGTCTACGAGCCGGTCGAGTTAAAGCAGGAATTCCGCAATTTCGATTTCATGTCGCCCTGGGAAGGAACGGACTACGTTCTGCCGGGTGATGAAAAAGCAAACGCGAAGTGACAATGAAGGCCGAGGGTCCGCAAACATGCGGGCTTGTCCGGCTTGGAGCAAGCGGCAATGAACGAACATAACGTCCGCAATTTCAATATCAATTTCGGACCACAGCATCCTGCGGCGCATGGCGTTTTGCGGCTTGTTCTCGAGCTCGACGGCGAAATTGTCGAGCGCGTCGATCCGCATATCGGCCTGCTTCACCGCGGCACCGAGAAGCTGATCGAGACAAAGACCTACCTGCAGGCCGTGCCCTATTTCGACCGCCTCGACTATGTGGCGCCGATGAATCAGGAGCATGCCTATGCGCTGGCGGTCGAGAAGCTGACCGGCACCGAGGTTCCGATCCGCGGCCAGCTGATCCGCGTTCTCTATTCGGAAATCGGCCGTATCCTGTCGCATCTCCTGAACGTCACCACGCAGGCAATGGACGTCGGCGCGCTGACGCCGCCACTTTGGGGCTTCGAAGAGCGCGAAAAGCTGATGGTGTTCTATGAGCGGGCCTGCGGCGCGCGCATGCACTCGGCCTATTTCCGTCCCGGCGGCGTTCATCAGGACCTGCCGCATGAACTGGTCGAAGACATCGGCAAGTGGATCGATCCGTTCCTGAAGACCGTCGACGATATCGACCAACTTCTGACTGGCAACCGCATCTTCAAGCAGCGCAACGTCGATATCGGCGTGGTGTCGCTGGATGATGCCTGGGCCTGGGGTTTCTCCGGCGTCATGGTGCGCGGTTCGGGTGCCGCATGGGACCTGCGCAAGGCGCAGCCTTATGAATGCTATGCGGACATGGATTTCGACATTCCGATCGGCAAGAACGGCGATTGCTTCGACCGTTACCTGATCCGCATGATCGAAATGCGCGAATCCGCGAAGATCATGCGCCAGTGCGTCAATCGTCTGCTCGGCGATGCCAAGGTCGGTCCGGTCTCCTCGCTTGACGGCAAGATCGTGCCGCCGAAGCGTGGCGAGATGAAGCGCTCCATGGAAGCGCTGATTCACCATTTCAAGCTCTACACCGAAGGCTATCATGTGCCCGAGGGTGAGGTTTATGCAGCTGTCGAAGCGCCGAAGGGCGAATTCGGCGTCTATCTCATCTCCGACGGCACCAACAAGCCGTATCGCTGCAAGATCCGTGCGCCGGGTTATGCGCACCTGCAGGCGATGGACTACATCTGTCGCGGCCACCAGCTGGCTGACGTGTCGGCCATCCTCGGTTCGCTCGATATCGTGTTCGGCGAGGTTGATCGTTGATGCGCATGGCCCTGACGCTTGTTGGATTGTTGCTTGCCGCTCCGGCCTTTGCGCAGGAAACAGAGTCCACGTCCGATCAACCTGCGCTGAGCAGTTCGTCGGGCACTGGCATGAGCAAGCTGCTATCCCAGGGCTACGAGATCAGGGCCGCGGTGCCAAACGGCAAGCGCTACATCGTATTTTTGCAAAAAGACCAGTCAGCCTATGCCTGCGAGTTCGTCTCCCTGACGAGTTCGCGGTGCGGTTCGATTAACTGATAAGGTGCGGGAAGAATGTCCGTTCGTCGACTAGCCGAAGAGAATGTCCAGCCAGCGGCCTTTGCGTTCAGCAAGGACAATGCGGTCTGGGCCAAGGCAACGATCAAGAAATATCCGAAGGGCCGCGAGCAATCGGCGGTCATTCCGCTGTTGATGCGGGCGCAGGAGCAGGATGGCTGGGTCACCAAGGCGGCGATCGAAAGCGTCGCCGACATGCTCGCCATGCCCTATATCCGCGTCCTCGAAGTCGCGACCTTCTACACCCAGTTTCAGCTGAAGCCGGTCGGCACGCGCGCCCATGTTCAGGTTTGCGGCACCACGCCCTGCATGCTGCGCGGTTCCGAAGATCTGATCAGCCTCTGCAAGAAGCGTATTCACCCCAACCCGTTGACGCCGAACGAAGCCGGTACTTTGTCCTGGGAAGAGGTCGAGTGTCAGGGGACCTGCGTGAACGCGCCGATGGTGATGATCTTCAAGGATACCTACGAAGATCTGACGGTTCCGCAGCTGGAATACATCATCGACCGTTTCGACGCAGGCAAGGGCTCTGACGTCAAGCCAGGCCCGCAGATCGACCGTATTTTCTCGGCTCCGGTTGGTGGTCCGACGACACTGCTTGCACCTGAAAAGAAAGCGGCTGCTCCGCGCGCCAAGAAGGCAAGCGATAGTGCTGCCGTCAGCGTGCCTCCATCCTATGCGGCGCGTCCGAAGACCGATGCACCAGAAACCGATCCGACGTTGAAGACGCCGGCAACGGCAAAGGCGGAGTCTGCGGCGAACGACAAGATTGCCGGTGACACCAAGGCTGAAGGCGGCGCCAAGGCTGCCGTTGCTGTTGCTAAGCCGTCGCTCGAGGACAAGAACCGTCCTGCCGGCATCGCCAAGCCGGATGCTCCGGATGACCTGAAGCTGATCTCCGGCGTCGGTCCTAAGATCGAAGGCACGCTGCACGAACTCGGCATCTTCACCTTTGCGCAGGTCGCGGGTTGGAAGAAGGCCGAGCGCGATTGGGTGGACGGCTATCTGAATTTCAAGGGTCGCATCGAACGCGACGACTGGGTCAAGCAGGCCAAGGCGCTGGCCAAGGGCGGCGAAGCCGAATACATCAAAGTTTTCGGCAAGAAGCCGCGATAGACAGGTGAACCATGCTCGACGATAAAGATCGCATTTTTACCAATATCTACGGCATCCATGACAAGTCCCTGAAGGGCGCCATGAGCCGTGGCCATTGGGATGGCACCAAGCAGATCCTGGAAAAGGGCCGCGACTGGATCATCAACGAGATGAAGGCTTCCGGTCTTCGTGGTCGTGGTGGTGCGGGCTTCCCGACTGGACTCAAATGGTCCTTCATGCCGAAGGAAAGCGACGGCCGGCCGCATTATCTGGTCGTCAACGCTGACGAATCGGAGCCCGGTACCTGCAAGGACCGCGACATCATGCGCCACGATCCGCATACGCTGATCGAAGGCTGCCTGGTCGCGAGCTTCGCCATGGGTGCGCATGTGGCCTATATCTACGTGCGCGGCGAGTACATCCGCGAGCGCGAGGCGCTGCAGGCGGCAATCGACGAATGCTATGACGCTGGTCTTCTCGGCATCAACAACAAGCATGGCTGGGACATGGACATCTACGTCCATCACGGCGCCGGCGCCTATATTTGCGGCGAAGAAACCGCGCTGCTCGAAAGCTTGGAAGGCAAGAAGGGCCAGCCGCGCCTGAAGCCGCCGTTCCCGGCCAACATGGGCCTCTACGGCTGCCCGACGACAGTCAACAACGTCGAGTCCATTGCCGTCGCCCCGACCATCCTGCGCCGCGGCGCCGGCTGGTTCTCGGCGATCGGCCGTCCGAACAATGTCGGCACCAAGCTGTTCATGGTCTCCGGTCACGTCAACAGGCCGTGCACCTTCGAAGACGCGATGGGTGTGCCGTTCCGCGAGATGATCGAGCGCCATTGCGGCGGCATCCGTGGCGGCTGGGACAATCTTCTGGCAGTCATTCCGGGCGGTTCGTCCTGCCCTGTGGTCAAGGCCGAGGACATCATCGACGCGCCGATGGATTTTGACGGCATGCGCGACGTCAAGTCGTCGTTCGGGACGGCCGCCGTCATCGTCATGGATCGCTCCACCGACATCATCAAGGCCATCTGGCGTCTTGCTGCCTTCTACAAGCACGAGAGCTGCGGCCAGTGCACGCCGTGCCGCGAAGGCACCGGCTGGATGATGCGCGTCATGGAACGCATGGTTCAGGGCCGCGCCCAGAAGCGCGAGATCGACATGCTGTTCGATGTGACGAAGCAGGTCGAAGGCCACACGATCTGCGCGCTCGGCGACGCGGCGGCATGGCCGATCCAGGGCCTGATCCGCAATTTCCGTCCTGAGATGGAAAAGCGCATCGACGAATACACGCGGAATTCGACATCGCATGGGGCGGTGCTGCAAGCGGCGGAGTAAGCGATATGAACAGGCCGGAACAGGAAGCAGACAAGGGTACACGGGCAGGATCTGCCAGTCCTTCCATCGGCTCCCCGGCCGGAAGAAACGACCCGTTCGGCATGACCGAGTGGCTGAAGGACATGCCGAAGGTGCCGCTGCATCCGTTGATGCAGCATCCGGCGGCGGCGATGGCGGCGGCAACCGCGATCGGCCTTGGTGTTACCAGCCATATCGCCGGCTTCATGTTCGGGGCGATGCAGGGAATGGCCGAGACGGTGCAGAAAACCGGCGACGCAGCGGACGAAAAAACCGCGGTAAAGCCTGTCGAACTGGTCGCAAGCACTGCCAAGGTGGCGGATACAACGCCGGTGGTAGAGATTGCGAAGTCTGTAACGGCAGAAGCGGTCAAGGCTGCCCCGGTAAAGTCTACGCCGGCGAGGTCTGCACCTGTGAAGACTGCGCCAGTCAAGGCCGAGCCGGTAGAGATCGCTCCGGTGAAGGTTGAAACGCCGAAGCGACAGAAGATTGCGGCCCGTGTTGTCGAAACGCAGGCCGATGACCTGAAGCGGATTTCGGGGATTGGCCCGAAGCTGGAGCAGGTGCTGAACGGCATGGGCGTGCGGCGTTATACGGATGTCGCGATGTGGAGCGATAAGGACGTGCAGCGTATCGACGCCCAGCTCGGCTTTGGTGGCCGCATCGCGCGGGACGGCTGGATCGAGCAGGCAAAGGCCCTGCTGAAGGGTTGAGATTGAAGTTTCGAGCGGAGGCCGTTTTGGGTTCCGTTCAAGAGGTTAGCGTGCCTTTATAATATCTGTTCGCCGCTTTGGCTGGCGAATGAAGGACAGGATTGAGTGCGAAGATGGCGAAGCTGAAAGTCGACGGAAAAGAGATCGAGGTCCCGGATCATTTCACGCTGCTGCAGGCGTGCGAGGAAGCCGGCGCCGAGGTTCCGCGCTTCTGTTTCCATGAGCGGCTGTCGGTCGCCGGAAACTGCCGCATGTGTCTGATCGAGGTGAAGGGCGGGCCGCCGAAGCCGGCAGCCTCCTGCGCCATGGGTGTGCGCGACTTGCGCCCCGGCCCGAACGGCGAAGCGCCGGAAGTCTTCACGACCACGCCGATGGTCAAGAAGGCTCGCGAAGGCGTCATGGAATTCCTGCTGATCAACCATCCGCTGGATTGCCCGATCTGCGACCAGGGTGGCGAATGCGACCTGCAGGACCAGGCCATGGCTTTCGGCGTCGATTCGACCCGCTACACCGAAAACAAGCGCGCCGTCGAAGACAAGTATATCGGTCCGCTGGTCAAGACCGTGATGAACCGCTGCATTCACTGCACGCGCTGCGTCCGCTTCACCACGGAAGTGGCCGGCATTGCCGAACTCGGCCTGATCGGCCGCGGCGAGGATGCCGAGATCACCACTTATCTCGAGCAGGCGATGACGTCCGAGCTTCAGGGCAACGTCGTCGATCTCTGCCCGGTCGGCGCGCTGACCTCCAAGCCCTATGCTTTCAACGCTCGTCCGTGGGAACTCGGCAAGACCGAATCGATCGACGTCATGGATGCCGTCGGCTCGGCGATCCGCGTCGATACACGCGGCCGCGAAGTCATGCGCGTCATGCCGCGCGTCAATGAAGAGATCAACGAGGAGTGGATTTCCGACAAGACCCGCTTCATCTGGGATGGCCTGAAGACCCAGCGTCTCGACCGCCCCTACGTGAAGAAGGACGGTCGCCTGCAGCCCGCGACTTGGAACGAGGCTTTTGCCGCGATCAAGGCTGCCGTTGCCAAGACCAGCGGCGACAAGATCGGCGCGATCGCCGGCGATCTGGCCTCGGTCGAGGAAATGTACGCGCTGAAGGAACTGATTTCCTCGCTCGGCTCGAAGAACATCGACTGCCGCCAGGATGGTGCAGCACTCGATCCTGCCTTCGGCCGCTCGACTTACATCTTCAATCCGACGATCCAGGGCATCGAAAGCGCCGACGCGCTGCTGATCATCGGATCGAACCCGCGTTTCGAAGCCTCCGTACTGAACGCCCGCATCCGTAAGCGGTTCCGGATGGCCAATTTCCCGATCGCTGTGATCGGCGAGCAGGCCGAACTGCGTTATTCCTATGAATATCTCGGTGCCGGTACGGACTCGCTTGCCGAACTGGTTGGCGGCAAGGGCAAGTTCCTGAGCGTCCTGAAGAAGGCGCAGCGTCCGATGATCATCGTTGGTCAGGGCGCAATCTCCGGCGGCAATGGTGCTTCGGTTCTTGCGGCGGCGGCAAAGCTCGCAGGCGCTGTTGGCGCGGTCACTGCCGACTGGAACGGCTTTGCCGTCCTGCACACGGCTGCTTCGCGCGTCGGTGGTCTCGATCTCGGTTTCGTGTCGGGTGAGGGGGGCAAGACCGCCGCCGAGATGTTGACCGCCACGGATGTCCTGTTCCTGCTCGGCGCAGACGAAATGGACTTCTCGGGCAAGACCGCAGGCTTCACTGTCTATATCGGCTCGCACGGCGATGAGGGCGCGCACGGCGCCGACGTCATCCTGCCGGCTGCGACCTATACGGAAAAATCGGGCACCTGGGTCAACACCGAAGGCCGCGTCCAGATGGGCAATCGCGCCGGCTTCGCACCGGGCGATGCTCGCGAAGACTGGGCGATCATCCGCGCGCTCTCGGATGTACTCGGCAAAAAGTTGCCGTTTGATTCGCTGAGCGAATTGCGCGCAAAGCTCTATGCGGCGCATCCGCATTTCGCCGATGTCGATACGATTGCACCGGGTGGTAGCGGTGAAATTGCCGCACTTGCTCAAAAAGCCGGTGAGATGGCCAAATCGGCGTTTGCGTCTCCGGTCAAAGACTTCTATTTGACGAACCCGATAGCACGCGCGTCCGCCGTCATGGCCGAATGTTCGGCTTTGGCACGCAACAACTTCAAAGCTGCGGCGGAATGAGCGCGGGGGAATAAGACAAAATGGACGCTTTCATTTCGACCTATGTCTGGCCAACAGCCATCATGATCGGCCAGTCGCTTCTGCTTCTGGTCGCGCTCCTGATTTTTATCGCCTACATTCTGTTGGCTGACCGCAAGATCTGGGCAGCGGTGCAGATGCGCCGTGGACCGAATGTGGTGGGGCCTTGGGGCCTTTTCCAGTCCTTCGCCGATCTTTTGAAGTTCGTCTTCAAGGAACCGGTCATTCCGGCCGGCTCCAACAAGGTGTTGTTCCTGCTCGCGCCGCTGGTTTCCGTGACATTGGCCTTGGCTGCCTGGGCCGTTATCCCGCTCAATGCAAACTGGGTAATGGCCAATATCAATGTCGGCATCCTTTATGTCTTCGCCATTTCCTCACTTGAGGTTTATGGCGTCATCATCGGCGGCTGGGCATCGAACTCGAAATATCCGTTCCTCTCGGCGCTCCGCTCGGCGGCGCAGATGGTTTCCTATGAAGTCTCGATCGGTTTCGTCATTGTCACCGTGCTGCTTTGTGCCGGCTCGCTGAACCTGACGGATATCGTCGACTCTCAGCGTGACGGCCTCGGCACGATGATCGGGCTGCCCGGCTCGTTCCTCGATTGGTACTGGTTGCCGCTGTTCCCGATGTTCATCGTCTTCTTCATCTCGGCGCTGGCTGAAACCAACCGTCCGCCCTTTGACCTCGTCGAAGCGGAATCGGAACTGGTCGCCGGCTTCATGGTCGAATACGGCTCGACCCCGTACATGATGTTCATGCTCGGCGAATACGCCGCCATCTGCCTGATGTGCGCGCTGACGACGATCCTGTTCCTCGGTGGCTGGCTGCCTCCGGTCGACGTCTGGTTCCTGAATTGGGTTCCCGGCATCATCTGGTTCATCCTGAAAGCCTCGCTGGTGTTCTTCATGTTCGCCATGGTGAAGGCCTTCGTGCCGCGCTATCGCTACGACCAGCTGATGCGTCTCGGTTGGAAGGTCTTCCTTCCGTTGTCGCTCGCCATGGTCTTCATTGTTGCAGTCGTGCTGAAACTGGTGGTGTGGGCCTGATGTCCGTTTCCCGTTTCGCAAAATCAGCTGGCGTCTCCCAAGCCGGCATGTTTGGAGGTTGATGATGGCAAGTATCTCGCAAGCCGTCAGTTCGCTGTTCCTCAAGGAATTCGTCGGTGCGTTCTTCCTGTCGATGCGCTATTTCTTCGCGCCGAAATCGACGCTGAACTATCCGTTTGAAAAAGGTCCGATCAGCCCGCGGTTCCGCGGCGAGCATGCGCTGCGCCGTTATCCGAACGGCGAAGAGCGCTGCATTGCCTGCAAGCTGTGCGAGGCGATCTGTCCTGCCCAGGCGATCACCATCGAAGCCGGCCCGCGCCGCAACGATGGCACCCGCCGCACGGTGCGCTACGACATCGACATGGTGAAGTGCATCTATTGCGGTTTCTGCCAGGAAGCCTGTCCGGTAGACGCGATCGTCGAAGGCCCGAACTTCGAGTTCGCCACCGAGACGCGTGAAGAGCTCTACTACGACAAGGACCGGCTGCTCGCCAACGGCGACCGTTGGGAACGGGAAATCGCCCGCAACATCGCAATGGACTCGCCTTACCGCTGAGCCGCTGCAACGGGACTGCGCCTGCCCTTGGGGCGGGCGTCAATCAGATTTAGGGCGTTGGCCGGGACATCCGGTGCGCCAGTGGGAAGGATGGCCAGTCGGCCATGCCTACCCGGGGAAGACGAAAAAGGCACCGATCATGGGTCTGCAGGCTCTTTTTTTCTATCTTTTTTCATTCGTCGCGGTTGCGTCGGCGTTCATGGTTATCTCTGCGCGCAACCCGGTTTATTCCGTGCTGTTCCTGATCCTGACGTTTTTCAATTCGGCCGGTCTCTTTCTTCTGACCGGCGCCGAGTTCCTGGCGATGATCCTGCTGGTCGTCTATATCGGCGCCGTTGCGGTTCTCTTCCTCTTCGTGGTGATGATGCTCGACATTGACTTCACGGAACTCAGGGCAGGGGTGCTTGACTATGCGCCGGTCGGCGCTCTGATCGGCCTCATTCTGGCTGCCGAACTGATCATCGTGGTCGGCGGCAGCTCGTTCTCGCCGGAAATCGCCAAGTCGATCTCGATGCCGATCCCGGCCGTGACCGATCGTACCAATACGGCAGCGCTCGGCGACGTGCTCTACACGCATTATGTCTACTTCTTCCAGATCGCCGGCCTTGTTCTCCTAGTCGCGATGATCGGCGCCATCGTGCTGACGCTGCGCCACCGCGAAAACATCAAGCGCCAGGATATTCCCACACAGGTTGCCCGCACGCCGAAGACCGCAGTTGAAGTGGTCAAGGTGAAGTCGGGGCAGGGCCTTTAAGACGGACGCGAGGTCAAGGAACAAACATCATGGAAATCGGTATTTCCCACTATCTGACCGTCAGCGCCATCCTGTTCACGCTGGGCGTCTTCGGCATCTTCCTCAACCGGAAGAACGTCATCATCATTCTGATGTCGGTGGAACTCATCCTGCTTGCGGTGAACATCAACATGGTCGCCTTCTCGTCGTTCCTGAACGACATCACCGGCCAGGTGTTCGCCCTGTTCATTCTGACCGTCGCGGCCGCGGAAGCCGCCATTGGTCTTGCAATTCTCGTCGTCTTCTACCGCAACCGCGGCTCCATCGCCGTGGAAGACGTCAACATGATGAAGGGCTGAGCGGCCAATGAATACGATTATTCAAGCTATCGTCTTCCTGCCGCTGATCGGCTTCCTGATCGCGGGTCTGTTCGGCACCTCGATCGGCGCCAAGGCTTCGGAATACGTCACCAGCGGTTTCATGATCATCGTGGCAGTCCTGTCCTGGATCGTCTTCTTCAACGTCGCGATGGGCGAGACGGAGATGATCAAGGTCACGGTGATGCGCTGGATCCAGTCCGGCAGCTTCGATGCTGAATGGGCCTTCCGCGTCGATACGCTGACGGCCGTCATGTTCGTCGTCGTCAACACGGTCTCTTGCCTGGTTCACATCTACTCGATCGGCTACATGCACCACGATCCGAACCGGCCGCGCTTCTTCGCCTATCTGTCGCTGTTTACCTTCGCGATGCTGATGCTGATCACGTCCGACAACCTCCTGCAGATGTTCTTCGGTTGGGAAGGCGTGGGTCTGGCGTCCTATCTGCTGATCGGCTTCTGGTACAAGAAGCCGTCGGCGAACGCGGCGGCCATCAAGGCCTTCGTGGTCAACCGTGTCGGCGACTTCGGTTTTGCGCTCGGCATCTTCGGTGTCTTCGTCCTGTTCGGCTCGATCAGTTTCGAAACGATCTTCGCGGCGGCCTCGACCTATCTGCCGGCCGGCGAAGCCCACGGCGCGGCTACGGAAGGCGCGCATGCGGCCGGCGAAGCCGTCATCAACCTCTTTGGCATGCATCTCGACAAGGCACATGCGATCACTGCGATCTGCCTGCTGCTCTTCATGGGCGCGATGGGCAAGTCGGCGCAGTTCCTGCTGCACACCTGGCTGCCGGACGCGATGGAAGGCCCGACACCTGTGTCGGCGCTCATCCATGCCGCAACCATGGTCACCGCCGGCGTATTCCTCGTCGCCCGCATGTCGCCGCTGTTCGAACTGTCCCATACGGCACTGATGGTCGTGACCATCGTTGGTGCGATCACCGCCTTCTTCGCGGCCACTGTCGGCCTTGTGCAGAACGACATCAAGCGCGTCATCGCCTATTCGACCTGCTCGCAGCTGGGCTACATGTTCGTGGCGCTCGGCAGCGGCGCCTACGGCGCTGGGATATTTCACCTGTTCACGCACGCTTTCTTCAAGGCGCTTTTGTTCCTTTGCGCCGGCTCGGTCATCCATGCCGTCGATGGCGAACAGGATATGCGCTACATGGGCGGCCTGCGTAAGCACATCAAATGGACCTTCGCCACGATGATGATCGGCACGTTGGCTATTACCGGCGTTGGTATTCCCTTCTCAGGGATTGGTCTTGCCGGCTTCATTTCCAAGGATATCATCATCGAGGCTGCCTACGCATCGCATTCACCGGTCTCTGGCTTTGCCTTCGCGCTCCTCGTCATTGCCGCCTGCTTCACCAGCTTCTATTCCTGGCGCCTGATTTTCATGACTTTCTACGGCAAGCCGCGCGCGAGCCATGAGGTCATGCACCATGTACATGAATCGCCGATGGTGATGCTGGTGCCGTTGTTCCTTCTGGCGGTCGGCGCAGTTGCCGCGGGCATGGCGTTCGAAGGACGCTTCTACGGTCACGAATATGCGGAGTTCTGGCAGGGGGCGCTGTTTACCTCGCCTGAAAACGAGTTGCTCGAGCATTTCCATCACGTCCCGGCCATGGTCGCGCTGAGCCCGTTCATCGCCATGCTTCTCGGCTTGCTCACCGCCTGGTACATGTACATCCGTGCGCCTGAAACGCCGAAGTACCTGGCTGATCAGCATCGCGTTCTCTACCAGTTCCTGCTCAACAAGTGGTATTTCGACGAAATCTACGACTTCCTGTTCGTCCGCCCGGCCAAGCGCCTCGGCACGTTCCTGTGGAAGGAGGGTGACGGCAGGGTTATCGACGGCTACGGCCCGAACGGCATTGCCGCCCGTGTCATGGACGTTACCGACCGCGTCGTTCGCCTGCAGACCGGTTACCTCTATCACTACGCCTTCGTAATGCTCATCGGCATCGCGGCGCTTGTTACCTGGATGATGCTCGGGAGCTCCTTCTGATGACCGATTGGCCCATTCTTTCGTTGGTCACCTTCTTGCCGCTCGCGGGTGTCCTTCTTTTGCTCCTGACGCGTGAAGACAGCGTTTCCGGCCGCCGTAACATCCTGAATATTTCGCTTGTGACGACGATCGCTACGTTCATCGTGTCGCTTATTATCTGGTGGAATTTCGACAAGTCGAACCCTGGTTTCCAGATGGTGGAAAAGCATGCCTGGCTCGGCACTGGTATTTCCTACCATCTCGGCGTTGACGGCATCTCGGTGCTGTTCGTGGTTTTGTCGGCTTTCCTCATGCCCTTCTGCATTCTGGCAAGCTGGGTCACGATCGAGAAGCGCCTGAAGGCCTACATGATCGCTTTCCTTCTCCTGGAAATATTCATGATCGGCGTCTTCGTGTCGCTCGATATCGTGCTGTTCTACGTGTTCTTCGAAGCCGGCCTGATCCCGATGTTCATCATCATCGGCGTCTGGGGCGGCAAGGATCGCGTGTATGCGTCCTACAAGTTCTTTCTCTACACGCTGCTCGGCTCGGTGCTGATGCTGCTCGCCATCATGGCGATGTATTGGCAGGCGGGCACTACGGATATCGCCGAACTGCTCGCCTATCAGTTCCCTCGCCAGATGCAGACATGGCTGTGGCTTGCCTTCTTTGCCTCCTTCGCGGTGAAGATGCCGATGTGGCCGGTCCATACCTGGCTTCCCGACGCGCACGTTCAGGCGCCGACAGCCGGTTCCGTCATCCTGGCGGGTGTTCTCCTGAAGCTCGGCGGCTACGGCTTCCTGCGCTTCTCGCTGCCGATGTTCCCGCTGGCATCCGAATATTTCGCGCCGTTCGTCTTCACGCTGTCGGTCGTGGCGATCATCTACACCTCGCTGGTGGCGATGATGCAGTCCGACATCAAGAAGCTGATCGCCTATTCATCCGTCGCCCACATGGGTTACGTGACGATGGGTATCTTCGCTGCCAATATCCAGGGCGTGCAGGGGGCGATCTACCAGATGCTGTCGCACGGCATCGTCTCCGGCGCGCTCTTCCTTTGTGTCGGTGTCGTCTATGACCGTACGCACACCCGCGAGATCAGTGCCTATGGTGGCCTCGTCAACAACATGCCGAAATATGCGGTCGCCTTCATGGTCTTCACCATGGCCAATGTCGGTCTTCCCGGTACCTCCGGCTTCGTCGGCGAAATCACCACGCTGCTCGGCGCCTTCCGGGCCAATACCTGGGTTGCCTTCTTCGCGACGACCGGTGTCATTCTGTCTGCCTGCTACGCGCTGTGGCTCTATCGCCGCGTGATCTTCGGTGCATTGGAGAAGGACAGCCTGAAGTCGCTGCTGGATCTCTCCGGCCGTGAAAAGGCTCTGCTCTATCCGCTGGTCGTCCTGACCATCTTCTTCGGCGTCTATCCGGCTCCGGTGTTCGATGCGACGGCAGCCTCGGTGGATGTGCTCGTAAACAACTACACTGCGGCCGTGCAGGCAGCGCAAGATGTTGCGCTTTCGGCGAAATGACGACAGGACGGGATTGAAATGACTGCTGAAACATTCCTCGCTAGCCTGCACCTGTCGACGCCGGAGCTGATCCTTGCCGTTGGCGCCATGGTCCTGTTGATGATCGGTGTCTTCTCCGGCGAGAAATCGTCGGGTCTGGTCACCGGCCTCGCCGTCGGGCTGCTCGCCGTTTCCGGCGTCTGGCTTATCTGGCAGACCGGCGACGGTCAGGCCTATGGCGGCGCGTTCCTGTCTGATCCGTTTGCCAAGTTCATGAAGGTGTTGACGCTGATCGGATCCATGGTGGCGCTGATCATGTCGGCGGGCGAGGCGCGTTCAACCGGTATCGACCGGTTCGAATTCCCTGTGCTGATCGTGCTCGCCACGCTCGGCATGCTGCTGATGATCTCGGCCAATGACCTGATCTCTGTCTATCTGGCGCTCGAACTGCAGTCGCTGGCGCTCTACGTCGTTGCCGCTATGAACCGTGATAATCTCCGCTCGACGGAAGCCGGCCTCAAATATTTCGTTCTCGGCGCCTTGTCGTCGGGCATGCTGCTTTACGGCATGTCACTGGTCTATGGCTTCACCGGCCATACTGGTTTCGAGGGCATCGCGGCCGCGCTGTCCGCGGAGGGCCGTTCGCTCGGCCTGATTTTCGGCCTCGTCTTCATTCTTGCCGGTATCGCCTTCAAGATTTCCGCCGTCCCCTTCCACATGTGGACGCCGGACGTTTACGAAGGTGCGCCGACGCCGGTGACCGCCTTCTTCGCCGCCGCTCCGAAGGTTGCTGCGATGGCGATGCTGATCCGACTTGTGATCACGCCGTTCGAGTCGATTGTCACCGACTGGCAGCAGATCGTCGTGTTCATTTCCATTGCCTCGATGTTGCTCGGTTCCTTCGCGGCGATCGGCCAGAAGAACATCAAGCGTCTGATGGCCTATTCTTCGATCGGCCATATGGGCTATGCGCTCGTTGGTCTGGCCAGCGGCTCAATGGCCGGTGTGCGCGGTGTGCTGATCTACATGTTGGTCTACATGGTCATGACGCTCGGCACATTTGCCTGCATCATGGCAATGAAGCGCAAGGACGGCAATCACGTCGAAGCCGTCGACGACCTTGCCGGCCTTTCGCAGACCAATCCGCTTATGGCGACAGTCCTGACGGTCATGATGTTCTCACTGGCCGGCATCCCGCCGCTGGCCGGTTTCTTCGCCAAGTATTTCGTGTTCATGGCCGCCATTGAAGCGCATCTCTACGCGCTGGCCGTCATCGGCGTTCTCGCTTCCGTCGTCGGTGCCTACTACTACCTGCGCGTTATCAAGCTGATGTGGTTCGATGATGCGAAGGACGAATTTGCACGTCCCTCCGGCGTACTGCGCCTCGTCTATGGTCTCTCTGGTCTGTTCGTTCTTGCCTATGTGCTGATCGGTGGACCGATTGGCACGGCGGCCGAAGTCGCAGCGCGGACCTTCTTTTGACCGGACAGGACCGGATCGGCAGGATCGCGCTCGATGACTTCCGGCATACTGCCTTGGGCGATGTCGGGTCGACGAACACGGAATGCCTGGTCCGGGCTCGCGCCGGTGACACTGGGCTTCACTGGATCACCGCGACGCGGCAGATTCAAGGACGTGGCCGGCGTGGTCGTGCTTGGGCGTCAGAGCCGGGCAATCTCTACGCTTCGTTGCTATTGATTGATCCGGCGCCGATGGACAAGCTGCATTCTCTGCCGCTCGCGGTTGCCGTTGCGGTGCACCGGGCCATCCAGGCCGTGATGCCGCCGGGTTCCAATCCGGTCTCGATTAAGTGGCCGAACGATATTCTGATTGCAGCTAAGAAGTGCTGCGGTATCTTGCTGGAAGGCGAGGGGCTGCCAAACGGGCATCATGCGCTGGTCATCGGCTGCGGCATCAATGTCGCTCTGGCGCCCGACCATGGGCTCTACCCCGTGACGAGCCTGCAGGCGGAGGGTGCTGCCGTTTCGCCGGACGAATTGTTCGCCCACCTGTTCCGCAGCATGGCCGAGGCATTGAACGTCTGGAATCGCGGCGACGGCGTAGCAGAGATTATTGCACAGTGGCGGTCCGCCGCTGGCGGAATAGGCCAGAAGATCACGGTCAACCTGCCGGATCGCTCGCTTTCCGGGCGGTTCGAAGGCATAGATGAGGACGGCCGGCTGATGCTCGATATGGGCGCTGGCATGGTTCAACGCATCGCCGCGGGCGATGTATTTTTTGGATAAGACTTCTTTAGAAGAAACAAGGCGCAATCATTCAATGAGCAAACAAGACGAACTCGTCTTCCTGCCGCTGGGCGGAGTTGGGGAAATCGGCATGAACCTGGCCCTTTACGGCTACGGTACGCCCTCCCACCGCCAGTGGATCATGGTCGATTGCGGCGTGACCTTCCCGGGCCTCGACCTGCCTGGCGTCGACCTGGTGCTGCCCGATATCCGGTTTCTCGCCGAAGAGCGCAGGAACTTGAAGGGCATCATCATCACCCATGCCCACGAAGACCACTATGGCGCGCTTGCCGATCTCTGGCCGGGCCTGAATGTGCCGGTCTATGCCTCGCCGTTCACCGCCGGCATGCTGGAAGCCAAGCGCTCTTACGAGCGCAGCCGCGCCGAAGTGCCGATCACCATCTTCAAGGAAGGTGACCGCATCAATGTCGGTCCGTTCGAAATCGAAGCAGTCGGCGTCAACCATTCGATCCCGGAGCCGATGTCGCTGGTCATCCGCACCCCGCTCGGCAATATCGTCCATACCGGCGACTGGAAGATCGATCATGCGCCGTCACTCGGTCCTTTGACGGACGAGGCGCGGTTCCGTGCGATCGGAGACGAGGGCGTGCTGGCGCTGATGTGCGACAGCACCAATGCGATGCGCGATGGCGTGTCGCCCCAGGAAGAGGAGGTTTCTGCGAGCCTCACCAAGATCATCGAGAACGCCAAGGGCCGCGTGGCGATCACCACCTTCTCGTCCAATGTCGGCCGCATCCGGTCGATCGCCAAGGCTTCGGCTGCCGCTGGGCGTGAAGTCCTGCTTCTCGGTAGTTCGATGAAGCGTGTCTGCGATGTGGCCCGCGACGTCGGGTTGATGGAGGGACTGAACCCGTTCATCGCCGAAGACGAGTTCGGCTATATCCCACGCGACAAGGTCGTCGTCATCCTGACCGGCAGCCAGGGTGAATCCCGCGCTGCCTTGGCGAAAATTTCGCGTGACGAGATGCGCAACGTCGCCCTGACGGCGGGCGACACCGTGGTGTTTTCCTCGCGCGCCATTCCCGGCAACGAGAAGGCGATCAACGATATCAAGAACGGCTTGGTCGAACAGGGTATCCACATCATCACCGACACCGAAGCGCTCGTTCACGTCTCCGGCCATCCCCGTCGCAACGAGTTGCAGCAGATGTACCAATGGACACGGCCGCAAATGCTGGTGCCGGTGCACGGCGAGGCGGCACATCTGACGGCACAGGCCGAACTTGGTCTGCAATCCGGCATCAAGACCGTTCCGCGCGTGCGCAACGGCGATATCCTGCGTCTTGCTCCGGGACCGGCAACGGTGATCGGCACGGCGCCGCACGGCCGCATCTACAAGGACGGCAGCCTGATCGGCGATTTTGAGGAAATGGGCATCGGCGAGCGCCGCAAGCTCTCTTTTGCCGGCCATGTCTCGGTCAACGTCGTTCTCGATGCACGCTATGATTTCGCGTCCGACCCGATTGTCGTTCCGATCGGCCTGCCGGAATTCGATGACGAGGGCGAGGACATGAACGACACCCTTTATGATGCGGTTCTTGGCGCCGTCGAAAGCATCCCGCGCGGCAAGCGCAAGGATATTGCATTGGTGACGGAAGCGGTGCGCCGCGCGATCCGCGGCACCGCCAATGAGGTTTGGGGCAAGAAGCCGGTCGTTACCGTATTCATCAACAAGCTCTGACGGCCTGAAAGGTTACGCGAAAGGCGGATACATGCTTGGACGTGTCAATCACATCGCTCTCGCCGTGCCGGATCTTGCAGAAGCGGTGGAGCGATATCGGTCGGTGCTCGGCGCCTCGGTCACGGAGCCGGAAGCTCTGCCGGAGCACGGTGTCAGCGTCGTCTTCGTCACGCTTTCGAATACGAAAGTGGAGCTTCTGGAGCCACTCGGCGCAGACTCGCCGATCGCAGCCTTCCTTGCCAAGAACCCCGCCGGCGGCATGCACCATATCTGCTACGAAGTCGATGACATCTTAGGCGCGCGCGACAGCCTCGTTGCTGCAGGAGGCAGGGTTCTCGGCGACGGCAGCCCGAAGATCGGGGCGCATGGAAAGCCGGTCCTGTTTCTTCACCCGAAGGATTTCTTCGGCACGCTGATCGAACTGGAACAGGTGTGACAGAAGGGCGCGAGCCTTATGTTTGTCGGGCAGGCGTGAAAGCGCTATAACACCGCTCCAAAGCGCAATGCCAAGGGGAGAATCCACCTTCCTTCGCAGTGAGAAACCACCATGCCGATCTTTTCCATCTTCGCGATCTACTTCATCATCTGGTGGCTGACGCTGTTCATCGTGCTGCCAATCGGCTTGCGGACGCAGGCGGAGGAGAACGAGATCGTGCCGGGAAGTGTAGAGAGTGCGCCGGCTCGCTTTCGGCCGCTTCGGGTCTTCCTGATGACCTCTGTACTCGCGGCCGTTATCCACGTCGCGTGGTACGTTCTCTCCGTGCGTTTCGGCTATGGCCTTGATGCAATCCCGCAGTTCGCGCCGAAGTTCTACTGAGGCTGCCTGTTGCCCGTGCGACATCTTCTGTTGCGATAGCGACGGCTTACCGTGAGTCAAGCAGCGTCATTTGAGACGCCTGTCATAAAAACGTCACGACTCGGCAGGATGCTTTTCTTGCTTATGTGCGGCTCTGTAAAAAAGTCAAAAAAAAACAAGGCTAAAAGCCTTGTTCTTTAAAGTATCGCGTGATCCTTATCCGTTACCGGTGGCTGCGTGTAACCGCGCCTAAGATCTTATCCTCCCAAGACTTGACCGCGAAATCGACAAGAATTTAATCTCCCTGCCTCTTTTGTGAGCCAAAACTAGCTCAAACATTATGCGTTGTCATCAGATTTTTTTGCATTTTTGCTACAGTTGGATAAAATTTTTCCGTTGACAACTTCAGTCGAAATCCTGTTACTACCGTGCCTTTTTGACGCAGGCTTTTTCGTTTTCCCGGCCTTGAAATTCCGGCTTCCGTAAGGTGTGGCGCCCGCAAAGATGACGGGTTTTCTTCCTGCCTCGAAGCGTCTATGAACGCTTGAGCGCGGTGCATCCTTCCTGTGGAATCAACTGGCCGGATGGTCGCGGCAAACAATCAAACGGCAGTGCCCGTTTGCGCGATCGGTAAGCGCGCAGGGTCTGCAAGCTCAACGTTATTTCGCCCGAATCCAACGATAGTGCGAAGTGCATCAAGTTCCGGAAACCATCCATGCGCCTGTCCCGCTTTTTCATGCCCATTCTGAAGGAAAACCCGAAGGAAGCGGAGATCGTCTCGCACCGGCTGATGCTGCGTGCCGGCATGGTTCGCCAGCAGTCGGCCGGCATCTATACCTGGCTGCCGCTGGGCAAGCGGGTTCTGGACAAAGTCAACGCCATCATCCGCGAAGAGCAGAACCGGGCCGGCGCCGTCGAACTGTTGATGCCGACGCTGCAATCGGCAGAACTCTGGCAGGAAAGCGGACGCTACGACGCTTACGGCAAGGAAATGCTGCGCATCAAGGACCGGCAGGACCGTCCGATGCTTTACGGTCCGACCAACGAGGAGATGATCACCGATGTGTTCCGCTCCTACGTGAAGTCCTACAAGGACCTGCCGCTCAATCTCTACCATATCCAGCTGAAGTTCCGTGACGAGATCCGTCCGCGCTTCGGCACCATGCGCTCGCGTGAGTTCCTGATGAAGGATGCCTATTCCTTCGATCTCAACCGCGAAGGCGCTGTGGATTCCTACAACCGCATGTTTGCGGCCTATCTGCGCACCTTCTCGCGCCTGGGCCTGCGCGCCATTCCGATGCGCGCCGACACCGGCCCCATCGGTGGCGATCTCAGCCATGAATTCATCATCCTTGCTGACACCGGTGAATCGGAAGTCTTCTGCCACAAGAACTTCCTGGATTTCGATATCCCGACCGACGACACCGATTTCTGGGACGCGGCCGCCATGAAGGCGATCTTCGACAAGTGGACGTCGCTCTACGCTGCCACCTCGGAGATGCACGACGAAGCTGCCTTCAATGCGATCGAAGAGGCTTCGAAGGTTTCGGCGCGCGGCATCGAGGTTGGCCACATCTTCTATTTCGGCACGAAATACTCCGAAGCCATGGGCGCCAAGGTGCAAGGGCCGGACGGCAAAGAGCATACCGTGCACATGGGCTCCTACGGCATCGGCCCGACCCGGCTGGTTCCCGCCATCATCGAAGCCTCGCATGACGAGAACGGCATCATCTGGCCGACCTCGATCGCACCGTTCGACGCGGTTGTCATCAACATGAAATCCGGCGATGACGCCTGCGACGCGGCGTGCGAAAAGATTTATGCTGCACTCAACAACGCAGGATTCGATACGCTGTACGACGACAAGGACGACCGTGCCGGCACGAAGTTTGCGACCGCCGACCTGATCGGTGTTCCCGTGCAGATCATTGCCGGCCCGCGTTCCGTCGCCAATGGCGAGGTCGAGCTCAAGGACCGCAAGACCGGCGCTCGCGAAACATTGACCATCGAGGCTGCCATCAACAAGCTGACCGCCTCGAAATAAGGGACCAAGGAATGAGCGCCGCGACGCTAGAGCAGGAAAAGGCAGCGGCCGCCCAGCCGCCGTCCAGCCGTCCGTTTTCCACATTTGAGCGCATGGTGGCCTGGCGCTACCTGCGCTCGCGCCGCAAGGAAGCGTTCATTTCGGTGATCGCCGGCTTTTCCTTCATCGGCATCATGCTCGGCGTCGCAACGCTGATCATCGTCATGGCGGTGATGAACGGCTTTCGCACCGAGCTGATCTCGCGCATCCTCGGCATCAACGGTCACATGATTGTCCAGCCGTTGGATGGTCCTCTGGACAACTATGCCGATCTGGCGACCAAGTTCTCCGGCGTCAAGGGCGTCACCATGGCGATCCCGATGATCGAGGGCCAGACGCTCGCCTCCGGCCCTGGTGGCGCCGGAACTGGCGCTCTGGTGCGCGGCGTGCGCGCCGACGATCTCGCCAAAATGAAATCCATCTCCGATCATATAAAGTCCGGCGATCTCGTCGGTTATGCCGCGGGAACCGGTGTGGCGATCGGCTCGCGCATGGCCGAGCAGCTCGGCATAACCGCCGGCGGAACGATCACGCTGGTGGCGCCTGAAGGCGACATCACGCCGATGGGCGTCAATCCCCGCGTCAAGTCCTATACCGTCTCGGCGATCTTCGAGATCGGCATGTCGGAATACGATGCTTCCATCATCTTCATGCCGCTGGAAGAAGCGCAGCTCTATTTCAACGCGGAGGGCATTGCCCAGTCGATCGAGCTGTTCGTCACCAATCCGGATCTGGTCGACGATCTGCGTCAGCCGGTGGAGGATGCGGCTGGCCGCCAGGTGCTGATCAGCGATTGGCGCGACCGCAACAAGACATTCTTCTCGGCCCTTCAGGTCGAGCGCAATGTCATGTTCATGATCCTGACGCTGATCGTTCTGGTGGCGGCGCTCAACATTGTCTCGGGCCTGATCATGCTGGTGAAGGACAAGGGCAGCGACATCGCCATCCTGCGCACCATGGGTGCGTCATCCGGCGCCATCATGCGGATATTCTTCATGACGGGCGCGGCGATCGGCATTGTCGGCACCTTGGCGGGCGTATTGCTGGGGGTTATCGTCTGCCTCAACGTCGAGTCCATCCGACAGTTCTTTTCCTGGATTTCGGGCACGACGCTGTTCAATCCCGAACTCTATTTCTTAAGCCAGCTTCCGGCCGATATGAATCTGGGCGAAACCACTTCGGTCGTCGTCATGGCGATCAGCCTGTCCTTTCTTGCCACGATCTTTCCGGCCTGGCGCGCTTCGCGCCTCGATCCGGTTCAGGCTCTGCGCTACGAATAACTAGGGATTACAGACACGATGAATGCGCGCGTGGCATTGCAGCTTTCCGGCGTCGAACGTCATTACAGCCAGGGCGAAGAAACTCTGTCGATCCTCAAGGGCGCGGATTTTTCGCTGTATGGCGGGCAGACAGTCGCGCTCGTGGCGCCGTCCGGCACCGGCAAGTCGACGCTCCTGCATCTGGCTGGCCTGTTGGAGCGGCCGGACGCGGGCGAAGTGCTGATCAACGGCCAGTCCTGCGGCACGCTCGGCGACGAGCAGCGCACGGCAATTCGCCGCAACGACATCGGTTTCGTCTACCAGTTCCACCACCTGCTGCCGGAATTCACCGCGATCGAAAACATCATGATGCCGCAGCTGATCGCCGGCTTGGCCAAGGGCGAGGCCCGCGAACGTGCGGCGGCGCTGCTCGATTACATGCGCATCGGCCACCGCGCCGAACATCGTCCCTCAGAGCTTTCAGGCGGCGAGCAGCAGCGTGTCGCCATTGCCAGAGCGGTTGCCAATGCGCCTCTGGTGCTGCTGGCTGATGAGCCGACGGGCAATCTCGACCCGGAAACCGCGGGCTATGTGTTCGAGGCGCTGGAAGCTTTGGTGCGCCAGTCTGGCCTCGCGGCGATGATCGCCACGCACAATTACGAGCTGGCCTCGCGCATGGATCGCCGCGTCACCATCGAAGACGGCAAGGTTGTCGAGCTTTAGAGCGACGAAACACGCGGCTTTGGGCAGCGCTACTCGTCGCCACAGACCGATTGGCCACGATCATCGTCCCAATCCTTCAGGAGCACGATTTCGCCCTTGGTGGCGATCGGCTTGCCGTTGCTCTTGCCCTTGCCCGTGAGCACGTTGAAATCGCATTCAGAGGTGTTGTCGAGATCGAGCGTGTCGTAGGACGAATAAGTGTATCCGGCGACCACGAAATCGAAATTGCGGTAGGCGACGGTCAGCTTCTGCTCCCAGCGGTTGCGGCCGACGGAGTCATTGTGTGACTCGATCAGAATCGAGCCGTTCGGTAAGGCAGCGATCGAGGGAGCTCGACCGGCCATGATCACGTCTCCCCAGACCTTGTTCGGCGCCACGGTTTTCAGTTTCAACCGCGCGGTATCGCCGTCGTCGAGATAAATATAGACCGCGTGATCCTCGTCGCTGCCCTCAGGCGCCGAAACCAGCATCGCAAGGTCCGAGCTGCCGTCCTTGTCCCAGTCGCCGGTGGCGGCTGACACAATGCGATCCGGATCGATCGCTTCGGCAGCCTGCGCCGCAGTTGCGGAAAAGCCGATAAACGCCGTCATGACGGCCAGTGACATCCTCATTCTTCGCCCCTCGATTGTCATCGGCGTGAGACTAATCGGCTCGCCTGCAGGCGTCCAGAGGCCGTCTGCCCTGCAGAAGGGTCAGATTGAAACTGTTTACCATCTCCAGAACACCGGAACGGAAGATTTGCTGTTGCTGGTTGACGCATGAACATAAATAGAACAATATAGGAACATAACAGAAAAGGGAGCCTTGCAATGACTGACTTTATTCGGGACCTCGCTGCATTCACCTCAATCGCCATGTTCGTGGCCAGCTTTTCGATCATCGTTATGGGCATGTGACGAGCCCTATCCTCATCGCAGCTTTCTCGCCGTGGGGCGCTTCGCACGCCCGGCTGTGGACAAGCGGTTGATGGCTGGAAAAAGCGGTCGCGCAGCGGATGAAATCTGGACATCTGCGGACGGAAACAGGATATCCTCGGGCCTTCATGGGAATCGGGGTGTGCGATGGCAGATGCGGTAAACGACAAGCGCCAGGATAGCGCCGCCCCGGGCGATGCGTCTCCTCAGTTTGTTCACCTTCGCGTTCATTCCGCCTTTTCGTTGCTGGAAGGCGCCCTGCCGATCAAGAAGATCATCGGCAAAGCCGTGGCCGATGGACAGCCGGCGATCGGCATCGCCGATACCAACAACCTGTTTGCCGCCCTCGAATTCTCGCAGAAATGTATGGATGACGGCCTGCAGCCTCTGATCGGCTGCCAGCTGTCGATCGACATGGAGGATGAAGCCGAAGGCGACAAGCGTGGACACGCCCAGCATCTGGCAAAGCTGCCTGCGATCGTGCTGATTGCCGCCACGGATGCGGGCTATGTCCGCCTCGTCGATATTGTCAGCCGAGCCTATCTCGGCGGCGAGGGAAACCAGTCGGTTCGTATCGCTTTGTCCTGGCTGCAGGAGGGCGGAGCGGAAGGCCTGATTGCGCTGACCGGTGCATCGGGCGGCCCTGTGGATATGGCCTTGAAATCGGGGCATGCGGCGTTGGCGGAGGCGCGTCTGGAGGCGCTTGCCGCGGTCTTCGGCGACCGCCTCTATGTCGAACTCCAGCGTCATGGCAAATACGACCGCCGCCACGAGAACCGGGTGATCGATCTAGCCTACAAGCTCGAATTGCCGATCGTGGCGACCAACGAACCCTTCTTCCCGTCGCCGGCCGAATTCGAAGCGCATGACGCTTTGATGGCGGTCGCGCACAATGCGATGGTGTCGGACGACAGTCGCTTCCGCCTGACGCCGGATCACTACCTGAAAAGCCGCAAGGACATGGCGGCTTTGTTTGCCGATTTGCCGGAGGCGCTGGACAACACGATCGAGATTGCCAAGCGCTGCTCCTTCGTCCTGAAGACGCGCGGGCCGATCCTGCCGCGTTTCACCGGCGCATCGGACGATCCGAAGGAGGCCGAGCGCGCCGAGGAAATAGAGCTGCGCCGTCAGGCCGTCGAGGGGCTGGAAGACCGGATGCAGAAGCTCGGGCTTTCGCCCGGCTATACGGAAACCGATTATCGCGAACGGCTGGATTTCGAACTCAGCGTCATCGAGAAGATGAAGTTCCCCGGCTACTTCCTGATCGTTGCCGACTTCATCAAGTGGGCGAAGCTGCAAGATATCCCAGTCGGCCCGGGCCGTGGTTCGGGCGCGGGTTCGCTGGTCGCCTATGCGCTGACGATCACTGATGTCGATCCATTGCGATTCTCCCTGCTGTTCGAACGCTTCCTCAATCCGGACCGCGTCTCGATGCCCGACTTCGACATCGACTTCTGCCAGGACCGGCGCGAAGAGGTGATCCGCTACGTACAGCGCAAGTACGGGCGCGAGCAGGTGGCGCAGATCATCACCTTCGGATCGCTGCAGGCGCGTGCGGCTCTGCGCGACGTCGGGCGCGTTCTCGAAATGCCCTATGGTCAGGTCGACAAGATCTGCAAGCTGGTGCCGAACAATCCGGCCAATCCTACACCTTTGTCGAAGGCGATCGAGGAGGAGCCGCGCTTCCAGGAGGAGGTCGACAAGGAACCGGTGATAGGCCGCTTGCTCGATATTGCCCAGAAGATCGAGGGTCTCTACCGCCACGCCTCGACCCACGCCGCCGGCATCGTCATCGGCGACCGGCCGCTGTCGCAGCTGGTGCCGATGTATCGCGATCCGCGCTCCGACATGCCGGTCACCCAATTCAACATGAAATGGGTCGAGCAGGCCGGCCTCGTCAAGTTCGACTTCCTTGGCCTGAAGACGCTGACCGTGCTGAAGGTGGCGGTCGATTTCATCAAGAAGCGCGATATCGAGGTCAAGCTCGAGGCGCTGCCGCTTGATGACCAGAAGACCTACGAGATGCTGTCGAAGGGCGACACTGTCGGCGTGTTCCAGGTGGAAAGTGCTGGCATGCGCAAGGCGCTGATCGGCATGCGGCCGGACTGCATCGAGGACATCATCGCGTTGGTGGCGCTCTATCGCCCCGGCCCGATGGAAAACATCCCGGTCTACAACGCCCGCAAGCATGGCGAGGAAGAGATCGAATCGATCCACCCGAAGATCGATTACCTGCTGAAGGAAACCCAGGGTGTTATCGTCTATCAGGAGCAGGTGATGCAGATCGCCCAGGTCCTGTCGGGCTATTCGCTCGGCGAGGCCGATCTTCTGCGCCGCGCCATGGGCAAGAAGATCAAGGAGGAGATGGACAAGCAGCGCGCCCGTTTCGTCACCGGCGCGGTGGACAATGGCGTATCGAAGCCGCAGTCCGATCTGATCTTCGATCTCCTGGCCAAGTTCGCCAATTACGGCTTCAACAAGTCGCACGCGGCTGCCTACGCTATCGTCTCCTACCAAACCGCCTATCTGAAGGCGCATTTCCCGGTCGAGTTCCTCGCCGCGTCCATGACGCTCGACATGTCGAACACCGACAAGATCAACGATTTCCGCCAGGATGCGATGCGGCTCGGCATCGAGGTCATCCCGCCGTCCGTCCAGACCTCGTTCCGGCGCTTTGAGACCGGCGACAATCGCATCTACTACTCGCTGGCCGCCATTAAGGGTGTCGGCGAGGCGGCAGTCGATCACATCGTCGATGTGCGCGGCGAAGAGCCTTTCGCCAATCTCGAGGATTTTTGCCTGCGGATCGATCCGAAGCTCCTGAACCGCCGTGTCTTTGAAAGCCTGATCTGCGCCGGCGCCTTCGATTGTTTCGGCTATGATCGGGCAGAGCTGGTGGGCGGGCTCGACCGCATTCTCGGCTTTGCGCAGATTGCCCAGGCCAACAAGGTCAGCGGTCAGAGCGACATGTTTGGGGCAGGAGCTGCAACAGGGCCGGAAAAGATCAGCCTGCCTGCCTATTCGCCTTGGTTGGCGTCCGAAAAGCTGCACCGCGAGTTCCAGGTACTGGGCTTCTATCTCTCAGCGCATCCGCTCGACACCTACAACGACCTGCTCGCCAAGATTCGCGTCCAGACCTTCGCCGATTTTGCCGCGTCCGTGAAAAAGGGGGCAACGGCCGGGCGTCTCGCCGGCACGGTGACCTCGAAGCAGGAACGCAAGACCCGTACCGGCAACAAGATGGGCATCATCGCCTTTTCCGATTCCACCGGCCAATTCGAGGCGGTGCTGTTTTCGGAAGCGCTTAACCAGTATCGCGATCTGCTCGAGCCCGGTAAATCATTGGTCATGACCGTCCAGGCAGAAGAGCGGCCGGAAGGCATTGGGCTGCGCATCCAAACGCTCCAGTCCCTGGAGGAGCGGTCGCTGCAGATGCAGAAGGCACTCCGGGTCTATGTCCGCGACAGTGGTCCCTTGCGCTCGGTCGCCACCCATCTGAACACGCGTGGCGACGGCCTCGTGTCGTTCATCGTCATCAAGGACAACGGCCAGCGCGAGATCGAGGTGGAGCTGAACGAGAAGTACCGTATCTCGCCGGAAATTGCGGCAGCGCTCCGCACGGCGCCCGGCGTGATCGACGTGGAGCTGGTCTGACAGAGAGCCCGACTGCTCAGGATTTCGGTTTGGTATGCGTGACCGTCACGAAATCCGTGCCGTCGCCCGTTTCCTGCCCGAGTCCCATGTCGGAGATCGTCAGTGACGAGCCCTCTGCAAGCAGTCCGTTGATTTGCTGGCGTGCCTCGTCGGGAATGGTGATGCGGCTCAGGGTGCGCTGAGCGGCGTTGAATGCCGTCGCGTCTTCTTCGATGGTGATACCCAGCCGCTTTTTCATTGGGCCGGGCAGTGCATTGTCGAGCGTCATGGCGAACCATTGGCCCTTGCCGGTCGACACATCGATGTTCTGGAACTGGAAGAAATGCGTTCCGAGCGCGATCTCCGGCCTGTCGATCACGACAGGCGCCTCGAACAGCGGTGTAAAATCTCGGCGAACGAGAAGCTGACCGTTCGGCGGCTTACCCTTGCCGGCCTTGAGATAGAGAGCTTCCACGAAGGCGGGCGTCGCCTTGCCGTCGACGGTCAGTTTTTCCGCCGTCTGGAAGGCCCTGATCGCCTCCACGGTTTGCATGCCGGTGTAACCATCGGGAATGCCGGCGGCATAGCCGAGCTGGTTGAGCAGGGTCTGGATATCGAGCGTGATTTCGCGCACACCGCGATGCGTGATCAGCATGCGGATCGGCGGCTCTTCTTGGGTCTCGACGGTAGCGGCCTTGGCGGGCACGGGCTCTATCGTGGCGACTTCGACGGATTTCGTGTGAACCTGCGAGACGGTCGGCCGCAAGACCGCATCTGAAAGCAGCGCGGGCTCTTCCGCCACCGGTTGGAACAGGAAGGGATCGGAGATGGCGACCGGTGTCAGCTGCCGATCTGAGATCAGGACATGCAGACCACGGCCGGTCATCTTGAAGAGTTGCTTGGCGAAGTCATCCGGCATGCGGACGCAGCCGTGCGACGCAGGATAGTTCGGAACGTGGTTCGACGCATGCAGCGCTATGCCCGACCAGGTCAGCCGCTGCATGAAGGGCATCGGGGCGTTTGAATAGATGTTCGACTTGTGAAAGCGGCGTTTCTCCAGAATTGAGAAGATGCCGGTCGGCGTCGTATGGCCGGCTTTTCCCGTCGAGACGTTGGAGGTGGCGACGACCGTGTCACCGTCATAGACTACCAGTGATTGCTGGTCCTTGGAAACGACGATCTGCAGGGGCGCCTGATCGCCGGCCGCCAGCGCGGTGCTGGCGGAGAGGGCGAAGGCAATGCCGATACCAAATGCAAGACGCAAAACCATTGGAACATCCGGACGCAATAAAACGCAGATGAGCCTAGCCTGAGAGATTTAAGGAAGGTTTGCTGTTTCGCGCGGAACACAAGAACGTGAAGCCGGCTACTTTCGCCGGCCCCTATTTCCGGCGCCCCTTGCCGAACGTGTAGCCGGTTTCAACCGTTACCTTGCCGAACTTGTCTCGCAACGTATTGATCGCCGCTTCCGCCGCGGCGCGGCGTGTGGCCTGCGCATCGACCAGATCGGGTGGATCCGCAAGGCCGGCATCGGAGAGGTCGGAAACGCCGATGCCGATCAGGCGGAATTTCGTTCCATCGGTTTCCTTGTCGAGAAGCTGCATGCCGGTGCGGAAGATACGATCGGCCAGGCGGGTGGGGCTGTCGAGGCGGCGGTTGCGGGTCCGGCTCTTGAAATCCGCGGTTTTCAGCTTCAGCACGACGGTCTGGCCGGCGATGTTGGCCTTGCGCAGACGATGCGCCACCTGTTCGCTCAAACGCCTCAGATGCGTCACCAGGTCGTCATAGTCGCACAGGTCGTCGTTGAAGGTGGTTTCCGAAGAAACGCTCTTGGCTTCGCCATTGATTTCAACGCTGCGTTCGTCCTGTCCGCGCGCGAGACGGTAGAGACGTTGGCCCATCGTGCCGTAGCGCTTCATCAGGTCGGTTTCGTCCATGGTCTGCAGCTGGCCTATGGTACGGATGCCGTCGCGCTCCAGCGTCGCCGCAAACGCCTTGCCGACGCCCCAGATCAGCGTGACTGGTCGTTCTTTCAGAAAATCCAGCGCCTCTGCCTCGCCAATGACGGAAAAGCCGCGCGGCTTCTGCAGGTCGGAGGCGACCTTGGCGAGGAACTTGCAATAGGAGAGGCCGATGGAAACGGTGATACCGATCTCCTGTTCCACGCGGCGGGCGAATTTTGCAAGCGTTCGGGCAGGGGGATCGTGATGCAGGCGCTCCGTTCCTTTCAGTTCCAGGAAGGCCTCGTCGATCGAAAGCGGCTGGACCAGCGGCGTCAGTTCCTGCATCAGAGTGCGCACCTGGCGGCCGACCCGCACGTATTTTTCCATGTCAGGCTTGATGACGATCGCTTGCGGACAGGCCTCCAGGGCCTTGAACATCGGCATGGCGGAGCGGACACCGTGGATGCGGGCGATATAGCAGGCGGTAGAGACTACGCCGCGCTTGCCGCCACCAATGATCACCGGCTTGTCGGCAAGCTCAGGATTGTCGCGTTTCTCGACCGACGCATAGAAGGCATCACAATCGATATGGGCGAGGGTCAGCTGATAGAGTTCGGCGTGATACAGCAGGCGCGGGCTGCCGCAGGCTCGGCAACGGCGAATGCCGGCCGGCTGGCCCGTCAGGCAGTCTCGGCAAAAACCCGGAAATTGCGGCGCGTCTGTTTGCATTGATCAGAACAAAAGTTGAACATCTGCACGATACGCCGTAAGCTTCCGAGTCTCAAGACAAGGGATAGGTGATCTCGATGGTCTTCGCAGGAAAGGTGAGGTTAAGCGGAGTTTTTCCTCAGCCCTCATTTGTCGGTCTGCGTTCAGCGCAGGAAATGCTTGCGAATGATCGCGGCTGCATCCGTCCAGCTGTCTGCTTTCAGGATTCCGTCGCCCGGATCAGGCGCCATGGCCCGGAACTCCGCGTTGGCCATCAAGTTGACCAGCAGGCACTCCGGCGCGTGGGTGCGCACCGATTGGAGATTGCGCAGGATGTCATCGATGAAGACCAGCGGCACGTCGCGGCCGTCATGCAGCCGCTTGATGATCGGGCCCTTGGGCTCTTCGCTGGCAAGCAGCGGATAGTGAAGGGCATGCCGGTCGAGCAACGTCCTGCGCACAACGCTGTGGCGTGGCGGCATTGCCGTCAGGAAGATGATGTCGGCATCCGCGGAAAGCTCAGCCAGGGTCTCGACAACGCGGTCGGCCGGTGTCTGCCACGCGTCCTGCAGTGTGAAGAACTCCTCCAGCAAATTCGTCGTCGTTTGGTCGACAACCGGCTCGCCGGTTTCCAGTTGCACGACATTGCCATGCAGACGGAAGGAACGCGGCAGCAGGTCGCGGCCGGACGAGCGCAGGAAATTGCGAAACGGCGTCAGGAATTCGAGCACCACCTCATCGATATCGCAGACGATCAGCGGCCGTTCTGTCAGGCGGATATGGCTGAGATCGAGCACATCGGTCATCGTCAGAAATCGCCGGGATTGTCGGGGCCTGACAGCATGGCATGCGCCCGCACCACATCTTCAGGCCGCGTGCCGGTCGCCTCGCAGAAGGCAAGCAAAGTTGGCTCGTGGCCCATCAGGAAATCGACAACGCCGGCAAGGAAGCCCGGATCAGCGGCAGCATGGCGCAGGGACGTGGGATCGGTGCCGGTCAGCGCCAGGAAACGCCCCAGCAGTTCCGGCTCATTTGCCAGCCATCCAAGGATGGCGATCGCTGTTTCTTCAGCCGGTGTCACAAGCATCAATCCTTATCGCATTCGGGTAATTTTTTCACTGGATATTACCTGTTTTTCAACCAAATAGCTTTAGCGTCAGGCTTCCGGGAACAGTGAACCCGGCCGCGCCGCAACTTATAGGGATGCGTCGGGCTTGCAAGCTGGAACCGCAAAACAAGGGATCGAAATGCCCAAACAGGTGATGATTGTTGAAGACAATGAGCTGAATATGAAGCTCTTTCGTGACCTGATCGAGGCGTCCGGTTACACGACTATCCAGACCCGCAATGGTATGGAAGCCCTTGATCTTGCAAGAAAACATCGCCCGGATCTGATCCTGATGGACATCCAGCTTCCGGAGGTTTCCGGGCTTGAGGTGACCAAGTGGCTGAAGGAAGACGACGAATTGCATGTCATCCCGGTGATCGCCGTCACGGCCTTCGCGATGAAGGGTGATGAAGAGCGGATAAGGCAGGGCGGCTGCGAGGCCTATGTTTCCAAGCCGATTTCGGTGCCGAAATTTATCGAGACGATCAAGACTTATTTGGGCGACGCGTGACGCGGCGCTGTGGGCGACTGTAAAAATTTCGCTCTGAACGATATTCTGCGCATGAAGCAAATTTGAGAGTTGAACCGGCTTTCTGTTGCAGGCGCTCATTGGCAGGAAAGATTGCATGACTGCGCGTATTCTTGTCGTCGACGACATACCGGCCAACGTGAAGCTGCTCGAAGCGCGGCTTGTGGCTGAGTATTTCGATGTGCTGACGGCGGCCGACGGTTATGAGGCGCTGGCAATCTGCGAGAAGCAGCCGGTTGATCTCATCCTGCTCGATATCATGATGCCCGGGATTGACGGGTTCGAGGTTTGCGAGCGCCTGAAGTCGAACCCGCGTACCGCGCACATTCCTGTCGTCATGGTGACCGCGCTCGATCAGCCCTCCGACCGGGTGAGGGGGTTAAAGGCCGGTGCCGATGATTTCCTTACCAAGCCTGTCAACGACCTTCAGCTGATGTCCCGCGTCAAGAGCCTGGTGCGTTTGAAGAACGTCAGCGACGAACTGCGCCTCCGCGCCGAAACAGCCCATAATGTCGGCCTGCAGGACCTAACCACCACGGACCGGCCGGACCAGTTCGGCAACGTCCTGCTCGTCGATGGCAGGGGCAGTTCGCAGGAGCGCATTATCCGGGCGCTGAAGCCGGTCGCCGACGTGACGGCAATGTCCGATCCGCAGGCAGCGCTGTTCGAAGCGGCCGAAAACAGCTTCGATCTTGTCATCGTTAATTCGAACTTCGACCACTACGATCCCTTGCGGCTCTGCTCGCAGCTGCGCTCGCTGGAGCGCACACGCTATATCCCGCTCCTCATCATTGCCGAGCAGGGGAATGATGAGATGATCGTGCGCGCCCTCGATCTTGGCGTCACCGACTATTTGATGCGGCCGGTTGATCCGAATGAACTTGTCGCGCGAAGCCTGACGCAAATCCGCCGCAAGCATTGCAACGATCAGCTGCGGGCCAGTGTCAAGCAGACGATCGAGCTTGCGGTCACCGATGGATTGACCGGGCTGCACAATCGCCGATATCTCGACAACCATTTGAAACTCTTGATCGATCGCGCCCTTGTACGTGGGCGGCCGCTGTCGATCTGCATCACCGATATTGACCGCTTCAAGAGTGTGAACGATACCTATGGCCACGATGCCGGAGACGAGGTCCTGCGAGACTTCGCCCATCGCGTCCGCTCCACGGTCCGCGGTGCCGACCTTGCCTGCCGGTTTGGCGGTGAGGAGTTCGTCGTCGTGATGCCGGACACGCCCGCCGATGCGGCCGCCGCGATTGCCGAGCGCCTGCGCACGATCGTCGAGGATAGGGCTTTTAACCTGCCGAATTCCGAGACTCGTCTGTCGATAACGGCCTCTCTTGGGATCGCCACGCTCAACCCGGCGGGCGATACGCCGGAAGCTTTGTTGAAGCGTGCGGATACGGCACTTTACCAGGCTAAGAACAACGGCAGGAATCAGGTGGTCGCCGCCGCCGCCTGAATTGCGCCGGCGCAACATCTCAGTCTTTCTTTGCAGTTTTCCACAAGAAAAAGTGAGTCGCTCGTTCCTGTCGGCGGGAAGGGGCGCCTAGCGGAGCGATATCGCGCGATAGTAGTGGCATCGGGCAGTGGATTTTGTCAGAAATCGGCAGGAAATCCGCAGTGGTAACCGTTGTCATTTTAAATAATATAACAAATTCAAGTTATTAACTCGATTGCAGAGTCTGCGTCGACTTTCCATATTGCCATTCCCTAATTTTATGAAACTATAATATTACTTTTAAGAAACAGCCATTTGGGGATTGGCTCAACCTAGAATCAGCGTCGGGCGTCTATAAGGCAATGGTAAAATTAACCATGTCTGGGTGCATCCATGCGCCGTGGTTAAGAATTCGTTGATTTTTTTTCATTTTCAGTCAATTCTCATAGGCAAGGGAGAAACTCCCGCCGGTTACCCCATGATGCTCAGGTCCGCCGCATCTCCTGGGTCGTGGGGTTTGTCGGCTGATTTGTAACCAATGCGGTTCCTCGTGCCGCGGTTGCGGTCAGCCGACGCCCATCAAAACGCCGTCTCCGTCATGGGGGCGGCGTTTTTCGTTCCTGGCAACAATCGGCTAAAGGTGGGGATTGGTTTCCGCGCGGCACAAAAAAGGCGCCAGACTCTTCAGCCGGCGCCTTCCTATTCCGAATGGAAACAGACCTTACTTGATCTTGGTTTCCTTGAATTCGACGTGCTTGCGTACGACCGGGTCGTACTTCGTGAACGACAGCTTGTCGGTCTTGGTGCGGCTGTTCTTGGTGGTGACGTAGAAAGTACCCGTGTCGGCCGTCGACAGCAGCTTGATCTTGATTTTTGCAGCTTTCGCCATGGTCGTCCTGCCTTTATAAAAAAACAAAGCCGCGGACTTCCAAGGGAAGGGTCCCGGCAAACTTGGCGCGAAACTACAAATCGCGCCCGAAAAGTCAAGTCCGTTTTGGGTTGAAAATGATCCTGACGATGGAAAGTACCACATAAAGCCCGAAGAAACCGGCGATCGCCCAGGCGAAACCGTCATTCCCGGAAATATCCATGGCTGCGCCGATGGCCTGCGGTCCGGCCACCGTTCCCACCGCATAGGAGAAGATGAAGGCGGCATTGGCGGCCGCGAGGTCGGCTCCGGTCAAGCGCGAGCCAAGATGGCTGAGGCCCACGGTATAAAGGCCGGAGACGCTTCCGCCCCAGAACAGCAGCACGATCGCCATCAGCCACCAGTTACCTTGCAGTAGGGGCAGGCAGAGGGCGCCGATCAGGCCGACAACGGTCATCATGGCCAGAAGATTGCGCCGGTCCTTCATACGGTCGGACAGCAGGCCCAAGGGAATCTGGAAGATCACATTCCCGATGCCCATGACCGTCAAAAGCAGCGCGGCCTGCGATTCGGTGAAGCCGCTGCGGGTTCCGTAGATCGGAAAGAGCGACAGGCCGCCTGATTCGACGGCGCCGAAGATGAACACCGCAGCCGTGGCGGTCGGGACGAGGAACACGTAGCGCATGAAGTGCAGCTCCGGTTTTTCGTCGAGATCCGGGCTTTCGTTGCGGGCAAGGAAAATTGGAATAGCCGCCAAGAGGATGACGCCTGCGCCGAAAGCAAACGGCAGGATGCCGTCGCTGCCGAGGATGGAGAAGAGCAGGGGCCCGGTGGCGAATCCGAGCGACAGGACGGTGCCGTAGATGCCAAGCACCAGCCCGCGGCGGCTCGGTGGCGCCGTTGCGTTGATCCAGAACTCGGACAGGACGAAAAGAACGGTGATGGCGCCGTGGAAGACGACACGCAGCGGAAACCAGAGCCAGAAATTCTCGATATAGTAGAAGCCGAGCGCGCTGATTGCCGCAAAGACGATTGCAAGCAGCATCGTGTTGGCGACGCCGTAATTGTGGGCGGTCTTTGCCGTCACGGCGGCTGCCGCCATCGAGGCGAGGCCCGCCATGGCCGAGTTCAAGCCGATCAGCGTCGAGGAAATGCCGCGCTTTTCCATAATGATGCTGAGCAGCGGCAGGCCAAGGCCGATCGCGATCCCCACCGCCGTGATGGCGGCAATCGCAGCGATCAGCGATGGCCAGTGTATCTCCTCAACCGGCGCTGGCGTGCCGGACGGCGGCTGTGACATGCAATGAAATTCCTTAAAGGAGGTCGCGGACGAATCGTCCATGACGCGTGTAGTAGAACGGCACCGGCCTTCCAAAAGGTAGAGACGCATCCGATTTAAGGCTCGCCCTCAAATCGCCAAGGATGATCTCCGTGATGTCGGGCATTCGCACGTCCGAAACATCGTCTACGTCAATCCATCTCAAATCTTCGAGCTCCCGGCTGTCGCGGATATCGGTCGGCTCTACACCCGCCTCGTCCGTGAAAAGAGCGAAGAAATGGGTGTCGAACCGGCGCGGATGTCCCGGAGGGGTAATCGCCCGTGCCATATAGCGCAAGTTTGTCAGATCGGGAAGGAAAGGTAACGTTGTGTTTCCGACGTCTTTGCGGCCGATGGCAATGCCGGCCTCCTCATGAAGCTCGCGAAGGGCAGCCAGGGCAATTGCACGCAGCCGCGTTTCGGAAGCGCGTTGCCCGTGACAGTTTTTCAGTCGTTCCAGCACTGCCGGATGAATGTCTCCGTCCCAGACAAGTCTACTGTCGGAGCTATCCCGGCGTCCGCCGGGAAAAACATGCAGATCCGGCATGAAGACATGCGCCTTGTTGCGCTTGCCAACGAGCACGCGCACATGAGCCTGCGAACGATCGAGCAGCATGATCGAGGCGGCATCGCGCGGCCGCGGTCTTGGCGTGACGGAGAGCGGGCCTTTGACCGGCCCGCCGGCGGTGCCCGTCACGCAGTGCGGTCCGTCGCCGCGGGAAGGACGTCTTCGGGCGCATCGTCGTGACCGGCGAAGCCGTGCATCTTCAGGGCCCATTGCAGGCCGATGACGCCGCCCTTGACGGGCTGCATAAGCCCGAGCGAGCCGAGGATGGTGATCGGCACCCAGATGGCGAGGTGGCCCCAGTTGGAGAGCGGCAGGATCATCTCGGTCATCATGAAACCGCCCAGAACCAGATGGCCCATGATCGTCACGACGATGTAGGGCGGAAAGTCGTCGGCGCGGTGCTGGTCGAGTTGTTCGCCGCAGGCGGAGCAGGCATGCACGGTTTTCAAGAAGCGGCCGAAGAGTTTGCCGCTGCCGCAGGCCGGGCAGGTGTTCAGAAGACCACGCTTGATCGACCGTCCGACGGGACGGTCGGTCTCGCCTGTCTGCTCGAAACGGACGGTGTCCGGAGTGCTGCCAGTTGCCTGCATGTCCATATCCTCAATCTGCGGACGCGAGGCTTGCCTTCACGTCCTCTATCGCTTGCCGCGCGGTGGTCGCGTCCCCGGCATCTTGCGAGCGCCGCTGCGATCCCGGCGGCCGGATTTGTGGAAGGAGCGGGTTGCCGTCGGCATCTTGCGTCCTTCGCTGAGCATTTCGAAGCGGAGCGCGCCGGCGAGCGGCACGGCTTCCACCAGTTTGACGCGGATCTGATCTCCCAGACGATAGCCAAGTCCGGTTTTTTCGCCGGACAGGGCCTGATGGGCCTCGTCATAGATGAAATAGTCGCGTCCGAGCGTAGATATAGGCACGAAACCGTCCGCGCCATAGGCCGGAAGGGTGACAAATAGTCCCGCCTTGGTCACACCTGATATGCGTCCATCGAATTCCTCGTTGACGCGGCCGCTGAGATGATGGGCGATCAGGCGGTCGACCGTGTCGCGCTCGGCGGCCATTGCCCGACGCTCGAAGGTGGAAATCTCCGCCGCGATATCGTTGAGTGCTGCTTCCTCGGCCGGCGTTATGCCCCCTTCGCCGAGCCCAAGCGTGCCAACCAGCGCGCGATGCACGATGAGGTCGGCATAGCGGCGGATCGGCGAGGTGAAATGCGCGTATTTCATCAGGTTGAGGCCGAAATGGCCGATGTTCTCCGGGCTGTAGATCGCCTGGCTCTGCGATCGCAGCACCATCTCGTTGACCATGGTCTCGTAAGGTTTGTCCACAGCCTTCGACAGGATGCCGTTGAAATGGTTGGAACGCAGGTTGCCGCCCTTCACCAGGGAAAGGTCGAGCGTGGCAAGAAACTCGCGCAGGGTCTCCTGCTTGGCAAGCGACGGGGCATCGTGGACGCGGTAAACGAGCGGCTGGCGCTTGATCTCCAGCGTCTCGGCGGCTGCCACGTTCGCCTGGATCATCATCTCTTCGATCAGCTTGTGGGCGTCGAGCCTGTCCGGCACGAACACCCGATCGACGGTGCCGTCGGGCTTCAGGATGATCTTGCGCTCGGGCATGTTGAGTTCGAGCGGCTGGCGCCGTTCGCGGCCGCGCGTGAGCGTCGCATAGGCGTCCCAGAGAGGCTTCAGGATCGGCTCCAGCAGCGGGCCGGTCTGATCGTCCGGGTTGCCATCGATCGCGGCCTGCGCCTGATTGTAGGAGAGCTTGGCGGCGCTCTTCATCATGATACGATGGAACGTGTGGCCGGCCTTGCGGCCTTCCTTCGAAAACCGCATGCGCACGGCAAGCGCCGGCCGGTCAACGCCCTGTTTCAGCGAGCAGAGTTCGTTGGAAATCCGCTCCGGCAGCATCGGCACGACGCGGTCGGGGAAATAGACGGAATTGCCGCGCTTGGCCGCTTCCTGATCGAGCGCCGACTTCGGTCGCACATACCAGGACACATCGGCGATGGCGACCGTTACGATCACGCCGCCCTCGTTGTCGGGCGAGGAATCGGGCTCGGCATGAACAGCGTCGTCATGGTCCTTGGCATCGGCCGGATCGATGGTGATAAGCGGCAGCGAGCGCCAGTCTTCTCGGTGCGACATGGTCGCAGGTCCTGCGGCGTCCGCTTCCTTGATCACGCTGTCGGGGAAAATATAGGGGATACCGTGGGCGTGGATGGCGATCATCGAGATCGCCTTTTCCGTGGCTACCGAGCCGATGACGGATTTGACCGCCGCACGCGGCAAGCCGAACCGGCCGGAGCGGACGATTTCGACTTCGACGAGATCCCCATCCTTGGCCGGCCCCTGATGCTCGGCATCGACCTGCATTTCCTCGCCGCGCTTTTCGATCGGCATGATCCGGCCGCCGCCATCCGGCATGGCGCGGAAGACGCCGAGCGCGGCGTTGTTGTTTCGCTTGCGGTCGAGCACCTTGATGATGCGCGCCGTATAGGCCGGGCCGCCTCGATCCTTGGCAGGGAAGATCTTCGCGAGCACCCGGTCGCCGATGCCACCGACGGGCATCTTGCCCTTGGATTGGCCGACGCTCGACTGGCGGATCGCAACGGCGGGCGCGACGCCGGCATCTTCCGGCCATTCTGCCGGGCGGCCTATCAGTTCGCCGTCCTTGTCACGTGTAGTGATGTCGAGGACCGTGACAGGGGGAAGGGCCCCGGGGCGTACGAGCGCGTTGCGCTTCTTCTCCAGAAGCCCGTCCTGTTCCATCTCGCGCAACAAAGCCTTCAGCTCGATGCGCGCATCCCCCTTCAGGCCGAAAGCCTTGTAGATTTCGCGTTTCGAGGCCTTTTCGGGATTTTCCGAAATAAAGCGCAACAGCACATCGCGCGGCGGCACCGCACCATGGATGATCACAACATCATCCACCGGGGAAATTGCCCTCTTTCCCGCGCGTCCGATCCGGACTGCGGGTTTGCCGGGCCGTTCGGTCGGATCGCGCGGTATTCTGGTCACGTTCAGGCCTTCTTGGCTTTTGCGGCTGTCTTTGGCTTGGCGGCCGCCTTCGGTTTGGCTGCAGCTTTCGGCTTGGTCGATTTGGCTGCCGTGGTGCCTTCGGCTTTTGCAGTCTTCGGCTTTGCTGTTGCTTTGCCCTTGGCCGGCTTGATGCCGCCCTTGGCGATACGTTCGGCAATCAGCAGAAGCGAGTCCTCCAGCGTTACAGACGCCGGGTCCTTGCCCTTGGGAAGCGTCGCATTGACCTTGCCCCAGTTGACGTAAGGACCATACTTGCCGTCCTTGACCGTAATCGGGCCGCCGTCCGGATGATCGCCGACTTCCTTCAACGGGGCGGCTGACGCGCCGCGTCCGCCGGGTCCCTTCGCCAGCTTGTCGGCGAGAACAGAAACGGCGCGGTTGAGCCCGATCGAAAAGACGTCCTCGATGCTTTCGACATTAGCATATTTTCCGTCGTGCAGGATGAACGGACCGTAGCGGCCAAGGCCGGAGGAGATCATCTTGCCGCTTTCGGGATGCGCGCCGATATCGCGCGGCAGGGACAAAAGCGCCAGCGCCTTCTCGTGATCGACGGTCGCCGGTGTCCAGCCCTTTGGCAGGCTCGAACGCTTGGCGTCCTTGCCGTCGCCGCGCTGGACATAAGGGCCGAACCGGCCGGAGCGCAGGGTGATTTCCTCGCCGGTATGCGGATCCTTGCCGAGTGCCAATGGCTCGTTGGAAACAGACGCTTCATCACCGCCATTGCTGTCGGAGGACAGCTGACGGGTGAAATTGCATTCCGGATAGTTCGAGCAGCCGACGAAGGCACCGTATTTGCCAAGCTTCAGAGACAGCTTGCCGGTACCGCAGACCTGGCAGATGCGCGGATCGCTGCCGTCCTCGCGTTTCGGGAAGACCAGCGGCGCCAGTTCCTCGTTCAGCGCGTCGAGCACGTTGGTAACGCGAAGTTCCTTGGTGTCCTCGATCTGGGCGAAGAAATCCTTCCAGAAGTCGCGAAGCACGTCCTTCCAGTTCAGTTCGCCGGCGGAAATCTGGTCGAGTTTCTCTTCCAGTGATGCCGTGAAATCATATTCGACATAACGCGCAAAGAAGCTTTCGAGGAACGCCGTGACCAGCCGGCCCTTGGCCTCGGGGATCAGCTTGCGCTTGTCGTTGGTAACATATTCCCGATCAAGCAGAGTCGTGACGGTCGCCGCATAAGTGGACGGCCGGCCGATACCGAGTTCTTCCATCTTCTTGATCAGTGATGCTTCCGAATAGCGCGGCGGCGGCTCGGTGAAATGCTGGGTCGAGTTGATCTTCTGCTTGGCGAGGTTTTCGCGCGCGTTGATCTCGGGGAGGCGGCCATCCTCGTCGCCGTCGTCGCTCTGCTCACCGTCTTCCTTGGCATCGGTATAGGCCGCGATAAAGCCGTCGAAGCGAATGACGGAGCCGACGGCTCGAAGGCCGGCCTTCTGGCCGTTGTTATCGGCGAGAATTTCGGCCGTGGTGCGCTCGATCTCGGCCGATGCCATCTGGCTGGCGATGCCGCGCTTCCAGATCAGGTCATAGAGACGCAGCTGGTCGGCATCGAGGAAGCGCTTCACCTGGTCGGGCGTGCGGTTGAAATCGGTCGGACGCACGGCCTCGTGCGCTTCCTGGGCATTTTTTGCCTTAGTCGAATAAAGGCGGGCTTTTTCCGGCACGTAACGGCTGCCGAACTGGCTGCCGATCGCGCTGCGGGCCGCATCGATCGCTTCTGCCGCCATCTGGACGCCATCGGTACGCATATAGGTGATCAGACCGACGGTCTCGCCGCCGAGATCGACGCCTTCATAGAGCTTCTGCGCCACTTGCATGGTGCGCGAGGCGGAGAAGCCGAGCTTCGACGAGGCCGCCTGCTGCAGGGTCGAGGTGGTGAAGGGCGGCGACGGATTGCGCTTGACCGGCTTCGCTTCAATGCTTTCGACCGTGTAGGCGGCCCCGTCGAGCAGGGCCTTCAGCTTGCCGGCGTCCTCGCCATTGGTCACGGAACGAGGCTGCAGCCGCTTTCCATCGGCAGACACCAGCCGCGCCTCGAATTCATCGCCGCGCGGCGTCTTCAGGAGCGCGGAAAGGTTCCAGTATTCTTCAGAGATGAAGCGCTCGATTTCCGCTTCCCGGTCGCAGACGAGACGCAGGGTCACCGATTGCACACGGCCAGCCGAGCGGGCGCCGGGCAGCTTGCGCCACAGCACCGGCGACAGGTTGAAGCCGACGAGATAGTCGAGCGCCCGGCGCGCCAGATAGGCATCCACTAGCGGCACGTCGATGTCGCGCGGATTGGCCATTGCGTCGAGCACGGCCTTCTTGGTGATGGCGTTGAAGACCACACGGCTGACCGGTTTGTCGCCGATCAGCTTCTTCTTCTTTAGGAGATCGAGCACATGCCACGAAATCGCCTCTCCCTCGCGATCCGGGTCGGTTGCGAGAATGAGGCCGTCGGACGATTTCAACGCGTCGCCGATGTCCTTCATGCGCTTGGCAGAAGCGGTGTCCACCTCCCACAACATGGCGAAGTCGTCATCCGGGAGCACCGAACCGTCCTTGGCCGGCAAGTCGCGGACGTGACCGAAGGAGGCGAGCACCTTGTAGCCGGGACCCAGATACTTGTTGATGGTCTTCGCCTTTGCAGGCGATTCCACGACGACGACATTCATGGTCATATTCTCAAAGCAACCGTTCAAAGCTGTGCCAGGCCGGAAAGAGGCGGCACATTGGGAAATATCGATGCCCCGACATGGACAGGGATTCGTCTGCGGTCAAGTGCCGGGCCAAAAATAAGCCCATACAACGCGATGCAACCTATAAGAGATTACGTGCGTATTGCAATTAAAGATAAATGCGTTATCGTTCTTTGAGTGTGGTCTGTTCTTGCAAAAAGTTGGTCGAAAGCGCTGCTTTCGGCCACGGTTTCGCGGTTGCGGCAAACACAACCGAACGGCGTAGTAGTGGGTTCCGCTCGAATATATGTGCCCTGTCTACGGGCGGATTTGAATGCACCACAGGGAAAACCGATGATTCCGAATTCAACCGGGGCCAGCAAGAAAGACGCTCAGGCACGTGAAAAGATCGCTTACATCCGCCAGATGCTGGGCGAGCTGCGCGGCGTTGCCACCAATGAAGGGGCGGACATGCTCTGCTATCTGATCGAGATGGCCTTTGCGGAGGCAGGCGACATCCTGTCCGGCAAACGGCAGCTGTCATTCTCCAATGCTGAGGGAAACAAGCCCGCCGGGATGCCGGTGAAGCCGTCCGGCAAGGTCCAGTTCTAAAAGGACAAGATAGACGGCCGACGCGGAAAGCCCTGTGTGCCGAATGATGTCGTCGATCTCGACTGGCGTGGCCCCCAGCGCGTCGGTGATCCGCACGCGATCGTTCTCATTCGGCGGTGCGGCCATCGGCCCGGCATCATGTTCACCCGGTTCCTCCGCCTGCGGCGGCGTGAAAAGATCGATACGGCTGAGCGGCGCCAGCGCCTGCAGGATATCCTGCGCTTCCGTGGTCACGATCGCGCCGTCCTTCAGGAGCCCGTTGGTCCCATGACAGCGCGGATCAAGCGGCGAGCCGGGGACGGCAAAGACCAGCCGGCCGAAATCGGCGGCATAACGTGCGGTGATCAGCGAGCCCGACCGGGAGGCAGCCTCGACGACTGCCAGCCCGAGGCTTACGCCGGCAATCAAGCGGTTGCGGCGCGGGAAATCACGGGCGCGGGGCTCCCATCCAAACGGCATTTCGCTGATCGCCAGGCCATTGCCCTCGGTGATTTCTTCCAAGAGGCCGATATTTTCCGGCGGGTAGGGTTGGTCGAGACCGCCGGCAAGCGCCGCGATCGTTCCCGTGTCCAGGCTGGCCCGGTGCGCGGCCGTATCGATGCCGCGCGCAAGCCCCGATATAATGGAGTAGCCGGCGCGGCCGACGTCGCGCGCGATCATCGCGGCGAACTTGGTACCGCTGATCGAGGCATTGCGCGAACCGACGATGCCGAGTGAAGGGACGGTGCCGGTGGCAGGGTTGCCCTTGACGGCGAGGAGCGGCGGCGCGCCGTCGATCTGGCGTAGGGCCGGCGGGTAATCGGGCTCACCGATGCCGAGGAACCGGGCGCCGAACCGATGGGCGCTGGCCAACTCCTTTTCCGCCTCCGCAATGGAAGCGACACGGATCGCGCGGGTGGAGCCACCGCGGCGTGACAGTTCGGGCAACATTTCCAGCGCCGTTTCGGCCGAGCCGAAATGATTGATGAGATCGCGGAAGGTAACGGGACCGACATTGTCGCTGCGGATCAGCCTCAGCCAGGCAATCCTTTGTCGTTCCGTCAGCGCAATCCCGTTCCGTCCTGCGCTGCCAGCCGACATTCTTATCCCTTTTCCCCAATCCGGCTTTCGGTGCCGGCCAAAAGTCGCTGGATGTTGGCCCGGTGCTTGATCCAGGTGATGATGCTCATCACCACGAAGAGAAGGCCAATTTTTCCATATCCTGAAACCAACAGTACAACCGGAACGACGAGCGTTGCAACCAGTGCCGAGAGGGAAGAATAACGGGTGAGCTTGGCCATGCCGAGCCAGATCGCTGCGAAAAGGAGAACCATGATCGGAGCAAGTCCGAGCAGCACGCCGATATAGGTCGCAATACCCTTGCCCCCCTTGAACCCGAGCCAGACGGGATAGAGATGACCGAGGAAGGCCGCAAACCCGGCCGCGATACCGGCCTCGATCCCCCAGCGTGAGGCAATTGCCGCAGCGGCAGTTCCCTTTAGCGCGTCGAGCAGCAGAGTGGCTGCGGCAAGCTTCTTGTTGCCGGTGCGCAGGACATTGGTCGCGCCAATATTGCCGGAGCCGATCTTGCGGACATCCCCAAGCCCGGCCATGCGGGTGAGGATCAGGCCGAAGGGGATCGAGCCGAGCAGATAGCCGAAGATGATGCTGATGACCATCGGCACAGACCCGAGCGGCCAGGAAAATATTTCGGACACGTAGAGCCTCCCCAATTCCGTCCAAGCGGACGTTTGCCCCTCACCCTAGCCCTCTCCCCGCTCGCGGGGAGAGGGGATGACGGAGTTTGCCGCTCGTCCTTCTCCCCGTTCACGGGGAGAAGGTGCCCGTTAGGGCGGATGAGGGGCAAGCCGCGCATTCAATTAGAGAGAATGGACCAGTTTTCCCGCAACATAGGTTTGAACCGCCCGGCCGGTAAAGCGGGCATTTTCGAAGGGCGTGTTTTTCGAGCGGGAAACGATCGCGTCTTTTGAGAAAAGCCAAGGCTCGTCGAGATCGATCAATGTGATGTCGGCCTTTGCGCCCGGTTTCAGCGTGCCGGCATCGAGCCCGAAGATCTGCGCAGGCCGGGTGGACATTGCATCGATCAGGCGCATCAACGGCACTTCGCCGCTGTGGTGCAGGCGGAGCGCTGCGGCCAGCATGGTTTCCAGCCCGATTGCGCCATCGGCGGCATCGGCAAACGGCAGGCGCTTGGTATCGACGTCCTGCGGATCGTGCGAGGAGACGATGATGTCGATCGTGCCGTCGGCAAGGGCCTGGACCATTGCGACGCGATCGTCCTCGCCGCGCAAGGGTGGTGAGAGCTTGAAGAAGGTGCGGTATTCGCCGATGTCGTTCTCGTTCAGCGTCAGATGGTTGATCGAGATGCCGCAGGTGACGTTGGCGCCGCGCTTGCGGGCCGTGGCGATGGCTTCCGCCGATTCGGGCAGGGAAATCTTTGCTGCGTGATAGGCGCCCTTGGTCAGTCCGGCAATGCGCAGATCGCGCTCGAGCGGAATGATCTCGGCTTCGCGCGGCACGCCCGACAAGCCGAGCCAACTGGCCAGAAGCCCTTCGTTCATGACGCCATCGGCGCCGAGATACTTGTCGCGGGTTTCGAGAGAAATGACCGCGCCGAATTCGCGGGCATAGGTCATGGCACGCCGGAGCACCAGCGTGTCATGCACCGGGCGTCGGCCATTGGTGAAGCAGACCGCGCCGGCTTCGCGCAGCAGGCCGAATTCGGTCATCTCCTCGCCGTCGAGATGCTTGGTCAGTGCGGCCGCCGGATAGACATTGACCAGCGCTTTGTCGCGCGCCGTCTTCTGGACGAACTGTACGAGCGCGATGTCATCGATGACCGGATCGGTATCCGGCATGGTAATGATCGAGGTGACGCCACCGGCCGCCGCGGCGCGCGAGGCGGATTCGATGGTTTCGCGATATTCGCCACCTGGTTCGCCAACGAAGACGCGGGCATCGACAAGGCCAGGCACTGCGACGAGGCCGCTGCAATCCCTGACTTCGGCCCCTTTCGGAGCGCCATGGGCGCTATTGCCGGCAGCGAGGATGACGCCGTTTTCGACGATGATGGTGCCGGTCTCGTCGAGGTTGCGGGACGGGTCGATGATGCGCAGATTCTTCAGGACGAGGGAATTGGTCATGCGCGCGGCCCCTGGTTCTGGGAAAGAAGAAGCGTTTCCATCACCGCCATGCGCACGGCGACCCCCATTTCGACCTGTTGCTCGATGACGCTCTGCGGTCCGTCGGCGATCTCGGAGGCGATCTCGACGCCCCGGTTCATCGGGCCGGGGTGCATGACGAGCGCATCGTCCTTGGCGGCTTTCAGCTTTTCGGCGTCGAGCCCGTAGTAGCGGAAATATTCGCGCACCGAGGGCACGAAGGAGCCGGCCATGCGCTCGCGCTGCAGGCGCAGCATCATCACGACATCGGCGTCCTTCAGGCCCTCTTCCATCGAGCGATAGACCTCGGCGCCCATATCGGCGATGCCCGAGGGGAGGAGTGTTGCCGGGGCCACGACACGGACGCGGGCGCCCATCTGGTTGAGGAGCAGGATGTTGGAGCGGGCAACGCGCGAATGCAGCACGTCGCCGCAGATAGCGACGATGATGCGCGATAGCTTGCCCTTGGCACGGCGGATGGTCAGCGCGTCGAGCAGCGCTTGGGTCGGGTGCTCATGCTGACCGTCACCGGCATTGACGACGGAGCAGGAAACCTTTTGCGCAAGCAGGGCGGCGGCCCCGGCCGAGGAATGGCGCACGACCAGCACGTCCGGGTGCATGGCGTTCAGCGTCATCGCCGTATCGATCAGCGTCTCGCCCTTCTTCACCGAAGAATTGCTGACCGACATGTTCATGACATCGGCGCCGAGGCGTTTGCCGGCGAGTTCGAAGGAGGACTGCGTCCGGGTCGATGCTTCGAAAAAGAGGTTGATCTGTGTCAGGCCTCGCAGCGTCGAGGTCTTCTTTTCTCTCTGGCGGGAAATTTTGACGGCTTCGTCCGCCCGGTCGAGCAGGAGCGTGATGTCCTGTTCACTCAGGCCCTTGATGCCGAGCAGGTGGCGATGCGGAAAGAAATCCATGGGGAGCCGCCTCATATAGTGAAGTTGCGTGGGTCTATAATGACTGTCGGGCGAACCGGCAAGGCAGAGGCTGCGCAAACAGGGTGCATCCCCATGCTTTTGTGGTGGCTTTACAGCCCTGCGCAAAATGTTGCGGGAAGCATGGTTTATCCCGTCCCGGTGCTGTTCCTAAGCATCGGGACTTGAGTTAGAAACGCGACATGACTCTGAACCGAAATGAACAGAAACTCGCCGAACTGAACCAGCCGAAACCCTGGTCGGGGATCAATGCCTTCCGCTCCGATCCGCTGGTTGTCGATATCGCCGCGTCGATGCCGCGCCCATTGCGCGACGATTTCGAGGCAATCGGCCGCTATGTAACCGCGCCGGAAACGCAGGATCTGGCGCGCATGGCCAATGAGGGCGTGCCGAAGCTGCGCACCCATGGGCCGCGCGGAGAACGTCTCGACGTGGTCGAGTTCCACCCCGCCTGGCACGCCCTGATGCGCCGTTCGATGACATCCGGCCTGCATGCCTCGGCCTGGGAGAATATCGCGGACGAGCGCGGCCGCTCGCATAAGGCTCGTGCGATCCGCTTCTACCTGACGGCACAGCTCGAATGCGGCCATCTCTGCCCGTTGACCATGACCAGCGCATCGGTCGCGGCGATCTCCGCGTCTCCCGCTGTCCAGAAGGAGTGGGCGCCAAAAATCCTGTCGCGGAAATATGATTCGTCCAATCGGCCGTGGATGCAGAAATCGTCAGTCACCATCGGCATGGGCATGACGGAAAAACAGGGCGGCACGGATGTGCGCGCCAACACCTCGACTGCCGAACGGGTGGGCGAGGGCATCTACCGTCTCAATGGCCACAAGTGGTTCATGTCTGCGCCGATGAGCGACGCCTTCGTCATGCTGGCACAGACCCGCGACGGTCTTGGCTGTTTCCTCGTGCCACGTCTGCTGGAGGACGGTTCGGCCAACGGCCTGCGCTTCCAGCGGTTGAAGGACAAGTTGGGCAACCGCTCGAATGCGTCCTCAGAAGTCGAATTCTCCGATACGTTTGGCTTCGTGCTCGGTACGCCAGATGCCGGCATTCGCACGATCCTCGACATGGTGACGCTGACACGGCTCGATTGTGCTCTGGCCTCCGCCGGCATGATGCGCGCGTCACTGGCTGAAGCGGTGCATCATGTGCGCGGCCGCAAGGTTTCCGGCAAGCCGCTGGTCGCCCAACCGATGATGACCCGCGTCCTAGCCGACATGGCGCTCGATGTTGCTGCTGCCAGCGCACTGTCGTTCCGGCTCGCCGAAGCTTTCGACAAGGCCCGCGACAGCGCCGAGGACGCCGCCTATGCCCGCATCATGACGCCGGTTGCGAAATACTGGAGCTGCAAGATCGCGCCGGCGCTGATCTACGAGGCGATGGAATGCCTCGGCGGCAGTGGCTATGTCGAGGAACGGCCGATCGCCCGACATTATCGCGAGGCTCCGGTCAATGCCATTTGGGAAGGTTCTGGCAACGTCATGGCGCTCGACGTGCTGCGCGTGCTCACACGCGGCAAGGATCTGTTCGAGCTGCTGTTCCAGGTGATCAGCCGCGATCTCGGACCATCCGCCAAGAAGACCGTCGATGTGCTGAGGGCGGCCATGTCGCTCTGCGAGCGCGACGAGGGTGCTGCGCGCATGCTTGTCGAGCAACTGGCGCTTGCCGCCGCCGCTGCCGAACTCTACCGGTTGGGGGCAGGGCGCATCGCCGACGCCTTCCTCGAATCCCGCCTGGCAGCAGGCTGGCGTTCGACTTACGGCATGCTCGATTCGCGCTTCGATTCTTCGTACATCGTCGACCTGCTCTATCCGGCGGCGACATAACCGGTCACGGTCAGCACCAGCGGGATGGTGAAGAACGACACCACCGTTTGCACGGTGGCGACAGCTGCGTAGAGCGGCGCGTCGCCGCCCATCTGCTTGGCGAGCAAATAGCCGTTCATAGCGGTGGGCACGCTGGCGCCAAGCGCGATCACTAGCAGGGCATCGCCGCGGATGCCGAACAGATACGCGGTGCCGACCATGAAGACCGGCATGATGATCAGCTTCAAAAAGACCGCGAGAAGGGCGATGAGGCTCGGTTTCAGCGCATCGGATACTTTCAGCCCAGCCCCGACCATGACGAGCCCAAGGCTGAGTGAGGCGCTGGCGAGCATCTCGATGGCTGTCAGGACCGGCCCGTAGACGGGAACCTGAAAGAAATTCAGCAGAATACCGAGCGCAGAGGCGACGATCAGCGGATTGGTGGCAATCTTGAAGACGAAGAATTTCAACCCTTTCGGTCCGCCGTTGAAGCCGATGAGTACGCCGACATTGTAAAGATTGATGGGGATGATGACGAGCGTCATCACCAGCGCCGTCAGGCTGAGGCCGAGCGGGCCGTAAAGCTTCTGGGCGATTGCTAGCGCCATGAAGCCGTTCCAGCGCGTCGCCGTCTGGAAGATGGATGTGAAGGCTGCGGAGGAAACGTGGCAGGCCCGCAGAAGCGGCCAGAGGAGCAGCAGAGCGGCCGACATCAGCGTGACGCTGCCGATCGTGGCGAATGCCGTCGCATCGGTTTTCATGCCGGCAAAATCGGCCGTCGCCAGCGTCGAAAACAGAAGGGCAGGGAAGAGGATGTAGTAGCCGAGCTGTTCAAGCCCTTCCCAGAGCGTCAAGTCGATCAAGGGCGAACGCTTCAGCCAGACGCCCAGCGAGACGAGCAGGAAGATCGGCAGGATGCTTTCGAAGATGATCGTCATGGGGAAGCCTGAAGGAGGGAAGGCCCATCGATAGACCCTTGTCCACAGGACGGCAACCGCGCGCCGCGGAAATTAACCTTAACAAATGGTTTACGTTGCGCGGGCAGGGTTAACGGGCAAAAGTGAAGTGTGAAGACAATTTAACGATTTCCGGAATGGAGCACGTTCGGTGAGAACTGGCTTGACGATCATCATGACGATGTTTTTTTCGAGCCTTGCGCTCGATCTTGCAGTTCCAGCCGTTATTTTGCTGGGGCTGCTTGCAATCGAACGAGCCTCGACCCAGTTCAAGTTCGGCGCGAACTTTGAGGGGAGAACGGCGTGAAGTGGTTCCTGATCCTCTGGGCGTGCCCGGTCATCCTGCTCACAGGCTGGTACGGGCTTTCCTACTACGACATGAGCTTCGGCATCTTCATGCTCACCCGTCAGGCGCATGATCTGGTCTTCGCTGTTTATGGCCACGTGCTCGGCCTGCCGCCGGAAACCATTCCGCCGCTCGTCGCGCGCGCCATCGCCTTCGACAGTCTGGTGGTCTTTGCAATCATTGCCTTCCGCAAGCGACGTGAAATCCGTGCGTGGTACGGCAAGCGCTTCCCGGCAGGTCAGCCCGCCGAATCCGCAATTGCGTCCTTTGCCAAGGACGCCAACCTGTCCAGCGCGCCCTGAAGGATGAAGGAGGCGGCAGCCGAATCGATCCTGTCGGCCCGTTTCTTGCGCGATACATCCATTTCAATCAGCACGCGTTCCGCAGCTACCGTCGAAAGCCTTTCGTCCCAATAGACGAACGGCAGTTCCGTTTTCTGAGCCATGTTGCGCACGAAGGCCCTTGTCGCCTGCGCACGCGGGCCTTCCGAGCCATCCATGTTGATCGGCAGGCCGATGACGAAGGCGGCGATCTTTTCCTTGGCGGCCATGGTCAGCAATGCTTCGGCGTCGATGCCGAATTTTACCCGCTTGATCACGTCGCGCGGCGTGGCAAACCGACGACCGAGATCGGAGACGGAAATGCCGATGGTTTTTGTGCCGAGATCGAGCCCGGCGATCGCCTGACCGGAGGCAAGGGTGGATGCCAGGTCTTCAATGCTGAGAACAGTCATGCGATTTACCGATTCGATCTTTAAGAGGCTAGCCGGGTAACCCATATCCGCATCCTATAGACAAATCACCAAGGAGTATTTTCATGAAGATCAAATGGCTTGGGCATTCTGCCTTTCATCTCGAGACTGCCAAGGCAAAGATCCTGATCGATCCGTTCTTCACCGGCAATCCGTCCTTCGACGAATCCTCGCGCAAGGATGCGGCAGCCGGCCTCACTCATATCCTCCTGACCCATGGCCATGGCGACCACGTTGGCGACACGATCGGGCTGGCGAAGGAAACAGGCGCCACCGTCGTTGCCAACGCCGATCTTGCCGCATGGCTCGGCTCGAAGGGCGTCAAGGCGCTGGAAATGGGCAATACCGGCGGCACGATCCATCTCGACGGTTTTTCGACCACCTTCGTCAATGCACTGCATTCCTCGGCGCAATTGACCGAGGACGGCGTGTCGCATTCGCTCGGTAGTGCCAACGGGCTGGTCCTGCATTTTGAAGACGAGCCGACGCTCTACCATATGGGCGACACCGACATCTTTTCCGACATGGCGCTGATCCATGAACTGCACGAGCCGGAGATCGGCCTGGTGCCGATCGGCGATCGCTTCACCATGGGCGGTGCCGTAGCCGCGCTCGCCTGCCAGCGCTTCTTCAATTTCGGCACGGTCATTCCCTGCCACTACGGTTCGTTCGGCATCATCGACCAGACACCGGACCTGTTCGTCGCCGGAATGGATGGCGCATCGACAAAGGTAGAGACACCCGCGGTCGGCGGCATCGTCTCTTTCTAACAAGCCCAAATGCTCGAAGAGGCACGCAACGCGGTGATTCCCCCGTTGCGTGCCTCGGGCTTGGTCATTATAGCGGGTAGGAAATTTCGTACTCGGAGAATATCCATGTCAGTAGATCTCGCCACCGTGAAGCGCGTCGCGCGTCTTGCCCGCATTGCCGTGACAGAAGAGGACGCGCAGCGCATGACCGGCGAACTGAACGGCATCCTCGGCTTTGTCGAACAACTCTCTGAAGTCAATGTCGATGGCGTCGAGCCGATGACCTCGGTGACGCCGATGGAAATGAAGAAGCGGGTGGATGTCGTCACCGACGGCAGCAAGGCGGACGATATCGTTGCCAACGCGCCGAACGAGGACCGCAATTTCTTCCTCGTCCCCAAAGTGGTCGAATAAGTCCTTCGTAGCCGTCGCCCGAACGCCCCTGATTTTGAAAGCCTGCCATGACCGACCTGACCCGCCTGACCATCGCCGAAGCGCGCACGAAGCTCGCCGCCAAGGAAATTTCCGCCGTTGAACTGACGGAAGCCTACATCGGTGCGATCGATGCGGCCAATGGTGCGCTCAATGCTTACGTCGTCACCACGCCGGACAAGGCACGCGAGATGGCAAAAGCCTCGGACGCCCGTATCGCGGCCGGCAAGGCAGGGGCGCTCGAAGGCATTCCGCTCGGGATCAAGGATTTGTTCGGCACCGAGGGTATTCACACCCAGGCGTGCAGCCACATCCTCGACGGCTTCAAGCCGAAATACGAGTCGACCGTCACGCAGAACCTCTGGAACGACGGCGCCGTCATGCTCGGCAAGCTGAACATGGACGAGTTTGCCATGGGCTCGTCGAACGAGAGTTCCTATTACGGCCCGGTGAAGAACCCCTGGCGTGCCAATAGCTCGAACCTCGATCTGGTTCCGGGCGGCTCTTCCGGCGGTTCTGCCGCTGCCGTTGCCGCTTTCTTGTGCGCCGGTGCCACAGCAACCGACACCGGCGGCTCCATCCGCCAGCCGGCCGCCTTCACCGGCACCGTCGGCATCAAGCCGACCTATGGCCGCTGCTCGCGCTGGGGCATCGTTGCCTTCGCATCCTCGCTCGATCAGGCCGGCCCGATCGCTCGCGACGTGCGCGACGCGGCAATTCTCCTCAAGTCCATGGCGAGCGTCGATGCCAAGGACACGACCTCCGTCAACCTGCCGGTGCCGGATTATGAGGCCTCGCTCGGCCAGTCGCTGAAGGGCATGAAGATCGGCATTCCGAAGGAATATCGCGTCGATGGCATGCCGGAAGAAATCGAGACGCTCTGGCAGCAGGGCATCGCCTGGCTGAAGGACGCCGGCGCCGAAATCGTCGACATCAGCCTGCCGCACACCAAATATGCGCTTCCGGCCTATTATATCGTTGCTCCGGCTGAAGCCTCGTCCAACCTTGCCCGATACGACGGCGTTCGCTATGGCCTGCGCGTTGATGGCAAGGATATTGCCGACATGTACGAAAAGACTCGTGCCGCCGGCTTCGGCACCGAGGTCAAGCGCCGCATCATGATCGGCACCTATGTGCTGTCGGCTGGCTATTACGACGCCTACTACCTGCAGGCCCAGAAGGTCCGCACACTGATCAAGCGCGATTTTGAACTGGCTTTCCATGCCGGTGTCGATGCGATCCTGACACCCGCGACCCCATCCTCCGCCTTCGGCATTGCCGATGAGGATCTGGCGTCGGATCCGGTCAAGATGTACCTGAACGACATCTTTACGGTGACAGTCAACATGGCCGGTCTACCGGGCATCGCCGTTCCGGCCGGCCTCGACCACAAGGGTCTGCCGCTTGGGTTGCAGCTGATCGGCAAGCCGTTCGAGGAAGAAACCCTGTTCAAGACGGCGCATGTCATCGAACAGGCGGCCGGAAAGTTCACGCCGACAAAGTGGTGGTGATTGCCGGATAGATAGTCACTACACAGGCTTGAGTTCGCATCGAAGGGTCGTGTTGGATTGCAACACGACCCTTCGTCGTTTCAGCGCTGCGGTCGTCGTAGCGAATTTCCCGAAAGTCTTGAGACCAACGGCAGCGATGTCCGAGCTGTGCAGTTACGCAAACCAGAAATCGCTCGCACACAAGTTGTTCACGCCGGCGATCGTGAGATCATTATCGGAATCGAAATGAATGACGGTGTTCCCGCACGACGATTCGATGTCCAGATCGGCAAAATCGTGAATGTTGATTGCAGCAAGGGCCGTTAGGTCGATTACATCTTTGCCCTTTTGAAAGTCGGCCATGTCGTCGTGCCCATTTAGCGAAGCGAAGATGAATCGGTCGGCACCGCATCCCCCGATCAGGGTGTCGTCGCCAATGCCGCCAGTCAGCGTGTCCTTTCCGTCTCCCCCCTTGAGGACATTCTCCGAGCCGCCGAAGACGGTGAGCCGATCATTCCCCGAACCGCCATTCAGAAAGCTCGCGCCAACGGAACCGGAGGCGACGGTGGCCAACAGTGTGTCGTTGCCGGAGCCGCCTTTCAGGCAGTTCTCGGCTCGGGAATCATCGGTCACAAAGGGAAACGCCGTCACGGAGAGGAAGGCCTTGAGGTGATCGTTGCCGGATCCACCGTCCAACACATTCGAAACATCGTACAAATTGACGTCGGGAATGCTGCGTCCGCCATGAGCGTCGACATCGAGGCATGCTGTCAGGACGTCCTTTCCATTGCCGCCCTTCAGCTGGTTTAGCGCCTTCACAAATCCACCATGCGCGGTGGAAACCGCTTTGAGACAGTCATTTCCTTTGCCGCCATCCAGGCGATTGGTGACATCCGTGATGGTATTCTCGCCGTCAGTGAAATGCGTTGCCTTCAGGATGTCATTGCCTTTATCACCCCACAGCTCGTTGATGCCGACCGGTGCCCCCGAGTTGGAATCCGTCAGGTTGAAAGCGCGTAGCACATCATCGCCCCGACCGCCGTGAAGGGTGTTCGACACCAGCTCGGTATCATTGGACACCCCCTTGGCTGAGGCACTCAGGACATCGTTACCGTTCCCGCCGCAGAGAACGTTGATGGCCTTGGCGGTGAACCCGTTGAATTCAGTTTGAGCGCGAGCTGTGATGCAGTCGTTACCTGAACCGCCATCGACGGAGTTCTTGGCGAAGTTGCCGTCGAGCGCGCCACTGGCGTCGGCAACCGCATTGATCGTGTCGTTGCCGCTTCCACCAAGAACGCGCGTTGTTACGCTTACATTTGCGAATACGGGGAGCGCGACATTCGCCTTTGCGGTGATCGCGTCGTTGCCGTGGCCGCCATCGAGCAAGACCTTCGCGGTCAAGTCCCTGTCCTGAACGGTCACGTCTCCGCCTTGAAGGGTTACGATAGCACAGAGAGTGTCGTTGCCTGTGCCGCCGCTCTGGATTGCGAGCCCAGGTTCGCCGCCTTGCAATGGGACGCTGATTTTGGTCGTAAGTGTATCATTCCCCGTGCCGCCGACCAGTGCCGTTCGGTTGAACGTGCTGCTCAGCTCATCATTACCGGCAAGCCCGAAGACAATGTCGCCTTCGGCTTTTGCGCTGAGCGTGTCGTTGTGCTGGGTGCCAACAATCACATTGGATGGATCGATGAGGGAAAGCCACTCGATCGGCGTGATATCCGCAAGGAGCTTGCTGATACTCGTTGCCCGTTGAGTTAGTTGGCTTTTCGCTACGCCTAAAATCACCATCTTCTCCTCCATCTTGGCAAATGCTGCCAGTACCCCGAACTTTTCTTGAACCTCCGGGGGCACGATCGTGTCTCTGGCAGGGGTGGTGACCCTTCGTCGCCTTGTTCTCCGGCATGGGCCGGGACGATTGCTGCACTGTGCAGGCAGGCCGATGAACGAAGCATCGCTGAAAGCCGCGGCGGTTTCCAGCAATGCAATGGTTCTCATTTGGACGGATTTGCGTCTGAATTGATGAGGCTTGTAAGTCAAAAGTGCGTGGTTGCCGGATGAGCCAAATGGAGAGAGCTATAATGATAACGGACCGCGAGAAGGTCTGAAGGTTCAGATTGGTCGATCGGCGGCAACGCTGTCCGCGCGGCGGTTTCTCAAATGAAACCAGGACGTGCCGGCGACTCGCCAAGAATCGATTCGAATGGTTTCATGGGGTAAGAGAGGTGCTTCATGATTGTCACCCGTCATGCTCGAGAAGACGATGTCCCCGTGCTTGTCGACATAGGTCTGCAGGCGTGGGAGAGGGCTGTCTCCGGTGTTGCCGATGCACGGGCGATGCGCCATGTGGCGGAGGTGGCGTTCCTGTCGTTCCTGCGATCGAGATGGCTTTCGGTCAGCGTCGTCGAGTTCGAGGGGCAAGCTGTCGGCTGGGCTGCCCGCGAGGACAATGACGGCCATATTTCCGATCTCTGGGTAAGACCTGCGGTCCAGCGGAGCGGCTTCGGCTCCCTCCTGCTTGCCGAACTGGAGGCGAGGATCGCCGCCGAAGGGTTCGAGGCCGCAGCCATCAAGACCCATGCGCAAAATGCCCCGGCAATCGACTTCTTCCGCAAGCACGGATATTCGATCAGCTGGCTTTCGACCGCATATGCGCCAAAGCTCGACAGGGATGTCGAGTCAGTCGGTATGAGCAAGTTGCTGGAAGAGCCCGTCCCTCAATCGGGCCAGCAGTGGTTTTGAGCTACGTAGTTGCGCGTAGCGTCGTGAAGACCGGCGAGACCATCTACTCGCTCTCGCCGGATTTGTCTTGTCAGCGATTGTTCAACTGCGCGCGCACGAGAACGAGGCCGCGTTGCGTGATCCGGTAGGGTCTGCCGCCGGATGATGAGATTGCTTTCTTTCGCTTCAGCCTGCGAAACATGTCGAGGCCAAAGCCGGGATAGAGCCAGCCGTCGCGGGTGAAGCATCGGGCATCGTCGATCGATTTACCGTTTGAGCGAGTGATTTCGATGCGGCCGCCCTGGGCCATGAGGTGAAGAATACGCTGTTCGTCGCGTGAAATGTCCATTGATGGTGAGATCCGAAAGGCGTTCGGTTGAACGCATGAAAACGGGTCTGGCGTTCGGTCGAACGCCAGGGCTTCGTTTTCCGGCCCTTGCGCGCAAATCAATTTTGCGGGCAGGGCCCTCAGGCAATCTCAGACAGGGAGAACATCAAAACTCCATAAGGACGGCCGTTTTTTAAGCGGAAACCTGTCAGTCCGTCAAGGATGTGCTCCGGCGAACATGAGCGACTGATGAACTCCGAGACCTGCCATGACCCCGTCGGCAGAAGAAAGCGTGATGTTGCCAAAGGCGCGGGCGATGTCTCCTGCTGCGTAGACGCCCGCAACGCTGGTTGCCTTGACGGCATCCGTGGCAATGATCTTGCCGGCCGGCGTTTCCTCCAGTTGGCAGCCGAGGCTTTTGGCGATCGAGCCGCGAATGTGCAGATCCGGACCGACGAACAAAGCCTTCACCTCGAAAATCCGGCCCGTTGCGAGGTGCACGCTCAGCATCTCGTCCGCCCCCGACTCGATCGCGCTGACGGCACCTGCCTGGAGGTTGACATTGCGCCGTTCCAGAAGGGAACGTGCGGCCTCGTCGGGCTCCGGCATGGCGTTGGTGAACAGCGTGACATCACCCCAATCGGCAACGACCGCCGCCTGATGCGCCGACATCGGGTGTGTAGCCAGAACGCCCAGCGGGCCGCCGCCGATTTCATAGCCGTGGCAATAAGGGCAATGCAGCACCGTCCTGCCCCAGCGTTCTTTCATACCCGGAATATCGGGAAGGCGATCCTCCATGCCGCTGGCGAGAAGCAGTCGCCGGGCCTCCATGGTATCTTGCCCCGCAACGCGAACATGGAAGCCGTCTATCACGCCTTCCGCAGAGTCAGCCTCGCCCTCGATAAACGTCACCGTCGGGTAGGCGGCAAGCTGTCTCCGGGCGTCGGCCAGGATCTCCAGCCCCGATTTGCCGTCGAGTGCCAGTACGCCATGCGAATGTGCTGCGAAGCGATTGCGCGGCGTTCCACTGTCGATGATCGTCACATGCCGCCTCGCGCGGCCGAGAATGTAGGCGGCGGACAATCCGGCAAAACCGCCGCCGATGATGATTGCGTCCTGTTGCATGGTCTTTCCTTTCATGGCTTCGCCGGCCGGAAGCCAGAGAGGGAAACCGGAGAGCGCAAAACGGAGGTGGTGGCTGTCAGCCGCGCTGTTTCAGCGCGGCCCTGTGTTCGGCAAAGCGCCGCTTGAAATCGTCGGCCAGCGTGGCAAGGGTCACTTCGCCAAGGCGCGCAATCAGCATCGCCTCGGCATCGCGAAAGGCATCGTCCAGTGCATGATTGACCGCCTGTTCGACAAGGCAACCGGGGCTTTCGGTGGCATTGCCCATCTGGAACAGCATGGGCTCGCCGAGCGCTGCATAGATGTCGCGCATGGTGACGTCCTCAAGCGGACGGGCAAGCGTCCATCCGCCGCCATGGCCACGGCCGGAGGTGACGAGCGCGGCCTCGCGCAGTCCGGCCATGGTGCGCCGGACGACGACAGGGTTTGTCTGGAGGCAGACGGCAAGCTCGTCCGATGTCATCGGTCGATCGCGTTCTGCCATGTGCAGCAGCGCATGCAGCACTGCGGAAAGGCGGCTGTTTCTTTTCATGTAATAATAATAGTTACGAAATAATTGCCATGTCAAGGCGTCGAGAGATTTTGGGGTGTGTCGACCACCAAAATTGGTGACGCAAAGTGAGGAAAAATGTGACGCTGACCATTAAAATATTGACGCAAATGAGTCAGCTTTTTTTGGGGTGGCTTGCCCTTTCAGGGGTGTAAACAATTGGGAAGGGCGACGAGGCGTTGATCTTTTGGCCAACTCTCGCGCCTATCTGCCAGAACTTATATCAAAAATGGTGACGCAGGCGTCACCGAACATAAAGGTGGGAACAATACAGTTCGAAACCGCACAGTGACCATCAGGCTCGCTGCGTCGCGACTATAGCGGTTGTGTAGTTTGGAACCTGGGACAGAACAGAGGAGAACCGGCGATCCCTCGGGGGTTGCCATTATCGCTAGAGATTCCTTCGATGTCACATCCTGTCGCAAAATGCCTTTCTAAAGCGGCCGAGTGGTTCCTGGGCTCAATCGAGCGACCGGCCGGAGGACGCAGCGCTGCCGCGACCAGGATAGCAACAAAAGGGAATGGTCACCCGGTGCGTTAAGCCCTCTCAGATTGTATTCACTCTTACAAAGATGCCTAAGATGCAGAAAATCGTCAATCAAAGAATACCTGTTTTAGTTGTAACTAGGGAGTGATTTTGAAAGCCGACGCAACGCATTAAAAATGAAAAATTGCAAACGCTGGCGGCAAAACCAATCCAGACCGAATTCGTTTCTCTGCCAAAATGTCAACATTACTGCAAGGAAAAGAGACTTCTCCCGGCGAACAAGAAGTTCCAAACGAAAGGAAATCATTCATTTAAAAAAGGGATTTATACGCGTGTAATGAAAACCTGAGGCGATAAAAGGATTTATCTTAAAGGATTTTAATGAGAATTTGATTCTGAGGTAACCATCGCGATTTTTCTGGAATATAGGCGTTGGACGCCGCGTGGAAAAAAGAATTCCTTTATGCCGTCAGCAAGATTAATCGTCGCTTTTGGGAGCCTTGTACCGTTTCGTTCTCTCCGAACCTTCGGGGAGCGGGCGGCCCACGATCCAGTATCCATTGTTTTTGTACTCGAACTCACTTGCGCCCCACATTATTCGGCCAATCGCATTTGACGGCCTGGAAGACTCGATCTTTACACCTATGCTAATTAACCCCTCCAGCAGTTCTGCCCGGCCGAGTGGCCGACCGGCGTTGGTAATTAATTCTAGAGCATGCTTACGAACTCGCCAGGCAAAGCTATTGCGGCGCACCCTCTTTCTAGGGGCAGTGCTGGCGCTGTGTTGTGGCTGAACCTTTACATTGAGGGCTGACAGTTTGTTGCGGGCCTCAGTCAGTTCCGATGTCACATTCTCATGATCGCGTACACGCTCCAAGAGCGCGTCAGCCTGCCTTTTAAGGGTTTCAGCAGCCGCGCGGTGGCGAGCTATCTCGCGATCAAGTGATCCCAGTGTCTCAAATAATGATGGCCCTGCAGCCGTTTCAATGGCGTGAGTATCGCTCAAGTTGGCCCCTTTTCATCTCGATAGAATCGCAATACGTTCACTTATGCCTCTTTTAGGCGTCGATAATCGGAGGCCACATAAGTCGCTTCAGACTACTAGATTCTATGCAAGTTGTCATCTGAGCCACGTCATTTATGGCTCGGAAAGGAATTTCCTCGCCTTTTTTGGTCAATGGAGCCTCACATGAGCGAAATGAGACTACAGGCTCGCATTGTGTGGGCGGAAGATGGAGGTCCAATCAGGCGTATCATCAACGGTAGGCATGATAGGCCGACCGGCTTCGTGGTTCTGCGAAAGGGCGGGTTGAGGGCTTTGCCATGGGACTCTCGGTCTTGCGAGAAGCCAGCTTTGCAACTTTCAGGATTGTCATCCAGAGTTGTGTCGTTGCTAGCTCAGCCGCATAGGCTGGAAATCCGTCTGCAGGGGGAGCGCACCCTGAAATACATCCCGGACTTGATGCTCAAGGTTCACCCATCATTCTTGCAGGACCTAAAGAACGGCCGAACGTTTACGGACACCGCCGTCATTCCCTCCAGCCAAGTTGTATCGTTAAATCAAGCGTCAATTGTGATCCTTGAGATGAAAAACGATAACGACCCGAGGGATGGTGACCTAGCCTACAAGCGGAAACTTGAGCTAGCCAACATAGTTTACGAGCAGATGGGGATCACATTCCTTACCCTCCGGAGGGCACAACATCTGAACCGGAAACAACATATCCACGCTGCACGGATCATTCTCGCAGATCAGTTGGTCGTGTTAACTACCAGAGACTACGCGACTTGCGTCGCCGCATTCAACGGGCGGAAGAGCCTGTCGTACCAAATGGCCGCGAACGCTTTGGGACCGGGTCCGCTCGGTCGGGCCAAGTTGCACGCGCTGCATTGCCGCCAATTTGTCTCCATCGATCTGAGGAACGGCCTGACCAGCCACGTGCCAGTCTGGCTGATGGAGCAGGCCCAATGATACTTGATGTGGCAAATGGCGACCAGTTTATTCTGTTGTTCGACAACTTGAGGGGTGAGTTCGTAGCGGAGGTTGCTTCCGAGTATGAGCCAATCAAACTGAGAAACTTAGCCAACGAAGAGAGTGTGGAGGTACAGCGGATCGAGTTTGCCCTGGCTCAAGCGCGTGGCGACATCACACGGACCACGCGTGATGGTAAAGAACTCGCGCTCATGGATGCTAAGGACATACTCGGCTTTCATAAGCCCGAAGGCTCGAAGGTCACGTTGAAAGAATTGACAGATTGGCAAACCCAGAACGAAAAAATCGTGCGTGCGGCAACCCTGATTTTCTACATTAAGAGGTTCAGAAAAGAGCGTCCCGGTACCGGGCACCTCAGAATGTTGGCTTGGATTGACTCACACTACCCGGACGCCAAGGCGGCGGGATACGGGGAGTGGAAGCCATCGCCGAGTAGCGTAACCCGAGCGTGGAAAAAAGCTCCGCACGCCTTGCTGGCAGCACTGATTGCCCAGACGGGAAAGCACAAAAACCGGGCGAAATGGCCAAAGTGGGTCTATGATCTAGGTGACCGGATGGTTCGACGATATTGGACCAACGAGGAACGACATATCATCGACGCTGTCGAATGGTTCGATGGCAAATTCTTTCCGTTACGGAAAGAACGAAATGATGTGGACGGCGCGGATATTGCTCCGCCGACTCACGGAACTCTAGCGAATTGGATAAACGCGGCGCGATCACACGCAACCGTATCTTTGAAGTTTGGAATGCACACTGCGCATCGTCAACTCGGAGGTCGTGGCATAAGCCAAATAGCATTAATGCCCCTTGAATGGGTTGTGATCGATCACACAGTGTCAGATATCTGGGTGGTGATTTTGAGCGACCAGCCGGACGAGCACGGTAACTATCGCATTCTAAGCATAAAACGACCGTGGATGGTCACCGCTATTGATCTCTATAGCCGGATTAATCTTGGCACCTTTTTCAGTTTTGACCCTCCCTCTGTCCAAACAGTGATGGAGTGCTTAAGGCGGGTCATTACACCAAAATCGCAGCTAATCGAACGTTTCGGCGACCAGAAAGGAGCAACGGATGGATTTGGCTTTCCCATGGGATTAATTTTCGACAACGCCTTAGAGAACGTGATGGTCAGCATGCAAATGGCTCTGGAGGGTTTAGGCGTAGCGGTGGAATACGCTCCCCGAGCAACGCCGGAATATAAGTCCTGGGTCGAACGTTACATCAGTACGATGAACGACATGGTACGCCACCTGCCCGGAGGTATACCGCTGGAAATCTCGGACACCGATCCCGACCCTCGGGATTTCGCCAGCCTAACCCTTGCAGACCTGACACGTTTAACCGATCACCGCATGGTCACGCGATATCATCTGCACGTGCACGAGGGCATCGGTATGCCCCCGGCTCGAAAGTGGAAGCTTGGGCTGCAGGAGTTTGGGCGGGGCACCGTCGACGACGCGAGAAGCATGCAAGCTCTCATGGGAAGATATAAGAAAGCGGCGCTGACTGCTGAAGGCATCCGATTGGAGGGGCATGTTTTCCACGACCCCCAGATTACAAGTGAATTGATGGACCATATGGCCCGCTTTCAGCAGGCCCGGAAACAGCGGCGAGGTAAGGACCAAACCCGAACGGTTGAGGTTCATACGTTCAGGAACCCTGCCAACTGTTCTCATATTTCGGTGGTTGACCTCCATACGAGGCAAATTGTTTTCTTGCCAAATAGGGACGAGGTTCTAGCCTCAAGGCCAGTTTCCTTTGCCTGGGCGAAGGCCGCAAGGAAAGCGAATGACGAAGCCAACGAGGGGTTTCACTCACGTGAGGACAGAGCGGAAGCGAACCGAAATTATCAGATCGAACTTGAGAACTTGCTTATTAGCCAGAATCATGGCGACGGCAAACGTACTGCGAGGCTTCTTGAAGGCGGGCGGGCTTCTATGCAGTCACCCTTCATTGTCGACATTGAGGAGAGTGTTGTTAGTTCCTCGATCTCGGGGATGAAAGGCGGTGACATACCGAAACAAGCCGCTTTTGTAGAGCGTGACGGGGAATGGCAGCCGCCCAAGGGGCGGACACCGCGACGAAAGGCCGGAAACGCTGTCGTCAGCAAATCCACTGATGAGTCCAAAGGGTCACCTAAAACAATCGATGGCGTCGCCGCCCGTGTCGACGTTTCCAACGCGGTTCCAACGTCATTCAAGCCAGCAATCGACGTTGAGGTTAGCGAGGCTCGCCTGAACCAACTGGAAAGGCTTTTACAAGTTGATTTAGGAGAGGCGCAATGACCATCAACCACGGTGATCTAGGCTATGAATTCCGAAGAATGCGCATCTTTCACCCCCTACTTAAAGAAGCTCATAGGGAGTTCGACAGGCTAAGGCAACTTCGGCAGAAGATGCTTGAAACCGGCGAAGATGTAGAGGCGAATTGCTTCGGGCTTTTCGCGGAATCACAGGCGGGAAAAACAGTTACGGTAATGGCTTATCTCGAAAATCAGGTCGTCGACTACTGCTACAAAAACGAATTGTTTCCGAGATCAATGCCTAGAGCGGAAGTAGTAAAGGCGCAGAGGGTTGTTGTATATATTTCGATCACAGGATCGACACTGAAGTCGTTCTTCTGTGACATCCTACGAGCTTACGGCGATCCTCGTTTAGACCGAGGTAATATTTCGGACCTCGCCTTCAGGGTCTATAACTACATCCGGCGGTTTAACACCGAGCTGCTGATAATTGATGAAACCCAGCATCTTCGTATCGGGGCTCCGGTGTCATCAGCACGGCTGGAGGCTACCCGTGTCCACAATTGCCTCAAGGATTTTTTGCTTTCCGGCTTTCCCTTGGTTTTTGTTGGGACTGAGGAAGCCGAAAGAAAGATTATGAACGATGTACAAGTTGGGTTCCGCAGTTGTCGAAAAATCGCCTACAGGAAACTCGAATTCAGACTGCCGGAAGATCGGCAAGTATTCGAGGATTACTGCGGTCTTCTCGGCCTGAAACTTGCCCAGCATAAGTTGTTTCCAAAGCGCAGTAACTTCCTCGCTGGCGATATAGTTGCATGCCTGTTTGAAGCAACGGGCGGATATCTGGGGAGAGTATCAAGGCTGGTCGAGGCGGCGGCCGCGTATGCGCTCGAAGAAGGTTCAGATGCTGTTGAGCGACATCACCTATTTAAGGGCTGCGAAGATTTCAGCATCGCCAACGGCCTGGTTCGGCAAAATCCGTTTCGCGAGCATTGAGCAGGGTGTTTTGTAAAGAACACAATTTTGAGAAAGCAACGCTCCAAGCCTCTCTGGACGTCGGCCGAAGGTATCCGCGTAGTCTCGTCCCGGGTGCGGGCCGCATTTTTCAATCATGGATAACGATGGGGATTTTCTGTGCCATATCGGTCAATTGATGTAGGTCGGCCACTTGCCATTTCTGTAGCGCCGAAACCGGGAGAGGGGCTTAGCGACCTGATTCTGCGTGCGTGCAACGAGAACGGTTTCGTCAGAACTTTTGAGGTAGCGACACTTTTCGGAAGAGCGCAGACAAGCGGAAATGTTACGCCATGGGCCATCACGGCGAACCCGCCAGACTTGCAGCTTGTTGCGAACGTCCTTTGCAGGCCCATTTCTGAAATCTCCAGAATGGCTTATGAAAGGCAGGGAGCAACGGTTAGGTTTTTTGACAGTTTTATCCGTCGCGGACACTTGGGGCACAGCAGGCGAGTCGCTCCAAGCAGTCTTAAAATTCGACCTTATCAAAAAGCAATATGGCACATCGGCGCTCTCTCGTTCGATCCTTCAACTATGGAAAAGCTCCTTGGTGTCTGCCCAGTTTGTTGTCGGACGCTTGGCTATGGGCGTACGCTTGGTGTGTGTTTTTGCGAAAATTGCGTCCATCCCGAGGACAGTCACGTGGGAGTGACTGACCTGCGAGATTTTCCACAAGCCAGAGTGAATGTTGGCGATATTGAAGCCCTCAGGTTTGTGACCAACTTCATTGATCCGGAGATTTCAAATTGTGGAATGAAAGGCGTACACCCCGATCTGCATACCTTTGGTCGCGGGAAGCTCTTTGAGCTTGCTGTTGAGGTTGGTCGATTGCTTGATCAGGAGAATAGGCCGCCGGAGGGAGCAAGACCTCATAAGCTCGGGCAGATTTCGCCGCTTTCGTTAAGCGTAGCAGGGCGGGCTCTGATGAATTGGCCAAAAGGATTCCATGAAGTTGGTGAGAGGCTTCGCCACAAGTGGTGTTTTCGGCGTAAATCTGGAGGGCATCTGTGGCACCCCGTCAGACAACTCATACAGGTCCCTTACTTCGGAACCGAAATGGCGGTTGTCGTAGCGAACGCCCTCAAAGGGTCCCTCGCAACTTCGATTTCGATACAGTTGGCCAGCAATGGATCAGGGCTCGGCAGCGTAGTAAACGACAAAATTAACTATCTAAACAAAATCGCGAAGTGTAAGGGACCAATCTACGACGAAGCATGCGTTACCGGGCTTCCTGTGCCCTCACTTCTTAGCTGCTACCTTTCGTCTTATTTCCTATGCCCCGATGAACATTTTACGGCGTTGCGGGGCAGGGAGACGGCCATCATAGAGCTGTTTGAGAGATTTCCCTTAAGCGAGAAGGCTAGTGGGCATATCTTGCTCCGCGATGCCGTGCAGATTTTTTTTCACGCGAAAGGCGATCCCTGGCCCCAAATTTTGAAGGCTCTGCGAGACGACGATATGCGTGTTGTTCGGGTGGGGAGCCATGTTCCCTTGATTCAACAGCTTTACCTGGACGACCTGCATTCTTGGGAGGTCTTCCTGAAACGACTCAAGCCATTAGAAAATGGATTGCTTACCAAGCTTACGGTAGAAGAGGGTTCGTTCTACATGAACTGTGGCTCGCGAATCACATCAACGGCAATGGCCGCTGGGTTGATAGAGCGGAATTTAACCTTGGCAGAAATTTATAAGTTTCGTCGGAGATATATCTCGATGAAAGAGATTGGTCTGCAGCGGCTACTTGCCGGTAGTAAATTCAACTACAAGTCAGAAACTGATAAATTGAACGGTTGTGGAATTAAGCCATTGGTCGGAGGCGTTGGTTTCCGTTACAGAGAAGAGGTGGAATCATATTACAATACTAGAATACCGCCAAATCCTGAGCTGGAAAAAGAAGGAATCTCTGCCTTACGGAATGCGGTATGGCAGAGGCTCGGCATTAAAATTACTTTCCGGCAGGCTCAAGTAGCCCGATTGCTCTTGGATGGGTATACGTTTCGAGAGATCGCCGGACCAGTTGGCAGGACCGCTCAGTCGCTCAGGACCAGGCGAGGACGACTTTATAAAAATATGGGGGTGTCCTCAATGGAAGAGCTGTCTGTCTTGCTGTCTCAGGAAGTTGAGCGAAATTAAACCGCTATTATATTCGAAATGGTTGTCCTAAGGTCGCACTAGCCAACGGGCTTGCCGGATGAACCTACCGATGACAGCTCCACAGCGTTCGAATAATTGCTTCTGATTTCTGCAATCGCGTGTTGTCTGCTTCCGCAGGTCCAAGCTAAGTCTTTCATCACTGGGCGAACAAATGGCTTGTCTTCGTGGGATGTCCGCTCAGCCCACCGACTTCCGTGTAGCGTGGCAGAACCATCATCTGATCATCACGAAGTGGCCGCTGAAGCTTCTTGGCTTCCTTCCATTCTGCAGTCATCCAAATCTCACATTCTTCTTGCGTTGTGAGCAGCACGGGCATTGCCTTAGGGTGTATCGGCTTCACAATGTCATTGGGGTTGGTCGTGAGAAACGCGTAAAGGTCATGCTCACCTTCCCGGGGTGCCTTGATCGGCCCGCGTGCTTCCAATCCATTTCGTATGCATGCCCGCGAGCGCGAACACCGGTTGGTCTTCATTTACCACAAACCACCGCAGCGGCTTCTTTCCAGTCTCCGCGTCGGATTCTTGTTCATACTCGGAGAACGCAGTCGCAGGGACAAGGCATCGGTTCGCGACGCCCAGCCACTGTTGCCAATGCGGAATGAAGGTTTTCCGTACGTTCGTGACACCCCGATCCGGCTTTCCATCAAGGTGAACATCGGGGGTCGGCATTCCCCATGTCGACATCACCAGTTCGCGCTCGCCTTCGGCATCAACGCGGACGATGGGGCCAGGCCTGTCGGGGTGGACGTTCACCGTAGGCGGCAGATTGCCTTCTCGATAGCGGGTGATGTCGATAAAGTCCCTGATGGCTTGCTGGTTGGACGTTAAATTATAGAGGTATTCATCTGAGACACTCCCTTCGAAAGACACCTTGGCTTCTACAAGACACGGGAACTTCGTTTGACATCGGTCTTGGCCATCGGCGCAAATCATCTTCTCGCAACCGATGGACATTCTGCGTCGCAGCTCAACGAAACGAAGGTTGGCTCCATATTGCTTCACCAACGCTTTTCGGTCCAGTTCCGCTGCTCTGTCGCATGCCCGGCACTCAACCGTAATGATGGGACCTCGAAACTCTCCCAGAGTGAGCAAACCAGTCAATTACGTTCGCACTCCTAAAGCCATAATTGAGGCCATCCCGACCAGCCATTGATCCGTTCGCGCTTCGAGGGCTTGCCTTTCAGACCAGTCCGAGAACCGAGACCAATAGGAACAAAATAAGAACATAATCGCTTTTTGCTTGCATGGAAATACATGTTTGATGCGAAAGCGAACCTTGACATCCGTGAACAAAATAGGAACATATGCCTTTCGTTTTTGGAGGATATTCCTATGTCGAACCGTAAGAGTGAACTCACTGCGGCGGGGATAGACCGAGGTTGGCCTCATCAAGTCGCCCTCGCTGCTCACCTATGCACTGGCAAACAGAGTGCGACACATGATGAATTCTGTAGAGGCCTATCCCGGTGTGCGCGGGGCCATTCCGTTCGATTTGAAGATGTCGGCTACCTCGTCCATTGCTTTTCGATCCGCGACGATGCTGTGGCCTTCATGATGCGATTTGGTGGGGAATGGTTCGACCCTCGGGAAAGGGGAACTGGCAGCAACTGGTTTAGATGGTACAAGGGCAGCAAGTCGGGAGCCGGGGAGCAATTTAGTGGCCGAAACCAGTGATGCGCTGAATAATCTACAGACGACATTGGACCAATTCGCGGTGGCAATCGCGAACATGCCTAGTCAGCGAATGACCAAACACCTGAAGCTCAAAGGAAGGTGCCCTCATTGTGCGACGCCTGATGCGGGCTTTGAGCAGTGGTGGGTCACCAATGGTGTCTCGCCATCCTATAACGGCGGTCCAGCCTACGTATGGGGAGTATATTCGTGTAACTCATGCGGAGGCATGATGCTCACGAGAGGCAACAATGGAGACAGTGTAGCCCAGCCAATAATCTACCAGTACATCCCGCAGGCCCGTCAGGCGCATGAGGATATACCGGTTCCGGCGCGTACCTATCTGGAACAGGCGATGTCTACGCTACACGCTCCAGACGCCTCGGCGGTGATGTCGGGTGCTGCTGTGGACTCGATGTTGAAGTTGCTGGGATATGAAAAAGGCTCAGTCTACTCCCGTATCGATCAAGCGGTGACCGATCACAAAATCACCGAGAACATGGGGGAGTGGGCTCATTCGGTGCGCCTTGGCGCAAACCGGCCGCGTCACGCCGATTTGGAAAGCCCGCACACATCGCCGGACGAAGCTACGCAATCGCTAGAATTTGCTGAGGCCCTTGCGTTCTTCTTGTTCGTCTTGACGAAACGGATCGAACGAGGCCGAGAAGCTGCGGCGAGAACATTGCACGGGGACGTGGTCGACGAGAAATTGACGCCTTCCGAGAAGCCGCTCAATATTCCGGGCTGAACTGACCTTCCACCGATTGCAACACACGATGCAGGCGTTCGCCCGCTACAATCACAGCGCCGCAAACTGCTTGATCTAGCTAGGGGTATGCCTGCCGCTCAGGCCGATTGCAGGTGGATATTCACGGCTCTATGTCCTTTGCCCGTCCGATCTGGTTCGGTATCGAAGGAAATTTTCTGGCCTTCACGTAGCGATTGAATGCCCGAAGCTTGTAGAGCGGAAATGTGGATGAAAATGTCCTTGTCACCGTCACCCGGCGTGATGAAGCCAAAACCCTTGTCAGCATTGAAAAATTTGACGGTTCCTACAGCCATGGAAATCCTCCGAATTTTGACGGGAGATAATTTGCAATCCAGCAGGGTTTAGCGCAACCGGTTTTTGGTGGACTGACGGTACCAAGCGCTGATGGGTTTCCGAGGTGGGAGGTGGACAGTCGCCTGCGTGCAAAGCGGCGATGGTCGTGATATGATACTGGCTTCGCTGAACCATGGGAGGTGGGAATGCGTGCTTTTGTATTCACCCTCGCCGTCGGAGTGCTATCCGCTTTAAGCGCGGTGGCCTCAGAGCCTCTGATATTCCACACTGCGCATTTCGACGACGACACTGTTGTCAATCTTGGTCTCGTCAGCAATCACGCGACAGATCAAGCTGGATACGATTACGACGTCCTAATATCGCTTTCGCAAGGTCACGCGAGCGGTTCTGCCTACATTGATCCGGGAAAGCATCGAGCGTTCGTGAAATGCAGTGATCCCGCCAAGGTGTCTGTCCGAGGCATTGACTACCCGGTGCGCACATCGGATGCGGGAGGAGATGACTGGAAGGACGATCTTTGGAGGGCGGTCTGCATGGCTCCTGTCTCGTAGGCTGAACTGTCCTCGCCCGGGTTGAGACCCGCTTCACGGCGCAGATACCAAACATCTATCGGAAGCCGACGTCCCTGCAAGGCTACTGAACCTTGCGGTATCCAGAGGGCGGATGGAACTGGATTTTGCAACCGCGCCATCAGTGCAGACGATACGACAAGGGGGGCGTCGAGTGATTTGGACAAGGTCTCCAGTCTCTGCGCGACGTTTACAGCGTCGCCGATCACCGTGAACTCGCTGTGGCATCCACTGTCCAGAACCCCGCCGACGACCGTGCCGAAGTGCAAGCCGATGCCCGCGTTAAGGGCAGGGTAGCCGTTCAGCATGCTGTGGTTCTTCCAATCGTTCAGTGCATCGACGAGATCGAGAGCACAGGCCAGGGCCCGATCCGGGTCGTCCTCTATCGGGGTAGGATGGCCGAAGACCGCCATCACCCCGTCACCGATGAACTTATCGACAGTCCCGCCATAGCTGAAGATGGTGCCGGAGACGAGGTGGCGGTATTCCGCCAGCACCAGGGCCAGTTCCCGCGCAGGCGCAGTCTCCGCAAAACGAGTAAAATCCCGCAGGTCGACGAACATGATCGCGGCATTGCGGCGTTCAAGGTCAAGGTTTGAGCTGCCTTCCTGGAGGTCCGCGACCACAAGCGGCGAGAAGAAGCGCGAAAGATTGAGACGCCGCTTGTCGGCTCGTAAGGCTTCCTTGCGGGTCCGGTCATGATCCCTCGCGAGCAAGTAGATAGCGAAAGCTGTAAAGCCGAAGCTTACTGTGAGGCCCAAGTCCTGGTTGAAGAATGCCGCAAGCAGCGACATTGCGTCGGCGGTATGATGTCTGGCGGCGGTGACCGCCAACATGGCTACCCAGGAACCCAGGACGATGCCGGAGAAGACAAGCACGAGCCGACGATCTTGCTTTAGGCCGACATGATTGAGCAAGATGAACGCAACCACCAGGCTGGTCGTCGTCAGGTTGTGGTTCTCGGTAACCGGTCCGCCAAGAATGTGCGCGTACAAAATCAGGGCAACCAGCAGCGCATCGAGAACGACAAAGAGCGTCTTAAGCCAGGACAGGCTGGGCAGGAACCGTGCGGTCGCCACCGAAGCGACGCTGATGATGAAGTAGCAGATCACGACGATGAAATGCGTCCTTTCAGCTCCCTCGTTGCCACCAAGTAGGAGGTTGGCAAGCAGGATCGCGAAAGCGACAAATCGCAAAAGGATTGAACGGATTTCCCGCGCGGCGTCCCACTGGGCGCTGAGTGAAGAAGTCATTGCTCGTCGCTTGAAAGCGCGGGTGAGTTTCCAAGACCTTGTGGGTCGACCGAGATCGCTTTCTCTCGGTGAAACAGGGGGTTCGCACGCGGCCGTTTAAACAGTCGCGTGCTCTATCAGACGCTATCGGACTACTTGACTTCCGTGACTGTCAGTTTGCCGTCAACGCGCTCGGCAATGAACTCGATGCTCGCGCCTTCCTTGAGCTTTTCCAGCATCGCATCGTCCTTGACGCGGAAAACCATGGTCATAGCGGGCATTTCCAGGTCCTTCAGTTCCTCATGAATGAGGGTAACCTTCTTCGCTTTGGCGTCGACCTTTTTGACCGTGCCCTTGGTGAATTCCGCCGCGAAAGCGCCGGAGGCGAGGGCGATTGCTACCACGGCGGTGGCTGCGAGTGTGAAAACTGATCTCATTGTCTTATCTCCTTGGGTGGGATCACTTCTTGGCCACGGTGACGTCGCCGTGCATTCCGGCGTCGTAGTGGCCGGGAACCAGGCAGGCGATCTTGAAGGTGCCGTCGTTGGTGAACTTCCAGATGATCTCGCCGGACTTTCCGGCAGCCAGACGGATCGCGTTCGGATCGTCGTGTTCCATTTCCGGGAACTTCTCCATCACGGCCTTGTGCTCCATGATCTTGTCTTCCTGGTCGAGGACGAACTCGTGGTCCAGCTCGCCCGCGTTCTTGATGGAGAAGACGATGGTCTGACCTTTACGGACCTTGAAGGTGTTGGGCGTGAAGATCATCTTGCCGTCGTCCGTCTCCTTCATGGAAACGCGGATGGTCTGGGTGGCCTGCGCCTTCTTGCCGGGCTCTCCGACAGCCATGGCTTCACCGTGACCACCAGCGTGTGAGCCGGAGGCTAGGGCTGGAGACGCGAGCGCCGCGAGGAACAATGCGATAATTGCAGTCTTCATGATTTAGTCCTTTGGTTGGTTGGGAAATAAGATCAGCCGTGCTTCATGGGCTTGGGCGTGATCTGTGTTTTTGCATCCTTGGCCTTGGTCGTGTCGGGAAGCTCGCCCGTCCACTCCCAGGCCTGCGTACCGGGTGGGTTTTCGTACCAGCCGGGATCGGTGTAATCGTCGGCCGCGATGCCCTCGCGGACCTTGACGACGGAGAACATACCGCCCATCTCGATGGGGCCATGCGGTCCCCATCCGGTCATCATCGCAACGGTGTTCTCCGGAATTTCCATTTCCATCTCGCCCATGTCGGCCATGCCAGCCGTCCCCATCGGCATGTATTCAGGGCGGAGTTTCCTGATCTTTTCCGCGACTTCTTTCTTGTCGACGCCGATGAAGGTCGGGATGTCATGTCCCATGGCGTTCATCGTATGGTGCGACTTGTGGCAATGGATCGCCCAGTCGCCGACGTATTTGGCGTCGAATTCGTAGGCCCGCATCGCGCCGACCGGGATGTCGATGCTGACTTCCGGCCAGCGGGCTTCCGGCCGTACCCAGCCCCCGTCCGTGCAGGTGACCTCGAAGTCATATCCGTGCATGTGAATGGGGTGGTTGGTCATGGTCAGGTTGCCGACACGCACCCGAACCCGGTCGTCCTTGGACACGACGAGCGGGTCGATCCCCGGGAAGATGCGGCTGTTCCAGGCCCACAGGTTGAAGTCCGTCATCTCCATGATACGCGGAACGTAGGTGCCGGGATCGATGTCGTAGGCGCTGAGCAGGAACACGAAATCCCGGTCGACGCGCATAAATTTTTCGTCCTTGGGATGGATGACGAACATCCCCATCATACCCATGGCCATCTGGACCATTTCGTCCGAATGCGGGTGGTACATGAAGGTCCCCGACTTCACGAGATCGAACTCGTAGACGAAGGTCTTGCCGACCGGGATGTGCGGTTGCGACAGCCCGCCGACACCATCCATTCCGGACGGCAAGATCATCCCGTGCCAGTGAATGGTGGTATGTTCCGGCAGTTTATTGGTGACGAAAATGCGAACGCGGTCGCCTTCAACCGCCTCGATGGTCGGACCCGGCGACTGGCCGTTGTAACCCCAGAGATGGGCGGTCATGCCTTCCGCCATCTCGCGCTCGACAGGTTCGGCGACAAGGTGGAATTCCTTGACGCCGTTGTTCATGCGATGCGGCAGCGTCCAGCCGTTCAGGGTCACGACCGGGGTGTAATCCGGTCCCGACGAGGGCCGGACGGGCGTCTGCGTTTCGGCAGTTTCCATGATCGCAGCCTCAGGCAGACCCATGTTGGAGGTCTTCGCCCAGGCGGCGGTCGATACCAAGGCAGCACTCGCGCCGAGTATCTGTCTTCTGTTGAACATGTCTGTGTCCTTTCCTAGTGACCGCCGCCGCCGCTTTCGGCAGCCGCTGCGACCTCTGTTTCACCGCCTGCTGCTCCCGCGCCGCCGCCATAAATGGCAGGCGCGAGATTGGCTTCGGCCAACCAGAAATCGCGTTTTGCGTTGACGGCCAGGAGGATCGAGTTGACCTTCTCCCGGCTGTCGGCGAGCAGTTCGAACGTGTTGGTGATCATGCCGTTGTAAGTGAGGAGGGACTCTTCCTCGATTTTGGTCCGCAGCGGTACGACGCTGTTGCGGTAGTGACGCGCGATGTCGTAATTCGCGCGATAGGCCTGGTAGGCGGACCTCGCTTCCGAGCGGACGTTGACTGCCTTTTCCGCCAGCAAGTTCGCGGACCGCATATAGGCCAGCTCGCCTTTCCGCATTCGGGCCTTGCCGCTGTCGAAGATCGGGATGACGAACTCAAGCGCGACGTTGCCGGTCGTGTCGACGTTCTTCTCACCGTCCTCCAGTTCCCGTTCTGTCTCGAAGCCCGTCAGGATTTCGAGATCGGTGACGTAGCGTGTCGCTTCCGTTAGGCTGTACGACTTGGCCGTGGCGTCGAGATCGAGCTTCGCCATCTGCAGGTCAACGCGACGCTGCAAGGCTTCCGCCTCGATCAGGTCTCGCTTGATCAGACCCTTCGGGAGCTGCGCCAGGCGATTGGGAATCTGATAGTCGGTATCCGATCCCCAAAGTCCCATCAGGCGCGTCAGTTCTTCTTTCGCGAGACGAGCCTCTAGCCGGGCCTTTGCGGTCTGACCCGCCAATTCGGCATAGAATACGTGCTCGCGGGCCTGGCCGCCCTTGGTCAGCGCACCTGTTTCGCCGAGTTTTTGCGCAAGGTCCGAGGCAGCGTCTGCCGCCGCCTGCGCCTGGTTGAGCTGGGTGACTGTTTCCCAGGAGGCAACGGCACTGATCCACGCCCGCCTTGTATCAGCGGCGAGTTGCAAGGTCTGCAGGGCTGCATTGAGCTGGGCCTTGCGGAACTCGGTATCGGCAATGCCGACGTTCCGTTTGTGCGTGGCGAGGGCCAGGATGTTGGTGGCGATCACGCCTTCGACGGTCTTGAATGCTACTAGCCCTGGTGTACCAATTCCGATTAATCCGACTTCGACTGTCGGGTTCACGAGCATGGTCGACTGCCAGGCGTCCGCAGCAGAGCCACCGAGATCGGCATAGGCTGCCTGGAGGCCCTTATTGTTGAGGAGCGCGACCTGCACCGCTGTCTCGACATCGATGTTTTTCTTCGCAAGCAACGTCTTCACCCGACCCGAGACGGCCTGGGCATCGTGGCGGTTCTGAATCCAGACCGTGTCTTTTCCGGTCGCTTCTGCGGTTTTGTTGGATACGGACGAGAATCCGGAGTTCTTCTGGGAATACTCCGCAGCAGAGACGCATCCACCGAGAATGAGCGGGAGCGCGACAGTCGCCGCGAGCTTTAGTTTTGTAACGTTCATGACGCGCCTCCATCTGGAGCCTGCGCGTCGTTCTGGTTTCGCCACGGTTTGGGATTTACCGGGACTCGGTGCGTGTAGCCCGTAACGGGACTATGGTAATGGACGGGACGAACATCGACCGGGAGGTCGGCAAGGTCGCCCGAAGCAATGACTTGAGGAGGCAACGTGGCAGCACAACCGCTCGCGAAGAGCGGCAAGGCAACCACCAGAAATATAGGTTTCATGGTGTAATCCGAATAGGAGACGGCAGCGGCGCAGCGGGCAGAAACACCCAGCTACGCACGTTAAGACCCGCAAGGACGGGCGTGTCCTATTCAGATATTCGGGGGGCGATGCAGCGGCACGAGTTCGCCGACAACATGATTGTCGTTGATGAATTCGCGGATGGAACGCGTCACGACCGGGCCGCCGTCTACATCGGCGGCCGCAACAATCGCAAAACTCACGCAGAAGTCTTTACAGCACTCCTGCTTTGCAATTTTCTGCATGTCATCCGGAGAGGCGCTTTCGTCTCCATGGACGTGGTCGCCGTTTGTCATGTCGTGGTGGTCGTCAGATTGGACGGTCGTGGATGTCGCTATCGATCCATGCATTGCTGCCGAAGCAGCAGGCAATGAGTATCCAGCCAGTGATGCGATGATCACCAACCGAAGCAGAACCAGCATTTTTGCCAATGTGATTCGATACATACCCATGCCCGAGGACTACCATCAGCCCGGATGTTGTCAATTGCGAGCTTCATCTATCAGATGATTCGCGTCGATTATGTGGCGTTGCACAAGGTACTGTCCCACCGATGAAGCACAACGAAACCTTTGTAAAGCTTCCAACGGTAGCAAGGTCAACACAAGTGCCAAGCGATTTGTTGGAAATGACGGGCTAGGTGGATCGCGGACATCCACTTCAATCACTGGGGTTTACTCTGTAGAATGCGGGCAGACTTCCATCTTTTCCGATCCGCACCGCTATCCGGTCGATAGGCATAGCGGTCCCAATGGAAAACTGCGGAGCATTTAACCTGGTTCGGCGATACTAACTCTAGGAGGCAGGAATGTCAGAGACTATCGTCAATGTGCGCTACATGGTCGACGATGTCGAAGCTGCGGTCGAATGGTACACCAAACACCTACGCTTTTCGCTTCTCTCCAGCCACGCACCCGCTTTTGCAGACATCAAGCGCGAATCGTTGCGGCTTTTGCTCAGCGGGCCGACTAGCTCGGCGGGACGCCCTATGCCCGATGGCGAACAACCGCTCCCGGGAGGCTGGAATCGCATTCACCTCATCGTCGATGATTTGCCTGCCGAGGTTGCTCGTCTGCGTATTGCCGGAGTGCAGTTCCGTAACGAGATCGTCACGGGGCCCGGCGGATCGCAAATCCTTTTGGTCGATCCTTCCGGAAATCTCGTTGAGCTGTTCCAGCCCGCTCGCCGCTGACTTCCGTTTCAATGGTGAAGCGTATGGGGCCCCTGACCGACCACGTCGAGGGATAGGTTGCTTTGCTCGACGTCACGCGACCACAGTCGCAAGCGTCCACGCCATTCCCGCCAAGGCGCAAACTAACAACGTGGCGATAACCGACGCCTTGAAGCGAAAAATGGCGAATGCTGCCGCCACTGATAGGACCAGTGACGGAAGTACAATCGAACTCGGGACCGGCACGTCGACAGAGATTGGCCCTATCTGCCATGCCTCGACTTGAGCGAATAGCGTGTGAAGGGCGAACCAGACTGCAAGATTGAGGATGACGCCGACGACTGCCGCAGTGATGGCCGACATCGCTCCTGTCAAAGCTACGTTACCCCGGAGCTTCTCGATGAATGGCGCTCCAAGGAAAATCCACAGAAAGCATGGAATGAACGTCACCCATGTTGTCAGGATCGCCGCCAGCGTCGCGGCCATCATCGGACCGAGTGAACCCGGGTCGCGGTAAGCGCCCATAAAGCCGACGAACTGCACGACCATAATCAGCGGGCCTGGTGTCGTTTCGGCCATTCCGAGACCATCAAGCATTTCGCCAGGCTTCAGCCACCCAAAGTGCTGAACCGCTTCCTGAGCAACATAGGCGAGAACGGCGTAGGCTCCGCCGAACGTTACTACGGCCATCTTACTGAAGAAGATGCCGATTTGGGTGAAGACGTCGTTCGGACCTAGAAAGATGTAGAGAAGCGCTAGCGGGACCAGCCAGAGCACAAGGAAGACGGCCGACACTTTGAGCGACCAGGCAAGGTTCGGCCTGGCATGGAGGGGCGTTTCCTCGCCGAGCGACGAGTCTTCATCAGCAAGGGTCGGCCCCGACCCTGCCTTGTGTCCGCCGCCGACACGGAACAGCGGCGAACCGGAGCGGCCGCCGATGTAGCCGACGATGCCTGCCGTCAGGATGATCAGCGGGAAAGGCACCCGGAACACGAAAATCGCGACGAAGGCGGCCGCCGCGATCCCAACCATCAACCTGTTCTTGAGCGCTCGGCTGCCTATCCGGAACACCGCCTGAACGACGACGGCGAGCACCGCAGCCTTCAGTCCAAAGAACAGCCCTTCGACCACAGTGACATTGCCGAAGGCGGCGTAGATGTAGCTGAGGCCGAGGATGGCGAGAAAACCGGGGAGCACGAACAGGATACCCGCCACAAGGCCACCCGCCGTCCGATGCAAAAGCCAGCCGATATAGATGGCGAGCTGCTGTGCCTCAGGTCCGGGCAGCAGCATGCAATAGTTGAGGGCATGTAGAAAACGATGCTCTCCGATCCAGCGCTTTTCGTCGACGAGAATGCGGTGCATGACAGCGATCTGTCCTGCCGGGCCGCCGAAGCTGAGTGCGGCAATCCGCAGCCAGACGCGGAAGGCTTCGCCGAACGAAATGCCGTGGTCATAGGTTTTCGCGGCCGCAGTCGGGGCGGCCTGATCAATAATGTCGATCATGTCAGGCTCCCTTCTTTCCGGCTGGCCAATTGTGGGTCTCGTCGGTCGCGTCCCGGCACCAGCGGTAAAAGGCATCGTATAGAAGGAGGCCCGCTTCCAGTTGCTCGTGATCGTCGGCAAACATTCGCGACAGCCCAAGCGACGCTGCCAGCAGCCCCGGTGCCTCGGGGGCTAAATCGAGACGGGATGTGTCTGCCCCGCGTACAATGGTTGCCAGACGGAGGAGGGGTGGGGACGAGATACCAAACTCTTCAACCATGACATCGAAAGTGCAAAGCTCGCCGCGATGGCTAAATTTGATGTCCGCCTCAATGTCGAACGGAGCGCCCCTGAAGCGGTCTGCGACCAGTTCGACCTCGGACGGCGGCACGAATAGGAAGACTGCGTTCGGATCGACGAAGCGGCGGATGAGCCAGGGGCAGGCGATGCGGTCGATTTTAGGCCGCGCACGCGTGATCCAGACAGTCTGCCCGGCGGCATTCCGAGGAGGCAGGAGGCTCACCGGAACGACTGGAAGTTTCTGGGCGCTCCACGCCTCGAAGCCGCCTTCCAGACTGTCGGCCGGGATTCCTGCCTGCCGCAACCACGCTGCAACACCGTGGCTGAGCTTCTGGCCGCGCTGGCAAATGATGATCGCCGAGGCTCCAGCCAGCGAGCCGATCCAGGTATCGAGAGTACGGTAGTCCCGCCGGGCGGAGCCGGGGATAAGCCTCGGATCGGCATCGAAGTCCTCGTCTATGCGGACATCGATGAGGGGTGGGCATTTTGGTGTTCCGATAAGGCGGGCAAGTTTGTCGGGGGAAATTTCCAATAGTGAAGACATGACGCGTCCTTCCGTTGATCGGTTGCTGGACGCGATACTTCGGCTGTCGCCTCGTGGGGTGATCGCGACCCCATGGATGAAGTTTTGAAACGATCTCCCGATACTGTCAAGCGCTCAGCCGACTGTTATGCAATAGCCACCCGTGAAACGGCCGTCGTACTCAACGTATCTTGATCTACGGACAAGCCCATTCAGCCCTCTGTCAGACAATCCGGACATGAAGCTGTCAGCGTTGTATGGCGATCCAAATCTGTAAATATCCAGGGTAGTCGGGCAAACGTTGCGTCTGCTGTGAAAGGTTTTTCGAGAATGGCCAGCATTTCCAGCACCAGACCATCCACTTGGCGAGCAATCCCCAAGGGGATTTGGGCGCTCGGCTTCGTATCTTTGCTGATGGATGTGTCATCCGAGATGATCCACGCACTGCTACCAGTTTACATGGTTACGGTGCTCGGAGCCTCGGCGCTGACGGTCGGGATCATCGAAGGCATTGCCGAAGCGACAGCCGCCATCACGAAGGTTTTTTCCGGTGCTTTCAGCGACTGGCTTGGAAAACGAAAACTGCTTGTTGCGGTTGGTTACGGTATGGCGGCGCTGACCAAGCCGGTGTTTCCGCTTGCGCCCTCGATCAGTTGGCTCATCTCAGCGCGGTTCATCGATAGAGTTGGAAAAGGTATCAGGGGAGCGCCGCGTGACGCGCTCATTGCCGACATCAGTCCAGCCCATCTCCGAGGTGCCAGTTTCGGCCTTCGCCAATCACTCGACACGATAGGTGCATTCCTTGGACCTCTGCTGGCCCTTGGATTGATGTGGTGGACCGCCGATCAGTTTGCCATCGTTTTCTGGATCGCTGTCATCCCGGCCGCCCTGTCATTTCTCTTGGTGGTTTTCGCTGTCAGAGAGCCGGAGCGACAGCCGGGGTTGCGACGGGTTCGCATGCCGTTCAGCCGCTCCGAGCTTGTCCGCTTACCTTTAAACTACTGGGTCGTCGTCGGTTTATCCGCCGTCTTCACCCTTGCCCGCTTCAGTGAAGCGTTTTTGATCCTTGACGCGCAGGCGGTCGGCTTGTCGCTCATGTTCGTGCCACTTGTTCTCATCGTCATGAACATCTCATACGCGTTGTCGGCATATCCCGTCGGTGTCATGGCGGATCGGGTTGATAGGGCAAGCCTGCTGATGATCGGTCTGGCACTGCTTGTCGCCGCCGATCTTTGTCTTGCTTTCATTCCCGGACTGCTTGGCCTCGGACTTGGTGTCGTTTTGTGGGGTCTTCACATGGGCTTCAGCCAAGGGTTGCTGGCGGCTCTCGTTGCAGACGCCGCACCGGCTGAGCTTCGAGGTACAGCCTTTGGCATTTTCAATCTCACTGCGGGTGTGGCGTTGCTGATCGCGAGCGTGGTGGCAGGAGCATTATGGGACACCTCCGGACCACAGGGAACGTTCCTGGCAGGCGCGAGCTTCGCGTCACTGGCAGGGGCCGGTTTATTGCTGAGCAGGCGATGGTTGCGGAAAAGGCAAACGGTAGAAGGAGCAACGGATGTATGAACTCGATGTTTGGATGACGCAGGCGATCAATGGCCTGGCGGGTCGGAACGACCTTGCTGATCAGTTCATGGTGCTTGTCTCTTCAATTGGCGTCCCACTGCTTGTGCTGGCTGTCGCTGTGCAATGGTGGCGGAATTCCGACCGGTTATACACCCGGCATGTTCTTGTCGCGGCAGGGCTGTCCTTTCTGCTGGGCTTGGGCGTCAATCAGATCATTCTGCTGTTTCTCAGTCGCATACGCCCCTACGATGGCGGTATCACCCATCTTCTCATCGAGCGAAGCGCCGACCCGTCTTTTCCGTCAGACCACGCAACGGCGACTTTCGCCATTGCGGCGGCGTTTTTCTTCCATGGGATGGAGAGGCGAGGGCTGGCGTTCCTATCAGCCGCAATTTTGGTGGCTTTCTCACGCGTCTACATTGGGACGCATTATGCAAGCGATGTCTTGGGTGGTGCGCTCATCGGAATACTGGCCGCCGGAACTATCTTTGTCTTCTACAAGCCAGGAACGCGAATTGACCGCATGGTCACTGGAATACTCTAAGAGCACTGTATGCGACGTCCACGCCCC
>UCEZ01000005.1 GCA_900471525.1 Hyphomicrobiales bacterium | reverse complement strand
CGTAAGGCCTGGGGCGAAAAATTCGGCATGACGCATTTCGTCAATCCGAAGGACGTCGGCGACGATATCGTTCCCTATCTGGTCAACATGACCAAGCGCAACGGCGACACGATCGGCGGGGCCGACTACACGTTCGACTGCACCGGTAACACCAAGGTCATGCGCCAGGCGCTGGAATCGTCCCATCGCGGCTGGGGCAAGTCGGTGATCATCGGCGTTGCCGGCGCCGGCCAGGAAATCTCCACCCGTCCGTTCCAGCTCGTCACCGGCCGCAACTGGATGGGCACCGCCTTCGGCGGCGCGCGCGGCCGCACCGACGTGCCGAAGATCGTCGAGTGGTACATGCAGGGCAAGATCCAGATCGATCCGATGATCACCCATACGATGCCGCTCGACGACATCAACAAGGGGTTCGATCTGATGCACGCGGGCGAGAGCATCAGGAGCGTGGTGATCTACTAGGATTACCCCAAAAATCGACTTCGATTTCCGGAATTGCAGAGCCTAAAAATCATAACAGCGCCGCGCCTACGAACAGGGTGCGGCGATCATCCATATCAAGGAGACCTGTTATGTTGATACGTTGCCTGACTGCCGCAGCTCTGCTGGCCCCGACACCAATGACTGCTATGGCCGATCCGGTCGGAACCTATGAGGTCGTCGGCACCAATCCCAACAGCGGCACCGAATACAAGGGAACCGCGGAAGTGACGCGGACCGGCGAAACCTACAGCGTCACATGGACGATCGGCAACAGCGCCATCACCGGCACCGGTCTTGGCGCGAAGTTCGTCAGCGAAACGCGCTTCGAAATGGGTGCCGCAACACCGGATGACATTGCCTTGTCAGTGGGATACGTAGCGCAGGGTACATCTGGCATTGCCATGTATTTCGAGCAGCCGGACGGCCATTGGGAAGGTGTCTGGACCTATGGTGGCACGACCAAGGCGACGTCGGAAAAGTGGTTCCGGAAAAAATGATGGCGCGAGGGATGGAATGAAGGCAAAAAATCCGGGTATCGCCGGCGCGGTTCTGGCGCTTGCCTTTTCCACCCCTGCACTTTCCACCGTGGCCCTGGCTGACCCGGTTGGGACCTATGACGTGGTCGGTGTCAATCCGGATACCGGCGGCGAATATAGCGGCACCGTGACCGTCAGCCGCAACGGCGAAACCTATGCCGTCGTCTGGACGATCGCCGGAACGGAATCGACCGGTGTCGGCATCGGCGGCAAGCGCGGCGGCAGCGTAACGACCGGAGCCGCTTCGCCGGACGATGACATGATCACGATCGGCTACGGCAACGAAAACGGCTTTGGGATTTCGCAGTATGATCTGCAGCCCGATGGCTCGTGGAAGGGACATTGGGCATATGCGGGCGGAGAGAAGGTTTCGACGGAAACCTGGAGACGCCCCGGCGCAACCCGGTCGATCGAATTGCCGAAGACACCGGCCAGCAATGCCATGAAGCCGATGAGCAATTCGGTGGCGCGGCCATGACGAGACGGTCCTAGTAATTATGTCCGAGCAGCAAACACCCACCAGCACCATCTATGTCGATGCCGACGCGTGCCCGGTCAAGCCCGAGATCCTGAAGGTCGCCGAGCGCCATGGCCTGCCCGTGGTGCTGGTCGCCAATTCTGGCCTGCGCCCCTCCCGTGATCCGATGGTGCGCAACGTGATCGTCTCCGCCGGTTTCGATGCGGCGGATGACTGGATTGCCGAACGGGCAGGCGATGGCGACATCGTCATCACCGCCGACGTGCCGCTGGCTGGTCGCTGCGTTGCTGCCGGGGCGCAGGTGACCGGGCCAACCGGCCGCGTTTTCGACAAGGCCAATATCGGCATGGCGACTGCCATGCGCGATCTCGGCGCGCACCTGCGCGAGACCGGCGAAAGCAAGGGCTACAACGCAGCCTTCTCGCCCCGCGACCGCTCCACTTTCCTCGAAACGCTCGACAGGCTTTGCCGCCGCATCAAACAGCGCTAGGAAAGCAAGGGCGACCCGGGAGTATCGATGACCATTTCAGAGAAGAAGATCGTCCATCGCCGCCACGCGCCCTTCTACGCTGGCGGCATCTGCGCGTTGATCACCCTTATTGTGTGCTTGGTCGCCATCCCGCAGCTGGCAATCAACCTCGCCGCAGTGGTCTTCTTCCTCGTCTATCTGATCCTGATCGCGCGGCGGCTGCCGAGGCTCACCGGAGCCTATCTGAAGCGGAATGCAGCCGGCACCGACGAACCCGCCGTCATCATCTTTGCCGTCACGCTGGCAACGGCCGCAATTTCGATCGTTTCACTGTTCACGGCCCTGAATGCGGGCGGCACCGAAACAGCAATTGAACTCACCCTCGCCTTCTCCTCCGTTACCCTCGGCTGGCTGACCATCCACACGATGGCCGCGATGCACTATGCCCATAGCTACTGGAGCCCGGAGATAGTCGGAAGCGATGGTCACCGCTGCGGTCTTGATTTTCCGGGCACGAAGGAGCCGGGCGGCTACGATTTCCTCTATTTCGCCTTCGTCATCGGTATGACGGCGCAAACCTCGGATATTGCGATTACCTCGACCGCCATGCGAAAAATCAATCTTCTGCACGCGGTCGTATCCTTCTTCTTCAACACGGTGCTGGTGGCGGCTGCGGTCAACGCGGCGGTGTCGCTGGCTTAGTGGCGCGTTCAGCTTCAAAGGAGCACAGCTTGAAAGTCCTTTCCCAGAACACCGCGTTCGGCGGCATGCAGGGCGTCTTTTCGCACGATTCACAGGCCTGCAAGACCGAGATGACCTTTGCGGTCTATATCCCGCCGCAGGCGATCTCGTCACCCTGCCCTGTCGTCTGGTATCTCTCCGGCCTCACCTGCACGCATGCGAACGTGATGGAGAAGGGTGAATATCGCCGGATGGCCGCCGAACTCGGCTTGATCATCGTTTGCCCGGATACCAGCCCGCGCGGCAACGATGTTCCGGACGAACTGACCAACTGGCAGATGGGCAAAGGCGCGGGCTTCTATCTCGACGCCACGGAGGCGCCCTGGGCCGAGCATTATCAGATGTACACCTATGTCACTGAGGAACTGCCCGCCTTCATCAGCCAGCATTTCCGCATCGACATGGACCGCCAGGGAATCTTCGGCCATTCCATGGGCGGCCACGGCGCCATGACGATCGCGCTGAAAAATCCCGAACGGTTCAGGAGTTGCTCGGCCTTCGCTCCGATCGTCGAACCATCGACCGCCGATTGGTCCGTCGGCACTTTCGAAAAATATCTCGGTGCCGATAAGGCGAGCTGGCGGCAGTATGACGCCTGCGCGCTGGTCAGGGACGGCGCCCGCTTCCCGGAATTCCTGATCGATCAGGGCAAGGCCGACAGTTTCCTGGAAACCGGGCTCCGCCCGTGGTTGTTCGAAGAAGCCGTCAAGAGAACGGACATCGGCCTGACGCTGCGCATGCACGAGCGCTACGACCACTCCTATTATTTCATCTCGTCCTTCATGGACGATCACCTGAGATGGCATGCCGAGCGGCTGGGCTGAGCTCCAGCCACTTCGCACGCCACTGATGACGTCAAAGGACGAAATCTGAAGCGGTCAGAGCGATCTTTCCGTTCAGGGTAATCTGAAAATCTGCCATCCCGTCCCCATTCTGGTCGAGCTGGACCGTGGTCGTCGTGCTGCCGACCGTGCTTCGGACCTCGCCGACGTGATGGCCGAAAGCGTCATCACCGATGAAGTCGAAGCGCGTGCTCGTCGCGTGCAGGAAATAGATCTGGTCGCCTTGAGCCCGGCTGAAATCGGTGATCGTGTCGCGGCCGCTGGCGACGACCGTCGAGTCACTCACCGCCGCAAAGATAAAGAGGTCGTCACCGCTTCCACCGGTCAGCAAATCCGCGCCTTTCCGGCCGAAGAGCGCGTCCGCGCCACTGCCACCGGAAAGCGTGTCGGCTGCGACACCGCCGATCAGTGTGTCGTCACCCTTGCCGCCATACATTACCAGTTTTCCGGTGGCGTCGCGTTGCGTCATCGTGATCGGATCGAAGATATAGCCCGTCGCGGCCAGTCCCTCTTTGGCTCCCAGCGCGCGGCCGTCGATCGTCAAGCTGTCCTTGGTGGCAATATCGATGGAGGTCGACGAGCCGGATACGCGGCTTTCGGCAACGATCTTCACGATCTCCATCGATGAGACACCAGCACCCAGGCTTGCCAACGCGCCCTCATGGATGAGGATGGTGTCCTTGCCGGCGCCACCTGAGACGATGTCCTCGGCACCGGCACCGCTGTCGGAGGCGCCGGCGAAATCGAAGAAATCATTGCCCGCTCCCCCTTTCAGAATATCTTTGCCCCTGCCATGGATTTCCATATCCACCGCAAGCGACGTGCTGGTGAGCTTTGACGCATCAACCGAAAAGCCGGTCAACCGGCCATCGGTCGCGATGGAGCCGTTGACAATGTGCAGCACACCGTTCGTGTCGTGGTTGCTGGAAACGAACGCCTGGCTGAGCGTGATCGTGTTCTGCGCCGCGCCCGAGAACTGGACCACCTCGATGCCGGTTACCGTGTTGCCTGCGAGTTCGGCGGCGGAGATGTTGACGTTTCCGCCCGCGGTGAAAGCCAAGGTGTCGGTCCCGGCTCCGCCGCTGATCTTGTCCTTGTAGAATTGTGCGGCGCTGCTGCCCTGCCTGGCATCGGAGATGGTGAAAATATCCTTGCCCAGACCACCGCTCATGGTATCGGCACCCAGACCGCCCAAGAGCACGTCGTTGCCATCGCCGCCGGAAAGCGCGTCGTTCCCCTTGGCTCCAGAAAGACTATCGTTGCCCGCGCCGCCACTCAGGCGGTCGTTGCCCGCACCAGCCTTGATCAAATCCCCGGCATTACCGCCGGTGACAGTCAGGCTTTGCGTTGAGGTGAGGCGCTCGCCGTCAATAGTCAGCTTTCCTGAAATGGGGGCGGCGGCATTGCTCGTTCCATAGTTCTTGTCGGTCGTGATCGCCACGACGCCCGTTCCCATATAGCGGGCGGTCCCGACGAGATTGCCAAAGCCGATGCTACGGGATTGCCCGGCATCCAGGTCGGTCACGACGATCTTGTCGATGTTCCTGACGTCGGCCAAATAGGTATGTCCGTCAGGCAGTTCGCGGGTGCCGCCATCCTTGATCCTGATGGTTTCGCCGGCGCCGGCGAGCACGAGCGTGTTGAAGCCCGCACCGCCGTCAATGACATCGGCGACGTCGAGGGCGTTTTTGACATAGGCGAACGTGTCGTCGCCCTTTCCTGTCTTCAATTTGTCGGCCGCGCCCACGCTTCCGGCGATTTCGAAAGACATGTTCGTCACGCCGGATGCCAAGACCTGGACGCCCTGGGCAAAACCCGTGAGGGCGGTCCCGACTATCCCGAAATGCTTGACTTTATTGTGGATGTAGAACGTGTCATCGAACGCCAACTGGAAGCCGGCGGCGCTGCCCTGAGATGCGAGCACAACGCCTTCCACGCTCGATAGGCCGCGCCACTGGCTTGCGCTCACGCCGTCCCACAATCCGGTGGTATTTGTGAGCAGAAGGACGTCGGTACCGCCGCCGCCCGAAAGCCTGTCAGTTGAGGAAAGTTGGTCCGTGTTGAAGACGAACACGTCATTGGTCGCGCCGCCGCTAAAATTGTCCTTGCCCTTCGTTCCGATAAATTTTGCCATGACATCCTCTTTCTCCAGGTGCGATGGCGCACGCCTGCGCATAGCGCAGCCTTGTACAGCGCACCAATCTGCCTGGTTCAGTTGTGATGAAAACGCGAAAACTGCACGACGATCATCCGACGTGCCGATTATTGGAATCTATAGCAGCGCAGAAAGGATGTCTGTTTCGTTTGGAACCGGACAGGATCGCGGGTTCGAACGATGCGAGGGCTTTCAAGCTTGCGCCGCCAGACAGTTGCCGGCAAAGCGGCCGCGTGGTGGCCTTCCACATGGAAGCCCCCAGCGACCAAGGCGAGTTCTACTCGTCTTGTCCGATTGCGGCCTTATCGTGCCGGGTAGCGGTGTGGATTTTTCGGCTCTCTCAGGACGCCGATTGGAAACGCGGCGGAGCTGCGGTCTCGACGATCCGGATACTCGATTCGCTCTGGCCGTGATGACCTTCCATGTCGACGACCACGTGCCAGTGGCCGGACTGCGGAATGACCAGCCGGATCGGCGACTTGCGCGCCACGCCACCGACGAACTGGTGCTTCATCGCTTCCTTGTAGAGCTGAAAATTATTCGCCGTCATCAGCCGGACATTGGCGACCGCCGACAATGTGATCTCGATGGTCACACCGGCACGCTGCTGCTTGAGGTCGTAGTGGGTGAAGTTGAACTTCAATTTTGTCATTCCGCATCCGCTTGAAAACCACCTCGTCAGGAGCCCCTATATTAGCGCTTGCGCGTTAAAGAATGGTTTTTCGCCAACCGCGGCAGCCTGCCTTTGCCGATTCAGATTGCACCAAAATGGACGCCCGACTTTTCAGCTGCACCACTTTCGGCTATGGCGTTTCTCATGACACACATCCTTCTCGTTGCCACCGGTGGCGCTTTCGGTTCCGTACTCCGCTATCTCGTGGGCCTCTGGACGCTTCGCAGTTTCGGACCATCCTTTCCGTGGGGAACGCTGATCGTCAACGTCACCGGATCCTTCCTGATCGGCGTCTTCGCAGAAGTGATCGCCCGCAAACTTGGTGCTTCCGCTGAGATGCGCGTGTTCCTGATTACCGGCATCCTCGGTGGCTACACGACCTTCTCCGCCTTCTCGCTCGATGCAATCACGCTGATGGAACGCGGTGAGATGATCACGGCGGCGATTTATGTAGGCTCAAGCGTGCTTCTTTCGGCAATCGCGGTGTTTGCTGGGCTGGCCCTTATGCGTGCAATAGTCTAAAGGGACCATCTCAGAGCGCTGCGCGTCCCTTCGACCGGCCTGCTCTGTCATATCAGTTTGCGCACGGGTTTCCTGTCGGCACCATTGTCGAGGCGCGATGACAATTGGATGCAGGTAAAAGCAAGATGGCGGGCATTGAACACAAGCAGGTCGAATCCGACGAAGCGGGCATGCGGCTCGATCGCTGGTTCAAGGTACATTATCCGGGTCTCGGCTTCGGACCGCTGCAGAAGCTGCTGCGCTCCGGCCAGGTTCGCGTCGATGGCGGCCGCGTCAAATCGGACATGCGCGTCCAGCCGGGCCAGGTGGTGCGCATTCCGCCGATGGAAGTCGATCCGAAGACGCGGACAGGTCCGATCGCCGGCCGCGACCTGCGTCATGCTTCCGATCATGAACTTCTGTCGCGCATGCTGTTGCATGAAGACGCCAAGGTGATTGTTCTCAACAAGCCGCCCGGCATCGCGGTTCAAGGCGGTTCAGGCATCAACCGCCATATCGACGACATGCTGGAAGCCTGGACTAGCCCCAAGGGCGAAAAGCCACGCCTCGTTCACCGGCTCGACCGTGATACCTCGGGCGTTCTGGTCATCGCCCGCACCCGTGGCGCCGCCCAGAAGCTGACGGCAGCCTTCCGTGAGCGCGATACCAAGAAGACCTACTGGGCGCTGGTCAAGGGCGTGCCGCGCAAGCGCGAGGACAAGATTTCCACCTGGCTCGTCAAGGAACAGACCCCGGATGGCGACCGCATGCGCATTGCCAAGCACGGCGAGGACGGTGCCGACCACGCGGTTTCCTATTATCGGATCATCGAGCAGGCCGGCCAGAACCTGACTTGGCTGGAGATGGAGCCCTATACCGGCCGCACCCACCAGCTGCGCGTCCACGCCGCCCATATCGGCCACCCGATCATCGGCGACCCGAAATATTTCGGCGCCGAGTTCAATTGGGCGTTTCCCGGCGGCGTGCAAAATAAACTGCATCTGCATGCCCGTCGCATCGATGTGCCGCATCCGGACGGCGGACGCCTGATCGTGACCGCGCCAATGCCGCAACATATGGTCCAGAGCTGGAACCTGATCGGCTTCGACATGGCCAGCGCCGAGGAAGACGACGACTGATGAAACTCGCTCTTTTCGATTGCGACGGCACCCTGGTCGACAGCGCCGGGCTCATCCACGAAGTCATGGCGCGGACTTTCGAGGATTTCGGTCTTGAGCGCGTCACGCTGAATGCCACCAAGAGCATCATCGGCCTGACGCTCGATATCGCCATCGCGCGGCTGATGCACCAGCCGCATGTCGATGATCGCGCCCAGGCCATGACCGCGCACTACAAGAAGCTTTATGGCGGCGTCCGCGCCGAGATGGACTTTCGCGAGCCGCTGTTTCCGGGTATCGCGTCGCTCATGTCGACGTTATCGGCGCGTGACGACCTGCTCCTGGGTGCCGTAACGGGAAAGTCGCGGCGCGGACTTGATCAGATCTGTGCAAGCCACGGCTATGAAAAGACATTCTTCGTTTCAAGGACGGCGGACGACTGCCCCTCAAAACCGCATCCGGCGATGGTATCGGAATGCTGCTCCGAGGCAGGCATAGACCCGAAGGACACCGTCGTCATCGGTGACGCCATCTATGACATGCAGATGGCCAAGAGTGCCGGCGCCGCTGCCATCGGCGTCGCCTGGGGCTACGCTTCCGTTCCCGAGCTCATCGAAGCCGGCGCGGATTACATCGCCCGCATCCCGCACGATATTCTGGACTGGATGGAGACACATCATGCCTGATATTCGCGACGATCTGTCTGCTGCCCTCAGCGACCCCGATCCCGTGCGCCGCGCGCAGATACAGATGCACAAGCCGTTGCCGAAACGGTTCTATACGACCGTCAGCATCGGCACTGCGGAAGACAGCAGCCATACGGTTCTGCTCGACGGCAGGACCGTTCGCACGCCGGCAAAGCAGCCGCTGACCGTGCCGACGCAAGCCGTCGCCGAGCTGCTCGCCGCCGAATGGGATGCGCAGAAGGAAAACATCGACCCGGCGACAATGCCGGTCACCCGACTGGCCAACACTGCGATCGATGGTGTCTCCAAGGACATTCGCGCGGTCTTCGACGACATCCTCAATTTCGCTGGAACCGATCTCCTGTGCTACCGCGCCAGCGAGCCGGAAGGGCTGGTTGCCCGGCAATCGGAACGCTGGGACCCGGTCATCACCTGGGCAGCCGACAAACTGGGTGCCCGTTTCATCCTCGCCGAGGGTGTCGTGCATCAGGTTCAGCCCCGCGCAGCGATCACCGGCGTTGCCGAGGCGTTGCGCGCCTACGCCACTCCGCTTGGTCTTGCCTGCCTGCACACGATCACCACGCTCACAGGCTCCGCCCTGCTCGCTATTGCCTTTGCCGAGAAGCAGCTTACAGCCGAAGAGGCTTGGACTCTCGCCCATCTCGACGAGGACTGGCAGATCGAGCATTGGGGCACCGATGACGAGGCCTTCCAGCGCAGTGAAAATCGCTGGCGGGAAATGCAGGCCGCCACCGCGACCCTTAACGCCTTGCGCTGAAGACCAAGACGCCAAACACGCGATAAAATGCAAGAACACCCGCGCNNGCGCGGGTGTTCTTGCATTTGAGTTTTAGATAAATCAGGCGGCGAGTTTCAACCCGGCGATACCGGCGATGATCAGCGAAATGCAGCCGAGGCGGATTGCAGTTGCCGGCTCGGCAAACAGCACAATGCCAAGGATCACCGTTCCGACCGTGCCAATGCCGGTCCAGACTGCGTAAGCCGTGCCGAGCGGCAGCGTACGCACCGCAATGCCGAGCAGAACGACGCTTGCCACCATCGAACCTGCGGTCAGGATCGTTGGTACAAGCTTGGTGAAGCCTTCAGTGTATTTGAGGCCGATCGCCCAGCCGATTTCGAGAATTCCTGCGAAGAAAAGAATGATCCAGGCCATGATTTAACTCCATCTACGGAGCGAGGCCGTCCTCGCGGATGTTCGGGTGTCAGATGATAGGTTCTGGTCCCGTGCAGCCGTCTGCATGGGCACTCTATGCCATCCCGGAACTCGGGTGACAAGCGCCCGTTGTGCATGGCAGCCATTCACGCCCCTACTGGCCGCGTTCCTTGCGCAGTTTCGCCCACCAGTCGAGACGCTTGCGGATATCGCGTTCGAAGCCACGTTCCGGCGGGTCGTAGAAGGTCTTGCGGCCCATCTTTTCCGGGAAATAATCCTGCCCCGAAAAGGCGTCCGGCTCGTCGTGGTCGTAGCGATAGCCGTCGCCATATCCCTCGCCCTTCATCAGCTTCGTCGGTGCGTTGAGGATGTGCTTGGGCGGCAGCAACGAGCCGTGCTCCTTGGCGGCGCGCAGGGCGGATTTGTAGGCGGTATAGACGGCGTTCGACTTCGGTGCGGTCGCCAGATAGACACAGGCCTGCGCCAGCGCCAGTTCGCCCTCGGGAGAGCCGAGGTAGTCGTAGGCATCCTTGGCGGCGTTGCAGATCACCAGCGCCTGCGGGTCGGCAAGACCAATATCCTCGACCGCCATGCGCACCAGGCGCCGCCCGAGATAGAGCGGATCCTCGCCGGCATCGAACATGCGGCAGAGGTAGTAGAGCGCTGCATCCGGATCGGAGCCGCGCACCGATTTGTGCAGCGCCGAGATCAGGTTGTAGTGGCCATCCTGGCCCTTGTCATAGACCGGTGCGCGCCGCTGGACAATTTCCTGCAACGCATTCGCATCGAACACTTCGTCCCGGCGGGCGGCGCGCCAGACTTCTTCGGCAAGTGTCAGCACCGCCCGGCCATCGCCGTCAGCCATGCGCACAAGGCTGGCCCGCGCATCGGCATCAAGCGGCAACGGCTTTGCCTCGACCTGCTCGGCGCGTTCCAGCAACTCGGCGAGGCTCGCCTCGTCATGCGGCTTGAATGTCAGGACGCGGGCGCGCGACAGGAGGGCGGCATTGAGTTCGAAAGACGGATTTTCCGTCGTCGCTCCGACCAGAATGACAGTACCGTCTTCCATGACTGGCAGAAAGCTGTCCTGCTGCGCGCGGTTGAAGCGGTGAATCTCGTCGACAAAGAGCAAGGTCTGGCGGCCGGACATGCGCCGCGCGCGGGCGCCCTCGAAAACACGCTTCAGATCTGCCACCCCGGAGAAGATCGCCGAGATTTGTTCGAAAGCCAAACCCGCCTCGCCCGACAGCAGCCGCGCGACCGTCGTTTTCCCCGTTCCGGGCGGGCCCCAGAAGATCATCGAGCCCAGCGAACCCGATGCGATCATCCGGGCAAGGACACCGTCCTCACCGGTCAGGTGGGCCTGGCCGGTGACTTCAGCCAATGTCTGCGGTCGCAGGCGGTCAGCCAGCGGGCGTTTTTCGCTCATGCCAGGCGGTTCGCTCTGAGAAAACAGGTCGCTCATCGGAAGAACTGGCGGATGCGCTGGCCGTCGCGTTCGATCTCGACGCGCCACAAGGACGGATCGTCCTTGGCGATCGCCTCGAGCGTTTCGGACTTGTCGATCGGCGTGCCATTGACGGCGATGATGATATCCTTCGGCTGAAAACCGACCCGCGCCGCGGGCGATCCGCGGTTGATTTCTGTGATCACCACACCCTGCAAGGAGGTCGACATATGCAACTCGTCGGCGAGACGCGGCGAGAGATTGCCGACCACGGCGCCGGCGAAGGGATTACGCCCCTCGATCAGCCGTTCGTCGCGTGGTGAGGTTTCCGGCGCTTGCGCGAGCGTCAGTTCAAGGTCACGGGTTTTTCCGTTTTCGCTCACGGTAACCTTGGCCTGGTGCCCAATGCCGACGGTGGTCAGGCGGTAGCCGAGCGCGTCGGGATGCTCCACAGGAATGCCGTTGACGGCGATAATCACCTGCCCCGGCTTCATGCCCGCTTTTTCCGCCGGTCCGCCCTCGACCACCGAACTCACCAGCGCGCCGCGTGCCCGGTCGAGCCCAAGCGCATCGGCGACTTCCGAGGTCACCGGCTCGAAGCTTGCGCCAATGAAGGGGCGCGTAAAGCTGCCGTTGCCGCCCTCGGCGGAAGCGACGAAAACCTTGACGAGATTGGCGGGAATGGCAAAACCGACACCGTTCGACCCGCCGCCGCGCGAAAAGATCGCGGTGTTGATGCCGATCAGCTGGCCGTTCATGTCGATCAGGCCGCCGCCGGAATTGCCGGGATTGATTGCCGCGTCGGTCTGAATGAAGAAACCGAAATCACCGGAGACGACCTGATTGCGGGCGAGCGCCGAGACGATGCCGCTGGTCACGGTCTGGCCGACGCCGAAGGGATTACCGATGGCCAGGACGAGATCGCCGACCTCGACCGCATCGGAATCGCCAAGCGGGATGGTTTCGAAGGGACCGTCGGATTTGATCTTCAAGACGGCGAGATCCAGCCGATCATCCTTGAGCATGACCGTGCTTTCAAACTCGCGGCCATCGGCAAGCGCGATCTTGATGTCGTCGGCGTCAGCAATGACGTGGTTGTTGGTCACCACGATGCCGTTCTTGCCGACAATGACGCCGGAGCCGAGCGACGACTGCTTCTCGGAACGGTTCGGCATCCGTTGGCCGAAGAACTGCTCGAAGAATGGATCATCGGCAAAGGGCGAACGATTCTGAACAGTCTTTTCGGCGTAGACGTTGACCACGGCGTTGGCCGTCTGCTTGACAAGCGGCGCGAAGGAAAGCTGCATCTCGGTTCGGCTTTGCGGCAGCGCTTTCGGTGTTTCCGCCTGCGCGACCACTGCGCTGGTCTGGATATTTTCCACACCGTCAGAAGGCTCTGTTCCGGCAAACCCGAAATGCACGGCGCCGGCAAAAAGTGCCAGCCCGGCCATGGTCGACATCACGAGAGTAAGGGGCGAACGGATCATGCGGGGCATCCTGCCGAAATAGTTCATGGGGAGAAACAGATAAGATGTCAGGCTTAAAAAGCAAAGACGGCGGAACCGTGAAAACACAATGAGGCAAGGCCCAAACGCAAAACAGCCGGGCTTTCGGCCCGGCTGTTTTAATCTTCCGATGAATCGGAAACTTAAGCGGCGTCTGCAGCTTCTGCTTCGGCAGCAACGCGAGCGATATCCTTGGCGCCCTTGGCCGAGGTGTCGCGATCGACGAACTCAATAACGGCCAGAGCCGCATTGTCGCCGTGGCGGAAGCCGGCCTTCATGATACGCAGGTAGCCGCCATTGCGGGTTGCGTAGCGCGAGGCGATGGCGTCGAACAGCTTGCCGACGACGGCAACGTCGCGGATCTGCGAGATGGCCTGACGACGGGCATGAAGATCACCCTTCTTGCCGAGCGTAACGAGCTTCTCGACGATCGGGCGGATTTCCTTTGCCTTCGGCAGGGTGGTGACGATCTGCTCATGTTCGATGAGCGAGGCAGCCATGTTGGCGAACATTGCCTTGCGGTGGCTGGCGGTTCTGTTCAGCTTGCGGCCGGCTTTCTGGTGGCGCATTGCTATTCTCCTTAAATGCAGGTGCCCTTCACTTTATGGGCCTGCCGTTTCCTGGCACATACAGGTTGGAAACCTGCTGTTTGACGGGGAAAGGCAGAGGGTTAACCTGCCTTTTGTTTGATCAATACTGGTCTTCGTAACGCTTGGCGAGATCTTCGATGTTCTCGGGCGGCCATGCCGGCACTTCCATGCCGAGGTGCAGGCCCATGGAAGCGAGAACTTCCTTGATTTCGTTCAGCGACTTGCGACCAAAGTTCGGAGTGCGAAGCATTTCGGCTTCGGTCTTCTGAATGAGATCGCCGATATAAACGATGTTGTCGTTCTTCAGGCAGTTGGCCGAACGGACGGAAAGTTCCAGTTCGTCGACCTTCTTCAAGAGTGCCGGGTTGAACGCCAGTTCGGTAACGGCTTCTTCTTCGGCTTCCTTCTGCGGTTCGTCGAAGTTGACGAAAACGCCGAGCTGGTCCTGAAGGATGCGGGCCGCGAAAGCGACTGCATCTTCACCGGTGACGGAACCATCGGTCTCGATCTGCATGGACAGCTTATCGTAGTCGAGAACCTGACCTTCACGGGTGTTTTCCACCTTGTAGGACACTTTCTTGACCGGCGAATACAGGCTGTCGACCGGGATGAGGCCGATCGGCGCATCTTCCGAACGGTTGCGGTCAGCAGGCACATAGCCCTTGCCGTTGTTGACGGTGAACTCCATGCGAATCTCGGCGCCCTCGTCGAGGGTGCAGATTACATGGTTCGGGTTGAGGATTTCGATATCGCCAACCGTCTGAATGTCACCGGCGGTTACAACGCCCGGACCCTGCTTGCGCACGACCATGCGCTTGGAATCATCGCCATCCATCTTGATGGCGATTTCCTTGATGTTGAGCACGATGTCCGTCACGTCTTCCCGAACGCCCGGGATCGAGGAGAACTCGTGCAGGACGCCGTCGATCTGCACTGCGGTCACCGCAGCGCCGCGAAGCGACGACAGAAGAACGCGGCGAAGCGCGTTGCCGAGGGTCAGGCCGAAGCCACGCTCCAGCGGCTCGGCAACAAGGCTCACCTTGGTGCGGCCGGAGGACGAGAACTCAACCTTGTTCGGCTTGATCAGTTCCTGCCAGTTTTTCTGAATCATATGTTTTGCCTTCCGTTCGTTGCCACCATTCAATCGTGGCAACCGAGCCTTGAAGCGCCGGGAGAAGTAACCCTCTCGCCGGCAGGATGAATGCGTATGATTAGACGCGGCGCTTCTTGCGCGGGCGGCAACCGTTGTGCGGGATCGGGGTCACGTCACGGATCGAGGTGATCATGAAGCCGGCAGCCTGCAGGGCGCGCAAAGCCGATTCACGGCCGGAACCCGGGCCGCAAACTTCGACTTCAAGCGTCTTCATGCCGTGTTCCTGGGCCTTCTTGGCGGCGTCTTCAGCAGCCATCTGGGCTGCGAACGGGGTCGACTTGCGCGAGCCCTTGAAGCCCTTCGAACCAGCCGAAGACCAGGCAATCGCGTTGCCCTGTGCGTCGGTGATGGTGATCATCGTGTTGTTGAACGACGAGTTGACGTGAGCAACGCCCGTGGAAATGTTTTTCCGCTCGCGACGGCGAACGCGTGTGGCTTCCTTGGCCATGGTATACCTTTCGTTGATCTCTTCACCGCCGTAACACCAGCGGCTCCACCGGGAAGAGGAAACCCCCTGCCCTGAATTTTCAGTCATGCGCGGATGGAAAACCCGATCTGCGCGGCGATATCGTCACTGCCGTAATTCCAGCAGCTCCACCGGAGGGACGCGAGGCGCGCCCATCCGAAACCACAAAAGAGGCCGGCGTCGAGCGCCAGCCTCCGCATTTCCCAATTCAGGGAAATTACTTCTTCTTGCCTGCAATCGCCTTTGCCGGACCCTTGCGGGTGCGGGCATTGGTGTGCGTGCGCTGGCCGCGAACCGGCAGCGAGCGGCGATGACGCAGACCGCGGTAGCAGCCCAGGTCCATCAGACGCTTGATGTTCATCGAGGTCTCGCGACGCAGGTCGCCTTCAACCTGGTAGTCGCGGTCGATGGTTTCGCGGATGGCCAGAACTTCGGCATCCGTCAGTTGGTGCACACGACGTTCAGCCGGGATACCGACCTTCTCGACGATTTCCTGTGCGAACTTCGCTCCGATCCCGTGAATGTAACGAAGCGCGATTACTACGCGCTTGCTCGTCGGGATGTTGACGCCAGCGATACGTGCCACGCCTGTTCTCCTTGCTTCCAGTTGCCATCCGGCAATAGGTGCTTCGTTATGCAGCCCTTGAGAGGCCTACTGTTAAAGTGGTGTTCGGAACACGTCAAAAGAATCGCGCCCAGACTTCGTCTCGAAATCCGCGCCGATCCCTTGCATGTCGCGAGTTAGCGCGGTCTTTGAAGGAATCGACCGCAAAAGTCAACTCCCCGGCCGTCCTTTTTCAAGAACCGGCCCTTTTCAGGCGTCGGCGGAAGCCGATGCCAGGATTCTGTTGATTTCGGATGTCACGGTTTCAACCGAGGCCATTCCATCAACCGTCTTCAGCTCGCCCGTTGCCGCATAGTGCTGCGACAGCGGCGCCGTCTTTTCGCGATATTCGACAAGACGCTTCTTGAATGCTTCCGGATTATCGTCGGAGCGAACCGTGCCGCCTGCGGCAATGGTTTCTGCTACGCGATTCTCGATGCGCCGTACAAGCGCATCTTCGTCAACCTTCAATTCGATGACCGAATCGAGCCGCAATCCCTTGCCTTCGAGCATCCTGCCAAGGGCAATCGCCTGCGGAACCGTGCGCGGGTAGCCATCGAGGATAAAGCCTCTGGCACAATCGGCCGAATCGATCCGGTCCGAGACGATCTCGTTGACGATCTCGTCTGAGACGAGCTGGCCTGCATCCATGACGGCCTTGGCGCGCTTACCGACATCAGTCTGCGCCTGGACGGCAGCACGCAGCATGTCGCCTGTGGAAAGCTGCGGAATGCCGTATTTTTCCGTCAGCAGCTTGGCCTGTGTTCCCTTGCCTGCTCCCGGCGGTCCTAAAAATATCAGTCTCATCGGCCCCTCTTTCCTCCACGCAGCTTTGATTTCTTGATCAGCCCCTCATACTGCTGGGCAATCAGGTGACCCTGTACCTGTGCTACAGTATCAAGGGTAACGCTGACAACAATCAAAAGCGACGTACCACCAAGGTAGAACGGCACGCCGGTCTGCGCGATCATGACTTCGGGCAGAATGCAGACGAACATCAGGTAGATTGCGCCGAGCACGGTGATGCGCGTCAGCACGTAGTCGATGTACTCGGCGGTACGCTCACCCGGACGAATGCCGAGGATGAAGCCGCCATGCTTCTTCAGATTGTCAGCCGTGTCCTTCGGATTGAAGACGATGGCTGTATAGAAGAAGGCAAAGAACGCGATCATGCCGCCATAGAGCACCATGTAGAGCGGCTTGCCGTGGCCGAGGGCCGCGACGACGGTGGTTGCCCAGCCCGGCAAGGCCGCGCTGTTGGCAAAGCCTGCGAGCGTTGCCGGCAGCAACAGCAGCGACGATGCGAAGATGGCGGGAATGACGCCTGACGTGTTGAGCTTCAACGGCAGGTGCGAGGTATCGCCCTGGAACATCTTGTTGCCGACCTGGCGCTTCGGATACTGGATCAAAAGCCGCCGTTGCGCACGCTCCACAAAGACGATCAGCGCGATGACTGCGACGACCATGACGATGATGGCGAGAATCAGCGGCGTCGACAGAGCGCCGGTGCGGCCGAGTTCCAACGTGCCGGCCAGAGCCGTCGGCAGATGGGCGACAATGCCTGCGAAGATGATCAGCGAGATGCCGTTGCCGATGCCGCGCGAGGTGATCTGCTCGCCGAGCCACATCAGGAACATCGTGCCGCCGAGAAGGGAAATAACGGTCGAGACACGGAAGAACCAGCCCGGATCGACAACCAGGCCATTGCCGCTCTCGAGGCCGACCGCGATGCCATAGGCCTGCAGCGTGCCGAGCAGCACCGTGCCGTAGCGGGTGTACTGGTTGATGACCTTGCGGCCCTGCTCGCCTTCCTTCTTCAACTGCTCAAGCGACGGAACCACGGAGGTCATCAGCTGAACGATGATGGAGGCGGAAATGTAGGGCATGATACCGAGCGCGAAGATCGCCATACGCGAAACGGCGCCGCCCGAAAACATGTTGAAAAGACCGAGGATACCACCGCTCTGCCCGGCAAAGGCCTGGGCGAAAGCTTCCGGATTGAGGCCAGGCAGCGGGATATAGGTGCCGAGACGATAAACCAGAAGGGCGCCGAGGGTAAACCAGAGGCGCCGTTTCAGATCTTCCGCTTTTGCGAAAGTCGAAAAATTCAGGTTGGAGGCGAGCTGTTCCGCTGCAGAAGCCATGCAATTCTCCGCGTAACCAATGTAGGAACCCGCGGGGAAACCCGGTCAGTTCCGGTAGAGGTTATGTTCGATGTGTGAAAACCGGCTTGGAAAAGACTGCATCAGCAATCGCACGCCTCACCTGGCTCCCGTATTAATGTCTGCGACCGGCCTTGGCTAGCCACTAATCTGTGAGGCTCTCATATGGGAGCAAAACCGCCCGGTGTGAAGCACCCCGGGCGGTTCATCAGCAACAATTATTCAGCAGCGCCCGAAAGCAGCTTGATCGAACCGCCAGCCTTTTCGATCTTTTCGATCGCAGGCTTGGAAGCGCCGGCAACTTCGAGCGAAACCTTCGCCTTCAGTTCACCATCGGCCAGAACGCGGATACCGTCCTTGGCGCGACGGATAACGCCAGCAGCCTGGAGAGCGGCAGCATCGACGGTCTTGGAAGCATCAAGCTTCTTGGCGTCGATTGCGGTCTGGATACGGCCGAGCGACACGACAACAAAGTCCGAACGGAAGATGTTGTTGAAGCCGCGCTTCGGCAGACGGCGGTAGATTGGCATCTGGCCGCCTTCGAAGCCGTTGATGGCAACGCCCGAACGAGCCTTCTGACCCTTGACACCGCGGCCGGCAGTCTTGCCGGATCCGGAGCCGATACCACGGCCGAGACGCTTGCGGTTCTTGGTCGAACCTTCGTTGTCTTTGATTTCATTCAGTTTCATGATGGTATCCCCCTCACTTCTCGTCGACGACGCGAACGAGATGCTGGACGGCCCGGATCATGCCGCGAACGGAAGGTGTATCTTCCAGAACGCTAACCCGGTGCATCTTGTTGAGACCGAGACCGATCAGCGTCGCGCGCTGTACGGCTGGGCGGCGAATGGGGCTACCGATCTGTTCGACCGAAACCGTCTTCTTTGCGACTTCTTTCTTAGCCATTGTTCAGGCTCCCTTATTCTTCGGAAGCAACGCCGGCGGATACGCGGCGGCCCTGCAGAGTGGCATACTTCATGCCACGCTGAGCTGCGATATCCTTCGGGTGCATCTGGCTTTTCAGGGCGTCAAACGTCGCACGGATCATGTTGTACGGGTTCGACGAACCGGTCGACTTCGCAACAACGTCATGCATGCCGAGCGTTTCGAAAACGGCGCGCATCGGACCACCGGCGATGATACCGGTACCGGCCTTGGCGGCACGCAGCAGAACCTTGCCTGCGCCGTGACGGCCGTGAACGTCGTGATGAAGCGTGCGGCCGGAGCGCAGCGGAACGAAGATCAGTTCGCGCTTGGCAGCTTCGGTTGCCTTGCGGATGGCTTCCGGCACTTCACGTGCCTTGCCATGACCGAAGCCAACGCGGCCCTTCTGGTCGCCGACGACGACGAGAGCAGCAAAGCCGAAACGACGGCCGCCCTTGACGACTTTTGCGACGCGGTTGATTGCTACGAGCTTGTCAACGAATTCGCTGTCGCGCTCCTCGCGGTTCTGGCGATCGTCGCGAGAACCTCTTTTTTCTTGTGCCATTGTCCTTTTCCTTTTTCTTTTCCGGGTGCAATCGGCAGATTGACAAAAGTCGCCCCGCGCCTTCGAGGGAGCGGTAGCGACGCGCTTTTGAAAAGCGGTTCGATGATCCGCCCGGGCAAGCCCAGGCGGATATCACCTTAGAAGTTCAGGCCGCCTTCGCGGGCTGCCTCGGCGAGCGCCTTGACGCGGCCGTGATAGATGAAGGCGCCACGGTCAAAGACGACGTCCTTGACACCAGCCTTCGAGGCGCGCTCGGCGAGGAGCTTGCCAACGGCAGCAGCTGCTGCCGTGTCAGCGCCCGTCTTCAAAGACGAACGCAGATCCGTGTCGAGTGTCGAGGCAGACGCAACGGTCTTGCCAGCAACATCATCGATAACCTGTGCGTAGATGTTCTTCGACGAGCGATGAACGGACAGGCGCAGGCGGCCATTGGCGACTGCCTTGACTTGACGGCGCACGCGGCTGGCGCGGCGCACAAGTGTATCTTTCCTTGTAGCCATTTCGCGTGATCCTTACTTCTTCTTGCCTTCTTTGCGGACAATCCGCTCGCCGGCATACTTGACGCCCTTGCCCTTGTAGGGCTCGGGGCCACGGTATTCGCGGATTTCCGCGGCAACCTGGCCGACCTGCTGCTTGTTGATGCCGGTGACGACGATTTCCGTCGGCTTCGGCACAGCAATCGAAATGCCTTCCGGAGTCTGGTAGACCACGTCGTGGCTGAAGCCGAGAGCCAGCTGCAGGTTCTTGCCCTGAAGCGACGCACGATAACCGACGCCGTTGATTTCGAGCTTGCGCTCGTAACCGTCCTTGACGCCCTTGAAGATGTTTTCGATCATCGTGCGGGACATGCCCCACTTCGAACGAGCATCCTTGGACTGGTCAACCGGGGTCACCGACACCGCGTTGTTGTCTTCCAGCTTTACGACGACTTCGTCGTTAGCAACGAAGAAGAGTTCACCTTTCGGGCCCTTTGCAGTCACTGTCTGGCCACTTACCGTAGCCGTGACACCTGCAGGAACCGGAACGGGTTTTTTACCGATACGAGACATTGTTCAACCTGTCTGTCCGTTATGGAGGTCACTGCTGCCGTATTAGAATACGGAGCAGAGAACCTCGCCACCAACGTTCTGTTCGCGTGCCTGATGATCGGCCATCACACCCTTCGGAGTCGAAAGGATGGTGATACCGAGACCGTTCGCGACCTGCGGAATGGACTTGACCGAGACATAAACCCGGCGGCCCGGCTTGGATACGCGGCCGATCTCACGGATCACCGACGCACCTTCATAGTATTTCAGTTCGATGTTCAGCTCGGCCTTGCCGTTGCCGAATTCAGTTTCCGAATAACCGCGGATGTAGCCTTCAGCCTGAAGGACATCCAGGACGCGTGCGCGCAGCTTGGAAGCCGGAGTGGAAACACTCGACTTGCGGCGTGCAGCACCGTTGCGGATACGGGTGAGCATATCGCCCAGCGGATCTGTCATTGCCATGTGTCCGTCTCCTTACCAGCTCGACTTAACAATGCCCGGCACCTTGCCGAAATTGCCAAGTTCACGAAGCGCAATACGCGACATCTTCAGTTTGCGATAATACGCACGCGGACGACCGGTCACTTCGCAACGATTGCGAACGCGGGTCTTGGATCCGTCACGCGGCAGGCTCGCCAACTTCAGAGTCGCCTTGAAGCGATCTTCGATCGGAAGGGACTGGTTCATGATGATTGCCTTCAGGGCTGCCCGCTTTCCGGCATCCTGGGCAACCGACTTACGGCGGCGATTGTTCTTTTCAATTGCGCTCGTCTTCGCCATTCAACTTAATCCTTCTGCTTGTCGTTACGGCTTACTGGCGAAACGGGAAGTTGAACTCTGTGAGCAGAGCGCGCGCTTCGTCGTCGTTCGTTGCCGTCGTGCAAACGATGATGTCCATGCCCCACATCTGATCAACCTTGTCGTAGTTGATCTCCGGGAACACAATGTGTTCCTTGACGCCCATGGCGAAGTTGCCACGGCCATCGAAGGACTTCGGATTCAGGCCGCGGAAATCTCGAACGCGCGGAAGCGCGATGTTGATCAGGCGGTCCAGGAATTCATACATGCGAACGCCGCGCAGGGTAACCTTTGCGCCGATCGGCATGCCTTCGCGCAGCTTGAAGCCAGCGATGGAGGTGCGGGCCTTGGTGATGACCGGCTTCTGGCCAGCGATGGCAGCGAGATCTGCTGCGGCAACGCTCGGCTTTTTCGAATCAGCGGTCGATTCACCAACGCCCATGTTGATGACGATCTTGTCGAGGCGCGGGATCTGCATGACGTTGGAGTAGGAGAACTTCTCCTGCATCGCCTTGGAGATACGCTCAACGTATTCCGTCTTCAGACGGGGCTCGTACTTCTTGGTGTCAGCCATCGATCGACACTCCCGAACGCTTTGCAACGCGAACCTTCTTGTCGCCGTCGATCTTGAAACCGACGCGGGTCGGCTTGCCGTCCTTCGGGTCGGCGATCGCGATGTTCGACAGATGAATCGACGCTTCCTTGTTGATGATGCCGGCTTCCTGGCTCTGGGTCTGGCGCTGGTGACGCTTCACCATGTTGACGCCACGCACAACAGCCCGGTCTTCCTTAGGCAGGACCTGGAGAACTTCCCCAGAACGGCCCTTGTCCTTGCCGGTCAATACGACGACCTTGTCGCCCTTGCGAATCTTTTGCATCTCAATCGCTCCTTACAGCACTTCTGGAGCCAGCGAGATGATCTTCATGTGGTTCTTGGCGCGAAGTTCGCGCGGAACCGGTCCGAAGATACGGGTGCCGATCGGCTCTTTCTTGTTGTCGATAAGAACAGCTGCGTTGTTATCGAACCGGATGACGCTGCCGTCCGGACGACGGATGTCCTTGGCGGTGCGTACAACGACCGCCTTCATCACGTCACCCTTCTTGACGCGGCCGCGCGGAATAGCTTCCTTGATCGAAACGACGATAATGTCGCCGACCGAAGCGTACTTGCGCTTGGAACCGCCCAGCACCTTGATGCACATGACACGACGTGCGCCGGAATTATCCGCCACGTCGAGGTTTGTTTGCATCTGAATCATGTCAGGTCGCCTTCTTGTTGTGACCGGACCGGTTGGGCCAACCTCATCAGATTGAGGGCCCCCTGTTCCAGCTTCTAAATTTCTGTTCTCGCGCGGGATCGATCGTTGCCAGGGTGGTTTCCTAAACAGGACCTTCCGTGCGCTCAAAGCAAAAGAACGCTCGTGGTCGAGCGTCCTTGCGCTGCTTCATACAGATTTTCTCGCCAGACGCAAGGGCCAGACGAGAAAGTCTTAAGAATTAGGCCTGAACGGAAACGACCGTCCAGGTCTTGTCCTTGGAAATCGGCGCGCATTCCTCGATGGAAACCTGGTCGCCGACCTTGTACTGGTTGTTCTCGTCATGCGCCTTGTACTTCTTGGACCGGCGAACGGTCTTCTGGAAGATCGGGTGCGCGAAACGACGCTCGACACGGACCACGACGGTCTTATCGTTCTTGTCGCTGACGACTGTGCCCTGCAGAATGCGTTTTGGCATATTCTTAGTTCCTTAAGCCTTGGCTTCTGCCGCCTTCTGGCGGGCAATGGTTTTGACGCGCGCAATGTCCTTGCGGACTTCATTGATGCGCGACGACTTTTCAAGCTGGCCAGTCGCCTTCTGGAAGCGCAGGTTGAACTGCTCTTTCTTCAGCTTGGCAAGCTCTTCGTTGAGCTGGTCTGCGCTCAGAGCGCGAACGGTATCGGCTTTCATGGGCTTTACTCCTTACTCTGCAATGCGCTGCACGAAGCGCGTCTTGACAGAGAGTTTCGCAGCACCAAGGCGAAGCGCCTCACGGGCGAGTTCTTCGCTGACGCCGTCGATTTCGAACATCATTCGGCCGGGCTTGACCTTGCAAGCCCAATATTCAACCGAACCCTTACCTTTACCCATGCGGACTTCGGTCGGCTTTGCCGTGACCGGTACGTCTGGGAATACGCGGATCCATACACGACCGGCACGTTTCATGTGACGGGTGATCGCGCGGCGGGCCGCTTCGATCTCGCGTGCGTTTACGCGGTTCGGTTCCTGAGACTTCAGGCCGAATTCACCGAAAGCAAGGTCGGAACCGCCCTTGGCGACGCCCTTGATGCGTCCCTTGAACTGCTTGCGGTACTTAGTGCGCTTTGGCTGCAACATTTTTTTAATTCTCCGATATTAGCTGCCAGGAACGACTGTTACGCGTTTTCGCGACGACGGTTGTTGCTGCTGGGGCCTTGGGCATCTGCCTCGGACGAACGACGCTCGGAAGCCATCGGATCGTGTTCGAGGATTTCGCCCTTGAAGATCCAGACCTTGATACCGCAGATACCGAAAGCGGTCTTGGCTTCAGCCACACCGTAGTCGATGTCGGCGCGAAGGGTGTGCAACGGCACGCGACCTTCACGGTACCATTCGGTACGAGCGATTTCAGCACCGCCGAGACGGCCACCGCAGGTGATCTTGATGCCTTCAGCGCCAAGACGCATTGCGGACTGAACGGCACGCTTCATCGCACGGCGGAAAGCCACGCGGCGTTCGAGCTGCTGAGCGATCGACTGGGCGACGAGCGTCGAGTCGACTTCCGGCTTGCGCACTTCAACGATGTTGAGGTGCGTTTCCGACTTGGTCATCTCACCGATCTTCTTGCGCAGCTTTTCGATGTCTGCGCCCTTCTTGCCGATGATCAGGCCCGGGCGAGCCGAATGGATCGTGACGCGGCACTTCTTGTGCGGACGCTCGATGACCACCTTGGCGATGCCGGCCTGCTTCAGCTCTTCCATGACGTAGGCACGGATCTTCAGGTCTTCGTGAAGAAGCTGACCGTATTCTGCGTTGTCGGCGAACCAGCGGCTGTCCCAGGTACGGTTGATGCCGAGGCGGAAGCCAACTGGATTAATCTTCTGACCCATTATGCGGCCTCCCCTTTGGCTTCGACTTCGCGAACAACGATCGTCAGATGCGCGAAAGGCTTTTCGATACGCGATGCACGGCCACGGCCACGAGCGTGGAAACGCTTCATGACGATGGACTTGCCAACGTAGGCTTCCGCAACGATCAGGCTGTCGACGTCGAGATCGTGGTTGTTTTCCGCGTTTGCGATCGCGGATTCCAGCGTCTTCTTGACAGTGTCCGAGATCCGCTTGCGCGAAAACTCGAGTTCGGCCAGAGCCCGGTCGACCTTCTTGCCGCGGATCATCGCTGCTACCAGGTTGAGCTTCTGGGGGCTGACACGGATCGTGCGCGCAATTGCCTGCGCCTCATTATCCTTCAGCCGGCGTTCGGCTTTTGCCTTGCCCATAATTACTTCCTCTTTGCCTTCTTGTCCGCACCGTGACCGTAATAGGTCCGGGTCGGAGAGAATTCACCGAATTTGTGACCGATCATGTCTTCGTTGACACTGACCGGAACATGCTTGCTGCCGTTGTAGACGCCGAACGTGAGACCGACGAACTGCGGCAGGATGGTGGAGCGACGGCTCCACATCTTGATCACTTCGTTACGACCACCTTCACGAACCTTCTCAGCCTTCTTGAGAAGATAGCCGTCAACAAACGGACCTTTCCATACTGAACGAGTCATTGGAGACTTCCTCTCTTACTTCTTACGCTGATGACGCGAGCGCATGATGAACTTGTCGGTCGACTTGTTCGAGCGCGTACGCTTGCCCTTGGTGGGCTTACCCCATGGCGAAACCGGATGACGGCCACCCGAGGTGCGGCCTTCACCACCGCCGTGCGGGTGGTCAACAGGGTTCATGACGACGCCGCGAACGTGCGGACGCTTGCCACGCCACACCGAACGGCCGGCCTTGCCGTCGTTGATGTTGCCGTGGTCCGGATTGGAGACTGCACCGACCGTTGCAAGGCAGGAACCGTGCACCAGGCGCTGTTCGCCAGACGACAGGCGAAGGATCGCCATGCCTTGGTCGCGACCGACCAGCTGAACGTAGGCGCCGGCGGAGCGAGCGATCTGCCCACCCTTGCCCGGCTTCATCTCGACGTTGTGAACGATCGAACCAACCGGCATGAACTGAAGCGGCATGGTGTTGCCCGGCTTCACGTCAACCTGCTTTTCCGAGGCGATCACCTTGTCGCCGGCAGCAAGACGCTGCGGAGCGATGATGTAGGCCTGTTCGCCGTCCGCATAGTTGATCAGCGCGATGAACGCCGTGCGGTTCGGGTCGTATTCGAGACGTGCGACCGTGCCTTCGACGTCGAACTTGCGACGTTTGAAGTCGATCAGACGGTAGGTCCGCTTGTGACCACCACCCTGGAAACGCACGGTGATGCGACCGGTGTTGTTACGGCCGCCCTTCGACGACAGACCCTCGGTCAGCGACTTGACCGGCTTGCCCTTGTGCAGGCCGGACCGGTCGACGATGACCAGCTGACGCTGGCTCGGGGTGGTCGGATTGAAACTTTTCAATGCCATTGTTCTATTCCTCAGAGTCCGGTGGAGACGTCGATGGTCTGACCGTCAGCGAGCGTGACGATAGCCTTCTTGACGTCCTTCTGCCGGCCAGCGAAGCCGCGGAAGCGCTTCAGCTTGCCCTTGCGGACCAGCGTGTTCACAGCCGTAACCTTGACGCCGAACAGTGCTTCGATCGCAGCCTTGATTTCAGGCTTCGACGCACCCTTGGCGACGTTGAAGATGATCTGGTTCTGTTCAGAAACCAGCGTCGACTTTTCGGTGATCGACGGAGCGAGGATCACATCATAGTGGCGAAGGTCAGTCATTTGAACCGCTCCTCAAGAGCTTCAACTGCTGCTTTGGACAGGACGAGCTTGCCGCGGCGCAGAATGTCATAAACGTTGATGCCCTGCACCGGCAGAACGTCCACATTCGGGATGTTCTGAGCTGCGAGCTTGAAATTGCTGTCGAGTTCGGCGCCGCCGATGAACAACACGTTGGTCAGACCGAGCGTTGCGAATGCGCCGGTCAGCACCTTCGTCTTGGCTTCAGCAGCAACCAGGTTGTCAACGATGATCAGCTCTTCGGCACGCAGCTTTGCGGACAGCGCATGGCGCAGGCCGAGAGCACGAACCTTCTTCGGCAGGTCATGGGCGTGGCTGCGAACAACCGGGCCGTGAGCCTTGCCGCCGCCGCGGAACTGCGGAGCACGAGCCGAATGGTGACGAGCGCGGCCCGTACCCTTCTGCTTGAACATCTTGGCGCCGGTACGTGCTACTTCTGCACGACCCTTTGCCTTGTGCGTACCCTGCTGCTTCTTAGCAAGCTGCCAGCGAACGACGCGGGCAATGATATCTTCGCGCGGCTCAAGGCCGAAAATCGCGTCGGACAGGGAAACCTTACCGGCCTCTTTGCCCTCGAGTGTGGTGACGTTGAGATCCATGATCTGGCCCCCTTACTTGGCTGCGCGCACAGCGGCAGGACGCGGAGCGTCAGCCGGAGTGCCGGACTTGATGGCGTCGCGAACGACGATCCATGCGCCCTTGGAGCCGGGTACGGCGCCCTTGACGAGGATCAGACCGCGGTCTTCATCGGTGGAGACCACTTCCAGGTTCTGGGTGGTGATGCGTGTCTGACCCATGTGGCCAGCCATGCGCTTACCCTTCCAGACGCGGCCCGGATCCTGGTTGGAACCAGTCGAACCATGCGAACGGTGCGATACGGACACGCCGTGCGTTGCACGCAGACCGCCGAAGTTGTGGCGCTTCATAGCACCGGCAAAACCCTTACCGGCAGATGTACCGGTAACGTCGACGAGCTGGCCCGCGACGAAATGGTTTGCAGTGAGCTCAGCGCCGACGTCGATCAGATTGTCCGACGAAACGCGGAACTCAACAACCTTGGCCTTCGGCTCTACGTTGGCGGCAGCGAACTGGCCACGCAACGGCTTGCTCGTGTTCTTGACCTTGGACTGGCCGGCACCGAGCTGAACTGCGGTGTAGCCATTCTTGTCTTCTGTGCGATGGGCTACCACTTGGCAGTTTTCCATCCGCAGTACTGTAACTGGGATATGCTCACCAGCGTCGTTATAGACGCGGGTCATCCCAATCTTCTGTGCAATCACACCTGAACGCATTGGTTCATTCCTCTTAAGAGTTAGCGACGGAGAGAACCCCGTTGCATCTCTGGTTTAAGGTTTCCCTTGAGATCATTCGATCGAATGGGTCGCCCGTTTTCGGAAGCCGTTGGACCGAAATCCACGTACCTTCCTTGTTTTTAAAGCTTGATTTCTACGTCTACGCCGGCAGCGAGATCGAGCTTCATCAGCGCGTCAACGGTCTGCGGTGTCGGATCGACGATGTCGAGGAGACGCTTGTGCGTGCGCATCTCGAACTGTTCACGGCTCTTCTTGTCCACGTGGGGCGAGCGGTTGACCGTGAATTTTTCGATCCGCGTAGGAAGCGGCACCGGACCACGAACCGAAGCGCCTGTACGCTTGGCCGTCGAAACGATTTCCCGCGTGGAGGCATCGAGAATCCGGTGATCAAACGCCTTGAGGCGGATACGGATATTCTGGCCGTTCATTCGAGTTATCCTTGCTGTTGTTAGCGAACGCCCCAAATGAGGCAGTTCGTTATTCGTTTCCGGGTGCTGATGCTTCAAAGAGCACAAAGAGCAAATCGCTCTCTGTCCGATTCTGCAATTCGACCCGCCACATATACGGAATCGGCGTCCGACACAATGACCGAACGCCCACGCAAACACGTTTTTCTCGCGCTTGCGTCATTTCGAGAGGCATACGCCACCAAGCGCATGCTTCGACCAACAAATGATCGAGGAAGCGGCGCCTATGACGCGCCGCTTCCCAACCGAGTAAATTACTCGACGATAGAAGCCACGATGCCGGCGCC
>UCEZ01000086.1 GCA_900471525.1 Hyphomicrobiales bacterium | reverse complement strand
GACGACAGGCTCGTCAAGCTCGCCTCCACGTCTTCGACATCGACTGACGACAGCGCGGCTGTCGACACTGCGCGGGTCAGCATCTCCCAGGCTGGCAGCGAGCAGAACACATCCACCCAGACCGAAACGGCTCTCAACGCCGAGGGTACCAATGGTCTTCAGGCTGCTGCGCAATCCGCAGTCAGCACCAGCACACTGAGCACAGCCGTAGCGACCGATGCCACCAGCGCGGTGAGCGCCGACGCGGCAGGTTTTCCGGACGCCACCAACACCGGCGTCAAGGCCGGGGTGGCGCTGACCAAGTATAACGGCACGCTGCACATCACCCAGGACAATGCCGTCATTAGCAACATGGACGTCACCGGCGATATCGTCATCGACGCCAAGAATGTCACGCTGAGCAATGTTAAGCTGACATCCACCGGCGCGTCGGCGGCGCTCCGGGTCATGGACGATGCCACCGGCTTCACCTTGAAGGACAGCGAGATCAACGGTCGCGGCCTGAGTGACAACGGCGTCTACGGCCACGGCACCTTCCTGCGCAACGACATCCAGGGCGTCGAGAACGCCTTCAATCTCAGCGGTCCGGCGGTCATCCGCGACAACTACCTGCACAGCCTGCTCGGCGGCTCCGATGCGCATTATGATACGATCGAGATCAATGGTGGTCACGACATCGACATCATCCACAACACCGTCATCAACGACCATGACCAGACGGCGGCGGTGATGATGAACAACGAGTTCGGCGGCCTGTCGAACATCACCATCGACGGCAACCGGCTGGTTGGCGGCGGCTACACCGTCTATCTGGACGGCCGCAAGGGTGGTGGTGCTGTCGATGATTCCTCGATCAAGATCACCAACAACCAGATCGGCGGTGGCCATTGGGGCGATTTCTCCCTGTACGATAGCAAGCCGGTCCTGTCCGGGAATACCGACCTCGACACGTTGCCGACGGTGCCAACTGTCTATACAGGCACCGCAGGCGATGACATCTTGCCTGTTTCCGGAATGGCCAATGCCGGCAGCGAAACCTTTAAGGGGCTCGCTGGCGATGATCTGCTCAAGGGCGGTGCCGGCGCGGATGTTCTCGAGGGCGGTGCAGGCTCTGACAC
>UCEZ01000084.1 GCA_900471525.1 Hyphomicrobiales bacterium | reverse complement strand
CGGCCGCCCCGTCTCGCCTGTGCGTGACAGAGGCCGGGATCGACGCGATGAGCCTTGCGGCCATTGAAGGCATCCGCGAGGGCACGCTTTATCTCAGCACAGGAGGCGGTTGGTCCCCGAATACAGAGGCGGCCCTCCGTATACTTGTCACTCCGCCGGGTGCGCAACTGGTCGCGGCGACAGACGCCAATTCCCAAGGTGACATGTTTGCTGAGCGGCTGCGCGTGCTCGCCGACAATGCCGGCTGCGATTGGTCGCGGCTCCGCCCGCCCGAAGAGGACTGGAACGCAACCCTGAAGGTCCGGGAGAAGGAAAGGAGTGAAAAGAAGGAAAGAGGCAGAGACGTGCCGCATGCGCAACGTCCGCGTCAAGGGAGGCTTTGCCCGGCGGAGCCGGCCCTTGACACGAACGTCCGCGATGTCGGCGGCTCGGAAAGGGTCATGAAGGACTGAAGAGGATGGCAAGGTCGAGAGGATCGTGCCGCGCTTCGGTCCGGAAAAGCGCAAGGAGCCGCAGATGACCTCTTCTACCGCTATCCGCAAGGTCTTTCAGGGCGTCGCAAGCCGCCAGCAGATGTTTGGTATGTTCGACCGGCATCACCAGCGACCGAACCGCTGGGAGGATGAACCCGCGCCACTTTATTCCGGCGAATGGTTTGAGATCGGCGAGGCCGAGCATGACTACATGTTCGAGATCCTCCCACCGCTGTGGACCCGTGGCCCAATGTTTGCCATGCGTGAATACCTCACAGGCTCGGTCACGAGTGTGTTCTTCGCGCTGCGCATTGACGGCGTAATTCGTCATTTCCACGCCTATTGCGATCTCGCCGATAAAGAGTCGGTCGAGCGCATGCGCATCGCAATCCTCGAGCGAGAAAGCCGACCCGTCCGCGCCATGACACGGGAAGAGCGGCTGGAGCATATCTGGAGCAGCACGGCCGGCGATTATCGTGGCTATGCCGGCACCCGCTGGCCGGAGGCGATGCGCGGCCAACGCACGGTCGTGCTCTATGGGGGCAGCGAAGGCACCTTCCTAAAGCTGCTTGACGAACTGACGGAAGCTGAAATCGCTGCCAAGCTGCCGGTGCATCTGCGCCATCTCCCCTCACCCATCGCCGCGTGAAAGCGCCGATTCATCGACGCTGAGCCGCTTCGGTCGCCTTCCGACAGGACGCCGGGGCCACGCGCATCAGCGCCACGCAGAGCGAGACAGCGCTCTCGTTCGACCCTGTAGCGCCTGAAAACCTCTCGAAGGCGTCGACCCCAACCATCGCCCGCTTCACTTGACCGGCATGCCGATCGGGTCAGCGCGCGTGTCCTATCCCCAAATCAAAGGAGCATCCCATGAGTGATCCCTTCACGCTCGACATGTTTGGCAGCAGTGCCTTGTCCTCAGGTCTCGGTCTGGGCGTCACGGCGTTCGGCGACTTCGCGCCGGAACCTTCGAACGATGATGATCCCGAGCCGACGCCACCTGCCCCTGCCCCGGCTTTGCCACGCGGTTCGGCCGAACGGCCAGCCCCGCGAAAACAGGGCAATCGGTCGAATTTCTACCTCGACGGTGAGCGTGACCTCGCCGCCAGCTGGAAGGAACGGGGCAAAATGAATGTCGCGGCAATCCTACTTGCCGCTGAGATCGAAAAGCAGGACAGGCCTGCGACCCGCGACGAACAGGCGAGGCTTATCCGGTTCACAGGCTTTGGATCCTCAGTCCTTGCCAACGGCATGTTCCGGCGCCCGGGCGAGGTCGATTTCCCGGAGGGTTGGGACGATCTCGGCACTTCGTTGGAGAGCGCTGCGACCAGCGCAGACTACGCCTCTTTGGCACGCTGCACCCAGTATGCTCATTTCACCCCGGAGTTTATGGTGCGGGCAATCTGGTCGGGCCTTCGACGGCTCGGCTGGCGGGGCGGCCGTATGCTGGAGCCTGGTATCGGCACGGGCCTGTTTCCGGCCCTCATGCCGGAAACCTATCGCGACAAAACCGCTGTCACCGGCGTGGAACTGGACCCGGTTACAGCGCGGATTGTCAGTCTGCTGCAGCCTAACGNNATCGAACGGTGCGATCCGACCGCGCCTATCGATTGCTCGGCCTTCGCCTGCACGACTATTTCATTGCGCGCTCTATCGATCTTCTGAAACCCGGGGCGCTCGGCGCCTTCGTCACGAGTTCCGGGACGATGGACAAGGCGGACGCTACCTGCCGCGAGCACATCGCCAAGTCGGCTGACCTGATTGCGGCAATCAGGCTTCCGGAAGGCAGTTTCCGAGCGGATGCCGGCACAAACGTCGTGGTCGATATCCTCTTCTTCCACAAGCGCAAGGCTGGCGAGGCTGAAGGTGACCTATCATGGCTCGATCTGGAGGAGGTTCGTGCGGCGACCGAAGGAGAGGGTGCTATCCGAGTCAATCGTTGGCTTGCTCAACGTCCTGCTTTTGTCCTCGGCACCCATGCCCTGACCTCCGGTCGGTTCGGCGAGGCTTATACGTGCCTACCGCACGCCGGCGAGCATCTCGAAGCTGCTCTTGAAGCTGCAATCGACCTGCTGCCGGAACGCCGTTATGACGGCGAGCCGACACCCATCGACATCGATCTTGAAGCGGAGCTTGGCGAGATCGTCGACCTCCGGCCGGACAATGCGAAGATCCGCGAAGGTAGCTTTTTCCTCGATAACAGACTCGGCCTCATGCAGATGATCGACGGGGCACCCGTTCCGATCGTCGTTCGAAAGGGCCGCTCCGGCGACGGGATCTCGGAAAAGCATGTCCGGATCATCAGGAAGCTGATTCCGATCCGTGACGCCGTCCGCGACATCCTGAAAGCACAAGCGACGGATCGGCCGTGGCGCGATCTGCAAGTTCGTCTGCGCATCTCATGGTCGAGTTTCGTGCGAGACTTCGGGCCGATCAATCACACCACGGTTTCCATCTCGGAAGATGACGAAACAGGTGAAGTTCGCGAAACTCATCGCCAGCCGAATCTCCAGCCATTTCGTGACGATCCCGATTGCTGGCTGGTGGCGTCGATCGAGGACTATGACCTCGAAACCGACACGGCAAAGCCTGGTCCGATTTTTTCGGAGCGGGTCATATCGCCCCCTGCCCCGCCGATCATCACAAGTGCTGCGGATGCGGTAGCTGTTGTGCTCAACGAACGCGGCCGCGTTGATGTCGAGCACATCGCCGAACTGCTGCACAAAGACATTGATGCCGTAGTTGACGAGCTTGGCGATGCCATCTTCCGCGATCCAGCCGACGGTTCGTGGCAGACGTCGGATACCTATCTCTCCGGTCCTGTCCGGACCAAGCTGGCTGCTGCGGAAGCGACTGCCGCGCTCGATCCGGCCTATGAGCGCAATGTTCGGGCACTCAAGGCAGTACAGCCCGCAGACCTCCGCCCCTCCGATATTACGGCACGGCTCGGCGCACCCTGGATTCCGGCAGCCGATGTCGTCGTCTTCGTCAAGGAACTGATGGGCGCCGATATCCGAATTCATCACATGCCCGAACTCGGTTCATGGACGGTCGAGGCGCGGCAGCTTTCCTATAGTGCTGCCGGCACCTCCGAATGGGGCACAAGCCGCCGTGATGCCGGCGAACTGCTCTCTGATGCACTGAACAGCCGTGTTCCGCAGATATTCGACGTCTTCAAGGACGTCGGCGGTGAGCGGCGTGTGCTGAATGTTGTCGACACCGAAGCCGCACGCGACAAGCTGCAGAAGATTAAGGAGGCTTTTCAGCGTTGGGTCTGGACCGAGCCTGATAGAACCGATCGGCTGGCGCGGGTCTATAATGATCACTTCAATAACATCGCGCCCCGAAAATTCGACGGCTCCCACCTGAACCTTCCCGGCGCCTCTGGCGCCTTTGTTCTTTATGGGCATCAGAAACGCGGGATCTGGCGCATTATTTCATCCGGTTCTACCTATCTGGCCCACGCTGTTGGCGCCGGCAAGACCATGACAATGGCTGCCGCCATCATGGAACAGCGTCGCCTGGGGCTGATCGCCAAGGCAATGCTGGTCGTCCCTGGTCATTGCCTGGCGCAGGCCGCTCGCGAATTTCTCGCTCTCTACCCGTCCGCCAACATACTGGTCGCTGACGAGACCAATTTCACCAAGGACAAGCGAGCTCGATTCCTCTCCCGCGCCGCGACCGCGACATGGGATGCGATCATCATCACCCATTCAGCGTTCAAGTTCATCGCCGTGCCGTCGGTGTTCGAACAACAGATGATCCATGATGAGCTCGAGCTCTACGAGGACCTGTTGACCAAGGTCGACAGTGAGGATCGGGTATCGCGTAAACGCCTCGAGCGGCTGAAGGAAGGGCTGAAGGAGCGGTTGGAAGCTCTGTCCACCCGCAAGGATGATCTTTTGACCATTGCGGAGATCGGCGTCGACCAGATCATCGTCGATGAGGCTCAGGAGTTCCGAAAGCTCTCCTTCGCCACCAACATGTCGACACTGAAGGGTATCGATCCGAACGGCTCGCAGCGTGCCTGGGACCTCTATGTGAAGTCTCGTTACATCGAGACCAAGAACCCCGGCCGCGCGCTGGTGTTGGCTTCAGGCACCCCCATCACTAACACACTTGGCGAGATGTTCTCGATCCAGCGGTTGCTCGGTCACCAGGCGCTCGTCGAGCGAGGACTGCACGAATTCGACGCCTGGGCGTCTTGCTTCGGTGACACGGCCACCGAATTGGAAATCCAACCCTCAGGCAAATACAAGCCAGTCAGCCGCTTTGCGAGCTTCGTCAACGTGCCCGAACTCATTGCCATGTTCCGGAGCTTCGCGGACGTCGTCTTGCCCGAGGATCTGCGAGACTACGTCAAGGTTCCGGCGATCTCGACCGGTCGGCGGCAGATCCTCACCGCCAAGCCGACGCCGGCGTTCAAAGCCTATCAGCAGATCCTCGACGCGCGCATCAAAGCCATCGAAATGCGCGATCGGCCGGCAGAGCCCGGCGACGATATCCTGCTCTCGGTCATCACTGACGGGCGTCACGCGGCAATCGATCTCCGGCTCGTCGTTCCGGCCAACGACAACGAGGAAGACAACAAACTCAACCTGCTCATTCGCAACGCCTTCCGCATCTGGCAGGAGACGGCTGAGCACACCTATGTCCGGCCAGACGGCAAGCCGTTCGAACAACCCGGCGCCGCGCAGATGATCTTTTCCGATCTCGGCACGATCAACGTCGAAAAGACGCGCGGGTTCTCGGCCTATCGCTGGATCCGTGACGAGCTGGTCCGCCTGGGCGTACCACCGACGGAAATTGCCTATATCCAGGACTACAAGAAGACCGAGGCCAAGCACCGCCTGTTTGCCGATGTTCGCGCCGGTAAAATCCGCTTCCTGATCGGGTCCTCTGAGATGATGGGGACCGGTGTCAACGCGCAACTCAGGCTGAAAGCACTGCATCATCTTGATGTGCCGTGGCTGCCGTCGCACATCGAACAGCGCGAAGGCCGTATCGTCCGCCAGGGCAATCAGCACGACGAGGTCGATATCTTCGCCTACGCGACGCAGGGGTCGCTCGACGCGTCGATGTGGCAGAATAATGAGCGCAAGGCCCGCTTCATCGCGGCGGCTTTATCCGGTGACACGTCAATCCGGCGGCTCGAGGACCTTTGCGAGGGACAGGCCAATCAGTTCGCCATGGCGAAAGCAATCGCGTCAGGTGACGAGCGATTGATGAAAAA
>UCEZ01000082.1:548-2481 GCA_900471525.1 Hyphomicrobiales bacterium | reverse complement strand
TGTTTTTGATAAACAGTCGCAGCGGCCTGGTTACTGCGACCCTCTTCAGCTATAGCTCGCACGAGCCACCAAAAAGGGTGCACCTTCTCCCGAAGTTACGGTGCCATGTTGCCTAGTTCCTTCACCCGAGTTCTCTCAAGCGCCTGAGAATTCTCATCCTACCCACCTGTGTCGGTTTACGGTACGGTCTGCGTAAGCTGAAGCTTAGGAGCTTTTCCTGGAAGCGTGGTATCAGTGACTTCGTCATAAAGACTCGTCTCGGTGCTCGGTCTTAAAGGATCCCGGATTTGCCAAAGATCCAAACCTACCGCCTTTCCCCAGGACAACCAACGCCTGGTACACCTAACCTTCTCCGTCCCTCCATCGCACTTACGCGAGGTGCAGGAATATTAACCTGCTTTCCATCGACTACGACTTTCGTCCTCGCCTTAGGGGCCGACTCACCCTGCGCCGATTAACGTTGCGCAAGGAAACCTTGGGCTTTCGGCGTGCGGGTTTTTCACCCGCATTATCGTTACTCATGTCAGCATTCGCACTTCCGATACCTCCAGCAGACTTCTCAATCCACCTTCAACGGCTTACGGAACGCTCCTCTACCGCGCATAACAAAGTTATGCACCCCAAGCTTCGGTTTTGTGCTTAGCCCCGTTAAATCTTCCCCGCAGACCGACTCGACCAGTGAGCTATTACGCTTTCTTTAAAGGGTGGCTGCTTCTAAGCCAACCTCCTGGCTGTCTGTGCCTTTCCACATGGTTTTCCACTTAGCACAAAATTTGGGACCTTAGCTGTGGGTCTGGGTTGTTTCCCTTTTCACGACGGACGTTAGCACCCGCCGTGTGTCTCCCATACAGTCCGTCTCGGTATTCGGAGTTTGCAATGGTTTGGTAAGTCGCGATGACCCCCTAGCCATAACAGTGCTCTACCCCCGAGAGGATACATATGAGGCGCTACCTAAATAGCTTTCGAGGAGAACCAGCTATCTCCGGGTTCGATTAGCTTTTCACTCCTAATCACAGCTCATCCCCGTCTTTTGCAACAGACGTGGGTTCGGGCCTCCAGTACCTGTTACGGCACCTTCACCCTGGCCATGACTAGATCACCCGGTTTCGGGTCTACTGCCCGCGACTATGCGCCCTTATCAGACTCGGTTTCCCTTCGCCTCCCCTATACGGTTAAGCTTGCCACGAACAGTAAGTCGCTGACCCATTATACAAAAGGTACGCAGTCACTCCTTGCGGAGCTCCTACTGCTTGTACGCACACGGTTTCAGGATCTATTTCACTCCCCTCTCCGGGGTTCTTTTCGCCTTTCCCTCACGGTACTGGTTCACTATCGGTCGGTCAGTAGTATTTAGCCTTGGAGGATGGTCCCCCCATGTTCAGACAGGGTTTCACGTGCCCCGCCCTACTCGTCTTCACTGAAATGGCCCTTTCAGATACAGGGCTATCACCTTCTATGGCCGCTCTTTCCAGAGCGTTTTCCTAGAACCAAATCAGCTTAAGGGCTAGTCCGCGTTCGCTCGTCGCTACTTACGGAATCTCGGTTGATTTCTTTTCCTCTGGTTACTTAGATATTTCAGTTCACCAGGTTCGCTTCCAGCAGCTATGTATTCACTGCAGGATACCCGCAAGCGGGTGGGTTTCCCCATTCGGACATTACCGGATCAAAGCTTGTTGCCAGCTCCCCGATACTTTTCGCAGGCTGCCACGTCCTTCATCGCCTCTGACCGCCAAGGCATCCACCGTGTGCGCTTATTCGCTTGACCATATAACCGCAAGTTGCCTTGGGTTATATATTTGACCCGGGGGTACAAAGCCCGGATACGAATATAACGACTCAATTAATAAAGAGACTTCCGTCTCTCGCCTTAGCCTCACGACACGTCTGATAGAACATCTCAAACGCTCGCTACGTCACAAGTTTTAAAAGAACA
>UCEZ01000082.1:0-483 GCA_900471525.1 Hyphomicrobiales bacterium | reverse complement strand
TGGTGGGTCTGGGTAGACTCGAACTACCGACCTCACCCTTATCAGGGGTGCGCTCTAACCACCTGAGCTACAGACCCGGAAAGACTTTTCCGGAACAAGCCCGAACATGGTGGAGCCTGTCGGGATCGAACCGACGACCCCCTGCTTGCAAAGCAGGTGCTCTCCCAGCTGAGCTAAGGCCCCAAAGGGACTTTCACAAACCAGATGTTTCCGGTTTGAATCTCTGAATGCAGGTACTTTGTGAAGACGCCTGACAGGACGATGCTGTCTTTGCTCAAAAGGAGGTGATCCAGCCGCACCTTCCGATACGGCTACCTTGTTACGACTTCACCCCAGTCATCGGCCACACCGTGGCAAGCGCCCTCCCGAAGGTTAAGCTACCTGCTTCTGGTGCAACAAACTCCCATGGTGTGACGGGCGGTGTGTACAAGGCCCGGGAACGTATTCACCGCAGCATGCTGATCTGCGATTACTAGCGATTCC
>UCEZ01000041.1 GCA_900471525.1 Hyphomicrobiales bacterium | reverse complement strand
CCGAAGAATTTTTCGCGGGCGGCGCGCTGCTCCTTAGTCAGGGCAGGTTTGCCGCCGTCGCTGGAATTGACGACCAGCACAGTCGCCGCAGCCGATACGGTGGCAACAGCCAGCAGAAGGACAATCAAGACGGAGCGGCTCACCAGCGGGGCTCCATCTTCTGACCCTCGGGAATGCTCTTGACCTCGGAGTTGAAGAACGTCTCCCGCCGCGCCTGCGCCAGGTCCTTGTCCGTCTGCTCGGTTTGCAGCCAGGTTCCCATCATCGTCATCTGCTGTGAGACGAGACCGCGAAGCTTCTGCATCTGCGCCACCTGCTGAGCGGCGATTTCATGTCCGACCTGCAGGGCTTTCATCTGGCCATCGGCGGATTCCGACATGCTCCGCAGCGAGCTCATGGTGCCTTCTTCACTGTCGAATTGTTCGGCCGTGAGGCTGGCAGCTTTCAGCGTGCTGGCAATCGTGTCGCGGTTCGTGTCCGACCATGACTGATAGGTCGACGAGAACGTCTGATTGCTCGGCAGGTTGGTCTTGAGATCCGCATAGCTTTGGAACCGCTGCTGGAGAACGTCGTCCGCATTCCCCATCGAAAATGAGATGCTTTGGCCCTGTTCGACGATGCTTCGGAGCTGGTTGAGTTCGCTTTCGACCTGGCCCCACATGTGCGAGGGGAGGGTCGCGGTGTTCTGAAGCATGTTCTGGTAGATGTTCAGCTGCGTTTCGATCTGTTGGGCAAGCTGACTGATCTGGGTAAGCTGGTTCTGGATTTGCTCTCCTGACTTCCCGACAAGCGATATCAGCTCGCCGTTGTTCAGCAGCTGCGTCCACTCGGTTGCCGCGCCCGTTGCGGTCCCGGCCTTCGCAGGCACCGTGCTGGCAGCCGCTAGTGCGACCGCCGACAGAGCGGCCAGCCATCTATTTGTTGACGAGTAGCGATGCGGCATCGTGAACTCCTCTCATTTCGAGCCAATGGATCGGCCAGGACTGACCATGTTCGGATCGCAGCGTGCGAATACGTTTGAGGTCTTGTTTGCCCGAGGCACCAACGAAGCTCAGGGCGACGGGTCCCAGCGACATGTCAAAGAGCCGCCGTCCCTCGGGGGTGGCGACGTAATATTCACGCTTGGGGATCGAGGCGGAGACAATCTCGATTTGGCGCTCGTTGAAACCGATGCGCTCATAGAATTCTCGCGTGCCAGGCTCGCGGGCGGCGCCGTTCGGAAGGCAAATCTTCGTTGGGCAAGACTCCTTCAGCACGTCGATAATTCCCGACCGATCCGCATCCGAGATCGATTGAGTGGCAAGGACCACGGCGCAATTCGCCTTGCGCAACACCTTCAGCCACTCGCGAATCTTGCTGCGGAAAACGGGGTGGCCGAGCATCAGCCAGGCCTCGTCGAGGATGATCAGGCTCGGCGACCCGTCCAGTCGCTTCTCGATCCTGCGGAACAGGTAGGTCAAGACCGGCACGAGATTGCGCTCGCCCATGTTCATGAGCTGCTCGATCTCGAAGGTTTGGAATGCGCCCAGTGAGAGGCCATCTTTCTCAGCATCAAGGAGCTGTCCCATCGGACCGTCGACGGTATAATGATGCAGCGCGTCTTTGATTTCCCGCATCTGCACCCCGGAGACGAAGTCGGATAGCGAGCGGCCCGGCGCACTGGCCATGAGGCCGACTTGGCGGGAGATTGCATTGCGGTGGTCCGGAGTAATTGTCACACCCTGCATTGCGATCAGCATTTCGATCCATTCCGTCGCCCAGGCACGGTCGGCGTCGGTGGCAAGGTCCGCTAGAGGGCAAAAGGCCAGCGCGCTCCCCTCCTCACTATCTCCGCCGATCTCATAGTGGTCGCCACCGGTGGCGAGCGTGAGCGGAAGGAGCGAGTTGCCTTTGTCGAATGCGAAAATCTGCGCGTGTTCATAGCGACGGAACTGCGCGGCAATCAGGGCAAGCAATGTCGATTTGCCAGACCCTGTTGGTCCGAAAATCAGGGTGTGGCCAACATCGTCGACATGCAGATTCAGTCGAAACGGCGTTGATCCGCTCGCGACCTGCATGAGCGGCGGCGCGTTCGGCGGATAGAAAGGGCAAGGCGCAACCGGGCTTCCGGACCAGACGGAATTCAGTGGGATGAGGTCAGCGAGATTGCTGGTGTTGATCAGCGGTTCGCGGATGTTGCTGTACCAATTGCCCGGCAGGCTGCCGAGAAAGGCGTCGGTGGCGTTCAGCGTTTCGATCCGCGCCCCAAAGCCCTCTGCCTGGATCAGCCGGCGGATTGCTTCCGCCTTCTCCTGCAATGCCTCGCGATCGCTATCGAACAGCACAATAACCGGCGTGTAATAGCCATAGGCAACCAACTGCGACGAGGCCAGCGCGATCGCATCCTCAGTCTCGGCCACCATCGTCATCGCGTCCTGATCGATCGCGCGGCTTTGTGTCTGAAACAGCTGGTCGAAGAACGGCCGGACCTTTTGTTGCCATTTCTTTCGCGTGCGCTCGAGCTTCGCCCTGGCTTCTTCCGCATCGAGAAAGATGAAGCGCGACGACCACCGATAGGTGAGCGGCATCAGATCAAGGCTGTTGAGAATGCCCGGCCAGCTTTCGGCGGGCAGGCCGTCGATCGCGACTACGCTTAGGTATCGGTTCTCGATCTTGGGCGTCAGTCCGTGCTCGAGCTCGGCTGTTGCGATCCAATCGAGGTACATCGGAACATCCGGAAGCCGGATCGGATGGCTTTCCCCGGTAATGCAGAAGCGGACGAACTGCAGCATCTCGTCATACCGGGCAATCCGCTCCCCTCCCCGTTCGACCGTTTCGCGGGTTTCCATCCGCCGGATCGAAAGCGTGTTTGCAAAATACTGCTCGATCTCGCGGATCGCGTTCTTGAAAACAAAGAGCACTGTGTCGGCGTAGGACTTCTTCCGGCTTTCCTCATCCGAGTAGATGTATTTGCTGAGCGCGGTCTTTCGCGACTCCGGCGGGCGGTAGGTCAGCATAAGTGCATGCTTGCTCTCGAAATGCCCCTGCTCTCGCCCGAAATGCGTCCGGCGCTCATCATCGATCGCGCGCGTGACCGCATCGGGAAAGTGGCAGCGATCCTGCGATGGATAGTCGACCGTTGGGATGCGAACCGCCTCGACCTGTATCATCCAGCCAGAACCAAGCCGCGATAGAATCGTGTTGATTTGCCTGGACAGTTCGTTGCGCTCGAGGTCGGTGGCGCTTTCGGAATCCGGTCCGGCAAAATACCAGCCCGCCATGAGGCTTCCATCCTTCAGAAGCAGCACCCCGTTGTCGACGAGGCCGGCATAGGGAACGAGGTCAGCGAAGGACGGGCCGGTCACCCGGAAGTGCCTGAGAGCTACCATGGTCGCCTCCTCAGAACCTGCGCCAAGGCGCGGTGGTCGCCCGGTAATAATGTCTGTAGGAGATGTGTCGGACATAGACCTGCCGCATCAGCGGGTCTGCCTTTGCCATCATTCTGAGTGCCCCGACGATCACGATCCAGATGCCGACGCCAAAGAGCGCCGAATAGAGCGTGAGAACCACGAAGATCAGAATGACGGCCGCCAGCCCGGTGATCAGCACCAATTCACGGTCAGCGCCCATCAAGAGATTGGGTCGCGAGAGGGCACGATGAATGCGATTGCGTCGCAGGCCTGACAGAGACTCAGCCACGTGGCCCCTCCCCTATTCCGTTTCGACCTTCCGAGCCAGCCTGTTCATTCGTCAGTCCGATCGAGGCACCGGTCGCGCCGAACAGGCCGACGATGTTGGTCGCGCCGAGGAGGATGCCTGCGACCAGGACGACATAGACGAGCCGACGCGCAAAATCATTTAGCTCACCCCCAAAAATCAACATGCCCCCAGCGATGGCGACTGCGGCCAGCGCGATGGCGCCCGCGACCGGGCCGGTGATGGATTCTTGGATCTGCTGCAGGGGGCCTTCCCAGGGAAGAGAACCGCCGGTGCTTGCGAGTGCGGGTGTCGCCACTACGGTCGCTCCGATGGCGAGCAGGCCAATGATGATATTCTTCGGATCAAGCCGCATTGAGCGCTTCCTCTCCATAGGATTCGGTCTGGTACTGTCCCCCGTCGAAGCGGCTGACATGAAGGATTTCCGAAACGCGCCGTCCCTTTGGCGTTCGTTCGATAGAAATAATGAGATCCACCGCATCCCCGATCACGGCTTGCATCGGCTGTTGGCTGACCTCAGCAGTTAATTGCTCGAGCCGTTGCAGTGCGGACTTCGCGGTATTGGAGTGGATCGTGCAAAGCCCGCCGGGATGCCCCGTGTTCCAGGCTTTCAAAAGCGTAAGGGCCGCGCCGTCCCGCACCTCACCGACGATGATACGATCGGGTCGAAGACGCATGGTGCTCTTCAAGAGACGAGCCATGTCGACGCCATCGCTGGTATGAAGAGCGACGGTATTTGAGGCGGCACATTGGATCTCCGCGGTGTCTTCAAGAATGACCAGCCGGTCGTCCGGCCAATGCTCGACGATCTCGGCAATAATGGCATTGGCGAGTGTCGTTTTGCCGGACCCAGTTCCACCGGAAACCACGATGTTCAGACGAGACTTGATCGCGTTGCGGATCACGGACGCATGCTCGGTCGTCATGATCTTCTTCGAAACGTAGTCGTCGAGAGGAATGAGGCGCGAGGCGCGGCGCCGGATCGTGAAGGATGGGCCTGAAACGACAGGAGGCAAAAGACCCTCGAAGCGATGTCCGCCGATCGGCAATTCTCCAGACACTATCGGGCGCTCATCATCGACCTCGGACGCAAGGACATGGGC
>UCEZ01000124.1 GCA_900471525.1 Hyphomicrobiales bacterium | reverse complement strand
TCAAGGATCCGCTCATGACTGAAAAATCCCCCGCCGATAACTTCCCCACCGGCTACGAAGTCCCCAAAGTCTGGACCTGGGACAAGGCGAATGGCGGCGCGTTCGCCAATATCAACCGGCCGATCGCCGGCCCGATCCATGACAAGGAACTGCCGGTCGGCAAGCATCCGCTGCAGCTCTATTCGCTGGCAACGCCGAACGGCGTCAAGGTCACCATCATGCTGGAAGAGCTTCTGGCTCTCGGCCACAAGGGTGCGGAATATGACGCCTGGCTGATCAGGATCGGCGATGGCGACCAGTTCGGCTCCGGTTTTGTCGAGGTCAATCCGAACTCGAAAATCCCGGCCCTGATGGACCGTTCCACGCCGGAGGCGACCCGCGTCTTCGAAAGCGGCTCGATCCTGCTTTATCTCGCGGGCAAGTTCGGTGCCTTCCTGCCTGAGGATCACAAGGCGCGCACCGAGGCGATGAACTGGCTGTTCTGGCAGATGGGGTCTGCACCCTATCTCGGCGGCGGCTTCGGCCATTTCTATGCCTATGCGCCGGTGCATATCCAATACGCCATCGACCGCTTTGCGATGGAAGTGAAGCGCCAACTCGACGTGCTCGACCGGCATCTCGCCGACAACCGCTATATGGCCGGCTCGGAATATTCGATCGCCGACATGGCCATCTGGCCGTGGTACGGCAATCTGGCTCAGGGCAAGCAATACGGCGAATCCGGCACCTTCCTCGACGTTCAGAGCTACAAGCACGTGCAGCGCTGGACCGCTGAGATCGCGGAACGCCCTGCGGTGAAACGCGGCCGTATGGTCAACCGCCTGTCCGGCGAGCCATCCGAGCAGTTGCACGAGCGCCACGACGCCTCCGACTTCGAGACGAAAATGCAGGACAAGATCGCCCCAGAGCAGACAGCCAAGGCGTAAGGAGACCAACATGGCAAAACGGCCCGAGATGACAAAGCACAGGGGTTTTCCCTCCGGCATGCCGGGCCACGGCCATCATTTCACCATCCGGCGGGCGAACGAGAAAGGGGTAACGCCGCTCAAGGCCTTGCAACGCCTCGCTCGCCCGAACACGATCGAGGCCAAGGTGGATGCCGCCTTCCTGCATGCCCTCTGGCACCATTTCGGCACCGAGCCGTTCGAACGCGGCAATCTCGACGCCGGACGGCTCAACCTTTTGTTTGGCCGCGAGGTCGTGCCGGCCGAGGATCCGTTCGATCCAACATCCTATGAAGCGTTGCTGCGGATCGACGAGAGGGTCGGGCGCAAGAGCTTCCCGGAAGCCTTTGAAGACGTGATGGAGGTGTGATGGCGCCGTTCAAGAAAATCCTCATCGCCAATCGCGGCGAGATCGCCTGCCGGGTCATCAAGTCGGCCAGGAAGCTCGGCATCAAGACGGTTGCCGTCTATTCCGACGCGGACGCCGATGCGCTGCATGTGAAGATGGCGGACGATGCCGTGCATATCGGGCCGGCACCGTCGAACCAGTCCTATATCGTCATCGACAATATCCTCGACGCGATCAGGAAGACCGGCGCCGATGCGGTGCATCCGGGTTATGGCTTCCTGTCAGAAAATGCCGCCTTTGCCGAGGCGCTGGAGAAGGCGGGTATCGCCTTCATCGGCCCGCCGGTCGGAGCCATCCAGGCGATGGGCGACAAGATCACCTCGAAGAAGCTGGCGGCAGAAGCCGGCGTCTCCACCGTGCCCGGCCATATGGGCCTGATCGCCGATGCCGACGAGGCGGTGAAGATCGCATCCGAAATCGGCTACCCGGTGATGATCAAGGCGTCGGCCGGTGGTGGCGGCAAGGGCATGCGCATTGCCTGGAACGACGCAGAGGCGCGCGAAGGATTTCAGTCCTCGAAGAACGAGGCGAAAAGCTCGTTTGGCGACGACCGTATCTTCATCGAGAAATTCGTCACCCAGCCGCGCCATATCGAGATCCAGGTGCTTGGCGACAAGCACGGCACCGTGCTTTACCTCGGCGAACGCGAATGCTCGATCCAGCGACGCAACCAGAAGGTCATCGAGGAAGC
>UCEZ01000081.1 GCA_900471525.1 Hyphomicrobiales bacterium | reverse complement strand
TATACGTCGCTGCCGCGACGTGTTGCTGAGAGAGCCTGGTAGGGCCGCCGCTCCCGACGAACCCTTTGATTTCGTTCGCAACCGGGAAAAGATTTCGCCGTGGCCGTTCCCCATTTCAGCGTCAGCATTGTCGCCCGCGGCTCCGGTCGCAGCGCTGTGCTGTCGGCGGCCTACCGGCATTGCGCCAAGATGGACTACGAACGCGAAGCCCGGACGATCGACTACACGCGAAAGCAGGGGCTCTTGCATGAGGAGTTCGTGATCCCTGCCAACGCGCCGGAATGGGTGCGCAGCATGATTGCCGATCGCTCGGTCGCCGGCGCATCCGAGGCCTTCTGGAACAAGGTGGAGGACTTCGAGAAGCGATCCGACGCGCAGCTCGCCAAGGACGTCACCATAGCCCTGCCGCTCGAGCTGACGGCCGAGCAGAACATTGCGCTCATGCGCGACTTTGTGGCGGGCCACATCACCGCGCAGGGCATGGTCGCGGACTGGGTCTATCACGACGCTCCCGGCAACCCGCACGTCCACCTCATGACCACATTGCGCCCGCTGACCGAAGACGGTTTCGGTTCGAAGAGGGTCCCGGTTCTTGCCCCGGACGGCAAGCCGATGCGCAACGACGCCGGCAAAATCGTCTATCAGCTGTGGGCCGGTAGCACTGAGGATTTCAATGCGTTTCGCGACGGCTGGTTTGCCCGCCAGAACAAGCATCTGGCGCTTGCCGGCCTCGATATCCGCATCGATGGCCGTTCCTTCGAAAAGCAGGGTATCGACCTTGAGCCAACCATTCACCTCGGCGTCGGCGCCAAAGCCATCGAGCGCAAGGCCGAGCAATCTGAACACAAGTCGGAGGCGTCGGCTCCCAAACTCGAACGCATCGAGCTTCAGGAGGAGCGCCGCAGCGAGAACGCCCGCCGCATCCAGCGCCGTCCGGAGATCGTGCTCGACCTGATCACGCGGGAGAAGAGCGTCTTCGACGAACGCGATGTTGCGAAGGTGTTGTATCGCTATATCGACGATGTCGCTTTGTTCCAAAGTCTGATGGTCCGCATTCTGCAAAGTCCGGAAGCGCTCCGGCTCGAACGCGAGCGGATCAACTTTGCGACAGGTATTCGGACACCCGCGAAGTACACCACGCGCGAGATGATCCGGCTCGAAGCCGAGATGGCCAATCGGGCGATCTGGCTCTCCGGTCGCGCCTCCCATGGCGTCCGTGAGGCGGTGCTGCAGGCGACCTTTGCGCGCCATTCCCGTCTGTCGGATGAGCAGCGAACGGCGATCGAACATGTGGCTGGCGGCGAACGGATTGCCGCCGTCATTGGCCGCGCTGGGGCCGGCAAAACCACGATGATGAAGGCTGCCCGCGAGGCGTGGGAAGCGGCCGGCTATCTTGTCGTCGGCGCCGCCCTGGCGGGCAAAGCGGCCGAGGGATTGGAGAAGGAAGCAGGCATCCAATCGCGCACGTTGTCATCGTGGGAGCTTCGCTGGAACCAGGGACGCAATCAGCTCGACCACAAAACTGTTATTGTGCTGGACGAGGCGGGCATGGTGTCGTCACGGCAGATGGCGATGCTCGTCGAAACCGTGACCAGGGCCGGTGCGAAATTGGTTCTGGTCGGCGACCCCGAACAGCTCCAACCGATCGAAGCGGGTGCCGCCTTCCGCGCCATTGCCGATCGCATCGGCTATGCCGAACTCGAAACGATCTATCGCCAGCGCCAGCAATGGATGCGCGATGCCTCGCTCGATCTCGCTCGGGGCAATATCCGCAAGGCTGTCGATGCCTACACCACTCATGGTCGAACGATTGGTTTGAGACTGAAGGACGAGGCGGTCGAGAGCCTGATCGCAGCTTGGGACCGCGACTACGACCCTTCGAAGACCAGCCTGATCCTCGCACACCTCCGCCGCGACGTCCGAATGCTCAACGATATGGCGCGCGCCAAGCTGGTCGAACGCGGCGTCGTCGCAGACGGGTTTGCGTTCAAGACAGAGGACGGAACCCGCATGTTCGCGACCGGCGACCAGATCGTGTTCCTCAAGAACGAGGGCAGCCTTGGTGTTAAGAACGGCATGCTCGCAAAGGTGCTTGAAGCCGCACCTGGCCGGATCGTTGCGGAGATTGGTGACGGCGAGCACCGCCGTCAGGTTACGATCGAGCAGCGCTTCTACAACAATCTCGATCACGGCTATGCGACGACGATCCACAAGAGCCAGGGCGCGACCATCGACCGGGTGAAGGTACTTGCTTCCCTCTCGTTGGACCGGCATCTCACCTATGTGGCCATGACGCGCCATCGTGAGGATCTCGCCGTCTACTACGGCAGTCGCTCCTTCGCGAAATCCGGCGGCCTCATCCCGATCCTGTCGCGTCGAAACGCCAAGGAGACGACGCTCGATTATGAGAAGGCGTCGTTCTATGGGCAGGCTCTTCGCTTTGCCGAGGTGCGAGGTCTGCACCTCATGAATGTCGCCCGGACGATCGCACGTGATCGCCTCCAATGGGCCGTCCGGCAAAAACAGAAAATTGCCGATCTCGCCGCCCGTCTTGCGGCCATCGGTGCCAAGCTTGGTCTTGCCGGCAGCATTGCAAAATCTCCCCGCCCGAACGTCATCAAGGAGCCGAAGCCTATGGTCGCAGGCATTTCCACTTTCCCGAAATCCGTCGCGCAGGCCGTCGAGGATAAGCTCGCCGCCGATCCCGGCCTCAAGAAACAATGGGAGGACGTCTCGACCCGCTTCCATCTCGTCTACGCCCAGCCGGAAGCCGCGTTCAAGGCGATCAATGTCGACGCGATGCTGAGAGATGAGGCTACTGCCAAAGCCACGTTGGCGAAGATCGCAGGCGAACCTGAAAGCTTCGGTGCGCTGAAAGGCAAGACCGGCATGTTTGCAAGCCGGACCGAGAAACAGGACCGCGAACGGGCGATCACCAATGCGCCGGCACTGGCGCGCAATCTCGAACGCTATCTCCGCTCGCGGGCAGAAGCCGAACACAAGCACGAAGCTGAAGAGCGGACGACGCGTCTCAACGTATCGGTCGACGTCCCGGCACTGTCTCCAGCCGCGAAGCAAACGCTCGAACGCGTTCGCGATGCAATCGACCGGAATGATCTTCCGGCGGGCCTCGAATATGCCCTTGCCGACAAGATGGTGAAGGCTGAGCTCGAGGGGTTTGCGAAGGCCGTCTCCGAACGGTTTGGCGAACGGACATTCCTGGGCATCGAGGCGAAGGAAGCCAAGGGCAAGGTTTACGATGCGGTCACTGCCGGAATGACGCCAGGACAAAAGGCGGAAGTGCAGACCGCCTGGAATTCAATGCGCACCATCCAGCAGCTCGCGGCCCACGAAAGGACGGTCGAGGCAACCAAACAAGCGGAGTCACTGCGGCAAACCAAGAGCCAGGGGCTCTCCCTGAAATGATACCTGTCGCCGCACAGAGCCGCGTGAAATCTTCGCAACGCAAAAAAGCGGGACAGATTTTGTTGGCCGCGGCCGCACTCGCTGGTCTGCTGTTGGTGGCGGCCACGTCGGGAGGGTTTCGGATCAACATGACGCCGAGCGAACCTCTCGGGCTTTGGCGGATTGTCACACTTCGACGTCCGCCGGCTGTCGGCGATCTGGTGTTCATCTGCCCGCCCGACACCGAGGCAATGCAGGCGGCGCGAACGCGCGGTTATCTGCGATCGGGACTGTGCCCTGGCGGGGTTGCCCCGTTGATCAAGACCGTCATTGCGACCGCCGGTCAGAGCGTCGAGATCGGATCTCACCTGCGTGTCAATGGCGTCCTTGTCGCCAGTTCGGCAATCGCAAAGACCGACGGCAAGGGCCGCCCGCTCTCGCCATTTGCCGGCGGAACCGTCCCCGCGGACACTGTCTTTCTGCACTCAAGCTTCGTTGGTTCCTACGACTCCCGCTATTTTGGTCCGTTGCCCGTGTCCGGCATACTCGGTCTGGCGCAGGAGGTGTTGACCTATGCGCCGTGACTACATTCGCACCGTCGTGCCGATCGTCATCGCTGTTGCCGCCGGCTGGATCGGTTGGAGCGGCCAAGTCCTTCTTCTTCCAGTGGCTCTCGCCTTTCCCATCCTCTGGTCGATCGCCCCGACCAGACTGGCGGCGGGATTGGTATCTGCAGGGTATTTTCTGGCGGCATCGCGCGGTCTGCCGCAGGGGGTTGCTGCGTTCTATGCGTCCGATCTTTGGCCTGGACTGATCCTCTGGTTCCTCGCCTCGGTCAGCTTCGTGACGATCCATTGGGCGCTCTGGACGACAGTCGAGGCCAAGAGACCGCTGCGCTATCTGGCCGCAGCCGTCCTGATGGCCGTGCCGCCGTTTGGGATCATCGGATGGGCGCATCCGGTCACTGCCGCGGGCGTCTTGTTTCCGGGATTGGGATGGTGGGGCTTGGGCGCCATGACAGCCGGCTTGATCGGTC
>UCEZ01000018.1 GCA_900471525.1 Hyphomicrobiales bacterium | reverse complement strand
GCCAATCCGCCGGAAGGTGCTGCGGTTCCGCCGATCCTGCCGCCGGTCGACGGCTTCCTGTTCCTCGACAAGACGAAATTCGCCGCATCCTTCGCCGCTGACGTCGAACCCGAAACCGCCGCCTTCATGGCCGCCTCCCAGGTTCCGTGGGGCGTTGCAGCCCTGACCGGCGCCCTGACCGAACCGGCCTGGAAGGTGAAGCCGAGCTTCTATCTCGTCGCTTCCGACGACCACATGATCCCGCCGCCCGCACAAAGGCTGATGGCAAAGCGCGCCGGCTCAACCGTCACCGAAGTCCCCGGCAGCCACGCGGTGTACGTCTCGAACCCGAAGGCCGTCGCCGACCTCATCGAAAAGGCAGCTGCTGCAACCAACTAACCCCGCATCGCGGCTTGCCGCATATCACAAAGCAATGGCCGGGGGATCACCATCCCCCGGCCAAAATGCTTGAGATGAGGAGTACCGCAGATCCATCCACCGCCTCGTCATCGTGGTCGACTTGCTGCTAGCGGTTTATTATTGCGTGGCGGGGTGACGACTCGACTCGGCTCCTGCGAGCGGTCGTCACCTGCGGCAACGTTGGCCTATCGTAGAGTGCGGAGAACCGTCTTTACTCAGGGCGTTTGGCCGCTGGAGAGAATGCCAGCGTCAACCACACATTCCAACCTTCGGCACGGTTCTTCGCGCCGAACTCGTAATAGCCCTTGAGGTTGACATACCCGTCGGTCGTGTCGCTTGCTTCGAATTTGTAGCCAACTTGGGGTCCGATACCGAAGACGCGCGACTTGAAGTCGCCCAGTGTCGCGCCCTCCCCACTGTCTCCCGTAAGCTGTTGGAACGCATAGCCCGCCACACCCACATGCACATGTTCGTTGAGAAACTGCGAGGCGGCCCAATCGATGTGACCGTCGATGCCGTTTTTGTAGTCGGTATCCGGATTCTCGAAATTGTAGGTCAGGCCGCCGACGATCGAGAACTCCCGGCCAGTACCGGGATCGAGATAGGTATAGCCAACGCCGCTATCCACGGCCGCGTGACCAAGGCCCAGGTTGGCGAGGCGGTCTGGGTCATAAGAACCAACCGGGATATCGCCCGTAACATAGGTCATGTAGTTGTTGACGCCCTCGTTCCATTTCAGCACGAACTGCGGGATGATGTCACCGAAGCCCGTCACTGATTGGCTTTCGTGAGCGTTGATCAGGCCGCCACCTGGCCCTGATAGCGTCGCATCAACGGACCCGACACTTCGGCCCGCAATGCCCAAAAGGCTGAAGGAAGCCCGACCACCCCATAGCGGCTGCTCGAACGTATATGTTGGTCCAAACAGTAAGAGATCAGCACGACCATCCACACCGAGGTCAACTCTTCCACCGCGCGGAAACGCTTTTGCCGCTCCAGCGTCGGCTGAGGAGTGCAGATAGATGGTGGCAAATGACCATCCCGGTTCGCCGGGTGCGGCGGCAAAGCTTCCGAATGTGCCAGGAAGCCAGAAGCTTAAACCTCCCTCGTCAGCCAATGCAGGCTCCACAACAAGCAAGCCCGCCACAACGGTTGCGGCTATGACGTTTGCCGCAAAGGCGTGACTTCTTCCCATGGTGATTCTCCAGCCGCCGACTTCTCAGCAGCCTACAAGAAAACGCATAAATGTCATCCGGAGTCGAAGTTCGCGCTTACGTAGTGCGATGCAGGACAGGGATAGCGACGGAGACTATCTCCGCAGCAGGTCCGGCCGCCGCTCCGCTGTCAGCCGCCGCGCCTCCGACTCCCGCCATTTGGCGATGTCGCCGTGATGGCCGGACGTCAGCACCGCCGGGATTTCCTGCCCTTCGAAGACCTGCGGCCGCGTATAATGCGGATGCTCCAATAGCCCACCCTCGAAACTCTCATGCACGCCGGAGAGATCGTTACCCATCACGCCGGGCAGGATGCGAACGATCGCGTCGAGCAGGGTGAGCGCCGCCGGCTCACCGCCCGAGAGGATGTAGTCACCGATCGAAACCTCTTCGAGCTGGCGCCCATCGATCACCCGCTGGTCGACGCCTTCGAAACGGCCGCAGACGATGATGGCACCGGGGCCGCTAGCGAGTTCGCGCACACGCTCCTGCGTCAACGGTTTGCCGCGCGGGCTCATCAAAAGCCGGGGCCGGTCGTCACCATCAGAGGCATGATCGATTGCCTTGGCCAGGATATCGGCTCTCAGCACCATACCGGCGCCGCCGCCGGCCGGCGTGTCATCGACAGTGCGGTGCTTGTCCTCGGCAAAATCACGGATCTGCAACGTATCGAGCGTCCATTGGCCGCGCTCCAGCGCCTTGCCGGACAGCGAATGACCAAGATGCCCCGGAAACATGTCCGGGTAGAGCGTCAGGATGGTGGCGCGGAAGGACACCGCTCACTTCCCCTTGGGCTTGAACTGGCTCGTCGGATCCCCGTCTTTGTCGTCGGTGAGACCGGCTGCCAGGGCATCGACCAGCATCGTGCCCGCTTCCAGATCGATTTCCAGCACCGACCACTCGGTAAAGGGGATCAGCACCGGCCGTTTGCCGGGACCTTTGAGTTCCAAAAGATCGCCCGCGCCGAAATCGAACACGCCGGTAACGGTGCCATAGCTCTTGCCGTCGGCATCGAGCGCTTCCAGGCCCTCGAGATCGGCGTAGAAGAATTCATCCTCGTCGAGATCGTCGTCCGGCAGGTTGTCGCGCTCGACATAGAGTTCCAGCCCGTTCAGCGCCTCGGCCGCATTTCGGTCGTTGATGCCGCGAAACCGCACGATGACGACATTCTTCGCCTCGCGCACTTCCAGAACTTCGAACGAACGGCCGTCCTCGGAGTGAAGATGGCCATAGTCGCCGATCGCGGTCGGCTCCTCGGCAAAGGACTTGACGCGCACTTCGCCGCGCAAGCCCTGAGCGCCGCCGATCGTTCCCATCAGGACAGGGTTTTTGAGTTTGCTCATGGCCGGCTCGATCTCCAGATTATGCCCTTCGCATAAACGAAAACGGGCGGCATGAAAACGCCGCCCGCTTCAAAATAGGCTATCGCCCGGCTTATTCAGCGGCAGCGGCGGCTGCGTCTTCAGCCTTCTGCTTGGCTTCGGCGATACGCTCGAGCGCCTTCTTGCCCGGCAGGCCCTTGGTCGGGTTGTTGCGGGTTTCGCGGGTTGCAACGCCGGCTTCGTTGAGGAAGCGCAGAACGCGGTCGGTCGGCAGCGCGCCGTTCGACATCCAATGCTGGATGCGCTCGACGTTCAGTTCAACGCGCTTTGCGTCGTCCTTCTTCAGCATCGGGTTCCACGAGCCGACCTTTTCCAGGAAACGGCCGTCGCGCGGCGAACGCACGTCAGCGATAACGATCTGGTAGAACGGGCGCTTTTTGGAACCACCGCGGGCGAGACGAATTTTCAGTGCCATGTCATGTACTCCTTGAGATATTCAACCGCCTCTGGCGGCCTTTTTGTGTATTTTTAAAGCTGATTTCCTTGGGATTGATCTGGTCCGAAAACCGGTTTCCACTTTTCGGGATCAATCCTTGAGATCGGCAGCGATTGCTTCATGATGCCGGATGACTTCGTGGATGATGAAGTTCAAGAACTTCTCCGCGAAATCCGGATCCAGATTGGCATCCCGCGCCAGATGGCGAAGGCGTTCGATCTGGTATTCCTCGCGCGCCGGGTCCGCCGGCGGCAAATTATGTTTGGCTTTCAGCACGCCCACCGCCTTGGTGCAGCGAAACCGTTCGGCCAGCATGTGGACGAGCGCCGCATCGATATTGTCGATCGATTGGCGATAGCCCGTCAGTTCCTGCTTGACTGCTGGATCAATCATAGCGGTCCAGTCCTCACTTCTTCTTCGGCAAACCGGGCAGACCCGGGAATCCGCCACCGAGACCAGGCAGCTTCATGCCGCCGCCCAAACCCGGCAAACCGCCGCCACCGGGCAACCCCTTGCCGAGACCGGCCGCTTCGGCCTGCTTCTGCAGGGCTTCGAGTTGCTTGGGGTCCATCTTCGACAGATCAGGCATTCCGCCCATGCCGCCACCCATCCCGCCGAGGCCCATCTTGCCGGCAAGGCCACCCATCATCTGCTTCATCATGCCGCCCTTGCCCTTGCCGCCCATCATTTTCATCATGTCGGCCATGGAACGGTGCATCTTCAGAAGCTTGTTGATTTCGGCCGCATCCGTGCCTGAACCGGCCGCGATGCGCTTCTTGCGGGAATGCTTGAGAATATCCGGATTGGCACGCTCTGCCTTGGTCATCGAGGAGATGATGGCGAGCTGGCGGCCGAACATGCGGTCGTCGAGACCGGCAGACGCCATCTTGTCCTTCATGCCGGCCATGCCGGGCATCATGCCCATGATGCCGCCCATGCCGCCCATCTTCTGCATCTGGCCCAGCTGATCGGCGAGATCGTTGAGATCGAACTTGCCGGTCTTCATCTTGGCGGCCATGGCCGCCGCCTTCTCGGCATCGATGTTTTCGGCGGCCTTCTCAACCAGCGAAACGATATCGCCCATACCGAGGATGCGGTCGGCGACGCGGCGCGGGTGGAATTCTTCCAGCTCCGACATCTTTTCGCCGACACCGATCAGCTTGATCGGCTTGCCGGTGACGGCGCGCATCGACAAGGCAGCACCGCCGCGACCATCGCCGTCCATGCGGGTGAGCACGAGACCGGTGATGCCGACGCGTTCGTCGAAATTGCGGGCGAGATTGACGGCGTCCTGACCGGTCAGCGCATCGGCGACGAGCAGGATTTCATGCGGGTTCGAGCGGCGCTTGATCTCCGCCATCTCGATCATCAGCGGCTCGTCGATATGCGTACGGCCGGCAGTGTCGAGGATGACGATGTCATGGCCACCGAGCTTGGCGGCTTGCACGGCGCGCGCGGCGATATCGGTCGGCGACTGGCCGGCGATGATCGGCAACGTATCGACGCTGGTCTGCGCGCCCAACTGGCGCAGCTGCTCCTGCGCTGCCGGACGGCGCGTGTCGAGCGACGCCATCAGGACCTTCTTCTTGTCCCGCGTCTTCAGGCGAAGGGCGATCTTGCCCGTCGTCGTCGTCTTGCCCGAGCCCTGCAGGCCGACCATCATGATGACGACAGGAGCGGCGGCATTCAGATCGATCGGCACGCCTTCCGAGCCGAGCATGTTGATCAGCTCGTCGTGGACGATCTTGACGACCATCTGGCCGGGTTTGATCGACTTCAGGATCTCGGCGCCGACGGCCTTTTCACGCACCTTGTCGGTAAAGGACCGCACGACTTCGAGCGCGACGTCGGCTTCCAGGAGCGCACGGCGAACCTCGCGCAGGGCAGCCGAGACATCGGCTTCCGACAGCGCGCCACGGCCGGTCAATCCATTCAGGATTGATCCAAGGCGGTCCTGGAGACTTTCAAACATCGCTTCATCCTTGTCGCTTCATGGCTTTTGGTTTGCCCGAAACGTTGTGCTTTTCCTTGACGAAAACAAGACGCAAAGCCAAAAAGCACCCGAGGGCGCAACGCGCTGTCGGGTGTTGACCTCCGGGATCTCTTTATACCTTTGACGGGTCCCGGTCGGCGGCTACAAGTCTTCGTTCTTGTCGCAGATTGCGGGCGGTAAACACGATATGGGCGGGAAAGTCAAGGATAAGGGCTAAAAATGCCGGAATGCCGGTCGAACGCCCTTACAAACACGCGCGGCGCACACCAGATCACCTCGACAGTTCCCATCGATCGGTTCCCCATGACGCCGCCGCCCCGCAAGCAACGCAATCCCTACTACACCGGCCCCGTCTCCGATCATTTCGACGGCACCTTCTTCTTCAACCCCGAAGGCGAAGCGCCGCTTGGCTTCCGCGAGCTCATGCGCTGGCAGTTCGGCGGCGGTCGGATTGCCTGGCCGAAGAGCGCCCCAAGTCCCTTCCCGCCGGCAAAGCCCGATGATCGCGTCGATGGCGACACTCTGCGCGTCACCATGGTCGGCCATGCCACGCTGCTGATCCAGGTCGCCGGGCTCAACATTCTGACCGATCCCGTCTGGTCGCCGCGCACCAGCCCGTTGTCCTTCGCCGGCCCCAAGCGCGTGGTCGAGCCGGGCATCACCTTCGACGACCTGCCGCCGATTGATGTCGTGCTCGTCACCCACAATCACTATGACCATCTGGACCTCGCAACGCTGAAGCGCCTGCACGAGGATCACGGCCCCCATATCATCACCCCGCTCGGTAACGACACGATCATCCACCGCGCCATTCCCGACGCCAAGATGTCCGACATGGACTGGGGCGAGCAGGTTTCCTTCTGGGACGAAATCACCATAGACTGCGAGCCCTGCCATCACTGGTCGGCCCGAGGCACCCGCGACCGCCGCATGGCCCTCTGGGCCGCCTTCGTCATCACCACGCCTGCCGGCAAGATCTACCATATCGGCGACACTGGCTTCCACGACGGCATTAACTACCGCGCAGCTGCGGAGAAACACGGCCCCTTCCGCCTCGCCTGCCTGCCGATCGGCGCGTACGAACCGCGCTGGTTCATGAAAGCCCAACACCAGAACCCGGACGAGGCGGTGAAGGGCATGCAGCTCTGCAATGCGGCCCATGTCGCGGGGCATCATTTCGCGACGGTGCAACTGACGAACGAGGGAATCGAGGCGCCGGTCGCCGCGTTGGAAAAGGCATTGGGAGAGCAGGGCGTCTCGCCGGAACGCTTTCGGGCGCTGCGGGCGGGTGAGGTTTTCGACGTTCCGGAGATCTGAGTGGGGTACCACTTTCACGCCGCAAGCCCTCCTCCTCCGTCATTCCTGTGCCTGTCACAGGAATCCAGTGCGCCGTGTCCACGGCGCCTTAGACTCGTTGAGCGATCCGGCACGAGTCCTTTCACGGCGCGGACGCGCCGTGGCTGGATCCCCGCCACAAGGGCGAGGATGACGGAGGGTGGGGCTACCACCGTGCGAGACAAGCGCCCTCACGCATCCGGAAACTCCCGATACTGCGGCAGATCATCGGTGATCTCGTACCACGGCGCCTTCGAGCCGACGAAGATGTGTCCGGTCGGCCGGATCGACGGCGCATCGACCAGCGTTCCCATGGCGACATGCACATAGGTACCCTCGCGCACGACGGAATAGACTAGCGATCCGCAGGTGCCGCAATGCACGTCACTGGCATCGTCGCCATCGCCATAGATCAGCATGGCGTCCTTACCCCTGACGACCCGCAGCCGCTCCCGCCTGATTCCGGCAAACGGCTTGAAGGCCGACCCGGTCGTGCGCCGGCAGTTGGAACAATGGCAGTTCATCGAATATTCGAAAGCATCGTCGACTGCGTACTCCACGGCGCCGCACAGGCATTTTCCAGTCAGTACGGCAACGGCATCGGGCATGTCTATCCTCCGCAGGCATCAATCCTCCACCTTAAGACTAGCCGCCATGGCTGAGATGGCAACGCCTCGATGCGCAACAACCGGCATCAGCCGGTCCGGCCAACCGGGCGAAATTTCATGCCCTTCCGTCACTGCCCCTCACTTCTCCCCGGTTTTAGGTTGAAGAGGTATTTCAATCCCCACTCCGCCGGGCGAAACTGCAGTTGCATCCCATAGAAGGTAGTCCCATAAATAGCTGGATGGAGATGTTATTAGCTGTTTTCGGATTGATGTTTTTTTTGCTATGCGGAAAATGCGGAGCCCACATCGCAAGAACTAAGGGATTAAGCCCCGTACTCTGGGGAATATTCTGCTTTGGGGCCGGCCCGTTTGGAATTCTATCGCTGATACTATGGAAAGCCGATCCAGATATAGACTGATCTGGACGCACACGATTATTCCCCTCGAAGGGGAGGTCGCTATGCGGTCGCACGTGGGGGCCGTCACAGACGCACAGGAAATCACCCCACCCCGTCGCTCCGCTCCGACCCTCCCCTCAAGGAGAGGGTGAAGGCACCACTGGTAATTTCCGCACAATTCCGCCATATACACGCCAACAAACGCTGGAAATGGACGTCATGAACACAACGGTCGAATTCGCAAGGATGAACGGGCTTGGCAACAAGATCCTGGTCGTCGACATGCGCGGCCGCAAGGACAGGGTGACGCCACAGGCCGCGATCGCGCTCAATGCCCATCCGGATACCCGGTTCGACCAGATCATGGCGATCCATGATCCGAAGGCTGACGGCACGGATGCCTGGATCGACATCCTCAATTCCGACGGTTCGAAGGCGCAGGCCTGCGGCAACGGCACGCGCTGCGTCGTCCAGGCACTTTCAGCCGAGACCGGCAAGAAGGTTTTCACCTTCCAGACCGTCGCCGGCATTCTGAATGCAGAAGAACATGCAGATGGAACGATCTCCGTCGACATGGGCACGCCGGTTTTCGAGTGGGACAGGATTCCGCTGTCGGAAGAATTCTACGATACCAGTCGCATCGAGCTGCAGATCGGCCCGATCGACGATCCGATCCTGCATTCGCCTTCCGTCATGTCGATGGGCAATCCGCATGCGATCTTCTGGGTCGACCGTGACGTCATGTCCTTCGATCTCGAACGCTTCGGCCCGCTGCTCGAAAACCACCCGATGTTTCCCGAACGTGCCAACATCACGCTGGCCCAAGTGACCTCGCCCTCGTCGCTGACGACCCGAACCTGGGAACGTGGCGCCGGCCTGACGCTCGCCTGCGGTTCCGCCGCCTGCTCTGCCGCCGTTTCCGCTGCCCGCACGGGCCGCACGGGCCGCAACGTTGCTATCAAAGTCGCCAGCGCTACCCCGCCCGGCATCCTCACCATCGAATGGCGCGAGCGCGACGATCATGTCGTCATGACCGGCCCTGCCGAATGGGAATGGTCCGGCACCGTCGATCCGTCAACCGGCCTCTGGTCGCGCGAGGAAGAACCGCGGACGGAAAGCGCCGCGCTTTGAGCGGCGTCGACGTCATAACCTTCGGCTGTCGTCTCAATACTTATGAATCCGAAGTGATGCGGGCTGAGGCCGAGAAGGCGGGGCTGAACAACGCCATCTTGGTCAATACCTGCGCCGTCACCGGCGAGGCCGTGCGCCAGGCCCGCCAGGCGATCCGCCGCGCCCGGCGCGAAAACCCGCATGCCCGCATCATCGTCACCGGCTGCGCCGCGCAGACCGAAAAGCAGAGCTTTGCCGAGATGCCGGAAGTTGATGCCGTGCTCGGTAACGAAGAGAAGCTGAAAAGCGCCTCCTATCGGTCGCTGCCCGATTTCGGCGTTTCGGCGGAAGAAAAGCTCCGCGTCAACGACATCATGAGCGTGCGCGAAACCGCACCGCAGATGGTCAAGCTGATCGAGGGGCATGTCCGTGCCTTCATCCAGGTCCAGAACGGATGCGACCATCGCTGCACCTTCTGCATCATCCCCTATGGCCGCGGCAATTCGCGCTCCGTCCCAATGGGCGCCGTCGTCGATCAGGCGCGAAAGCTCACCGAAAGCGGCTACCGCGAGATCGTGTTGACCGGCGTCGATGCAACGAGCTATGGCGCCGATCTGCCGGGCATCCCGACGCTCGGCCTGTTGGCAAAGACGCTCCTGAAGCAGGTACCGGAAATCCGGCGCCTGCGCCTCTCCTCAATCGACAGCATCGAGGCGGATAGCCATCTCATGGACCTGATCGCCGACGAACCGCGCTTCATGCCGCATCTGCACCTGTCGCTGCAGCATGGCGACGACATGATCCTGAAACGGATGAAACGCCGGCATTCCCGCGCCGATGCCCTGACGTTCATCGAAGACGTGCGCCGCCTGCGTCCCGAAACGAGCTTCGGCGCCGACATGATCGCCGGCTTCCCGACCGAGACCGAAGAGATGTTTGCGAATGCGATGGGGCTGGCCGAGGAGGCCAATATCGCCCATCTGCACGTCTTTCCCTATTCGCCGCGCGAGGGAACACCCGCCGCCCGCATGCCGCAGGTCGAACGTGCCCTGGTGAAAGAACGCGCCGCGCGGCTGCGCGCCACTGGACTTCGGCTGCATCACGCCCATCTTGACAGCATGATCGGAACGCAGCAAAGCCTGCTCGTCGAGAACAACGGCTTGGCGCATACGGAAAATTTCACGCTTGCCGCAGTCCCCGGCCTGACGCCACGCACATTCGTGCAGGCGATGATCACCGGCCACAACGGCAAGCATCTCGACATGCAACTGATGGCCGCCGACGCGGCCTGAGTTTTACGGATACCCAATGGCGCTCAGCTTTCTCAAAAAGGTCTTCACCTTCGGCAAGGACAAGCCGGTTGAAGCCGAGCCTGCTGCCGCACCTGTGGCGGATGAGATTCTGGACGTTGCAGAATCGGCTTTCACGCCTGAAGAGACCCGGGCGATCGAAGCCGAACTCGAGCCGCATTCCCGCACCGAGGATCTGCCCGTCGCCACCGACCCGGTGCTGCCGGAAGAGATGGACACGGCCGGCGGACCGTCCGCGGATACCCCCGATGCGCCGGAGTTCGAGACGGAGACCGTCTCCTCCAAAGACGAGGACGAGGCGCATGCCATTCTGCCGGCCGCCGGAGAGATCGGCGATCTCGGCCTGACCCCGCTCTCACTGCTGGAGGCGGAAGCCGAAGCGTCCGAGATCGAGGAAAGCCTTGCACCCCCCTCTGTCCCGGAGCCTGTCCTCGGGCTTGCCGAAGGCAAGACCCGGGGGGGACATCTCCCCCACAAGGGGGGAGATCAGACGGAGGCTGACGCACCTTCACCGCAACCGGTTGCGATTGATGAAACGCAGGAGCTTTCCGCGAGTCCAATCTCCCCCCCTGTGGGGGAGATGTCGGTGCAACCGACAGAGGGGGGTAGCGATCTGTCGGCAAACGCGGAACCCGAAACGACCGCCGAAATCGCCCTCCCCAAGGGCTTCGCCACCGGCCGCGCCGCGGAGCCTGCCCCGGAGGCCCCGAAGCAGAAGCTCACCTGGTTCCAGCGTCTGCGCCAGGGCCTCGCCCGTACCTCCTCGCAACTCACCGGCCAGATCACCGCGCTCTTCACCAAGCGCAAGCTCGACGACGAGACCCTGCAGGATCTCGAGGACCTCCTGATCCAGGCCGATCTCGGCGTCGAAACGGCGCTGCGCGTCACCGACACTCTGGCCTCGGAACGCTACGGCAAGGACGTGACCGGCGAGGATGTCACTCGCATCATGGCCGCCGAAATCACCAAGGTGCTTGCCCCCGTCGCCAAACCGCTGCAGCTTGACCTGTCCCACAAGCCGCACGTCATCCTCGTCGTCGGCGTCAACGGCACCGGCAAGACGACCACCATCGGCAAGCTCGCAGCAAAACTGTCCGGCGCCGGCCTCAAGGTCATGCTCGCCGCCGGCGACACTTTCCGGGCCGCTGCCATCGAACAGCTGAAGATCTGGGCCGAGCGCACCAAATCCGACATCGTCTCCTCGAAGCTCGGCGCAGACGCCGCAGGCCTTGCCTATGAGGCTTTCGAGCAGGCGAGGCTGAAGAAGAGCGACGTGCTGATCATCGACACCGCCGGCCGGCTGCAGAACCGTACCGAACTGATGGCGGAGTTGGAAAAGATCGTCCGTGTACTCGGCAAGCTCGATCCCGACGCACCGCACACGGTGCTGCAGACGCTCGATGCCACGACCGGGCAGAACGCGCTCAGTCAGGTCGAGATCTTCCGCAACGTCGCCGGCGTCAACGGCTTGATCATGACCAAGCTCGACGGCACCGCGCGCGGCGGCATCCTTGTGGCCATTTCCGCCAAGCATAAACTCCCCGTCTATTTCATCGGCGTCGGCGAAGGCGTCGACGATCTCGAGCCCTTCGAAGCGAAGGATTTTGCCGAGGCGATTGCCGGAATTGCCCATTGACCGGATATAGTTTTGCCTTTTTGCTGATGTTATAGGGGCGAATGAACAGCCTGGAAGCAGCTTTCTATTTTCTCCGTCATCCTCGCCCTTGTGGCGGGGATCCAGCAGCGGCGCGTCCCGCCGCTAAAGACTCCTTGACGCGGCAGACGCCGCGTCACTGGATTCCTGTGACAGACACAGGAATGACGGAAATTGAGAGTTCGCCGAGCACAACCGAAATACCCGCGTGAAAAACATCCACACGCCGGAAACTTGTAATATTATCGCTCCATCGAGCAGATACGTAGGAACGACATCATGTCATCGATCGAGGCCGACAAGCCGCGCAAGGAAATCAGCCCGCTCCTGAAATTGGTGCTGGAGCTCGGCCCTCTGGTGGTCTTCTTCTTCGCCAATTCGCGCGGCGAGTGGCTTGCCCGGGAGTTTCCGGCACTGACGGAGCTCGGCGGTCCGATCTTCATTGCCACCGGCCTGTTCATGGCCGCGACCGCCATCGCGCTCACCGCCTCCTGGCTGCTCACCCGCACCCTGCCGCTGATGCCGCTGATTTCGGGTGTCGTCGTCTTCGTCATGGGCGCGTTTACGCTCTGGCTGCAGAACGACACATTCATCAAGATCAAGCCGACCATCATCAACACCCTGTTCGGTGTTATCCTGCTCGGCGGTCTGCTGTTCGGAAAGTCTCTGCTCGGCTATGTCTTCCACACCGCCTTCAAGCTCGATGAGGAAGGCTGGCGTAAACTCACTATCCGCTGGGGCATCTTTTTCGTGTTCCTCGCGGTACTGAACGAAATCGTCTGGCGCAATTTCTCGACCGATTTCTGGGTTGCGTTCAAGGTCTGGGGCACGATGCCGATAACCGTTCTTTTCACCCTGTCGCAAATGCCTGTAATCATGAAGCATTCGCTGGAACAGGAAGCGCCCAAGTGACAATGCTCGTTCCAGCCGAGAGCCGTTCGCCCCGCGCCGCAACCCTCTGGCTTCTCGCCTGCGCCGCCGTTCTCGTTTTGCAGATCGTCATCGAATACTGGGCCGGAAGAACGCCGATTTGCACCTGCGGCTATATCAAGCTGTTCGAGCCGGTTGCTAACGGTCCGGGCAATTCGCAGCACCTGGCCGACTGGTACACGCCGTCGCATATTATTCACGGCTTCCTGTTTTACGGCCTTGCCCATCTCACCCTGCGCCGAAAACCGCTGGCGGCAAAGCTGCTGCTCGCGCTCGTCATCGAATCCGGCTGGGAAATCCTCGAAAATTCGCCTGTTATCATCGACCGTTACCGCACGGCGACCATCTCGCTCGACTATTACGGCGACAGCATCCTGAATTCGGCGATGGATACGGTCTTCATGGTACTCGGCTTCCTCTTCGCCTGGCGCGCACCGGTCGCGGCAACCGTTGCCATCGCCATCTTCTTCGAGATTTTCACCGGCTGGCTGATCCGGGATAACCTGACGCTCAACGTGCTGATGCTGGTTTATCCGCTGGAAGCGGTGAAGGCGTGGCAAAGCGCGATTTGACAAGGAGGCTTCCTCTTCTCCCCGGCGGGGAGAAGTGCCGAGCGACTGCGAGGCGATGAGGGGGGCTTCGGCGAAGCCGGAGCCAGAAAGAGGTTGCCTTCGGCCCCCTCATCCGGCCCTACGGGGCCACCTTCCCCCCGCTGGGGAGAAGAGGAAGCAGGCCGAAAAACCTACTTCGCCACAGCCTTCTCGATCGCCGGATAGAGTCCGCCCTTCAGGCTGCGCTCATCGAACGGTCCGACACGCTTGTAGACGATCGTCCCCGACGCATCGACGAGGTAAGATTCCGGGATACCATAGACGCCCCAGTCGATCGCCGCCTTGCCGCGCGGATCGACGCCGACAGCGGAAAAGGGATTGCCGAGCTCGCCGAGGAACCGTAGCGCATTGTCCGTCTGGTCCTTGTAGTTGATCCCGACTACCGTCAGCCGCGGATCCTTGGCCAGTTCAAGGATGATCGGGTTTTCCTCGCGGCAGGGCACGCACCAGGACGCCCAGACATTGACCAGCGTCAGCTTACCCTTGATGGCCGCATCGGTCAGTGCTGGCATGGCAGCGCCCTTGAAGGTCGCGCCCTCGAGCGGCGGCATATCGAGGGATGGTGCCTTGGTGCCGATCAGCGCGGAGGGGATTTCGCTGATATCGCGGCCGGAATCGAGCTGGCTCCAGAAAATTACGGCAAGGCCGGCGAAAATGACCAGCGGCAGGACTGCAAAGACGATGCGCATCTTGCCCGGTCGGCTGTTTTCGGGCTCGACTGGCGTCTCGGCGCTCATTGTGCGTCTCCGCCTTGCGCCGAGCGGCGGCGGATGCCGGCCTGATCCAACGCCTGCAGTTCGCGGCGTCGGGCGCGTCCGTCAGCCCAGACCCAGAGGATGAGGGCAACCACGGTAACGGCGGCGATGCTGTAGCTGGCGACGACATAGGCGGTATGGGTCATCATCGTCTCACACCTCCCGACCGGCGCTGCGAGCCGCCTGCCGGCGCATCGAGGTCACCCGGCGGCGCCAGATCTCGTTGCGCATCGCGGCGATATGCAGGGTGAAGAACAGCAGTGTGAAAGCAACCGCCATCACCAGCAGCGGCGCTAAAAATTCCGGATCGATCGCCGAGCCACCGAGCCTCAAGACGCTTGCCGGCTGATGCAGCGTGTTCCACCATTCGACGGAAAACTTGATGATCGGGATATTGACGAAACCAACGAGGATCAAGACGGCCGACACTTTCGCCGCCTTGTTAGGCTCATCCATCGCCCGGTTGAGCGCGATCAGCCCGAGATACATCAGGAACAGCACGAAGACCGAGGTCAGCCGCGCATCCCAAACCCACCAGGTGCCCCACATCGGCTTGCCCCAGAGCGAACCGGTAACGAGCGCCAGAAAGGTGAAGCTGGCGCCGATCGGCGCCGCGGCCCGGGCAGCGACATCGGCCAGCGGATGCCGCCAGACCAGAGTCCCCAGTGCAGAGATCGCCATCACCGTGTAGCACATCATCGACAGCCAGGCGGACGGCACATGCACATACATGATGCGTACCGTTTCGCCCTGCTGGTAATCGCCCTCGGTGGTGAAGGAAAGGTAGAGCCCGACGGCAAAGAGCAGCGCGGTCAACCCTGCCAGCCACGGCAGCACAACCGCCGCCAGGCCAAGAAACCGGGTCGGATTGGCAAGGTCGCTGAATTTGCGGATGGCCAGGCTGTTTTCGCTCATGATGGTTCTTTAACGCCGAAGGGCTTTCTCTTCAATGCGTGTCGTCCGATCACATTTGCGTTAGAGCGTCACGCGTTCAAGGAACGCGTAAAGGTCGCTCTAACTTTTAGTTCTAGAGCATTTTATCCGCCCCTCTACCAAAGGGCGGAATGCTCTAGTCAGACGAGGACCGCAGCGCCAGTGCTGCCGCCAAGGGCCCGATGACCGCAAAGAACAGCGTGATCGCCACCAACATCAGCAAAGGCGGCAAAAACGGGGCGGGGTCCTCGACAGCCGCATAGGCTGCGCTGATGCCGAAGATCAGCACCGGGATCGCCAGCGGCAGGACAAGGATCGACACCAGCAACCCGCCGCGTGGCAGCGTGACCGCGACGGCCGCACCCGTCGCGCCGATGAAGGTGATGGCCGGCGTCCCCACCAGCAGCGTCAGCATCGTCGCGCCGATCGCGATCTCGCTCATGTTCATGAAAAGTCCGAGCAGCGGCGAGGCGATCACCAGCGGCAACCCGGTCGCCGTCCAGTGTGCCAGACACTTCACCAGCACTGTCAGCACCAGCGGCGTCTCCTGCATCAGCATCAGATCGAGCGACCCGTCCTCCCGCTCTGCCTGGAACAGCCGGTCAAGGCCAAGGAGGGAGGCGAGCAGCGCGCCGATCCAGAGAATGGCCGGGCCGATCCGCGAAAGCAGATTGAGATCGGGACCGACGGCAAAGGGCACGACGGCAACGACCGTCATGAAGAACAAGACGCCGATCAGCGCCCCGCCGCCGGCGCGCATGGCAAGTTTGAGATCGCGGAGGAAGAGGGAGGTCATGGGTTTCCCCCTCCCGCGCGGAGAGTTTTACCCCCCTCTGTCGGTGATTCCGACATCTCCCCCACAAGGGGGGAGATCATTCTTTTCCGATTCGACTTCATCGGTCTTCCGCCAGCCAAGATTGGGCGAAGAGGTGCGGCCGGTGATCTCCCCCTTGTGGGGGAGATGTCACGAAGTGACAGAGGGGGGTGAGTGCGGCAAGCTCGATCCTCAAACCAACTCTCCCGCTAAACCCGCAAACCCCGTCATCCGCAACTCCCGTGCTTCAACCCCCAGCGGCTGATGCGTCGCCGCAACGACGATGCCGCCAGCACCAAGATGCCGTTCCACCAGCCCCGCGAACAGCCGGTCGGCCTTCGCGTCCAGCGCTGCCGTCGGTTCATCGAGGATCCAGACAGGACGATAGGCGACCAGCAGTTTTGCCATCGCCATCCGCCGCTGCTGGCCGGCCGAGAGATAGCCGAACGGCAGGTGCGAAATGCCACCGAGGCCAAGCGCCTCCGTGGCCGCCTCGATGCCGATTCCGAAGCCTCCCGCCGAATCACCCATGAAGGATTTCCAGAAGGAGAGATTCTCCGCGACGGTCAGTTCGCGCTTCATTGCATTGCGGTGTCCGAGATAGTGACAGAGCTCTCGCGGATGGCCGATATCGGACGAAATTCCTTGCAATCGAACGGTGCCGGATTCCTCCGTGAGAAGCCCCGCCAGAACACGCAGCAGCGTCGACTTGCCCGACCCGTTCGGACCGGTGACGACAAGGGCTTGCCCGGCCGACAAAACGAAGGAAATATCGTGGAAAATCAGGTCCTCGCCGCGTTTCGCACTGAGGCCCTCGACGACGAGGCTGATCGGCATTCACATTCCTTTTACGACGTTCGTCGCAGTGCAAAAAAATTGTCTCAAATTGAGGACGGATGGTCTGGCACGTTCCGTAGAAATTATCTATAACCGCCCCAACACGCCAGCGGTCGGCGTGAATTTCATCCTAGCGCCGAACATGGAATGATTTCCACGTACGGACAGCGGAAATGGCCGTACCCGCATCCCATATCGCGCTTTAAATGCGTTCGGGCGTTCGTACGTCAGGTTTTGGCGATCAAACGGAACGGGGTATCCAGTGTCCAAATCCCTAGACAGCTTCAATTGTCGGTCGACGCTCTCGGTCAATGGCGTGGACTATGTCTATTACAGCCTGCCCAAGGCGGAAGAAAACGGTCTCGCCGGCGTTTCAAAGCTCCCCTATTCGATGAAGGTTCTGCTTGAGAACCTGTTGCGCTTCGAAGACGGCCGCTCGGTCACCAAGGAAAATATCCTGGCTGTCGCCGAATGGCTCAACAACAAGGGCCGCGAAGAAAACGAGATCGCCTATCGCCCGGCGCGCGTGCTGATGCAGGACTTCACCGGCGTTCCCGCCGTCGTCGATCTTGCCGCCATGCGCGACGCGATGGTCTCGCTCGGCGGCGACCCGGAAAAGATCAACCCGCTGGTTCCCGTCGACCTCGTCATCGACCACTCGGTCATCGTCGACGAATTCGGCACGCCGACCGCCTTTGCCCGCAACGTCGAGCTCGAATACGAGCGCAACGGCGAGCGCTACCGCTTCCTGAAATGGGGCCAGCAGGCATTCAAGAATTTCCGCGTCGTTCCTCCGGGCACTGGCATCTGTCACCAGGTGAACCTGGAATATCTCGGCCAGACCGTCTGGACCAAGGAAGAAGACGGCGAGATCACTGCCTATCCGGATACCTGCGTCGGCACCGATTCGCATACCACGATGATCAACGGTCTGGGCGTTCTCGGCTGGGGCGTCGGAGGCATCGAAGCGGAAGCCGCCATGCTTGGCCAGCCCGTCTCCATGCTCCTGCCCGAGGTCATCGGCTTCAAGCTGACGGGCAAGCTCAAGGAAGGCGTCACCGCTACCGACCTCGTGCTGATGGTCGTGCAGATGCTGCGCAAGAAGGGCGTGGTTTCGAAGTTCGTCGAATTCTTCGGTTCCGGCCTCGACAACATGACGCTCGCCGACCGGGCCACGATCGGCAACATGGGTCCGGAATACGGCGCGACCTGCGGCTTCTTCCCGGTTGATTCCGAAACCATCAACTACCTCACCATGTCCGGCCGCGAAGAACAGCGCATCGCGCTGGTCGAAGCCTATTCGAAGGCCCAGGGCATGTGGCGCGACAATGACGGCGCCGACCTCGTCTTCACCGACACGCTGGAACTCGACCTCGGTCAGGTCGTTCCCGCCATGGCCGGCCCGAAGCGTCCGGAAGGCCGCATTCCGCTCGAAAACATCGCATCCGGGTTCGCCGGTTCACTGGAAGGCGAATACAAGAAGCCGGGCCAGCTCGACATGCGCTTCCCGGTCGAAGGCGCGGATTACGACATCGGTCACGGCGACGTGGCGATTGCCGCCATCACCTCCTGCACCAACACCTCCAACCCCTCGGTTCTGATCGCCGCCGGCCTTCTCGCCCGCAACGCGGTTGCCAAGGGTCTGAAATCGGCGCCTTGGGTGAAAACCTCGCTGGCGCCTGGAAGCCAAGTTGTCGGCGAATATCTCGCCAAGTCCGGTCTGCAGGATTCGCTCGACGCGCTGGGCTTCAACCTCGTCGGCTTCGGCTGCACGACCTGCATCGGCAATTCCGGCCCGCTGCCGGCGCCTATCTCGAAGACGATCAACGAGAAGGGCCTGATCATGTCCGGCGTTCTCTCGGGCAACCGCAACTTCGAAGGCCGTATCTCGCCGGACGTCCAGGCGAACTACCTCGCCTCGCCGCCGCTGGTCGTCGCCTATGCGCTCGCCGGTACGGTCCAGAAGGACCTGACCACCGAGCCGCTCGGTATCGGCAGTGATGGCAATCCGGTGTTTCTCAAGGACATCTGGCCGACCTCGCAGGAAATCCAGGAATTCATCCTGAAATACGTTACCCGCGCACTCTACGCATCGAAATATGCCGACGTGTTCAAGGGCGACGCCAACTGGCAGGCGGTTCAGGTTCCGGCCGGCCAGACCTATGCCTGGGACGACAACTCGACCTATGTCCAGAACCCGCCCTACTTCGTCGGCATGGGCAAGTCCGGTTCGGGCATCTCCGACATCAAGGGCGCGCGCGTCCTTGGCCTGTTCGGCGACAAGATCACCACCGACCACATCTCGCCGGCCGGCTCGATCAAGGCGGCGTCTCCGGCCGGTGCATACCTCATCGGCCATGGCGTCGGCGTTGCCGACTTCAACCAGTACGGCACGCGCCGCGGCAACCATGAAGTGATGATGCGCGGCACATTCGCCAATATCCGCATCCGCAACCACATGATGGGACCGAACGGCAAGGAAGGCGGCTACACGATCCACTATCCTTCCAAGGAAGAGATGTCGATCTACGACGCTGCCATGCAGTACAAGGCGGAAGGCGTTCCGCTGGTCATCTTCGCCGGCGTCGAATACGGCAACGGCTCGTCGCGTGACTGGGCGGCCAAGGGCACCAACCTCTTGGGCGTCAAGGCCGTGGTGGCGCAGTCTTTCGAGCGTATCCACCGCTCCAACCTCGTCGGCATGGGCATCGTGCCCTTCGTCTTCGAGGAAGGCACGACCTGGGAATCGCTCGGCCTGAAGGGCGACGAGAGCGTCACGATCGACGGCCTCGCCAATGTCCAGCCGCGTGAAAAGCGCGTCGCCAAGATCACCTATGCCGATGGTACGGTGAAGGAGGTTCCGCTGATCTGCCGTATCGATACGCTCGACGAGGTCACCTACATGAACAATGGCGGCATCCTGCAGACCGTTCTGCGCGATCTCGCTGCCTGATCGAACTGCTTTGAATCGAAAGCCGGGGCTGCAAAGTCCCGGCTTTTTCGTGCCCGCCTTGCCGGAGGTTTGCAATGCCGCGCGCCTCACTCCAACGTGACTTTCTGTTGAAAGGCGAGCGGCGTATGAAGAGGCATCCGAATACGCCACCCGCATCCCTGAAATGGAAATACCGATGTCTGGACCACGCAACATTCGCCGCATCATGCTCGCTTGCGGCTTTGGCCTGATGGCATTGCCGGTTGTTGCGGGTGACCTGGCCGCGCCGGCAGGTGTCGTGGAGCTCTTTACCAGCCAAGGCTGTTCGTCCTGCCCGCCGGCGGATGCGGCGCTGAAAAAACTGATCGACGACGGCAAGGTCGTGGCGCTGTCCTATCACGTCGATTACTGGAACTATCTCGGCTGGGCCGACACGCTCGCCTCCAAGGACAACACCGCTCGTCAGTACGCCTATGCCAAGATGCTCGGCCGCAGCGGCGTCTACACCCCTCAGGCCATCTTGAATGGACGTGACCACATCAACGGCGCCGATCTCGATGGTATCAATCGGCGGCTGGCTGAAATGAACGAAATGGGCAAGGGATTGGCCGTTCCGGTCAACGCAACCGTGCGGAAGGACGAGATCGACATCAATGTCGGCGCTGGCAGCGGCAAGGCGAATGTCGTCGTCGTCTATTTCAATCGCGAGCAGCAGATCGACGTCACCAAGGGCGAGAACAGCGGCAAGAAGATTTCCTACTGGCACTCCGTCCGCGATATCCAGACGATCGGCATGTGGGACGGCAAATCGGCAAATTTCGTGCTGCCCGCCTCAATCCTCAACGAAGGCGACAATGGCGGCTGTGCCGTGCTGCTGCAAAAGATGAAGGACAGCGAAACGCCCGGCGCCATCTTGGGCGCCACGACCGTCATGGCGGAAAAGGCCGCCAACTAATACCAAATCTCGTTGATTGGNNCCAATCAACGAGATTTGGTAACGGCTTTTCAAGTTTCTGGTTCGGCCCGGCAGCATCGAGGGGCTGGGGCTGAGGGTTCGAAGATGCCGGACCGAACCGGCCATATCCCGCGACAACAGGCGTTGCCGGGAACCATGGCGTTTGGAGTGGCCGCGCCAGAACAGGCGCATAGCCAGACACTCCAGCAGCACCCCGCCCGAAAAGAAATGCAGACAGAGGCACAGGCCGGCGCGTGGTAGGACTCCCTGCGCCAGCGAGCGGGAGTTTCCTTTCGAATTGGGGCGGGGTTTAGGCTGAAATGCGGCACGCCGAAAAAAGTCTCCCGCAATGTGGCACGGCTTGAAGCTTGCATTTCGGCGAAGCTCAGGCAAACTGTAACCGTCCTGTCACAATAAAAGCCGGGGTAAAGATGACCGATCAGCCGGATTTGCCGCAAGGCGAGACCCGTTCCGAAAGGCAGCAAACGTCCAATGTGGTTGTCCATCTGCACGAATATCGCAGCAGCAACCAGGACCCACTCCCCATCACTTTCCATCGCCGGGAACTCGACCTGATCCTTAGAGTCTACGGCCGAATGGTCGGCGAAGGCGAATGGCGCGACTACGCGATGGACCATCTGCGCGACAGAGCGGTCTTCTCGGTGTTCAAGCGCTCAGGTGAAATGCCGCTCTTCCGGATCGAGAAAAACCCGAAGCTGGCAGCGAAGCAGGGCGCCTTCAGCGTGGTCAACACGCATGGCATGATCCTGAAACGCGGCCATGATCTGCAGCAGGTGTTGAAGGTTTTCGACAAGATGCTGAAGGTGATCGACACCTGAATCAACCGCGATAGAGCGTATCGGGATAGACACCCGACTGCGGATCGGTCGTCAGTCCCTCGCCGAGTGGCAGCTGCATGATGATCGTATCGAGCCAGCGGCCGTGCTTGAATCCGGTCCCCTTCATCAACCCGCCATGCTCGAAACCGGCAGCGCGATGCACCGCCACGGACGCCGGATGCGCACCGCCGATGACGGCGACCATCTGGCGAAATCCGAGCGCTGTACAGCGGCTGATCAATTCGGCAAGCAGCGCCTTGCCGATCCCCTGCCCCCGCGCCTCCGGCGCCAGGTAGATCGAATCCTCGACCAGGAAACGATAGGCCGGTCGTGTCCAGAATGCCGAGGCATAGGCATAGCCGAGAAGAAGCCCATCGGGATCGACTGCGGTGATGTAGGGATAGCCATTGCCTGTGATTGTCGAAAACCGGGAGACCATCTCCGCTTCGTCCGGCGGCGTCATCTCATAGGAGGCAACGCCGTTCAGCACTGAATCCTGATAGATCGCGGTTATTGCAGGAATATCGGAAAGGGTGGCGTCGCGCAGGATGAAAGACATGGGAAATCCGTGTGGACATATCGCGTGCTGTCGTCTGTCACATCGCCGCGGGCCGATCAAGCAAGCTTCAATCTTCGAAAGCGCGGACAACAAAAAAGGCGGCAGAAGCCGCCTTTTTCAGATGATTGCCAGTTCCGGCTATTCGCGGTTTCCGAGGAAACGCAGCATGAACAGGAACAGGTTGATGAAGTCGAGGTAGAGGGTCAGCGCCCCCATGATGGCCTTGCGGCCAGCAACGTCGGCACCATCCGCTTCGAAGTACATTTCCTTGATCTTCTGGGTATCCCAGGCGGTGAGGCCTGCGAAGATCAGGACGCCGATGACCGAGATCGCGAAATCAAGCGCGGACGAGCCGAGGAAGATGTTGACGATCGAGGCGATGATCAGGCCGAACAGACCCATGATCAGGAACGATCCCATGCCGGACAGGTCACGCTTGGTGGTGTAGCCGTAGAGCGACAGACCGCCGAACGAAGCTGCCGTGACGAAGAACGTCTGGACGATGCTCTGGCCCGTATAGACCAGAAAGATCGACGACAGGGAAAGACCCATCAGGCCGGCATAGACCCAGAACGTCGTCTGCGCGGCCGATACGCTCATCGAGTTGATGCGGAAGCTCATGTAGAACACCAGAGCCAGCGGCGCGAGCATGACGACCCATTTCAGCGGGCTCACGTAGATCGCCTGACCGAAGGCAGTCAGTTGTCCATCCGCAAATGCGAATTGGAATGCGGCGTAGGCGGCAATACCGGTGATCGCCAGACCGAGGGCCATCAGGTTGTACACCTTGAGCATATAGGTGCGCAGACCTTCATCGATTACGGCCCCCGCCTGCGCACCAGTCTGCGCCGTCCGGGTTTGGTAGTTTCTAAGATCAGCCATTGTTTCCTCTATATAAGCCCCGGTTAAGTTTACGGTGTCAGGCCACAAGGGCGCATCGTTTTCGAGATGCCAGCCACTCGGCCCAGGCGCCGCTGCGGGGCTCCAGCATGCCTGTGCTGAATATGATGTCGAAATATGACTTGCACAAGACCGGCAGGGCTGCGAATCGAGCGAAAAGCCGCTTTGAGCGGCTTTCTCACCCTAACGTTAACGGTTAACTGCCCGCTCAAAGTTCCCGCAGGACGGGTGCCGCCTTCTGTCCGAGCACCCTCCAGGTGCCGGCGAGACCAAAACCGACCGTGACAATCAGCGCGACCGCCATGGTCCCGAAGGCGACATCCGGCAGGAAGGACGAGGGCAGGGTCATGATCCTGCTCACCACGAACCAGGCCGCGACGCCACCCGCAAACAGCGCGAAGGTGGCGGTGGACAGTCCGAGGATCGCATATTCGTAACAGAAGGCACGGATCAGCGTCGACCGTGTCGCACCCAGCGTCTTCAGCACGACGGCATCATGGGTGCGCGCGCGGTTGCCGGCGGCAAGAGCGCCGGCCAGCACCAGAACCGATGCGACCAGTGCCACGGCGGCGGCAGCACGGATGGCGGTTGCGAGCTGGCCGACAAGCACATTGATGATGTCGAGCGCATCCTTCACCCGCACGCTGGTGATCGTCGGATAGGTATTGGTCACAGCCCTGAGGGTCGCCGCCTCCTCGGCCGCCGTCGCCTGCGGATCGATAACTGTTGCAAGCCACGCATGTGGCGCGCCGGCGAAGGTGTTGGGCGAAAACACCATGACGAAATTGATCGACAGGGATTCCCACTCGACCTTGCGGAAGTTGGCGATCCGGGCGGTGAGGTTGCGACCGAGCACGTTGACGGTGACTGTGTCGCCGATCTTCAAGCCCAGTTCACCGGCCTCTTCGGCTGAAAATGAGACCAGTGGTTCACCGGAATAATCCGGTGCCCACCAGTCCCCTTCCGTCAACGACGAGTTTTCCGGCCGGTTCTTGGCGTAGGTGATGCCCCGGTCGCCGCGCAAAACCCATTGTCCGCCGGGCGGCACATTCATTTTGGTGACATCCACGCCGTTGAAAGAGAGGATGCGGCCGCGCAGCATCGGCACTTCGACGATCTTGCCCCCGGGCAGGTTTTTCTGGAGCAGCAAGCGAAAACCGTCGACCTCGGCGCCCTGAATGTCGACAAAGAAGAAATTCGGGGCACGTTCCGGCAGGTTGCCGGTAAGCTCGCGGCGCAGATTGCCGTCGATCAGGGCCAGCGTCACGAGCAGCGCCAGTCCAAGACCGAGCGACAGGACCACCGATGGCGTCAGCGCGCCCGGACGGTGGATATTGCCGATGGCGAGCCTGAGCGCCGGCGAGCTGACGCGCGGTGCCCGGCGAGCCAGCATGGCAACGAGAACGGCGACGCCGCGCAGAACGATGAACGAGAAGACGATGGCGCCGAGGAAGGTCAGCGAAATCGTCCGGTCATAGGCGGTCAGGATGGCAAGACCAGCAAGTGCCGCAAGGCAGATGCCCGCGGCAAGAATGTAAGGCCAGGACGGCAGGCGCGACCGTTCGAAACTCTGCTCGCGGAAGAGCGCCGTTGCCGGCACCTCGCGGGCATGACCAAGCGGCAGGATGGCAAAGGCGAGCGAGGTCAGGAGGCCGAACACGGCGGCAAGGCCGAGCGCCGCCGGATAAAGCTGGAACGCGGTGGAAACCGGCAGCATGCCGGCCAGGAACTGGGCTGCAACAAAGGGGATGAGCGCGCCAAGCACGAGACCGATGGCAATGCCGATCAGCGCAATCAGCAAAATCTGAATGAGATAGATAGTCGTGACCATTGAAGCGGGGGCGCCGACGCATTTGAATGTCGCGATGACGCCGCGCTTGGAATCGAGATAGGATCTGACCGCATTGGCAACGCCGACGCCGCCGACGATGAGGGCGGTGAGGCCGACCAGCGTCAGGAACTGCGAGAAACGGGTGATATTGGCCGTCAGTGCCGGCGCAGCATTCTGGCTGGTGCGGATCGACCATCCGGCCTGCGGAAACGTCTCCTCCGCCTGCCGGCGCAACGCAGGAACGCTGGTGGGGTCGGCCACTTTCACCTTGTAGACATGCTCGACCAGGCTTCCCGTCTGCACCAGACCGGATGCGGCGAGCGCCTTCTCCGACAGCAAAAGACGCGGCGCGAAACCGAAGCCATCGGACAGGGCGTCGGGCTCACGCACGATCAGGCCGGCAACGCGAATACGGGCATTGCCCAGCAGGATTTCGTCGCCGGTCTTGATCCCAAGCCGCTCAAGAAGCAGCGGCGCGGCCAGCGCGTCGAACGCACCATTGTTTTCGGCAAGCATCCCGCCGAGCGGAGCCGCCGGTTCACTTTCGAGCTTGCCGTAGAGTGGGTAGGCGTCATCGACGGCCTTCAGCTCGACCAGCGCCTGGTTGGAGCCATCCGGCAACCGTGCCATCGAGCGCAGGCTGGAGGATACGGCAACCGTACCCAGACTGTCGATGAACGCCTTTTCCTCATCCGTTGCGACGCGGTTGTTGAGTTCGAAGCGGATATCACCGGCGAGAAGCTCGCGGCCCTGGCTGGCGATCGAGCCGGTGATTGATTGCGACAGGGAGTTGACGCCGGCGATCGCCGCCGTTCCAAGCGCAACGCAGGCGAGGAAGATATAAAAGCCCTTCAGGCCGCCGCGCATTTCCCGCAGCGCTAGGCGAAAGGCGAGCCCAAGACGAAAGCCGCCGGCGGCACTCACGCCGAGACCGCCTTCGACAGCGACGCGGAAACCGGCGGTTCATGGCCGGAGCCGGAGACGATCTCGCCGGAACGGACCCGCACCTGGCGCGAGCAGCGGGCGGCAAGCGACGCGTCATGGGTGACCAGGACCAATGTCATGTCGCGCTCGGCCTGTTTGGAAAAGATCAGGTCGGCGACCTGTTTACCGGTTTCGGCATCGAGATTGCCGGTCGGTTCGTCGGCAATCAGCAGTTTCGGTGAGGGAGCCAAAGCACGGGCGATGGCCACGCGCTGCTGCTCGCCGCCGGAGAGTTGGCCGGGATAATGCGACAGACGCTCACCAAGTCCGACGGAGACCAGTTCCTGCCGGGCAATCTCGAAGGCATTGCGGACATTGGCGAGCTCGAGCGGCACGGCGACATTTTCCAGCGCCGTCATATTGGGGATCAGATGAAACGACTGAAAGACGATGCCGATGTTGCGGCCGCGGAATTCCGCGACGCGATCTTCGCTGAGGCCATGCAGCGGTGTTCCATCGATGACGATCTCGCCGCTATCGAGACGCTCCAAACCGGCCAGAACCATGAGCAGCGTCGATTTGCCGGAGCCGGATGGACCGACGATGCCGACCGATTCCCCGGCATCGATCGTGAGATCCATGCCCTTCAGCACATGAACGGATGCGGCCGCCTGCCCGAGGGTCAGATCCGCATTTTTCAGGTCGATCATGGTTTTTGCCAAAGGAAATTGCCCTATATGTAAAATATGCAGGTTGCCGGAGCGGCTGACTTTACCGATTTAAGGGCGCGTTCATGCGAATAAAAGGTTTCCGTACATTTTTGTTGGCGATTACAGCAATTGTGATGATGCCCCTGGCAAGCCACGCGGCAACGCTGAACCTCGTCGGCTTCGGCGATAGCCTGATGGCCGGCTACCAATTGCCGCCGGACGATGCCTTTCCCGCCCGCTTGGAAAAAGCGTTGCGTGAGAAAGGTCACGACGTCACCATCAGCAATGCAGGCGTCTCCGGTGACACGACCTCGGGCGGGCTGGCACGGATCGACTGGTCGGTTCCGGACGGCACCAAGGGCGTTATCCTCGAACTTGGTGCCAACGATGCGCTACGGGGCATCGCGCCCGAAGAAAGCCGCAAGAACCTGATAGCCATGATCGAGAAGCTGAAATCGCGCGGCATCGCTGTCCTGCTGGTCGGCATGATGGCACCGCCCAACATGGGCGGCGACTATGCGGGGCGGTTCGACCCGATCTATCCGGAGCTTGCAAAGACCTACGGCACCGAACTCTATCCATTCTTCCTTGACGGCGTGGTGGAAGATGCAAAACTGAAGATCGAGGACGGTATGCACCCGAATAGCGACGGCATCGGCGTCATCGTCGGACGCTTCTTGCCGGTCGCGGAACGCTTCGTTCAATCGCTTGCAACAGGAGGCTAATCGAGACAGGAAGAAAAATATTCACTTGTTCAACGCCTGTTAATCGCGTTGGATAAATATTGCAGGTGCGAAATTGTAATTGCGTGCAGATGTCAGTCGTGATTCGCTGACAATATCTGCAAGAGATTCGGGGAGCTCGTCATGCCGAGACTTTTCACCGCCCTCGAGATTCCGCGTAATGCCGCGATGAGCCTTTCATTGTTGCGTGGTGGACTTCCCGGTGCCCGTTGGATCGATGTGGAGAACTACCACATCACTCTTCGCTTCATCGGTGACGTCGAAAACCGCACAGCCGACGAGATCGTCGACCGGCTCGACCGCATCGAACGCCCGGAATTCCAGCTTCAACTGACCGGCACCGGTGCCTTCGGGTCGAAGAAACCGCATTCCGTCTGGGCCGGTGTCAGCAACCCGCCGGAACTTTACGCGCTCCAGGCCGAAATCGAACGCATTTGCCAGCGGCTCGGCCTGCCCGCCGATCCGCGCAAATTCACGCCGCACGTGACACTCGGCCGGCTGCGGTCGTCGCGGGTCGAGGACGTCGTCAGCTACCTCTCGGGCCGCGGCGGGTTTTACACCAATCCCTTCACCGTCTCGCGCTTCGTGCTTCTATCCTCGCGCGATTCGATCGGCGGCGGCCCTTACGTCACCGAAGAGGTCTTCCCGCTCTACGAACGCTCCTCAAGCCTGCCGGCGAGTGACGAGCATCCTTCGAAAAGCATGTTGTAGACCGTCTCGAAGCCTTCCGGCCCCTCGTAGTAGGGGTCGGGGACATCGCGTGCTGCACCCAGTGTGTATTCAAGAAAAAGATGCAGCTTGTGCCCTTCGGCCGGCGGCGCCAGCGCGCGCAGATTGGCGAGGTTGCTCCGGTCCATCGCAAGGATCAGGTCGAATGCCTCGAAATCGCGGCGTTCGATCTTGCGTCCGCGCTGGCCGGTGATATCGATTCCGTGGCTTCGTGCAACGGCAATGGAGCGGCGATCCGGCGGATCGCCGATGTGCCAGCCGCCTGTACCCGCCGAATCGACATCCACGCGGAAATCACCGGAAACGTGCCGCAAAATGCCCTCGGCCAGCGGCGAACGGCAGATATTGCCGAGACAGACGAAAAGAATTCTGACAGGTTTCATGCTATCCAAATGGCCGGAGAAAATGTGAACCTATCCCCGGCTGCCGCGTTGTGAAACCGGAAAATGCCGCCGTCGAAGAAGCTGGAGGGAACTGCCATGAAACAGGAAAAGCTTAGCCCCGAAACAGTTGCCGAGAACCTGCACAAGATGGAAGGATGGGTGCTCTCCGATGACGGCCTGTCGATCTGGAAGGCCTTTCGGTTCAAGAGTTTCGTCGAGGCCTTCGGCTTCATGAGCGAGAGTGCGCTGGCGGCAGAGAAATTCGGCCATCACCCCGAATGGTTCAACGTCTACAACAAGGTGGACGTGACGCTGACCACCCATGATTCGCAAGGCCTGACCGAACTGGACTTCAAGCTCGCGGCGAGAATGGACCGGGCCGCGGTCGGGCGGATGCCCGACCATATGAAATGAGGCCATTTGAAATAGCCGCAGCCCTCACCATATGATTTTCCATGACGGATGGGACAGACAAGATGGATGACATCAAGATCGGCGAGATTTTGCTGCCTGGCGAGGAAAGCGAGCAGGAAGCGAAAGCCCGCAAGGTGCAGCGCCGGTTCTGGCCGACCCTGAAGCGAGCCATGCGGCAGGTACCCTTCAGCCGCGACGTCGTTGCCGCCTATTATTGCGCCATGGACCCGACGACACCGATGCGCACGCGCGGCATTCTACTCGGTGCGCTCGCCTATTTCGTCATGCCGTTCGATTTCATTCCGGATGTGCTGGCGATGGTCGGCTTTTCCGACGACATCGCCGTGCTGACTGCCGCCTTTGCGGCTATCAGCGGCCAAATCAAGGAACAGCATTACGTCAAGGCGGACGAGACGCTGCAGGACAAGCTCCCGGATTGATTGGGCGCTACGGCTCTAGCAAACACCGTCCACGCCACCCTCTTCGAGCAGCGTCCGTAGCCTGCCGAAGGCAAGCCGGATGCGTGATTTCACCGTTCCGAGCGGCAGGCCCGTGGCCGCCGAAATCTCCGAATGCGACTGACCGAAGAAAAACGCCATCTTGATTAGGGTCATTTGCTCCGGAGGCAGTTTCGTCAATGCCGTGCGAACGATCTGCTCGCGATCGTCATTTTCGATCAGGTCATCCGGCGCCGGAGGTGCTGTCGGCAGAAGCAGCGGCTCATGCACATCGAGTTCACCCGTACGCCGACGGCGAGCCACGTCGATACGGCGGTTGCGGGCAATGCGGAAGAGCCAGGTCGAGAGCGAGGATTTCTGCGGATTGTAGAGATGGGCTTTCTGCCAGAGGATGACCATCACCTCCTGGACAACTTCCTCGGCCTCGGCGACGCCAGCGTTCTGGCGCATCAGAAAGGATTTGAGCCGCGGCGCGAAAAAATCGAAGAGTTCTGCAAAAGCGATCTGGTCACGATTTTGTGCGACAGCCTGCGCAAGGGCGGCGAAATGCTGTCTTGCGTCAACATCCATTCCGCTTTTGATGGCCTCCTCGCCCGGTTTCCGCAGTATTTCACAAGAGGTACAGCGCTTTTGTCAAAGGTCAAACTCTTGCCTGAATCTTTGTGACATAAAACGAACGCCGAGCACGCGTCGGCTGATCGGGCAGTTGCTCAGCAAACGGAGCGTGCAAGGCAGGCGGAATTCAGCATTTTCCCGCCGGTACCATTCTTCGGGTTTTCGCACACCATGGACCAGACAGGCTTGCATCGTTCGGGCGCGTATCCGCAAACCTGAAACTTGAGCAGGATTTGCTTCGTAATGTGTTCCGTATTAAAGCGGGTGACCGCAAATTCAGGGAATGTTGACGGTTTGGTAACCTGAATTAAGTCAAAATAAATCAAATCGTGACCAAGCGTTGCCCGGCTGATGCTGATCGGGCTTTGGGCGCTCAAGAAACCGGCAGGACAAGATGTTTGTAAGAAAGCTTAACCTCGCAATCGCACTCGTGCTGGCATTTGCCGGCGTTGCCTCAGCGCAGTCGCCGACCCGCATTCAGCAGTTCAATGCCTGGGGCGCCTATTCCTATCAGGCCGGCGCCGGCAAGGTCTGCTATGTGCTATCGGTTCCCAAGGAAAAGAGCCCGGCCAACGTCGATCACGGCGATATCTTCTTCCTCGTCTCGCAGCGCCCCGGCCAGAACATCTCCTACGAGCCACAGGCGATGATGGGCTATGCACTGCAGGAAAACTCCAAGGTGACGGTGACGATCGACGCCAAGGACTTCGTCATGTTCACCAAGGGCAATTCCGCCTGGGTGGAGAATGCTGCCGAAGAGCCGGCGCTCGTGGCCGCGATGAAGTCCGGCAAGGCGATGTCGGTCGCAGCCAAGTCCCGCAAGGGCACGCCGACCGCCTATTCCTATTCGCTTTCGGGCATTTCGGCGGCGCTGAAGCAGATCGAGACCTGCAAGTAAGCCGGTTTCCGCCTCTTCGATATTTTGAAAGGCCGGTTCATCCGGCCTTTTGGCGTTTAGGCATTCGTCTTTTTGCAGATCTGCCCTGAAGCGCCGGAGGGTGACGCAAGGCGAAAACCGTGCTAAAGGCCCGCTCAACGATGGCTGCGCGGATCGTTCAACGATCCCGACGCGCGGCAAACGAACTCTGATCTCAGCATTTTACGCATCGGCGGCAAGCAAAAGCGCTTGAACGGACCTTGCGTATCGCAAAATGGGAAATGGCGAGAATGGCCGCGACTGAAGCACTCAATCTGGACCGCCCGGTCAAGGCGCCTGTCCGCCCGGCGATGTCAGCGGAAAAGCCGACGCTGATCGGCCTTTCGCGCGAGGACATGGGCAAGGCGCTGGCCGAAATCGGCGTACCGGTCAAGCAAGTCAAGATGCGCTCTAGCCAGCTCTGGCACTGGCTCTATGTGCGCGGCGTTTCCGATTTCGACCACATGACCAATGTGTCGAAGGATATGCGCGAGATGCTGAAGCAGCATTTCACCATCGCCCGTCCCGAAATCGTCGAGGAACAGATCTCCACCGACGGCACCCGCAAGTGGCTGTTGCGCTTTCCGCCGCGTGGCGCCGGGCGCCCCGTCGAGATCGAGACCGTCTACATTCCCGAAGAAGGGCGCGGCACGCTCTGCGTTTCGAGCCAGGTCGGCTGCACGCTAACCTGTTCGTTCTGTCATACCGGTACCCAGAAGCTGGTGCGCAACCTGACGGCCGAGGAAATCCTCTCGCAACTGCTGCTTGCCCGCGACCGTCTGGGTGACTTCCCGGACCGCGACACGCCGGCCGGCGCCATCGTGCCGAACGAAGGCCGCAAGGTCACCAACATGGTGATGATGGGCATGGGCGAGCCGCTCTACAATTTCGAAAACGTCAAGACCGCGCTTCTGATCGCCACAGATGGCGACGGCCTGTCCCTGTCGAAGCGCCGCGTCACGCTGTCGACCTCAGGCATCGTTCCGGAAATCTTCCGCACCGGCGAGGAAATCGGCGTCATGTTGGCGATCTCGCTGCATGCGGTGAAGGACGATCTGCGCGACATGCTGGTGCCGATCAACAAGAAATATCCGCTGAAGGAACTGCTCGACGCCTGCCGGAAATACCCAGGCCTGTCGAACGCCCGCCGGATCACCTTCGAATATGTGATGCTCGAAGGTGTCAACGACACGCTGGAAGATGCCAAGGAACTGGTGCGCCTGCTGAAGGGCATTCCGGCCAAGATCAACCTCATCCCCTTCAACCCTTGGCCGGGCACGAACTACCAGTGTTCGAAGTGGGAAGAGATCGAGAAATTCGCCGATTTCATCAACGCAGCCGGCTACGCCTCGCCGATCCGCACGCCGCGCGGTCGCGACATTCTCGCCGCCTGTGGCCAGCTGAAATCCGACTCCGAGCGCATGCGCAAAGTCGACCGCATGGCCCTCGAAGCAATGATGATCGCCAATCACGGCGAGGATTGATCAGCAAATTTGATGAATTCTCGTCTCCAATTCGATTGATTTAAGCTTCCGGCCTTCCTAAGACTGCCCAAAAATCAGTCTTGGAGGACACCCATGCGCTCGCTTCTCATTGCTCTCGCCGCCACCGTTGCGCTTTCCCTGCCCGCGCGTGCGGATGAAGTCACGGTTGCCGTGACGGCCATCGTCGAGCATCCGGCGCTCGATGCCGTGCGTGACGGCGTCAAGGAAGCACTGGCTGCCGCCGGCTACAAGGAAGGCGAAAACCTCAAGTTCCTCTATGAATCGGCACAGGGGAATCCGGCAACGGCAGCGCAGATCGCCCGCCAGTTCGCCGGCGAAGCGCCAAGCGTGATCGTGCCGATCTCGACACCATCAGCGCAGGCTGTCGTGTCCTCGACGCGCGACATTCCGGTGGTCTTTACCGCTGTTTCCGATCCGCTTGGCGCCCAGCTGATCAAGGACATGGACAAGCCGGGCGGCAACGTCACCGGTCTCTCCGACCTGTCACCGGTTGCCGAGCATGTTGCGCTGATCAAGGAAATCCTGCCGAACGTGAAATCGATCGGCTATCTCTACAATTCCGGCGAGGCGAACTCCGTGTCGCTGCTCGCCGTTCTGAAGACGGAAGCCGAAAAGGCTGGCCTCACGATCGTCGAATCCGCCGCCACCAAGTCGGCAGAAGTCCAGGGCGCTGCCCGTGCCCTCGTCGGCCGCGCCGATGTCATCTACATCCCGACCGACAATACGATTATTTCCGCGCTCGAAGGCGCGGTCGCCGTTGCCGAGGAAGCCAAGCTGCCGCTGTTCACTGCCGACACGGACTCCGTATCGCGTGGCGCCGTGGCCGCTCTCGGCTTCAACTATCACGACGTCGGCATGCAGACCGGCGACATCGTCGTACGTGTCCTGAAGGGCGAAAATCCCGGAGATATCGCCGTCAAGGTCGCTGCCGGCACCGATCTGGTTATCAACAAGGGTGCCGCCACGAAGATGGGCGTGACGTTCCCGGAAAGCGTTCTCGGCCGCGCCACCCGCGTCATCGAATAATCGCGAAGCGTTTTCGACGGCACAATCCGATTGATTTTGAACCGCCCTCGCATCATACGGGGGCGGTTCATCTGTAAAATAGGCCGCCCCATATTGCCCGCCGTGGCGGCCAGGACGGGCTTGGAGACTTTAAGAAGAGGACCGATAGCGGTGAGCCAAATTGCCTTCTGGGGAGCGGTGGAGCTTGGGCTCGTCTACGCCTTCGTCGCCATCGGCGTGTTCCTAGCCTTCCGGGTGCTCGATTTTCCGGACCTCACCGTTGACGGCTCGTTTCCGCTTGGTGCTGCCGTTGCCGCCGTGCTGATCATTGCCGGCGTCAATCCGTGGATTGCATCAGGCGTGGCCATGATAGCGGGTGCCGCCGCCGGCATCGTCACCGCCATTCTCAACGTCCGCTTCCGCATCCTCAATCTTCTGGCCTCGATCCTGACGATGATCGCGCTGTTTTCAGTCAACCTGCGCGTCATGGGCAAGCCGAATGTCGCGCTGATCAATGCCGACACGATGCTGTCACCTTTCTACGGCCTCGGCCTCAGGGACTTTTACGTGCGGCCGTTGTTCGTCGGCCTTCTGGTCCTCCTCGCGGTTATCGCCGTCTGGCGCTTCCTCGAAAGCGATGCCGGACTTGCGATGCGGGCGACCGGCGCCAATGCGCGCATGGCGAGGGCTCAAGGGGTCGATACCAGCCGCCAGATCTATCTCGGCATGGCGATGTCCAACGCGCTCGTCGCCCTTGGCGGCGCACTGTTTGCCCAGACCAACGGCTTTGCCGATGTCACCTCGGGTGTCGGCACCATCGTCGTCGGCCTTGCCGCCGTCATCATCGGCGAAACCCTGCTGGGTGCCCGCGGCATCCTGATTGCGCTGATCGGCTGTGTGCTGGGCTCGATCCTCTACCGTATCGCCATCCAGCTGGCGCTCTCGACCGATATGCTCGGGCTGCAGGCCTCCGACCTCAACCTGGTCACCGCGGCGCTCGTCACCGTCGCCCTCGTTCTTCCCCGCCTGCGCCGCGGAGGTGCCGCATGATCAAGCTCGACAATATCCAGGTGATCTTCGGCAAGGGAACGCCGCTGCAGAAGCAGGCGTTGAACGGCGTCAGCCTCACCATCGAGGAAGGCACCTTCGTCACCGTCATCGGCTCCAACGGCGCCGGCAAATCGACCGTGCTCGGCGTTCTCGCCGGCGACGTCATCCCAACGGCCGGGCAGGTCACGATCGGCAGTACGGACGTCACCCGCAAGGGCACGGCGGCGCGTGCCGGCCTCGTCGCCCGCGTCTTCCAGGATCCGCTGGCGGGCAGCTGCGGCGCCCTGTCGATCGAGGAAAATCTGGCGCTTGCCGCAAGGCGCGGCGAAAGCCGCGGCCTGACACCGGCGCTCGGCCCCAAGCGCCGCGAACATTTTCGCGAGCGCATCGCCGAGCTCAATCTAGGGCTTGAAAACCGCATGAGGGACCGCATGGACCTGCTTTCGGGCGGCCAGCGGCAGGCGGTTTCGCTGGTCATGGCGACGCTTGCGGGGTCCGAAGTTCTCCTGCTTGATGAGCACACGGCAGCGCTCGATCCTGGCATGGCCGAATTCATCATGAACCTCACGCAGAAGATCGTCTCCGAGCGCAAGCTGACGGCGCTGATGGTCACCCACTCGATGCGCCAGGCGCTCGATTTCGGTCACCGTACGATCATGCTGCATGCCGGCGAAGTGGTGCTCGACGTCTCCGGCGACAGCCGCAAGACGCTGCAGGTGGAAGACCTCATCGCCATGTTCCGCCGCATCCGTGGCCAGACGCTGGACGATGACGCACTGCTGATCGGCTAACAACTACGGTGTCGTCAATTTGCTCCAATCGACCGTCAAGCATGTCGCGTCGGGATTGGGGGGAATGATGTTTTCACGCCGCATGCTGATCGCCGGTGGACTATGCGCCGGCGCCGCTGGTCTGATGCCTCCTGTCTTGCGCCCTCGCGCCGAAAACAGGACATCCGCTGAGGAATGAGTGAAAAAGCTGGTAACGGCGGCGCGGTCCCAGATCGGCGTCACACTGGTTTACGATCCCTCCTATTCGAAGATCGCTTTCCCGGGTGGCGACGTGCCTCGCTTCAAAGGCGTTTGCACAGATGTCATCGTCCGGGCCTATCGGGACGGCCTGAACCTCGATCTCCAGGCCCTGGTGCATGCCGACATGCGCAGCGCTTTCGGCGCCTATCCGAAGAACTGGGGCCTGAAGACCACCGACAGCAATATCGACCACCGCCGTGTGCCGAACCTGCAGACGTTTCTCAAGCGCCAGAATGCGGAGCAGCCCATCGATGCGGACGGGCTTTCTTATCTCGCAGGCGACGTCGTCACGCAGATGCTGCCCGGCAACAAGCCGCATATCGCCATCGTCAGCGATACGCTAAACGACGACGGGTCGCGACCGCTTTTGATCCACAATATCGGATGGGGAACGAGGATGGAGGACATCCTCTTCGCTTTTTCCATCACCGGCCACTACCGCTATCGCGGCCAGATCGCTTAGCGAGAGTGAGTAAACAGGATTTTCACAGCGAAGATCGAAAAGACCCCGGCGAACGTGTAGTCGATGCCGCGCATGACGCTTTTCCTGCGCTGAAGCCAGGCAGACAGCCAATCGGCGGTGAGGATGACCAGCACATTGACCGGCATCGCTGCGACGATGAAGAAGAAGCCCAGGAACAGCAGCTTCTGCGTCACGGCCGGATCGTTGGCTGTGACGAACTGCGGCAGGAAGGTCATGAAGAAGATGATGACCTTCGGGTTGAGCAGGTTGACCCAGAGCCCGGTCGAGATGTTGGCCATGGCAGACGCGCCCGTGTCGTCGACCTTCTTGACCGTCAGGGTCGATCCATAGCGGATTGCCTGCACTGCCAGCCAGAACAGATAGGCGGCACCGCCGGTCTTGAGGATCATGAAGGCCGTGGGCGAGGCGGTAATCAGTGCGGAAATGCCGAAGGCGACCAGAAGCGTGTGCACGACGCAGCCAAGGCTCGTTCCAACCACAATGAAGAAGGCGGCCGCCTTGCCCTGCGACAGTGCCCGGCTGATCGACAGCGTCATGTCGGGACCCGGCGTCGCAGCCAGAAGCAGCGTAGCAGCGGTAAAGGCGAGAAGCGTCGGCAGGCTGGGCAGAAAATCCATGGTGCAAATTCCTCGAATGGCAACATGCGCAATCGCTGAAGCATGTATCGAAAACACCGCGATACCGCCAGTGCAAAAGCGGAGCCGACCTCTGTTACCGGGAGCTACGCCGCCGGCTCGCAGACTGGAACGTTTTAGCACTTTCAGGTATTCTTATGGACAGGGACAGGAAAGGAGAAGGGCTGACGCAGGAGAGACGCTGATGAGAAAACTCGCAATCGTTTTGGTGTCGCTGATCACAGCCTTCACAAGCATTACACCGGCACAGGCTTTCCCACCCGCCGATGTGGCCACCACCGTTAAAAATCCGGATGTCATAAACGTCCGTGACCGGCATTATCACGGCGGGCGCCATTACCACCACGGACACAACTATGGTGGCGCGATTATCGGCGGCCTAGCGGCCGGCATGATCTTCGGCGGTATGCTTGCCGACCCCTACTACGGGTCGGGTTATTATGGCCCGGGGGCTTACTATGGCCCGGGAGCCTTTTATGGCCCCAGAGTCTACTATGGCCCGCGCGCATATTATGGCTACGGCGGGTATTATGGCCGTAGAGCCTACTATGGTCCGCGAGGCTATTATGGCCCCAGAGTTTATTATGGACGCAGAACCTATTATCGCGACTGGTAAGAGGGTGTGAAATAGAGTGACCTGATCAGTGCCCGCCACCATTCCCGGCGACGGGCTTTCATGTTTTAGCACCGGCCAACACTCGACCCCTGTTCACCCAGCACGGGGAAAGGCGCGTTGCAAGCGATTCCCTTGGCCGAAAGGCTTGCACGCCTCGGCAATCTCGCTAAAAGTGCCGCAGAATTTTTCTTGGGCGCGATCCCGCGTCTTCTCGGACAAGACGGACAGACAAACATGGCAAAGCAAGTGAAAAAGGTCGTTCTCGCCTATTCCGGCGGTCTCGATACATCCATCATCCTGAAGTGGCTTCAGACCGAGCTCGGTGCCGAAGTCGTCACCTTCACGGCCGACCTCGGCCAGGGCGAAGAACTCGAGCCGGCCCGCAAGAAGGCCGAGATGATGGGGATCAAGGATATCTACATCCGCGATGTGCGTGAAGAATTCGTGAAGGATTTCGTTTTCCCGATGTTCCGCGCCAACGCCGTCTATGAAGGCGTCTACCTGCTCGGCACCTCGATCGCTCGTCCGCTGATCTCCAAACACCTGATCGACATCGCCCGCGAAACCGGTGCCGACGCCATTGCCCATGGCGCGACCGGCAAGGGCAACGACCAGGTTCGCTTCGAGCTTTCGGCCTATGCGCTCAACCCCGACATCAAGATCATCGCCCCGTGGCGCGACTGGTCGTTCAAGAGCCGTACCGACCTGCTCGAATTCGCCGAAAAGCACCAGATTCCCGTTGCCAAGGACAAGAAGGGCGAAGCGCCGTTCTCGGTCGACGCCAACCTGTTGCACTCCTCCTCCGAGGGCAAGGTTCTTGAAGACCCGGCACAGGAAGCACCAAACTACGTCTACATGCGCACCATCTCGCCGGAAGAAGCGCCGGATGTGGCAACCACCGTCAAGATCGGTTTCCGCAAGGGTGATGCCGTTTCGATCGACGGCAAGGAAATGAGCCCGGCCTCGATCCTGACGGCCCTCAATGCACTCGGCCGCGACAACGGCATCGGTCGTCTCGACCTCGTCGAAAACCGCTTCGTCGGCATGAAATCGCGCGGCGTCTACGAGACCCCCGGCGGCACCATCCTGCTTACCGCCCACCGCGCCATCGAATCGATCACGCTCGACCGGGGTGCAGCCCACCTCAAGGACGACATCATGCCGCGTTATGCGGAGCTAATCTATTACGGCTTCTGGTTCTCGCCGGAGCGCGAAATGCTGCAGGCGCTGATCGACAAGAGCCAGGAGCATGTCGAGGGTGAAGTGACGCTGAAGCTCTACAAGGGCAATGTCATGGTCACCGGCCGTACAAGCGACAAGTCACTCTATTCCGACAAACTGGTGACCTTCGAGGACGACCAGGGCGCCTACGACCAGAAGGACGCGGCCGGCTTCATCAAGCTCAACGCGCTGCGCCTGCGCACGCTGGCTGCTCGTAACCGCGACAAATAAACAGCGGTTTCTGTGAAATGATTGGAGCCTGCTTCTTTAACGGAGGCAGGCTCTGCTCGTTAGGCAGGCGCGGTTCGCTGACAAAATTGCTTTGGCCGCGCTTTACCCCATGCTCCGTCATGCTCGGGCTTGACCCGAGCATCCATACGCTAGGTCCGGAGCCGGGGGCATGGATCCTCGGGGCGAGCCCGAGGATGACCCGAGAGGTGGTTTTCGGGATCTGCCAGCAATCCGAGACGCCCTTCAAAGCAAGTAGGCTTCCTTACTCGCCGACGGCCCGTGCCGCATTAAGCACCATCCGGCGTGTCAGCGAGGCAAACCGGATGTAGCTCAGGACCGAGACGAACAGCATCGCCGGGATGATCATGCCAAAGGCGATAAAAGGCGTACCAAGGAGGGCTGCGGCAAGCCCGCCGAAAAAGCCGCCCGCCATCTGGATGAAGCCCATCATTGCCGATGCCGAACCGGCGATATGCGGAAAGGATTGCAGCGCCGCCGTCGTCATATGCGGCGTCAGGAAGGCGATGCCGAAGCTGGAGAAGGCGACCGGCAGCATCACCGAAAGGTAGCTCGGCGCGATGAAATGCACTGACAGCGCAATCAGCAGCCCCCCAAGACCGCAGCAGGCAAGGCCGACGCGAACCGAACCCTCACCGCCGAGTTTTGCGGCCGTCAGCCGCAGGCAGACCGAACCTGAAAAATAGGAGCCGGTCTGCATCAGCATGCCGAGACCGAAGGCGGTCGGCGTCATGCCCACCTTGTCGATCAGGATGAAGGATAGCATCGTCGATTGCGCATACAGAGCGCCGACCGAGCCGCCGAGCACGGCGGCCGCGGCGACGAAACGCGGATCGCGGGCCAATTCACTATAGGCCGACAAAAGCGGTCCCGGCCGGGCGCGGCGGCGATCCGGCGTCGCGGTCTCGCGCATGAAGACGATGACGGCGAAGATGGCAAGGAGCCCGAAGCCGACCAAAAGGAAGAAGATCGCCTGCCAGCCGAGGGCCGCCAGAGCCAAACCACCAAGCGTCGGCGCCATGGCCGGGCCGATCGCCAGCATGATGCCGATCAGGTTCATGATCCGCGAGGCTTCGGCACCGACGAACTGATCGCGGACGATGGCGCGGGCTACGGTGATGCCGACCGAGGCGCCAATGCCCTGGATCAGCCGGCCAGCAAGCAGCCAATCGACGGAGGGCGCAAAAGCACAGATCAGGCTGCCCAGAAGATTGATGCCGACGAAGGCGAGCGTTGCCTATTTGCGACCGAACGCATCGGACATAGGCCCGGCGATCAGCTGCGCGACAGAGAAACCGCCAAAATAGACCGACAAAGTGAGCTTGATCATCGATTCGGTGGTCGCAAAGGCCCGCACCAGTTCCGGCATGGCCGGCGTATAGATCGACATGGAGATAGGCCCGAGGGTCGCCAGCAACGCGCCGAGCATGCTGGTGCGCCGTTCGCTCATCCGGAAACTCATTCGACGACACTCTTCCGGTCGGGGGAACCGCAGCGGTCCAGCCGGTGTAGATTTTCGCGCAGACCCTTGAGGCTTGCCCGCAATGCCTCGCGACCATCGGCGTCGAGCCCCAGCGTCACCTGATCCATCAGTTCACGCACCTCTTTCCGAAGATCGCGGAGCAGCGAATCCGCGCTGTCGGTGACGACCACATTCTTAGCCCGGCGGTCGCAGGGATCGGGAACCCGTTCGACAAGCCCAAGCCCTTCAAGGCGGTCGAGATAAGTGGAGAGTGTCATCGGCTCGATACCCATCCGGATGGCAATATCCGCCTGCTTAATGCCTTCGGTGGCCGCAACCTGGATCAGCGCGCGGGCCTCTCCGGGCGTGACGCCAAGTCCCGATGCACTGATGCGCCGGTCGAAGGCGCCGCGCAGCAGCCGCGAGACATCGGTCAGCAGCATTCCGATCGTATCGGTTTCCAGTCTGACCGGCATGGCAATCCGCTTCGGTTGTTATCGTAAGCTTTACTTATCATCAGCGGGCGATGGCGGCAAGGTTTGCGCGACCGGCAACATGGAGCCAGTCTAAGTAAGCGATCACGAAAATATCACGGCCATGCACACACAATGACAACCACGTGCATCGCGGACGCGTGAGTTGAACGTGTTCAAATGGCAGGCGCACAGTCCGTCCCGGGAGCAATCATGCACCCGTTCAATGGGAGAGAAAAATGTTCAAGACAATTCTTGCCGCCGCCGCCCTCGTTGCCAGCCTGTCTGCACCCGCCTTCGCTCAAGGCATGATGGCCTGCGACGAGGCATCGATCATGAAGACGGAGGAAATGGCCAAGGGCATGACCGATCCGATGAAGAAGGACGCGATGATGATGGCCATGCAGGAAGTCGACAGTGCGAAAATGGCGATGAAGGCGGGCGATGCCGCGAAATGTTCGACGCACCTCGACAACGCCATGAAGGCGACGGAAGCGAAGTAGACCTCATCGGGTCGCGCGGCGGGGCCTCGACCGGCCCTGTCCGCATCTTGACGGAATCACCTGCGCAAGGTCGAATGGCTCTTTACGCGCAAGGAGATTCCATGACGCAGACCCTGCTTTTCGGCGCCTTTCTGGCTGCCCTCCTTTACGTTCTCATCCCCGGCCCGGCCTTTCTCGCCCTTCTTGGCATCGGCGCTGGCCAAGGCCGCAAGGCGGGAGCGCTGTTCATGGGCGGACATCTGGCCGGCGACCTGCTTTGGTCGACACTGGCGCTGGTGGCGATCGTCGGTGCCAAGACCATCGGCAGCACCGTCTTCGATATTCTTGGCCTTCTCTGCGGTTTCTATCTCGCCTGGATCGGCTGGTCCGCACTCCGGGCCAAGCCGCGCGGCGAGAACCAGCCATTGCTGACCGTCGAGCGGCCCTATCGGCGTGGCCTGATCTTCGGCCTGACCAACCCCAAGGGGTATCCGGTGGCGCTCGCCACCTTCACGGCGCTGCTCGCCGGCTCCTCCAACGCGCTCGATTTTCATGCTTTGCCGGCGCTGCTTGCCGTTTCCTTCCTCGGGTTCCTTGCCGCCGACATCATCCTGATCGGCATCATCGGCGCTTCCGTCGTCCGCCGCTTCTACCGCCGCCATGAACTGGCCATCGTCCGGCTTTCCGGGGTGCTGTTCATGGGCTTTGCGGTGCAAGCCATCTGGCATGCGGCGCCCGGTCTTCTCGGAGTGAGAAAGCCTTGATCCGGAACCTGCAAACGCCCATCTGACCATCTTGATATCTCCATAACCGCTGCCGACAACTGCACGCGGCACCCGCCATCAGCGGATCAATTGGAATGCGAAAGGACTGCCCCATGACTTCGAGCCCCGCGCTGAACCCTGCCGTCACTGACTGGAACGGCCCGGATGGGCTGCCCCGCTTCGAGGCGGTCAGTGACAACGATTTTGCAGCGTCCTTCGAGGCAGCCCTTGCCGAGCATGAGGCGGAGATAGATGTAATCGCCGGCAATCTTGAGAAGCCGACATTCGAGAACACCGTCGTGGCGCTGGAGATCGCCGGCGACGCGCTGTCGCGCGTCTCCTCGCTGTTCTGGAACCGCGCCGGTGCCCATACCAACGATGTCATCCAGGCACTGGAGCGGGATATCGCCCCGAAGATGTCGCGGCACTATTCGAAGATCGGCATGAACGCGGAATTGTTCGCCCGCATCGATGCGTTGTGGGAAGGCCGCGAAAAGCTCGGGCTCGATCTGGAGCAGACCCGCGTGCTCGAACGGCATTGGAAGGGTTTCGTCAAATCCGGCGCCAAGCTGCCGAAGGCCGAGCAGGAACGACTGGCTGCGATCAATGAAACGCTCGCAAGCCTCGGCGCCAAGTTCGGCCAGAACGTGCTGGCCGACGAAAAGAGCTGGGCGCTGATCCTCGACAACGAAGCGGAGCTTGCAGGCCTGCCGCATTTCCTGAAGGATTCGATGGCGTCCGCCGCGCGCGACCGGGGCGAGGACGGCAAATATGCCGTCACCCTCTCACGCTCGATCATCGAGCCGTTCCTGACCTTTTCCGAAAAGCGCGACCTGCGTGAGCAAGCCTTCAAGGCCTGGACCGCGCGCGGCGCAAATGACGGAGAAACCGACAATCGCGACACGATCCGCCAGACGCTGGCGCTGCGCGCCGAAAAGGCAAAACTGTTGGGTTACGAAAACTATGCCGCGCTGAAGCTCGACAACACCATGGCGAAGACACCGGAAGCCGTGAACGGGCTTCTGACCCAGGTCTGGGAAAAGGCGGCCGTTCGGGCGCGGGAGGAAGAGGCCGATCTCGCCACACTGATCGCGGCTGAGGGCCACAATCATCCGGTCATGCCCTGGGACTGGCGCCACTACGCCGAAAAGCTGCGGGCGCAGAAATTCAATTTCTCCGAAAGCGAACTGAAACTTTATCTGCAGCTCGAAAAGATCATCGACGCCTGCTTCGACGTTGCGCACCGCCTGTTCGGGATCACTGCGACCGAAAAGAAGGGCGTCAAAGGGTATCACCCCGATGTCCGCGTTTTCGATATCCGCGATTCCAGCGGCAAGCTCGTTGCCCTTTTCCTCGGCGATTATTTCGCCCGCTCCTCGAAGCGATCCGGCGCCTGGATGAGCGCTTTCCAGTCCCAGCACAGGCTGCCTCTGAAGAATGGTTCAATCGGCGAACTGCCGATCATCTATAATGTCTGCAACTTCGCCAAGCCGGGCGATGGCAAGCCGGCGCTTCTCTCGCTGGATGATGCACGCACACTGTTCCACGAGTTCGGCCATGCGCTGCACGGCATGCTGTCCAACGTGACCTATCCGTCGGTGTCCGGCACCAGTGTCTCGCGCGATTTCGTCGAACTGCCGTCGCAGCTTTACGAGCATTGGCTGACAGTTCCGGCGATCCTGAAAAAATACGCGGTGCACGAAGCAACCGGCGAGCCGATGCCGCAGGCTTTGCTCGACAAGGTTCTCGCGGCCCGGACCTTCAATTCCGGCTTCAACACGGTGGAGTTCACATCCTCGGCGCTGGTGGACATGGCATTCCACACGCGCGGTGCGGTGGAAGATCCGATGGCGGTGCAGGCCGAGGTGCTGGAAAAGATCGGCATGCCGGCCTCAATCGTCATGCGCCATGCGACGCCGCATTTCCAGCATGTGTTCTCGGGCGACGGCTACTCGGCCGGCTATTATTCCTACATGTGGTCGGAAGTGCTCGACGCCGACGCCTTCGCCGCCTTTGAGGAAACCGGCGACGCCTTCAACACGGAGACAGCGAAAAGGCTGAAGGACAACATCTACTCCGTCGGCGGCTCGATCGATCCGGAAGATGCCTACAGGGCGTTTCGCGGTAAGCTGCCGAGCCCGGACGCGATGCTGGCCAAGAAAGGTCTGGCGGTAGCGGAGGAACTGGCCGGGTCTGACGCCTGAGACGCCATACAGTCATGGAACTGTCGCCAAACCGTTGGAATAGATTCATCCAACTGTAAAGCAGCTGACATCCGCTTCGCCAAAGGTCCGCCTCGAGATTCTTATGATTCCCGAGACGGTACCGGAGGCAGATTTGGCCACTATCCAGGACACACTGACCCGCCGCTCCTTTCTGCTTTCCGCAGGCGCGGCCGGGTTTGCGGCCACATCGGTTCTCGCCACGCCTTTTTATGCACGCAACTTCGGCCGGCCGTCCTTCACGCATGGCGTCCAGTCTGGCGATGTCGATACCAAGTCCGGGATGATCTGGACCCGGGCCGATCGCCCCTCGCGCATTAGCGTCGAATATTCGACCACGGAGAGCTTTTCCGCGCCGGTACGGCTGCCGCCGATCGATGCGCTGCCCGGCAGCGATTTCACCGTGAAATGCGCCCTCGACAATCTGCTGGCCGATCAGGACATCTTCTACCGCTTCACTGCGACCGATCTCTACGACAGCAACAGCGTTTCCGAGCCGATCAGTGGCCGGTTCCGCACGGCGCCGCTTCGCCGCCGCTCGGTCCGCTTCGTCTGGTCGGGCGACACGGCAGGACAAGGCTGGGGCATCGACGATGTCGGCATGAAGACCTATTCGACCATGCAGCTGCACGAACCCGACTTCTTCATCCATTCCGGCGACACGATCTATGCCGACAACCCGATCCCCGATGAGATCAAGCTCAGGGATGGTACCGTCTGGAAAAACCGCATCATCACGCCGGAAAAGCGCGATGTGGCGCGCACCCTCGACGAATATCGCGGCCAGTGGAAATACAATCTGCTCGACGATCACGTCCGCGCCATGAACGCCACCTGTCCGACCTTCTACCAGTGGGACGACCACGAGGTGCTGAACAACTGGTCGCCATCGACGAACCTCCACGATGATTCCCGTTACCCTGACAAGGACGTCTCCGTCTATGCGGCCCGCGCGATGCAGGCCTTCCAGGAGATGACGCCGATCCGCGCCATTCCCGCCCAGCCCGGCCGCATCTTTCGGAAAATACCCTATGGCCGGCTGCTCGATGTCTTTTTCGTCGATCTGCGCTCCTATCGCGAAGCCAATCAGGGCGGCGGCAGCGATCTGTTCGGATGGCGGCAGGCAGACTGGTTGAAACGCGAACTCGCAGCCTCCAAGGCGGTTTGGAAAGTGATCGCCTGCGACATGCCGATCGGCCTCGTCGTGTGGGACGATTTCAGCCACAAGCGCGGCTCCGATGCTATTGCCAACGGCGACAATGGCCAGCCGGACGGACGCGAAAAGGAGTTCGCCGATATCCTCACCTTCATCCGCGACAACGCCATTCAGAACATCGTCTGGCTGACGGCCGACGTGCATTATACCGCCGCTCACCACTACGATCCCGCCCGCGCCGCCTTCAAGGACTTCCTGCCATTCTGGGAGTTCGTCTCCGGCCCCCTGCATTCCGGCACCTATGGACCGAAGGAGCTGGACATGACCTTCGGCCCGGATGTACGCTTTATCAAGGCATCGGGCAGCGGTATCGACCAGAACCTGCCACCTTCCGCCGGCCTGCAATTTTTCGGCCTCGTCGATATCAACGGCCAAACCGAACAGATGACGGTTCGGCTGATGGATCGGGACGACCAAGAGCTCTGGCAGATCACCCTCGACCCCGCTGGAAATTCCGTATGAAACGGCTCCCGGATTCACCGTCTCTCAAGACTTTGCCGCCGTCCCCCCTTTCGCAAATGCAAAAAAACCTGTATGAGCCGCGCAATTGAAGATGCGGCGTGCCTAAGATACGCCCCGAAACCTCCGAGTATTCACACATGAAAATGCGCAACATCGCGATCATCGCACACGTTGACCATGGGAAAACCACGCTTGTCGACGAACTTCTGAAGCAGTCGGGTTCGTTCCGCGACAACCAGCGCACGACCGAGCGCATGATGGATTCGAACGATCTGGAAAAAGAGCGCGGCATCACCATTCTGGCGAAGGCCACCTCGATCGAGTGGAAGGGCGTTCGTATCAACATCGTCGACACCCCCGGCCACGCCGACTTCGGTGGCGAAGTCGAGCGTATCCTGTCGATGGTCGATGGCGCCATCGTTCTGGTCGACAGCTCGGAAGGCCCGATGCCGCAAACCAAGTTCGTTGTCTCCAAGGCCCTGAAGGTCGGCCTTCGCCCGATCGTCGCGATCAACAAGATCGACCGTCCGGACGGCCGCCACGAGGAAGTCATCAACGAGGTCTTCGATCTCTTTGCGAACCTCGACGCGACCGACGAGCAGCTCGACTTCCCGATCCTCTACGGTTCGGGTCGCAACGGCTGGATGAACATCAATCCGGAAGGTCCGAAGGAAGAAGGCCTCGCGCCGCTTCTCGACCTCGTTCTGAAGCATGTTCCCGAGCCGAGCGTCGGCGACGAAGACGGCGCGTTCCGCATGATCGGCACGATCCTGGAAGCCAACCCCTTCCTCGGCCGTATCATCACCGGCCGCATCCATTCCGGCTCGATCAAGCCGAATCAGGCCGTTAAGGTCATCGGCCAGGACGGCAAGCTGATCGAAAATGGCCGTATCTCGAAGATCCTCGCATTCCGCGGCATCGAGCGTACGCCGATCGAAGAAGCGCATGCGGGTGACATCGTCGCCATCGCCGGCCTGTCCAAGGGCACGGTCGCCGACACGTTCTGCGATCCTTCGGTCACCGAGGCGCTGCACGCCCAGCCGATCGACCCGCCGACCGTCACCATGTCCTTCATCGTCAACGATTCGCCTCTTGCCGGCACCGAAGGCGACAAGGTTACCTCGCGCGTCATTCGTGACCGCCTGCTCAAGGAAGCCGAAGGCAACGTCGCGCTGAAGATCGAAGAAGCCGAGGGCAAGGATTCGTTCTACGTTTCCGGCCGCGGCGAATTGCAGCTTGCCGTTCTCATCGAGACCATGCGCCGCGAAGGCTTCGAGCTTGCCGTATCGCGTCCGCGCGTCGTCATGCACAAGGATGAAGCCACGGGTCAGATGCTGGAGCCCGTCGAGGAAGTCGTGATCGACGTCGACGAAGAGCATTCCGGCGTCGTCGTCCAGAAGATGTCCGAGCGCAAGGCCGAAATGACGGAACTGCGTCCGTCCGGTGGCAACCGCGTTCGCCTCAAGTTCCTGGCCCCGACCCGCGGCCTGATCGGCTACCAGTCGGAACTGTTGACCGATACGCGCGGCACGGCGATCATGAACCGTCTGTTCCACGAGTATCAGGCTTACAAGGGTGATATCGGTGGCCGCGTTCAGGGCGTTCTGCTCTCCAACGATGCCGGTGAATCCGTTGCCTACGCCATGTTCAACCTGGAAGACCGCGGCCCGATGATCATCGATGCCGGCGAGAAGGTCTATGCCGGCATGATCATCGGCATTCACACGCGTGACAACGACCTCGAGGTCAACGTGTTGAAGGGTAAGAAGCTCACCAACATGCGCGCCTCCGGCAAGGACGAAGCCGTCAAGCTGACCCCGCCGATCCGCATGACGCTCGACCGCGCGCTCTCCTGGATTCAGGATGACGAGCTGGTTGAAGTGACGCCGAAGAACATCCGTCTTCGCAAGATGTACCTCGATAGCAACGACCGCAAGCGTTTCGAAAAGTCGCGCGGCGCTGCATAAGCAAGCGGTTCCGACGGAATAGACAAGGGCGCAGCGATATCGATCGCTGCGCCCTTTTTCGTTCTGTTTCGTTCTGTTTCGTTCTGTCTGGCATGTTTACGTGTCTGCGGAAGACTGCATCAAGATTTCAGGACACCACTCTTCTTCGCCACCCAGGTGGCCATATAGTCCATCAGCGCATTGTTCAGGCAATCGGACGGCGTCAGGCCGAGTTCCGTCAACCGGGCACGGATGGCTGGCATGTCGGCGGGGTCCGTTCCGGATTCGATGACCGAGGACACAAAAGCGGCAAATCCGGGCGGCGACCAGCCGTCCTTGTCAAAGCGTTCGGGATGAATGAAGTCCAACCCCTGGAAAGGATGCTCACGCACCACCGGGCCGTACATGTGAACACCGCAGCCCATGCAGGCATGACGCTGGATCAGCGCCGTCTTATCAACGACCGCGAGTTTGTCACCGTTTTCGAGCACGCTGATCTTGTCGTGCGGAACCACCGCAACGATCGAAAACGTCGCCCCGGCCGGTTTCCAGCACTTGGTGCAGCCGCAGGCATGGTTATGAGCGACGTCGCCATCGACCCTGACCCTCACAGGCCTGTCAGCGCATTCGCAGACCAGAACGCCGCCTGAAAATCCCGGCGAGCCCTTCGGCACACCCTGGTCGAGCAGCGGATGTAGAGACATGCTACCTGTCATTTTCTCCTCCCAGTGCCGGTCATGGTTTCGCCCCGTCGCGCCGGCAGATCGCCACAGGACGCCTCGCTGACCAGCATAACACGACGACGCGAGGAGTTCTCCGGCGATCGGCGGCAACGGCTCGCAGAGCGCGCTAGGTTGCCTGAATGAACTCGAGCGGGCCGCCGGCCACATCGTCGTCGAAGACGGCGCAGGTGAACTTGCCGCTAAAGACGCAGCCGCTGTCGATATTCGTCCGGTTGCCGATGGTCTGCGGGTTGGTTCTGGACGGCGTATGACCGTGGCAGAGATGTTTGCCCCAGTAATCCGAGACGGGATATGTGCGCAGCCAGAGCAGGTCGCGCGGCGATTGCCTGTCGAGCGGAAACTCGGGAACCACGCCGGCATGAACGAAGATGCGATGCACGTCGACATGGATCAGCGGCAGCCGGTCGGCCCAAAGCAGGTCTTCTGTCGGCACCCTGCCATCGTAGGACAGTTCCGTTTCCAGCCCGCCATTGTCAAGCCACCAGTCCCGTTCGTAGCGGCCGGCATAGGCACCGACCATCATGTCCTCGTGGTTGCCCTTGAGCATGATCCATTGCCAGCCCGGTTTTTCCGGACCGGCCTTGAGCAGTTCGATCACCCCGCAGCTATCTGGCCCGCGATCGATATAATCTCCGAGAAACACGACGGTGCCCGACACCCAGCGGGTCTCGATCATGGCGAGAAGCGTGCGCAGAGGTGCCAGACAACCGTGGATATCGCCGATTGCGAAGGTAAAGCTCATGGCAAACTCCCAACTTCAAGAAGGGCGATGCAACAGGAACGCGACGGAGTGAGACTACAACGATTTGCGGCGAAGAGGTATGCCTCGCGCAGATGTGTCGCACCGACAAAAAAGCCCCGTCATCGCTGACAGGGCTTTTTGAATGCAAGCGCCGTTTGGCCGGTGCTTACGCAGCTTCTTCCTGCGCTTCGTCTTCTTCGATGGCCTTACCGCGCTTAGGACCCTTGTTCAGGTTCGTTTCGACGAGACGGACAGCTTCCGTTTCCGACATCTTGTTCACGGCTGCGATTTCCCGCGCCATGCGGTCGAGGGCTGCTTCATACAGCTGACGTTCGGAATAGGACTGTTCCGGCTGGTTTTCAGCCCGGTAAAGGTCGCGTACGACCTCGGCGATCGAGATCAGGTCACCGGAATTGATCTTTGCATCATATTCCTGCGCACGGCGGGACCACATGGTCCGCTTGACGCGCGCCCTGCCCTGGACGACCTTCAATGCACGTTCGACGAAATCGGTTTCGGACAGTTTGCGCATACCGATGGAGACGGCCTTTGCTACCGGCACCTTGAGACGCATCTTGTCCTTTTCGAAATCGATCACAAACAGCTCGAGCGTCATGCCCGCAACCACCTGCTCCTCGATTGCAACGATCTGTCCAACGCCATGGGCCGGATAAACGATCGATTCACCGGTCTTGAATCCATGGCGTGTTGAAGATTTTTTCTGCTGGGTCGTCATTCGTTTCAAAAACTCCCTGTTACGCTCCGGCAACTTGCCGGGGCCGGGTCAGTCAGGCCCGGGATGGACGGGGGCACCGTCGGGTGACTCCATGCTGATCCGTTCCAACGGTCATCAAATCGATCTTCTGCGGGCCGATCACACACAAGCAACAGACGTTGCGTATTTGGGGTTAGCCGCGCCGTGGGATTCTTTTGCTTTCGTGATGGTTTTCGGGCACACGCAAGTGCCACGATGTGGATCAGTATTTTGACCCTATCATAAAAAACTGCGGAAATCAATAATTTGCTTTACAAGAGCCATCAAGGCCAACCAGTCCATCACGAACATGGTAAAGCCACAATTCCCCAATTTTCGCCATTTTTTGCAGCCGGGAAAACAAACCCGTAACCGGCCGCCCGAAGCCCTGATCGATCAGTCGCCCTGACCCGGCTTCGGCGAAAAGTATTTCTCGAACTTGCCTTCTTCGCCGTCCATTTCCTTGGCTTCCGGCATCTCGTCACGTTTGACGGTGATGTTGGGCCATTGTGTGGCGAATTCGGCATTGACCTTCAGCCACTTGTCCAAGCCCGGCTCCGTGTCCGGCTTGATGGCACCCGCCGGACATTCCGGTTCGCAGACACCGCAGTCAATGCATTCGTCGGGATGAATGACCAGAAAATTCTCGCCTTCATAGAAGCAGTCCACCGGGCACACTTCCACGCAATCGGTATATTTGCAGCGTATGCAATTGTCGGTCACGACATACGTCATGAGGTACTCCAGCGATTTCTCACATTTGACAGCGGACAGCACCCAAGAGTGAAACCCGCTGTCCACCTTCATCGAACACCAGCCCGGCAACATGGCAGGGCTGCTCATTTGTCCCGTGAGGTAAAGGCTTTGCCTGGCCTTTGCAAGAATAATCCATGCGCCAAGACGCTGGCCGGTGGGACAGTTTTCTAATCCTGTTTTTCTAATCCTCTTGCCAGTCAGGCTTGAGCCTATCCACCTCGCGGCGCTCCTTCTTGGTCGGCCGGCCGCTGCCTCGCTCACGCGTTGCCTGCTCGAAGCTGTTTGGCTTTTCTCCGGGAACAACCGCTGGCGTCAGGTCCTCGTAGAGAAGGCGCGCCTCCTCGTAAGGACCGCGCCGAACGCCGGGAAGCAGAACCCGAACGGTCAGATCGCGGCGATCGAGGGAAAGAACAAGGGTGTCGCCGGCTTTCAACGCATGCGACGGCTGGGTGATGCGGACATCGTTGACGCGGACGTCACCGGACTCGATCGCCTTCTGGGCGATCGAGCGGGACTTTTGCAGCCGCGTGAAGAACAGCCATTTGTCGAGACGCTGGCGGAGAACCGGCAGGGACTGAGGCTGCTTTTCGACCATGGCGCTATTTCTTCATCTGCTCCTTCAGGGCAGCGAGCTTGGCGAAAGGCGAATCCGGATCCAGCGGCTTTTCCTTGCGCGGCGGACGCGCCTCGAACTTGGCTGCCTGCGGCTTTCCGCCGCGGTCGTTGCGATCCGGCCGGTCCTGCCGCTCACCCTTTTCGTGGCGTTGACCGCCCTGGGGCTTGCCACCATCGCGGCCGCGATTGCGATCCGGCCTGCCGCCACCGCCATTCTTGCGGTTGTCGTCGCCACGGCCCTCACGGCGGGCTTCGCCGTCTCTGCGAGGCTCACCACCATCACGGCGGGTGTCACCCTGAGGCGCACGGTTGTTGGCGCCGCGGCGATCGCCCTGCGGACGTCCGCCCGAGCGCTGGTTATCGTTGCGGCTGCCCGGACGCCAAAGGAGAACCGGCTTGGCTTCGGCCGGTTCTGCCGGCTCGCCAGAGCGCTCGGCGGCTGCGGCCGGCTCAACCACGGCAGTCGTCTCAGCTTCGACAACAGCAGTAGCTGCCTCGGCTGTCTGTTCCGCTGCCGGTTCGGAAGCATGAGGCTCTTCGCCGGCTGCGTCCGCGTCATCATGGTCGGCCGTCTCGGCGGACGTATCGGCAGCCGAAGCTTCAACTGCCGGCGCGGCAGACCCTGCCTGCACGGCAAGGAACGCGGCAGCGTCTTCGGCCTTCACGGCGTCGGCACGGTAGCCGAGACCCTTGAGAATCTCTTCCATATCGTCCGGCGTTGCACCGAGGATCGAGAGCATCGCCGTGGTCGCTGTGAAACGCCGGCCATCATAAGCGCCATCGGGACGTGCCGTGGTGCCTGGCTTCCACTGCAGGAGCGGACGGATCAGATCGGCGAGACGCTCGAGGATATCGATGCGCACGGCACGCTTTCCAAGGAAGCGGAAGCCGGCGAGCTTGTAGAAGGTGCGTTCGAAGTTCGGATCGGTGACAACCGAGGTGCGGCCGGCGGCCAGAATCGGGATGAGGTCGCCATAGCCGGGCTTGTCCAGGCCATCGTTCTTCAAAGCCCAGAGCAGTGTGATCAGCTCTGCCGGAGCGGGCTTCAACAATGCCGGCATGAAGATGTGATAGGCACCGAAACGAATACCGTGGCGGCGGATGGAAGCGCGCGCTTCCTGATCCAGCGACTTCACGTCATCGGCAACATCCCGGCGGAACATCACGCCGAGATTCTCGACGAGCTGGAAGGCCAGCCCCTTGGCAAGACCTTCGAGATCTTCGGCACGCGACAAATCATCGAGCGGCTTCAGCACGGTCGAGATGTGATGATTGACGAAGCGCTCGATGCGAGCGAGCACATGCTCGCGGGCATTGCCCTGCAGCTGGTCATCAGCCAGGAGAAGCACGCGCGGACGCATGACATGATCGCTGGCGGCAAGCCGCGCCACGGGATCGCCGAGCCAGCGCACGAAGCCGTCGGACGCCAACGCCAGATCGGCATTGCCCGCCGCATGCAATCGTGCGGCCCGCGCTTCGAATTCGAGCGCCAGCGCCTTTTGCGCAGCACCCTGCGCTGCGCGCGCGTCAAGACCATCGGTCACTGTCGCCAGCGTGAAACGGAACCCGGCCAATTGTCCCACATGATGACCTTCAACGAAGACATCGCCATTTACACTGATTTCAGCTTCCAACATCGCATTCTCTCTCAGGCGCTTCATGAGCACAGATGTCCTGCGATCAACAAAGCGTTTCGTCAACCTTTCATGTAACGCGTCAGACAATCGATCTTCGATTTCCCGCGTCTTTTCTTGCCAGTGTGTCGGATCGGCAAGCCACCCCGGACGGTTGGACACATAGGTCCATGTCCTGATTTGTGCAATTCTCGCGGACAATGTGTCGATTTCACCATCCGTATGGTCAGCCCTGCGAACTTGCTCGGCCATGAAATCTTCGTTCACTGTGCCACGCCGGACGAGATCGGCATAGATCGTCGAAATCAGATCGGCATGTTGCGCCGGTGTTATACGACGGTAGTCGGGAAGAGCACAGGCCTCCCAGAGTTTTTCTACACGCTCCGGTGTGGTCGCGACACTGGTCACTTCCGGATAGCGCGAAAGATAATCCAGCGCCTGCTGATCGACGGCCGGTAATGCCCGTGTCAACCCGTTGACGGCGGGCGCTGCATCGAGGCTTTTCTTCAGCGCCTGGAGAGAAGCATAGTTGAGCGACTTCGACCGCCACTGCAGCACGCGCACCGGATCGAACTGGTGCGATTCGATGCGATGGACCAGTTCGTTGTCGAACGGCTCGACCCGCGAGGTGACGCCGAAGGTACCGTCGCGCAGATGGCGACCGGCACGCCCTGCGATCTGCGCCAGCTCGCCCGGATTGAGATTGCGGAACTGGTAACCGTCATATTTCCGGTCCTGTGCGAAGGCCACATGGTCGACATCGAGATTGAGTCCCATGCCGATGGCATCGGTCGCCACCAGATATTCGACGTCGCCGGCCTGATAGAGCGCAACCTGCGCATTGCGCGTGCGCGGAGACAGGGCGCCGAGCACGACGGCGGCACCGCCTCGCTGACGCCGGATCAGCTCGGCGATCGCATAGACCTCTTCGGCCGAAAAGGCGACGATGGCCGTCCGCTGCGGTAGGCGGGTAATCTTCTTCGAGCCGGCATAAAGAAGCTGCGACAGGCGGGGGCGCTCGACGACGGTGATACCCGGTAGGAGATGTTCGAGGATCGGCCGCATGGTCGCGGCACCGAGCAGCAGCGTCTCGACACGACCGCGCAAGTGCATCAGACGGTCGGTGAAGATATGGCCGCGCTCAAGATCGCCGGCGAGTTGAACCTCGTCGATCGCCACGAAAGCAGCCTTCGTCTCGCGCGGCATCGCTTCGACGGTGCAGACCGAGAAGCGCGCCATATGCGGCGTGATCTTTTCCTCTCCGGTGATCAGCGCGACATTGTGGGCACCGACCTTCTCGACGAGGCGGGTATAGACCTCTCGCGCCAGCAGGCGCAGTGGCAGGCCGATGACGCCACTCTCGTGCGCGACCATGCGCTCGATCGCATAATGCGTCTTGCCGGTATTGGTGGGGCCGAGCACCGCGATCACGCCGCGGCCGCTCAAGATCATCGGTTGGTCAGGCACTATCTCGATCCTGCGCACTTTCAGTCTGCGAAGGCCGTTCCCGGCGTTTCAAGCCGTTTCAACCGGCGCAGCACACATGCCCACGCAAAAGCACAAACGCAAGGGCGTGACGCATGAAACATTCCAAATGGCGCATGCGAGGCATATTTCCACCCACGTTTTCCGGAATCGGAACAGCGGTGGAACGAATCAGCGACGAATCGATGACTCCCACTGATTCAGGTTTTGTTCACTGCTAGATGTTGATTTTCTAAGCTGGATTCTCACCAGATGCTGAATCGCCTTTTCCCGCTCAGGTAACGGCTTACATGCACCCCATCCGAAGCATAGTCGTCCATGAGATTCAGAATCCAAATAGCTGAAAATTCAGAAAAATTTAACCATACCGATTTGTCGGCCCGATACGCGCAGCAACGGTCTTCGGCGCTGCGGCCAAACGCGCAACGAATCGGACAGGATTCCGGATGGAATCAACATCACCGCTTCCTCACCACAAGATGTGGTATGGCGAAGGAGGGGACAAACGCAGTAACGGGAGGCTCTTTCGCCAGATTCTCCACGGCTTCCCGATCATCTCCGGCGCACTTACGCCAACCCTGGTTTTCAGTCGCAACGAAATTGCCCGAGCAGGTAAACGCGCGGTTATAATTCAACAAACACAGGTACGTTCGCGCAGCTTTTCTCGGCAATGTTAACCTCTTGCCCAAAGCAGGAACGAATCAACGACGAATCACAGACACAAGACGTTTCCCGGTTTGTTCACTACAATAGATTGTGTAAAATCAATTTGTTAACCATAGGAAACAGTGGAAAACCCGGGCATTTCCGCAGCGAGAACCTTGTCGCGTTAACGTTCTTCCCGAAACGCAAAACGGCGCCACACAGGCGCCGTTCGCGATGAAAAGAATGTTCCGATCAGACGAAGAACTGACCGCCATTGGCGGAGATCGTCGAGCCGGTGATGAAGCCGGCATCGTCCGACGCCAGGAACACCGCAATACGGGCAATCTCGTCGGGTTCGCCGAGGCGACCGACCGGGATTTGAGGAATGATCCGTTCGTTCAGAACTTTTTCCGGAATCGCCCGGACCATTTCCGTACCGATATAGCCGGGGCAGATGGCGTTGACGGTGATGCCCTTGGCAGCACCTTCCTGCGCCAGCGCCTTGGTGAAGCCGAGATCGCCGGCCTTCGCGGCAGAATAATTCGCCTGGCCCATCTGGCCCTTCTGGCCGTTGATCGACGAGATATTGATGATGCGGCCGAAATTGCGGTCGCGCATGCCGGTCCAGACCGGATGCGTCATGTTGAACAAGCCGGTGAGGTTGGTGTTGATCACTTCGCCCCATTGTTCGGGTGTCATCTTGTGGAACATGGCATCGCGGGTGATACCGGCATTGTTGACCAGAATTTCGATGGCACCGAGATCATCGACGACGCGCGCGATGCCCTTGGTGCATTCCTTGTAGTCGGAGACATCCCATTTGTAGGTCGGAATTCCCGTAACTTCCGTGAAAGCCTGAGCCTTCTCGTCATTGCCGGCGTAGGTTGCTGCAACCTTGTATCCGGCCCCCTTCAGCGCGATGGATATGGCCGCGCCGATGCCGCGCGATCCGCCTGTGACCAATGCTACTCTGCTCATCGTCTCTCCCCCACTGTTGAACATTCTTGCCTAGATGCCTGGCCCCAAAAGGGCACAGACACAACCTCCGGCTCTGTCGCGAAGTCCGCCCGGCCGCGCAACGGCCGGGACAGCGATTGCCTAGTTTATGATTGTCACAGCCGTTCGACACACATGGCAACGCCCATGCCGCCGCCGATGCACAGCGTCGCCAGGCCCTTGGAGACGCCACGGCGTTTCATTTCGAACAGAAGCGTATTGAGAACGCGCGCGCCGGAAGCACCGATCGGATGGCCGATGGCGATGGCGCCGCCATTGACGTTGACGATCGACGTATCCCAGCCGAGATCCTTGTTGACGGCGCAGGCCTGCGCGGCAAAAGCCTCGTTGGCCTCCACAAGCTCGACATCGGCAACCGACCAGCCGGCCTTTTCCAACGCCTTGCGGGATGCCGGGATCGGTCCCGTACCCATGATCTGCGGATCGACGCCGGCGGTTGCCCAGGACGCGATGCGGGCGAGCGGCTGGATACCGCGGCGACCGGCTTCGGCTTCCGTCATCAGCAGGGTCGCAGCCGCCCCGTCGTTCAGCCCGGATGCATTACCGGCGGTGACAGTACCTTCCTTGTCGAAGGCCGGACGCAGTTTGGCCATCGAATCCAGCGTCGCGCCATGGCGGATATATTCGTCCTGGTCGACTGTGACGTCACCCTTGCGGCCCTTGACGATGAAGGGAATGATCTCGTCCGCAAAGCGGCCTGCCTTCTGGGCGGCCTCTGCCTTGTTCTGCGAACCGAGTGCGAACACGTCCTGGTCTTCGCGCGTCAGCTGCCATTTCTTCGCAACGTTCTCAGCTGTCGTGCCCATGTGATAGCCGTAGAACGCGTCGGTCAGGCCATCCTTGATCATGGTATCGACCATCTTGAAGTCGCCCATCTTCACGCCGCCGCGGAGGTGCGCACAGTGCGGCGCCATTGACATGGATTCCATGCCGCCGGCAACGATGATCTTGGCATCGCCGGTTGCAATCTGCTGCATGCCGAGCGCGACAGCGCGCAAACCCGAGCCGCAGAGCTGGTTCATGCCCCAGGCTGTCGCCTCCTGCGGAATGCCGGCCTTCATGGCCGCCTGCCGGGCGGGATTCTGGCCTTCGCCGGCGGACAGCACCTGACCGAGAATGACTTCATCGACTTCGGCGGCTTCGACACCGGCGCGCTCCAGCACACCCTTGATGACGGCGGCGCCCAGTTCGTGGGCGAGGGTATTGGCAAAGGAGCCGTTGAACGAGCCAACCGCGGTGCGGCCCGCGCTGGCGATGACGATGGAGGGAGTGCTCATCAGATGTTTCCTCGTTCTTTTTTCGCAATTGCTAAAGACTGGCAAAGGTCATCGCGCAAGTCAAACGCCTTGATGCTGCCGGTGCCGTTTCGTTCTGCAATCGCGGCGCGAGACAAATTTTCGCACCTGCGTCGCCGCATTGCACAAAGAGATTGTCAGAATAGGTTTTTTACGGATACTCTGAAAAACACAATAAAGACGGGAGCATGGGGAGGAGACCCAGATGGCTAAACACGACGGTCAGATCGTAATAAAAAAATATGCCAACCGGAGGCTCTACAATACCGGCACAAGCACGTACGTGACACTCGATGATCTCGCGGTGATGGTGAAAAAGGGAGAGGAATTCACCGTCCAGGATGCGAAATCAGGCGAGGACATCACACATTCGGTGCTGACGCAGATCATTTTCGAGCAGGAATCCAAGACCGGCAACACGCTTTTGCCGATTTCCTTCCTGCGCCAGCTGATCTCGTTCTACGGCGACCAAATGCAGATGGTGGTGCCGAGCTACCTCGAGCATTCGATGCAGGCCTTTACCGACCAGCAGGTGCAGATGCGCGAGCAGATCAACAAGGCCTTCGGCGATACGCCGCTCGGAAAGAACCTGGCGGTTCCGCTGCAACTGGTGGAAGAACAGGTCAAACGCAATACGGACCTCTTCCATCAGGCGATGCAGATGTTTTCGCCCTTCATGGCGGCGACGCCCGCGACCAAGGAGCCGCGCAAAGCGGAAGCAAAAGACATCGACGAACTGAAGGAACAGCTTCGCGCATTACAGACGAAGCTGGAAAATCTCGGCTGAGGACGCGGGTGGGTATTTAGTGCCTGCCAGCCTTTGTCAGTTCTGCTGACACCACTGTTGAACGGCAATCGCACATGGATGCCGGTGGGTGCAACAATCTCCCTCTTCTCCCCAGTGGGGAGAAGAGCCGAACGCAGTGAGGCGATGAGGGGGCTTCGGCGAAGCCGGAGCCAGAAAGAAGGTGCCTTCGGCCCCCTCATCCGGCGCTTCGCGCCACCTTCTCCCCGCTGGGGAGAAGAGGGAGTACGCGAAAGCTCACAGTCCGATGGAAACGTCCCGGCCCGCCGTGCGCATCGACACGGAGAAACCTGCGATCACATCGATGAAGCTGATCGTCATCAGGATGAAGAAGACGTGCGTCGCAGCATTGGCGACCAGCAGGAATTCCACCAGGAAAACGATGAACAGCACCATCGATAGCAGATGATCCATCAGCGCCTTGGAACTGATGCGCGTCGCCTTGACGATCTCGACAAAGAGCAGTGCCAGCGCGATGACGATCAGAAGATCGCCCACACTCATGGTCCAGACAGCGCCTGACAGCATCGTCAGTGACATCACCGTGTTTTCGAAAACCTCAACACCATCGCTTCCCAGAATGCCAACCATTCCCAGATTGTAGAGAATGAACGGCAGGATCAGCAAAGGAATGGCGGCAATCATCGGCAACAGCTCCCAATTTGTCTTGCGGGCCTGACGGCCGGGCGTCGATCAATCTTTGCTTACAGCAGCAACACCGTCAAGAAAATGACCACGTTCCTTAGACAGAGCAATGGCATAGGAAAAGGTCAAAACGCAAACTGCGAAATGTACGAGACAGGCGTCTCTGCCTTGCGGATAGACAACAGAAAAGGGCCGGCGAAAGCCAGCCCTTCAAATATACAGCCTGACGGCACCGCTGATTAAGCGGAAGCCTTCGGGGTCAGAACCTGGCGACCGCGGTACATGCCGGTCTTCAGGTCGATGTGGTGCGGGCGACGCAGTTCGCCGGAGTTCTTGTCTTCGACGTAGGTCGGAGACTTCAGCGCGTCAGCGGAACGGCGCATGCCACGCTTGGACGGGCTTGTTTTTCTTTTAGGTACAGCCATTTCATACTCCACTTATCGGGCAAAACTCTGTTTCGCGGCCAGACCGTTGGCCGGGACAAACAGATGTCAATCTCGGAATTTGCCGGGCTTATACATGCCCCATAGGCGTTTGACCAGTCCCCACAGGCATTTTTTCGCGATCACCGGTCGGGAAACGGATCAGGCCTCGTCCTCCGGCACGATCCAGGTTTCCTTGAGCGCCGCTTCCTGCCACTTGGCGAAGGCCGGATGGGTCTTTACCGCATCCATATAAGCGAGCGAGCCGGGATTGCGGGTGAGGTCGTAGACCTCCAGGCGGTTGACCACCGGCGCGAACATGGCGTCGGCTGCCGTGAAGCGGCCAAACAGAAACGGGCCGCCGGAGCGGGCAACCGCCTCGCGCCAGATCGTCTCGATCCGCTCGACATCATCCATGACGCCATCAGGCAGAGCAATCGCCCGCTTTTCGCGACGAATGTTCATCGGGCAGGCGCCACGAAGCGCCCGGAAACCGGAAAGCATTTCCATCGAGTAGCTGCGGGCGGCGGCTCGTTCCGCCCGATCTTCCGGCCACAGACCTGCCTCGGGAAACAGCTCCGCAACATATTCTATGATCGCCAAAGATTCCCAGACGCGGACATCGCCGTGACGCAGGACGGGAACGCGGCCGGTCGGTGAAATATCCCGGAACATCGGATTGCCAGCGGGGAAATCGAAGGGAATGACGACGTCCTCGAACGGCACGCCGCAGGCCTCCAGCGCCAGCCAGGGCCGAAGCGACCAGGAAGAATAGTTCTTGTTGCCGACATAGAGCGTAAGCTTGGTCACCGGTCTTCTCCGATCTCCGTGAATGAGGCCCTGCTATAGAGGGAAAGCCGGGTTCAGTGCCAATGAAAAGGCCTGATCTCACTCATAAAGGCATTTGATGTATTCGCCGGACCGTCCGGCGCGGCGCTCGATCAGCGAGGCGAGCCGCCTGAGACCACGCCCAGGCTTGCCGGCATTGCGCTCGAACGGATTGGGCAGGGAAACCGCGAGTAGCGCCGCCTGCCGGCGTGACAGCTTGGCAGCGGAAACGCCGAAATGATGCTGCGCCGCGGCTTCAGCACCATAAATACCCGGCCCCCATTCGGCGACGTTGAGATAGAGCTCCATCATCCGCCGCTTGCTCCAGACGAAATCGGCGACCAGTGCCAGGGGCAGCTCCATGCCCTTGCGGATGAAGGAGCGTCCATTCCAGAGAAACAGATTCTTTGCCGTCTGCATCGGGATCGTCGAGGCGCCGCGAGTGGATTCCCCTTCCAGCGCATCGTTGACGACACCGCGCATCTGCACCCAGTCGACGCCGTCGTGAATACAGAACTGGCCATCTTCCGACATCATCACCGATTGCACGAGGTTGGGCGAAATCTCGTCGAAGGAGACCCACTGGCGGTCGTAGCCGCGCAAGAGCGCGAGATCGCGCAGCATCAGCGTCGAAACCGGATGAATGAAGGAGGGTGCGTAAAGAATGATCAGAACGTAAGGCAAAAGAACGATCGCGGCCGCGATCAACAGCAAGCGGCGCCAGTGCCGACGCAGAACATCCCGCCACCCTCGCGAACGGCTGGAAGACACGTCTTCCTCCTCTTCCCGAGTCTCCGGTACGATGTCCACCCCTGAAGCGCCCGCCTGATAATCCATAAGGTTCTCATAGAGCAAGAACGGGTAAAATTGAACGGTTTTCTCTGCTTTGCACGACCAGCCGGGCCGTCGCCTGTCGATATGGTAAAATCCCGTTGCCAGCGGGCTCGCAGTCATGCCAAAGAGCGCCGCATGAGCGAGACATCCTTCGAAATCCGCCTGAAGACCAGCGCCGCAGAAATCGAGGCCTGTCTCACCGGCATTCTCGGCGAATCGCCGCAGACAGACGAAATCGCCCGGCCGGCGCCGCTGCTTGCCGCCATGCGTCACGGCGTGCTGAACGGCGGCAAGCGCCTTCGTCCATTCTTGGTGATGGAAAGCACCGTCTTTCTCGGCGGCGACCAGCAAGCCGCCCTGCGGGTCGGCGCGGCGCTCGAATGCGTTCACAGCTATTCGCTGGTCCACGACGACCTGCCCGCCATGGACGATGACGACCTCCGGCGCGGCCTGCCGACGGTGCATATCGCCTATGGCGAAGCCAATGCCATCCTCGCCGGCGACAGCCTGCTGACACTCGCTTTCGATATCATCGCGGCACCGGAAACGCGACTGCCGGACCGGCAAAAAACCGAACTGGTGCTGGCCCTTGCGCGCGCCTCCGGCATCGGCGGCATGGCGGGGGGACAGGCGCTGGATCTGGCAGCGGAGACATCGGCGCCGAATGAGGCGGCAATCGTCACGCTGCAGGCCATGAAGACTGGTGCACTGATCCGCTTTGCCTGCGAAGCAGGCGCAATCATCGCCGGAAGCGGAACGGACGAACGGCGGCTGATGCGGCAATACGGCGAAACGATCGGCCTTGCCTTCCAGCTTGCCGACGATCTTTTGGACCTGACCGCGGATGCGGAAACCATGGGCAAGGCGACCGGCAAGGACGCCGCCCGCGGCAAGGGCACGCTCGTTTCGCTGCGCGGAAAGGACTGGACCGAGGCCCAGCTTGCCCGGCTGGTGCAGGAAGCCGCCGCACTGCTTGAACCATTCGGTGAGCGGGCGGACATTCTCAACGAAACGGCCCGCTTCATCGCCAATCGCAATCATTGACGGCTAAGCGGCTGTGCCAGCCCATCACCCTGGCCCTCTCCCCGCAGGCGGGGAGAGGGGACGACGGAGTTTGCCGCTTGTCCCTTCTCCCCGTTCACGGGGAGAAGGTGCCCGACAGGGCGGATGAGGGGTAGCGCAGGCCCGAAACCCAGCCCGTTCCACAAGGCTAAATTGTCACCGCAACAAGATTGCGCATTCTCTTTCCACGCTCCCTCGGCATGATGGCGCACTGCGGCACGTGAAGACGCGGTACCGGAGATCTGCGCATGTCATACCTTCTGCCCTACCTGCCACAGCTCATGGTCGCCTGGGGCGCATACATCATCGCCACGGCTTCACCCGGACCGGCGATCGTTTCCATCATCGGCACCTCGATCAGCCATGGCCGCAATGCCGGTCTTGCACTCGCCTTCGGCGTTCTGACGGGGTCCTATACCTGGGCGATGCTGGCGGCAGCCGGGCTCTCCGCATTGATCAGAACCTATGGAAATGCCCTGTTCGTCCTCAAAATCGCAGGCGGGCTCTATTTGCTCTGGCTTGCCTTCAAGGCGTTGAAGGCTGCGATGCGGAAGGGAGCGGACAGCGTACTTTCGCTCGACAAACAGTCACCCTCGCTGCGCCGCCTCTACCTCAAGGGCCTCGGCATTCACCTGACGAACCCGAAGGCGATCTTTTCCTGGCTCACGCTGGTTTCGCTCGGCACACCGCAGGACGCACCGCATGTCATGCCCGTCCTGATCGGCGGCTGCATGGTGCTCGGCGTCGTCATCTTCATGGGCTTTGCGCTGCTGTTTTCCATCGAACCGGTGCACCGCGGCTACAGGAAGGCGCGCCGCGGGATCGAAGCGGCCATGGCCGGCTTCTTTGCCTTTGCGGGGTTCAAGCTGCTGACGGCACGGCTGTAGCGGCTACTCTGCCGCAGCCTGCCCCCTGCCAAAGCGCTTCTCGATATAGTCGTTGACCAGCGCTTCGAAATCGCCGGCAATATTGGTGCCGCGGATCGTCAGCGCCTTCTTGCCGTCGATATAGACGGGGGCTGCCGGAAGCTCGCCGGTGCCGGGCAGCGAGATGCCGATATCGGCATGCTTGCTCTCGCCGGGGCCATTGACGATGCAGCCCATGACCGCAACCTTGAGGCCCTCGACGCCCGGATATTTCTCGCGCCAGATCGGCATGTTGCGGCGGATGTCGCCCTCGATCTTCTGGGCCAGCTCCTGGAACACCGTCGAGGTGGTCCGGCCGCAGCCCGGACAGGCGGCAACGACCGGAATGAACTGGCGGAAACCCATGACCTGCAGCAATTCCTGCGCCACCTGCACCTCGCGGGTGCGGTCGCCGCCGGGCTCGGGGGTCAGCGAAATGCGGATCGTATCACCGATGCCCTGCTGCATGAGGATGCCGAGCGAGGCAGCGGAGGAGACGATGCCCTTCGAGCCCATGCCGGCTTCGGTCAGGCCCAGATGCAAAGCATGGTTGGAGCGGGCTGACAGCATCGAATAGCAGGCTATCAGATCCTGTACGTTGGAAACCTTGGCCGACAGGATGATGCGGTTGCGCGGCAGGCCGGCTTCTTCGGCCAGTTCCGCCGAAATCAGCGCCGACTGGACGATGGTTTCGCGCATGACCTGCTGCGCCGTCAGCGGAAAGCCCTTGGCCTGGTTGTCATCCATCAGGCGCGTGAGCAGTTCCTGATCAAGCGAGCCCCAGTTGACGCCGATGCGCACCGGCTTGTCGAACTCGATGGCGCGTTCGATGATCTCGACGAACTGCTTGTCCTTCTTTGCCTTGAAGCCGACATTGCCCGGATTGATACGGTATTTCGCCAACGCCTGCGCGCAGGCCGGATGGTCGGCGAGCAGCTTGTGGCCGATATAGTGGAAATCACCGATCAGCGGCACGTCGAGGCCGAGGCGCTCGAGACGCTCGCGGATCTTCGGCACGGCAGCGGCACTCTCGTCGCGATCGACGGTGATGCGCACCAGTTCCGAGCCGGCCCGGTGGAGGGCGGCAACTTGAGCGACCGTCGCATCGACATCCGCCGTATCGGTATTGGTCATCGACTGGACGACCACGGGCGCCGATCCCCCGACGATCACCCCACCAACATCGACGGCAACGGAGGCCCTGCGGGGTTGCGGTTCGTAATCGAAGGCGGAAGACATGAAAGCCCCTTGCACGTGCTGTTGCGGCGACTTTCCCTGAGGTGGATGAGGAAAGCCGCCTTGTCAACGGCAACATCATTCATTGACGGCGAATTGATGACCAGGCCGCCGATCGGCTCATCCGGCCTGCCGGCCACCTTCTCCCCGTTTTTAACGGGGAGAAGGAACCAAGCGGCAAACTCTGTCATCCCCTCTCCCCGCCTGCGGGGAGAGGGTTAGGGTGAGGGGCCATCGCAAATGATAATTTAGGCGTCGAGGAGACAGTTTCAGTCGTGACCCTTCGGGTCGGCATGTACGGCATGGTGCGACAGGGCGAGAACGACAAAAAACAGGATCGGTACGCAAGTGAAGATGATCGAGAAGCCGGTATGCTCGGCGATGAAGCCGATCAATGACGGTGCAAACAGCATGCCGGAATAGCCCATGAAGGTGGCAACCGAGAGCCCGATGCCGGGCGCAAGGCCCGGCATGTTGCCGGCGGCGGAAAAGGCGATCGGCACCATGTTGGAAATGCCGACGCCGGCAAGCGCAAAGCCGAGAATGGCGAGCGGTGCATTGGGCGCAAGACCCGCAAGCACGAGACCGACCAGCGCCGTCAGCGTGCAGACGCGCAATGTCTTGACGCCGCCGAACCGGTCGCGGACATGATCGCCGGCAAAGCGCATGATCGCCATGGTCGCCGAGAATGCAGCAAAGCCGAAGCCGGACATGGCGACCGACGCGCCGAGCTCGTTGCGCAGATAAAGCGCACCCCAATCGAGCACCGTGCCTTCCGGCACCATCGAGAACAGCGCCACGAGACCGATCAGCCATGGCAACGGCGTCATCGGCAGCCGCAGCTTCTGCTTGGCAACATCGGGATGCGGCTGATCGGCGAGGATCATCGGCCAGGCGACGGCAAGCACCGCAAGGCAAAACAGTGTGACGAGAACGACATGCACATAGACGCCGAAATGCGCCATGATCAAACCGCCGCTCGCGGCACCGATCAGGCCGCCGAGGCTCCAATAGGCGTGGCAGGACGACATGATCGCCCGGCGCATCGATTTCTCGACTTCGACCGCATTGGCGTTCATCGCCACGTCCATGGCGCCGACGAAGCCGCCGAGCAGGAACATGCCGATGACAGCCGTCCAGACGTTCGGTAGCAGCGTCAAAAGCAGGAGCAGCGGCGACAGGATCACCGCCGTGACTTTGACCACCTTCTGCGACCCGAGCCGGGCAATGAAGCCACCGGCGATCGGCATCAGCACCAGCGAGCCGATGCCGAAGGTGAGGATGAGAAGGCCGAGCACGCTTTCGCCGATGCCGAGCCTGTCCTTGAACTCCGGAATCTTCGGTGCCCAGCTGCCTGTGACGAAGCCGTTCATCAGGAAGAGCAGGGAGACCGCGAGCCGGGTCTTCGGCATATAGCCCGACCGAGCCGCTGCCGGTGGCTGAATGATTGTATGCTGGTCCATGATCTTTTCCTGTGCGGTCCGCTGCCGGATTCAAACCGTGATTTCGATAGGGTTGCCGTCGGGGTCCTTGAGGACCGCCTCATAGAAACCGTCACCCGTCATGCGCGCCGGAGAAACGAGAGTGCCCAATGCCGCCGCTCGTGCCGCCATCACATCGACGGCTTCGCGGCTGCCAAGCGACAGAGCAAGATGCGCATAACCCTCACGCTCGCCCTGCCCATCCTGCGGCGTGATCCACGGGCCTTGCATGATCTCGATCGACGCCCCGTCCTTCAGGTACAGGAACCGCGAGGAAAAACCGGGCCGCCGGGCACTTTCATAGAGGTCGCCGACGATCGCGCCGAATGTTTCGGCCCAGAAACGGCAGAGGCGGTCGAGGTCGGCGGTCCAGAGCGCGATATGGGCGATCCTCATGTCTTGGCCTTTCGCGCACGTGCGATGGTTATGCCTGCTTCTTCGTAGCAACGGACAGTGTCCGGCGGTGCATCATGCTCGACGACAAGCGCCGAGCAGCGACTTGCGGCGATGACCCTGTGCGGCGCCGAGGTCCCGAATTTGTCGTTGGTGATTGCGGTTAGCACCGATGCGCTGCTCAGTGCGACAAGCCGCTTGAACTCAGCATCCTCATATTCGAAAACGGTCAGTCCGGCGTCGATATCGGTACCGCATGCGCCAAGAATGCAGAGATCAGGTCGCAGCGTCTCGATGTCGCGCTGCGCCTTGGCCCCGACCGCGGCACCTACGCGCCTGTCGATCTTGCCTCCGATGACGATCAGATCAACCCCGGGCTTGTCCATCAGCGCGGCGGCAATCAGCGGCGTGTTCGTCACGACCGTCAGCTCCAGATCATTCGGGAGAGCCTGAGCGATCGCAAGATTGGTCGAACCCGCATCGAAGAAGACCGTCATTCCCGGCTTGATGAAGACAAGAGCGGCAGCGGCAAGCGCTGCCTTGCGCTCGGGCGCCTCGCCGACACGCTGGGCAAGGGTCGTGCTGCCGGGCGAAACCGGCAGCGCGCCGCCATAGACTCGCTCGCAAAGACCTGCGGCAGCAAGCTCACGCAGATCACGGCGAATCGTATCTTCGGAGACGTTGAATTCCTGCGCGAGATCGATAGCCAGCACCCGGCCGGACGCCCGCAGGCGGTCCTGGATCAGTCGTTGACGCTGTTGAAGAAGTAGTTCTGCCTGCATGGTTTGGCCATATCGTGCATAATTACGGATAAATCGGCACAAACAGGCATACATGCGCGCGCTTCGGAATTCAACTGATTTGTATGGTTTCTGGAAAAATGTGCTGCGAAAACCGCCAAGCCGCCTTGATTTTAGTCATCGGGCGCCAATTTTGCGTCGGAACGGCCCGAAATTGAGAAAAAACTTCGCTATTGCGCCTCACAATTGAAGTTTTGTGCGCTGTTATGCACCGGGCCGTATGCGATTGTCCGTTCACACCGGCAGACGGGCCGGACTAAAAGATGGAAAAAGACAATGAAATGGGTTCCCACACTTCTCGCCGCAGCCGCTTTTACCCAGCTGGTTTCATTCGGATCGGCCTTTGCCGGCGAAAACCTTGAGGCCATCAAATCGGCCGGCGCGCTGAAGATCGGCACGGAAGGCACCTACGCGCCGTTCACCTATCATGACGACAGCGGCAAGCTCGTCGGCTTCGATGTCGAGATCGGCGAAGCCGTCGCCAATAAGCTTGGCGTCAAGGCCGAGTTCCTCGAAGGCAAGTGGGATGGCCTGATCGCCGGCCTCGACGCCAACCGCTATGACACGGTGATCAACCAGGTCGGCATTACCGAAGAGCGCAAGAAGAAGTACGATTTCTCCGAGCCCTACATCGCGTCGAAGGCCGTCCTGATCGTCAAGACGGACAATGCCGACATCAAGGACTTCCCGGACCTCAAGGGCAAGAAGGCCGCCCAGTCGCTGACAAGCAACTTCGGCAAGCTGGCAGAAGCGTCCGGTGCAGAACTGGTCGGCACAGACGGCTTCGACCAGTCGATCCAGCTCGTTCTGACCGGCCGCGCCGACGCAACCATCAACGACAGCCTGTCTTTCCTTGACTTCAAGAAGAAGAAGGCGGATGCACCGGTGAAGATCGCCGCCGAACAGGTAAATGCCGATTACTCCGGCGTCATCATCCGCAAGGGCGAGCCGGAGCTTCTGGACGCGATCAACAAGGCGCTCGCCGAGATCAAGGCCGATGGCACCTATGACGCGATCTCGCAGAAATATTTCGGCGCCGACGTTTCGAAATAACCTTTTATGTGGCGCGGCTGGACAGGTTTCGCCGCGTCCCTGTCTGAACTATAAGTCATGATCCGTTCCGGGCGATGCGGGGCGGATCATGCCGTTTGAAAGGCCCGTTCGTGCCCCCTTGGCTCCAACTCATGCTCGATTCGCTCCTGCCGCTTTTGCGGGCCGGGCTGATCTTCACCATTCCGCTGACACTGCTGTCCTTCGGTCTTGGCTTGGCGCTCGGCCTGCTGACGGCCGTCGTGCGGTTGTTCGGAGCGAAGCCGCTCGTCGCCGTGGCTCGGTTCTATGTCTGGGTCATTCGCGGCACGCCGCTGCTCGTCCAGCTCTTCGTGATCTTCTACGGCCTGCCGAGCCTCGGTATCCTGCTGGATGCCTTTCCGGCGGCCCTGATCGGCTTCACGCTCAACATCGGCGCCTATACGTCCGAGATCATCCGCGCCGTCATCTCCTCGGTGCCGCGCGGCCAGTGGGAAGCCGCCTATTCGATCGGCATGAGCTGGGGACAGGCGATGCGCCGCACCATCCTGCCGCAGGCCTCTCGCGTTGCCGTGCCGCCGCTGTCGAACACATTCATTTCGCTGGTAAAGGATACATCGCTCGCCGCCGCCATCACGGTGCCCGAACTCTTCCAGACGGCACAACGCATCGTCGCCACCACCTATGAGCCGCTGATCCTCTATATCGAGGCGGCTCTGCTCTATCTGGCGCTGAGTTCTGTTCTCTCGTCGCTGCAGGTGCGGCTGGAAAAGCGCTTTGCCCGCTATGGCGGCTTCCTGGAGGCGCGCACATGATCGAGCTGACCCATATCGTCAAGCAGTTCGGCGACAATGTCGTGCTGAAGGACATCAGCGTCACCATTGCCGAGGGCACCGTCACCGCCCTGGTCGGCCCCTCCGGCGGCGGCAAGAGCACGCTGCTGCGCTGCGTCAACCTGCTCGAAATCCCGACCTCCGGCACGATCAAGCTGGGCGAAGAGCAGATCACCTTCGAACCCAACAAAAAGACCGGATGGGACGCGATTCAGCGCCTGCGCCGCCAGACCGGCATGGTCTTCCAGAATTTCCAGCTCTTTCCGCACCAGACGGCCATCGAAAACGTCATGGAAGGACTGGTAACGGTCCTGAAATGGCCAAAAGACAGGGCGAAGGCGCGGGCGCAGGAACTGCTCGAAAAGGTCGGCATGGCGCACAAGGCGGATGCCTGGCCGGCAACACTCTCGGGTGGCCAGCAGCAGCGCGTCGCCATCGCCCGGGCGCTTGCGCCGTCGCCGCGCGTGCTGCTGTGCGACGAGCCGACCTCGGCGCTGGACCCGGAACTGGCGGAAGAAGTCGTCGAGGTGCTGAACCGCCTTGCGGCCGAAGGCACGACGATGATCATGGCGACCCACGACCTGCGGCTGGCCTCCAAGGTCGCCGATCAGGTCCTGTTCCTCGACGGTGGCCTGATCGTCGAAAGCGGCGCACCGAGGAACATCTTCCAGACGCCGGAACGGGAACGAACGAAGAAATTCATCTCGTCGCTGAGCGCGGGTAATAATTACGATATTTGAGCAAGAGGACGGGACGGCACCTTCCCGTCCTCGGCCATCCGCTTCAGCCGCTGACGATTTCATCGATCGCTTGCTGAAGGTCAATGCTGCCTTTCAGCGCATGGGCTCCCGCATCGGCAAATTCGATCCAGCCTTCGTTGAAGCCATCGAGCATCCTGATCCGTGGCCCGGGATTGGAAGAGCCCTGGGCGCGAAACAAGGCTTCCCATTGCTCGCGTACAATTGCTTCGGCTCGCACATCGCGACCGAGAGCTTGTGAAAAGGCCGCAGCGAGGTCGTTCGGCGAAACCCGGGTCGGACCTTCCAGCTCGACGACGCGCTTTCCCGACCATTCTTCCTGCATCAGGCAGGCAGCCGTCCGGCCGACATCCCGCGTCGCCACCATCGGAAACCGTTTGTCGAGCGGGAAAAGCAAGCTGTGGATCACCCCCTCGTTACGGGCGGAGGGAAGGTCCCACTGGGCATTCTCTATGAACCAACCGGGGCGAAGAAACGTCGCGGGGATGGAAAGCACCGAGAACGCCGCCTCCATCAGGGTGCGCTGGGTGAGAAGATTGTCGTGAGGGGCGTCGGCACCGATCGTCGACAGGCACACCACCCTTGCCGGCGAGGACGCAACGAGGGCCGCTACCACCGCGTCGATCACCCGGCGCGCCTCCAGGTAGCCCGGTTTCGGGTCGAACTCGGACGGCGGCAGAATGAAGACCGCCTCTGCGCCGGCAAAGGCCGAAGCAAGCGCCCCGGCGTCCTCCATATTCGCTACGGCGACATCGCAACCGCGCTCAGCCCAGACGGCTGCCTTGCTCCTGTCGCGGGCAACCGCCCGAACGGCTTTGCCTGCCGCCAGCAGCTCCTCGGCCAGAGCGCCGCCGACTTTGCCGGTGATCCCTGTGATGGCATACATTCTTCTCTCCTTGTTTGAAGACCGGGATCCGCGCAGCGCAACCGCGACAGATCGGTTGTTTCGTCCAGGGATTTCTAACCGACTGACATCAATGATTGGAGCGCATAAAGATCATTGCTAAGATGACTAAAAATCACTGATTGGGAGAAACCGCATGGGTTTTGATGCACGGCTGCTGACGAGCGTCGGCGTGCTCACTGCTGTCTGCGAGGCAGGAAACTTTGCCCGGGCAGCCGAGGCGCTTGGCCTTACGCCATCCGGTGTCAGCCGGGCGGTGTCGCGACTCGAGGCACGGGTCGGGGTTCGCCTGTTCGACCGCACGCCCCGAGCGGTAACGCTGACCGAAGAGGGCCAGCGGTTTTATGCGCAAGTGACGCCCCTGCTCGCGGGCATTGAGGAAGCCGCGACGGAGGCCGCTGGCGCGGCGGCCATCGTCGGCGGACGTTTGCGCGTGAATGTGGATCCGTGGTTTGCGCGCATGGTGCTGGCCCCGCGCCTGCCGGACCTCCTTGCGGCCTATCCTGCCCTTTCGGTCGAACTGATCGTCAGCAATCATCGGGAAGACATGATGAAGGGCGTCGACATTGCCGTGCGGTTTGGACCAGCGACGGGAGATATGCTCGTGGCGCGTAAACTTCTGGAAACGCGTGTGCTGACCTGCGCCTCGCCCGCCTATCTTAAGCAACGCGGCGTCCCGACAACGCTGGGTGACCTATCCGGCCACGATGCCATACTCTTTCGTGATCCCCAGACGGGACGGCCGTTTCCCTGGGAGTTTTTCCGGGGAGCCGAGCGGCACGAGGCGAATGTGCGCGGTCGCATCACCACGGACGACCCTTCAACGGCCATCGAGGCATGCGTGGCGGGCTATGGCCTGTTCCAGAGCCTTGAACTCGGGCTCGGCCCCTGGCTCTCTCGCGGAGATCTGATCCAGATCCTGCCGGAATGGTCGGACGAGATGTTTCCGCTCTACGCCTATTACCCTTCACGCCACCTGCCTCCTGCGAAGGTGCGGGCCTTCCTGGATTTTGTGGCAGGCAACGCCAGTTCGCCTTCCCTTGGAAAGGTTGGCGAAAAACCGGGTATTTGAGAGGTCCCATCCGGGAAACAGGCAAGGGCGCCGAAACCAGCGCCCCTGCCTCATCGATATTCACCCGCCGTAGACGACCAGCAAATCCTTTGCATCGATCTGGTCTCCGGTTTTGACGAGCACTTCGGCGATCGTGCCGTCTTTTTCGGCGTGCAGGGCGGTTTCCATCTTCATCGCCTCGATGGAGAGCAGCACATCGCCGGACTTCACCGTCTGGCCGGGCGAGACGGAGACCGTCGAGATAACGCCGGGCATCGGCGCGCCGAGATGCGCGGCGTTGCCGAGATCGGCCTTGCGGCGTGCGGCGCTGGAGGCCGCGCGGTTGCGATCCGGAACCTTGATCAGGCGCGGCTGGCCGTTGAGTTCGAAGAACACCTTGACCATTGCCTGCTCGTCGACTTCGCTCTTGGCCTGATGCAGGATGACCAGCGAGACGCCCTTTTCAAGCTCCGGCAGCAATTCCTCGCCGGCCGAAAGCCCGTAGAAATAGGCTGGCGTGGGCAGCACGCTGACGGGACCGTATGTATCGGCGGCCAATGCATAGTCGGTGAAGACCTTCGGATACATCAGATAGGACGCGAACTCGAAGTCGCTGACCTCGCGCTCGATCTTGGTTTCGATGTCCTTCCGCTCTGCATCGAGATCGGCGTCAGCGAGCAGCGAACCGGGACGTTCGGTATAGGCCTTTTCACCCTTCAGCGCCTTTTCCTGCAGCGCCTTCGGCCATCCGCCCGGCGGCTGGCCGAGATCGCCCTTCAGCATCGACACGACCGAATCCGGGAAGGACACATCCTTGGCCGGGTTTTTGACATCGGCAACCGTCAAATCCTGAGACACCATCATCAGCGCCATGTCGCCGACCACCTTGGAAGACGGTGTTACCTTGACAATATCGCCGAACATCTGGTTGGCATCGGCATAGGCCTGCGCCACCTGATGCCAGCGGGTTTCGAGACCCAGCGAACGGGCCTGTTCCTTGAGGTTGGTGAACTGGCCGCCCGGCATTTCATGCAGGTAGACTTCCGAGGCAGGTCCCTTGAGGTCGCTTTCGAAGGCGGCGTACTGGTTGCGTACGGCTTCCCAGTAGAACGAGATGCGGCGAATCCATTCCGGATCGAGGCCCGGATCGCGCTCGGTGCCGCGCAGCGCCTCGACGATCGAGCCGAGGCAGGGCTGTGAGGTGTTGCCCGAGAAGGCATCCATCGCCGCATCGACGACATCGACGCCGGCATCGACGGCCGCAAGCACCGTTGCCGCGGCAATGCCCGAAGTGTCATGGGTGTGGAAATGGATCGGCAGGTCGGTCGCCTCGCGCAGCGCCTTGAACAGCACCGTCGCGGCGGCCGGCTTCAACAGCCCGGCCATGTCCTTCAGTGCGATCATATGCGCACCGGCCTTCTCCAATTCGGTGGCGAGCGCGGTATAGTATTTCAGGTCGTATTTCGGGCGGGCGGAGTTGAGGATATCGCCGGTATAGCAGATCGCCGCCTCGCAGATCCTGTTCTCTTCCGCCACCGCATCCATCGACACGCGCATGTTGTCGACCCAGTTCAGGCAGTCGAAGACACGGAAGACGTCGATGCCCCCCTTGGCCGCCTGGCGGACGAAATATTTGACGACATTGTCGGGATAGTTCTTGTAGCCGACACCGTTGGCGCCGCGCAGAAGCATCTGCAAGAGCAGGTTCGGCGCATCCTCGCGCACCCTGGCAAGACGCTCCCACGGATCTTCCGTCAGGAAGCGCATGGAGACGTCGAAGGTGGCCCCGCCCCAGCATTCCAAAGAGAACAGGTTCGGCAGCGCGCGGGCATAGGTGCCGGCGATGCGGGAGATATCATAGGTGCGCACCCGCGTTGCCAACAGCGACTGGTGGCCGTCGCGCATGGTCGTATCGGTCAGAAGCACACGCTTTTCGGCACGTACCCATTCGGCGAACTTCTTCGGACCGAGCGCGTCTAGTTTCTGCTTGGTGCCATCGACGATGGCGGCCTTGCTATGGGGGACGACCGGCTTGGCGGCATCCGCACTTGGCTTCGGCCGGCCCTTGGCTTCCGGATGACCGTTGACGGTGACGTCGGCGAGATAGGTGAGCAGCTTGGTGGCGCGGTCCTGGCGCTTGACCTGCTGGAACAGTTCCGGTGTCGTGTCGATGAACCGGGTCGTATAGCTGTTATCCTTGAACTTCGGATGCGCGATGATCGCTTCGAGGAAGGTGAGGTTGGTGGCGACGCCGCGGATACGGAACTCGCGCAGCGCCCGGTCCATACGGGCGATCGTCTCCTGCGGGCTCGGCGCCCAGGCGGTGACCTTCACCAGCAGCGGATCGTAAAAGCGGGTGATGACCGCGCCGGGATAGGCCGTGCCGCCGTCGAGTCTGATTCCAAAGCCTGAGGCCGAGCGGTAGCCGGTGATGCGGCCATAGTCGGGGATGAAGTTCTGCTCCGGATCTTCGGTGGTGATGCGGCACTGCAGCGCATGGCCGTTGAGACGGATGTCCTCCTGCTTCGGAACGCCCGATTCCGGCGTGCCGATGGCAAAGCCTTCGAGAATGTGAATCTGCGCCTTGACGATATCGATGCCGGTGACGACTTCGGTGACCGTGTGCTCGACCTGGATGCGCGGATTGACTTCGATGAAGTAGAATTTGCCGCTATCCATATCCATCAGATATTCGACGGTGCCGGCCCCGACATAGTTCGTCGCCTGGGCAATGCGGGTGGAATATCCAGCCAGTTCCTGACGTTGCGCTTCCGTCAGATACGGCGCCGGCGCGCGCTCGACGACCTTCTGGTTACGGCGCTGGACCGAACAGTCGCGCTCGAACAGATGCACGACATTGCCATGCGTATCACCCAGCACCTGGCTTTCGACGTGGCGGGCGCGCTCGACCAGTTTTTCCAGATAGACTTCGTCTTTGCCGAAGGCGGCCATTGCCTCGCGCTTGGCTTCCGTCACTTCGCGCGACAGGTCCTTCGGGTCGCGAATGGCCCGCATGCCGCGGCCACCACCGCCCCAGGACGCCTTCAGCATCACCGGATAGCCGATCTCCTCGGCCATCTTCGCCACCACCGCCATGTCGTCAGGCAGCGGCTCGGTCGCCGGAACAACGGGCACGCCGATCTCGATTGCGAGATTGCGCGCAGCGACCTTGTTGCCCAGACGCCGCATCGTGTCGCCCGTCGGGCCGATGAAGATGATGCCGGCCGCCTTGCAGGCATCGACGAATTCCGGGCTTTCCGACAAAAGGCCGTAACCAGGATGAATGGCGTCGGCACCCGACAGCTTGGCAACCCGGATGATCTCCTCGATCGACAGATAGCTTTCGATCGGCCCGAGATCGCGGGCCAGATGCGCCCCGCGCCCGACTTGGTAGCTCTCGTCCGCCTTGAACCGGTGGAGCGCCAGCTTGTCCTCCTCAGCCCATATCGCAACCGTTTTTATTCCCAGTTCGTTTGCAGCGCGAAACACGCGAATGGCAATTTCAGAACGGTTGGCGACAAGGATTTTAGAAATGGGCAAGTCGGACTCCTCAAGACTTGAAACGCGGCAATGCTGCACCGCGAAAAGAATTATTAGCGTTTCATGACTTGAAGTTCAATTTCAGAGTCGCGCTTGAGCGAGATTCATTTTTCGCTCAGGAAATCAGCCCCAGGCGAAACGACAGCGCGACAGCATGATGACGGTTTTTCGCCTTCAGCTTTTCCTGGATACCGTTCATGTACCAGTCCACGGTGTGGTTGGAGATATCGAGGATCTTGCTGATCTCGTTCGAGGTCATCCCGTCTGCCAGATAATTCAGGGCCTCCATCTCGCGACGGGTCATCTGCACATCGACGGTGGACACCATTTGGGCAAGGATCGCCGGATCGGTCAATTCCAGAAGCCGCCAGAATATTTTCTTGGCAATGCCGTCGAACAGGCTCATTTCCACCGGGCTTAAATCGACAACGCGGCCGCCGACCGTCATATTGCCGAGCAGTCCGCGGCGCCCGTGAACGGGGAATATATATCCGTCATAGAGGCCGTGGCCTCGCGCTTCCACCATCATGCGCTCCATGCGCTTGCGATGCGGGTCGGAACGGAAGGCAACCAAGGTATCGCGCCAGCGGAAGCCGCGTTGTGCGTGGCCGAGGTACCGGATCGTCGGATCGATGATGACATATTTCTTCTTGATGTAGATCTGCGGCCAGCCGTCCGGCCAGCGGCCGGCGAGCAGGAGGCTCAGCGGATTTTCATCGGGCTTGGGCTGGCGCACGACCCCATAAAAGTCAAAACCGTAGCGGTCGAGAAGCCGTTCGAATTCCTGAACGATCTCGTCTCTGCTCCTCATCTCGTCTATGAGCGCCAAAAATTGCACCAGCAATGTGATATTCATAAATGCCCCTTCAAAATCAATTTTAGCCTTTGACCGCACTCGTTGCGGCGCAACATGAAGTCCTGTTCAGCACCCATTCATGTTGCAATCGCAATAATCCCCAACGTCAGTCATGAAACCACCTAACACCGCATCGCCTTCGAACTGCAAGGTGCAAAAAATAGCAAGCTATGAATGGTCGGCTTTGAGGCGTCAGAAATCTCCAATCGCCTTTAAGGTTTATCATAATCAAGTTTGCTCGGCGAAGCCAAAAGATAATCGGCGACGGTGTTTCGAAAAGAATATGACGGAAGGATGAGGAAGATCAGTTCTGGAATTTTCGTTCCATCAACTCCGGATGAGGGAATGAATACTTTTTCCAAACAAATCTTTTCTTTTTCAGCCGTTTCCCCGCGATGCAAATGCCCTGTTGCTTTTTCATTGCACCGCAAACCAACTGCCCAAGAGGGATAAGACAGTGTCATTGTTCCAGGTCTATGCAAGAGCGCTTCAGTATCTTGCCGTGCACAAGCTCCGCGTCTCCGCGATCGTTATCGCCAATATCGTCCTGGCGGTCATCACGATTGCCGAGCCCATTCTGTTCGGCCGCATCATCGACGCGATCTCCTCCAAACAGGCAGTCACGCCCATGCTGTTGATGTGGGCAGGCCTTGGCGTCTTCAATACGGTCGCCTTCGTGCTTGTCGCCCGCGAGGCGGACCGGCTGGCGCATACACGCCGCTCGACCCTGATCACCGAAGCTTTCGGCCGCATCATCGCCATGCCCTTGTCGTGGCACACCCAGCGCGGCACATCCAATGCTCTGCACACCCTGTTGCGCGCCTGCGAGACGCTGTTCGGCCTCTGGCTCGAATTCATGCGCCAGCATCTGGCAACCGCCGTCGCGCTGACGCTTCTCGTTCCCACGGCCTTTGCCATGGATGTTCGCCTGTCACTCGTTCTCGTCGTTCTCGGCGTGCTCTATGTCGTCGTCGGCAAGTTCGTCATGACCCGGACCAAGGAAGGCCAAGCCTCCGTCGAGGACCACTATCACACGGTTTTCTCGCACGTCTCTGACTCGATCAGCAACGTTTCCGTCGTGCACAGCTACAACCGCATCGAGGCCGAAACCCGCGAACTGAAGAATTTTACCCAGAAACTGATCTCCGCCCAGCTACCGGTCCTCGACTGGTGGGCGCTCGCCAGCGCTCTGAACCGCATGGCGTCGACCATCTCGATGATGGCAATCCTCGTCATCGGCACCTTCCTGGTGCAGAAGGGCGAACTCGGTATCGGCGATGTCATTGCGTTCATCGGCTTTGCCGGCCTGCTTATCGGTCGCCTCGACCAGATGAAGGCTTTCGTCACGCAGATTTTCGAAGCTCGCGCCAAGCTTGAAGATTTCTTCGTCCTGGAAGATTCGGTCCGCGAACGCGAAGAACCTGCCGATGCCGGCGAATTGAACCATGTCCACGGCGAAGTCGAATTCCGCGACGTATCCTTCAACTTCGCCAATTCGAACGAAGGCCTGCGCGACGTGTCCTTCACCGCCAAGGCTGGTCAGACGATCGCCATCGTCGGCCCGACCGGTGCCGGCAAGACGACGCTGGTCAACCTTCTGCAGCGCGTCCATGAGCCTGCCGGCGGCAAGATCCTGGTCGATGGCGTCGACATCTCCACGGTGACCCGCAAGTCGCTGCGCCGCTCGATCGCCACCGTCTTCCAGGATGCGGGCCTGCTCAACCGGTCGATCTGTGAAAACATCCGCCTTGGTCGCGAAGACGCGTCCCTCGTCGAGGTGATGGAGGCAGCCGAAGCAGCAGCGGCAGCCGACTTCATCGAATGCCGCGAGGGCGGCTACGAGACACGCGTCGGCGAACGTGGCAACCGGCTGTCCGGCGGTGAGCGCCAGCGTATCGCCATTGCCCGGGCGATCCTGAAGAATGCGCCGATCCTCGTCCTCGACGAAGCGACCAGTGCGCTCGACGTCGAGACGGAAAACCGCGTCAAGGTTGCGATCGACAACCTGCGCAAGGATCGCACCACCTTCATCATCGCCCATCGCCTGTCGACGGTGCGCGAAGCCGATCTGGTGATCTTCATGGATCACGGCCGGATCGTCGAGATGGGTGGCTTCAACGAACTGAGCCAGAGCAACGGCCGGTTTGCATCCTTGCTCAGGGCCAGCGGCATCCTCACCGACGAGGACGTCCGCAAGAGCCACGCGGCGGCCTGACCAACAAGCATTGCCGGCTTCCGGATATCCCCTCATGGTGTCGCCATGAGGGGATTTTTTGTTCCGAAGCAGACGCGGCAAGACTGATTGAGCAAGCGGATGTCTCAAACGCCAGCGCGCTACTCTCCGGTCGGCGTCGAGTTTTCATTGCCCTGCCGCGCCACGATATGGCAAAACTTCCTTCCTCCACATTCAACTCTTCCGAGTAGCTGTTATGTTTCCGGAAAGTGACGTCGGTCTTGGGGGCTTGGGAATGCGCATCGCGATATTCAGCTTCATTTGTCTTGTTTCCCAAACTCCGGCCGCAGCACAGACCTTGGCTGACGACTTTGATTCAGGAAACCTTGGCCAGGGAAAATGGACCACACAACAGGTCCTTTCCCATCAGATGAAATTTCAGCAGCCCGGCCGATGCGCTGCGAACGCGATTGTCATCGCAACGGCGGACGGGGACAACGGCCTGGATTGCGAGGACGATTGCCAACGCGCGGAGCTTCGCACCGTGAAATCGTCCTGGCCTGCCTTTGGGGACGAGGTATGGTACGCGTTCAGCTTCCGTGTCGAAGGCGATGTGCCGTCAGCAGGAAGTACCCGCTTCGTCATCAGCCAATGGAAGGGGCCTGGCGACAACAGCCCGGTGCTGGCCCAGCGCTTCGACAACGGTGTCTTCCACATCACGGTGCAGGACAACGAAACGCGCCGGGTCGTCGCGCAGGCTGAGGGCGATCCGGAGGCGATGTTCGCCGCCCAGCAGCTCCTTGGCAAACTCGATCGAAGTGACGGCCGCGCCATCGAGGCCGTCAAGTCCCTCCAGGCACTTGATCAGCTGACCAAATCCCAGCCTGAACTCTCACAGAAATTCTTCAACCAGGACCTGCTCAAGAGCCTACGAGCCGAAGGAACGCAGTCGGATAGTGATCGCGTCTCGCAAGCCCTTGGGTTAAACGACAGCACATTGGTTTCCCAGTTCAGCGCGTTCTCGTTTGTCGCGGAACCTGAGAAATATCTTGGAGAGGCTGATATTGAGATCCTACCGGAAGCAGACAGGAAGCTCCCCGATCCGCAAGAGGGCTGGGTGGACATGGTGTATCGCGTGAAACCGGGACGCCTCGATAATGAATATGGGCCACGCCGGAAGGGCGAAATCGAAATTTGGGCCAACAGCCAGAAGATCGTGACGGTCCGCGGCAATCTCGGAGCAACATTGAAGAGCAGCATGCCGCTGGAGCTGCGCGGCCCCTATTTCAAGTTCGGAACATACCGTCTGCGGATTCCAGGGACTTTCAATTTCCGGTTCGACGAATTTTCGCAGGCCCCGACGCAACAGGACCTTGTGCCGATATGCGATCCGAGGTGACGACACCTGAACGATTCGTCAGGCCTTGACGGTATCCGGCCGGGACAGGCCACCGAGCCAATCGAGGTAACGGGCATAGGCGAAATGCAGGCAGATGCCGGCAAGCACGAACAGCGAGCCCCAGAGCGGGTCGCGTCCCGTCACGAACAGCAGCACCTGGCCGACCATGGCGAGGATCGTGCCGAAGATGAAGACCGGCAGCGAATGCCGGCCGATCATGACGAGCGGATGGTCGAGGCGCAGGCGCGTTATCCGGCTGAAGACGGGAAAAACGGCAAGCAGATAGGCGAGCGCCAGCACATGCAGCAGCCGGGTGAGTGAGAGGAAGGTCTTGTCGAAGCCGGTCAAGACGGCTGGCAGGCCATAGGAAAAATCAAGGTTCCACCAGGACAGCAAGACCCAGAAGAACGATAGCGTCACATACCCTCCGGCTACCGCGATCAGCAACGGATGGCGCGGCAACTGTTTGCCGGCACGCGACCGCATCATGCAGATCATCCCGATGACGAACAGGAACTGCCAGGACCAGGGATTGAGGAACCAGTAGCCCTCGTCGAGGAAATTGATCGGAACGATGGTGAATATGCCGGCGGCAAGCCACAGCGCGGCGGACGCCATGAACAGCAGGAAGGGACTGCGCCCGTGGAGCCAGAGCATGCCGGGCAGAAGCAGGAAGACGACCGCATACATCGACAGGATGTTGTTGTAGCCCAGTTGATGCCCGAGCAGCACCATGGCGACAAACCCCTGCTCGGTGTGGTCAACGAGCGGGCGGATGTTGATCTCGCTGATCAGGTCCTGCCGCCCGAAATAAAGCGCACCGCCGGCGAAGATCGCCAGCGTGATGATACTGGTCATGATATGCGCGACATAGAGCGTGAACGCACGACGCCAGATTTTCAGGCTGAGGGCAAGGCGGTTGCCGACATTGAATTTCCGGCCATAGGCAAGCCCAGCCGACAATCCGGAGATCAACACGAAGGCTTCGGCGGAATCCGAGAAGCCATAGTTCTTCGTGGTCAGGTATTCGAGATATTGCCCCGGCACGTGATTGACGAAGATGGTGATGAGGCAAAGCGCGCGAAACACGTCGAGGCGGGTATCGCGCTGGGGAGGTATGGAAAGGCTCGATGCCATCTGTCCGTCATCGGCAGACGGTTCGAATTGCAGTTTTTGAAGCATTCAGAATGTTCTCGTCCGAGTTCGGTGCCCCCTGCCCCTTGACGTGATGTGACTGCTGGCAATCAGAACGAAGCCGGCTTTGCAACTTTTGGTGCAAAGCCGGCTTCACTCGCGACGAAGCGCCGGCGACTATACCAAAACGCCTTCATGCGCGTTTTTTGTGACAGTTTTATTGATGCTGACGATCGGTTCGCCGCTTTCCGCATCTTTCGTCACGGAAATGACGTGCGCCTTGCCGTCGATGGTTAGCGTTGCCGAGAAACCATCCCAATCCTTCGGCAGGACCGGACGGATGATCAGCTTCTCTCCCTGCCTGCGAATGCCGAGAATGCCTTCGACCGCGGCGCGATAAAGCCAAGCCGCCGACCCGGTGTACCAGGTCCAGCCGCCGCGCCCCGTCAGGTCGCCGTCGCCATAGATATCGGCAGCGACCACATAGGGTTCGACCCGGTAGTGATCGGCACTTTCGCGGTCCTTCGAATGATTGACCGGATTGAGCATCTCGAAGGCACGCCATGCGTCGTCCGGGCGGTTCTGCGCCGCAAGCGCCAGCACCACCCATGTCGCCGCATGGGTATACTGTCCGCCGTTTTCGCGCACACCGGGCGGATAGGCCTTGATGTAGCCCGGATCCTGCGCCGTGCCGGAGAGTGGCGGCGTGAACAGCCGGATGATCTGATGATCGGCGTCGGCAAGCTCCGAAAGCACCGCATCCATCGCCTGCGCCGACCGGTCGGTGTCGCCTTCGCCAGAAAGAACACTCCAGGACTGGGCGATCGAATCGATGCGGCATTCGTTGCTATTGGCAGAACCGAGCGGCGTTCCATCATCATAATAGCCGCGGCGGTAATGGCCTCCATCCCAACCGGCCGTTTCAAGCGCCCGCTTGAGACTGGCGAGATGCGCCTCCCAGACGGGAACCCGCTTGGTATCGCCACGCTCCCGCGCGATGACGAGGAACGACCGCAGCGTCGCAGCAAGGAACCAGCCGAGCCAGACACTGGTGCCGCGTCCTTCGATACCGACGCGGTTCATGCCATCGTTCCAGTCTCCGCCGAGGATCAATGGCAGACCGTTCTCGCCCTTGCGGGCAATGGCCAGATCAAGCGCAACCGCACAATGCTCGTAGAGGCTGGCACGCCGCTCCGACACAGTTGGCTGGAAGAAGTTGTCATGCTGGCCTGGCTCCAGAGCCGCGCCTTCGATGAAGGCGATCTGCTCATCGAGAATGTCCTTGGTTCCGGTGACCGAGCAATAGTGTTGCACGGCGTGACCGAGCCAGACGACATCGTCGGAGATCAGCGTGCGGACGCCGGAGCCATTGCCCGGCAGCCACCAATGGAGCACGTCGCCCTCGACAAACTGGCGCGCGGCAGCATTGAGAATCTGTGCCCTCGCAAGTTCCGGCCGATGCACGATGAAGGCGAGCGTATCCTGCAACTGGTCGCGGAAGCCGAAGGCGCCGCTTGCCTGATAGAAGGCCGAGCGTGCGAGAATCCGGCAGCCGAGGCTCTGATAGGGCAGCCAGGCATTGACCATGTTGTTGAACGCCTTGTCGGGCGTTTCGACCTGGAGAATGCCGGTAAAGTCCTGCCAGTAGCTGTTGGACGCTGCGAGAACCGTTTCGAACGTGCTCTTGCGCGCCTCCGCAAGATGCTCGAGCGCCTGTTCGGCATTGTCGGAATCGCCGATGTAGAACGTCAGTTCGCGGCTCGAGCCGGCCTCCAGCGTCACATCGAGAACGATCGCCGCGCAGGGATCGCCATCGGCTTCGACGGCGCCCGACAGTGTGGTAACTTCAAGCACGGCCTGCGGTGCGTAGATGCTGCCCGCCCGGCCGAGGAACTCGCGCCGGCTGGAGGTGAAACCGGTCGGTATTTCGCTGGCAGCAAGAAATGCGGTACGGCCGGAATAGTCGATGCTGTAGGGATTGGTGGCCAGCACCGCGCCGCTCGCCTCGTCGTGATGCGAGAGAATGAACGGGGCCGTCTTTGCCCGGTTGTTGCCGAGCACCCACTCCGCGTAGCCGTAGACCTTGAGGCTACGCGTTTCGCCGGAGGTGTTGTTCAGCCGCAGCCGCAGGTACTTCACCGGCGCCGTGCGGTGAACGGTCTGACTGACTTCAATCTCCAGATTGTCCTGCACACTCCTGAATACGGAATAGCCGAGGCCGTGCCGGGTTTCGAACAGAACGGACTTGCGGCGCGACAAAGCTGCGTAGGGGGACAGAACGGCACCGCTATCCATGTCCCTGATGAAGATGGCTTCGCCCGGCCGGTTGATCACCGGATCATTGGTCCATGACGTCAGCTGGTAGTCGCGCGAGTTGCGGCCCCAGGTGAAGGCGGCCCCCTCGGCTGCCACATGGAACCCGAAAGCTTCGTTGGAAATCACGTTGATCCACGGCTGCGGCGTGGCTTCGCCACCGCGCAAACGCGTCACATATTCGCGGCCATCGGCGGAAAAGCCGCCATAGCCGTTCCAGAAGTCGAGGCCATCGCCGTTGATCTCGACGCTTGCAACACTGCTATCTTCACCAATGACCGCAAGCAACGGTCCTGCGGATGTTTCCTTCTTCGTGGAAGGCTTCGTCAGCAGGTTTTCCGCACGTGAAATCTGGTCAGAAATCTTGCCGTTGCGGGCGTGGAACACGGCGCGGGAAGCGGACAGCAGCGCCGACCATGTCTGTGGTTCCATGATATCGCGGCGGACGGCGAAGATATGCTGGCGCGGACCATCGGACAGGCCGCGCAGGCGCAGGTTTTCGGCCATGGCATCCAGCGTGTGCTGCATGTCCTGGGCATAGGAGGCTGCACGCTCGTTGATGATGACGAGATCGGCGGTGACTCCGCGCGAGCGCAGATACTCCTGCGCTTTCAGGGCTTCCCGCGCGATACCGAGATCGATGTCGTCGTTGATGCGGACAGCGAAGATCGGGAAATCGCCCGAAATCGACAGTGGCCAGAGCGCAGACTGCGGCGCGAGACCTGCCTGAACAGTCGCGGTATCGGCACGCAATTGCATATCCGGATAGATCAGGTAACGGCCGAGCATCTGGAAGCTTGCCGCCTCCTGCGAGGTGACGCCAACATGGCGCATCTGCACCTGTGAACGGGTCCAGGCATGGATAAGCTCATGATTGAAGCTGTCGGGGTGGCGATAGCGATCGACAGCCTTGTCGATTTCCTCGCGACCGGGTGCCGCGATGGTCCAGAAGATCACGCTGACCTTCTTGCCGGCCGGCACACGCACGACGCGGCGCAGCGAGACGATCGGATCGAGCGTGTAACCGTCCGTGCCCGAAAGCTTGGCGTCGGCATCGAAAGCCTGCGCTTCAGCCAATGTGCGGCCCGGGCCGATAAACCGGCGACGATCCGTTTCGGCTTCGGTGTGTCGCGTGCTGGCCGCGTTGTCGACGATCAGATGCGCCACCTGCATATCGGGCTCGCCAGGGCTGCGCTTGTTGCGCGTGACGCGGATGACGTCACCCTTCGGATCGACTTCCGTGCGCAGGAACATTTTGGCAAACAGAGGATGGGCGCTGTCGGTATCGTCCGTCGTCAGAACCGGCTCGGCATAGGAGGTCACCTCGATGAAGCGGTCCTCGGTGCCGGTGTTGAGCAGGATCACCCGGCGGCCTTCGGCATCGTGCTCGGTGGCGACGATGCACTCGACTTCGCTGGTGAGATCGCCGACGGTCTTGATGAACTCGGCCTTGTCGTCGCCGAAGCGGGTCGTCGTTTTTTCGCCTTCCGCTCGGCGCGGCTCGGCCGTTGCCGACCACCAGTCGCCCGTCGTCGTATCGCGCAGGAAGATGAACGTGCCCGAACGGTCTTCCGTCGGATCGGCCTTCCAGCGGGCAACGGTCTGGCCGTTCCAGCGCGAATAGCCGGAACCCGTCGCCGTCAGCATCACCGCATAGTGGCCGTTCGACAGGAAAACCGTCTCCCGGTCCTCGGCCAGCGGATTGGTGATGACGCGAACTTCCGGGCGCAGAAGATCTTCCTGCCCCTTGCCGAGCGATTCCGGCTCCTTCTTGGTGTTGATGATCGGAATGTCACGCGGTGCCTTTTCCTGCAGCAGCAGTTCGGCGGCTTCGATGACCGGATCGGCATGGAACCACTCGCGCAGGCGTCCGTTGAAGACGACGTTCGCGACGGCTGCGATCGACATGCCGTGATGGTGGGCATAGTAGTTGCGCACCACAGCGCAGGTCTTGCCTTCCGGCACACGTGTCGGCGTGAAATCGACCGCGTCATGGAAACCATAGACGCCGAGCGCACCGAGGCTGCGCAGACGCTCCAGATTGGCGATCGCCGCCTTTGGATCGTACATGCTGGCAAGGATGGAAGCATAGGGCGCGATGACGGCGTTCTGGCCGAGGCCGCGCTTCAGGCCAAGTGTCGGTACACCGAAATTGGTGTACTGATAGGTCAGCTCATGGTCACGGGCGTTGAAGGCCGCCTCCGAAATGCCCCATGGCGTACCGAGGCGGCGACCGTGGTTCATCTGTTCCTGGACGATCAGATTGTTGGTCTGGTTGAGGATACCGCCCTGACGCTCCTGCATGACCAGCGGCGGCATCAGATATTCAAACATCGAGCCGGACCAGGAGACCAGTGCGCCGCGCGCGCCGATCGGCACGATCGGACGGCCGAGCTTGTACCAATGTTCCGTCGGAAGATCGCCCTTGGCGATCGCGAACAGACTTGTGAGACGGGCTTCCGAGGCCAGAAGATCGTAGCAGGCTTCGTCCAACTCGTTCGCATTGACACGGTAACCGATCGACAGCAGGCGCCGTTCGGGCCGGAACAGGAAGCTGAAATCCATCGTGAAGGCGATATCGCGTGCGCGGTCCCGCACGACGATCAGGCGCTGGCGCAATGCTTCGATGGCGCCGAGATCGAAGACACTATCGGCAATATGGGATTCGCAGGTGTTGACCAGCATGGTCGCCCACTTCGTCACTTCGCCGCTCTGGGCGCTTTTCACCTCATGGTCGAGATTGACGGTCAACTTGTGGATGTCTCGCGCCAGCACCGCCAGGTTGATCACCCGGATGGAGGCGAATTCATGCTCGCGCTTGACGGCGGCCAAGGCGTTCTGGAAGCCGGCGATCCGCTCTTCCATCAGGCGGCGCAGCGGCCGCACGGTCTTGCGATCGTCCGGCAGTTCGGCCAGCACCTCGGACAGAATGGACGCGACATCGCCGATACCGTCGAGATTGCCTTGAACATGCGCGGAAGGCGCTTCGGCCCAATCGCGGCACATGGAGGAAACAGCGATCAGATGGCCGGCAAGATTGCCGCTATCGACGGCGGAGACATATTTCGGCTCCATCGTCTCCAGCGTGTCGGTCTTGTACCAGTTGTAGAGATGACCTCGGAACTTCGGCATCCCGTCAATGGTGGCGACCGTTTCCTCAAGGCGCCGGATGGTTTCCTCGAAACCGATCCAGCCGAAGTCGCGTGCCGACATCACGGACAGAAGATACACGCCGATATTGGTGGGCGACGTCCGCTCGGCGAGGATCGGATGCGGGATTTCCTGGAAATTGTCCGGCGGCAGGAAATGCTGCTCGGCGGTAACGAACTGCTCGAAATAGAGCCATGTGCGTCGAGCGATCTTGCGCAACTCTTCGACCACGTTTTCCGGCACCACCAACTGGTCTTCGGTCTCGGCCGACTGGCTGACGAACCAGGCGATGACGGGAGACAGCGCCCAGACCACGGCAAACGGGATGCCAATGAAGGGCAGGCCGGTATCGGAGATCGCAGCCAGTGCCAGCGAAAGCGCCGACAGAACCGGTACGATCCACATCGAACGATAGTAATCCCAGATGCTGCCGCTGGCAGAACTCTGGACCTGTGCGGCCGTGCGCCATTCGAGCATAAGCTTGCCGCTGACAAAGGTGCGGTAGATCGAGCGAACAATAGCGTCGGCCATCATGGCGGCCGAATGCGCGATGAAGACGATGCGAAGCACGACCTGCGCATTCGCCGCCTGGATTTCCGATAGAACGGCATGAAGGTGCGCCCGCGCCACGATGTCGTTGCGGCGGGGCATGACGCCTGAAATCAGGGACATGGTCGGCGCCACGAACAGGCTGAAGATCAGCACGAATTGCCAGATCAGCGCCTGTGTCGGCTCCATGTAGTACCAGCCCATGACCGAGGCGATCAGCCAGGCGACCGGGATGAGCGAACGACGCAGATTGTCGTACATCTTCCAGCGGCCAAGCATGCTGACGCCATTGGAGAGATTGAAGATATACGGCAGAAGCTGCCAGTCGCCACGCGCCCAACGATGCTGGCGCGACATTTCGACTTCATAGCGGATCGGGAAATCCTCGACCAGCTCGACGTCGCTCACAAGTGCGCAATGCGCCAGCGAGCCTTCCAGCAGGTCATGGCTGAGAACCGCGTTCTCCTCGACCTTGCCTTTCAGCGCCGCCTCGAAGGCATCGACATGATAGAGCCCCTTGCCGGTGAACGTGCCTTCGCCGGCGATGTCCTGATAGACATCGGAAACGGTAAAGACGTAAGGGTCGATACCCCGGTTGACCGAGAAGATGCGCTGGAACATCGAGGCATCGCTGCCGGTAGTCAGGGACGGCGTGACGCGCGGCTGCAGGATGCCGTAGCCGGCCGTCACCTTCTGTGTGACTGGATCGACGACCGGGCGGTTGATCGGGTGATAGAGCTTGCCGACGAGCTTGGTCACGGCGTCGCGCATCAGGCGTGTGTCGGAATCGAGCGTCATGACGTATTGCACGTTTTCCGGCACGGTATTGGCGCCGGCAAGGAAGCTCGTGTCGCTGTCGCCGCGCAGGAGCAGGTTCAGCTCGTGCAATTTGCCGCGCTTGCGCTCCCAGCCCATCCAGACACCTTCCGCCTCATTGTAGAGGCGGCGGCGATGCAGCAGATAGAAGCGCGTGCGGCCGTCATGGGCATAGCGGGCGCTCAGCGTCTCTATCTCGTGCTTGGCATAGTCGAGCACATCGAGATCGGTAGCGGTTTCCTCGTCCTTGCTGTCGACCCAGTCGCTGACAAGCGCGAAATAAATCTCACCCTTGGGATTGGCGAGGTAATGAACTTCGAGGTTTCGCACGAGTTCATCGACATGATCGCGCTTGGAGATGAGACAGGGGACGACAACGAGCGTCCGTGCATCCTGCGGAATCCCGTCCAGGAACTCGTAGCCGACCAGGCGCGAAGGCGTGACGAGCAGCGTTACCAGTGTATTGAACAGCCCGGCAGCACCTTCCGAGGCCGGAAGGGCAAACAGCAGCAGCATGATCAGCTTGGCGCCCGTCGGCATCTCCATCGGGCTAACGAAGAAATAGACTGCGATCATCGCAAAAACGGTCAACAGGATGTTCGGACCGGCGATCGCAAGCCAATCCAGTTGCCTGCCAAGCCGGATGATGGTCTGGAGGAGAGAAGGACGATAACCGATCTTGGCTTCCAGCAATCGACGCTGCTTGCCGACCAGAAACCCGCCGACATTCGGCTCGTGGAGCACGTCGGTCGCGCCGGCGTCAACACGTTCCTGGTCCTTGACCATATCAAGGGCAATATGTGTGACTTCGAGTTCGCTATAGCCCGAACGCCGCGCCAGCCGTTCGATCGTGTTACGGTATTTGTTGCGTGACCCGAAATCGAGCGACGAATAGTCGGAACCATCACGCAGCGCGTCATCCAGCTTGCTAACGCTTTCGAACCAGACGGCCCAGTCGTTGTCGTCGATTTCCCGCAGGCTGCGGATGATGTTGCTCATCGTCGCATTGCCGGAAGACAGCCGGCTCTGCTCGGCGACCAGGGCCTCCTCGACATCGCTGCCGCGCTTTTCCAGCTGCTCTTCCAGCCAGGTGATGACATAACCCGAAGTCTGCGAGCCGTCCCTCAGCCGGTAGAGGAGCTGGGCGACAAACGTATTGTCTGCGCAGAGCGGCTCGGCCTCGGCCAGAACCGATTTGAATTTCTCCGGTTCGCCGAGACGGACGATCTGATCGGCGACGTCGTTTGCCTTGCTGCGCATGTTGCGCGAGCGATCGACGCGGATTGCAATACGTCGCAGATTTTCGATCAGCACGAACCTGACGATGGATGGCAGCGCCCACAACTCGCCGATCTTGAACGTTTCGTGATCCTGGAAGCCGGCGACCATAGCGGTCAGGCTTTCGCGCGAAACCGTACTGTGCGTGTGGGCGATATAGAGCCAGGCAAGCGCCATCGTGCGCGGGATCGTCGTGCCGGCAACGGGAAGGGTTGGCAACTGGCGATAGAATTTACGCGGAAAGTCGCGGCGAACCTCCTGAATGGACTCTTCGACCAGATAGTGGTTGTCGAGCAGCCATTCGGCGGCGGGCGTGATCGACGCTCCGGCTTCGACGTCGGCTGCCGTTATCCTGTAGACCCGGAAAATCTCGTTTTCGTTTTCGCGATGACGGGGTCGGAACTCGAACGGAAAGAAACCCGGAAGGGTGGAAACGCCATCGCGGGCGAGCGCTGCACCACATTCATGAAGCTCATCGATGGTGAAATAGGTCGAGCGGATCGAATCGTTGTAATCGATCGGCTTGATCTCAGCTTCGCGCGGAGGCGTGGAAGGCGTGTTTTGAAAGTTCATGGGTACGGGTTCTGGGTCCAGGCGGTGTTGAAGGGTCCGGCCGTGATCGTCATGCCGGATGGGCTGTAGCCCTGATGTTTGGCTCTGCTCCGCCACGACCCTAAACACTCATCTGTGTTCTGCCATGAGCCATACGGTCTCGCGCAGGCGAAAAACCGTTGACATTGGCACGGCCCGGAAGGGCCTTTAAGGTCGTGAAGGCGGCGGTCGCTTCGGTGTCAGGGGTGCGTGATGCAAGAACTGGGCATTTTTTAGCCGTAGTGCCAATGTGTTGCAAGCAGCGGGGCCTATTCTCGGGACGAATTCCATGCCTCAGCGCTAAAGAACGGCCGTTGTCGCGGTCATCCTTCGCAGCAAATGATGTGAAACCCCTCACGGCTGTCTTTTCGGCACTGCTCATCCAGTCGGCAACGCACATGGGCCGGAAAGGTTCCACCTTATATATTGTGGCGCAGCGAGGTCCGGCATTCACCCGACCTGGGCCGTGATCCAGGCCCGGAAGGCTTGGCTGACCGGATTTTCCAGCTTTCCCTCCGGCACGACGAGATAATAGTTGTTTTCCGTCTGTATCGGCCTGTCGAAGACGACGCGCAGCCTGTCGGTCGAAAGTTCCTGCTCGATCAGATAGCGCGGCACCAGCGCAAAGCCGAGACCCGCGACCGCCGCTTCGATCACCATGGAAAACTGGTCGAAGCGATTGCCGCGATAGGCGGACTTCATCTCGCCGCCGTTGCTCTCGAACCACTGCGCCCACATCTTCGGGCGGGTGGCGAGGTGCAGGAGCGGCTTGTTTTCGAGTTCTCCAGGCTCTTTCATCGGATTGAGAGCAAGGAGCGTCGGGCTTGCCACCGGCACGATGATCTCGCTGCAGAGGTAGCTGCAGGTCGCATGCGCCCAGACAGGTTGGCCGTAGTGAATGGCAAGATCGAAATTCTGCTCCTCGAAATCGAAAGGCTGGGAACGCGAGGCGATGTTGATGACCGTACCTGGATGTTCTTTCAGGAAATCCGGCAGGCGTGGCGTCAGCCAGCGGCTGCCGAAGGTCGGCAGCGACGCGATGGAAAGGGTGGATTCAGACCGGGCCGAGGCCATGGCCCGAACCATGAGCTCCTCCGATTGCGCCAGCAACCGACGCACCTCGGGCAGGAATTTTTGCCCCGCATCGGAAAGGATGACCCGCTGGCGAACGCGCTCGAACAGAAGGACGCCGATCTGGCTTTCGAGATCCTTGATCTGGCGGCTGACGGCGCTCTGGGTGAGATTCAGCTCGGCCGCGGCCTGCGTGAAGCTGCCGTGACGCGCGGCACATTCGAAGGCCTGCAGCGTGGTGACGTCCGGGACCAGTCTTCTGCTCAACTTCATTCCAGCCTCGCATGACCATAGTCATAACCGTCGCAATCAATGCCCATTCGACCCATATATGATACGAAATGAGAATGATCGACCCTATCCGTTCAATACTGCGAGGCGCCCTGCCGTGAAAGAGAATAGTTTCGTATCCACCGATGATATCCGCATCGCCTTTTCCGCGGCGATGTCGGCCATGTACCGCACGGAAGTCCCGGCCTATGGCACGCTGATGGAACTCGTTGGCGAGGTGAACGCTGAAACGCTCGCGGCCGATCCGGATATGCAGGCGCGGCTTAAGGATACGGATTCGCTGGAACGCATCTCGCAGGAGCGTCATGGCGCGATCCGGCTCGGCACGCCTGCCGAGCTTTCGATGATGCGCCGCGTGTTCGCCGTCATGGGCATGTTGCCCGTCGGCTATTACGATCTCTCGACTGCCGGTGTCCCTGTTCATTCGACGGCCTTCCGCCCGGTCGGCGATGCGGCCTTGAAGAAAAACCCCTTCCGGGTCTTCACCTCGCTGCTGCGGCTCGACCTGATCGCCGACGAAGCTTTGCGCGTTGAAGCCCAGCAGATTTTGGCCAAGCGGCAGATCTTCACCGATGGCGCCATCGCACTGACGGAAAAGGCGGAAAAGCAGGGCGGTCTCGACAAGGTTGATGCCGAGCGCTTCGTTGCCGAGGCACTGGAAACCTTCCGCTGGCACGATAGGGCCAACGTCAGCCCCGACATGTATCATCGCCTGCATGACGCCCATCGGCTGATTGCCGACGTCGTCTCTTTCAAGGGCCCGCATATCAACCACCTGACGCCGCGCACGCTGGATATCGACGCCATCCAGGCCCAAATGCCGGACTACGATATCGCCCCGAAGGCAACAATCGAGGGTCCGCCGACCCGCAAATGCGCCATCCTTCTGCGCCAGACGTCGTTCAAGGCGCTGGAAGAGCCGGTCTCGTTCCAGGCTGAGGATGGCAGCTGGCATGAAGGCTCGCACACGGCCCGCTTCGGCGAGATCGAGCAGCGCGGCATCGCGCTGACCCCGAAGGGCCGCGCACTCTACGACGACCTGCTCAACGCCTCCCGCAAGATCGTCCGCCCGGCGGCCGACGGCTCGAATGCCGCGGAATATGAGAAGGCACTTTCGGATGCCTTCGTTCCGTTCCCCGACACCTGGGCCGGCATTCGCGCCGAAGGCCTCGGCTATTTCGCCTATTCGCTGACCGCCAAGGGTCGCAAAACAACAGCCGATACCACGAAGAGTCTCGACAGCCTGATCGCCGACGGTCTCGTGCAGTTCGATCCGATCGTCTACGAAGACTTCCTGCCCGTCAGCGCCGCCGGCATTTTCCAGTCCAATCTCGGCGACGATGCCGCCCAGGACTTCGTGGCGAGCCCGAACCAGCAGCGCTTCGAGCTCGATCTCGGTGCCAAGGTGCTCAACGAGTTCGATCACTACGCCAGCATTGAGCAAGCCTCCATCGCAGATTGCCGCCAGATGCTTTCCTCCGCCGAGGCTGCGGAGTAAAGCTGAAGCGATGATCGACCAGAACCATGCCGCAGCACTGACCGCACTTCTCGGCGACAAGGGCATTGTCACCGAGCCCGCGGACATGGCCGCCTATCAGACCGGTGCGCGCTACGACGAAGGTCACGCCGCGATCGTTCTGCGACCGCAGACGACCGAAGAGGTTTCGGCTGCCGTTGCCTATTGCGTGAAGAACGGCATCGCCCTCATTCCGCAGTCCGGCAATACCGGCCTCGTTTCCGGCTCGACCCCGGATTCGACCGGTGCGCAGGCTGTTGTCAGCCTCGATCGCATGACGCAGCGCTTCGATCTCGATCTCGACAACCGCTCGCTGCGCGCCGATGCCGGTTTCCGGCTTTCCGACGTCAACCAGAAGCTCGAAAAACATGGCCTTTTTTTCCCGATCGACCTCGGCGCCGATCCGCGCCTCGGCGGCATGCTGGCGACCAATACCGGCGGCTCTCGCTTCCTGAAATACGGCGACGTGCGCCGCAACACACTCGGCATCAAGGTGGTGCTGGCCGACGGGGAAGGCACGATCCTCGACCTGACCTCCGAACTGCGCAAGAACAATACCGGCATCGACTGGAAGCAGAACTTCATCGGCACATCTGGCGCCTTCGGTATCATCACCGAATGCGTTATCAACCTCGAGCCACTGCCGAAGCAGGTGGCGACAGCCTATCTGGTCCCAACCAGCGGCGCGCATGTCATGCCGCTGCTGCGCGCCATGGAAGACAGGCTGGGCGCCTATCTCTCGGCCTTCGAGGGCATTTCGAAAAACGCGATTACAGCGGCGCTCGACCATGTGCCGTCGCTGAAGAATCCGTTCCAAGGCGGCAACGTGCCCGACTATGTAGTCCTCGCGGAAATTTCTCGCACCTGGGAACCACGCGAGGGCGAGCAATCGTTGGATGCCGTGCTGGAAGCGGTGCTTGCCGAGATCTGGGAAACAGAAGAGGCACCGCTCGCCGATGCCTTCGTCGGTCCGGCCCATGAAATGTGGTCGCTGCGCCATGCGCTGTCGGAGGGTGTAAAGCATTCCGGAAAATTGATCGCCTTCGATCTTTCCTTCCGCAGAGGTGATATCATGGCCTTCTGCGACCGCATGAAGGCCGATATGCCGCAAGCCTTTCCGGAGGTAACGATCTGCGATTTCGGCCATATCGGCGATGGCGGCGTGCATTTCAATCTCGTGGTGCCGAAGGACAGCGTCTCGGCATCCGACACGGATTTCGAACGGCGGCTGCGCGACTGGGTGTTTGCCATCGCCGTCCGGGATTTCAACGGCAGCTTCAGTGCCGAACATGCCATCGGCCGCAAAAACCAAACCTATTACGACCTCTATACGCAACAGAAGATCAAGGACATGGCCCAGGGCCTCAAAACCATCACCTCGCCGGGAGATCTCGGTGCGGTGCGCTTCGGATAGTCCTTCGAGACAAGAAACGGGAGTTTGCTCATCATGAACATTGCAACGAAGACGGTGAACGTCGTTCAGGAAACGGCCGCCCTTCTGGAGAAGCTCGGCGTCTCCAAGGACCTCTATACCGGTGGCGACATGGCCTCTTTCTCTCCGGTGACGGGCGAACAGATTGCCAGCCTGAAGACGGTAACGGCTGCTGAAGCTGCGGCCAAGATCGAAAAGGCCGACGCAGCGTTTCGCGCCTGGCGTCCGGTGCCGGCGCCGAAGCGCGGCGAGCTGATCCGCCTGCTCGGCGAGGAACTGCGCGCCAGCAAGACCGATCTCGGCCGTCTGGTTTCGATCGAAGCCGGCAAGATCACGTCGGAAGGTCTCGGCGAAGTCCAGGAAATGATCGACATCTGCGATTTCGCCGTCGGCCTCTCCCGCCAGCTCTACGGCCTGACCATCGCCACCGAGCGCTCCGGCCACCGCATGATGGAAACCTGGCATCCGCTCGGCGTCATCGGCGTCATCTCCGCTTTCAACTTCCCGGTCGCCGTCTGGGCCTGGAACTCGGCGCTTGCTCTGGTCTGCGGCAATGCCGTCGTCTGGAAGCCTTCGGAAAAGACCCCTCTTACAGCACTTGCATCGCAGGCTATCCTTGATCGCGCCATTGCCCGCTTCGGCGATGCGCCGGAAGGCCTGACGCAGGTTCTGATCGGCGATCGTACCATCGGCGAAGTGATGGTCGACCACCCGAAGGTGCCGCTGGTTTCGGCAACTGGTTCCACCCGCATGGGTCGTGATGTCGGTCCGCGCCTTGCCAAGCGTTTTGCCCGCGCCATCCTCGAACTCGGCGGCAACAATGGCGGTATCGTCTGCCCGTCGGCCGATCTCGACATGGCGCTCCGCGCGATTGCTTTTGGTGCGATGGGCACGGCCGGCCAGCGCTGCACGACGCTACGTCGCCTGTTCGTCCATGAAAGCGTCTACGACCAGCTGGTTCCGCGTCTGAAGAAGGCCTATGCGAGCGTATCCGTCGGCAACCCGCTGGAATCCACCGCCCTCGTCGGCCCGCTGGTCGATAAGCCGGCCTTCGACAACATGCAGAAGGCGTTGTCCGAAGCAAAGGCGCACGGCGGCTCGATCACCGGCGGCGAACGCGTCGATCTCGGCCATGCCAACAGCTACTACGTGAAGCCCGCTCTCGTTGAAATGCCGAAGCAGGACGGTCCGGTCACCGAGGAAACCTTCGCGCCGATCCTCTACGTCATGAAGTACAGCGACTTCGACGCTGCCGTTGCCGATCATAATGCGGTTGGTGCCGGCCTCTCCTCGTCGATCTTCACGCTCGACCTGCAGGAAGCCGAGCGCTTCCTGTCGCCTGACGGTTCCGATTGCGGCATCGCCAATGTCAACATCGGCACGTCAGGCGCTGAAATCGGCGGCGCGTTCGGCGGCGAAAAGGAAACCGGCGGTGGCCGCGAATCCGGCTCCGACGCATGGCGCGCCTATATGCGCCGCGCCACCAACACGATCAACTATTCGAAGGCCCTGCCGCTGGCACAGGGCGTCTCTTTCGACATCGAATAAGATTGGCGACATCGAATAAGGATCAGCCATGACCATCAACACCAAGGTTGAGGAGGCGGGCTTTACGCCCGCCTCGCGGATTTCCACGATCGGCGTTTCGCAGATCCTGAAGATCGGCGCCCGGGCTCAAGCCATGAAGCGCAACGGCAAGCCGGTGATCATTCTGGGGGCCGGCGAGCCGGATTTCGATACGCCCGATCACGTCAAGCAGGCGGCTTGGGATGCCATCCAGAACGGCCAGACCAAGTACACGGCGCTCGACGGCACGCCCGAGCTGAAGAAGGCCATTCAGGGCAAATTCGCCCGTGAAAACGACGTGTCCTACGAGCTTGACGAGATCACCGTAGCGACCGGTGCCAAGCAGATCCTCTTCAACGCCATGATGGCGACGCTGAACCCAGGCGACGAAGTGATCATCCCCACCCCTTACTGGACATCCTACTCCGATATCGTCGAGATCGCCGAGGGTAAGCCGGTTCTGATCGCCTGCGATGCGGCTGCCGGTTTCCGGCTGAAGGCCGAACAGCTGGAAACCGCGATCACCCCGAAGACCCGCTGGGTGATGTTGAACTCGCCATCGAACCCGTCAGGCGCCGCCTATAGCGCCGAAGATTACCGGCCGCTGCTCGACGTGCTCTTGAAGCACCCACATGTCTGGCTGCTGGTCGACGACATGTATGAGCATATCGTCTATGACGGCTTCAAGTTCGTTACCCCGGCGGCGCTTGAACCGGCGCTGAAGAACCGGACGCTGACCGTCAACGGCGTCTCCAAGGCCTATGCCATGACCGGCTGGCGCATCGGCTATGCCGGCGGCCCGCGCGACCTCATCAAGGCGATGGCCGTGGTACAGAGCCAGGCGACCTCCTGCCCGTCCTCAGTCAGCCAGGCAGCCTCGGTCGCCGCGCTGAACGGGCCGCAGGACTTCCTCACAGAACGCACCGCGAGCTTCCAGCGCCGCCGCGATCTGGTCGTCACGGCGCTCAACGCCATCGACGGTCTTGATTGCCGCACACCGGAAGGCGCCTTCTACACCTTCTCTGGCTGCGCCGGCATCCTCGGCAAGACCACACCCGCAGGCAAGCGCATCGAGACGGATGCAGACTTCTGCGCCTACCTGCTCGACGATGTCCATGTCGCCGTCGTGCCGGGCTCCGCCTTCGGCCTGTCGCCGTTCTTCCGCATCTCCTATGCGACCTCGGAAGCCGAACTGCGCGAAGCGCTGGAGCGGATTGCAAAGGCCTGCGCGGCCTTGCGCTAAGATAGTCTGGCCCGTCGGCGCGGTCGTGCGCCGACGGGCCACATTCACTCCGCCTGAAATAATGCGAACGCCGCGAAACTTATCCGGAAACGGTCCCGTTGCTTGATCATCTGCTGAGACAGATGAACCAGAACCGGGAGAAATTTCATGTGGGCCTCATTTGCCAAAACTGCATCGCTGACACTGCTCGCCGCCGGCATCGCCGGTAGCGCCTTCGCCAACCCGATGGTCGGCGGCGCGCCGATGTATGAAACCAAGAACATCGTTGAGAATGCCGTCAATTCCAAGGATCACACCACCCTGGTCGCCGCGGTCAAGGCAGCCGGCCTTGTCGACACGCTGGCAGGCCCCGGCCCCTTCACCGTATTTGCTCCGGTCAATGCCGCTTTCGACAAACTGCCTGCCGGCACCGTCGATACGCTGCTGAAGCCTGAAAACAAGGCGATGCTGACCAAGGTACTGACCGAGCACGTCGTCGCCGGCAAGCTCACAACGGCAACACTGATGAAGCGCATCAAGGCCAACGGCGGCAAGTACAACATGACGGCCGTCAGTGGCGACCAACTGACCGCCGTCATGCGCGGCAAGGGCATCTACATCATCGACGAAAGCGGTGGCGCGTCCAAGATCACCGTTGCCGACGTCAACCAGTCGAACGGCGTGATCCAGGTCGTCAACAAGGTGATGCTGCCGAAATAATCGCCGCCTGAAATTCTTGGGGGAAGACGAGCCCTGCCGCCACTGACGGCAGGGTTTTCCCTGTCGAAAGAATTTTGCACCGCCCGAAATTGCTGCTATCCGATAGCTGCAACGATCAGCATTCAAAGTGCCGTCACCGGACACAGACAGGGGCAACCGGAATATGTTCTCCAGTTTACGGCAAACGACTGATATCATCGAGAAGCTCCGCAAGAGCTCATTCGAGCCCGCCCATTCCGATTACTACAGGGGCAAGCCCGGCCGCCCGCTCAACCTTATCCTCAAGGCTCGTCAGGATTTTCTGTCGATATGGCGCAAGGGCGACTACACCGACCGCGTGAACTCGATGAAGATCTTCGGGCGTCAGATCGTCGTCGTCAATTCGCCGGATGCCATCCGCTATGTCGTCGCAAAGCGCCACGAGAATTTCGAGCGCAAGACGCCGCAGATGCGGCGCGCGCTGGAGTTCCTGCTCGGCGACGGCCTGTTCATTTCCGATGGCGAGACATGGAAACAGCGTCGTCCGCTGGTCAACGATATCGTCCACAAGAACCGCGTGCCGGCCTTCGGCAAGATCATGGAAAACACGGCGAGCGAACTGGTCCACCGCTGGGAAAGCCTGCCCGATGGCGCGCCTGTCAATGCGCTGTTCGAAATGGCGGGCCTGACGGCCGAAATCATCTCGCGCGCGGTATTCGGCAACGATCTCGGCGAAGACGGTGCAAAGGCCGTCAGCGAGGGTTTCGAGAGCTACCAGTCGCTGATCGATTCCGTCAACATCGGCTATTTCCTCGGCTTCGACGAGGGTCTGCCGGTGCTGCGAACCCCGAAGCTGCGCCGGTCTGTCTCGCGCATCCACCAGATCATCGACAAGGTAGTCGAGGACCATCTGGCGGGCCGCGGCGACGACAATTCGATGGTCGAGCTTCTGGTGCGCCGGCAGAAGCGCAATCCGGAACTGAAACTGGACGTCGTGGCGCTACGCAACGAGGCGGCGACCATCTTCATGGCTGGCCACGAGACGACGGCGGCCACGCTCACCTGGGCATGGTATCTGCTGTCGCGGGCGCAATGGGTCGAAAAATCCATCCATGAGGAAATCGCCCGCGTCTGCGGTAACCGCGTGCCGACGCTCGACGATATCCCGCAGCTGGAATGGTGCCGCGCCGTAATCGAGGAAACGCTGAGGCTCTATCCGCCGGTACCGATCTTGGCCCGCCAGACGAAGGAGGCCGACCGCATCGGCGATATCGATGTCAAGCCGGCCTCGCTGATCCTCATCGTGCCCTGGCTGCTGCATCGGACGGAGGCATTCTTCAAGGATGCGCACCTCTTCAAGCCCGAACGGTTTCTCAACGGGCAAAAGCCGATACCCTACAGTTATATCCCCTTTGCCAGCGGCCCGCGCGTCTGCCCGGGCCTGCAATTCGGCCTGCAGGAGGCGATCCTGTGCCTTGCGATCCTTGCCCAGCGGTTTCGCGTTCGGGTGGCGGAGAACGCCAAGGTGGAGCCGCAATGCCGTCTGACGCTTCGACCGCGCGGCGGATTGCCGGTGACACTGCATCGGCGCGAACGGGTCTAGGTCCGTGGCCGCGCCACCGAAAAAGCAGGGAACCGGTTCGGCGAAACGGTCCGCCTGGATCTACCGCGCTCCGCCTGCGCCGCCAATAGGCGACCTGTTCAAGGATGCGGACCGGCGCCGGGCTGCCTTCCGCTATCATGTGACCGACAATATCAAGAACCTTCTGGACCTTGCGGTGCACTTCGGATTGAAGGCAGTTCCGACAGGTATCTGCTCGGCGGCAGGCGCCCGGCTCGGGACCTTCGTCATCCCGCGCTGGCACTCCTCGTCGGTGAAGAAGGCGCAGAAGAACCTGAAACGACTTCTGCCCGATGCAACCGATGAAGAGCGTGGCCGGGTTCTCAGGCGGAGCTGGCAAAACCAGGGTCGCATCATGACGGAGTTTTCGATTGTCGGGCGCCTTGCGCGCCGTGCCGTCTGGCACGATCTCCATCATTTTACCGAGGCCTACAGCAAGGGGCCTGTGATCGTTGTTTGCATGCACCTCGGAAACTGGGAAATTTTCGCCCCGAAGCTCGTTGAACTCGGGCTTGCCCCATCGGCCAACTACACGCCGCCAGCCGGCAGGGCGCGCGCATGGATCGCCAGGCGCGTACGATTGAAGCTCGGCTACGGTCTGCTGCCTCCGGGCAAGGACGGCATACGACCGGCACTGAATATCCTGAAAGAGGGCGGCGCGATCTCGATCTTCTGCGACGAGGGTTTCGCGGGCAAGATCCGCGGCCCCTTCTTTGATCGTCCGCCGCACCTGGACGGCAATCTCGCGGTTGCCGTCCGGCTGGCCCGTTTGACCGGGGCGACGATCTGCCCCTGCTACGTTCTGCGGCGCGACGGTACGTCGTTCGACGGCTTTGCGCTGGAACCCATCGTCTTGCCGCCGGAGAACCAACCCGGCGAGAGCCTGACGGAAGACGTGGTGCTGCTCAATTCGGTCATCGAACCGGTCGTCCGCGCCCATCTCGACCAGTGGTATTTTCTCGACAACGCGCTTTGACGCTCAACTCGCCGCGAGCGGCACGCCATGCAATTCCGAAACCAGCGCCACAAATCGAGAGCCCGCAACGTCGAGCGGGCCGCTATTGTCAATGGTCGTCACATCCGGCTCGTCGAAAATATCCGGCACCTGCCGCTTCAGCCGGTTCAGGATATCCTGTTCGCTCTCGCGGCCCCGCGCAACAAGGCGGCTCGCCAGAACCTGTGGTGAAGCAACGATGTTGACCACAGCAACTCTTGGAAAGACCTGCCGGAATTGTCCGAGCGCCGCGCGGCTGCCATTGGCGATGAGGATTCTCCCCTCACGCACCCGCTCGAGCGCCTCCTTGGGGATTCCATATTTCAACCCATGCGCCTGCCAGGCGACGGCGAAATCACCGGCGGATAGCCGGCTGTCGAAAACCTCGCCGGAAATGCTCTCGTGATCCTCGCCACCAGCATCCGACGGGCGTGTGATGACACGGCGGACGAAATCGATATCCTTGCGCCCGGCAAAGTGCCGCGCCACGAAGCCAATGACGCTGTCCTTGCCGGCGCCACTGGGGCCGACCACGATAATGATCGCGCCCGTCTGACCTTGCCCGTGCATCAGGCGACCCGCTTGCCTTCGCGCCAGACGGAGCGAACGACCGGAATGCCTTCGTGACGCTGGACACGCACGATATCGGCACGCAGACCCGTGGCGATCCGGCCGCGATCGTCAAGACCCACCGTGCGGGCAGGCGTCGCGGTGACCATGGCGAGCGCCTGAGGCAGGCTGACGCTTCCCAGCTCGTCCGACAGGACGAACGGCGCATGGATCAGGCTGAACGGAACATAATCTGACGAAAGAACATCCAGAACGCCGCGTTCGGCAAGGTCGCGCGCGGCGATATTGCCGGAATGCGACTTGCCACGCACGATATTGGGCGCACCCATGAGCACGCTCAAACCGGCCGCATGCGAGGCTTCCGCCGCTTCGAAGCTGGTCGGGAATTCCGCCAGGCGAATGCCGAAGCCGACCGATTCCTCGACATGGGCGATGGTGGCGTCGTCATGGCTGGCGATCGTGATGCCGCGCTCGGCGCAGGCCTTGGCGATCTCGGTGCGATGCGGACCGGCATACTTGGCCGAAAGCGCCTGTTGCCGAGCGCAGAACGCGGCGAAGGCCTCGTCTGAAAGGCCGCGCTTGTTCTTGTAGTAGAGGGTGTACTGGTCCATCGTCTGGAACTGGCGCTGGCCCGGCGCATGATCCATCAGCGAGACGAGGCCGACCTGCGGGTCGTTCTCGAATTCCTCGAAATGCGCAAGCACGTTGTCGGTCGAGACTTCGCAGCGCAGATGGATGCGATGATCGGCGCGCAGGCGATTTTCCTTTGCCGCCTGCGCCAGAGCGTCCGCCATATCGCGCATTTCGCCCTGCTCAAAGCCGCCATCTTCGTCGGAGCCCATGCGCAGGCAGTCGAAGACGGTGGTGATGCCTGACGTGACGATCTGGGCGTCATGCGCCTGGATCGCCGCCATCTTTAACCAGCGCACGCCGGGGCGCGGCGAATAATGGGCTTCGAGATGGTCCGTGTGCAGTTCGACCAGGCCGGGGATCAGATAATCGCCTTCGAAATCCTCGCCTATGCGGCTGGCACCTTCCGAAATATCGGCGATCTTGCCGTCGCGGATCAGCACCGAACCGTTGAGGATGCGGTCATCGAGGACGATACGGGCGTTGGAGAGAACGGTTTCAGCGGTCATGTCATGCCATCTTTCGTTTGGACGTGCCGCCAAGCGGCAAAAGCGAATGAACTGTAAACGGAGCGCCACGCTCGGGCTCGATAAACAGTGCGAGCGAGGTCACGGCCAGCGGTTTGCCGATCATGGTGGCAAAAATCTGCTCCAGCAGAGCTTTCATCGCGGGCTGCCGCTCCGCCGGCACGGGGCCAGTGAGCGTCATATGGAACCGGAAGCTCTCGAAAACATAAGGGTATCCCCATTCGAGCAGGTTGCTTCGCATCACGTCGCCAAGCATTTCAGGCTTGCGACGCGCGATATCGGCCTCAGACAACGGTGCCCGAAACGGTGAGAACCGCCGCACGGTTTCGTCGGCAAGGTCCTGCAGTTCAGGACAATTTCCGGCCGGCACCAGTGCAAAAAACGGCCCCAGCTGGCCGAGTATCATTTCCGGTATCTCGAACGCTGCGCATTCCTCGGAAAACGCATCGAAGGCATCGATCAACTGTGCTTCGGTTTTGTCCGGGGCAAGCTCGAACGGCGCCTTCAGCGTTCCGTGAAAGCCGTAGCGACGCGGATCGGCGGTCAACGCGGTCAGTTCCGCTGCATTGAAATCGCCGGCGGGCTCAAGGGCTCGGGTTTCGCCGGTGAATGGATTGCTACCAAGCCAGCGCGCCGCCACGCTGCTCAGCGGATCGTCTTCATCAGGCGAGATATAGAATGCGTAGCGCACTGGTCATTCCCTGCAGAGATGTCACGGAAGCAGCGATCGGACAGGCCAATTTGACCCCGTGGCTACGCGCTGTTCGTGACATTATCGTGATAGGTGGCGATAATCCGCCACCCCATTCAGTGTGTTTTCTGGCCCATGAGACGCGAGCGCAGCAGATTGGAGACGCTGTCGAAGATGAACACGACGATGAGGATCAGGATAACCATATAGCAGACGTTTTCCCAATCGGAATTCGTCCGCATCGCTTCCCAGAGCTTCAAGCCGATGCCGCCGGCACCGACAGCGCCGATGATGGTCGCCGAGCGCGTGTTGGATTCCCAGAAATACAGTGCCTGACTGGCAAAGACCGGCAGGACCTGCGGCAGGACGCCGAAGCGCTGGACAGCGAGGGGGGCGGCGCCGACCGATTTCACGCCCTCGCGCTGCTTGTCGTCGATGTTTTCCAAAGCCTCCGAATAGAGCTTTCCAAGCGTCCCCGTATCGGTGAAGAAGATCGCCGACATGCCGGCGAGCGGTCCGGGGCCGAAGGCGCGGGTGAAGAACAGCGCCCAGATCAGCATATCGACTGACCGCAGGAAGTCGAAGAACCGCTTGGTCACCTGATTGAGCACGCCGTTGCGCGTGATGTTGCGCGCGGCCAGGAAGCAGAGCGGGAAAGCGATGATCGAGGCAAACAGCGTACCGACGAAGGCCATGACAATCGTCTGCAGCAGCTTGGTCCAGACGTCGAGATGCTGCCATTCGGAATTGTAGAGGATGTTGTTCCAGGCGAGCGACAGGTTGGAGCGGCTCGGATCGAGGCGGTCGCCGCTGACGATCAGGCTCGCAACCTCGCCGAAGGACTTGTTGAAGAACGGCGAGTTTGTGTCGAAGATGAAATTGGCCCAGCCGGGAAAGCGGTTATGGATGCTGATTTTCTCCACATCGACATCCGCCCAGCCGGTCATGCCGAAGGCGAGCGTGATCTTCTCGCCCGGCCGCTTCTGCGTTGCCCACTCCGGCAGCGACCCTTCCGGCGTCACACCGGTGGAGCGGTCGAGATCGATCAGCAGCGTTTCGCCATTGTGCTTGGCGGCGACCTTACCGTCTGAGACGTCGATGCTCGTCGTACGATTGAAATTGATCGTTGCGCGGCTGACGACTTCCTCAATCCTGGTTTCCGTGCGGGCACCCGCCTCGGCACTGCTGCCAACCGCCGATTTCGGCGCCATGAAGCTGAAGCTCGAGCCTTTTTTAGGTGCTACCTGCTGCGTTGCGACCGGAACGTCGATGGTACGATCGACCATCTTCGTTTCGATTTTTACCCATTCCGGCTTGGCGTTCGGACCGAGCGGCGAGAAGCGCGGATAGACCACCTGCATCGTACCATCGGCGGCGATCTTGATGTCGGGGCGGACTTCATAGGACACCCAGTCCGCCAGATAGGTACCGGCGATGCCCCAATTGGCGTTGACCAGAACCTGGCCGATCGAAAAGAACCACCAGCTGTAAATCATGTAGAGGGCAATACCAGCGAAGATCAGGATTGATCTGATGCGCTTGCTGGACGAGCCCTTGAGGAGATGCGGATGACGGGCGGCGATTGCCTCCATCTGCGCGGCGTTCATCATCGTGCCTACGGTCATAGTCCGCTCCTATTGCGCAAGCTGGAAGGCCTGATCGCCGACGAGACGGCGGCGCAGCCAGGCGGAAAACTGATCGACTGCGATGATCGTCGAGAACAGCAGGATAATGATCGCCAGCGTCTTGGCCTCATGGCCCTGGCTGATGGAAAGCCGCAGGGGCTCGCCGATACCGCCACCACCGACAGCGCCGATGATGGTCGAGGCTCGCACGTTGATTTCAAGGCGCAGCAGGAAGTAGCTCATGAAATTGGGCAACACCTGCGGCACGATGCCGAACCAGACCCGCTCGATCCAGTTGCCACCGGCTGCCCGCAGGCCTTCATCCGGCTTCATGTCGGCATTTTCGACAACCTCGAAGAACAGCTTGCCGAGTGCGCCGACCGTGTGGATCGACACGGCGATCATCGCCGGGATCGGCCCGAGCGAGAGGATAGCAAGGAAGAAACCGGCGATCACCACTTCCGGGAAGGCGCGCAGAATTTCCATGAGACGGCGGACAAGACCTCTCACCCATGGATTGGGCATCAGATTGCGCGCCGCGAAGAAGCAGAGGATGAAACCGAAGAACATGCCGAAGATGGTGGAGAAGATCGCGATATTCAGCGTTTCCAGCATCTTGTAGAAATATTCGGGCACATAGAACGTGTCCGTCAGATACAGGCGACCTTCCGGATAATTGTATTTGAGACTGCCGTCGTCGTAGGGCGAGGGAAGATCGAACATGGCGCGGCCAATTTCGGCGCCGTCGCGCGGCACGAGATCGCCGACGAAATCAAAGAAATAGGGCAGGCGATCGAGGAATTTGCCGGCATTGGTCGCATTGGCAAACCAGAGCGAGCCGGACAGGGCCATGACGAGCAGCGCAAGACCAATGAACGTATAGGTCCGGCGGCGGAGATTAAGCTCCTGCCAGTGGCGTTCGACCAAGGCGCCGTTGTCGCTCAAGGTCGGGGAAAGCGCTGACATGGCCATGAAGTCTCCGGCAAACACTGGGCCTCGATGAGCATCATACCCCGAGACCTGCTCAGACAAGGAAACGCTGGCCGGGATGGCCGGCCAGCGCTTTGAAATCAGGCTATATCAGCCGCCGATGGTCGACTTGCGGGCGTCGATGATCGGCTTGTAGAAGTCGGAGTTGACTTCGACGAAGCCCTTGTAGTCGCCGCCTTCAACAGCGGCGAAGCAGGCTGCATCGGTCTTCGGCAGGTCGAGCATGAACTCCTTGAACTTGGCCTTCACATCGGCGCTGAGCGACGAACGAACGACAGTCGGGCCGTTCGGGATCAGCGGCGAACGCCACAGTTCGACCAGATCGTTCATGTCGAGAACGCCCTTGTCGACCATCTTGCGCAGGTTGCCTGAAGTATAGCCGTCCTTGAATTCGCCGATGCCCGAACCGAAGGTCGTGCCGGCATCGAACGTGCCCTTGAGCACTTCGAGAACGAGGTTTTCATGGCCGCCACCGAAGCCGGTTTCAGCGAAGAATTCCTTGACCGGCATGCCGATCGTTTCCGGCAGTGTTACGTTAGGGATCAGGTAGCCCGAAGTGGAATCCGGATCGGCGAAGCCAAGCTTCTTGCCTTTGAGATCGGTGACGCTGGCGTAGCCCTTGTCCTTACGGGCAACCATGATCGAGTAGTAACCGGTCGAACCGTCGGTCTGTTCGGTCGTCAGGATCGGCTCGACGGCATCAGCCTTGGCGAGGTAGATCTTGGCGTAGCCGGAAGCGCCGAGTTCGGCGAAATCAAGCGTGCCGCCCAGCAGACCCTGGATGACGCCGTCATAGTCGGCAGCCGGGAAGAAGGAAACCTTCTCGACGTTCAGGGCCGTCTTCAGGTGATCGCCGAGGCACTGGAAGTTGCGCAGGCGGTCGGCTTCGTTCTCACCGCCGATGATGCCGACGCGGAATTCCTTGAGGTCTTCAGCCTGGACGTGGCCGATGAGGGCAAAGAGCGCAACGGCGCCCAGAAGTGCTTTCTTCAACATAGGGGTCTTCTCCTGTTATACCGGCGGCGCCGGCTCACATTCGGTTGCAATGGTCTGCCCTTGACGCGGGCTCTCGATCCTTGACGGGCGCCTAGAGCCCCGCGAGTGCCAGCGGCTTGACGCCGGCGGATTTCGTGTTGTCCTGCGCGGCAGGAATATTGATGCTGGTCGAGGTCATGCCTTCCTCGATCTCACCGGTGCTGCCGTAGATTTCGGCAACCGCGGCCGCCGTCAGATCCTGCGGCTGGCCGTCGAAAACGACGGCGCCATGCGCCATGCCGATGATGCGCTCGCAGTAATTGCGCGCGGTATCCAGCGTGTGCAGGTTGGTGACGACGGTGATACCGTCGCGCTCGTTGATATCACGCAGTGCATCCATGACGATCTTGGCGTTCAGCGGATCGAGCGAGGCGATGGGCTCGTCGGCAAGAAGCATCTTCGGCTGCTGCATCAGGGCCCGGGCGATGGCGACACGCTGCTGCTGGCCACCCGACAGAGTACCGGCCGGCTGCAACGCCGTCTGCTCGATACCGAGCCGTTCCAGGGCGCCGATTGCCATGATCCGCTCTTCGCGGGTGAACATATTGAGGATGCTGAGAACCGTGGAGCGATGATTGAGGCGCCCCAGAAGCACGTTGGTGAGCACGTCGAGGCGCGGCACCAGATTGAACTGCTGGAAGATCATGGCGCAATCGCGCTGCCAGCTGCGAAGCGCCGCACCGCGCAGCGACGACACTTCGAGATCGCCGAAATGAATGGAGCCGGAGGACACGTCGTTCAGACGGTTGATCATCCGCAGAAGCGTCGACTTGCCCGCGCCCGATCGGCCGATGATGCCGACCATCTGGCCCTGCGGGATGTCGAAGGTAACCGCGTTGACGGCGATCTTCTTGCCGAACTGACGGGTTACATTCCTCAGCTGAAACATGGGCACTCGTCCTTTTGCGGCGGTACCGGTCATCGGTACGACACTTGCCATAACGGCGCTTGATGAAGGGGTAGTGTCAGATTGATGTAGCTTTTGTTACAGTCCACAATCCCTGCGCAGGCAGGGGTTGCAGCGCAAAAAATCAGGCATTGTGACGAACGAGGAACGCGTCCGCATCGAGCATCCTGAAGTCGTTCAGGGCATCGCGCAGCTTGCCGTGGTCCCAGTCCCACCAGGCAAGTTTCTCGAAACGGCCGGCAATGTCCTTGCCGAAGCGCTCGCGGATCAGCTTTGCCGGAACGCCACCAACGATGGTGTAGGGCGCCACATCCTTCGAGACCACCGCACCCGCGCCGATCACCGCGCCGTTGCCGACCGTTACTCCCGGCAGTACCGTCGCCCCGTGGCCGATCCAGACATCATGGCCGATGACCACGCGGTTTTCCCGTCGCCAGGCAAAGAAATCCTGGTCCATATCCGCATCCGGCCAATAATCCTTAGCCCGGTAAGTAAAATGATGCAGCGTCGCCCGCCAGACCGGATGGTTGGTGGCGTTGATGCGCACCGAAGAGGCGATATTGGCGAATTTGCCGATGGTCGCACACCAGACCGAGCCGTCTTCCATGATGTAGGAATAATCGCCGATTTCCGTTTCAGAAATACGGCAGCGCTCGGCGATTTCGGTGTACCGGCCGATCGTGCAATCGGTGACCCGCGCCGTCTCGTGGATGAGCGGCTTTTCCGAAAGCTTGATGGTCATGCGGCAGCCTTTCGCGGCGAAAAGGCGGAGACGTCGAGGATGCGATCTGCCACGGCATCGCGCACCTCCTCGTCATGGAAGATGCCGAGCAAAGCAACGCCCTCCGCCTTCTTGGCAGCAATCATCTCGACGACCACACGGCGGTTCTTCGCGTCCAGCGAGGCCGTCGGCTCATCAAGCAGAAGGATTTCATGGTCGGTGATGAAGCCGCGGGCGATGTTGACACGCTGCTGCTCGCCACCGGAAAAGGTCGCAGGCGGCAACTGCCAGAGTTCGCGCGGCAGATTGAGCTTTGCCAGCAGCTCGGATGCCTTCTCACGCGCCTCGTCCTGAGCCGCACCACGCGCCAAAAGCGGTTCGGCCACGACATCCAAAGCAGAAACGCGCGGAACGACGCGCAGGAACTGGCTGACATAACCCAGCGTATCGCGCCGCACTTCCAGCACAGAGCGGGGAGCCGCTTTTGCGAGATCGACCAGGTGACCGTGATGCTCGATCAGGATCTGCCCTGCATCGACGGCATAATTGCCGTAGAGCATCTTCAGGATCGAGCTTTTGCCGACACCCGAAGGGCCGCCGAGCACGACGCATTCGCCCTTTTTGACGGAAAAGGACACCCCGGAGACGACCGGCAAACGGATACCGTCCCGCAGGTGCATGGTGAAGCTCTTGGCGACTTCGGAAACAACGAGAGGCGTCGGCATGATCACACCTGAAGAATCGAGGAAACGAGAAGCTGGGTGTAGGGCTCGCGCGGATCGTCGAGCACCCGGTCTGTGAGACCCTGCTCGATCACCAGCCCGTCCTTCATCACCATCATCCGGTGCGAGAGAAGGCGTGCGACGGCGAGATCGTGGGTGACGATGATGGCCGAGAGGCCGAGATCATGGACGAGGCCGCGAACGAGATCGAGAAGCCTGGCCTGGACCGACACGTCGAGACCACCGGTCGGCTCGTCCATGAAGACGAGGCGGGGGGAGGTCACGAGGTTGCGGGCGATCTGCAGACGCTGGCGCATGCCGCCGGAAAAGGCGCGCGGCTGATCGTCGATTCGGTCTTCCTCGATCTCGACGCGGCGCAGCCAGTCCGTTGCCGTCGCGCGGATGTTGCCATAGTGCCGGTCACCGACCGCCATTAGCCGCTCGCCGACATTGGCGCCGGCCGAAACCGTCATGCGCAGGCCATCGGCCGGGTTCTGATGAACGAAGCCCCAGTCGGTACGCATCAGGAAACGGCGCTCCGCCTCACCCATGCGGGCGAGATCGCGGTATTGACCGTCGCGCATATGATACTCGACGACGCCTGAGCTTGGCATCAATCGCGTGGAAAGACAGGAAAGCAAGGTCGTCTTGCCCGAGCCGGATTCGCCGACGATCGCCAGCACCTCGCCCGGCCAGAGCTCGAACGAGACATTACGGCATCCGATGCGGCTGCCGTAGAATTTCGAGACGTCATTGACTTTGAGAAGCGGGACGGCGCTCATTCTGCGGCCTCCTGTTGAGCAAGAAGATGACCGGCATGACCATGCTCGCGGCGGTCCTCGCAATGGTCGGTATCCGAGCAGACGAACATGCGCCCGCCTTTGTCGTCGAGAACGACCTCATCGAGATAGACATGCTCGGCGCCGCAAAGCGCGCAAGGCTTGTCGAAATGCTGGATCTCGAAGGGGTGATCCTCGAAATCGAGACTGACGACCTCGGTATAGGGCGGAACCGCATAAATGCGCTTTTCGCGGCCGGCGCCGAACAGCTGCAGCGCTTCCGACATGTGCATCTTCGGATTGTCGAACTTCGGTGTCGGCGAGGGGTCCATGACGTAGCGGCCTTCGACCTTGACCGGATAGGCATAGGTCGTGGCGATATGGCCGTTGCGGGCGATATCCTCGTAGAGCTTCACGTGCATCAGGCCGTATTCCTCCAGCGCATGCATCTTGCGCGTCTCGGTTTCGCGCGGCTCAAGGAAGCGCAGGGGTTCAGGGATCGGCACCTGATAGACCAGCGTCTGACCGGCGGTCAGTGTCTCCTCAGGAATGCGATGGCGCGTCTGGATGATCGTCGCCTCGCGGGTCTTGGTGGTGACCGCGACATTGGCGACCTTCTGGAAGAAGGCGCGAATGGAAACGGCATTGGTGGTGTCGTCGGCACCCTGATCGATGACCTTCAACACGTCGTCCGGTCCGAGGATCGCCGCGGTGACCTGCACGCCACCGGTGCCCCAGCCGTAGGGCATTGGCATTTCGCGCGACGCGAAGGGAACCTGGTAGCCGGGTATCGAAATCGCTTTCAGGATCGCACGGCGGATCATCCGCTTGGTCTGCTCATCGAGATAAGCGAAGTTGTAGGTAGCAAGGTCAGTCATTGTTGATTACCTTGAGGTGCAGGAGAACACAGGAGGGAGCGCTTTGGGCGGATTGCTGTTCATTCTGGCGGCCATTGTCATCGTCACCGTCGTCGCCCTGGGAGACCGCGCCGCCAGGAAGCGGAAAAACCAGACGGCCGGAGCGACAGGCGACGGTGGCGTCTACCTCTCGGGCGATGGAGACTGCAGCAGCGATTCTGGTGGCGGCGGAGACGGAGGCGGCGGCGGCGGAGGCGGAGGCGACTGATCCCAAAGGCGCGCTGAGCGATAGGGAGGCCGTCATTCAGCTGCCTCCTTCAAGCGGGAATAGGTTTCAAGCCGCTCGGCGAGCGTGCCGGTGTGAAGCTCGAAGAGATGATTGTCCGCATCGTGGAAATAGATCGACCGTCCCTCACCTTCGACGCGCGGTCTTGGCGGCATCATATCAAGTCCGAGCGAACGAATGCGTTCCAGATAGATATCGACATCCTCGTCGCGGATCTTGAAGGCGACATGATTGTAGGTCCGCTCGCTCAGGCTTTGTCCCTGCATGATCGCGATCCACAGATCGCCGATCGTGAAGAATTTCTCGGCCGAGCGCGAAAACTGTTTCTCATCACTGGCATAGACTTCGCGCGCGCCGAAAACCGTCTCGAGGATTTCGCTCATCCGCTCGAGATCGCTGACAATGAAGGTGATGTGGGAGAGATCCTCGATCATTCCGCCGCTTCCCGAACATTGCCATCCCTGCCTGCGCCAAACTTCGCATCGTATTCGGCGCGCATGCGGCGGACGAGATCGAGCTCGGCTTGGAAGTCGACATAGTGCGGCAGCTTCAGGTGCTCGACGAAACCGGTCGCCTGGACGTTGTCGGAATGTGAGATGACAAATTCCTCGTCCTGCGCCGGAGCGACGATATCCTCGCCGAATTCCTCCGCCCGCAAGGCCCGGTCGACCAGCGACATTGCCATTGCCTTGCGCTCGCTCTGACCGAACACCAGACCATAGCCGCGGGTGAACTGCGGCGGGTTCTTGGCCGAGCCTTGGAACTGGTTGACCATCTGGCACTCGGTCACCTGAACGCGACCGAGCGAGACGGCAAAACCAAGCTCTGGAATATCGAGTTCGACCTCGACCTCGCCGATGCGAACTTCACCAACGAAGGGATGGGTGCGGGCATAACCGCGCTGGGTCGAATAGGCGAGCGCCAAAAGGAAACCTTCGTCGCCACGCGCCAGGGCCTGAAGACGCAGGTCGCGGTTGAGCGGAAACTCCAAAGGCTCGCGTGTCAGGTCGCCGGGCACATGATCCTCCGGCATCTGACCGTCGCCCTCGATCAGACCTTCGCCGGCCAGAATGTCGGAGACGCGCATCATCGAACTCTCGTCCGCGGTCTTGCGGATTGGCTCGGCAACCGGCTCGTCGGTCAAAAGCGACGGATCGAGCAGGCGGTGGGTGTAGTCGAATGTCGGGCCGAGCAACTGGCCACCCGGCAGGTCCTTGTAGGTCGCCGAAACGCGGCGCTCGATCTTCATGCGTGCCGTATCGACCGGCACGGACATGCCGAAGCGCGGCAGCGTCGTGCGGTAGGCGCGCAGGATGAAGATCGCTTCGATCATGTCGCCGCGCGCCTGCCGAACGGCAAGGGCCGCTAGTTCCCGGTCGTAGAGCGAGGCTTCCGCCATGACGCGGTCGACGGCGAGGCCGAGCTGGGCGACGATCTGGTCGATGGAAATGGCCGGCAATGACCGGTCACCACGGCGGCGGTCGGCGAGGAGTTGGTGCGCATTGGCTATGGCGGCTTCGCCGCCCTTGACAGCAACATACATGGATCAGACCTCCCGACGGCGCAGCTTGGTGGTACGCGGCAGGCAGAGGACATTCGTGCCGGACACCAGGATCAGATCAACACCGCGCGGAAACTGCGCCCGGTTTTCCCGCCAAAGGATCAGGAAAATGTCCGGCAGACCGATGGGTGCAACGATGGTCTCGCCCTTTATGCCGGGACCGTCGGCAACGAATTCGCTACCGCCGTCCAGCGATGCGATTTCAAGCACGAGTGTCGCCGAGCGGTCGGGATATTCCTGCGCTCCAAGAGCGAACTGATCGAAACCGGGAACAAGCCCGCCAGCTTCGATGAAAACGAAACGGGCCTCCGGTTTGACGTCTGTCACAGGCGCGCTGGTGTGGAAGGACAGCCAGGCAGGAACGGATGACTGAAGGAGGGCATTTGTAAGCCACACGGGCGTTCCGTCATCGCAAAGGGTCAGCGCAATCGCTCCGGCACCGGCACCGAGCGGCGCAGGAGGATTTGCGGAAGCGCCCAGCGGCATGATCGTGCCTGGACACGCCATAGCGTCCATCAACGATCGAAACACGGATTGCGACTGGAAAACCGGGTCAGAAAAAGCGCCGGCATAGGTGCTGGCATGGATTTCGGCTTGACCGCCCATCAGTTGTCTCCCCGAACCATGGTGAAGAAATCGACCCGCGTCGCAGCGGTCTCTTCCGCCTGCTTGCGGTCTTCCGCATCGATGCGGCTTTCCACCGCGTCGATCAGCTGTTCGACCGCTTGACGATGTTCCGGTCGCTGGTGAAGCGCATCGAACACGGCCGCCAGACGCGCCTTTTCCCGGTCGTTGCCGAGCAGCTGACCATGCCCGATCTCGCCGGAACCGAGTCGCACCGTAGCGCGGCTCACCGTCGCTTCGCCGAGATTGAACGGGTCACCACCACCGCCGATGCGGCCGCGCACCATGACCAGGCCGGTTTCCGGACCGCGCACGGGATGAACATCCGGCTTCGGCTCGATGGACTGCCAGCCCGCCTGCAACTCCGCAGCAGAGGCGCGCGCCAAGAGGCCCATCGCCCGTTTGCGCCCACCGACCGCCATGCTGTCATTTTGTTTGATCGCGTCCATTGCTTCCGTCCGAAATGTCTATTAACATAGACAACCATACATCTGATGATTTCTTGTAGAACTGCAACATGACGGGCTTGTGACATGAATGCGAAAAAGGCGGTTGAGCGACAGACTGGCGTCGCCCTTTGGCGACAGATCGCCGACCTGATCCGGCTATCGATCAGCAATGGCGACTACGACCAGATGGGCATGGTACCGCCGGAAACCGTTCTCGCCGGACAGTTCGGCGTCAACCGCCACACCGTTCGCAGCGCCCTGGCAGCCTTGGCAGACGAGGGTCTGGTTCAGGCGATCCAGGGCCGGGGCACGATGATCCAGCGGAAAGAACGACTGAGTTTCCCCATTTCAAGACGCACCCGCTTTTCGCAAGGTCTTGGAGACCAGGCCCGCGAGACGGAGGCAAAACTGTTGTCGCACGTCACGCTGCCCGCCGCCGGCGACGTCGCGACCGGACTGAGGATCGCTCCCGGCGCACCCTGCATCCAGCTCGATCTGGTCAGCAGCGCTGACGGACGACCGGTCTCCTGTTCCACCAGCTTTTTCCCGGAAAGCCGATTTCCGGATATGGCCGAACAGTTCGAACGATTGCGCTCGATCACCAAGGCCTTTGCAGCACACGGCCTGGAAGACTATGTGCGCATCTCCACGGAGCTTGTCGCACGCCATGCCAACGCCGACGAACTGGCGCTGCTTCGCCTTTCACCCGGCGCCATCGTCATCGAGGCAACCGCCATCAATGCCGATCCCGATGGCCTGCCGGTGCAATTTGCGCGCACCCGCTTCGCCGCCGATCGCGTCAAGCTGAAAATCGAAACCTGAGGCCATGAAAAAGGGCGCAATGCGATGGCATCGCGCCCTCTTCAATTCTGTTGTAGCTCAGACGTCGGCGATAAACCTCTGCGTCTGCGTGCCCAAACCGTCAATCCCAAGCTCAACGACACCGGGGGCGTGCCGGTCGAGCAGATGTGACGGGATCAACTCCCGCCACAATGTGCACTCAGGCAGCCTTGGAATAGGCCTTTGCCATATCGGGCAGCCGCATGACGCGAATTTTCGATGCCTGGCCAGCCGCATTGAAGGCGATGAAGCGTTCCTTGCACACCTCGACCATTCGGGCGGTGGCCGGCTTCAGATAATTGCGCGGATCGAAATTGTCGGGATGCTGCAGGTGGTGCTTGCGGATTTCGCCGGTGAAGGCAAGGCGCAGGTCGGTGTCGATATTGACCTTGCGGACGCCGAGCGGAATGGCCTTCTGGATTTCATGGACCGGAACACCCCAGGTCTGCTTCATCTTGCCGCCGAATTCGTTGAACAGGTCCTGCAGATCCTGCGGCACCGACGATGACCCGTGCATGACCATATGGGTGTTCGGCAGGCGCTTGTGGATCTTGGCGATCGTCTCGATGGAGAGAATTTCCCCGTCCGGCGCGCGGGTAAACTTGTAGGCGCCATGACTGGTGCCGATCGCGACAGCGAGCGCGTCGACGCCGGTCTTCTCGACGAAATCAAAGGCCTGTTCCGGATCGGTCAGCAGTTCCTCGCGCGACAATTTGCCCTCGAAGCCGTGGCCGTCTTCCTTCTCGCCGGCGCCAGTCTCCAGGTTGCCCAGACAGCCGAGTTCGCCTTCGACCGAAACACCAGCCGCATGGGCGATCTTCACGACTTCGGCCGTGACATCGACATTGTATTCATAAGAGGCGATCGACTTGCCGTCTGCGAGCAGCGAACCATCCATCATGACGGACGTAAAGCCGTTGGTGATCGCCGAAATACAGGTCGAGGGCTGGTCGCCATGATCGAGATGCAGGCAGACCGGAATATGCGGATATTCTTCGGCAGCACCCAGGATCAGATGACGCAGGAAGGCATCGCCGGCATAGGCTCGGGCGCCGCGACTTGCCTGCAGGATGACCGGAGAATCCGTGGCATCAGCGGCGCGCATGACAGCCTGGATGTATTCCAGATTGTTCACGTTGAAGGCAGGCAGCGCGTAGTTGTTTTCAGCAGCGTGGTCCAGCAACTGCCGCAAGGTGATCAATGCCATTTCAAGAGTCTCCCGTTGTCTCAGCGCCATCGTTCCTGATCAGGATGGCGCTCGCCTTATTCTCCGCCTGAGCAGAAGTGCTCCCCACAAAAGCCAACTGGTATAGCGACCAGGCCTCCTGGCAAATGTGGGGCGGATTTGCTTGGCACCATAATTGATGATCCGGGTTTGGCAACCGCCGCCGAGGCAGAAATGACGCCCTTAGGCGAGCGGAAACGTTGCAGATGAGGCTCTGTGGACAAACTATCCTGCATTTTTTTATCAAATCGGTCGCAACAATCCCTGATTGAAACATGATCGATGTACCCGGTACGTTCCTTGAGGCAGCGAGGTGCCCGACCGCAGACCGTTGCAGGCGGCGAACTGCATGATCATTTCCACGGAGACACATCTCGCGAATACATATTACGTAAACTGCCGGAAATATTATCCGAACTTGCGCGCTGTCTTGCAAATCACCTGTTGGCGCCGGACATTAGACGACGCAAATCTAACCCAAAACGGCGCGATTGAAATGCAACCGAAGCGCTATAGATATCTGCTCATCAGCGACATCGCGGCGTCTGAACCACGACAAATAGCCTTGCCTTTGGGAAAAAATTGGCATTCTCTCGCCGCTTCACAACCTAAAAGAGGGGAAGGAGAACAAAAATGACATTGGCAAAAATCAACCTCCGCACAGCAATGCTGCTTGGATCTATACTCATCGGCGCGAGCCCCGCTCTCGCGGAAACCGTCCTGCACCGGGGCAACGCCGGCGAGCCGCAGACGCTCGACCAGGCGCACACCTCGATCAACATCGAAGAGTTCATCCTGAAGGATCTCTATGAAGGCCTGACCATCTATGATGCGGCCGGCAAGATCATTCCGGGTGCAGCCGAAACCTGGGACCTCTCCGACGACGGCCTCGTCTATACCTTCAAACTTCGTGCCGACGCAAAATGGTCGGATGGCTCTCCGGTTACCGCCGAGGACTTCGTCTTCTCGCTGCAGCGCGTCGAAGATCCGAAGACCGCAGCCGGCTACGCCAACATCCTCTTCCCGATCAAGAACGCCGAAAAGGTCAACAAGGGCGAAGTGCCAGTCGATCAGCTTGGCATGAAGGCCGTCGATGACAAGACGCTTGAAATCACCCTTGAGCGCCCGACACCGTTCTTCCTGGAATTGCTGGCGCACCAGACCGCCCTGCCGGTTTCCAAGGCGAGCGTCGAAAAGAACGGCGCCGATTTCGTCAAGCCGGGCGTCATGGTTTCCAACGGAGCCTACAAGCTCGTCGCTCATACGCCGAACGACACGCTGACCGCGGAAAAGAACCCGTCCTACTGGGATGCCGCCAACGTCAAGATCGACAAGGTGATCTTCTACCCGATCGACGACCAGGCGGCCTCCGTCCGCCGGTTTGAAGCCAAGGAAATGGACCTCGCCTATAACTTCTCGGCCGATCAGATCGACCGCCTGCGGAAGTCCTACGGCGAGCAGGTTCATGTGTCGTCGGCACTTGCCACCTATTACTACGCCTTCGATACCCGCCAGGAGCCCTATAGCGACGTGCGTGTTCGCCGCGCGCTCTCCATGGCCGTCGACCGCGACTTCCTCGCCAAGGAAATCTACTCGGGCTCGCAGCTGCCGTCCTATTCCATGGTGCCTTTCGGCATGGCAGGTTACGAGCCGGGCAAGGCCGATTTCGCCGACAAGTCGCAGCTTGACCGTGAAGATGAAGCGCTCAAGCTGATGAAGGAAGCCGGCTACGGTGAAGGCGGCAAGCCGCTCGATATCGAGATCCGTTACAACACCAACCCGAACCATGAGCGTGTCGCGACCGCTGTCGCAGACATGTGGAAGAACACGTTCGGTGCCAAGGTATCGCTGGTCAATCTCGACGTCTCCTCGCACTACGCCTACCTGCAGGAAGGCGGCAAGTTTAATGTCGCCCGTGCCGGCTGGACGGCCGACTACGCCGATGCCGAAAACTTCCTGGCGCTCAGCGTCGGTTCGAACAAGACCTTCAACTATGGCCACTTCGAAAACGCCGAGTTCGACGCTCTGATGAAGAAGTCTTATGACGAAGTCGATCCGACCGCCCGCGCGAAGATCCTGCATGATGCGGAAACGCTGCTGATGAAGGAACAGCCGATCGCACCGTTCCTCAGCCAGGCCGAGCTTTGGCTGGTTTCGGATCGCGTCAAGGGCTGGCAGGACAACGCCGCCAACCAGCACCTGACCAAGTTCCTCAGCGTCGCCGAATAACGGCTCTTTGACGCGCGGCGGCCCGTTGCTGCCGCGCGTCACGGTCAGAGAGTAAAAACCATGATCTCCTTTGTCCTGCGCCGCCTTGCGAGCGCCGTGCCGACGCTGTTCATCGTCGTCACGATTTCCTTCTTCCTGATGCGGTTCGCCCCTGGCGGTCCCTTCAATCTCGAGCGTCCGCTGCCGCCGCAGACCATGGCCAACCTGATGGCGACTTATCATCTGGATCAGCCGCTCTGGAACCAGTACCTCGCCTACATCAGCAATGCAGTGACCGGCGATTTCGGTCCGAGCTACATCTACAAGGACAACACCGTCGCCGAACTGATCGGCAAGGGCCTACCCTATTCGATGGAACTCGGTTTCTATGCGCTGCTTCTGGCTCTGGTCGGTGGCGTGCTGGCCGGCACCATCGCAGCTCTTCGGCAAAACAGCGTCCTCGATTTCCTGATCATGTCGGTCTCGACCGTCGGCGTCACCGTGCCCAATTTCGTCGTAGGCCCGGTGCTGACCCTGATTTTCGCGATCACGCTTGCCTGGCTTCCCGCCGGCAGCTGGGGCGACGGCTCCCTCCGTTTCCTCATCCTGCCGATGATCGCGCTCGCTTTGCCGCAGCTCGCGGTCTTTGCCCGGCTGACGCGCGGCTCGATGATCGAGGCGCTGCACACCGACCATATCCGCACGGCGCGCGCCTACGGCCTTCCAGCCCGCACGGTCGTCGTCACCCATGCGATGCGCGCCGCCATGCTGCCGGTCGTTTCCTATCTGGCACCTGCCGCGGCAGCTCTGCTTACCGGCTCGGCCGTCGTCGAGACGATCTTCACCATTCCCGGCGTCGGCCGCTATTTCGTGCTCGGCGCGATCAACCGCGACTACACGCTGGTCATGGGAACCGTGGTGCTGATCGCCATTTTCGTTATCGTCTTCAATCTTCTGGTCGACATTCTCTACGGCCTTCTCGACCCGAGGGTTCGCCATGACTGATATCGTCACCGCCCCGCTACCGCCGGAAACGGCAAGCCGAAGCCTGTTCCAGCTCGCCACCATGCGCTTTCGCCGCAACCGCGCCGCCATGGCCGGCTGCGTCATGCTGGCGCTGATCGCGCTCTTCTCGTTCCTCGGCCCCTATTTCATCAGCCACACCTACGACCAGGTCTTCCCCTCCTACGTCTCGATCCCACCGAGTTTCGAACCACGGCCCGACGCATCGAGCCTTCAGGGCGTGATGGAAGGTGTTGCCGGACGAGCACGTGTCGACCTGAAGGAGTTTGCCGTCGAAGGCCAAACCTTCACGGCCACAGTGACATCCGACACGCCGATCGATCCGCGCGCCACCCGCTATTTCGACCGCGCCAACGAATTCGACAGCACGCAGGTTGTCGCGACCGAAAACGACGGCAAGACTCTGAAGCTCACCGGCAGCGTCTCGCGGGAATATTTCCTGTTCGGCACCGATTCCAACGGTCGCGACCTGATGGCGCGCGTCATGCTTGGCGGGCAGATCTCGATCGCCGTTGGCCTGTTGGCCAGCCTCGTTTCACTCAGTATCGGCGTTCTTTATGGCGCGACCTCCGGCTATATCGGCGGCCGCATCGACAACGTCATGATGCGTTTCGTCGAAATCCTCTATTCGCTTCCCTTCGTCTTCCTCGTCGTCGTCCTCGTCGTCTTCTTCGGCCGCTCGTTCATCCTGATCTTCCTCGTCATCGGCGCGGTGGAATGGCTGGACATGGCCCGCATCGTGCGCGGCCAGACGCTGGCCCTGAAACGGCGCGAGTTCATTGGCGCCGCGCAGGCGCTTGGGCTGACGGACTGGCAGATCATCCGCCGCCACATCATCCCGAACACCATCGGGCCGGTCGTGGTCTTCGTCACCGTCGTCGTGCCGAAGGTCATCCTGCTGGAAAGCTTCTTGTCCTTCCTCGGCCTCGGTGTACAGGCGCCGCTGACGAGCTGGGGCGCGCTGATCGCCGAAGGTGCCAACAACATCCAGTCGGCGCCGTGGCTTCTGATCTTCCCGGCGATCTTCTTCGTCCTCACCCTCTTCTCGCTGAACTTTGCCGGCGACGGCCTGCGCGATGCGCTCGACCCGAAGGACCGCTGACATGAATGATTCACGGGAAACAATCCTCGCCGTCCGAAACCTCAAGGTCACCTTCACGACGCCCGACGGAGACGTGGAAGCGGTCAAGGGCATCGATCTCGACATCAAGGCCGGCGAAACGCTGGCCGTGGTGGGCGAATCCGGCTCCGGCAAGAGCCAGACCATGATGGGCATCATGGGCCTGCTCGCCGGCAATGGCCGGGTCACGGGCTCGGCGAAATATCGCGGCCAGGAACTGGTCGGTCTGCCACTCAAAGCCCTGAACAATGTGCGCGGCGCCAAGATCACCATGATCTTCCAGGAGCCGATGACTTCGCTCGATCCGCTCTACACGATCGGCCGGCAGATCGCCGAGCCGATCGTCCATCACCGTGGCGGCACGTTCAAACAGGCCCGCGCCCGCGTGCTGGAACTCCTGGAACTGGTCGGCATTCCCGATCCCGCGCGACGGATCGACAGCTACCCACACGAGATGTCCGGCGGCCAGCGCCAGCGCGTGATGATCGCCATGGCGCTCGCCAACGATCCCGACATCCTGATCGCCGACGAACCGACGACGGCGCTTGACGTCACCATCCAGGCACAGATCCTCGATCTGCTTAACTCGCTGCAGGCCAAGTTCGGCATGGCGGTCGTGCTCATCACCCACGATCTCGGTATCGTTCGCCATTTTGCGAGCCGCGTCGCCGTCATGCGCCGTGGCGAGGTGGTCGAGACGGGAACGACGGCCGATATCTTCGAGCGCCCGCAGGCCGACTATACCAAGATGCTGCTGGCCGCCGAACCGCATGGTCGCAAGGCCGCCCCCGCCAACACCGCACCGATCATGCTGGAAGGCACGAACGTCGCGGTCGACTATGCCACCGGCGGCGGCCTGTTCGGTAGTTCCGCCGGCGTCTTCCGCGCCGTCGACGGTGTCAGCATCCGGCTGAGGGAAGGCCAGACCATCGGTATCGTCGGCGAATCGGGCTCCGGAAAATCGACGCTCGGGCGCGCGCTTCTGCGGCTGGTGCCGAGCAGTGGCCGCTATCAGTTTGGCGCAACCAATATCTCCGACTTCGGCCGCTCCGCCATGCGTCCGCTGCGCCGGCAGTTGCAGCTCGTCTTCCAGGACCCCTACGGATCGCTGTCGCCGCGCCAGACGGTCGGCGAGATCATCACCGAGGGGCTCTATGTCCATGAGCCGCAGTTGAGCCGTGCCGAACGCGACAAGCGGGCTATCGAAGCCCTCAAGGAAGTCCGCCTCGACCCGGCGGCCCGCAACCGCTATCCGCACGAATTCTCCGGCGGCCAGCGGCAGCGCATCGCCATTGCCCGCGCCATCATCCTCAAACCCAAGGTCGTCATCCTCGACGAACCGACCTCGGCGCTCGACCGCTCGGTGCAGGGCCAGGTCATCGACCTCCTGCGCGATCTGCAGAAGACGCACGGGCTGTCCTACATCTTCATCAGCCACGATCTCTCGGTGATCAAGGCGATGTCGGATTATGTGGTTGTCATGAAGAACGGCAAGATCGTCGAGGAGGGCGATACCGATGCGATCTTCGAGGCCCCGCGTGAAAGCTACACCCAGACGCTGATGAACGCGGCGTTTACGGCGTGACGGATAGACTGTTTCCGGGATACCCCCCTCTGTCCCTCCGGGACATCTCCCCCTCAAGGGGGGAGATTGACCGCAAGCGCTGTACTATGAAATCGGCAACGACAGCGGGAAAAGAATGATCTCCCCCCTTGAGGGGGAGATGTCACGAAGTGACAGAGGGGGGTGGAACCGCACACCGCCAAATCTCGATTTTCTCCACCAACCAATTTCGGTTCCGAAATTTATACGATAGTCTCCCCCGAAAGCCGGACGCGCAGCGCCGAGCACGCAACACATACCGGAGCGCGATCATGACCGGCTCATCGCTTTATGAAATCCATGATCCCCGCTTCCGCTCGCTGATCGCCGGCAGCGCCGTCCTTGAAGAACTGTATTCAGGCTGCCGCTGGGCCGAAGGGCCGGTCTGGTTCGATGACGCGCAGCAGCTTTTGTGGAGCGACATTCCCAACCAGCGGATAATGCGTTGGGTGCCCGACGGCAGCGTCTCGGTCTATCGCACTCCCTCGAACTTCGCCAACGGCCATACGCGCGACTGGCAGGGGCGGCTGATTTCCTGCGAGCACGGCACCCGTCGCGTCACCCGGACAGAGCCCGACGGTTCGATCACGGTGCTTGCCGACAGCTACCAAGGAAAACGGCTGAATTCGCCCAATGACGTCGTCGTCCGCTCGGACGGCAGTATTTGGTTCAGCGATCCGACCTACGGCATCCTTTCCGACTACGAAGGCTACAAATCGGTGCCTGAACAGGCCGAGCGCAGCATCTACCGGCTTGATCCGACGACGGGGGAACTGACGGCCGTCGCCAGCGATTTCCTGCAGCCGAACGGCCTTGCTTTCTCACCCGACGAAACGAAACTCTACGTCGCCGACAGCGGCACCAACCCTGACGACACGGCGCCCGCCCATATCCGCGTCTATGATGTGGACGGTGCGCGTCTGAGCAATCCCGGCGTCTTCTGCCGTCTCGACGAGGGTCGCCCGGATGGATTTCGCCTCGATACGAACGGCAATCTCTGGACCAGCGGCGGCCATGCGGTGCATTGTTTTGCTCCGGACGGAACCCTGCTCGGCAAGATCCGTATTCCGCAGGGCGTCTCAAACCTTACCTTCGGCGGCCCGCGACGCAACCGGCTGTTCATCACCGCGACGCAATCGCTCTATTCGATCTACGTGACGGCAACGGGCGTGCAGCGGCCGTAAGGCTATGGCGTGATCGCGCCCCGCCGCTTCAACTGCTGCTCACGGAAGAAGATGAACAGGCCGGAGGCGACGATCAACGCGGCGCCGAGGATCACCGTCCAGCGCGGCGTGTCGCCGAAGAAGATCCAGCCGAACACCACCGCCCAGAATAGCAGCGTATATTGCAGCGGCACGACGGTGGCCGCATCCGCCAGCTTGAGAGAACGGCTGACGAGAATATGAGCAAGCATGGCGACGATCCCGAGCAGGCTGAGGCAGAGCACTGCCCGCATGTCCATCGGTGCCCAGCCGCTCGGATTGGCGCCGACGCCGACCAGCGAAAAGATCAGCGCGCCGCTTAGCTGCCAGAAAATCAGCGTCGTATCCGGCGTCGAGCGCAGCGTCCGTCCGAGAAGAAGCGCAAAGGCGAAAGCGGCACTGCCGACCAGCGCAATCAACGCCGGCAGGGAAAAGCTCTTGGATGATGGTTCAAGCGCGATGATCACCCCGGCAAAGCCGATGAGGATCGCTGTCCACCGCCGCCAGCCAACTTTCTCGCCCAACAGGAACGGCGAAGCGGCGGCTACATAGATCGGCGCCGCCAGCCAATAGGTCATCGTGTCGGCGAGAGGCATGTATGCGACCGCGAAATAAAAGGCGGACGCATCGACGGCGAAGAGCAGGGATCGCAGGGCGTGCAGCCAGGGCCGATCGACCTGGGCCAGGCTGCGCCAGCCGCGCTTGATGAAAAACGGCGTCAGCACGATCAGCGCGGCGACGCTGCGGATCGTCATCAGCTGGCTGACGGAATAGGTAGACACCAGCCATTTGCCCATGACGTCGTTCAGCGAAAACATCAGCATGCCAAGCAACATGATCAGCACGCCATTGCGGGCGGCGTTCGATGTATAGGTGATGGGCGCTGTTTGGGCAGTCATGACAATGGTTCCGGCAGGGGAATGCGTGCCAGTCGCACATTCTGGCCGGGCGATCCAGTCGCGAAAAGGCATGGGTCCATCAACAATTGGAATGCCAGCAAGTGCCGTATTTCTCGAATGTTCTATTGGCCTGCCCATTAATAGGAATCTTCTATCGCTGCATGCGACAGAGGCCCTTGAATGAATGGAGAAATTCCATCAGAAGCCTTCGTAAATCGTATTTTCACGACGGTTTCTTCTATCGACCGGTAGCCGGGGATTTGTACGTTCATGGGCAAAACTGTTTTCATCGGCAAGCGCTCCAATGCGGCGGGCGGCTGGGGTGCGCTGAAAAGCTGCGGCAAGCGGCTGCTGGAAAGCGGCTCGCCGCTTTCGGGTGCCCGCGCCCTCATGAAGGCCAACCAGCCCGATGGCTTCGATTGCCCTGGCTGCGCCTGGGGTGACCCGGAGCATGGATCCTCGTTTGAATTCTGCGAAAACGGCGTCAAGGCCGTCGCCTGGGAAGCGACCGACAAGCGCACGCCGCCCGACTTCTTCGCGTCTCACACCGTTTCCGAGCTGCAAGCCTGGAGCGACTACGAACTGGAGCAACAGGGCCGGCTCACCCATCCCATGCGCTACGATCGCGCAACCGACACCTATGTCCGCGTCAGCTGGGACGCGGCATTTGCCGAGATCGGCGTCATCCTCAACAGCTTCGACACACCGGACCGGGCGGAGTTCTATACCTCCGGCAGGGCATCGAACGAAGCTGCGTTCCTCTATCAGCTGTTCGTCCGGCTCTACGGCACCAATAATTTTCCCGACTGCTCCAACATGTGCCACGAGGCAAGCGGCATCGCCATGAAACAGGCGGTCGGCGTCGGCAAGGGCACGGTGCTGCTCGAAGATTTCGAGAAAGCCGACGCCATCTTCGTCATCGGCCAGAACCCCGGCACCAACCATCCACGCATGCTCGGCGACCTGCGTCGGGCCGCCCAACGCGGAGCCAGGATCGCGGTATTCAATCCGGTGCGCGAACGCGGCCTGGAACGCTTCGCCGATCCGCAGGACAAGCTGGAAATGCTGCGCGGCGGTTCCACCGAGATCGCTAGCGACTATTTCCAGCCGCGCCTCGGCGGCGACATGGCGGCAGTGCGCGGCATGGCGAAAGCGGTTTTCGCGGCCGACGAAGCGGCGCTCGCTGCGGGCAATTCGTCCGTTCTGGACCACGAATTTCTCCGCCAGCATACCGCGGACTTCGAAGCCTATCGTGCGGCCGTCGATGCAACCACCTGGGACGAGATCGAAGATCAATCGGGCTTGACGCGCCTGGAGATTGAACGGGCAGCCGACACCTATCTTGGCGCCGAACGGGTGATCTGCACCTGGGCTATGGGCGTGACCCAGCACCGCCATTCGGTCATCACCATCCGCGAGATCGCCAGTTTCATGATGCTGCGCGGTAATATCGGCAAGCCCGGCGCCGGCCTCTGCCCAGTGCGCGGCCATTCCAACGTCCAGGGCGACCGCACCGTCGGGATCAACGAAAAGGCACCTGCCGCTTTCCTCGATGCGTTGGAAAAGGAATTTGATTTCAAGGCGCCGCGACATGAGGGCCACAACGTGCTTGCCGCCATCGGCGCCATGCTCGACGGCTCGGCAAAGGCCTTCATCGGCCTTGGCGGCAATTTCGCCCGCGCCACGCCAGACAGCCCGATCATCGCCAAGGCGCTAGCCACGCAAAAGCTGACGGTCAATATCGCCACCAAGCTCAATCACTCGCATCTGATGCCCGGCGAAGTGAGCTTCATCCTGCCCTGCCTCGGTCGCACCGAGATCGACCGGAATTCAAAGGGCGTCAGTCAGATCGTCACCGTCGAGGATTCGATGAGCATGGTGCACGGCTCCGGCGGCATCAACAAGCCGGCATCGCCGGAACTGCGCTCGGAGGTGGCGATCATCGCCGGCATCGCGGCAGCGACCGTCGGCTCGGCAAAGATCGATTGGGCGGCCCTTGCTGATGACTACGACCTAATCCGCAACCATATCGCCAACGTCATTCCCGGTTTCGAAAACTACAATGAACGCGTCCGCAAGCCGCGCGGTTTTCACCTGCGCAATGCCGCCGCCAATCGTGAATGGGAAACACCGAGCGGCCGCGCCGCCTTCTGGACAGGCCCGCTTCCGGACGCCGTCGAGCATCAGGTCGCCCGCGATCAGGATGGTGTCTTCGTACTGCAAACCTTCCGCTCGCACGATCAGTACAACACGACGATCTACGGCATGGACGATCGCTATCGCGGTGTTTACGGCGAGCGCAACGTCGTCTTCATCAATCCGGCCGACTTGGCTGAGATCGGTGCAGAAGCCGGCGACCGTGCCGACGTGATCGGCAGGCACGGCGACGGTGTTTCCCGCATCGCCAGCGACTTCCGCTTCGTGCCTTATGACATTCCGCGCGGCTGCGTCGCCGGCTACTATCCTGAACTCAACGTGCTGGTGCCCTTGTCGAGCGCCGGGGATGAAAGCGATACGCCGACATCGAAATCGATCCTGGTGTCGTTCCGCACGAAAACTGCCGTGGCAGACGCGGCCTGATGGCTGATGAATTTTCCGAAGAGGCTTTTTTCACTCTCACCGAAATGATCCGAGCCAGGGATACAGCACTTTCGCCGTTGGCAGCCGGGATCGTCGCCGCCGTTTCCCAAGGAAACGCCGCCGACAGTCGCATGTTTTCCAAGCTGTTCGGCATCGCCCACGCGCTCGTTCTGCGCGAGATCAATTTACTCTCCGGCCCGGACGCACCGATCGAAATCATCCGTCGCGACGCACGAACACAGAGAGCCCACCTCAAACTTACCGTAAAAGGCGAGGCGCTTTGCCGCCTCATCCCTTGACCTTGGCCAAAGGATCGCTAAGTAAATGCCGATCCGCAGTGAAGGGCATTTTTAACACGCCTGCGGAGCAAACCTGATACCGGGCCCCTCTGGCGAGAATCTACGGCGCTCTCGTGATGTCGGTATCACCCCGCAAATAAGCCGGCGGACTTAAGCAAATGACACTCCACCTCATGCGTTCTTCGCATGCCTATAGTGGCATGCGGGATTTCTCCATCTATTCCAACCTTGCCCTCAGCCTTGCCGGAACGGAGGTGCGGCCATGACCACCGCCCCCCAGACTTCGTCCCTTGGCTATTTCAAATGGGCCTTCATCGTCACCGCCGCGGGTCTTGCGCTTGGCGCGTGGCTGGGCTGGACGACCACCGGAACGATCGGCGGCATGGCCACGGTCTTCTTCGTCTGTACGGTGCTCGCCGTACTGGAAATCTCGCTTTCCTTCGACAACGCCATCGTCAACGCCAACAAGCTGAAGGAAATGACGCCGGTCTGGCAGCACCGGTTCCTCACCTGGGGCATCATCATCGCCGTGTTCGGCATGCGTATCGTCTTCCCACTGCTGATCGTCGTAATCGCCGCCAACATCGGGCCGATTGACGCGCTGGTGCTGGCCGCCTCGCGTCCGGAGGAGTACGCCCGAATCATGAACGAGGCGCATCTGCCGATCGCCGCGTTCGGCGGAACCTTCCTGATGATGGTTGGCCTTAAATTCTTCTTCGACCATGAAAAGGATGTTCACTGGATCAAGGCACTGGAACGCGGCATGTCACGTTTCGCGACGATCAAGGGCGTGGAAATCGCCTTTGTGCTTGCACTGATCCTGGTGTTCTCGTCGTTCCTTGAAGGTGAGGAAGCCACGACCTTCGTTTACTGCTCGATCTACGGCCTCCTGACGTTCCTGGCGGTCGAGGTGGTCGGCGGCTTGCTCGACGCATCGCAGCAGACCATGAGTGCGGCGGCCAAGGGCGGCCTCGGCGCCTTCATCTATCTCGAAGTGCTCGACGCCAGCTTCTCCTTCGACGGCGTGATCGGCGCCTTCGCCCTGACGCAGAACCTCTTCGTCATCGCCATCGGCCTTGGCATCGGCGCCATGTACGTGCGCTCGATGACCATCATGCTGGTGGAAAAGGGGACGCTTGCCGAATACCGCTACCTGGAACACGGCGCCTTCTACGCGATCCTGATCCTCTCGGTGATCATGTATTGCCAGACCCTGGTGCACATCCCGGAAGTCATCACCGGCCTTGGCGGCGCAGCCCTCATCGGTGTTTCGCTCTGGTCGTCGATCCGGCATAACAGGCGTGAAGAGCTGAGCAGCGCGCATTGATCACATAAAAAGGCCGCCCGTGTCAGCACGGGCGGCCTTGTTTTGAACCGATACCGGTCCTTTAGAGATAGATGAAACCCTTGCTGATCGTGATGGCATCGTCGAGACGAATGGAAAAGTCCGCCGTCTTGTCGCCATTGACGTCGGCATAGACGTAGGTATCCGACGCAGCCTTGTCGTAGCGAAGTTGGCCGGCGCTACCGCTGAAAGCGGCCGTGCCGATGAACGAAAATGCCTGATTCCCCGCCACCTTGGCGTTCGCATCGAGCAGCCGAAGGTCGACGCGATCATTGCTGGTGAAGTCGAAGATCAAATCCCGCCCGGAAGACGCAACCGTTGATTCGTTCAACGACGCGTAGACGAACTTGTCCGCCCCGCCACCGCCTGTCATCTGGTCTGCACCCGCCCCCCCGGTCATGAGGTTGTTGCCGGTATTTCCCGTCAGTTTGTCGGTAAATTTCGAACCGGTCAGATTTTCAATGGCGAAATACGTATCGCCCAGCGCATCGCCCGTATTGGACGAAGGAGACAAGAGCGACGCTACGACACCTTTCGTGGCATCCGCATAGGAAGCCCTATCCAGCCCGGAACTTCCATCCAGCCGATCCGCTCCGGTTCCGCCGATCAGGATATCGTTTCCGAGATCTCCGTACAGCTTGTCGTTACCGCCGCGGCCGAAGATGGTGTCGTTGCCGTCATTGCCATGAAGCGTCTCGCTGCTGGACGTACCATAGATGACCTCATGGATCGTATCGTCGTTGACGATCGTGGCGACGCCGGTCGATCCAAGCGTGCCATTCTTGATATCGACCGTCGGCGTCAGAACCACAGAGAAGGTCTCGTTGGTTTCCAGCACGCGATCACCATTGACAAAGACGTCGATGGTTGTGACCGTTTGCCCGGCTGCGAATTTTACCGTTCCGGTCTCCGCGACATAGTCACTCCCACCCTTCGCCGAGCCGTTGACCGTCTTGTAGGCAAAGCTCAAGTCCTTCGTTGCCGGCTGTGACAGATGAACCTCGAACGTTGCCACCTTCTGGCCGCTGCTGCCCTCCGTCACCGTCGCATTCGAAACGAACAGCGACAGGTTGGCGCCACCGCCGTCGTCATCACGGATGATGCCGATGCTCGTCAGGGTCTTCTCCCCGCCGGAGAGAACGGCATTGGTCGGGTTGAGGAGTTCCAGCCAGAAGGCTTCGTCCACCTCGTCGACATTGTCAGCCCTGATCTCCGGTGCGATCGTGATGCTCGTGTCACCGGCAGGGATCGTGATCGTAAAGACCTGGTCGACGTTGCCCGGGGTCTGGAAATCGGTGGCCACGGCCGTTCCCGGCCGGACGCGATACTGGATCGTGATGTCCTCGTCGGAGGCCTTCGACAGGTTCACGCGGAAGGTTGCGAACGGGCCGAACGTTGCAAGACCCTCGACGACATCGACCCGCTCGACCGAAATGATCGGCAGCGCACCATTGCCGGTATCGTCGTCCTGAATGGTGCCGAGACCAGTCGAAGCCGCCGTTCCATTCTTGATATCGGCTGTCGGAGTCACTACCAGCGAGAAAAACTCGCTGGCTTCAGCCTTCGTATCGCCACTCACGGAGACATCCACGGTGGTGACCGTCTGCCCGGCTGCGAACTTTATCGTTCCGGTCTTCGCGGCATAGTCGCTGCCGCCCTTCGCCGAGCCGCTGACCGTCTTGTAGGCAAAGCTCAAGTCCTTCGTTGCCGGCTGCGACAGGTGAATTTCGAAGGTCGCGACCCGGTTTCCGCTGTCGCCTTCGGTCACCGTCGCGTCCGAAACAAACAGCGACAGCTTTGCGCCGCCCTCATCGTCATCGCGGATGATGCCAATCGAGGTCAGCGTGTTCTCGCCGCCTGAGAGAACAGCATTGGTCGGGTTGAGGAGTTCAATCCAGAAGGCTTCGTCCACCTCATCGATATTGTCGGCCCTGATCTCCGGTGCGATCGTGATGCTCGTGTCGCCTGCCGGGATCGTGATTGTGAAAATCTCGTCGACGTTGCCCGGAGTCTGGAAGTCGGTTGCCACCGCCGTTCCCGGCCGGACGCGATACTGTATCGTGATGTCTTCGTCGGAGGGCTTCGACAGGTTGATGAGGAATGTCGCAAACGGACCGAACGTTGCATCGCCCTCGACGACGTCGACCCGGTCAATCGAGATGACCGGCAACGCGCCGGTGGCCGCATCATCCTCCAGAATGGTGCCAAGACCAGTCGAAGCTGCCGTCCCGTTCTTGATGTCGGCTGTCGGCGTCACCACCAGTGAGAAGAATTCGCTGGCTTCCACCTTCGTATCGCCGGTTATCAGGATCTCCACGGTGGCGACCTTGTCCCCGGTCGCGAATTTTACCGTTCCGGTCTCCGCGACATAGTCGTTGCCGCCCTTCGCCGAGCCGTTGACTGTCTTGTAGGCAAAGCTCATCGCCTTCGTTGCAGGCTGTGACAGGTGCACTTCGAAAGTCGCGATTCTCTGGCCGCTATTGCCTTCCTTTATCGTTGCGTCGGAGACGAACAGCGACAGGTTGGCCCCGCCACCATCGTCATCCTGGATGACGCCGATTGAGGTCAGCGTGTTCTGGCCGCCGTCGAAAACGGCATTGGTCGGTTTGAAGAGCTCCAGCCAGAAGGCTTCATCCACCTCATCGATATTGTCGGCCCGGATCTCGGGCTCGATCGTGATGCTCGTGGCGCCGGCCGGGATAGTGACCGTGAATATCTCGTCGACGTTGCCCGGGGTCTGGAAGTCGGTGGCCACGGCCGTTCCCGGCCGAATACGATACTGGATCGTAATGTCCTCGTCGGAGGGCTCTGTCAGGTTTATACGGAACGTCGCGAACGGGCCAAACGTAGCATCGCCCTCGACGACATCGACCCGCTCAAGCGAAATGATGGGAGTAGCCATGGGAATATCACCTTCATAAAGGGTTGATGGAAATGAATGGTCGGCCATGTCGAAAAATGAACCGGATCAGCGTCTCTCCGCGCCCGGCTGTAACTTACACGCATCGGCGATGATGTTTAATCGAGCAAATCGTAGTATCTTTTGACGTAATGCCTATCCGATAGGCTTAATTCGAGCTAATCGGAAAACATAACTTGATAATAATATTTGGAAACCGACCGGGATAAGTCGTGCCACATAATAAAGGCCCGAAATACGAGACTTTTTACACAGGAAGCCGCGTAAATTTTTTTGATAAACTATTGGGATAACGCACAAAAAATCCCGCCAATCAGGAGATTGGCGGGATTTTTAATTACCGGATTTTTGGCGCGATCAGCTGCGCTTCATGGAATGGAAGTTCACCGGGTTGATGCCGAGCGTGTAGAGGTCGCGGTCCAGCGGACGGCGGTGGCCCTCGACTGCTGCGGCAGCGGCCGTGGCCGCGCCAAAGATGGCGATGGCATTACCGAAAAAGCCTCGGGCAGATTTACGGGCACTCATCTCTTTACTCACTTTCCTGTGTTTGTTTCATCGTGTTGTTCGATGACAGGAATATGACGTTTGCCACCCTTGTTTACAACGCACAGGAATTCACCCCAGCCATGCAAATAGAGAAGGCCCGGTTAACACAAGCTAACCGGGCCTTCTCCTGTGACGATCTTGGGAGGAGCGTCAATCTTCGCTTGCGGCAAGCTGCGACAGGACTTCGCCGCGACCACGTGCCCGCAGGATGAGCGGGATGATCAGGGCTGCAGCGGCAATCACCAGTAGAACGGCGGCGACCGGCGATGTGAACAGAACCGTGACATCGCCCTGGCTGATCGACAGCGCACGGCGAAGCTGCTGTTCGGCAAGCGGCCCGAGGATCAGGCCAACGACGACCGGCGCAATCGGATAGCCGAAGATGCGCATGACGTAGCCGAGAACACCAAACGCGAGCAGCATGCCGAGTTCGAACACCGACGGATTGGCGCCGATGGTGCCGAGCGTCGCAAACAACAGGATGCCCGCGTACAGCCATGGCTTCGGGATCGTCAGAAGCTTCACCCAGAGGCCGACCAGCGGCAGGTTCAACACCAGAAGCATGAAGTTGGCGATGAGCAAGCTGGCGATCAGGCCCCAGACCAGCTGCGGATTGGTAGCAAACAACAGCGGGCCGGGCTGCAGCCCGTATTGCTGGAAGCCGGCCAGCATGATCGCCGCGGTCGCCGTGGTCGGCAGGCCGAGCGTCAGCAGAGGCACGAGTGTACCGGCAGCCGACGCGTTATTGGCCGCTTCCGGACCGGCGACGCCTTCGATGGCGCCGTTGCCGAATTCTTCCGGATATTTGGTCAGCCGCTTCTCGGCGGCATAGGAAAGGAACGTACCGATTTCTGCGCCACCCGCCGGCATCGCGCCAATCGGGAAGCCGATTGCCGTTCCGCGCAGCCAGGCCTTCCAGGAGCGGGCCCAGTCCTGACGGTTCATCCAGACAGAGCCTTTGACCGCCTCGACCTTGTCCGGCCCCTGATTACCTTGCGCGGCGATATAGAGCGATTCGCCGATGGCAAACATGGCAACGGCAAGCGTCGTCACTTCAATCCCGTCAAGCAGATCGGGAATGCCGAAGCTCATGCGTGTTTGGCCCGTCAACTGATCGATGCCGATGATCGCCAGCGCAAAGCCGATAAACAACGAGGTAAGACCACGCAACGTCGAATCGCCGAAGGCGGACGAGACAGTGACGAACGCAAGGACCATCAGGGCGAAATATTCACGCGGGCCAAACACCAGTGCCAGCTTGACGACAAACGGCGCGATGAAGGCAAGTGCCAGCGTCGCGATCAGACCGGCGACAAACGAGCCGATGGCGGCGGTCGCCAGCGCCGGCCCGCCGCGCCCTGCCCGGGCCATCTTGTTGCCCTCGAGCGCCGTGACAATGGACGAGCTTTCGCCCGGCGTGTTCAGAAGGATTGATGTGGTCGAGCCGCCATACATGCCGCCATAATAGATACCGGCGAACATGATCAGCGAACCGCCCGGATCGAGCTTGTAGGTGACAGGCAGGAGCAGCGCCACTGTCAGCGCCGGACCGATGCCCGGCAGAACGCCGACGGCCGTGCCGAGCGTCACGCCGATCAGCGCATAGAGGAGGTTCATCGGCTGGGCTGCAACGAGAATGCCCTGCAGCAGAAAATCGAATGTGTTCATGTCAGGGCCTTACCAAAACAGATGTTCGAGCGGACCGGCTGGCAGCGACAGCTGCAGGAGGCCTGCAAAGATCAGCCAGACCCCGAGACAGATCGCGATGCCGATGGGGATCGTGAACCACAGCTTGCGTTTGCCAAAGCCGGCGGCGGTCGCGGCGAAGAGCAAGCCTGTCGCAATCGAAAAGCCCAGCGGCTTCAGGAGCAACATCTGTGCTGCGAGACCGCCGATGATCCAGATAACCGGGCCGAACTCCTGCCGGTCCCGCACCGGAAAATCGCCCCGCAAGGCTTCGAAAACGGTCCAGGCCGCAAGCAACAGCAGGCCACCGGCGATCACGAAGGGAATGGTGGCCGGGCCGACGCCGGAATAGCCGCCAGCCCCCGCCAGCCGGGATGTGTCCCAGAAGATCAAGCCACCGAGGCCCGCGAGGAAAACGGCGATGAAAAGCGCCGCCCGGTCGGGGCGGCGTTTCTCCGTGGAAGGGGCGTGACCCTTGCTCATTGAACCAGACCAATGTCCTTGAGGACGGTTTCGGTTGCGGATACGTCCTTGGCCAGCTGTTCCTTGAAGGCGTCACCGGCGAGATAGGTATCCTGCCAGCCCTTGGTCTTCAGGGTTTCCTGCCAGCCAGCGGACTTGACCAGCTTCTCGATGTCGGCCGAAACCGCGGTCTTCTGCTCGTCGGTCAGGCCCGGAGCAGCGGCAACCATGCGCCAGTTCTGCACCACGACATCAAGACCGCCTTCCTTGATGGTCGGTGCGTCGATGCCGGCGAGACGCTCGGCGCTCGATACGGCGAGAAGACGAAGTGTGCCCGATTTCACTTGGCTTTCGAACTCGCCGTAACCGGAAATGCCGGCCGTCACCTGGCTGCCGAGAATAGCGGCCAGCGCTTCACCACCGCCGGAAAACGCGATGTAATTGATCTTGGTCGGATCGACGCCCGCCGCCTTGGCAATCAGGCCGACTGCGATGTGGTCCGTGCCGCCGGCCGAGCCGCCACCCCAGGAGACCGAACCCGGATCCTTCTTCAGCGCCTCGACGAGATCGCCGAACGTCTTCAGCGGCGAATCCGCCGGAACGACGATCGCTTCGTATTCGCCGGTGAGGCGGGCGATCGGGGTGACGTCATTGAGCGTCACCGGCGATTTGTTGGTGAGGATGGCGCCGACCATGACGTAACCACCAACAATCAGGGCGTTGGCGTTGCCCGCCGACTGGCTGGCGAACTGCGCAAGGCCGATCGTGCCGCCGGCGCCGGGTACGTTCTGCACCTGGACGTTGCCGGAAATGCCTTCCTGCTGCATCACCGACTGGATCGAGCGGGCCGTCTGGTCCCAGCCACCGCCCGGATTGGCCGGTGCGATGATCGTGTAGTCAGCAGCAAAAGCCGGCAGGGCGATGGCGCCGGCGAGAATGGTTGCCAGAAAAAACTGTTTCAAGATTAGTCCTCCGTCAGGCGCACTCGTTATCTGGCGCGCGCATTGTTCATCTTTGCGGACGGGGACGGACTCACCGGTCGAATCGAGCGCGGCGGCCATTTTTGGCACGCGGTTGCGCCGGTCTGGTGAAACTCCTCCCATACGCCTCGATCATCCGCCTCCACGGACGATGAAGAACTGCAAGGCACCACAGAAAGCTGTCATTTACCTGACATCACGCGGAACCTTGCCGGATTAGTCTCCCGCAATTTTCACGCCCCGTCTAGCCGAGCGTTAAAACTTCTACTGGAGACGCAAAACTTCGTTCCAGCGCGCAATCAGCCGAGCCCGCTTGACCTGATCGAGATAGACCATCAGTCCGGGGCTGACCGGAACCGGCCGCAATTGACCGCCGAGCATTTCGCGCATCGTGTTGGCAGTGTTCGCACCCGCCACATCCGGGCTGACGGCGGGGATCTGCAACTCGCGCGCCATGATCGTCTGGCCTTCCTTCGACATGAAGAACTCCAGATAGCGCCGTCCGAGATCAGGAGACGCGGCAGCCTGCGGCACCAGCCCGATACGCGACATGACAACGGTATAATCCCGCGGCAGCACGATGCCGACATCCGGATGGCGCGAGGCCCAATCGGCGGCATAGGAGCCGAGAATATTGTAGCCGAGCACGAAACGGCCGTCGGAGACGCGCTCGAGGATAGCCGAACTGGTGGAATAAAGCTTGACCCCCGCCGCGCCCATCGTCTGGATCACTGACCAGATATCGCCGAACTGCTCCTGGTCGCGCGCCATGAACAGGAAGCCGACACCGGATCGTTCGATATCATAGGTGCCGATCTTGCCGAAAACGGCGCTTCCCTGCCGCTTGAGATAATCGACGAACTCCGCCCGCGTCGAGGGTGGCTTCTCCTTGGTGAAGCTCGGCTTGTGATAGACGAACACGGCCGGCTCGAAGGTCAGCGCATAGGCCGTGTTGCGCCAATTGGCCCAGTCCGGCCAGCGGTCGCTCATCGGCAGGTCGCTGCGCTGGGCGTAGCCGTCATTGCTGAGCTTGACCTGCAGGTCCATCGCCGAGGAAAAGGCGAAATCCGCCGTCTTTTCGCCGGCATCGGTCTCCTTGACGATCCGGTCATAGATTTCGCCGGTCAGCATATCCTCGTAGCGCACGGCCACATCCGGATTGGCCGTCTGGAACCCGACGATCATCGGTCGCGCCAAGGGCTCGTCGAGCGAGGAGTAGACGACGACGGTCGGCGCCGCCGTATCACCCGAAAGCGCCGGGAACAGCACCGGCTGAGCGGCGGCGGGCAGGGAAAATCCAAAAAGAAGACAGAGAAAGGGAAGGAAACGCATAAAACGATATTGCAGCAGCAGCAGCCCGTTCACAAGGCGAAGCACGCTCGATAGAGTGCCTCAGGGAGACAGCGGATTTGCGGATATTACTGGTCGAGGACAATAAGGCGCTTTCGGAAGGGCTTGTCGCCATCCTGCGCGGCAGCGGCTATGCGGTCGATGTCGTTCACGACGGTGCCTCCGCCAATGCGGTAATTGCCACCGAAACCTTCGATCTCGTCATCCTCGACCTCAATCTGCCGGAAATGGACGGTCTCGACGTCTTGCGCTCGATGCGGGCGCGGCAGAACAAGGCGGCTGTGCTGATCCTGACCGCGCGGGGTACGCAGGAGGAGAAGATCAAGGGGCTTGATCTCGGTGCCGACGACTACATGATCAAGCCCTTCGACATCAGCGAATTCGAGGCCCGTGTCCGGGTCCTGCTGCGCCGCCAGGCCGGGCTTCGCTCATCGCTGGTCAGTTACGGCAATGTGTCCTTCGATCTCAATTCGAGAACATTTTCGGCCGGCGGGATCACCGTCGATATCCCGGCTAGAGAACTCGGCCTGCTTGAAATCCTGTTTATGCGCGCTGGAAAAGTGGTCGCCAAGGAGGCGATCATTCAGTCGCTGACGGCCTTCGACGACGACCTCAGCGCCAATGCCATCGAGCAATATGTCAGCCGGCTGCGCAAGCGCCTCGCACCACACGGCCTGACGGTGCGCACTGCGCGCGGCATCGGCTATTATCTCGACAAGATGGCGGACGCCTGATGGCGCAGGCAGCCTATTCGCTCCGCCGGCGGCTGCTCGCCTGGCTGCTGATCTCGACCGTCGTCATCGGCGCCCTGGCACTGATTGATACCTATCGGGACGCGGTGAAAACGGCGAATGTCGTCTCCGACCGTGTGCTTGCCGGCTCGGCGCTGGCAATTGCCGAACGGGTCGTGGTTGCGGAAGACGGTTCGCTCGAGGTCGATATCCCCTATGTCGCGCTGGAAATGCTGACCTCGGCAGCACAGGACCGGGTCTTCTACCGCGTCGACGGACCGCCCGGTCAGTTCATCACCGGCTACCAGAACCTGCCTTCGGTCGCCGATATGAACGGTCAATCGGCCGTTTATGCCGACGCGCAGTTTCGCGGCGAGCCGATCCGTGTCGCGGCATTAGAGCGGTCCGCCTCGACGGGCATCAATTCCGTTCCCTTCGTCGTCACCGTTGCGGAAACGACGATCGCCCGGCGCCAGCTGACGCAAGCCATCCTGCTGCGCTCGGCGTTCCGGCTTCTGATGATGATCCTCGGTGCCGCGACTATCGTCTGGATTGCGGTGACCTTTTCACTCAGGCCACTCTATCGGCTGGGCGACGCCATTGCCGAACGTAGCCCCGACGATCTGCATCCGATTAAGCAGTCGGTGCCGAGTGAAGTGGAAGGGCTGGTCGAAACGGTCAATTCCTTCATGGTGCGGCTGCAATCGGCGCTCGATGCGCTGCGCCATTTCTCCGGCAATGCCAGCCATCAGCTGCGCACGCCGCTCGCCATCATTCGCACTCAGCTGGCGTTATCTGCCCGCGCCACGACGCTGGAAGAGGCGCAGGCGGCAGCACGCAAGGGCGACGAGGCCGTGGCTCATGCCGAACGCATCCTCGCGCAACTGCTGCTGATGGCGAAGATCGATGCCGCCGGCTCGACGGAGCCGCAGCCGCTTGAGGTCATCGACCTGACGTCGCTCGCTCAGCAGATTACCGGTGATCGCGTGCCCGGCGCCGGTGACGCAGGCGTCGATCTCGGCTTCGAAGGTGAGAGCAAGGCGCTGATCCGCGCCGAACCTTTGCTGATCGGCGAGCTTCTGCGCAACCTGATCGAAAACGCCATCGCCTATGCCGGCAAGGGGGCGGAGGTGACGGTTCGCGTGGAAACCGAAGACAGTAACGTCCGGCTCGATGTCGAAGACAACGGCCCGGGCATCCCGCCGGAGAACCGGCAGGTCGTACGCCAGCGTTTCGCGCGCGGCGGACGCGGCGAAGCACCGGGAATGGGGTTGGGTCTTCCGATCGTCGAAGAAATCGCCGGACTGTTCGGCGGACATCTCACGCTGGGCGAAGGGCCGGATGGCAAGGGGCTGAAAGCCTCCGTGACATTCCCGGTCGCGATAGGTGGCCCGGCCGCAGGTTCTGCCTAGCGGTTACGACCCGTCATAAGCGAGGTCGTTTCACGGGTCTGAACGAGAAGGATCGCGTTCCAGATCATCTGGACAAAACCGCGATCAGACGGGTTCGACAGCTTGCGCTGCGAAAACATGATAAGCTCCATAGGATTGTTGCGAGCGTCAGATACCACTCCTTCAGGTATTTCGCCAGAGCATAAAGGCAAATCTGCCCTGCGCGGCAAGCATGGCAGCTACATCCGGAAATCATCCATACGAAATACATAATATTGCAAGTAAATCTACGCGATATATAATTACGCATTCGCCGATAATTCCCCAATGAATCAATAGTTTGCTTGCGAAGCCAAAACAGCGCCGCCGACAGGTTTCCTCATTCTTTTTTGGGGTCTAGAAAGAACCGGTTTCGCGTGCCGCCTGTGGACAGCAGCGCCCCTTTCGCGCCTTTCGTCGAAATGGCTTTTGGTTTTTTCCCATGCCATGTTGCGCCAAAACAGACGGGAGAAAATCATGCTGGAACATTTCAGGGCGCTCGTGATCGACGACCGCGACGGCAAGCCGGTGGCGGGCTTTCGGGATCTGGCGCTTGCCGACCTTCCGGATCACGACGTTCTGGTCGAGGTGCTGTTTTCGACGCTCAACTACAAGGACGGCCTCGCCGTCTCCGGAAAAGGCCGCATCGCCCGTCGCCTGCCGATGGTGGCCGGCGTCGATCTCGCTGGCATCGTCGTTCAATCCCGCAACCCGGACTGGAAACCGGGCGACAAGGTGGTGGTCAACGGCTGGGGCATGTCGGAAACCGAATGGGGCGGCTATACCCGTTTCCAGCGCCTGAAATCCGAATGGCTGACGCGCCTGCCGGATGCCTTCAGTCTGGAAGAAAGCATGGCGATCGGCACTGCCGGTTATACGGCAGCCCTTGCCATTCACGCGCTCGAAGCCTGGGGCAAGATCAAGTCGGATGATCATGAGGTTCTCGTCACCGGTGCCGCCGGCGGCGTCGGCTCGGTGGCAATCACGCTTCTCGCAGCACGCGGCTACAAAGTCACCGCCTCAACCGGGCGTCCGGAAACGCATGATTATCTGTCAGCCCTCGGCGCGACCGGTTTCATCGATCGGGCTGAACTCGCCGCAAAAGGCGGCGCGCTGCAGAAGGAGCGCTGGGCAGGCGCCATCGATTCCGTCGGATCAACGACACTGGCCAACGTATTGGCGCAGACCGTCCAGAGCGGCGCGGTTGCCGCATGTGGTCTCGCCGGCGGTGCCGACCTGCCGGCAAGCGTCATGCCGCATATCCTGCGCGGTGTCGCTCTTCTCGGCATCAACTCGGTGACAGCACCCCATGCCGAACGCGACAAGGCCTGGGCCATTCTGGCGGAAAGCCTCGATCGGAAACGCCTGGCGGCAATGACGACGGTCGAGCCACTGTCAAATCTGCCGCAACTGGCGGAGGACATCGTCGCTGGAAAAATCCGTGGCCGCGTCGTTATCGACGTGACGAAATAGGCCGGCGGCTCGGCAGGTTGACGGGCGCAGCCGGATTGAACATCTTCCTGAGCGCATAAGGGCGTGGAATGTATCCATCTGCCGCTCAGGAGCGCGTAATGACGAACCATCCCGTTCCCACGGCTGTCGCCGAGGCCCTTGGACGATATCCCGAGCCGATCAGGATGCGGCTGTTGCAGGTTCGTGACCTCATTTTTGTCGTTGCGGCCGAAACCGAAGGCGTCGGCCCACTCACCGAGACGCTCAAATGGGGCGAACCGGCCTATCTGACCGAAGCAAGCGGAAGCGGAACGACCATCCGACTGGGAGTATCCAAGTCAGCTCCCGGGCATTGCGCGGTGTTCGTCAACTGCAAGACCACACTGATCGAGACTTTTCGCGCTCATTTTGCCAATGATTTTGCTTTTGAAGGCCAGCGGGCGCTGCTCATCCCGACAACTGATCATTTGTACCGGGAGCCGCTGGTGCTCTGCCTGCGCGCAGCACTGACCTATCATCGGCAAAAGCCGACACAGAAAATCCGGCCGGCATGACCACGTTCGCCATTTCCGTGGCAGGACGCGATCATGCCCATGTCTTTCCGGAAATTCAGATACCTGGTCCGGACTTCACTTCATCGTGTAAACGTCGATCGTGAAATACTTGTCGTTGATCGTCTTGTAGGTGCCGTCGGCACGGATATCCACGAGCGCCTTGTTCAGCTTTTCGCGAAGATCGTTGTCCTCCTGGCGCAGCGCGATGCCGACGCCGTCGCCGACGAACTTCTTGTCGGTGATCGGCTGGCCGATCAGTTCGCAGCATTTGCCGTCATTGTTCTTGGTGACCCAGTCGAGCATCGGCAGCATGTCGCCGACTTCCATGTCGAGGCGACCATTGGCCATGTCGAGATTGGCTTCGTCCTGCGTCGGATAGAGCTTGATCTCGGCATCCGGGTAGACGGCTGCGATATATTCGGCCTGCGTCGTGCCGGACTGCGCGCCGATGACCTTGCCCTTCAGCGCCTCGTTGCTGAATTCCGTGACGCCGGCACCTTTCACCGCAACATGGGTCATGGCGGCGAGGTAGTAGGGATCGCTGAAGGCGACCTGTTTTTTGCGCTCTTCGGTGATGAACATCGAGGCGATGATCATGTCGTATTTCTTGGCAATGAGCCCAGGAATGATGCCGTCCCAGTCCTGCGCCACGACCTCGCATTCGACCTGCATCTTGGCGCAAAGTGCCTGCCCGATCTCGACGTCGAAACCGCCTATCTTGCCGGCGGAATCAATGAAATTGAAGGGCGGATAAGCGCCTTCTGTGCCGATCCTGAGCTTCTCGGCGGCGTTGGCGGATGTCATGGAAAAGGCGGCGGCGCAAGCCAAAGCCAGTGCGATGATCTGTTTTCTCATGCGTTCGGTTCCCCTTGTTGCGCACCGTTTCCCGGCGCTTGACGGAAACTTTAAGCTCGAAACGCACATAAACGAAATAGATAGCGACAATAGCCGGTATAAACCGGCTTGATCATAAACACGAAGACAGCGCTAGAATGTCGGCGGCGTGTTGATCCACAAGAGCACGGTCTCCCCATCGTGCCGGTTCGACCAGGCATGATGGCGGCGGCTTTCGAAATAGAGGGAATCGCCGGGGTTCAGATCGTGGAACTGATCGGAATCGAGCACGAATTCCACCCGGCCGGAGAGCACATAGACGAATTCCTCACCCTCATGCTTGTAGGCGCCCTCGCTGGAGGCGCCTGGCTCCAGCACGAAGCGATGGCAATCCATCTGGTTGCGGCCCTCGGCCAGCAGCTGCACGGTGACGCCCGGCGTCGTGCGCGGCCAGGTGCGCCACTCACCGGAACGCACGAGAGCCCGCACCTCCGGCTCGTCTTCGCCGGAAAGGCTGGAGACCGTTGTTCCAAAGTATTCCGCGAGATTGTGCAGCACCGCGACGGAGACGCCCTGCGACGTGCGCTCCAGCGTCGAGAGAACCGAGGCCGCGATGCCGATATCGCCGGCCACCTGCTCCAGCGTCTTGCCGGCCGCGTGGCGCAGGCTCCGGAGCTTGCGGCCAACCTGTGACTGCGGCGTTGCTTCACCCACGGCAGAAAGACTGTGATCGTCGAGTTCGCCAGCCTCCGCCTCAAGCGCTTCACGAATGGCTGCCGGATTGAGGCCGCGCTCGGCGCGAAACCAGGAAACGCGCTTCAGCTGGGCGACATCGCTCTCGCTATACTGCCGGTGACCGGTCGCTGAACGCCCCGGCACCACAAGCCCCTGCGTCTCCCAAAGCCGCAAGGTTGACGCGGAGACGCCCGCAAGCCTCGCCGCCTCTGCAACCTTGTACCGAACTGCCATGGCATCGCTCATAAGCCGCCACACAAAATGGTCATGCGATCAATGTTCCAGATCGCGAAACAGGTCTTCGCCGTTATCGAGACGCGAATTGCGATCGATGGCCGGCAGATCTTCCCGGTCCGGTACCTTCAACTCGAAAGGCAGGCGTTTCTCTTCGGCTATGCGCAGCATCAGCAGGCGAATGGCGTCGGAAACCGAAAGCCCCATGGCTTCCAGCGCCGCGATAGCTTTTTGTTTCGTGGCAGAATCGATACGGGCACGGATAATGGCATCTGCAGTCATGGCGTCATTCTCCTGATTGCTACGCGCTACAATGGTGCAGCCCCCGCCCTGAAAACCTTCGCCGGGCACCGGCCGCCAAATGTCTGGGTGTTCGAAGTGTCAGAAAATATCCATACAATGTTTAAGGCATCAACGTAGCCACACCTGCCGCAACGCACAAGGAAAAGCATCACAAATGCTGCTTTTCCGATCACTATAATTAATTTGCAAACCTACAGAAAAAATATAGGATTTGCATCAACAATGTTCCTCACGCTCTAGGATGATACCCGTGACCAGTTTGACCGATCGCAAGAACGCAGCCATTTCCCGCGGTGTGGGCATGACCACGCAGATCTATGCCGACCGCGCTGAGAATTCCGAAATCTGGGACAAGGAAGGCAATCGCTACATCGATTTCGCCGCCGGCATCGCCGTGGTCAACACGGGCCACCGCCATCCGCGTGTCATCGAGGCCGTCAAGGCGCAGCTCGATCGCTTCACCCACACCTGCGCGCAGGTTGTTCCCTACGAAAGCTATGTGCATCTGGCCGAGCGCCTGAACGAGATCACGCCCGGAGACTTCGCCAAGAAGACGGTCTTCGTGACCACCGGCGCCGAAGCTGTCGAAAATGCCGTCAAGATCGCCCGTGCCGCGACCGGCCGCTCTGCCGTCGTCGCCTTCAGCGGCGGCTTTCACGGCCGCACCTTCATGGGCATGGCGCTCACCGGCAAGGTGGTTCCCTACAAGGTCGGCTTCGGCGCCATGCCGGGCGACGTCTTCCACGTGCCCTTCCCGATCGAGCTTCACGGCGTCAATGTCGAGCAGTCGCTCGCTGCGCTGAAGAAACTCTTTGCCGCCGATGTTGATCCGGCGCGGGTCGCCGCGATCATCCTCGAGCCGGTGCAGGGCGAAGGTGGCTTCTATCCCGCGCCGGCCGCCCTGATGCGGGCGCTGCGCGACATCTGCGACCAGCACGGCATCCTGTTGATCGCCGACGAGGTGCAGACCGGCTTTGCCCGTACCGGCAAGATGTTTGCAATGGAACATTACGACGTGGTGCCCGATCTGATGACCATGGCGAAGAGCCTGGCCGGCGGCTTCCCGCTGGCAGCCGTGACCGGCCGCGCCGAGATCATGGACGGGCCTGGCCCCGGCGGGCTTGGCGGCACCTATGGCGGCAGCCCGATGGGGATTGCCGCGGCGCACGCCGTTCTCGACGTCATCAAGGACGAAAACCTCTGCGAACGCGCTGAACAGCTCGGCGGCCGCCTCAAGCAGCGCCTCGCGGCCATCCGCGAACAGGCGCCGGAAATCGTCGATATCCGCGGTCCCGGCTTCATGAACGCCGTCGAATTCAACGACGTGAAGACCAATCTGCCGAGCGCCGATTTCGCAAACCGCGTCCGCCTGATCGCGCTGGAGAAGGGACTTATCCTGCTCACCTGCGGCGTCCACGGCAACGTCATCCGCTTCCTCGCGCCAATCACCATTCAGGACGAGGTTTTCGCGGAAGCTATGGATATCCTGGAAGCGTCGATCCTGGAAGCGCGGGCCTGATTCAGGCGCCGAGGCGATAATATTCCCATCGGGCAGCACACCGTTTCTGCCCGATGGACCCGGCCGCCGTAATCGGCTATCGGCATTGTCCCCGTGATGGCATGTGCCGCCCTGTGCTGTCTTGCGCAGACCGCCAGAAAGGATCTCCGATGATCTTTACCGAGACGCTGATCGCCCACGTCAAGGAGCCTCGTCTGCTCGGGCTGGTGAATGTGCCGGGCACCCCTCAGGCAAAAACCTTCGATGTGCGCAATCCCTCGAACGGCGCGCTGCTCGCGACCCTGCCGGATATGGGCGTGGCGGAAACGCGGACCGCGATCGATGACGCCTACGCGGCGCAATTTCCCTGGGCCGAGCGCCCGGCCGGCGACCGCAGCGCCATCCTGCGCCGCTGGCATGATCTCGTCATTGCCCACATCGATGATCTCGCCGCGATCCTGACTGCCGAAATGGGCAAGCCGCTCAACGAGGCCCGCTCCGAGTTGCAGCATGCGGCGGCCTATATCGAGTGGTATGCCGAGGAGGCCAAGCGCGTCTACGGCGAGACCATTCCTGCCCCCTCGACGGACCGGCGCATGCTCGTGATCAAGCAGCCGGTCGGTGTTGTCGGGACCATCACCCCGTGGAACTTCCCGGCCTCCATGGTGGCGCGCAAGATTTCACCGGCGCTTGCAGTCGGCTGCACCGTCATCCTCAAGCCCGCGGAACAAACGCCGCTGGTCGCCTTTGCCATGCATGCGCTGGCAATCCGCGCCGGTTTCCCGAAAGGCGTCTTCAATCTCATTCTCGCCTCCGAAGGTGATGCGATCGGCCGCGAACTCTGCACCAATTCCAGGGTGCGCAAGATCAGCTTCACCGGCTCGACCGAAGTCGGCCGCATCCTGATGCGGCAATGTTCCGACCAGATCAAGAAAGTCAGCCTCGAACTCGGCGGCAGCGCGCCCTTCATCGTCTTCGACGATGCCGATATCGACGCGGCCGTCGACGGCGCCATCCAGGCGAAGTACCGCAATGCCGGCCAGACCTGCACGTCGGCCAACCGCATCTATGTCCAAAGCGGCGTTCACGACGAATTCGCCCGCAAACTGGCTGCCGAAGTGGCCAAGCTTAGGGTTGGCGACGGCTTTTCCCCCGGCGTCACCATCGGCCCGCTGATCGATAGCCGGGCAATCGAGAAGGTCGAGACACACGTGAATGACGCGATCGGCAAGGGTGCCAAGCTTCTCTGCGGTGGCAAGCGTGTCTCCGGCGCCTTCTTCGAACCAACGGTCTTGTCCAATGTCGGCAAGGGCATGCTCGTCGCCTGCGACGAGACGTTCGGCCCAGTGGCGCCGATCATCCGCTTCGAGACGATGGAAGACGTCATCCTGCAGGCCAACGATACGATTTACGGCCTCGCCGCCTATTTCTATGCGACCGAGTTGAAAAAGGTCTGGCGTGTTGCTGAAGCGCTGGAATACGGCATGATTGGCATCAATACCGGCCGCATGTCCTCCGAAGCTGCCCCCTTCGGCGGCCTCAAACAATCCGGCATCGGCCGCGAAGGCTCCCGCCACGGCGCCGAGGATTATCTGGAGATGAAATATCTCTGCATGGGGAATATTTGATCCCCAAGCAGGTCCGTCAGCGCTTCATCCCGATTTCTGCCAACACCTCGTCCGTGTGTTCGCCAAGCCTTGGCGCGCCGCGATTCAGGGCAAGCTCGGCATCCGAAAACTGAATGGGCGTGCGCACTCCCGGCGCTGTTCCCGAAGCCGCGCCGGTATGGGGCGTATCGACCCGCATGCCGCGATGGATGATCTGCGGATCTGAGAACACATCGGCGACCGTATTGATCGGCCCGCCCGGCACGCCGGCGGCTTCCAGCATGGCAAGCAGCGTGTCGCGGTTGAAATTCAGCGTCCGCGCGGTCAGTTCCGGCGTCAGGCTGTCGCGATGTTTTACCCGGCCGGCATTGGTCAGATAACGCGGGTCCGTCGCCAATTCGTCAAGTCCGAGCAGCGCGCAGAACTTCACGAACTGCCGGTCGTTGCCGACAGCGACGATCAGGTGGCCGTCGGAGACCGGAAACACCTGATAGGGTGCAATGTTCGGATGCGCGTTGCCGAGGCGACGGGGCGACTGTCCCGAGACGAGGAAATTCAGCGCCTGGTTGGCCAGAACCCCGGTCATGCTGTCGAGCAACGACATGTCGACCTGCTGCCCCTCGCCAGTCCGCTCGCGCATGTGAAGCGCCGCCTGGATGGCGATGACGCCATAAAGTCCGGTAAAGATATCGGCAAAGGCGACGCCGATCTTCTGCGGCTCGCCGTCCGGATCGCCGGTCAGGTCCATGATCCCGCTCATGCCCTGGATGATATAATCGTAGCCGGCGCGATGGGCATAGGGCCCGTCCTGGCCGAAGCCGGTAACCGAGCAATAGATCAGGCGTGGATTGATCTTCTTCAGGTTCTCATAATCGAGCCCGTATTTCGCCAGGCCGCCGACCTTGAAATTCTCCAGCAGCACATCCGACTGCGCCGCCAGCCGGCGCACGGCCTCCTGTCCTTCCTCGGTGGTGAAGTCGAGGACGACCGACCGCTTGCCGCGATTACAGGCATGAAAATAGGCCGCGTCGAGATGACCGCCGTCCTCCCCCTCGACAAAGGGCGGCCCCCAGGTGCGGGTGTCGTCGCCGGCCGGGCTTTCAACCTTGATGACATCGGCGCCGAGATCGGCCAGCGTCTGGCCGATCCAGGGGCCTGCCAGGATGCGGGCAAGCTCGAGAACCTTCAGGCCCTTCAGCGGCGTTTCCATGCCGGCGCTCAGAAGAAGGCCTGCAGCCCGGTCTGGGCGCGGCCGAGGATCAGGGCGTGCACGTCATGGGTGCCCTCATAGGTATTGACCGTTTCCAGATTCATCATGTGGCGCATCACCTGATAGTCCTCGGAGATACCGTTGCCGCCGTGCATGTCACGCGCAGCTCGGGCGATATCCAGCGCCTTGCCGCAATTGTTGCGCTTGACGATCGAGATCATCTCCGGCGCCATCCGGCCTGCATCCATCAATTGGCCAACACGGAGCGACGCCTGAAGCCCGAGCGTGATTTCCGTCTGCATGTCGGCGAGCTTCTTCTGGAATAGTTGCGTCTGCGCCAGCGGCTTGCCGAACTGCTTGCGGTCGAGCCCGTATTGCCGAGCCGCATGCCAGCAGAATTCCGCAGCACCGAGCGCACCCCAGGAAATGCCGTAGCGGGCGCGGTTGAGGCAGCCGAACGGACCCTTCAGCCCCTCGACATTCGGCAACAACGCGTCTTCACCGACCTCGACATTGTCGAGCACGATTTCGCCGGTGATCGAGGCGCGTAGCGACAGCTTGCCGCCGATCTTGGGCGCAGAGAGGCCCTTCATTCCCTTTTCCAGCACGAAGCCGCGAATGGCATTGCCGTGCGCCTCGGATTTCGCCCAGACGACGAAAACGTCGGCAATCGGCGCGTTGGAAATCCACATTTTCGAGCCGCTCAACCGGTAGCCGCCGTCGGTCTTCACCGCCCGCGTCTTCATGCCACCGGGATCTGAGCCGGCATCCGGCTCCGTCAGGCCGAAGCAGCCGATGAATTCACCGCTGATCAGCTTTGGCAGGTATTTCTGGCGCTGTTCTTCCGAGCCATAGGCATGGATCGGGTAGATCACTAGCGAGGATTGGACGCTCATCATCGAGCGATAGCCCGAATCGACCCGTTCGACTTCGCGGGCAACCAGACCGTAGGCCACGTAGGACGCGCCGACACCGCCATAGGTATCCGGAACCGTGACGCCAAGCAGGCCGAGATCGCCCATCTCGCGAAAGATCGAGGGATCGGTCGTCTCATTGCGGTAGGCATCGATCACGCGTGGCTGCAGCTTTTCCTGCGCGTAGGCGCGGGCCGTATCGCGGATCATCCGCTCGTCCTCGGAAAGCTGATCGTCCAGCAGAAACGGATCGTCCCACTGGAATTCCTGTCTTGCAGCCATGTCTTCCTCCCGTCACTTTCCTTCTTCTGCCCGTTATGGCAAGCCGGGCAGGGCGATACAAACGAAAATGCGGCACTGCCTCATGCGCGGCGGGAATGGCGGCCAGCGAGACGCTGAGGCCACAGGACAGGGAAACAGCATGGCTCACCTCGACAGGACGCGCGCATCGCAGTTGATGGAGACCGTGGGTCTCGATGCCCTCCTGCTGCTGTCGCCGGAAAGCTTTACCTATGCAACAGGCGCACCGGCCGGTGTCGCCACCATGTGGCGGCGCGCAGGCGCCGTTGCGGCGGTCGTACCGGCCGATCCGGCACTGACCGGAAGCGCCGTTGTCACCGACCTTTTCGAGGCCGCCTTCCGCGCCTCCAGCACGATCACGGATATCCGCATCAATCCGATCTGGGTGGAGACCGGCGACATCAGGGACATGGACGCCGAAACGCTTTCGCCGGAAGATCTGATACATGCCGCGTGGACAAGACAGGGGCGTCCCGCGGGCTTCCAGCGGCCGGAGACATTTGACGCCGCCAGCGGATTCCGCCTGGCCAGGGAGCTTCTTGCTGAAAAGAGGTTGGACAAAGGTCGGATCGGCATCGAGTTCGACGGTCTCTCGGTCACCGACTTCCGCTTGCTTTCCGACGCCTTGCCCAACACTGAACTTCTTGACGCATCCGATCTGGTCCGGCGATTGAAGATGATCAAGTCCCCCACGGAGATCAGCCATCTGCGCACCGCCGTCGAGCTTGCCGAAGCCGGTATCGTCACCCTGCGCGAAACGATCGACGTCGGCGTCAGCCGCGATGCGCTTGCGGCAGCCTGGGAAAAGGGCGTTCGAGCCGAGGCGTCACGGCGCAATGTCCAAAACCTCACCGGGCTTTGGGAATATGTCTCGGTCGGCCAGAACCCATGGACGAAAGGTGGCGTGATCGAACGGGGCGATCTGATCAAGGTCGATGTCGGCTGTTTGATCGCCGGCTATACATCCGACACCGGCCGCACCTTCGTCTGCGGCCATCCATCGCCTCTTCAGGCTCGCCTGTTCGACGCCCTTCAAGCCGCCTACGATGCGGGCCTCCCGCTCCTGAGACCCGGCATCGCCATGAGCGAGGTGCACAGGGTAACCACCGAAGCCATGGCCAAGGCCGGTTTTCCCGGCTACACGCGCGGTCATTTCGGCCACGGGCTGGGTGCCGGCCTCGGCAGCGAGGAATGGCCGTTCCTGTCGCGGCAATCGGATGTCATCATCGCGCCCGGCATGGTGCTCGCTTTCGAAACCCCTTGGTATGTCGATGGCGTCGGTGGCATGATCATCGAAAACCAGTTGCTGATCACCGCCGATGGTCATGAGGTCATGAACCGGCTACCCTCCGGCCTCATCTCCCTCTGAGACCGGTTTTCCATGCCAGACAATCGCCTCGAACGCTTCGCCCACAATCTCGACTGGAACCTTCTGCGCACCTTTGTCGTCGTGGTCGAGGAAGGCAGCATCACGGCAGCGGCCAACCGGTTGCTTTTGCAGCAGCCCGCCGTCAGCATGGCCTTGAAGCGCCTGGAACAGACCGTCGGCCAGAAACTGATCGACCGTCGCCCGGGCCGCTTTGACCTGACGGAAGCCGGCGAAAAACTGCACCGCCAATGCCGCGACATCTTCGCCGCCGTCGTCCGACTGCCGAACGCGCTGGAAACCGCCGGCGAGGACGTGACCGGCCATGTCAGCATCCATTCCGTCAGCCACGCGGACAATCCGGCCTGGGATCGGAAGCTCGAAAGCTTCTTTCGCTTGCACCCGAAGGTAACGCTCAGCGTCACGGTCGAAACCACCGTCAGCGTCATCAGCGCCGTGGAGCGCAATATCGCCACCATCGGCCTGTGCGACGGCAATATCCCCGATGCGCTGACCAAGGCTTTCCATATCCGCGAGCAATACGGGCTCTATTGCGGGCGCGGTCACCGGCTGTTTGGCGTCAAAGGCGCCGCCCTGAACGACCTGCGCGGCGATCCCTACATCGCTTTCATCGCCGATGTTCTCGGCGGCCAGCACATGAATGCCATCACCGCCGTGCGCGCCATAGGTTCCTTCGGCCAGCAGGTTCGGGCCGTATCCTGCAATGTCGAGGAGGTGCTGCGCCTGATCGCCGCCAATATCGGCATCGGCATGGTCCCGGACCATCTGGCCGCATCCGGCCTAGCGGCGGGCGATCTCTGGCAATTGCCGCCCTACGATCTCCTGCCGACGACAGATGTGTTTCGCATATCCAACCCCAATGCCATCCTCAATCCGGCGGAAGCCGCCTTCCTCCGGCATGTCGCAGACACGGAGCCGCTGAACCACGCCGCAGAGCATCAATCTGCCTGATAGTCAGCTTCGAGACTATAAATTTGAACATTGAGGCACCGCCCTCTAGGGTCTGGCTTGCGCGTGAACGGGATCGCGCAGACACCTTAAAGAGCAGGGCTGGACATGCAGACATTCGACGTGGCGATCATCGGCGGCGGCATCGCCGGCCTGTCGCTGGCCTATTTCCTCAGCCCCCATCGCTCCGTCATCGTGCTCGAACGCGAAACGGCGCTCGGCTACCACAGCACCGGCCGTTCGGCTGCCGAATTCGTGCTGCGCTACAACGCACCCGAGGTCTGCGCACTTGCCGCGATTGCCAAGGATTTCTTCGACAGCCCACCCGAAGGATTTTCGGATATCTCGCTTCTCAAACAGCGTGGCGGCGTGATGATCGCCACCGCGGAGAAGGCCTCGCGGCTGGAAGAGGTTTTTCGATCCGAGCTTGCCTTCACGCCGGAACTTGAGCCGCTGAACGAGGAAGAGTTGTTGGCGCGCGTGCCGATCCTGAAGCCGGGCTATGCCGCAGCCGCGTTTTACGATCCCAACTTCTGGGATATCGAGGTCGAAAGCCTGCTGCAGGGTTACGTGAAGGGCGCGCGTCGGAATAGTGCTGAAATCCGCGAGCGGCACGGCGTTTTGTCAGCCAGCCATGATGGCCAAGCCTGGATCATCGAAACATCGGCTAGCCCCGTACGTGCCAAAACCGTGGTCAATGCCGCCGGTGGTTGGGTCGATACAACCGCAGAAATTTTCGACGTCAAGCCGCTCGGCATCGTGCCGCATCGGCGCACTGCCATCACGGTCGACCTTCCCGAAGGTGTCGACGTATCGGACATGCCTGAGATCAACGAGATCGACGAGGATTTCTACATGAAGCCCGATGCCGGGCGGCTGCTCGCTTGTCCCGCCGACGCTACTCCTTGCGAGCCGGGCGACGTGCAGCCCGAGGAACTCGATATCGCCTGGGCCGCGCACTATGTCGAGGAGGCAACCACCATTCCGGTCCGCCGCGTCGCCAAGAGCTGGGCCGGGATGCGCAGCTTCTCACCCGACAGGCTGCCCGTGATCGGCTTTGGTCCAGATCGCCCGGATTTCTTCTGGCTGGCCGGGCAGGGCGGCTACGGCATCCTGACATCGCCGGCGCTCGGCGCCCTGGCGGCGAGCCTGCTGACGGGCGGGCCTCAGCCGGAAGGCTTCAAGGCGCAGGCGCTTAATCCTGAGAAGTTCAGCCCGTTGCGTTCCAAAACCTAGAGCGAAAAACGGCCGTAGCGACCATTGCTGTAGACCAGCGAGTGGCCGTCGCCTGCGACGATGGAAACCACCCGGCCAAGAATGATCGCGTGGCTATGCCGCTCGATCACTTCATCGACCTCGCAGTCGATACCGGCTAGCGCCCCGCGCAGCACGGACGCACCGCTCGCCAGGGTAAACCACTCGGCGCCGTCGTAGCGCTCGATCCCCTTCAAGCCACCCTTTCCGGCAAAGCGATCGGCGACATCCTGCTGATCGGCGCTGAGGATATTGACGCAGAAATGCCCGTAGCGGCTGATCACCGGCCAGCTGGAAGAGCTGCGGTTGATGTTGACGATCATCGTCGGCGGATCGACGGAAAGCGCGGTAGCCGAGGTCACCGTTGCGCCGGTGCGCTCGTCGCCAACACCGGCTGTGATGACCGACACGCCGCCCGACATCCGCCGCATGGCCGATTTCAAGGCGTCTTCATCAGCCACGTGCGGAAAGGAATGCTCCCGTTGCGGAGCGATCCGGTCGATCGAATTTCTCAAAGCGACATTCATGCGGGTCCACTCTTTTGCCGTATCATTCATGGTGCCCGATTTACGCATGGAAGACGCACCCGTCTCAAGCAAAGAACGCCCGCGGACGGCGCGGAAGCTGGATCGCTTTTCCATACATGATAAAATTTATAGATTATATTATTTTCCGAAAGGCCCGGAATTCTGCGATTGTTATAAGCTGCGGAAATGCCGCGGACGGCAATAAGGCATAGATTTCATAGACTATTGACAGGACGATCAATTGTGTCAGGATTGTGTTAACGACCGTTAATAGATCCACGGGAACAGCGGAGAACTGAATGTTTTATCACGGTGGAATGACCCTCGGTTACCTGACGCCTCCGGCGAAGAAGGAAAAAGCCATCCGTGTTGAAATGCCCGTGAAACAGAGCCGCGAAGAACCAACCGAGTTCGAACAGCAGCGCGATCAGGAATTGAGCCGCGCGTTTCTCACCCCCTGGCATCTCTTCTACTGATCTGCCGACCCGGAGCTAGGTGACTCGGGCGCCGCCGAAGCGCGTCCATTTGTGGCGATGCTGGAATACATGCCCGTCGTGCGGAATTCCGTTGGGCTGGCGCCGAAATAGCGGCGGAACACCTTGGCGAAATAGTTCGGGTCCTCGAAGCCGGACATCACCGCGACCTCCTTCACCGATAGATCCGCCGCCTTCGTCAAAAGCTTGGTGGCCCGTTGCAACCTCCTGCGCAGCACGAATTCGGCCGGTGGCATGCCTTCGCTGGCGGCAAAGACCCTCGAAAAATGCGCCCGGCTGAGGCCCGAGACTTCGGCGAGTTTCTCGACAGGAAGCGGATGCTCCAGATTGGCAATGATATGATCGATGACGTGCTGCATCGTCCGGTATTCCTGACTGAGGACCGGATGCGAGCCGAAGACATCGTCGTAAAGCACCATCGCCGCCTCGTAGGCGATGGCAGACGCGCTGCCCGGTGCATCGGCACCGCCTGAAATGAGCCTCAAAGTGCAGTCGGCCAGCCGCTCGATCGTTTCGGGCTTGAGATTGAGGATCGGCCCGGTCGTCGAGAGAATGGCTTTGTGGATGCGCAGCGCCTCCTCACCGTTCATCGAAATCCAGAAGAACTCCCAGCGGCCGTTCTGCTCCAGCCAGTAGCGGTGATTGTGTGGCACGAGCACGAGCAGAGTCTCGCCCTCGCGGACCCGGTAGTTGCGGTTTTCATAGCGCAGGTTGCCGGCACCCGCGATCGTATGCTGCAGCACCGTAAAGGGCGTTTGCCCCCGCTTGCGGCCATCCCAGTCATACGTCGAATCCGTGCGGATCTCATAACCCGTGCTGGTCGGCATGGTGTGCAGGCTATGGCGTCCGCGCGGCAGCGAAACCGTCCGCATGACGGGGCCACTCTCGATCAACTGTTTCAGCACAGAATTACCCATGAAAGCACAATACCTCTCTGGCGACGAAGAGTATTATACGCATAATGCACCTCAACAAAGCAAGATGACCGGGTTGGAGCGGCATCGACAGGGAGAGCTGGGAGGATGAAAGCGCCAGAGCGCCTAATTTCCCGTGCATTGATTTTACCCTGTCCGTTTTTCCCGGCCGAATGACCAGCGACGAGGACAGCATGAGTAGCTTCAAGATAGCCATTATTGGCGCCGGCAGCGTCGGCTTCACCAAGAAACTCTTCACCGATATTCTCTGCGTGCCGGAATTCCGGGATGTGGAGTTCGCGCTCACCGATTTGAGCGAGCACAATCTCGGCATGATCAAGTCGATCCTCGACAAGATCGTTGAGGCCAACAACCTGCCGGCCAAGGTCACTGCATCGACCGATCGCCGCGAGGCGATCGCCGGTGCGCGCTACATCATCAGCTGCGTGCGCGTCGGCGGCCTCGACGCCTATGCCGATGATATCCGCATCCCCTTGAAATACGGCGTTGACCAGTGCGTCGGCGATACGATCTGCGCCGGCGGCATTCTCTATGGCCAGCGCAACATCCCGGTGATCCTCGATTTCTGCAAGGACATCCGCGAGCTGGCCGAGCCCGGCGCGAAGTTCCTCAACTATGCAAACCCGATGGCGATGAATACCTGGGCCGCGATCGAATATGGCAAGGTCGACACGATCGGCCTTTGCCACGGCGTCCAGCACGGTGCCGAACAGATCGCCGAAATCCTCGGCGCCAAGGATGGCGAACTCGACTACATCTGCTCCGGCATCAACCACCAGACCTGGTTCGTGGATGTGCGCGTCAAGGGCCGCAAGATCGGCAAGGACGAACTGGTCGCCGCGTTCGAGGCGCATCCCGTTTTCTCGCAGCAGGAAAAGCTGCGTATCGACGTGCTGAAACGCTTCGGCGTCTATTCCACCGAGAGCAACGGCCATTTGTCCGAGTACCTGCCCTGGTACCGCAAGCGGCCGGAGGAAATTACCCGCTGGATCGATATGTCCGACTGGATCCACGGCGAAACCGGCGGCTACCTGCGCTACTCGACCGAAACCCGTAACTGGTTCGAAACCGAATTTCCGCAGTTCCTCAAGGACGCCGAAAAACCGATCGATCCTGCCCGCCGTTCCAACGAACATGCCAGCCATATCCTGGAAGCGCTGGAAACCGGACGGGTCTATCGCGGCCACTTCAACGTCAAGAACAACGGCGTCATCACCAACTTGCCGTCCGACGCGATCATCGAGTCGCCCGGCTTCGTCGATCGCTTCGGCATCAACATGGTCGCAGGCATCACGCTGCCTGAAGCCTGCGCCGCCACCTGCATTTCCTCGATCAATGTCCAGCGCATGTCGGTTCATGCCGCCATTTCCGGCGATATCGACCTTCTGAAGCTCGCCGTCCTGCACGATCCATTGGTCGGCGCCATCTGCACGCCGGAAGAGGTCTGGCAGATGGTCGACGAGATGGTCGTCGCCCAGGCTGAGTGGCTGCCGCAATACGCCCATGCCGTACCCGCGGCCAAGGAGCGTTTGAGCAAGGCAACCGTCAAGACCCGCGACTGGAAGGGCGTTGCCCGCCGCGAGGTTCGCTCGATCGACGAGCTGCGCGCCGAAAAGGAAGCAACGAAGTTGAAGGCAGCCAGCTGAACGCTTGGCTTGCAGATATGCGAGACCCGTTTTCCTGAGGAGGAGGCAGGTCTGGGAGTGGGCGATCCGTCGTCCGCTCTCTTCCGGCAGACGGCATGATGCCGTCCCGCCGGGTGCTTTTAGGAGGAGAGCCGCCCATACCGGGCTGGCCTGAAGCATGAGGGAGAAACAACGACAATGACACGCTTTCGCCATCTGAAAACGACCACCGCCCTTCTATTGGGCGTTTCGGCATTCGCCGTGACGGCCTGGGCTTCCGAGCCGACCGTCGTGCCCGAACAGCCGCCATTCCCGGCGCAGGGCAAGATCACCTATGTGCCGCGCGATTCGATCCTCGAATTCAAGACGCTGCCGGAATACAAAGAACCGGACTGGGTCACCGAGAAATTCGTCAAGACCGGCAAGCTGCCGCCGGTTGCCGAACGGCTGCCGAAGGAGCCAATGGTCTTCAAGACCGGCAACATGCCGGACGGCATCGGCGTCTATGGCGACACGATGCGCCATGTCATCGGCGGCCGCCCGGAAGGCTGGAACTATTCGGCCGGCCAGACTCAAGGCTGGGGCGGCATCGATATCGGCATATCCGAATGCCTGACGCGCACCGCGCCGCTCTTTCAGGTCGAAGCCAGCGACGTGGAGCCGCTTCCGAACCTGGCCCGGAGCTGGGACTGGTCCGAAGACGGCCACAAGCTGACCATGCACCTGATCGAAGGCGCCAAATGGTCGGATGGCGTGCCGTTCAGCTCCGAAGACGTGATGTTTTACTGGGACGACAATGTCGTCGACCCCAATGTCTCGCCGCTCAATGGAGCAACGCCCGAAACCTTCGGCGAAGGCACGACGCTGAAAGCCATTGACGCCAACACTGTTGAATGGACGTTCAAGGAAGCCTTCCCCCGCCAATATCTCTATGCCATGGCTTACGGCACTTTCTGCCCGGGTCCAGCGCATATCCTGAAGACCAAGCATCCCAAATACAACAAGGATGTGACGTACGACCAGTACAAGAACGGCTTCCCGGCCGAGTATATGAACATTCCCGTCATGGGCGCCTGGGTCCCGGTCTCATACCGGGCGGACGACATCATCGTGCTCCGCCGCAACCCCTACTACTGGAAGGTAGACGAGGCAGGCAACCAGCTGCCCTACATGAACGAGCTGCATTACAAGCTCTCGACTTGGGCAGACCGCGACGTCCAGGCCGTTGCCGGGTCCGGCGACTTCTCCAATCTGGAGCAGCCTGAGAATTTCGTCGAAAGCCTGAAGCGCGCAGCCCAGGAAACGGCACCGGCACGCCTTGCCTTCGGCGCACGCCTGATCGGCTACAACCTGCGCATGAACCTCTCTGCCAACGGCTGGGGCGAACCCGATGCCCGCGGCAAGGCCGTGCGCGAGCTCAATCGCAATGAGGACTTCCGCAAGGCGGTCACCATGGCGGTCGACCGGAAGAAGTTAGGGGAATCGCTGGTCAAGGGTCCGTTCACAGCGATCTATCCAGGCGGCCTGTCGTCGGGCACGAGTTTCTACGACCGCCAGTCGACCGTTTACTATCCCTTCGATCTCGAAGGCGCAAAGGCGCTTCTCGAAAAGGCCGGCCTGAAGGACACGGACGGCAACGGTTTCGTGAACTTCCCGGCCGGAACGGACGGCGGTCAGGACGTTCAGATCGTGCTCTTGAGCAATGGTGACTACGGCACCGACCGCAACCTTGCGGAAGGCGTGATCGGCCAGATGGAGCACCTCGGCTTGAAGGTGACGCTGAACGCACTCGACGGCACCAAGAAGGACAATGCGCACTATGCCGGTCAGTTCGACTGGACGATCCGCCGCAATGATCAGGAACTGACATCTGTGGTGCAGAACACCACCCAGCTCGCTCCGACGGGACCTCGCACAAGCTGGCATCATCGCGCCGGCACGGACGGCACGGTTGACCTCCTGCCCTATGAGAAGGAACTCGTAGGCATCGTCAACAAGTTCATCGCCTCGAGCGACAATGACGAACGCACGGACCTGATGAAGCAGTACCAGAAGATCGCAACGGAGAATGTCGATTCGGTCGGCCTCACCGAATATCCGGGCGCGCTGATCATCAACAAGCGCTTCTCGAACATTCCGGTCGGCGCCCCGATCTTCATGTTCAACTGGGCTGAGGATACGATCGTCCGCGAACGGGTCTTCGTCGCTGCCGACAAGCAGGGAGATTACGAACTCTTCCCGCAGCAGCTCCCGGGCAAGCCGGGCGAAAACGGCCCGATCAACTGATCCTTCGTTGAGCTTGCTCCGGCCGCTCGCGGCCGGAGCAGACCCTTGAACACACAAGAGAACCTAACAGCCATGTTCCGATTTCTGCTTGTGCGCATCGCATCCGCCATCCCCGTGCTCTTCGTGCTGAGCGTCGTGACCTTCGCGATCATCCAGGCACCGCCGGGCGATTACAGCGATTATATCCGCTCCCAGCTGATCAACCAGGGCGGCGCATCCTTCGAGGAAGCCGACTCCCAGGCGCAGGCCTACAAGGTCGCCAACGGCCTCGATAAGCCCCTGCCCGTGCAATATGTCAACTGGATCACCGGCATCGTGACGCGCGGTGATTTCGGTCATAGCCTGTTCTACAACAAGCCGGTGGCCGAGGTTGTCGGCGAACGCCTGCCGCGCACGCTGGCCCTGGCGCTGGTCTGTCATATCCTCGCTTCCGTCATCGGCATCACCTTCGGCATTCTCGCCGCCACCCGGCAATATTCCTGGGTCGATAGCCTGCTATCCGGTATTTCGTTCCTCGGTATGACGGTACCGCGCTTCCTGATGGCGCTGATCATCGTCTACATCATGGTGTTCCATTTCAACGTCACCGAGATCAACAGTTTCCATTCCGCCAAATACGGCGGTGCGCCCTGGTCGTGGGGCAAGTTCGTCGATCTCCTGAAACACGTCTGGCCGGTCATCGCCATCGCCACGTTTGGCGGCCTCGCCTACAATATGCGGGTGATGCGCGGCAATCTGCTCGATACGCTGAACGCCCAATATGTCGAGACCGCGCGGGCCAAGGGCTTGAGTGAAAGCGCCGTGATCATGCGCCACGCCGTGCCGAACGCGCTGCATCCGCTGGTCATGTATCAGGGCGTCGTCCTGCCCTACATGCTGACCGGCGAGATCGAAACCGCGATCATCTTCGCGCTGCCGACCGTCGGTCCCGCCATCGTCGGCTCCATGTGGGTTGGCGACGTCTATGTCACCGCGACCTTCATGCTGGTCCTCTCGGCAACACTCATCATCGGCAACATCATCGCCGACATGCTTTTGGCCATGCTCGATCCTCGGGTTCGCCTTGGCGGAGGAGCACACGCATGAAAGCCGACGTTCAAACAACCGTCACCGTGCCGGTACCGGCACCGCATCACGGCAACGAAACGTATCGGGCCCTTGTCTGGCGCCGCCTGAAGCATTCATGGACCGGCATGGCCGGGCTGATCCTCGTCTGCCTCCTGATGCTCATGACTGTTTTCGCCGAGTTCTTTGCGCCCGTCGATCCGAAGCTGACAGGCGTTGGCTTCGCCCCGCCGCAGACGATCAGCATCACCGATCAGGACGGCAATCTCGTCTGGCCGCGCACCTATCAGGTCGGCGAGGGCACCGAGCTTGATCCGATCACCTTCCAGCCGATCGTCGGTCCGGATTATGCCAACCCGAAAAACCTCGGCTTCTTCGTCAAAGGCTTCAGCTACCGGTTTCTCGGCCTGATCCCGACCGATCGGCACTTCTTCGGCGCTGTCGACGGCACGCCGGTCAACTTCCTCGGCACCGACAAGTTTGGCCGCGATGTTCTGTCCCGTATTTTCTACGGCTCCCGCGTCTCGCTGATGATCGCGCTCACCGTGGTCTTCATCGTCACCGTCGTCGGCACCACGGTCGGCATGGTCTCCGGCTATTTCGGCGGCCGCTTCGACAACTGGATGCAGCGCTTCGTCGAGCTCGTGCTCGCCTTCCCGCAATTGCCGCTCTACCTGGCGCTCACCTCGCTGATCCCGGTGACGGCGCCGACCAACGTCTTCCTCGCCTTCGTCATCATCGTCATGTCGGCGCTCGGCTGGGCGCAGATGTCGCGCGAGGTGCGCGGCAAGACGCTGGCACTTGCCCGCATCGACTATGTCCGTGCCGCCATGGCGATCGGCGCCACGGACCGGCGCATCATCTTCCAGCACATCTTCCCCAACGTCATGAGCCACGTCATCGTCGCCGTGACACTGGCGATCCCCAACGTGGTGCTGCTTGAATCCTTCCTCGGCTTTCTCGGCTTTGCAGTGAAGCCGCCGCTGATGTCCTGGGGGTTGATGCTGCAGGACACCGCCACCTATTCCGTCATCGGATCCTACCCCTGGATCCTTTCCCCCGTGGCCTTCGTGCTTGTCACCGTCTTTGCGTTCAATGCGCTCGGCGATGGCCTGCGCGACGCCGTCGATCCATACTGAGGAGACGACCCATGGCACTCGTGGATTTAAGCCTGCTCGCCCCGGAACAGCGGCACGACCATGCCGCAGCCGTCGGCACCCCCATCATCGATGCCCGCCATGTGGGCGTGAAATTCAAGATCGAGCACGGCACGGTCGATGCCGTCAAGGATGTCTCCTTCCAGCTCTATCGCGGCGAAACGATCGCGGTCGTCGGCGAATCCGGCTCAGGAAAATCGGTGACGGCCCGCACCGTCATGGGCCTGCTGACCAAGCGCGCCACGGTATCGGAGCGCTCCACCATCGCCTATGACGGCAAGAACGTCCTGAAATTCTCCGACCGCCAGCGCCGGGCACTGCGCGGCGACCGCATCTCGATGATCTTCCAGGAGCCGATGAGCTCGCTGAACCCGGTCTATACCATCGGCGCCCAGATCATCGAGGCGATCCGCGTCCATCAGAAGATGAGCCGCAAACAGGCGATGGAGCGAACGCTGGAACTGCTGCGGCAGGTGCAGATTCCCGATCCGGAATCCCGCCTCAACCAGTATCCGCACCAGCTTTCCGGCGGCCAGCGCCAGCGCATCATGATCGCTATGGCGCTCGCCAACAGTCCGGATGTGCTGATCGCCGACGAGCCGACGACGGCGCTCGACGTCACCGTCCAGGCGCAGATCCTCAACCTCATCCGCGATCTGCAGAAGACGCTCGGCATGGCGGTGATCCTGATCACCCACGACCTCACCGTCGTGCGCCAGTTCTCCGACTATGTCTATGTCATGCAGAACGGCGAGGTGAAGGAACACAATACCACGACCACCCTGTTCCAGAACCCGCAGCACCCCTATACCCGCCACCTGCTCAATTCCGAACCGAAGGGCATGGCCAATCCGATGCCGGTCGATTCGGCCGCTATTCTCGAAGGCCGCAATGTCCGCGTTTCCTTCATGCTGAAGGCTGGCGGCTTCTTCAGGCCGCAGCTGAAGGAACTGGTGGCGGTCGACAGCCTCAGCCTCAAGCTCCACCGGCATGAGACGCTCGGCCTCGTCGGCGAATCCGGCTCAGGAAAGACCACCTTCGGCCAGGCCCTGGTCAAGCTGCTGACGGCCGAAAACGGTGAAATCCTGTTCGACGGCCAGTCGATCGAAAAGAACACCCGCGACGAGATGCGCCCCCTGCGCTCGCGCATGCAGGTCGTCTTCCAGGACCCCTTCTCCTCGCTCAACCCGCGCATGTCGGTCGGCCAGATCATCGAGGAGGGCCTGATCGTCAACAAGCTGGGCGCGACACGCAACGAACGGCTGGAGCGGGTGAAGGAAGCGCTCAACAGCGCCGGCCTGCCCAACAACATCCTGTCGCGCTTCCCGCACGAATTCTCCGGCGGCCAGCGCCAGCGCATCGCCATTGCCCGCGCCATTGCACTGGAGCCGGAATTCATCCTGCTCGACGAGCCGACTTCGGCGCTCGACCTCTCGGTGCAGGCGCAGATCATCGAACTGCTGCGCAAGCTGCAGGACGAGAAGGGACTGAGCTACCTCTTCATCTCCCACGATCTGAAAGTCGTGCGCGCGCTCTGCCACCGGGTGGTGGTGATGCAGCACGGCAAGATCGTTGAAGAGGGGCCGGTCGAAGACGTTCTCACCAATCCCAAGACCGCCTACACCGAACGGCTCGTTCGCGCCGCCTTCGAAGTAGCAGCATAAGCAAAGAGGCATATCCATGACGAGACAACCCAAGATCACCTTCATCGGCGCCGGCTCGACCGTCTTCATGAAGAACATCATCGGCGACGTGCTGCAGCGTCCCGCGCTGTCCGGCGCGAAAATCGCGCTGATGGACATCAACCCGCAACGGCTGGAGGAAAGCGAAGTCGTCGTCAGCAAGCTGATCTCGACACTCGGCGCGAAGGCAACCATCGAGCTGCATTCCAATCAGAAAAAGGCTCTCGAAGGCGCCGATTTCGTCGTCGTCGCTTTCCAGATCGGCGGTTACGAGCCCTGCACGGTCACCGACTTCGAAGTGCCGAAGAAATACGGCCTGCGTCAGACCATCGCCGATACGCTCGGCGTCGGCGGCATCATGCGCGGCCTGCGCACCGTGCCGCACCTCTGGTCGATCTGCGAGGACATGATGCAGGTCTGCCCCGAGGCGATCCTGTTGCAATACGTCAACCCGATGGCGATCAACACCTGGGCGATCTCGGAAAAATATCCGAAGATCAAGCAGGTTGGCCTTTGCCACTCGGTGCAGGGCACCGCGATGGAACTCGCCCACGATCTCGACATTCCCTACGAGGAAATCCGCTACCGCTCGGCCGGCATCAACCACATGGCCTTCTATCTGAAGTTCGAGCATCGCCAGCCGGACGGCTCCTATCGCGACCTTTATCCCGATCTCGTCCGTGGCTACCGCGAAGGCCGGGCGCCGAAGCCGACCTGGAACCCGCGCTGCCCCAACAAGGTTCGCTACGAGATGCTGACCCGGCTCGGCTATTTCGTCACAGAAAGCTCAGAGCATTTTGCCGAATACACGCCCTATTTCATCAAGGAAGGCCGCGAGGACCTGATCGAGAAATTCGGCATTCCGCTCGACGAATATCCCAAGCGCTGCATCGAGCAGGTCGAGAAATGGAAAGGCCAGGCGGCCGCCTTCAGGTCTGCCGACAAGATCGAAGTCGCGCAGTCGAAGGAATACGCCTCCTCGATCATGAACTCGGTCTGGACCGGCGAGCCTTCGGTGATCTACGGCAACCTGCGCAACAATGGCTGCATCACCTCGCTGCCGGATAATTGCGCCGCCGAAGTGCCCTGCCTTGTCGATGAGAACGGCATCCAGCCGACCTACATCGGCGCCCTGCCGCCGCAGCTGACGGCGCTGATCCGCACCAACATCAACGTGCAGGAACTGACCGTCGCCGCGATGATGACGGAGAACCGCGAGCATCTTTACCACGCTGCGATGATGGATCCGCATACGGCGGCTGAGCTCGATCTCGACCAGATCTGGTCGCTCACCGACGACCTGCTTGCCGCCCACGGAACCTGGATCCCGGAATGGGCCCGCGTTTCGAAGAAGGTCCAGGCCGCGTAACGTCCCTCCCCGTTGCGCGACAAGGAAACCCCGGAACAACAATTCCGGGGTTTTCCTTTTGAGCCGGGTGTGGTCGAAAGGAACGATGCACCGCCGTTACCCGCAGGAGACAGATATGCCCGCCAGTTCCGCCACCAAAACGCTTGCCCGGCAATTGTCGGACGCCGACAGCCAGGGAATCCGGCTGTCTTCCGCATCGCTGACCGAACCCGCCACACCGGCGGAGGCCTTTGCCGTGCAGCGCGAGACGCTCGCCCTCAACGGCTGGCTGACGGGCGGCTACAAGGTTTCGATCCGCCCGGACGGCAGCTCGGTGTCGGCGCCGATGGCCCATATCACCCACGCCAGCGAATCCGGCACCGCCGGCTTCGACCGCCCGGCCGTCGATGCGCTGGAAGTGGAAATCTGCTTCGTGCTCGGCAAGGATCTGCCGACGCCCGGCAGCACCCCCTACACCCGCGAAACATTGCTCGACCATGTCGGCGCCATCTATTCCGGTGTCGAATTTCTGGGCCACCGGCTGGACGACGGCAGCCGCTCGCCTGCCCTGCTGTTCCTCGCCGACCGGCTCGGCAATGCCGGCTACATACTGGGCGAAGAACTGCCGACGCACGTGATCGAACCCGGCCAGACCTATCCGCTGACCATCACCATCAACGGCGACACCGTCTTTGCCGGCCCCGGAAAACACCCGAACGACGACCCGGTCCTGGCCTTCCTCGCCTTCGCCAACGCCTTGACCGAGCCCGTCGCCCAAGGCCGGATCATCACCACCGGCAGCCTCTGCGGCGCCATCCCGCTCCCCACCCGCGCCGCAATCGCCATCAGCGGCTTTACGACGCTGACGGTCACGGCGGCATCGACGCGCGAGGTTTGATGCGGATGTCTTCGTAGCCAATGCAAGTTTCACCGTCGGCCAAACTACGGTATAAGCAGGTGCTTTTGTTTCGATACTGCTGACGACATCAATATTTCGGAAGGATGAGATGCCCTTGAGGGTCAACACGGTCAGGATGTGGCGCTCTGGTGCCTTGGCCGACACTCTGTTCCTGTGGGCGAAATACCGCGACCATCGTTTCCAGCGGCATTTTCACGAAGAATTCGCCATCGGGATTATCGAGGAAGGCTGCCAGGCGTTTTCCTATGACAGCAAGTATCGTGTCGATCTACCGCGCGGCACGGTCTGCCTGATCTCCCCGGGCATGGTGCACGAGGGTTGGGTGGGGGCCGAAAATGGCTGGACCTACCGGATGTTCTATCCGTCCGCGTCTCTGATCGGGCAAGCCGCAGAAGACATCTTTGGCACGCCTGATGTCACCTTCAACTCCCCTGCCGTAGATGATCCGGAACTGCATGTCTGCTTGCAACGGCTTCATCAGATGACGGCTTCGCCCCATCTGCAAAACCTGGAATTCGAAACGCTCTATCTCGCCACCATACGGATGGCGGTCGAACGCCATGCCGGGCGGCGTCCTGTGGCGGATCAGGGACGACATTGGCCGGCGCTGCGACAGGTTCGCGAGCTTCTCGAAGATCGCTATGCCGAGGTCATCAGCCTGTCCGAGTTGAAGGAACTGTCGGGGATCAGCAAATTCCACCTGCTGAGGCAATTCAAGGCGGCTTACGGTTTGCCGCCGCACGCCTATCTGGCGCAGGTGCGTGTGCGGCGGGCCTCCGCCCTGATCCTCGCCGGCAATGACCTCGCGGACACCGCGGCAGCCGTCGGCTTTGTCGATCAAGCGCACATGACTCACGCTTTCCGCCGGTCCCTGGGTTACACGCCCGGCATACTCCAGGCGGCAAATCCGGTGCTTTGAGCAATTTCCTACAAAACATTCTGAATAGAGGAGTTTAGAACCGGCCACGCGGCCAAGCTATTTCTCATTCGATGTCAAATATTGCGCCGACAAGGAGATCAAGATGAACCGATACAGCTTCTTGGACGACTATAGCGAAGGTGCACACCCCGATATTCTCAAGGCCTTGTCCGAAACCAATATGGTTCAGCAGACGGCCTATGGCGATGACGCTTATTCACAGGAAGCGCGGACCCTGATCCGTCAGCATATGGGCGACGTCGATCCGGATGTGTGGTTCGTTGCAAGCGGCACGCTCGCCAATATCCTGACCATCTCCAGCGCATTGCGATCTCATGAAGCCGTCATCGCTCCTGCAAGCGGCCATATCGTCGTCCGTGAAACAGGCGCGATCGAGGCCACGGGCCACAAGATCATCACTGTGCCTCCGGTTGACGGAAAATTGACGCCGGACAGCATTTCGGCCGCCTTGAAAGCCAATGCCCACTTTCCGCACATGGCAAAGCCACGGCTGGTCTATTTGTCCAATGCGACCGAGATCGGCACGCTCTACACGAAGAAGGAGCTTGAGGCGATTTCAACGCTCTGCAAGGAACGCGGCCTTCTCCTCCTGCTGGATGGCGCGCGGCTTGGCGCGGCTCTGTCCGCGGAAAAAAATGACCTCACCCTGAAGGACATCGCTGAACTGGCCGACATTTTCTGGATCGGCGGCACGAAGGTCGGCGCTCTTCTGGGCGAGGCAATCGTCATTCCCAATCCTGAACTGCGCGAGGAGTTTAGGTTCCACATCAAGCAGCGCGGCGCGCTCCTTGCAAAGGGACGCGTGCTTGGTCTCCAGTTCAAGGAACTGTTCCGGGCCGGGCTGTACTTCGATCTTGCCCGGCATGCCAACGGCATGGCTCAGCGTCTGTCGTCAAAAATCTCGAATGCAGGCTACCGCTTCGCGGCTGAAACCGAAACGAACCAGCTTTTCCCGATCCTGCCCAATGTCCTCATCGGGAAACTGAAGGATCATTTCGATTTCTACATCTGGGAGCCCCATGACGAATCCTCGTCCGTCATTCGTCTCGTCACATCATGGGCAACGCAGGAAACGCAAGTTGATGCCTTTGCGGCCAAAGTAGAGGAATTCGTAACCTGAGGTTCGCAATTGGCGAGGAGCGTTTCGGCACACCGTGGGTCCGGGAGATGTGTGCTTCAGGCCGAAGGCCGACACTGGCAGAATTTGCCTCCTGCGACAAAAATTATCCCCGTTCACCCCCGCCTNNTGGAAGCCGGCGCCCTGTGCTGAGGCCGTAACGTGCGGTCGAGGTCAGGGTGATGCGTGCCGGGCGGTTCGAAAATGAACCTCCTCAGATGTCTCCCCCGGGCTGCCAGGTCCGGTTTGGTTGAGCCATGCAAGCAGGCGGACGTTTCTCCTGCGCAGCGAGACAGTGCAGGCATTTCAAGGGGCCGGAAGCCCCGAAAAACGCCGCAGGCCACGCAAATGCGGAGCCATTTATTCCATTACCCAGAGGTTCCGCATTTGCGTGCGCCCTCCGACTCACAGATTGAACCGAACCGGACCACCGGTGCGGACGCGACCGCGTGCTCTTTGATAAATTGCCGGACGGTGAGATTTGCGGAAAAGCCGCGTCGGGTCTCACTTTGGGATACTGGTTGGAAGACGAACGCTCCCCACTCTCCGTCATCCCTGTGCTTGTCACAGGGATCCAGCCGCCGCGCGTCTGCGCGGCGAGAGGACTTGGCGGAGGTTGCAACGAGTCTTTCACGCGGCAGACGCCGCGTGGCTGGATTCCTGTGACAAGCACAGGAATGACGGAGGGAGGGGCAGCAAATTCCACCAAATCGAAGTACGGCGCGGAAGCAAGCCGACTCAACCTCAATCCTTGATATACCATCCCCACGGCTCATCGCTGTTGAAGCGGGTGATCTGCTTCGTCTCCAGATAATTGGACAGGCCCCACCGGCCCAGTTCGCGGCCGATGCCGGATTGTTTGTAGCCGCCCCAGGGGGCTTCCGTGAAGGTTGGCTGCGAGCAGTTGACCCAGACGATGCCGGCGCGGAAGGCTTCGGCGACGCGTTCGGCGCGGATCACGTCCTTCGACATGACGGCGGCGGCCAGGCCGAAGCGGCTGTCATTGGCCATGCGGATGGCCTCGTCCTCGTCCTTGAAAGGCTTGACGCAGACAACAGGCCCGAAGATTTCTTCCTTCCAGACGTAATTGTCCTCGCTCATATTAGTCAGCACCGTCGGCTCGATGAAATAGCCGCTGTTGAGACCGGTCGGGCGGCTTCCGCCATAGGCGACAGTCGCGCCGTCGATCCGGGCACGTTCGATCGCCAAAATAATCTTGTCGTACTGGCCCTTGGAAACGATCGGGCCGAGCAGCGTGCCGTCCTCCATGCCGTTGCCGATCCTGATCTTGGCTGCTTCCTCGCAGAGCCGCGAAACGACGGCGTCATAAATGCTGGCCTCGACCAGCACCCGCGAGGTCGCCGAGCAGACCTGGCCCTGGTTCCAGAAGATGCCGAACATGATCCATTCGACGGCCTTTTCGATATCGCTGTCGCCGAAGATGACGAAGGGTGATTTGCCGCCGAGTTCGAGGCTGACATTCTTGATGTCCTGGGCGCCTGCCATCATCACCTTGCGACCGGTGGAGACCGACCCGGTGAAGGCGAGCTTGTCGACCAGCGGATGCTCGGTCAGCGGCTCACCGGCCTGCGGGCCGGTGCCGGTGACGATGTTGAGGACACCTGCAGGAAGGCCGATCTCCTCGGCAATGATGCCGAGTTCGAGCGCGGTCAGCGGCGTCAGTTCGGATGGCTTGAGTACCATGGTGCAGCCGGCAGCCAAGGCGGGGGCGACCTTCCACGACACCATCAGTAGCGGATAGTTCCACGGCGTGATGGCGCCGACGACGCCCAGCGGTTCGCGCACGACCCGCGAGGAAAACCGCGGTTCGCCGAGCGGGATCGTTTCTTCCGGATTATGATCCAGTTCCTCGGCAAGGCCCGCGTAATAGTTGAAGCATCCGGCGACGTCATCGATGTCCCACAGCGCCTCGGGAAGCGGCTTGCCGTTGTCGGAGACTTCGAGCTTGGCGAGGAACTCGCGCTTTTCGGTGATTTTCGTCGCGATGGCGCGAAGATAGACGGCGCGCTCGGTGCCTGTAAAATGTGGCCACGGACCGGAATCGAAAGCGTAGCGGGCAGCTTTCACGGCCTTGTCGATATCACCGCTGGTGCCGGCCGGGGCCTTGTGAATGATCTCCTCGGTCGCCGGATTGATGACATCGAGCGTCCCGCCCTTTTCCGGCCTTACCCATTCGCCATCGATGTAAAGCCTGTCCTGCATGCCGCCGTCCTTCTTCTTTAAATCAGGTCAAGTATCGCCTTGGCTGCCACCGTCACGCCGGTCGCTTTTTTCATGGCAGCGGAATTGACTGAGAGTGTATCGTTCAGGGCGGGATTGTCGAGAAGGCCGGTGATGGCGGTGGTCAACTCCTCGTCGCTCCACCGATAGCGGTCGATCCGGCGGCCGACGCCGACATCCTCAGCGCGGTGGGCATTGTCGTGCCCGTCCCAGCAGAACGGCATGACGAGGGAAGGGACGCCGAAATACAGCGCCTCGCAAAAGCTGTTGTTGCCGCCATGGTGGATGAACAGGCTCGATTGTTCGACCACCGAGGGCTGCGGAAACCAGCTTTCGAGGAAGACATTGTCGGGTATGCGGCTGTAGTCGTCGCGCCACGGCCCGACATTGACGATGAAACGACAGGGCAGGGCTTCGAAGACACCGATCATCCGCTTGATCATCGACACATCCATCGCGCCAAGACTGCCGAAACTCGTAAGCACCAGTGGGGCCTCCTGATGCGAGGCGAAACGCGGCAGCGTATAGGGCGCTTCCTGCCGCACACAGCCGTCGAGATAGGCGAATTTTTGCGGATCGAGCGGATTTTCGCGCTGGAAACGAACGATGTCGGGTGACAGCAGCAGGTTGAGGTGGGGGGAGTTCTCCAGGAACTCGCTGGGCGGTAGCGGGTTGAGGCCGCATTCGGCAAGGAATGCGCTCATGCGTTTCTGTGCCGGTGCCACGGCTTTTGCATACGCTCGCGAGAACGTTGCCCAATCCGGCCCGGGCTTTTCTCCGCAGCCGGAAAGATAGGGCGGAACAAGCGGATCCGGCAGTTCCGTCTCGGCGCAGGAGATGACCCGCACCCAGGGCACGCCGGCATTGGCGATGGCCGGAAACATCACGACGTTATCGAGCACGATCACAGAGGGTTTCAACTGTGCCAAAAGCTGGCGAAGCGGCTCTTCGGCGGCGATTGCCGTATCGACGATCGCCTCCCAGGTCGGCGCGACATAGCTTTTCACCTGCTCCAGCGGCGATTGGCGAAAGGCGTCCTGATGCCGGTTGATGAAGTCCGTCCAGTCGGTCTGGCTTTCCGCGCCTGCCGACTGCAGCTGGTATTCGGGAAAGCCGTATTCGCTGAAGACGCCGCGAAAGCCGGGGTGGCAGATGAAGACCGGCCGCGCACCCATACGCCGAAGCTCCTGTGCGATGCCGACGCAATTCAGCGCGGCGCCGTAGCTGGCTTCCGGAAAAAAGGCGATCACCTTCGGCTGGTTCATGCATGCACCGTAGTTCTAGCCCACGACCTTGAAGACGGGCGGAACGCCGCGCCCGGCAAGACGTGGCCGCTGCGAATGGGAAAGCTGGATATGCACGCGCATCAGATCGGCCGCAAGCTCAAGCTGGCCGCGCTCGATCTGCTCCAGCATCTGGATGTGCTCCATGTTCGACTGCATCAGCCGGAAAGCATTGACGTGAACCGGCGGCTGGCTCGACCGGCGGCGGCGGTGATGGCTGGAGAGCGCTTCCGACATGAACGGGTTGCCGCAGCCTTTGGCGATCAGCATGTGGAAATCGAAATCGGTGCGCTCGAACAGCTTCTGGTCGAAACTGCTTTCCGTCATGGAGCGCAGGATTTCCATGGATTGGCGGAGCGAGGTGATCGCGGCGATGTCGCGGCGGAAGCCGGGCATGGTCAGCGCCAGCGGCTCGCAGGAGAGGCGGTACTCGAAACTCTTGGCGACGGCATCGCCGCTGATGGCAAATTGCTTGATCAGCCATTGTTGGCCGGCGGCGCGTTCGGCCAGATTGTCCTCGGCAAGCCGCGTCAGTGCGTTCTGGACCGCGTTGCGTGAGGCTTCATAGCGGCGCTGCAGGCTGGCGACGGTCTGGGAATCGCTGATGCGACCGGCCGAGACGTCGCGCAGGATGGCGTTGTAAAGTTCGGTTTCCTCGGCCGGTTGGGCGGTATCTTCAAGGCCGGGGAAGGAGGCGGGATCGATGGCAAGCAGATAGCCGCCTTCCGCCTCTGTGGTGACGATCGATTTCTCGGCAAGAAACTGTAAGGCCTTGCGGATCGGGGTGCGCGAGACGTTGCAGCGCGAGGCAAGCGCCTGCTCGGGAAGCCGCTCACCACGGCTCATCCCGCGCTCAGTCGCGATATCAAGTATTTTTTGCGCCAGTTCAACATGGCGATGATTTACCTTTTTCGCCTCTGTATCCATCGCCCATTACCCTGAATATCATGATGATAAGTGTATGCTGCCTCTTCCAACACGTGTTCGCAAGAGTAATCATTAAAATTTTGCGCGCAGAACGATTTCGTATTGACGTATTTTTTTTATAAATAATACTGCCATATGAAGCGAGACATAGACCGGCTAACCGGCGCGCCGCTTCGGGAACAGAGGTTGAACCCTCGGCAGGGCCAATGCGCAGAATTGCGAGGCCTTCCGGGATGATGGATTTGCGCTAACGGCTATGGCTCGGGCTTGACCGACCTCCGAACTGCGCCAGCAACGGGAGATGTCCTTGAAAACGTCAGTGAAATTGCGTCTGGCCAGCTTTGCCGCGACAGCCATGGTTCTTTCGGCCGGAACGGCGCTGTCGGCCGACCTCGTCATTTCCAACTGGGCGGGCTACATGGCCCCCGATATCGCCGAGACCTTCAAGAAGGAAACCGGGCTCACGATCGAGGTGGTCAACCATGCCACCAACGAAGAGATCATGGGCAAGCTGATGGCGGGCCAGGGCAAGGGCTACGACGTCGTCTTCGTCTCCTCGCCATTCGCGCATATCCTCAACGGTCAGGGCCTGCTCGAACCGCTCGGGCCGGAGAAGGTGCCTAACCTGAAGAACCTCTACCCGCAGGCAACCAAGCTCGCTTTCGATCCGGGCAACACCTATGCCGTTCCCTATGCCTGGGGCACGACCGGCCTCTGCTATCGTTCCGATCTCGTCGAAGGGACGCCGGATAGCTGGTCCTATCTTTTGAATCCGCCGGAAGCGCTCAAGGGCAAGATCACCATGCTGTCGACCGACCGCTGGCTGATGGCGGCGGGGCTGCTCTACAAGGGCTATTCGGTCAACGAGAAGGATCCGGCCAAGATCGAGGAGGCGAAGAACGCCCTGATCGAGGCCAAGAAGGGCCTGCTTGCCTATGATGACACAACCTTCTTCTCGAAGCTCGTTTCCGGCGAAGCCTCGCTGGTGCAGGCGTGGGACGGCTGGTGCAATTACGGCATCGCTGAAAACGACAAGATCAAGTTCGTCGTGCCGAAGGAGGGCTCCGACCTCTGGATCGACACGATGGTCGTGATGAAGAATTCCGAGCACAAGGACGCGGCTCTGAAGTTCGTGAACTACATTCTCGAGCCGAAGAACCACGCCTGGGCGGCGTCGAACATCTTCTATGAGGTGCCGAACAAGCCAGCCATGGAAAGCCTCGATCCGGAACTCATCAAGAAGTACCCGACCATGGGCGTTTCGCCGGAAACGCTGGTCAAATATGAGGAGCTGCAGGACCTCGGCGAAGCGCAGCGCGACTATTCCCGCGCGGTGAGCGAGATCAAGGCGGCGAATTGAGGCGATCCCTCTTCTCTCCAGCGGGGAGAAGTGCCGAGCGAATGCGAGGTGATGAGGTGGCTTCGGCGAAGCCGGAGCCACTGAGAAATTGCCTTCGGCCCCCTCATCCGGCCCTGCGGGCCACCTTCTCCCCGTTGGGGAGAAGAGGTTTTGAAACTTCCGGAGTTCCTTGTTTTGACGTCGCAGACGGTTCGTTCCAATCTCATGGCTCTGCCTGCCGTCGCGTGGCTCGGCCTGTTCATGGTCGTTCCGTGCCTGATCATCTTTGCCTACGCGTTTTTGACACGCGGACTTTACGGCGGCATCGAATACACGCTGACGGCCGAGAACTTTCAGAGGGTCATCGACCCGCTTTACGCGAAGATCTTCCTGACGTCGGTGCGCATCGCGGGTTTGGCGACCTTGCTTGCGATCTTGATCGCCTATCCCGCCGCCTATGCCATCTGCCTGGCGCCGAAGCGGACGCAGCCGCTGCTCCTGTTCTTTGCTGTACTGCCGTTCTGGAGCAATTATCTGATCCGCACCTATGCCTGGATTGTGCTCCTGAACCGCGAAGGGCTGCTCAACAATCTGCTGCGCTGGTTCGGTTACGACGGTGAACCGTTGGCGCTGCTTTATAGCGAAGGTGCTGTCATTACCGGCCTGGTCTATAACTATCTGCCGTTCGTGATCCTCGCGATCTATTCCAGCCTGTCGCGGCTGAACAACGAGCTGATCGAGGCTTCACGCGATCTCGGGGCAGGGCGGGTGCGGACGTTCTTCCGGGTGACCCTGCCACTGACCATGCCCGGTGTGGCTGCCGGTGGTGTCTTCATTTTCGTGCTGTCGATCGGCAATTTCGTCACGCCGGCGCTGCTCGGCGGCGGGCGGTTCCAGATGATCGGCAATCTCGTCTACGACCAGTTCCTGACGGCTAACGATTGGCCGTTCGGCGCTGCTCTTGGCATGGTGCTGATCGCTATCATGATCGGGCTGCTACTTCTACAGGCCCGTGCCTCCTCCCGCTTCAGTGGCGAAACGGTGGGAGCGGCAAATGGCTAACGCGCTGCGTATCAAGCTGGCGGGGCGAACCATTCTCGTTCTCGTCTTCGGCTTTCTCTATCTGCCGATCGCGGTCCTGGTCCTGCTCTCGTTCAACCAAAGCGGCCTGCCGACGACCTGGTCGGGTTTTTCGCTGCGCTGGTACGTATCGCTTGCTGGCAACAGCGACATTCTGCATGCCGCCTGGAATACTCTGGTTGTTGCGATCTTCGCGACGCTGATCGCGACCGTGCTCGGAACGATGCTGGCGATTGGCATGGAAACGCGCAAGCGCAAGAGCACACCGCTGGAGGCGCTCGCCTTCGCGCCGATGGTCATTCCCGACATCGTTCTGGCGGTGGCGCTGCTGACGCTGTTTTCGCGGCTGAACGTGACGATGGGCCTGCATACGATCATCATCAGCCACGTGATCTTCGATCTCGCCTTCGTCTGCTCCGTGGTACGGGCGCGGCTGAAGAATTTCGACTTTTCCATCGTCGAAGCCTCGCGCGATCTCGGCGCCTCGTCCTTCACGACTTTCTGGCGGATCACCTTTCCGGTTCTGCTGCCGGCCATCATCGCTGGTGCGTTGCTCGCCTTCACCCTGTCGGTCGATGAATTCATCATCGCCTTCTTCACCTCCGGCGCCGGGCGGTCATCGATCACCTTGCCGATGCAGATCTATTCGATGATCCGTTTCGGCGTGACACCTGAAATCAACGCGCTTGCCACCATCGTCATGGGCGTCAGCGCCGCAGCACTCCTCATTTCGCAATGGCTGAACAAAGAACAGATGACCCGATGAACATTGACTTCAAAGCCCCGGTTCTGGCGGTCGACACAGTCGTGAAGCGTTTCGGCAAGACGGTCGCCGTCAACGGCCTGTCGCTCGATATCCGCGAAAATGAATTCTTCGCGCTGCTTGGGCCGTCCGGTTGCGGCAAGACGACGTTGCTGAGGATGATCGCCGGTTTCGAAGTGCCGGACGAGGGGCGTATCCGGCTCGGCGGCATCGACATCACCGAGCAGGCGCCGGAGAAGCGGCCGCTCAACCTGATGTTCCAGTCCTATGCGCTGTTTCCGCATATGACGGTTCGGCAGAACCTCGCCTATGGCCTCGAGATGGAACGTCTGCCCAAGGCGGAAATCACCGCCCGCGTCGAAGAGATGCTGAAGACGACCGATCTGCAGGCGCTGGCCGAGCGCAAGCCGGCCGAACTCTCGGGCGGGCAGAAACAACGCGTGGCGCTGGCCCGCGCCCTGATCAAGCGTCCGAAGGTGCTTTTGCTCGATGAACCGCTCGGCGCGCTCGACAAGAAGCTGCGCGAAAAGATGCAGCTGGAGTTGAAGCGGCTGCAGAACGAGGTCGGCATCACCTTTATCATCGTCACGCACGATCAGGAAGAGGCGCTGGTCATGGCCGACCGGGTCGCGGTTCTGAAGGATGGCAGCATCCTGCAATGCGGAACTCCGCAAGAGGTCTATGAGCGGCCGGCCAATCGTTTTGTCGCAGGCTTCATAGGCGTGATGAATTTCATCGAGGGCGAGATCGGCAGCGACGCGCTGTTTCGCGCCGGTGGCGAGGCGCTGGCATGTGATCTCGAAGGACTGAAGCGCAACGCCACGGCAGTGCTGGCAATCAGGCCCGAGAACATCGTGCTGAAACCCGAAGGCACCGGTATTGCCGGAACCGTCGTCGATGTCGCCTATCACGGTCTCGACCGGCAGATTTACGTCAAGACGCCGCTATCTCCTGCGCCCCTTCAGGTCCGCGTGGGGGCGACTGGGCCGGGAGCGGCCGCTGCGCAGACGGGTGCGGCGGTGTCACTCGGATTTGATGCCGCCGCCTGCCGGATTTTTCAGGAGGGCACCTGAGATGAGCAAGCGGGAAAAGCCCCTCACCCTAGCCCTCNNTGGCCGGCAGGCCGGATGAGGGGCTGCCGAGATGACCGTCGAATGCCTGATGCAGCATATTGGATCAAAGAGGATTCCATGACCAAAACAATCGCATTCTTTCCCGAAGCGGCCTTCGGCCCGGCGCTGAATTCCGTCGGCATCGCGCAGGCCGTGGAGGCGCTCGGCCACAAGGCCGTTTTCCTGTCCGATCCCGGTTTCGTCGACGTCTACAAAGGTTATGGTTTCGAGGCCTATCCGGTGAACCTTTCGGCGCCGATGCCGCCGGAACAGATGGCGAAATTCTGGGAAGACTTCATCAACGGACACATCCCGAACTTCCGCAAATCGCCCTACGACCAGATCGACAACTATGTGCGCGATTGCTGGGAAGCGATCGTCGATAGCGCCAAGTGGGCTCAAAAGGACCTCCCGGGTGTGCTGGAAAAGATCAAGCCCGACCTGATCTGCGTCGATAACGTCATCCTGTTTCCGGCGATCAAGCAGTTCGGCAAGCCTTGGGTCAGGATCATCTCCTGCTCGGAAAACGAGATCGAGGATGAAAAAATCCCGCCGCATCTTTCCGGTTGCCGCCAGGACGATCTGGCCGGCCATGCCGCCTATCGCGACAAGTTCAATGCGGTGATCAAGCCGATCCACGACGACTTCAACGCCTTCCTCGCCTCGACCGGGGAGACGGCCTATCCGATCGGTCAGTTCTTCGAAGCATCGCCGTTCATGAACCTGCTGCTTTATCCGGAATCGGTGAAGTTCGATCGCGAACATCCGCTTGACCCGAAACAGTTCCAGTATCTCGAAGGCTGCGTGCGCAAGGAAAAGCCATACGAAGTCCCGGTCTTTGCCGAGAACAATGACAAGCCTCTTCTCTATATATCCTTCGGCAGTCTTGGCGCCGGCGATACCGACCTGTTGAAACGATTGATCGTCACTATCGGCAAGCTGCCCTATCGCGCGCTCGTCAATGTCGGTGACTATAAGGACCAGTATACCGACCTGCCCGGCAATATTATCGTCGAAAGCTGGTTCCCGCAGCCATCCGTCATTCCGCAGATCGACACTGCCATCCACCATGGCGGCAACAACTCATTCACCGAGTGCCTCTATTTCGGCAAACCGGCGATCATCATGCCCTATGTCTGGGACGGCCATGACAATGCGACGCGTGTCGACGAGACGGGCCACGGCTTCAAGATGCCGCGCTACGACTGGACGGACGAGCAACTGGCCGCCAAGCTGGATGCCTGCATCAACGATCCGAGGATGAAGGCGAAACTGGCAGCAACCAGCGCCCATATGCAATCGCAGAACGGACCGAAAAAGGCTGCGGACATCCTCGATCAGCTGGCGACGACGGGGAAGTTCGATGGGTGAGGCAGGGCAAGTTTTGACGGTGCGCGGGTACCCCCCTCTGTCAGCTTTG
>UCEZ01000080.1 GCA_900471525.1 Hyphomicrobiales bacterium | reverse complement strand
GCCCGCGAAAAATTCTTCGGATCAGGCAAGGATCTGCCGCCGATCAAGGATGGTCAGGAGATGCGCCCGAGATGGTGAAGGCAAGCGTATTTCGTTCAATCCTGATTGCAGGCGTTGTTTGCATTGCCTGCGCGACACCTGCTTTCGCGCAGCAGGGACAAGTTCTCACCGAACTGGAAAACCAGGTCTCGACCGCTGCGAAGGGGTGGGAAACCACCATCATGAATGCCGCCAAGTCCCTGTTCTGGATCCTTGCGGCCATCGAGATTGGTATCGCCGCCGTCTGGCTTGCGATTCAGGCCGCCTCACTGGACAGTTGGTTCGCAGAGTTGGTGCGGCGGATCATGTTCGTCGGCTTTTTCGCGTTCGTCCTCGAGCAAGGCCCGACATTTGGCCGAGCCGTGGTCGACAGCCTCTTCCAGATTGGCGCCGGCGGTGGGTCAGCTTCGCCCGCCGAAGTATTCGACGCCGGCATCCGGGTCGCCTCGCAGATGTCGGAGCAAGCGCAGTTCGGCGTGTTCGAGGACAATGCGCTGGCGATCGCTGCGGTGTTGGCAATGGGCATCGTCGTTATCTGCTTCTCGCTGGTCGCAGCGATTTTCGTGTCGGTCATGGTCGAGATGTATGTCGGCCTGCTCGCCGGCATGATTATGCTCGGATTGGGCGGCTCGTCCTTCACGAAAGACTTTGCCGTCCGCTACCTGGTCTACGCCTTTGGCGTCGGCATGAAGCTCATGGCCTTGGTAATGATTGCCAAGATCGGGTCGAACGTCCTGCTTGGCCTTGCCCAAGCGCCCACCGCCTCGTCCGATCAGTTCGTTACCACCTTGGCCATCGCCGGTATTTCCGTCGTGGTCTTCATCATTGCCATGTATGTGCCGAACATCATTCAGGGCGTTGTCCAGGGCGCGTCGGTCTCCGGTGGCATGGAAGCGATCCGCCATGGTGGACAAGCGGCATCCTTTGCCGCCGGCGCTGGCTTCCTGGCAACTGGTGCCGCCGGAGCCGGCTTTGCGGCCGCGCAAGCCGCCCGCGCCGCAGGTTCCTCCGTTGCTGGTGCCGCACTTCGCGGCATGGGTGCGGGGTTTAGTTCCGGTGCACAGGCGGCGGGATCGGCGGCCAAAGAAAAAGCGATCGGCTCTCCCGGCGCCTATGCCGGATCAATTCTCGGTCTTGCCAACGCCAAACTAGATGAACAGCGGAGCGGTCACGGCGGCCCGAAGCCCGCTCCCGAACGAAACGACATGTAATAAGAAAAGAAGGACTGATCGATGGCCGCAAACCGCGCCCCCGAAAACCCATATCTGGCGGCCAGACAGGAATGGTCCGAGCGATACGGCTCATATGTAAAAGCCGCCGCCGCCTGGCGCATTGTCGGCATTCTCGGATTGGCCATGGCCGTGATCGGATTTGGCTATGCCATGTATCTCAGCACCCAGGTCAAACTTGTCCCGTATATCGTCGAGGTGGATAAGCTCGGGACGTCGGTCACTGCCGGCTTTCCGCAGCAGATAGAATATGCCGACCCCCGTGTGATCCGGGCCACGCTCGGCAATTTTGTCACGAGCTTTCGCAGTATCACGCCAGATGCTGTGGTGCAGAAGCAGTATATCGATCGAACCTACGCGCTCCTTCGCACCGCCGATCCGTCGACTGAGAAAGTCAATTCCTGGTTCCGAGGAAACTCGCCATTCGAGAAGGCGAAAACGGCTACCGTCGCTATCGAAGTCAACAATATCGTGGCGTTGTCGACACAGACCTATCAGGTCGATTGGACCGAATTCGAAAGGGACCGCAAGGGCAAGGAAACCGGAACACGCCGGTTCCGCGGTATCGCCACGGTCACACTCACCGCGCCGCAGGACGAGGCGATCATACGCCTTAACCCGATCGGTCTCTACGTAACCGATTTCGACTGGACCGCGCAGCTTTAAGGGCAGGGGATTTCTATGCACAGAACAGGATTGATGGCAGCCGCCGGCTGCACGGCCGGACTCGTCTTTGCGACAGGTGCAATGGCGCAAAGCATGACCACCGATGAGGTCAAGGGGACCACCATTTCCAACAAATGGCGCGGGACGCCGGGCCTGGTCACCAAGGGGCCGGATGGAAAGGTCATCTTCCTGTTCGGAGAGACCCAGCCGTCGGTCATCTGCTCACCATTGCAGGTGTGCGATATCGAACTGCAGGGCGGCGAGATCGTACGCGACGTGCTCGTCGGTGACACCGTCCGCTGGAAGGTCGAGCCAGCCACCTCTGGCGCGACTGGCGGGCAGGCGATCCATCTGATCGTCAAGCCGGCCGAGCCGGGGCTCGTCACCTCGATGGTCGTCACCACCTCCCGCCGCACCTATCATATCCAGCTCAAATCGCATCCGAGCCAGTATATGGCGCGTGTCGGTTTCGAGTATCCAGAAGATGTGTCCAGCAAACTCGCCGACATCAACGCTCGCCTGGAGACAGGTGGAATACCGGGAACTGCACCTGACAAACTGAACTTTTCCTATTCGATCAGCGGCAGCGCATCGTGGAAACCGAAGCGCGTCTATTCCGATGGCGACAAGACCTACATCCAGTTTTCGAAGTCGATTTCCGGCCAGGACGCGCCGGTGCTGTTCGTCGTTTCCGGCGGCCAGAACCGCATCGTAAACTACCGCATGAAGAACGACATGATGATCGTCGACTATGCGGTCGATAAGGCGATCCTCATCTCCGGCGTCGGTTGGCGCCAACAGAAAATCACCATCCGAAGGGGAGGCTGACGATGCGCAGACTTTTACCGCTCATTCTCGCGGCGGCCCTGCTTGCCGGTTGCCAATCGACCGATGAGACTCTGAGCACCAACTCCACTCCGGTTGCCGTTACCGGCCCGGCCGCGAGCGCCATCGCCGGCGACATGGCAAGCCAGCTCGCCGAGCAGATGGGGCCCGCCGCTACAACAACCATCAAGATGGAAGAAGATACATCGGATTTCGCGGTGGCGCTCGAGGCCGCCCTGAGAGGTTGGGGATACAAAGTCATCACCGACGAGAAAGTGGCCAAGGACGTGAAGCCGATCGAGCTTGCTTACTCGCTTGACGGCGTCGATGGGCAGGTTCTGGCGCGTGTCTGGACTCCTTCCGTCGCGCTAAGCCGCGCCTATACCGCGACGGCAGCTGGCGCGACGCCCGCCAGTCCGCTCTCCCGAATGCAACGAAACTGACGGAGGCAAAGATGGCCCAGTCACTCCAGCTCGGAACCTCCAGTCACAATGGCGATCAGAATGGGATGCGCCGCCTCAATCGGCTGCCGATCATCATCGCCATCATCGTCATCGTATTGTTTATCGGCGTCGTTGTGATCGGCCTATCCCTGCGAGGATTGCCGTTCAACCGAAACACGGACACCGACAACGCGTCGAATACGCCGGCGACGAACTTCGGCGACCAGCTCAAGCGCGGGATCACAGACGGCATTATCGGTGAACCGGAGGAGCGCGAAAATCTCCAACCAACCCCCGTCATTCAAGAACAGAAAACCGAAAAGGAAAAGCCAACACAGGAGCAAAACAGAATTGCTCGCGATGACCAGCGGTCCCGTCTGGAGCCCGATGAAGTATGGAAGGCGCGGCTGAAGCGGGAGCAAGATGAGCAGTATATCCGGGAAGCGCAGCGTCAGCGAATGGCACGCCTGCAGGCACGCGCTACCGCGCTTGACTCGCCGTTGAAGGTCGATGTCTCCGACATCGAGCGCGATAGCGCGAAATCGACGGCGAATGATCGACTAACTCCCACCGACGCGACGAGCAGCGCGTCCGACCTGTACGCCGCGGCCATGAAATCGGGGCTCATGGGCCAGAATGTCGATCCGAACGCTCAGGCGTCCAAGGAAGGCTTTTTCAACCAGGACATCAAGGATCTCGGATATCTTCCGAACAAGGTCGTTCCGCAAATGTCGGCCTTTGAGCTCAAGCGCGGTTCTGTCATCCCCGCGACCCTGATCACTGGCCTTAATTCCGATCTTCCCGGGCGGATCACTGCGCAGGTCTCGCAGAACGTCTACGACAGCGCCACCGGCTATCGTCTGCTCATCCCGCAGGGCGCCAAACTCTTCGGCCGCTATGATTCAAAAGTCTCGTTCGGTCAGGAGCGCGTGCTCGTCGTGTGGACTGATCTGATCTTTCCGAACGGCTCGACGCTGCAGATCGGCGGCATGGCCGGCACGGATGCGGAAGGCTATGGCGGGTTCAAGGACAAGGTCGACCGTCATCTTTGGCGAACTTTTGGTTCAGCCGCGCTCGTCGCGTTGATTGGAACGGGGATAGACATGTCGATGCCCGAAAGTTCCACCCTGGCAACACAGGATACCGCTTCCGATGCCGCCCGGCGGAACTTCGCCGAGGTCTTTGGGCGTGCGGCTGAGCAGACCATCTCAAAGAATCTGGATGTGCAGCCGACGATTCGCATACGTCCGGGCTATAGATTCAATGTGTTGGTGGACCAGGATATTGTCTTCCCTTCGATCTACAGGGGATAGCGCCTTAAATTCATTACTGATTTAGCCGCCGCGCGTGATTGCATTCTTCTCAGAGAATGCAGTTATGCGCGGATATAATCTTTCGCAATTTCGTCATCTTTAGGATTGAAAAGCTTCAACTAAGTCGTATCTGACAATAGTGTTTCGACACACGTGTCGAACCAGGCGCGTGAATATTTGCGCCACCGGCAGCGTTCATTCCCTCGCGAATGGAGGACTTGGATTGGATAAATGGTTCGAGCGGTTGACCGAGCAGGTTGCCTTGTCTCATGACGAACATGCGGTCAAATCGACCCTTAAGAGACTCACGCGCGAGGCTGGTTTTAAAGCCTATGCGTACATCAGCATACAACCGGAAACCCAAATGGCGATTTCCGACTATCCTGAAGAGTGGCAGCAACGCTACTTCGAAAAGTCCTATGCGTTCATCGATCCGGTCGTTCGGATAGCAAAAAGTGCCATGGCGGCGTTCTCATGGACGAACTCCGACAATGGGAAGCTGACAAAGGAACGCCGAAACTTTTACGGTGAAGCCGCTGAGTTTGGAATCGGATGCGGTCTCTCCATGCCGATCACGACCGGATTTGGTCGCTGGGCAATGTTAACGCTTGCCTCTGACGAGCCGTCATTCATCGATCAACAGACCTTCAACCCCGTTCTGGCTGCGGCGGCGGTTGGACAGCTTCATGCGCGTCTCGACCTGATGCGTGCGCGGCCGACCCGCCGGTCAAACATTAAGATGAAGTCTGATGAGTTGACCTGCTTGCGTTGGTCCGCCGAGGGCAAGTCGATGAAGGCAATAGCAATAATTGAGAATACGACCTATGCGAATGTCGCCTTTTTCATCCGCAATGCCAAAGCCGCTCTTGGAGCAACGACCCTCCCGCAAGCAACGGCAATGGCGAAGGAACTCGGTCTTATCTAAGGTCGAGACTCAATCACAGCCAGAACACTACTATGGAAGCGAAGGTGAGCCGATTCGCTAGGAGAGAGTGTATGATCGCGACAGACCGGTTGAGGCTCAGGACCTGGCGAGAGGCGGATAAGCCCCTGTTGGGCGTTATCCACGCTGATCCGGAGGTGATGCAGTTCCTCGGCGGCATGAAGACCGCCACTGAGACAAGCGACTTCGTCGAACAAATGATGCGGCTTTCCGAAGCCGGCGAGCCGTTTTTCTGGGCCACCGAACATATCGGAGACGGGGCGTTGCTCGGCGCGGTCGGCCTGCACCGCCTCGGGACCGATTTCCCCTTCGGCCCGGCGTTGGAGGTGGGTTGGCGGTTTTCTCGCGACCATTGGGGGAAGGGTTATGCGATCGAAGCCGCTCGGGCGGCCCTCGACTATGCATTCGGCAGCCTGGATGCGCCGCGCGTCTACGCGTTCACCGCATTGGCGAACAAGCGGTCCGAGGCCGTCATGCAGCGGTTGGGCATGAAGAAAGTCGAGGGAGGCGAATTCGCTCACCCTGACCTGCTACCGACCGATCCGAGCTCAATGCACATGCTGTATGTCGCCGAAAGGACAGTGTGGCAGTCGGATAACACCTAGCGATCCTCAGTGAGGCTTCTGCTTTGGCATTTCCGGAATGTAGCCGAGAATGTCGAGGAGTGTTGATACGACCGTCTGCTGAGCATGAACCGCGATCATTGCCGAGACATAAGCGCGGCTCGCCTGCCGCGTTTCATCCAGATTCACTGCCGAATCGATTCGAGCCTCCAGCAATGTGGCCTCATCGCGCAAGCGGCGATGTTTTTCGATCTCATCCACGACGTGGTGTTCGATTTCCTCGGGCGACTGGTCGCTCATCAAGCCGATGAGGGGTCGCAGTACGATTTTGGTCTCAGTCAACGGTCCCATTGATCCTAGTCTCGGATTTCTCACCAATTAGCGTCCGCGCAGTGGGTATGTAAAGCGCCTTGGAGGGGTAGCCGCCGCGGAGGTCAATCGATCTTAGATTTCGAATACATATTATAGTTGATAAACTTAAAGTATGTAAACGGCGATCTTCCGCGCATGGATATGCGCAAACTGGTCGGCTCGAATTTCGCCCGCCTGCGTCGGGAGAAGGGCCTGACACAGGAAGAGGTCGAGACTCGTTCTGGTTACAGTCAGCAATATCTGAGCAGCCTTGAGCGTGGCCGGCGCAATCCAACGATCATTACCCTTTATGAACTTGCTCAAGCTCTTGGCGTCAGCCACGTCGATCTGGTCAAGCCCACTGATGACGCCAAAGCTGAAATGCAAGACTGATGGAGCGGAAGGCTTGAGGGCATGGCGATAGCCTACCACGCAATTGTCTGGCCGGGGTTTACTTCGTATCCTCCTGAGGGTCTGCAGAAGAGACGCTTTCAGTTTGCCGCCACGTAGATTTCAATTGGTCACGGCTTGACTTTCAATTGGTCATCCTCATAGTTTCAAACGGTCATCAAGGGATGAAGCTATGACGATATATCCAAGGCTCGTTGAGCAACGCGTTGCCGACGCCATGTTGGACACGCGAGTGGTAATGATCGTCGGTCCCCGACAATCAGGCAAAACGACATTGGCCAAGAAAATGGCCAACGCAGAGATGGAGTATTTTACGCTCGATAATGCGACGACCCTGGACGCAGCGCAACAGGATCCTGTTGGGTTCGTACGAGGTATGGATCGTGCCATCATCGATGAGATTCAGCGCGCTCCCGAGCTCTTGTTGGCGATCAAGGAAAGTGTGGATACCGACCAACGTCCGGGACGGTTCCTCCTAACTGGCTCAGCCAATCTCATGACGCTGCCACGCGTGGCCGACTCACTTGCAGGACGCATGGAGGTCGTTCGATTGCTGCCACTCGCTCAAAGCGAGATCAGGACGTCCGGCAGCAGCTTCCTGCTCGATGCCTTTCGAAACGAAGCTAGAGCTGGTGATTCCATCGTCGCAGATGACTTGATGGCCGCAGTTCTCGCAGGGGGTTATCCCGAAGCGTTGGGACGGAAGACTTGGTCCCGCAAACAGGATTGGTATGTGGACTACATCCAGGCGATCGTTCAACGGGACGTTCGTGATGTCGCGCAAATCGAGCAAATCGCTCAAATGCCCCGGCTACTCCGCATTCTGGCGGAGCACTCTGGACAACTCGTGAACTATTCCGGGATCGGTGCCGCAATTGGGATGAATCACATCACAACGCAAAAATACGTTGGCATATTCGAGAGCCTATTCCTCGCTCGAACCTTGCAGCCCTGGTTTTCCAACAAACTGAAGCGCCTTACGAAAACGCCAAAAATACATTTCCTTGATTCTGGCCTTCTTGCCGCCCTTCGTGACCTCTCTCTCGACCGACTACGGGCAGAAAGGGGGCAATTTGGGCCGTTGCTGGAGACTTTCGTCTTTGCCGAAATCCTCAAGCTCGCGAGTGGCGGAGAGGAGCGATTTGAGTTTTCGCACTTTCGAGACAAACAGCAAAACGAGGTCGATATCGTTATCGAAGACAGAAGGGGACGGGTTGTCGGTATAGAGGTAAAAGCGGCGGCATCCGTCTCGAACTCCGATTTTTCTGGATTGCGAATTTTGGCCGACGAATGTGGAGAACGATTTGTTTCAGGCATTGTCTTGTACGACCACCAAAAGGTGATCCCATTCGGAGAACGTTTGTCCGCCGTGCCAATTTCCGCATTGTGGCATTAGCGCTTCGAAATCGATCTTCACCTTCCGGCCAGGCGCCCGTCACATTGCGGAATCTTACCCCTTCCGCAATGCTGCCGCGTATGGCGCCTACTTGTTCCCGATCCTCGAAAGATCGATCCGCATATCCGCTGCGCCAACGTCCCCTTCTTTCTGCGATTGACCGATCATCAGCTTGGCGTCCTCGCTTACAGGCGCTTGTTTCTCGTCCTGCGGCTCGACATTCGCGTCACCGGACTCCACTTCGCCGCCCGGATCTTCCGCCTGAAACACGCCCACACCTTCGAACTCGCCAGTTTTCCAGGCGTAGACGGCATCCTCGAATATTTGGGGGAACACTTCTTTGCTGGTGGGACTGCCATACCATTTGGCGACGAGACGCAGGATCTTGGCAAACATCTTCGTGCCGACGCGCAGGTTCTCGCAGGCGTCGACCAGGTCAGGCTTCAGCTCCGACGCATCCTTGATACCGACCCCGGCGGGGAACTGCGTCAGTCCGACCCGAACCACTGCCTGGCCGACATATTGCCGGATCAGTCCCATGGCTTCTTCCGGCGTTTTCGCCTTCGGCACGAGGATCAGCCGCCCTCCGGATTTCACCGTTACGGCAAGTGGGTCTGGCGAGCCCACAGCCTGAACGAACTGCTCGACGACAGCAGGCGTGAGGGAGGGATCGGCGCATTTTTGAATGATGGCGGCGTCCAGCATGACGGTGCTCCAGTGTCAGGTGTTGAAGGAAGTGACAAGTGGTTTGGCAAACAAGTGCGCCCAGGCCTCGGTACTGGCGCGCTGGATGGCGACGATCGACGTCCCCGATGTCCACCAGCCGTTGCCGACGGCAACGATCATGTCCGGGTCGTGAAGCATGGATTGCAGGATCGGCCAGACGATGAGTTGTTCGTAGCAGATCAGCGGCCCGAGCCTCCAGTCGTCGAGATCGACGGTGGGGTTTGCAAAGAGGTCTGCCCGCGCGCCCTGTGTCTCGCCCCACCACGACCGCCAAGGCTGCCACATCGCGCCTGGGACAGGCATGCGCTCACGATAAAGGATGCGGCCACCTTTGGCTGAAATCGCCACAAGCAGATTGTCGTAGCCGTGCGTATCGACCAGAGCTGCGCCGGTAATGACGGTCGCGTCGGTTCCGGCCAAAGCCTTCGTCCAAAGCCGCTCGACGGTGGGCGTCCAGTAGCCAAGTGCGCTTTCAGGCAAGACGACGACAGGCATGTTGCCTGAAGCATGGGAACGGACCGTTGCGATAAGGTCACGCTGGCGCTGAAGACCGGGATCGCGCCCAAGTGATGCCCCCAGTTCGAGATCGACACCACGCCATCCCTCCGCTAGATTCGGCCCTGTCCAAGTTGCGGCGGACCACAGCCAAAAGCCTGCCAAGGCGATGGCAACAGCCGGCCAGATGCGGGTCACGAGACCGATCAAGCCGGCTGTC
>UCEZ01000059.1 GCA_900471525.1 Hyphomicrobiales bacterium | reverse complement strand
CCACGGCAACCTTTTTCGCAGGTGCGATCACGGGTGCAATCTGGGCATCCGCCGTTGATTGGGACGACTGGGGCGTATGGGGCGGGCGTTGGGATGGGGACGTCGACATCGATTGCAAAAACTGCTTCAACAATCGCGATTTCAACGGCAAGCTCAACATAAACGACGTCGATTGGAAGAATGTCGATCGCAGCAAGATCAATTTCGACAGGAACCAGTTCAACAAGATCGACCGCAATTCCTTCAAGAACAGCATCAAGGCGAACGACCGCAACAGCATCAGGGCCAAGTCAAACGTGATCGGCAACGATCGCACCGGCAATATCCGCAACAAGCCGGGCAATATCAGCGTCACGGATGTCCGCAACAGCAAGATCGATGCGGACAGGATCAACCGTGACAAGGCCAGCGCGGCGCGCAACAGGCCGGGTGGCGACAGAGCAGCGGCTGCGGGCAAGAAGCCGGGCCAGGCAGTCCAGAACCGCAAGGTGAACAAGCCGGCCGGCAACATCAAGTCGAAAGCAAACGCGAAGCGTCCGGTGGCGAAGCGGAAGCCAGCAGGCCGGATCGATAACCGACCGAGGAAACCCTCGGCGCTTGGCCGCGTCGACAACGGTCGGCGGACGCAGATGCAATCCAATCGCGGTAGGCAGGCCATGGGTGGCGGCAACCGCGGCGGTAGACGCCACCACGGCGGCGGTGGCGGTGGCGGGCGCCGAGGCGGTGGTGGGCGTCGATAACACTCGGGAACAAGGAAGACAGTTATGACACGATCAGTCAAAAAAATGCTCCTGGGTTCGGTCTTCGCCGCTACTCTCCTGAGCTTCACAACGGGTCTTGCCACGGCGCAGGATCCTTCGGATGAAACGGTCATTTCGGGTTTTGCATCGCCGGGTGATCCGCCCGTGTTCGATACTCCGGAAAAGGCCGTCGATGCCTTCAAGGCAGCGCTGGCGGCGGACGATTTCGACAAGCTTGCCGCGCTGCTCGGCCTTGATCCGGCAAAAACCAAGACCGCCGAAGGAGTGATGGACACCTATGCCGAAATCCGCGACGGCGCCAAGCAGAAGGTTGTCGTGCGTGATGTCGATGACCGGAAAATCCTCGATATCGGCGACAAGCTCTGGCCGCTGCCGTTCCCCGTCGTCAAGGGTAAAGACGGCAAGTGGGCGTTCGATACCTATGCGGGCTTCGAGGAGATCATCAACCGGCGGGTCGGCGAGAACGAATTGCAGGCGATTGCCACGGCACGCGCCTATGTCGACGCGCAGAAGGAATATGCCTCGGCGGATCACGACGACGATGGGGTCATGGAGTATGCGCAAAAGCTGATCAGCAGCGAAGGCAAGACTGACGGTCTCTATTGGTCGCCGGACCTCGACGCCGGCGACAGCCCCGCAGGCGATGCCTTCGAAAGCGACGCGGTGCTTGAGAAGGCAAAGGCAGGAGCGGGCTATTTCGGCTACCACTACCGTATCATCACCAGCCAGGGGCCGAACATCGCCGGCGGCAAGTTCGACTATATCATCAACGGCAACATGATTGCCGGCTTCGCCCTCATCGCCTGGCCGATCCGCTATGGTGAGACGGGCGTTCACACCTTCGCAGTCAATGCAAACGGCATCGTTTATCAGGCCGATCTCGGAGACAAGACCGAAACCATGGCGGCGGGGATCAAGACGTTCAATCCAGACGACAACTGGGAAGTGACTGAGGATTGAACACGCCGAACCTGCTCGCAACATGAGCGAAGAGACATGCCCGCATGAGTGAGGCACGCGCCGGTGACCCCTGAAACAGTCGGTGAATTCCTCGCCTCCCATGACGGACCCTTTTATGAACTGCAGGTACGGCTCGGCCTGTTGCATGAACACGCGTTGCGGGCAGGGAAGCAGGCCCTGATTTTCATCGGGCTTGCCTAGTGCCTTTCCTGCTCGGCTTGCCGCAAAGCCTGTCGTTCGATTCCGCCAACGGCCGGATCTATCTTCTGGATATAGGCGCTTGGGTGAAGTCCTTCGTCGCCATTGGTGCCTTCATGTTGGCCGAACAGCAGGTCGAACAGCGCCTCAGGGAAAAGCTGCGACAGGTGATTTCGGCGCCGATCATCGCGCCATCGTCGCTGCCCTCTTGCCGTTCGCCATCGCCGCCGCGACACGGGTCCCGTTCAAGGACGTGTTTGGGTTGGTGAAGAAGCTGCTGCTTCTGTGATCAGGGCATGCCCCCGGTCAACGCCGGCACGCGCCTGCCGGATACTGTTGTTGATCGAATGGTTCAAACGGGTTGGACAGATTTGACTGTGCCGTTGGTATCGACAACGCAATTGTATTTTTGTCCGCTTGCATCCAGCTCCACATTGTAGGTCTGGGCATCCAGTGCCCTGGAACTCGTCGGAAGCACTTTGGAGCTGTCCAGTTTTGCAGATCCCGCGACGGCGCCCGCACACAGGAGCTGCAGGTCCGCCGGCGCGGTTTGCAGGGTCGTTCGGGCCATCTGTTCGGGCGGGGGTGCCGATACGCAGGCCGCAAGGCAGCCTGCGAGCGAAATGGCAGTTGCTCGATACAGGATCTGAGGCAGATAGGGTCTTGGCATCGGCAAAATCTTCACGTCCTGCTCCTTTTTCAAACACCCTTGTACAGAGCCGCGCCCTGCATCAGCACAATCACCTTGGCGCCCACCGAGACGCGCGAATGGAGGTCTGTGATGTCATCGTTGTTCATCCGGATGCACCCGGATGAAACATCAAGACCGATCGTCCAGGGCTCCGTCGTCCCATGAATCCGGTAGATTGTGTCCTGATCACCCTCGTAGAGATAGAGCGCGCGTGCGCCGAGCGGATTGTCGGGGCCTCCGGGCATGCCGGCTGCCCATTTTGCTGCGTTCGCGTCGCGCGCGACCATTTCGGCAGGCGGCGTCCAGGTCGGCCACTCCGCCGTGCGCCCGATGCGCACCATTCCCGCCCAGCCAAAGCCCTCCCGGCCAACGCCGATGCCGTAGCGGATCGCCTGTCCGCCCGGCTGCACGAGGTAGAGGAAATGCTGGTTGCCGTCGATGATAATCGTGCCCGGCTTTTCAGCCGTACGGAACTGGACCATCTGCATCCGGAACGCCTCCGGAAGTTGTTTGTTGCGGGCGTATAACTGGCGGGCCTTCTTCTTGTCGTAGTCGACCCATTTGCGGGTCTTGGGATCGAATATCTGCGTCTGGGCAACGGCATTGGTCAGGATGACCAGGGAAAGACCGATGGCGAGAATGGTGGTCGCGACTTTTTTCATGGCTTGGCCCATCCATCGATGCGTGCGGCGTTTTTCTTCACCCAGGCTTCAGCGAAATCGGACGGCTTCTGCCGCTCGACTTCGAGCGCATAGCTCATCTGTGTCACCTCTTCGGTGGTGAAGTCGACCTTCTCGAGGAAACGCGCAACATCGGGATGTTTGCCTCCAAAGGCCGACGCATAGGCGATGTTGAAATGGGCCGTCGGCCAGGCGACGGAGGCGCTCGACCTGCTGATCCACAACGGGTCCTCGCCCGACACGATCTTCCACTTTCTGGGATCGTATGCGGGCTCGGTCAGCCTTGTGATCTGGTGCAGATCGAAGACATAGTGAGGGGCGTAGCAGGCAAAGACCATGGGCTGCTCGGTGGCAACCGCCGCATCGACCGCGGCCATCGCGACCTCTTCCTCCACTTCGACGAGCGTCAGGTTCTTTGCATAGCCGTAGCCGTTCGCTCTGATCCGCTCGATCCCTGTCGACGACCAGGTCGGAGCACCGATCCAGAGTTCGCCCTTTCCGTCTCCATCTGTGTCCAATGCCGCAGTCTTCGATACGTCGGTGAGGTCGGTAATCGACTTGATGTCCTTCGCGGCCGCGGGCGTTGCACACAACCCCTGCCAAGCGTCGACGCCGCGCCCGCTGAGCGTGACGACCTTCTTCTGCGTGACATATTTGTCGACGACATCGTCAAGGTTTGGACGCCAGACTTCCGGATGAATATCGACCTTGCCGGATTCAAGTCCGACAAAGGCGGTAAGCTCGCCGAGTTCCTTGATCTCGGCGTCCAGGCCGAATTCCTTGGCGATGCCAACCTTCAGGATATTGGCCGTGGCCTGCCCGGAGGGCCAGTTCGGCATGGCAATCACCAGATCGGCGGCATGCGTGATGGACGCACTCGACAAGGCAGCCGTCACGGAAAGCGTGATCACAAGGCATTTCGCGGCTTTTCCCACCATATCCTCCCTGGATTTTCCGTTCAAAGCTCTCAAAAACATCGTCTCGCCGGACGGCGTGTTCTGGTCCTTGCGTTATCCTTGCCGTCACCCCGAATGCCATCGACAATGGAGAGGGCCGAGGAAAAGCCATTGAGATGTCTGCGATATCGGCGTCTGCCCGTCGTTCGAGGAGAGATTCTGCAGGGTTCCCGCTCGTCCGGGAACAGCGTCTGTGTGATTGAGGAAATAGTCCTTCGCAATTCCCTCTTTCATCATTGCTCTCTAAGCTGGCATTGTAGCGACGCAATGCACAAGATGCGAGTGTGTTTTGCGCGTGTAAACAGGGGCTTTCGACATGATTTCTGGCCGTGCTTTAAAAGCGTTGGGAGTGGCGACCGTCTTTGTCACGAGTACGACGGTTTTCGCCCGTGCGGAAGACGCCGATCTGGCCAAGCAACTGAGCAATCCCGTCGCATCGCTGATCAGCGTTCCATTCCAGTTCAACTATGACAGCGGCTATGGCCCGCAGGACGGCAACCGCGAGGTTCTGAACATCCAGCCGGTCGTGCCGATCACCTTGAACGCGGACTGGAACGTTATCTCGCGCACGATCCTGCCGGTGATCTGGCAGAACGACATCGCCGGGTCGTCGGGTCACCAGTTCGGCCTCGGCGACATCACGCAGAGCTTTTTCTTTTCGCCGTCCAAACCGACCGAAAGCGGCATCATCTGGGGCGCGGGACCGGCATTTCTCATCCCGACCGGCACCAATGACCTCCTGGGCACAGACAAATGGGGCGCCGGCCCGACAATCGTCATCCTGAAACAGGATGGCCCATGGACCTACGGCGCGCTCGCCAATCACATCTGGTCCTTCGCCGGCGATAACGACAGGCCGGATATCAGCAACACGTTCCTGCAGCCGTTCCTGTCCTACACCACGCATGACGCCTGGACCTTCAGCCTGAACACGGAAAGCACCTATGACTGGAAGGCCGAGGAATGGTCGGTGCCGATCAACGTCCAAATTTCCAAACTGGTGAAATTCGGCGCGCAACCGGTCAGCCTGAGCGCCGGCGCGCGCTACTGGGCGACCGCACCTGAAAACGGCCCAGAAGGCTGGGGCGTGCGCGTCGGCATGACCTTCCTCTTCCCGAAATGAACTGAAGCGATTGGTCTTCGCTGACCTTGAAGCGCCGCCGTCAGGGCGGACCAGATGCAGCAGGTAAAATTCTTGAAAAAGTAAGTAACTAGGGAGTATGGATTTTCATATGAATTCAAAGGCTTGTCGAAGCCGCCTTTGAATTCCTTAAATTTTCCGCCGCGAGCGACCATGGATGCCATCTTTGCGCCCTGGCTTTGGCATTAGTCAACAGGAGCTCTCTGGCGGCAACTATTTCCGCTGTCCGACTTCGAATTAGCCGCCCGGCGGCCATAGCGCGCCCTGCTACGTCGCGCCCACTTGTCGGTCATGCAGGATGAATTGGGTATCGTCTTGGGCACGGCCTCGTCCACAGCGCGCTATGAAGCGGACGCGCTACGCGGGCGTCAGATGACCGATAAGGGGCCGCTTGCAGAATGTCCGGATTTGAGCGGGTAGGTTGAGTATGCCGACTTTGTCACAACGATGCCATCCGATTGCATCAGACGAACCTGGCTGCGATAAGGCCAAGTCTCACATGAAAAGGCGATAGGGGTAGACGTTGCGCGGCAGGTCTGGGACGATTCGCGATCGTGCGCGCTAGTCTCTGCGAGTAGCGAATGCTAACTGGCACAGGGTCGTACAGTGCGTCGCTGTTCCAATCCATCTTGGTCAATGCCAACGCCTCGTGAGCGGTCAATTCGAGCGGCCCGCTGCCAGCAAAACAAGGCGGCGGATCTGCCACGCGGGACCTCGGCGATTTCCACAGTTCATGCATGGGTACGATCGCTATCGGCCGCTAAAGGCCGGTGCCGTTCCCGCACGGTGGATTGAATCGCCCGTATTTGTGGCAATGGGGACCTGTCGGAACAAGAGCCGATCTAATGGAACGTGACACCGGACAAATCCGCTGCCCGTCTCCTGGACTGGGGGTCGCGTCTCGGCGCAAATGGTGCCGACCTGACGCGGGCAGCGGCCGGCTAGCGGGCAGCCGATGCCGTGCACCGCCTTCGACGCGGGCATGGCCGGGGGGCGGGAGACGTAGTGGTCCTTGCTGAGACCGGGTGCGGCCTCCAGCAGCATTTCGGTATAGGGGTGGAGGGGCGCGTCCAGCAGCGTGTCGGTATCGGCCAGTTGCATCAGTGCGCCTTTATAGAGGACCGCCACCCGGTCGGCGAGTTGCTGCACAACGGCCAGGTCATGCGAGATGAACAGCATCGCGACGGCGTGCTTTTCCTTGAGCGACCGCAGCAGCTCGACGATCCTCGCCTGCACCGAGACATCGAGCGCCGACAGGATTTCATCGCAGATCAGCAGCTTGGGATTGACCAGCAGCGCGCGAGCGATGGCGATGCGCTGGCGCTCGCCGCCGGATAGCTGTTCCGGGAACCGGTCGAGGTAACCCGCATGCAGGCCGACATTTTCCAGCACGCCTTCGAGGGCCATTTCATCCATCTCGATACCGAAATGGGCGAGCGGCCGTTCGAGGATCGCCCGGATGCGACGGCGGGGGTTCAGCGAGGCGTCGGGGTTCTGGAAGATGTACTGGATCTGCCGCAACTGCTCGACCGAGCGACTTTTCAGCGTCGAGGCGAGCAGATCGCCATCGAGGCTGATCAGGCCCGCACGCGGCGGCAGGCGGCCGCTGATCGCCCGGGCAATCGTCGACTTGCCGCTGCCGGATTCCCCGACGAGCGCGACCACCTCGCCGGCACGCAGTTCGAGATCGATGTCGCGCACGATGGAAGGGCTTGTTTTGCCGAGAAACCTGTCGAAAATGCTTGGTTTTCCATAGGATAGGTTGAGGTCCGCAATTGAGAGCAGGCGTCCCGGCTTTGCCGCTGTCCTGGCGCCCGGTCTTGGCTTTACAGCCGGCGTTTGAGGCACCGTTGCCTCCCGCCATTTCATGCAGGCGACGGATCGCATCTCTCCGAACGGTTCGAGCACCTGCGGTGTGGTGCGACAGGCGGCGGTGGCGAAATCGCAGCGTGGCTCGAACTTGCAGCCGGTGGACATCTGGTCGCGGCGCAGCACGCCGCGCAGGCCCTGCGCCCGCCTGTCCGTCCCGTCTACGGTCGGGATCGAGGTGATGAGCCCGCGGGAATAGGGATGGGCTGGGGCGGCCAGCAGTTGATCGCAGGGCGCGACCTCAACGAGCTGGCCGGCATACATCACGCCCACCCGGTCGGCGATCTGGGCAAGAAGAGCGAGATCGTGCGTCACGTAGAGCATCGCCATGCCAATGCGGCTTCTCAAATCGCCGAGAAGCTGGATGATCTGGCGCTGCGTGGTGACGTCGAGGCCGGTCGTTGGCTCGTCGAGCACCAGCAGGTCGGGATTGCAGGCGACCGCCATGGCGATCGCCACGCGTTGCTGCTGGCCGCCGGAAAGCTCATGGGGATAGCGGTGGCCGACATCTGGCAGGCCGACCAGCGCGAAAAGCTCGACAATGCGGCTCTGCATGCTCATGCCGTCCGGCAGCGCCCGGTGTGCCGCGATCATCTCGCGAATCTGCGAGCCGACCCGCATGCCGGGGCTGAGCGAGGTCGTTGGGTTCTGTGGCACGAGCGCGATGCGGTTGCCTCGCAGCTTCGTGAGCGAATTCGTATCGAGTTTCAGAAGGTCCGTGCCGTCGAACAGCACTTCACCGGTTTGCACGAGGCTGTTGATCGTACCGTAGCCAAGCAGGCGGTAGGCGACGGTGGATTTGCCGCAGCCCGATTCCCCGACGAGCCCGAAGGCCTCACCCCCGGCGATTTCAAAGGAAACGTCCTGTACCACATTGGTCCAGCTGGACTTTGCGCCATAGGCGATATTGAGATTGCGGACGTCGATGAGTTTCTTCATTTTCACGCTCCCATGACGGGCCGCTGGCCGAGCATGCGCGACAGGCCGTCGGTGAACAGGTTGAATCCGATGACGAGGGAGGCGAGGCCGAGGCCGGGGCCGAACACCGTCACCGGCGAGGCGATCAGCAAATTGCGGTTCTCGCTGATCATCAGGCCCCATTCCGGCGTCGGCGGGCGGATGCCGAAGCCGAGGAAGCCGAGAGCTCCGATCAGGATCGGCGCATAGCTGAGGCGCAGCGAGAACTCGACGAGCAACACGTTGGCGGCGTTCGGGAGAATTTCGCGGAAAACGATGGACCAGGTGCCTTCGCCGCGCAGTTCCGCCACGGCAACATATTCGCGCGTGGCGATTTCCATGGCGGCGGCGCGTGCAATGCGGGTGATGCGCGGCGCATAGACAAGGCCGACGACGAAGACGATGAGCACGGGTTCGCCGGCGAGCGTGGGGCCGGCTGCGATGATCATCACCAAAGCGAGCGCCAGGAAGGGAATGCTGATCATCGCTTCGACGATGCGCTGGGTAATTTCATCGAACCAGCCCCCGACATAACCCGAAATGAGGCCGAGCGTGGTGCCCGCGACCATGCCCAGCATCGTGCCGGCGAAGGCGAGCAAGAGCACGATGTGCGCGCCGTGCATGAAGCGGCTGAAGACGTCGCGACCGATCTGGTCGAGGCCCATCGGATGCTGCCAGGAAGCCCCGGAAAGTGGCAGGCCGGCGCCCATTTCGGCAAAGCCATAGGGCGTCCAGAAAGTGCCGATGACGGCGAAGAGCGCGTGGGCGGCGAGGATGATTGCACCGACCTTGAAGGGACCGGGTGTGGCGCGCCAGTAGCCGGCATTGAACCGGAAAAGCTGCCTGGCTGGATTGGAGGTGATCATGGTCATCGGCTTGTCCTCAGGCGCGGTTGAAGCAGGACGGCCAGCACGTCTGCCACGAGATTGGCGGCGACATAGACTGCGGCACTGATCATCACGGTCGCCTTGATCAGGGGGATATCGCGCAGTTGCAGTGCATCGATCAGCAGTGTGCCGAAGCCCGGATAGGAAAACACCCGCTCGACGATGACGACCCCGCCGATCAGGAAGCCGAGATTGAGCGCCGTGACGTTGAGCGCCGGCACGATGGCGTTCGGCAGGGCATGGCGGAAGAGCACGGCACGTGGGCGCAGGCCCTTCAATTCGGCAAGGCGCACATAGTCCGAGCGCAGCACTTCGATCAGGCTGTCACGCAGCACGCGGATGGCATAGACCGCCATCATGATGGCGAGCGTCACGGCAGGCAGGACCATGGCGCGCAGCGTCTCCAGCCAGGTGCTGGCCTCCGAGATCGTCGCCAGCGCCGGCAGGATAGGCACCGCGACGGCGAAGAGGAAAAGCAGCATCGTCGCCAGCAAGAAATCGGGCAGCGACAGAAGGACGAGCGTGATGACGGAGAGGATGTTGTCAACGGCTTTGCCACGGTTCGTCGCCTGGATAATCGCCGGAACGAGCGCCAGCACGAGATAGATCGCAAAGGCGAAGAGCGACAGGAGCAGCGTGTTGACGATGCGGGGGCCAAGGACATCGCCAATCGGCCGGCCGGTTGCGATCGACACGCCGAGATCGCCGCGCACGAAATCGCCGAGCCACTGGAAATAGCGGACGAGAGCGGGCTGATCGAGATGGAGCTGGCTGCGCAGGACCTCCAGCGCCTTGGCGGTGGCGTCGCGGCCGAGAATGCGGGTGGCGACGTCGCCCGGCAGCGCCTCGAGGATCAGGAAGATCAGGATCGAGACGAGAAGCAGCGTCAGGGCCGAAAACAGGATCCGGCTGGCAAGGAGACGAAAAACGCTCATGTTGCATCCAATCCTACGGAAAAGAGGGCGGCATCCGCCGTCACGATATCGGGAATGAAGGCGGCGTCGGTCTCGAGATCGCCTTCCCAGATGTAGAGCAGCACCAGCGGTCGCTCTGCTGAAAGCGTCGCATGGGGCAGCCACGGTGGGTGGTGGATGATTTCATCGATGTCGCGCCGGGTCCAGTCCGCTTCGCCCGCCCGCCAGAAGGAAGGTCCCGTGACGGTGTAGTAGAGCTCATCGGCCGGGTGATGATGAAGCGGATAGTGGGTTTTCGGCCCGAGGAACATCAGGCCGAAGGCGATATCGGGGTCCTGGATCAGGGTCGGCGGCCCGCCGTCTGGGCCGCAGATGATGCCATAGCCGTAATTTTCGCCGAAATCGCTGCTGGGCGGGTTGGCGAGATAACTGGTGCTGCGGGTGATATGGATTGTTGGCAGAAGGGCAGCCAACGCCCGGGCAAGCGGCGACTGCGCCGCGTAGGACGCAAGCTCAGCCTCGCAGGCCGCCTGGATCGGCACGCGGCCTGGCGGTACGTCCTTGACGGGCGGCAGGCGCTTCGCAAGCCGGCGCAACCGGGCGGTGTGCGATCGCGAGACGGGCCGCGGGTCGCGGTCGAGTGCATCGGCGAAACAGTTCAAAAAGGTTGTCAATGCGGAAATCGTCATGCAGCTATCCTCTTCCGCGGGGCAAGGCCCCGTGGATGCGGTTGACTTGGATCGGTTGTTTTTGTCGCGTGGGCGGGGCGGCTACTCGCCGCAGCTCAGGTTCGCATAGTCGATGCGGTTCACGTCGACATTCGGCCGGTAGCCGGTGCAGCCCTTGCGCAGGCCGGCGACGACGGAGGTGAAGACCGGCAGGATCATGCCGCCTTCGTCGGCAACGATCCGCTGGGCGTCGCGGTAGAGATCGTTGCGCTGCTTTTCATCGGCAGTCTGCCCGGCCTTGACGACAAGCGCGTCGAAATCGTCGCGTTTCCAGTGCGTTTCGTTCCACTCTGACTTGCTGTTCAGCGACAGCGTCAGGGCTTCCGCCGGCGGGCGGGCGCTGGTGTAGGAAATGACGGCCGGTTTCTTCAGCCAGATCGTGTCCCAATAGCCTTCTGCTGGCGAGGTGATGACGTTGACGCGGATGCCCGCGGGCGCGGCCATCTGGGCATAGACCTGGGCGAGCAGCATCATGCCGGGATAGGAGTCCGATGTGTACAGATCGAAGTCGATGCCATCCGCATGGCCGGCCTGCGCGAGCAGCGCCGTCGCCTTCTCGATATCCGCCGCCTTTGCCGGCGTGCCGAGGCCGAGCGGCGAGGAGAGCGGGATCGGCGTATCGGCGCCGACCTCGCCGTAGCCGAGCAGCACCGTATCGACGATCTTCTGGCGGTCCATCACCAGCTTCATCGCCTCGCGGACCTTGACGTTGTCGAAGGGCGGCGTGTCCGTCCAGACTGCGAGATAGAGGGATGTTGCGCCAGGTGTTGCGACGAGCTCGACCGCGGGATTGTCCTTCAGCGTGATGAGGCTCGCCGGATCGACGGTCAGCGACAGGTCCACCGTGCCGGAAAGCAGGGCGGAGAGGCGGGATGTCGGCTCCAAGCTGGTGGTGATTTCCAGGCATTCCGCCTTCGGCAGGCCGGCGCGCCAATAGTTTGCATTCCGCCGCATCACGCGCACGGCGCCGTTGATGGTGAAGGTTTCCTGCATGAAGGGGCCGGTGCCGTTGCCCTTGACGCGCAGGTCCGGCGCCTTCGCGCCATCTGGAACCATCAGCGCATATTTGGTGGCGATCAGCATCGGAAGCTCGACGACGGGCTGCTTCACCTTGAAACGCACCGTATGATCATCGACAGCAGTGATGCCGTCCGCATCGAGAAAGGCGAGGGTGGAGAAACCGCCCGGCGAGACCGTGGGATCGAGAAGGCGGCGGTAGGAATAGACCACGTCCTTGGCATCGAAATCGGAGCCGTCGTGGAATTTCACGCCCTTCCTGAGATGGAAGGTCCATTCCGTCGCATCGGCATTCGCTTCCCAAGATTCGGCAAGCGCCGGCATCGGCTGCATCGTGTTGCTGCGGTCGACGAGCGGTTCGTAGACCGCGCGGATATGATATACGCTGTCCGTGCCGATGAGGGCTGCCGGGTCCATGGTCTGCTTCTCGCCATCGGACTCGTAGCCGAGCACGCGAATGCAACTCTGCTGGGCGAGCGCGGCAGTGACCGGCAACGAATAGGCGCCGATTGCAACGGCAAGGGCCGTGCCTTTCAAAAGATGGTTTTTCATACTGGTTCCCCTGTTTTGGATTATGTCGGGAGTATGAAAACGCGGCCAACGCCTTGCAAACGATTAGAAATCACGTCTACATGAGGAAAATTCATGTGGGTTCCCGAGAATGGTTCGGCGGACATTGCCTCCCTTGACGACGCTAAGGGCCTTTGAAGCGGCGGCACGCCTGCTCAGCTTCAAAGCGGCGGCAGAAGAATTGCGCGTCACCCAGTCCGCGATCAGCCATCAGGTCGCCTCCCTGGAGCGCAATCTGGGCATACCACTCTTTCTGCGGCTTCCCGGTCGTGTGGAACTGAGCAAGGAAGGGTCATTATACTTCCCCGTCGTCCAGGACGCGCTGGATCGGATCGCACTCACGACAGATCTGATCCGCCAGACGAACACGCCGGCCTCCCTGACTGTCCAGGTCTATGTCACCGTCGCCGTGCGCTGGCTGATACCGCGGCTCCAGAGATTCAAGGAAGCGTCGCCGGAGATCGCTGTCAGCCTTGATGCAAGTCTTCTCGATTGGGAGTTCAATCCCGACCGGGCCGACATCGGACTGATCTACACGCGAACGCCGAACCGACCAAACGTGATCTATACGCTGCTGCGGCGGGAAAAACTTGTCGGGGTTTGTTCGCCTGGCATCGCCCGCGCGGTCAAGACACCGGAAGATCTGCGCCATTTTTCGTTTCTCGCCGTGAGCGGGACGAGCGAAGACGCCGCGACATGGGCAGCGAGCGTAGGTGCCGCCGGACTATCGCAAAAACCCTCGCCGCTCTTCGACAGCAATCTGCTTGCGATCGAAGCGGCGATCAGCGGGCAAGGGATTGTGGTGGTCCCCGAGTTCCTGGTTCAGGCCGATCTCTCAAGTGGGAGCCTGGTGGCTCCGCTTCATTCCGATGTCATGCAGCCTGGTGGCTGGTACCTCGCCCACCTCGAGCGCCGCGGCAACGAAAAGGCGATCCGCAAGTTCCTGCATTGGATCCAGAGCCAGTGACGCAACGTCCACAATCAAAAACAACCCGCGGCGGTCAGGCCGCGGGTTGCAGACGGCGGGGCAGATTTCTGCCGTCCATAGCTTTTCAGTCCGTCAGCGCATAATCCTTCAGGAAGGCTTCACCGGCGGAGATGTCAGGGGTCATCGAACGATCCCGATCCAGAAACGGGACCTCCTGGCGGAAGCGATCGCCATCGCCAAGGCACTTGCGGCCGAGTTCGTGACAGGTTCCGCTGACCGCGACGGAATCTGGCCGGTCAAAGAGCGGGACGCGTTTTCGCGGAGCGGCCTCTGGTCGATCAAACTCTGGGTCAATTGTTTCGATGCCATCCAGCACGGCCACCGTTTGCGGCCGATCACTCGCCATAATTAAACGCTATGGCGGCAGAATGGAGTTGTGTTGGCCAGCAGCACTTTTATGAACCTACTGTGACGAGGTCAGCAAAGGCTGATCTCGAAAGAACCGCAAAAGCGGCGAGAGGCAAGCGACGGCATCGGGCCGGCGACTGCGTCAAAGAACACGGAGTGGGAACTCATGAAACATACTTCAAGCCGCAGAGCATTTTGCATTTCCACCGCTATCCTTTCGCTCGCCGCGAGCGTTCCAGCATTGTCCGGTCTGGCGCAGGCGGCCGACGAAACCATCAAGCTCGGCATCGTCGCGCCGATGAGCGGCCCCAACGCCCGCTATGGCGCATTCTCCATGCACGGCGCAGAGCTCGCCGTGAAGGACATCAATGCGGCCGGCGGTGTCGACGGACGCAAGATCGAGCTTTTCAACGCCGACAGCCAGGGCACCCCGGTCGAGGGCGTCTCGGCCACCCGCCGCCTGATCGACGAGGACGAGGTCGACTATATCATCGGCGACGTCTCCAGCTCTGTGACGCTGGCCATGCAGCCCGTGGCAGAAGACGCCGGCGTTCTCTTCCTCAACGCTGCATCGTCCAATCCGAAGATCACCTACGGTGCCGGTGTCGGCGGTTACAAATGGACTTTCCGCAATTACCCGACAGACGAGAACCGTGCTTTCGTTGTCGCGAAATACGCAGCCGAACAACGCGGTTTCAGCAAGTTCGCCGTGCTTTCGGTCGACAGCGACTATGGCCGCTCGGCAATCGAGTTCACCAAGAAGTACCTGCCGGAATTCAAAGGCGAAATCCTCAGCGAAGACTATTACAAGGAAGGCGAAGTCGATTTCCGCAGCGTCCTTGCGAAGATCCGCGACAATGGTGCTCAGGCCGTCATCATGTATGGCCTTGCCGACACGACGCCGATCGTCGCACGGCAGATGGTCGAGATCGGATTGGCCGGCAAGGTGACGCTCATCGGCAATGGCGAGTTCAACACGGAAAAGACCATCAAATCAGCCCCGACAGCTCTTGAAGGTGCGGTTGAGGCCGCCGCCTGGCTCCCGGCATTTGATTCACCCGAAAGCAAGGCATTCGTCGAGAAGTTCACAAGCGAATATGACGAAGCGCCGAACAACCACGCCTATGTCCACTGGGATACGGTGAACTTGCTCGCCAAAGCCATCCACGAAGCCGGCAGCCCTGACCGCGAAAAGGTTCGGGATGCGCTCTCCAGGATCAAATACAAGAGCCCGGTCGGCGAGGTCACCTTCGACGACCACAATCAGGCACGCCTGCCGATGATCCTGCTGCAGATCGAAAACGGCAAGCCCAGCGTCAAGGGTGCCTATACGGCCGACATTCAGTATCCTGCTGAGTAAGAATGCACGAGGGATACGGCCATGTTCTCCACCATCCTTGAGCAGATCGTCAACGGTATCGTGACGGGTTCCGTCTATGCGATCGTCGCTGTCGGCATGACGATGATATTCGGCGTGCTGCGGGCCATCAACTTCGCGCACGGCGAATACTATATGCTCGGGACGTTTGGAGCATGGTTTTCCATCGACTACCTCGGGCTCTCCTATGAGGCTTCGATCGTGGTGGGCGTGCTGTCCACCATCGTCATCGCCTATGTGGTGGGCAAGCTGGTCATGCAGCGCATGGTTGGTGCCCCGGCGGAGTCCGGGGTGCTCGCCACGCTGGGGATCGCGCTTGTCCTGCAAAACACCGTGATCCTCGTCTTCGGCGGCGGCTACAAGTTCTTCGCCGACGGCTATATCGAGCCGGTGTCCATTCTCGGCTTCAGTCTGGCGCAGCAGCGAATCCTCATCCTGGTCGTCTGTCTGCTGGTCTTCGTCGGGCTCGAACTGATGGTCACCTACAGCCGCATGGGCAAGTCGATGCGGGCGGTGTCGCAGAACGTCGATTGCTGCGAAGTCGTCGGCATAGACGTGCCGCAGGTCGTGCTGCGCACCTTCATCCTCGGTGCCGCGCTTGCCGCTCTGTCCGGGGTGTTGACCGCTCCTGTGAACGTCAGCGTCTACGGCGGGATGGGAGAACTCATCACCTTCAAGACGCTGCCGATCATCATCATGGGCGGTCTCGGCAACGTGCGCGGGACCTTCTTCGCAGCCATGATCCTTGGGGTCGCGGAGAGCCTGGTCGCCACATATGTCGGCCTCCAGTTCCGCGATACCGTCGGCTTTGCCACGCTCATCCTGATGCTGATGTGGCGTCCGCATGGACTGTTCTCGACGCAGGCGCGCTTCTGAGCGCGTTCCGCCGACCCTTTCTCGAATTTGAGGACTCGACATGTCTCTCACGGAAACAGCACAGCAGATCCGCCGGCGCGATCTTCGCATTCCGCTTGGTGCCATCCTGCTGGTCATCGCGCTGACGGCGCCCTTTATCGGCAGCCGATATGTCACGCACTCGCTGATCATCGCTCTGATCTTCATGCTTCCCGCCCATGGCCTGAACCTTCTGGTCGGATATACCGGACTGCTTTCGCTGGCCCAGGCTGCGTTCTTTGGCATCGGCGCTTACACAGCAGGTCTCCTTGCCGTGACCTACGGAACGCCCTTCTATGTAAACGTTGTTGCGGCCGGCCTCGCTGCCGGAGCCATCGCGCTGCCGCTCGGTATTCCTGCGCTCCGGCTGCGGTCGACGTCATTTGTGATGTGCACGCTGGGCTTCGTGATCATCGGCCAGGCGATCGCCAAGAACTGGATCTCGGTCACCCGCGGCGATATGGGCCTGTCGAGCATCCCAAAGCCGCACTTTGCCCTTGGGCCGCTGTCCTTCACCGTGTCCGGAACCATGGGCTTCTATTATCTGGCGCTGGCGATCGGCGCGCTTGCAACGCTGGCGGTCTGGGCGATCGTCCGCTCTCCGGCTGGCCGCAACATGATCGCCATCCGCGAGAACGAAACGCTTGCGGAGTCGGTCGGCATCCCGACGTGGCGCTACAAGCTGATCGTCTTCATGATCAGCGCCGTCTTCGCCGGTGTCGGAGGCAGCATCTACGCCCATTATCTGACGGTCGTCAGCCCGCTGACCTTCCAGATGTACTACTCGACCACGATGCTGATCATCGTGCTCGGCGGCGGCGCGGGGACCATCTCCGGCGTCGTTTTCGGGAGCCTCCTGTTCGTGGGGCTGACGGAAGCGCTGCGGATCACGCCCGAGCTTCGCATGATTGCCTACGGGCTATGCCTGCTTGCCCTGGTTTTCTGGTTCAGACAAGGCTTCGCGCCCCTCATCAATCGCTTCTGGAATGCGATCGGAGGTGCGAAATGACCGGTCTTCCAATCCTTGAGATCAAGAACCTGCGCAAGTCCTACGGTGCGGTGAAGGCGGTCAACGACGTCAGCATTCATATCAATCGGGGCGAGATCGCCGGGATGATCGGGCCGAACGGATCCGGCAAGTCGACCTTTTTCGACTGCAGCACCGGGCTGGCGAAACCGGACACCGGAACGGTGAAGCTCGATGGGCAGGATATCACCGGCTGGTCGCTGAACCGCATTGCCCGTGAAGGCAGGATGCTCCGGTCGTTTCAAAAGACGGTCGTGTTCAAGTCGCTGGACGTCGAGGAGAACCTGATCATCGCGGGGCAGATGTTTACCTTCCCGTCACTTTGGTCAACGTTCGGCCTCGGGCGCATGTCGCGCCAGCGCGTCTCCGGCCTGCGCGAGAGAGCGCGCGAGCTCATCAAGATGGCCGGCCTTTGGGATGTCCGTCATCAGCCAGCCGGCAACCTCTCCGGCGGACAACAGAAACTCATCCAGTTCGCGTCCATGCTGATGCCGGATCCGAAGCTCATCCTGCTCGACGAACCGATGGCGGGCATCAATCCGAAGATCATCGAGCGGGTCGTTGAGACGATCCTGTACGCGAACAAGTCGCTGGGTGTGAGCTTCCTGGTGATTGAGCACAACATCGATGTCGTGACCAGCATCTGCCAGCGCGTGATCGTTCTGGATCAAGGGCAGAAGCTTGTGGAAGGACTGCCGCAGGACATCATTCAGGATCAGCGTGTGAGGGAGGCCTATCTTGGTGGCTAATTCGGAACTATCGATCAAGAACCTGCGTGCAGGCTACGGCTCCCTGGACATCCTGAACGGCGTCGAGCTCGATGTGCCGTCCGGCCAGTTCGTCGCGCTGATGGGTCCGAACGGAGCGGGCAAATCCACGCTTTTGAAAACGCTCTACGGTATGACGACCATCAAGGATGGCAGCATACACTGGCAGGGCAAGAACATCGCGGGGTACAAGTCGCGCACCATCCTGGGCGAGGGGATATCCTTCGTGCCGCAGGGGCGCTGCAACTTTCCGGTGATGACGGTCGACGAGAATCTGCAGATGGCAGCGTATACGATCCGCGACGCCAAAGTGAAAGCCGAGCGCGACTACGTCTATGATCTCTTCCCGATCCTGAAGACGCGCCGTTCGACGCTCGCCGGAAACATGTCGGGTGGCGAGCAGCAACTGCTTGAAGTCGCCATGGCGGTCCTGCAGCGGCCGAAGGTACTGTTGGTCGACGAGCCGTCGGTCGGCCTGTCGCCCGCGGCGATCGGCGTCGTGTTCGACGAGCTTCTCCGGTTGCACGCCTCCGGCCAGACCATCCTCCTTGTCGAGCAGAACACGAAGAAGGCCATGGAAGTCGCAGAACGTGCCGTCATCCTGCGTCTCGGCAAGGTTATCTGGGACGGCCTGCCCAAGGACATCACCCATGACGAGCTCGGCGAACTCTTCCTGACCGGGAAGATGCGCGGCGAGGTCGAGGCGGTTCACTAAAAGATCACCTTCAGCCAGATCACAATCGAGAACTGAGGAAACTTCCATGAGCACTTTTGTGCCTGCATCACGTGTGTCCCGCATCAAGGTATCGCCGAGCACGGCGGCTGCGGCCCGCGCGCGCGAACTGAAGGCGGCCGGCCGAGACATCGTCGACATGACAGTCGGCGAGCCCGACTTTGATACGCCTGAGAACGTGAAGGCTGCCGCGCATGCCGCGATCGACCGGGGGGAGACCAAGTATACGCCGGTGAACGGCACGCCGGCGCTTCGCAACGCCATCATCGGTGATTTCGAGCGCCGTCTTGGTCTCAGCTATGCCGACAACGAGATCTGCGTCGGGGGCGGGGCAAAACAGATCCTCTTCCTCGCGCTGATGGCGAGCGTCGAGAACGACGCCGAGGTCATAGTCCCGGCTCCCTACTGGGTCTCGTATCCGGACATGGTGATCGCCAACGAAGGCAAGCCGGTGATCATCCAGTGCCCGCAGGAGCAGGGTTTCAAGCTCACCCCGGAGGCATTTGAGGCTGCCATCACGCCGAAAACCCTCTGGCTGATCCTGAACGCCCCTTCTAACCCGACCGGAGCGGCGTACAGCCGGAGCGAGCTCGAGGCTCTCGGAAAGGTGCTTCTGCGCCATCCGCACGTCTTCGTTCTTTCCGACGACATCTACGACCAGGTCTGGTTCCGGGACGAGCCGATGACGACGCTTGTTGCCGCGGTGCCGGAACTAAAGGATCGCGTGCTGCTCGCGAACGGCGTCTCGAAGTCCTATGCGATGACCGGATGGCGTATCGGTTACGCAGCCGGGCCAGCGCCGCTGGTCGCCGCGATCAACAAGCTGCAATCACAGATGTCGTCCTGCCCGTCTTCCATCAGCCAGGCCGCCGCCGCTCATGCGCTGTCATCGGACCAGTCGTTCGTGAGTGAAAGTGTCAAGGTTTACAAGGAGCGTCGCGACTACGCCTGCGCCCGACTGAACGCCGTTCCCGGCCTGTCGTGCCTGGTGCCGGACGGCGCCTTCTACCTGTTTCCGAACTGCGCCGGCGTTATCGGCAAGAAGACCCCGGAAGGCAAGACGATCGAGACGGACCTCGATTTTGTTCTCTACCTGCTTGATGGTGTCGGTGTCGCCGCGCTCCAGGGCGCTGCCTACGGCCTCTCGCCTTATTTCCGCCTGTCAATCGCCACGTCGATGGAAGCCATCAAGGCTGCCTGCGATCGCATTGAAAGCGCGGTGGCGACCCTTCGCTGAAGTCACGCGTGTCGCGGGAGGGGCTTGCGCCGCTCCTGCGCGAGGCCTTAGGTTCACGAAACAAAGTCGGGAACCATGAGCGTCGATTTCAGAAAACTGAGAAGCTTCGTCAAGATCGTCGATACGGGCAGCGTTTCGCGCGCCGCGGCGATCTTGCGCACCGCCCAGCCAGCACTGTCGCAGCAGATCGCCGCCCTTGAGGCGCACTTCAAGCACAAGCTCCTGATCCGCAGCAACGTCGGCATCACACCGACCGAGGCCGGGCTCATCCTTTATCGCCACGCCCAGTTGATGCTCAAGCAGATCGATCAGGCGCAGATCGACATCAACCAGTCGGCAAGGTCCGTCGCCGGCCGCGTCTCCATCGGGCTGGCGACCTATTCGACGTCCAGCGCGCTCTCGCTGCCGCTGCTCAAGGAGATGAAGGCGAAGCATCCCAAGATCGTCGTCCATATCAATGACAGCTTTGGTCACATCCTGAGCGAGCTGATCATGACGGGGAAAATGGACATGGCGCTGATCTACGCGGCCGACCCCATCAAGGGCGTAACGCTGCAGCCGCTGTTTCGGGAGGAGATGTTCCTCGTCTCGCCGCCCGGCATGGAATTGCCGGGCGACCCTGAGGTGCCGCTTCCAATCTCGGAGTTGAACGAGCTACCATTGCTGCTTCCCAGCAAAGGCCACCTTTTACGCCGGCTGATCGACGAAGCCCTCGCGAGGGCAAGGGCCGTTCCGGACGTTGTCTCGGAGATTGAGTCCGTTCCGGCGCTCGGAGCGGCAGTCCTCGACGGGCTTGGCTCGACGATCCTCCCGGCTTCCGTGGTGACGGAGACGTCGGGTTTTGCGGGCGCGCAGGTGAGGGCGCTGACGAAGCCCGTCATCGATGCGACCGTCTCGCTCTGCGTGTCGGACCATCTCCCACTTTCGGAGCCGGCACTCGCCGCACGCTCCGTGCTTCTCGACATCGTCGGTAAGCTCATGAGCAGCCATCACCAGGGCATCCGTGCCGCCTGATGTCTGCCATAAGCAAAGCCTATGGCGGCAGACTGTAGTTGTGTTGGCCAACGCACGGCCGGTTCCCCTAACCTCCTCTCAGACAACGGGTTCGGCAGAACGGATCCCACCACAGCGGTGCTTCCGCGCCGTGCAGTCGTTTCGAGGGAAACATGGCAAAACTGGCTTTCGACACCGGCGGTACCTTTACCGACTTCGCTCTTCTGGATGACACCGGCGCGCTTCACCTCCATAAGGTACTGAGCACGCCGAAGAATCCGGCCGAGGCGGTCGTGCAGGGCGTTTCGGAACTCCTGGAGCAGTTTTCCGGCGTGATCACCATCGAGGACTTGCAGGTCCTTGGTGCCACCACCGTGGTCACCAATGCCGTGCTTGAACGCAAGGGTGTCGAGACCGGCTTCGTGACGACCGACGGCTTCCAGGACATGTTGCGGATCCGCAACGAGGGCCGCTACGATCTCTACGATCTCAATATCAAGTATCCCGATCCCCTCGTGACACGCGCCAACAGCTACGGTGCGGCCGAACGGATCGCTGCCGACGGCTCGGTGATGACGGAGCTCAAGGAAGAGACCGTCCGCGAGATCGCCGGCCGTCTCAAGGAGAAGGGGATCCGTTCGGTCGCGGTTTGCCTGCTCCACGCCTACAAATATCCGCAGCACGAACAGCGCGTCGCTGCTCTTCTGCGTGAGGAATATCCGGACATCTTCGTGTCGCTTTCCTCTGATGTCTGCCCCGAAATGCGCGAATTCGACCGCGCCTCGACGACCGTCGTCAATGCCTATACCCGGCCGCAGATGGCCGGACACGTCGCTCATCTCCAGCGCGAGTTCGCCAAGAAGGGCATCGACCGCCAGGTTCTCTGGATGACGTCCTCCGGCGGCCTCGTTCCGAGCCGCCGCGCTGCCGAGTTGCCGGTTCGCCTGATCGAGTCCGGCCCGGCCGCTGGCGCAGTGGCTGCCGCCGAGTTCGGCCGCATTGCGGGCGAGGGCAGCGTGCTCTCGTTCGACATGGGCGGCACGACGGCGAAGCTCTGCCTGATCCCGAATGGCGAGCCGACGGTTGGAACCGATCTTGAAGTCGCCCACTATCAGCGTTTCCGCAAGGGATCCGGCTTCCCCTTGAAGATCCAGTCGATCCAGATGATCGAGATCGGTGCCGGCGGCGGCTCCATCGCCGCCAGGAACCCGCTCGGCCTGCTCGATGTCGGCCCCCGTTCGGCGGGCGCGCTTCCGGGACCTGCCGCCTATCAGCGCGGCGGCACCGAACCGACCGTTACGGACGCCGACATCCTGCTCGGCTACATGGGCACTGAGTCCTTCGTCGGCGGATCCTTCAAGGTCTCGAAGGATGCGGCCCGCGAAGCGATGGCGAAACTTGCCGGCTCGCTGGACGTCAGCATCGATCGCTGTGCATGGGGCATCCATGATCTCGTCAACGAATCCATGGGCAAGGCCGCGGCGATGCACGCGACAGACCTTGGCGTCGATCCGAGATCCCTGCCTATGGTCGCCTTCGGCGGCGCAGGTCCCGTGCATGCCTATGGCATCGCCCGCAAGCTCGGCATCAAACGCGTGATCTGCCCGACCGGCGCAGGCGTGACGTCGGCGATCGGTCTCTTGATCGCTCCGGTCGCGGTCGATCTGTCTGCAAGCCACCCGATGGCGGTCGACGCCTGGGATGTCGACGGCATGAACCGTCTCCTCGACGACCTCGCCGCACAGGGAGCCGAAGTGGTGTCCGCCGCCGGCGTTGCCAAGGAAACCATCACCAACCGCTACACCGTCGACATGCGCCACGTCGGCCAGGGCCATGAGATCACTGTCGCGCTTCCAGATCGCAGCCTGCCGAAAGAGGCGTTCCTGAGGCAGCTTCTCGAGAATTTCTACAAGCTCTACCGCGAGCTGTTCGGCCGCACGGTCGCTGCCTCCGTCGAGGTGATCACCTGGCGGTTGCGCGCAAGCGGCGAGAAGGATCAGGTCACCAAGCCGCACGAGAGCCAGGTCTCCGACGCCCGGAAGGGAAGCCGCCAAGTCTACTTCCAGGAGCTCGGAAGCTACACGGAGACCACGGTCTACGACCACTACAAGCTCCCCGTCAACCAAGAGATCAAAGGCCCAGCGATCGTTGAGCAGCGTGAATCCACCGCGGTGGTCGGCCCGTGCGGCGTCTTCCACGTCGATGCCAACGGCAATCTCGTGATCAACATTCTGTAAGGGGAATACGATGTCGAAGCCCGCTACCGATTTCAACGATCCGATCAATCTGCAGGTGATGTGGAACCGCCTGATCTTCATCGCAGACCAGGCAGACAATGTTCTCGGAAAAACGGCATTCTCGCCGATCGTCCGCGAGAACCACGACTACGTCACCGTCCTTCTGGACAGCCGTGGCCGTGCGCTTGCCCAGTGCACCTGGTCGATCCCGGTCTTTATCACGTCGCTTCCGGCTGCCGCCCAGAAGTATTTCCTGCCGAAGTTCCCGGTTGAAACTATTCAGGACGGCGACGTCCTTGCCACCAACGATCCCGAGATCGGAACGGGCCACCTGCCTGACGTCACGATGATCACGCCGATCTTCAAGAACGGCAAAGTCGTCGCCTATGCGGGTTCGATCGCCCATCTTCCCGACATCGGCGGCGCTCCGCTGCACTCCGAGGCAAGCGACATCTTCGAGGAAGGCATCCGGTTTCCAATCGTCAAGCTGCTGAAGGCTGGCGTTCCCAACCAGGACGTATTCGACATCATCGCTGCCTCCGTGCGTTTGCCGACCGAAGTCCAGGGGGATCTCGAATCGATGATCGCCGCCAACAACGTGATGGGCCGCGAGTTGCTCAAATTCCTTGACGAATACGGCCTGGACAACGTCGACGGGCTGGCCGACGCCATCCACTCGCGTTCGGAAGCGCAGACCCGCAAGGCAATCCGCGATTGGCCGAACGGCACCTATAGCGCCGAGGTTCTTCTCGACGGTTATGACGTCGACGTGAAGCTGAAGGCGTCCGTCATCGTCAGGGACGATTCCATCCATGTCGACTACACTGGTACGTCCGATCAGGTGCTGCACTCGATCAACTGCCGCACGAACTACCGCTATGCGCACTCTGTCTATGCGTTGAAATGCCTGCTCGACCCGGAAACACCGAACAATGAAGGCTGCATCGTGCCGATCACGGACGAAGCCCCGCTCGGCAGCATCCTCAATCCGCAGCCGTGGACGGCCGGTAATTCCCGAAATCTGATCGGGCATGTCATTCCCTCGCTGATCTTCAGGGCGCTGGAAGGCGTCGTTCCGAACAAGGTGATGGGCGACAGCGGCGGTGCGCCGATCTGGGCTGCGAACTGCGTCGGCCAGCGCGACGACGGCACGCAGTATGGCTCCGTGCAGAATTTTCATGGCGGGCAGGGCGCCCGAGCCGAATTCGACGGTCTCGACACCTTGAGCTTCCCGTCCAACTGCAAAGTGACGGCCATCGAGATGTTCGAAATCGCCGTCCCCGTGCTAACGGAGCGCAAGGAACTGATCGCCGACTCCGGCGGCGCCGGAAAGCATCGCGGCGGTCTCGGCCAGCGCGTCGTCCTTCGCAATCTCGGCAGGGCTCCGATGAGTATCTATCTTGCTTCCGAGCGCGTCCGCCATCCATGCTTCGGCGTTGTCGAAGGCCAGAATGGCACCGCCGGCAAGGTCATAAAGGAAGGCAAGCCCCAGTTCCCGAAAGGAAAGGTTACCCTGAAGACAGGCGAGCGTCTCGAGGTGGAGACGCCGGGCGGCGGCGGATGGGGCCGTGCAAGCGAACGCTCGGTGGAGATCATCGAGCAGGATCTTGCCGAGGGCTTGATAACGCCGAAGGCAGCGAAGACTGTCTATGGCTACAAAGGTACGCCGGCCGTCGCGGCGGAATAGGAGGACGTGATGGGTCTGCTTGAGGGAAAAGTCGCGCTGGTCACGGGAGCGGGGACGGGTATTGGCCGCGAGGCCGCACTTCTTCTCGCCAAAGAGGGAGCACGTGTGGTCCTCACGGGGCGTCGACTGACACCCCTGCGGGAAGTTGCCGCCAAGATTGAAAAGAAAGGCGGCAGCGCGTTTGCCCGTGCGCTCGACATCGAATCCCGTGACGACATCTTCACAACCGTGAAATGGATCCGCGATGGCGTCGGTCCGGTGGATATCCTGGTCAACAACGCCGGCAGTGCCAGCAAGGTCCTGAATGCCCGGTTCCTCAGCGAGGACGAGTGGAATTCGACGGTCAACGTCAATCTGACCGCGGTCTTCAATCTTACCCAGGCGGTCCTTCCCGACATGATCGCCAAAGGCGAGGGGACGGTCATTACGGTTTCCTCGCTCGCGGCGCTCAATCCGAACCTTCTGGGCGGCGCAGCCTATGGCGCGGCCAAGGCAGGCGTGAAGAACTTCATGACCTTCCTTCACAACACCTATCGCAACCAGGGCATCCGCGCGACGACCATCCTGCCGGGCGAGACCAACACACCGATCATGGACAACCGGGCCCGGCCTCCTTTGGACAACGAGCGCGCGGCGATGCTCGATCCGCATGATGTGGCAAGGGCGATCGCGCTCTGCGCCAGCCTTCAGAAAGGAGCCGTCATACCCGAACTCCACATCTGCCCGACATTCATGCGCGACACCTCGGCCGACATCGAGACCGCGCGCTGGGTTGGGGCGCCAGCGGATACGCCCGACCTGCCAAAGCCAGACCTGCCAAAGAAAGACAAGTAGGAGGAGCATCATGAACGGTGCCAAGTTGCGCGCCCGGCTGCAAGCCGGCGAACCCATCACCATGTTCACACCGCACCACGCCTCGTCGGGCCTTTCGGCGCGGCTGGTGGAACTCGGGGCCGACTCCATTTTCGTCGACTGCGAGCACGGCACGTGGAGCTTCGAGGATGTGCGGGCGACGTCGCAGATCGTCCGCTCCGCCGGTGGCGCTGCGATCGTCCGGCCTCATTCGCATGAACGGCCGGTCCTCATCCGTTATCTGAACGCCGGCGCCGATGGGCTGATGATGCCGATGGTCGACACGGCCGAGCAGGCGCGCGCAATCGTCGATGCCGTTCGCTACGCGCTGCCGTCGGACTACGAGAAGCGGCTCGTCGTCAGCATGATCGAAACGCTTGAGGCCATCGACAATCTCGACGAGATGCTCACTGTCGACGGCATCGACGTCTTCTTCATCGGACCCGGCGACCTCTCCCAGAACATGGGCTTTCCTCCGGCGCCGCCTTTCGGCGAACCACGTCCGGCCGAAGTCATGGAGAAAGTCGCCGTTGCCGTCGAAAAGATTCGCGCAGCCGGAAAGGTGGCCGGTACGCTTGCGACCGCCGAGGAGCTACCGCACTGGTTGGGTAAGGGCGTCCAATTCTTCTACATCCACTCGGACCCGTTCCTTCGTCGCGGCCTCGCCGGCATCAAGACGACGCTCGGGCGCTAATCAGACAAAGAGAGCGATGTGACATGATTGAGGTGGTGTCCCCAGGTACAGCCGGCGCCCACGTCGATGACCGCTCAGTAAGTAAATACATTTGAGAGCTACGATCAAGTTCCACAAATATGCTTACGCCGGGCAGGTCAATGAACGTGTCGCTGGTTCGTTTCCCTTCTGGGCAGCCACTGCACCAAGTGACGGTTTCTATTCTGTTCTGGCCGCTTGAAAAAGTGCAGCATTAGTGCCAGTGGCTCAATACGCTGGATATCTGCCAGTTTTCCTCTCGCAATAGTCAATCCGTGCGGGTCAGCTTCTGCCGTTCGGCGCGACGCTGCAGACATTGGACCGTGGCGAGGAACAGAGTTGAGAACAGGATCAGCAAGGTTGCGACTGCAGCGATCGTCGGGCTGAGCGTTTCACGCACGCCGCTCCACATCTGGCGGGGCAGGGTGCGTTCTTCCGAGCCGGCGATGAAGAGCGCGATCACCACCTCGTCGAAGGATGTGACGAAGGCAAACAGTGCCCCCGACACGACGCCCGGCGCGATGATAGGAAGCATGATGCGCAGCACCGCTTCGAACGGTGTCGCGCCGAGGCTCGAGGCAGCGCGCATCAGATTGTGATCGAAACTGGCAAGCGTCGCCGTGACGGTGATGACGACGAAGGGCGCTCCGATTGCAGTATGGGCAAGCACCAGCCCGGTCAATGTGTTGAGCAGACCGATGGCGGCGAAAGCATAGTAGATGCCGACCGCCGAAACGATGACGGGCACGATCATCGGCGAGATCAGGATGGCGGTCAGCGTCGCCCGAGACGGGCAGTCCGGCCGGCTGAGTCCAATGGCCGCCAGCGTTCCAAGCACGGTCGACAGTAGGGTCGCGCAGACGGCGACGATGATGCTGTTCTTCAGGGCCAGTTGCCAGACTTCCGAAGAAAAGAATTCCTCATACCACCGCAGCGACAGGCCCGGCATCGGATAGGTGAAGAAGGGTTCGGCATTGAAGGACAGCGGCACGATGGCGATGATCGGCGCGATCAGGAAGAGAACGACGGCGCTGCCGGCAAACCAAAGCACTATGGGAAAGAGGCGGGTGAAGGAGAGCGAGTGGTTCATCAGCCTATCCTCAGACGGTCGATACCGACGATGCGATTGTAGACGGCGTAGAGGATGAGTACGGCGACCAGGAGGATGGCGCTGAGCGCTGCCGCCATGCCCCAGTTGGTGACCTGGTTCGAATAATAGGCGATGTAATAGCTGACCATCTGGTCGCGCGGACCGCCGACCAGGGCCGGGGTGATGTAGTAGCCGAGCGCCAGGATGAACACCAGCAGGCCGCCGGCGCTGACGCCCGGCATGCTCATCGGCAGATAGATCCGCCAGAAGGCAGATAGCGGTGGCGCGCCAAGTGACGAGGCTGCGCGCAGATAGACCGGCGGAATGCTCTTCATGACACTGTAGATCGGCAGCACCATGAACGGCAGAAGGATATGGGTCATGGCGACCAGCACGCCGATGCGGTTGTAGATCAGTTCCAGCGGCTGCGATGGGTCGATGAGGCCGAGCCAGGCAAGAGCGGAGTTGACCACGCCGCGGCTCTGCAGCAGGACGACCCAGGCGCTGGTACGCACCAAGAGCGAGGTCCAGAAGGGCAGAAGCACGAGGATCAACAGGGTGTTGGCGACAGCACCCTGCGAGCGGGCGATCAGGGCTGCCAGCGGATAGCCGAGCAGCAGGCAGAGCAATGTCACCGAAGCGCTGACGGCGAAGGTGCGCAAGAGCACGTCGACATGCACGGCGTTTTCGGGAGCGACAGCGGCAATAGCGCCGGCCTCGTTGCGGCTCATGTCGAGGGCTGCGAGCAGGTAGAAGTCGGTCAGTTCCGGCATCGCCTGCTTCAGGATCCGCCAGTAGCGCGGCGTGCCCCATTGTTCGTCGATAGCAATGAAGGCGTCCTTGTAGGAGGCTTCGGCATTGCGGACCGTGCGTGCGGTCTTCAGGAGCATCGAGCGCATGCCGGTTTCGTAGTAGTTGAGCCGTTTGGCAACCTCGGCCACATCCTCGCGCGGCGATGCCTTCAGGTCGGCGGCGAAGGCGGCATAGATCGCCTCGTCCGGTACGGTGGCGCCGTCCCATGAAGCGAGTGCGTTGACGGTGTTGGGCAGCGTCAGCGCCACCTCGCTATTATCAACGCTTCGCGTCAGAAGCATGCCGATCGGCAGGACGAAGATCGCCAGCAGGAAAAACATCAGCGGCGCGATCAGCAGCAGTGCTCTCATCTGCCCCTTGCGCCGCAGGCCGCGCAGCCGGCGGGTGAGGGCGGCTGTGTCGACTGCATTGCGGACGACTTCATCGGTGAGCGTGATCGCCATGACAAGCACCTTCATTCGCAGAAAGGGGGCGGGCAGGCCCGGGAGAGAGGCCTGCCCGCGGAGGAGGATTACTGCGCGAGCCACTTGTTGAAGCGCTCGGTCAGCTCCTCGTCATGATCGGCCCAGAATTCGGCCGAAACCACGAAGGCGGTCTTGGTGTTTTCCGGAGCTGTCGGAAGGTCCGGCAGGATATCGGCCGGAACCTTGGCGATCGCGGCCTTCAACGTCGGGCCGTAGGAAATGTATTGCGATTGGCGGGCCATGACATCCGGGTTCATCGTATAGGCGATGAACTTGTCGGCCGCCTCCTTGTGCGGCGAACCCTTCGGCTGGGCCCATAGGTTGAAGTCCATGCCCTGGCCGTCCCAGACGATCTTGAAATCCTTGCCGCTGTTCTTGACGGCGTCGTAGATGCGGCCGTTCCAGGCGGTGGTCATCAGCACTTCGCCGTCAGCCAGAAGCTGTGGCGGTTGCGCGCCGGCCGTCCACCAGACCTTGACGTCCTTCTTGATCGTGTCGAGTTTCTTGAAGGCGCGATCGACGCCCTCCGGCGTGCCGAGCACGTTGTAGACTTCGGCGGGTACGACGCCATCGGCGATCAGCGCGAATTCCAGCGTCGTCTTCGGCGCCTTACGCAGCGCCCGCGGTCCGGGAAATTTCTGCGTATCGAACAGGTCGGCCATCGTCGTCGGGCCGCCATTCGGGAATTTCGATGCGTCATAGGCATAGATCGTGCCGAAGACGATGGTGGCTGCGGCGCAATCCATGGCGGCGCCATCGATGAAGGCCTCTTTGCCGCCGAGCTTGGAATAGTCGATCTCGTCCAGCCAGCCTTCATCACATCCTTGCAGGGCGTGTCCTGGCTCGACATCGACGACATCCCAGGTGACCTGGCCGGTTTCGACCATGCCCTTCAATTTTGCGGTCGAGCCATCCCATTCGTCCTGGAGAATCTTGACGCCGGTTTCCTTGGAATAGGGTGCAAAGAAAGCCTGCTCCTGGCTTTTGGTATAGGCGCCGCCCCAGGATGTGACCGTCAACGTTTCTTCTGCGAGCGCCGGTACGATCATGGCGAGGGAAAGCACGGATGTTTGAAGCAACAGCGATATGCGGTTCATTTTCAATTCCCCTGTTCTGGTTGAATGCGATCAGTTGATACGAAGCTGCCGTCAGGCGAGAGCCAAGGCCCGGCAGTCCTCTGGCGCCCAGCCGATGGCGATGTCGGTGCCTGATGCCTGGAAGCTCTGCGCCTGGGCGGCAGGCACCTTCACTCGCACGTCGTCGCAGCCGCAGGCCTTGACGCGCAGCCGCAGGTGGTCGCCGTGATAGATCAGTTCCTCGATCTTGGCGGTGAATCGGTTGGGACTCCCGGGGGGAGGCGACAGCGTGATGCGTTCGGGCCGCAGCACCAGTGTCGTGCGCGCGCCCTGTTTCAACCCGTCGCCGGCAAGTGCGGCGATAACCGAACCGTCGGCGGTCCTGATCCGGCAGTTCTGTCCGGCAAGCTCGACCACTTCTCCGGAAATCGCATTGTTCTCGCCGATGAAGGTGGCGACAAACGGGTTCGCCGGCGCCTCATAGAGGGCGTGCGGCGAGGCGATCTGCTGTAGCGTGCCGTCATTGAACACGCCGACGCGGTCCGACATCGTCAGCGCTTCGCTCTGGTCATGCGTCACATAGACGACATTGATCCCAAGCCGCCCGTGCAGGTGCTTGATTTCGAGTTGCATGTGCTCGCGCAACTGTTTGTCGAGGGCGCCGAGCGGTTCGTCCATCAGCACCAGTTGCGGCTCGAACACGAGCGCGCGTGCCAGTGCGATGCGCTGCTGCTGGCCGCCCGAAAGCTGGTTGGGGCGGCGCGTATCGAAGCTGGCCATCCGCACCATGTCGAGCGCGCGCCGGGCGCGTTCTGTGGTTTCCGCCTTGCCCAGCCGGCGCATCTTCAAGGGAAAGGCGACATTCTCGCCAACGGTCATATGCGGGAAGAGCGCGTAATTCTGGAAGACGACGCCGATATTTCGACGGTGCGGCGGCACGCTGTCGATGCGATTGCCGTCGAGTGTGATGGTGCCGTGGGTCGGCGCCTCGAACCCGGCAAGCATCATCAGGGTCGTGGTCTTGCCCGAACCGGACGGGCCGAGCAGGGTGAGAAATTCGCCCCGTGCGACATTCAGGTCGAGCCCACGCACGACGTAGCTCTTGCCGTCATAGGATTTACGCACGCCTTCGAAGGCGATGAAGCGCTCGTTCATAAGATAATCCTCCAGTCACCGGCCAGGTTCGTTGCCCTTTGTCTCGGTGTTTGTCTGATATTGTCTCGCTCACATTTGTTTTGTCAAGCCACACAAATAATTTTGTCTGGCAGGCAAGCGCCCTCTCGAAATCTGTGTTAAAAAGTGATAGGCAGCAAGGAAATAGCGCGAAACACGCGAAAGTATACATCTGCGCTTGGTGTGGCGGATGGATGTTCGAACGCAGATGCGGAAGTTTGTATGTCAAGGATAATGGATAAAAACCATACAAAGAGCGCTGATCCGAAGCGGCAGCCACGCAGGCCCGCCTATCTGGAACTTGCCGGCGAGATCGAGGCAAAAATCCGGTCCGGTGAGCTTTCGCCCGGAAGCCAGTTGCCGCCCCAGCGTGACCTTGCCAGGGAGCGTTCGGTCAATGTCTCGACGGTGACCAAGGCCTACCGCGAGCTGCAGAATCTCAATCTGGTCGTCGGCAGCACGCGGCGCGGCACGATTGTGATGACGGAAGGTGCGATGCCGCGCGTCGATCGTGCGACGACGCCTGCCGGTATCATCGACCTCACCGTCAACCGCCCGGCGGTCGATGATTTCCAGAAGCGGCTTGCCGAAACACTACCGTCGCTTTCTGCCGATCCTCGCTTCAGGGAATTGCAGGAATATCAACCGCCGGAAGGGGCCGCTTGGGCGCGTGCGGCTGGCCGGCGCTGGATCGCGCTTAACGGCTTCAAGCCTTCTGCCGATGATATCGTCGTCACCAGTGGTGCCCAGCACGCGCTGTTGGCGGCAATCAGCAGCCTGATCGAGCCGGGCGACGTGATCGTCTCGGATCGTCTCACCTACTATGGCTTGAAGGCGCTCGCGCAGATGTTCCGCTTCCGGATCATCGGTATCAGCAGCGACGATGAGGGCATGTCCGCGATCGAACTCGACGGCGTCTGCCGCCGGGAAACGGTCCGGGCGGTTTTCACTGTTCCGTCGATGCACAATCCCAGTGTCGTGACGATGAGCGAGATGCGACGCCGAGAGCTGGTCGCAGTTGCCGAACGCCATGACGTGGTCATCATCGAGGACGATGTCTATGGGCCGATGCTCGGCACCCGTGCGCCGGCTCTCGCCACGCTTGCGCCGGAGCGGACTTATCACATCTCGGCCCTGTCCAAGGCGCTGGCGCCGGGCTTGCGCGTCGGCTACCTGACCTGCCCGCCGGGCCTTGCGCAGGTGACCGCGGAAGCTGTGCGGACCACCGCCTGGATGCCGGCGCCGTTGCCGCTCCTGATTGCAAGCCTGTGGCTGGAGGATGGTACTGCCAACGCTATCCTGAAGGCCCAGCTATCCGAACTTTCGGCGCGCCATACGCTCGTCACGACCATTCTGGCTGGCCAGTCGTTTGCGGCGGACCCGCGCTGCATGTTCATCTGGCTGCGATTGCCCGCCCCGTGGCGGGCGGAAGATTTTACCGCCAACCTGCGCGCCCACGGCGTCGCCGTCATGCCCGCTGCGGCCTTTGCCTGCGACAGGCAGCCGGTCGAGCATGCCGTCCGCGTCAATATCGGCTGTGCTTCCTCGCGGGAGGAGCTGGCGACGGCGTTGCGTATCATCGCTTCCACGCTTGCCGACCGCCCCCGTGCGCTGATCGGGCACGTCTGATGCAGGAACCGGGCACGATAAATTTGGAAATCATGCCGGTGCCCGAAACGGAACGACGGCATGTGCTGGTCATCGGGGCCGGACTGGTCGGGCTCTCCTCGGCATTGTGGCTACAGAAGACCGGACATCGCGTCACGATCATCGACCGTGAACTGCCGTTGCCCGGTGCATCCTATGAACAAGCCTGTTCCTACGGCAATGCCTGCACGGTTGCGCCGCAAAGTGTCGTCCCGGTCGCGACACCTGGCATTGCGTGGCGTGTTCCCCGCATGCTGCTCGATCCGCTTGGGCCGCTTGCAATCGTCTGGCGTTACCTGCCGCATCTTGGGCCATGGATGCGGGCATTTCTGGCGTCGAGCAGCCGCGAGGAGGTCGAGCGAATTGCGGCTATTCTCGCATCGCTCCTGAGCCAGGCGGATGCCGGATGGCGTCCGCTCATTGCCGACGCAGGCGCGAGTCATCTCGAACGGCACGATGGCTGCCTCTATCTCTACAAGACAGAGGCGCAATTTCAGGCCGCTGAAGCAGACATCAGCCTTCGCGAGCGCAATTGCGTGAGGCTCGATCGCCTGGACGCCCGATCCATTCACGATCTGGAACCGAACCTTGCACCGCTCTATCACAAGGGCGTCATGTTCAAGGACGCCTACACGTTTTCGAGCCCGAAACTCCTGGCGATTGCACTCGCAGAGGCTATTCAACGGCATGGTGGCACGGTTGTCGCCGGCGAGGCGACCGGGCTCGAAACGATCGAAACCGGGATACAGGTTTGGGTTGCTGGCAGCCTGATCAAGGCTGATCATGTCGTCGTTGCGGGCGGGGCTTGGTCGCGCGCGCTGGCCGAGGAGGTCGGTGACAGGCCGCTGCTCGATACGGAGCGTGGCTATCATGTTCTGTTTCCATCAGCCGGCGCGTTGCTTACGAGACCAGTCTGCTATCCGGAACATGGATTCTACATGACGCCGATGGCCGACGGATTGAGGGCTGCCGGCACGGTGGAACTCGGAGGGCTTTCGGCGCCGCCCAATCCAGGCCGCACGGTGATGATCCGCAAGGGCGTGCAAACGCTTTTGCCGGGTGCTGGCGAAGGCACCCGAGAGTGGCTCGGTTTTCGCCCTTCGATGCCGGACTCTTTGCCGGTGATCGGCAATTCTCCGACGTCACCGCGCGTCACTTACGCGTTCGGCCATGGCCATCTTGGTCTGACGCTCGCGGGCATTACAGGACGTCTCGTCGCCGACCTTGTTGCTTGCCAACCGCCGATCTTGGACGTAGCTTCCCTGCGGCCTCACCGGTTTGGCCGCTCGGGTAGGCGACTCGCGTAAATTCCCGTGCTCCGATTTTGGGGGGTATCAACCGCTCAGTGGAACGTGGGCGGCCTCCGCTTCCGCAGGAAGCCATGAAGGATGCCCGCGGCCAAATGTAGGGGTCGTCTCGAGAGCGTTGCCGGTATAAATCAGAAGGGCTGCGGGCAGCGGACTGTCGAACCATAAGAAATTGCCTGACAATCTAGCCAGGCAGCTCACCGGTAAGGCGGGCATTTCTGGGACCGGAGGTCAGAAAGTTTGAATTAAATGACAGCCGGCGCCAGCGTCATCTTCTCGACGCCAACCGCGATATTCAGGCCTTCCTGGACCTGAACGTTCACCGGCTGCAGCATAAAGGCCCTGTCGATCCCGCCGCCGAGAACCTTGGCCCCGGCGCCATAATATTCGCCGCTCAGCGGAAAATTGGCATCGCTGGCTCCAGTCTTAGCAAGAACATCCCAGATCATCACGCTCTTGCCGGTCTGGCCGAGATCAATGCCGAATTTTTGAATTTTGCCGTCATAGACTGCAGCCGGTCCGCCGGCCGCCGGTGTATAGGTGCATTTCAGCGACTTCTCGGAAGTGACGATCATACCGACGCCACCTTGCGAGCCGCAAACCAGCCGTCCAACGGTAACGTAATTCGCAGCACCTGCCGGCGCGACCCAAACGGCAGCAAGCGCGGCCGCCGCGATGACTGTGCGTTTCAACATGGCTTTACTCCTGTTCGACCCGGTCATTGCAATCGCTTCTCAGATGGGTCGTCAAATTCGGTGCGTATGTCGGATTGTTGAAGACGATGCGCTGATGATGACACGATAACGGTTCGTGTGGCCGATGGTTCCAAACAACTAACTACCCAAAAATGCCCATGTAGAACCCCTAAAAAAAGCGGTAGATTCTGCGGGCTGTTGAGTTGCACTGAGAACTGACCCGGCATTGGAGTGAACCCTTCCGGCTGGACCATTGGGACCGGATAAACTGATACAGTCTCTGGGCCTTGAACGGAGAAGGCTCATGAAATCACGATTTTCCGCTCGAAACAGTTCTGCGATGAAATTTGTGGTGGCGGTCATTTGCGACAGGTTTGCAGAAGCCTAAAGTTGACCCAATCCAGCGCCAAGAAGAGGCCGACAGTAGCCGGCCTCTCCGAGCGGCCACGGGGTCGCTAGAAGATAAAATATCCCTAGTGTGAAGGTCTTATCGGCCAGAATCCAGTAAGTTACCGACGGCCTCTTTAGGCGTCAGCGCGGGCTAGCAAAAAATGTGATGCTTACGGCTCCGACATTGATGTCGACATTTTCCGCTCGCAGATCGAGGGCATGGGAAACAAACACACCGTTTCCTCAGGCTAAAAAGTCGGTGACGCTTGCGATGTACCCGGCATTTTGGTTTCGGGTTGATGAGATCAGAGCCTGTGATCAGGGATGATGAAGAGTCCATCGAGGTTGTCGATATTCTGGCAGTTCAAGACCGGGCACGTCTTGTCATCGCGAGTCGGGATATTCTTCCACTCCGCATATTGATTGCCGTCGCAGTAGCCGCTGTCGCGAACGAAACGGTCATAAAGCGGAAGGCCGCGAGGCGACGTCCACCGGAAGATCACGGCGCCGTGATTGTGGACAGCCGCTCGTGCGCTCTCGCAGCTCATCGAGAGCGGGTTAAGGCGCGAGATGGCGAACGTAGGTGAGGCGGCGGAGGCCGCGATGACAACAGCAAGTACGAGCGTGCGCATAACCTTGTCCTCGATCGTTGTACGTTAAACCCTCAGCGGGTGCTTCTGGTTCCTGCCGTGCTGTCAAAAGACAACGTCTCGGGCTGCGTACGCCTGAAAACAGCTACTGAAATGCAGGCAGAGAATGCCAGTGCAGCGGGCGACGCGAGTTGGGCGACAAGCAACTGTCAAACCGTTCGATGACAAATCGTTGTTATGAAAGCTTCGGCCGCCGCTTTTCGCCCGACATCGGTGGAAATTCCTCCCAGTCTCGCGTCGATATTACATCAGTGGCGACTAGACCCCGTCCAGGGACAGAACCCCATCCGCCGTCTTTACGTCGTTAGCGGCGAATGAGGCGATATTCCGTGCGTCTCGGTCAACCTGTTATCAACGGAAACTCCTAGCGATCGTCGCTGCCGGAAAATTCAACGCGCAGGCGCGTTCGTCTTCTTAGGAGCTGAGACACCGCTTTCGCGCTCCAGCTTTTTGCGAGCCATCTTTCTCACGCGCCGGACGCCCTCGGCCTTTTTCCTGGCCCGTTTGACTGAAGGTTTTTCGTAATGCTCCCGGAGGCGCATTTCGCGGAAAACGCCCTCCCTTTGCATCCTTTTCTTCAGGACGCGGAGAGCTTGCTCAACGTTGTTGTCACGGACATCTACCTGCAATTTACACTCCTTAGGTTTCAAGGCGCTTCTACCGCCAAATGGGATAGATGATCAATGCCACAAATATGGATGAAAACTGCGCGGGTTCGGCGAGAGCAATACCAGAAACTGCTGCTCCGCGGGCGGTCGGCCCACGTTGTCGCGCTGAACAGGCCGCTGCGATTCGGCGTGTGCACGAATTTCGTCGTGCAGTCTTCACGTAACGCTTGAGGCTTTGCCCATTCCTGAAAAAAGCCGATCGCTCCAACTCCGCCTCGCTGATCATTATCGCGACTCTTTGAAGGTTATCGTAGCCCAGTGTTCGTAGAGCGGCATTCATCCGCTCCTGAAACAATTCTGCCTCGGTACCGGCCTGTTTTCCCAAGCTCGCGCCCACCAGCTCATTCACAACTGACGCACAGCCACCTCTCGATGCTGAATGGGTAGCGATATTAACCTTCGCAATAAAACGGTCTTCCATTTCAGAGTATATATGTTAACACTTTATTAGGTGGGAGTAATTTTTTCTTATTTTAAACAAAAACCGTCGCGCAACGGATTGATTCGTCGTGAATCAACTCGTGGTTACTTCGTTTGGGGTATGGGGGGTAATTACAATGGGTACGCAAAGCACTGGTGGTGGCAGCACGACTTCTTTCGCCAATACGCCACAAGCGAAAGACGACTCTTATACCTGGACGGAAGACCAACTGATCAGTTTGCAGCTCTACAATGCGGCCAACAAAACCATCACTCTCGATGTGATGTCGAACGATCTCGGCGGGAACGCCAAATCCCTCTTTTCAGTAGACGATGGCGACGGCAACGCGATTACCGCGGACTATGATCTTCTTGCGAAAGACGTCGGGGCAAACGGGGTATCTACCTGGGAGAGAACCCTGCTCGGCAATTGGGTCAGGATCAACAACGGAAAGATCGAGTACCGCCTGAGCGATGGAAGTGAAACCCCAGGAGCGGGCGCGGATATCAATACGCTGTCTGCCGGTGAAACCATTAAAGACAGTTTCGTCTACGCAATTCGGCTTGGCAATGGCACGCTCAGTGAGGCAAATGTTTCCGTCTCGCTCACCGGCACCAACGACGCCGCTGCGATCGTCGTCGATGCGACGGTCACCGACGACCGGGCGGTCACCGAAGCCGGTGCGGCCGGCAGCGGCGACCCGAGTGCCTCGGGCAAGCTGCTGGTCACCGACGTCGATGACGGCGAAGCGGTGTTTGCAACACCCGCCTCGCTCAACGGCACCTATGGCACCTTCTCCTTCAATGCGGCGACCGGCACCTGGAGCTACACGCTCGACAACAGCCGGGCGGCAACACAGGCGCTCAACCAGGGCGACGCCGTCAGCGACACGCTGACCGTCTCCTCGCTCGACGGCACCGCCAGCCACAACATCGTCGTCAGCATCACCGGCGCCGATGATGGTCCTCCCAGGCAGGCACCGACCGACATCAAGCTGACGCCGGTCGTTCCGTCGGGCAGCGTCAACTTCAATAGTTTTCAGTTCAGCGGACTGCTCAATGCGACTGATCCCGATACAGGCGGTTTCATCTTCAGCATTGTTTCGCAGTCGAATGCGGGCTTGTTCTCGATAACAGGAAATACGCTCAGTTCTGGTGACCTATCTCCGAATGGCACGTTTTCGGTGGTGGTGAAAGCGACGCAGACCGGTGATCCCATAGGACCGGCTTTCGAGAAGACCGAGACTTTTACGATCATAACCGGCGGCAACGGCAACTCTGTAGACAATCCAAACGGGGGGTCGGGCGACGATGTGCTCTACGGCGGCGCCGGCAACGATATGATGTTCGGTCTTGGCGGGGACGACACGCTGTTCGGCCAGGATGGCAATGACACGCTGAATGGTGGGAGTGGTAACAACACGCTGACAGGAGGCGCGGGAAATGACACGTTCTTTTTCCAGCAGCTTGCCGACACCACTAATCATGTGAGCGACTTCAATGCCGGCACGAGCAGCACCGCGGTGGATAGGCTCCAGTTTGACGTCGGCGGCGGAGCGTTCGAATTCGCGATCGGCAACAACAATACAGCCGTCGAAAACGTAAAGGTGGGGAATAACGCTGCGATCAATGTTGCCGGAACGGAAGTTGCCGTAAAAACGGATGCGGGTGTCACTACCGCGACCGTCCAGAGCACTATCAACGGTTATAGCAATATAACCACCGGCGCATTGTTCGTGTTCCACAACGCGGATCTCGGCCACGCGGCGGTCTATTACGATCAGAACCCGAGTTCAGCCGGCGGTGCGGTGCTTGTTGCTGAATTCGACAACATCACCACCCTCGGCGGGCTTGCAAATTTCAACTCGGGCGACTTCTTGTTTGTCTGATCGCTTGGGTTGAGGAACCAAGATACGCGTGACGTCGTTTCAGCTTAGCCGCCGCACGTTGGTGTTCGCTCCGTTTTTCCTCCAGTTCCCGGATGAGGCGACGGCGAGATGCGGCTGCGGGGCACGAGGGCGAAGGGTCAAATATTCTCACCTCGGTGGAAACACCGGGTCAGTTCTCAGTGGAAATCAACAAGCCAAAGTACTTAAGTCCTAGTTGCCGGAGCGGACCAGGCCAAATGCATGTCAGAGGATTGAATCACGCGTCCCAAGTGCCCGCAATGCCGAGTTTTTCAACAGAATCGGCGCAATCCTGCCGAGCGCACACGGGGGAATTATGCCGAACTTGGGATCTGCGGCTACCGGAAGTCGCAGACTTTAGGGAACTGGCTCGGCATAGTCTCCGGCTCGGGATAAATCCCTGACCTGCGCCTCGACACGTTGAGCGTCAAGGCGAAGAAACGTTGGGCGAGGCGTTCGTGTCTGTTGGGCGAGCTACCGGTTCCTTGGGAGCGCGGGCGATATGTTTCAGTGAGCTGATGTAAGTGAAGATGTAGTATGTCGAGCATTTCCTCGCCTGCAAGGTTTATTGAAGGTCATGGAGGAGGCTGCGCGCCCGCTTGCCAATTCTTCGCGGCAAGCCTCGCCGAAATCGAGAAGAAAATTCATCGTGCCCGAACGCGCGAGATCCCGTATCTCAGACAGGGTGCGATTGGGGGTCAGGTAGGTTTCGACAATCCTTTCCATCGCTAGCTCCGCTGCGTCAACAATCGCTCGGGATGAGATCAGACGCATTTGCGCGACCAGTGCATAAAGCAGAACGAGATCGGAGACATCGTCTTTCTGGTGGCTTAGTGCGTCACCATAGAGCCTCGTGGCTTCGGCTATGAAATCCGAAAACAGCTTCTCGCGCTTGGCGGCCTCGCCCTCGCGAAGCTTTTCCCTCACCTGTGACCGATGTGTCATCCAGGCGGTGGCGAACGAGGCCAGCCCGCCGATCGCGACGCCGACGAGGCCCGTCAGGGCAGAGATGTATGCGTCCATGATAATTCTCCTTTCGGAACGAGCGCGGCGTGCGCGAGGAAGATGACGAGGCCGCTTGCCGCAGGCTCCATGCCTGGGGGAAGCGTCATCGGTTCTTCTACCCCGCTTGCGGAGGCCCCACCCAGACGCCTTCCGGCATTGCGGGTATGCTGTTCACCAGTCCTTCGAGCATTCCCTGGAGGACGTTCTCGGTCAGTTCCTCCATCTTGTTGCTGGGTCCGACCAGGCGGTCCACCAACAGCAAAGTTAGACCGTGCATCTGGGACCAAAAAACGAGGATCGCGCCATCAATGGTTCGAGTATTGACCTCGGTGTCTTCAATTCGGCGCCCGAGAGCGCCGTCGGAGATCGCGCTCACTATGAGAGCTTTCATGTTGTAAGCCGCGGTTCGTTCGATCACCGGACGGCCCTCGTCCTGTCCGGCAAGGTAGCCGCCGAACATCAATCTGTAGAGCGCCGGATTGTTGACACCGCCGCTGACATAGGCGCGCGCCATAGCTGCAAGCCTCTGACGAGGACTGTCGAGTTCCTTTGTCGCTTCGGCCATGCGCTTCGCCAGCAGCTCAAACCCAATTGCCGAGACGGCGGCCAGCAATTCGCGCTTGTCGGCGAAGTGCTTGTATGGGGCGTTGTGACTGACGCCCGCCCGACGCGCGAGCTCCCGAAGCGAAAACTCCGTGCTCTGGGACTCGCTGAGAACCTCCAGTGCGGTCTCGACGATCGCCCTGTGAAGGTCACCGTGGTGATAGGGCCGCTGTTCCTTGGTGGAAATGTCTTTGTCCATATCCGTCCATTTAGGTTTCCAAGTTGCTCGCGTCAACTTTTTTCGCCGATGATGTTGTCATTGTCCACGTTGCACTTAAAGTGGTCGCTGTCAACATCAGACGCTTCGTTACACGTGTCAAAATAGAGCTGTCGGAACATCCCGCCTCTCTGTGGACTCAAACCTCACCGGAGCAAAAATGCTGTCCTTTCGATTGCTGGGAATTGGTCTCGTCTGCGCAGTTCTGACTGCTTGCGACGAGAAAGCCGAAGTGCCGCCGCCACAGCAGGTCCGCGCCGTTGTGGCGGCGGCGGCTCGGTATCAATCGGGCGCGGAAATCACCGGCGAGGTCAAGGCGCTTCCGGCCCGAAGACAGCGTCCACACGTCGGATTGTTAACGGCAGCTTCGCGCCCTCGAGGCCGTCAAACCAATGGACCTTACATACGCCGCACAGCTTCCATTCCAAGAAGCTCAAGACACTTTCCGATAACCCTTGCGACCAGCTTACACGTGGCAAGCCGTCCCGACGGATCGTCCGCCTTCAGCACCGGGCAATCCGTGTAGAAGCGGCTGAACGCATCCGCCACCTGGTAGGCCCGATCTGCGATTTCGAAAGACTCGAGCTGTCGCGCTGCCTCCGAAAGGGCGTGCGGATACCAGAGGCATTCCATCAGGACGGCACGTTCCGATGGATGGTTGATCGAGACTGTCTCGCCTGGAACGATGCCGGCCTCCGCAGCCTTGTCGAGGATCGAGCAGATCCGGGCGTAGGCGTATTGAAGATACGGTCCGGTCCGTCCCTCGAAGGAGGTCATCTTGTCGATATCGAAGATGTAGCCTGTCTTTCTTGGTGTGGAAAGGTCGGCGAACTTCAACGCGCCGAGACCCACAACCGTGGCTGCTTGGCTGTCGGCGACCTTTTCAGACGACTTGGCGAGCGCAAGATCGATCATGTCACCGAGCGAGGCTGCCGACCCGTCACGGGTCTTGAAGGGCTTGCCGTCATTGCCGCGGACTGTACCGAAGGTCACGTGCCGTAATTCGACGCCATCCGCATAGCCTGCCGTGCGCGCCGCCGAAAACACGCTGGCGATATGGAGTGCCTGCCGATCGTCAGTGCAGTAAACGATCTGCTGCGCGCCGATGTCACGCACCCGCTGCCGGAGTGTTGCGAGATCAGTGGTACCGTAAAGGGCTGCTCCGTCTCTCTTCTGGAGAAGCAGAGGTGGTACATTGTCCGGAAGCCCGTCACCGGAGACGTCGATGACAAGAGCCCCATCGCTCTCCCGCGCCAGCCCGCGGGTGGTGAGATCGTCGAGCATGGGCGCGACTTCCGCATGCGCATCGCTTTCGCCTTTGCATAGATCGAAATGCGCGCCGAGCATCTCCGCCGTGGCGGAGATCGATGCAAGGGAAATGACCCGCATGCGCCCCCAGGCCTCTGCCAGAAGCGGATCTCCGTCCTGCAGTTTCGTGGTCAGCATCCGCGCGAGCGCAAGCGAAGCCTCGTCCTCGCAGGCAGCATTGCCCGATTTGTAAAGGCCGCCAAGCTCCTCGACGGTCATGGCATCGAATGCCTGGGGATCGATGAAGGACTTAGGATCACCGGCCTTCCATCCAGCGGCCTGGGCCGCGCCGAGAAGCAGCTTACCCATCTGAAGACCCCAGTCACCGAGGTGGATGTCGGAGAGGACGTCGTGGCCGACCTCAACGAGGATGCGCCGCAGACTCTCGCCGATCACGAAGGAGCGCAGATGGCCGACATGCAGCGCCTTGGCGACGTTGGGGCCGCCAAAGTCAATGACGGTCCTCATTGGATCCGCCTTCTCGGCAGCGAGCGATGGATCGGCGAACATGGCGGTGGCCTCTGCGGCGACAGCGGCATCGGAGAGCCGGAAGTTCACGAATCCCGCACCTGCGACGGACACGTCCTCGAAGAGATCGCTACGGGCGGCCTCGGCGACCGCCACCGCAAGCATGCGCGGGTTCTTGCCCGCGGATTTCGCCAGCCGCATCATGTCGTTGCATTGGAGATCGCCGAACTCGGGTCTGGTCGACCGGACGATGGAGGGGGCGGCTTCGAGGCCGTTCAGTTCATATGCGGAAGCAAGTGCGGCGAGCGCGGCCGATTTTACGGACATGGATCATTTCCTGAAATTGCATGAGTGAGGGAGCGCGGAAGCGTTGAGAGCCTCAGCGTCGCCGTTCTGCAATCTTTGGAACCATGTTCATGTCGGGCCTCTAAGTTCGATTTTTCAATAGACCGTCCGATGACCGCTGGCAATCTTGTGATCGACTGAATTTCGCAACTGCAACGATTGGAAGCGTCTCATTGAAATCTGCTGGCGATTGGTGGTTGACTGCGCGATCCGTGCTTCAATGACCGCAATGGGCCGGGAGGCGTCATGGCTCGATTGCGCCATTGGCTGTCATCGCAGATGCGACCGTCAAAGCATTGAGAATATCGCCATTCAAATTATTCATGAAAGCGTTTGGGTAGCGCGATGGATTCCATCGCTCTTCGGGACTAGCTTCGGCCGTGTAATTGCGCTGGCCTTCTTCTGAAAAGTGTTCTGCATGCCCCTTCTCGATGCGAATGCAACTCATCCAGTTACTCTGCCGGACGGCACGCTTTATAGCGACACGGTCTACCTGAAGAACGTTATTGACCATCCGCGCATGGAGATTGGCGAATACAGCTATTACACTCACTCCGGGAAACCGGAGGACACGGCCAAAATACTCGCACCCTATCTGGGTCATAGCGTCCGCGAGCGCCTAGTAATCGGTAAATTTGTCCAGATCGCTCGGGGAAGTTACTTTATCACAAGTTCAGCCAATCATCCGATGACAGGCTTCAGCACCTATCCATTCCGCATCTTCAAACCCGAGACCTTCGGCTACAAAGACTTGCCAGTGAAGGATACAGTGGTCGGTCACGACGTATGGATTGGCCATAACGCAGCGATCATGCCGGGTGTGCAAATCGGTGCAGGCGCGATCGTCGCTGCTGCGTCGGTCGTTGCTCGCAACGTTCCACCCTACGCAGTTGTTGGAGGAAACCCGGCCACCGTCATTCGAATGCGCTATCCCATCGAGATCATTAACGAACTTCTCGATATTGCTTGGTGGGATTGGCCCGTAGACAAAATCGAAGCGAACTTGGCCTCCCTTGAAAACTGCGACCTCGCTGCCCTCAGGATGGCTTGAGAGCCAGGCAATCCCAGTGTTCTTGCCGCAGCATCTGAATGGCCGCAAAGGGCCGAAGAAGATCGGCCACTTCCGGATTGCGCCGTCTTATCAGTCGTAGTGGCAGCGCTTACCATTGCCCGAGAGCGGACTTCCGTTCGTTTGGACAATACTGCCTCCGGACACGATTTGCGGTCATCCAATCGACACGCCAAGGCCGCCTCTTTTCCCTGGTAGTGACTCCAATCTCCACAGGCCATGGCTATCGGGCGAGGGACCACCTCAGCGCGTGTCGATCAGTCCTCCGGACAACCGCATGCCCTCTCGCTCCATCCTCGCGCAAGCTATCTGGGTGACTTTGGGTGATCACCCAACATGCCGTTAACTCCTTGTTAACCATTCCCTCGCTACAGCCGTGCAACGCAAAATTAACAAAGTTGAATGATGTGTTAACCCAACCTCGCCCAATCCGTCTTAAGGGACGATCTTTCCTCGCGCTCGCCTTGAGCCCCGAGATGCCGGTCGATGATTGGCTGGTCCAGTTGGATAATCTCGCGGCGCGATCCGCTGGTTTCTTCCTTCGGAAACCAATCGTACTCGACTTGACTAACCTCGACATCGGGCAAGACGAGCTTCGAGATCTCGTTGCCAAGCTCGCCACGAGAAAAGTCCGCATCATGGGCATCGAGGGCGCGAAAGCTTCTTTGCTCGCTCCCGATCTGCCGCCCGCGTTGACCGACGGAAAAGGTACTTCCGACGTCGAAATACCCGCGGTCGAAGAGTCCTCTGCCCCGGCGACGGCGGCAAATCTTGCACTGACAGTCTCGGCACCATCACGCGCTAATTCATCAGTGGTCGTAAGCCAGCCCGTTCGCTCGGGCCAGTCGCTTCACCATGCGGAAGGGGATGTAACTATCGTTGGTTCGGTGGCGTCTGGCTCCGAGGTGGTCGCGGGCGGCTCTATCCACATCTATGGGGCCTTAAGGGGCCGCGCGATGGCGGGGACTATGGGCAATTCCACGGCACGAATCTTTTGCAGGAAGTTGGAGGCGGAGCTGATCGCGATTGATGGCTTCTATCTGACGGCCGAGGATCTTGAGCCAAGTTTGCGCGGGAAAGCAGTTCAGATTTGGCTTGAGGGCGAAACCATAAAAGTGGCCGCGGTGATCTAAATCGATGAGTTTGGAAAAAAATGGAGATGATATGGGCAAGGTCATAGTCGTTACGTCTGGCAAAGGCGGCGTCGGCAAAACGACGTCCACGGCCGCGTTGGGTGCCGCGCTGGCGCAGAATGGCGCGAAGGTCGTGGTTGTGGATTTCGATGTCGGCCTACGCAATCTCGATCTCGTCATGGGCGCGGAACGGCGTGTCGTGTACGATCTGGTGAACGTCATCCAGGGTGAAGCGAAACTCACGCAGGCCCTGATCCGAGACAAGCGCGTGGAAACACTGTTCCTACTTCCGGCGTCACAGACCCGCGACAAGGATAATTTGACGCCCGAGGGCGTGGAGAAAGTCATCACGGCACTCAAGAATGCTTTTGACTGGGTAATCTGCGACAGTCCGGCGGGCATCGAACGCGGAGCAACGTTAGCCATGCGCCACGCGGATGTGGCCATCGTCGTCACCAATCCGGAGGTTTCTTCGGTTCGTGACTCGGATCGCATCATCGGCCTGTTGGATTCGAAGACGTTGAAGGCGGAGAATGGCGAGACTATGGAGAAACACCTCCTTCTGACCCGTTACGATTCCGCGCGCGCCGAACGAGGGGATATGCTGAAGGTCGATGACGTGCTGGAAATCCTCTCGATCCCGCTTCTTGGGATTATTCCGGAGAGCATGGACGTGCTGCGGGCATCTAACGTGGGCTCTCCCGTCACCCTGGCTGACGGTCGTAGCGCTCCGGCAATCGCATACTTCGAGGCTGCCCGTCGACTCAACGGCGAGGCGTTGCCGGTCGTTATCCCCGGAGACAAGCGAGGCTTGTTTGGGAAAATTTTCGGCAGGAGAGCTGCATGAATCTCCTCCGAATGTTTTCCCGGCAGCAATCCGGAGCGGCCGCGCGTGAGCGACTTCAAGTCCTGTTGGCGCATGACCGCGCCTCCACGGGCGATTCCGAACTTGTAACAAAGTTGCGCGACGAAATACTCCGCGCGATTTCCAAGCATATGGAAGTCGACGCCGATAAGGTCAGCGTGAAATTGGAACGGGGTATCCCGGTGTCCACACTTTTCGTCGACGTCGAAATCCCCCATGATGCGGAAAGGAAGGCGGCCTAAGAGCCGCCTTCACCCCCCCCTCGCCATAGATATCTGAGCCCTCATCAATCACATCGCCTAAATTGATACCGATCCGCAGTACGATCCGATGGGGTTCTGGAATGTCGACATTCGCCAGCGCCATCTTCCGCTGAAGCTCGAGTGCAGCCTCGACGGCGTTGATCGCGCTGGCGAATTCGACCAGCATCCCGTCGCCCATCAATTTGACGACGCGCCCGCCATGGGCGTGCACCACTGGGTCGAGCACCTGCCTTCGGCGCTCCTTCAGGATCTCGAATGTCCCAGTCTCATCGGCTTCCATCATTAGCGAATAGCCAACCACATCCGCGACCAGGATCGCCACGAGGCGGCGGTATATTGATTTCTCGACCACGCTCCGACGTCTCCTTTGTGTGGTGCCACTCTTTTGGGAAGCCGAACTCGTGGCATAGTATCGGGATTGTGGCTTAGAGCGAAATCACTTGCTCCATATTGCCGTGCTGGTGCGACAGAATTCCAGGTGCCAGGTCTTTCAATGTCCTGCTTCATGGGTTGTCGTGCTGTGCTGCTGGCTGGCTCGAGCTATTTCTTACAAACGGCACGCGTGGTATTTCTTTGAAGTCGCGACCATCGCGATAACAGGACGGGTCAATGATCGCTGAGTATGACGATCTCGATGGTGTTGGCCTGGCCCAGCTCGTCAAGTCGCGCGCTTTGGCTCCTCTTGAGCTGCTGGAGGCAGCCATATGCCGAATCGAGGAGCGAAATCCGACGCTCAATGCGGTCATCATGACCATGTTCGACGAAGCTCGCCGCGCAGCGCAAGAGGTCGATATCAATGCGCCTTTCGCGGGGGTGCCATTTCTCGTCAAGGACATGCTCTCATCAGTGGCGGGTGTTCCCACTTCGCGCGGCAATCGTCATTGGGCGAGGGTGCCCGCCGGAGATGACTCCGAGATCGTCAGACGCTGGAAGAAAGCGGGACTCGTCACCGTCGGGAAAACGAACACGCCCGAGTTCGGACTGACGCCCTATACTGAGCCCGATGCCTTTGGATCGACACGAAATCCTTGGGATACGGGTCGAACGCCGGGCGGCTCGAGTGGCGGTTCGGCCGCGGCCGTTTCGGCGCGCATGGTGCCGATCGCCTCTGCGAGTGACGGCGGCGGCTCCATTCGGATTCCCGCATCCGCCTGCGGGGTGTTCGGGCTGAAGCCGACCCGCGGTCGTACCCCGACCGGCCCATATATCGGGGACGCTTGGTCCGGCTTCGTCGTCGAACATGCCCTGACGCGGTCGGTGCGCGACTCAGCTGCGTTACTCGATCTCGTCCAGGGGCCGGATGTCGGCGCACCACATTATCTGCCGCCCAACACAGGTTCCTTTCTCCAAGCTTCCGGACAGCCTCCAGGACGATTGCGGATTGCGGTTTCGGCGACGCCGATGCTTGGCGGTCGGGTGGAACCGGAGATACTTCAAGCATTTGACGACGCCAGGAGTCTCCTGGAGGAACTTGGCCATGAGGTCGTCGAGGCAGCGCCTTTGATTGACGCTGAGGCGTACTCCATGTCGTTTCTTATTGTGCTCGCTGCAGAAATTCGCGTCGACATGGAAGAGGCGGCCCGAGCCGCGGGTGTCACCATCCGGGTCGAGGATTTCGATGTCTCCACCTTGGGCATGGGGCTGCTTGGGCAGGCGTTCTCCGCAAGCGAGTTGGCAGCCGCGATGCGCTACCTCAAACTCGTCTCTCGGGGTGTCGCAGGGTTTTTCGAGACGCACGACATACTCATGACACCTGTGCTTTCTCGTGTACCTCCGCTGACGGGAGCTCTTCAGCCACATGCCGTCGAGAAGAAGATCATTCGTGCGTTCAGCCATGTGGGGGCAGGGTGGCTATTCAAGAAAATCGGCATCGCCAAGCGCATCGCCGCGGAGACATTCGCCTTCGTGTCATGGACGCCAGTGTTTAACGTGACAGGGCAACCCGCCATGTCGGTACCACTCTACTGGTCGGAGAACGGTCTGCCGATCGGCGCTCATTTCGTGGGACGTTTCGCCGACGAGGATACCTTATTTCGTCTGGCGGGCCAGCTCGAGATCGCACGGCCATGGAAGGACCGGAGGCCATCTCTTCTGCTACCTCCTGCGTGAGAAGATGACGATCCTATTCAAGTGGCAACTCAGTGAAGACGCGGCGCTCCTGAAACGGCTGCAAACTCTTCTCCCACCAGATCGCTAAGCGCGACCAGAATCTCGAGCCGCGAAAAACCGTAACCTTCAAATTTTTCGAAGAATTCGGGTAGGTCGACCTCTAATTCCTCGCGGCAGTCGGCGACACGCGCACCCGATATCAAAAAAACATCCTGTCGACTCAACATGATCGTTTCTCCTAGCAGGGATTTCGGATCGATGGATGCGGAGATCGATATTTCGACCGCGACTTCCCAACGATCGTTCGCCTGCCTTTACAAGGCGCGCCATGCTCCTCGTGGATAGCTGCCTGTCTTACAACCCACAGCGCTCAGATCTGTTCCATGTGACCCGCTCGAACACGACACATGAGGCAGCCCTTCTTGCTTTGACGCTTAGTCGACGGGAAAATTGTCCGTTAAGACACCTCGGTATAACAATCAGCGGAGCGTCGGTTTAGAAGAGAAGGTATGCGGCTGCTCGCCGCTAACGGGTGCACTTGCCGACGAGCTCTCCAATCACTAGATGTATGTCCACATCTCACAGGGATTAGATATTGAACGAACTTCTGGACACAGGTACTGGGCAGATCATGCTGGGTGCTGGTCTTACACTCGCAGGAGTGATCGCGGGGTGGGCAGTTTCCACCTTTCCAGCGCGTGCGACTGCGCAACGTCTTCGAACCGGACGAACTAATGTCGAGACTCGACAACTTGCCGTGCGCACCGTGATAGCGCTCGATGACTTCGTCGGAGCCTGCCAAGCGGCTGTTAACGATACCCCTGATTTCAATCCCGCTGATCCCGGCGAGTTCGTCTTCCATACGGAAGATCCTCACCTTGTACTTCCACGGGACGTCGACTGGAATATCCTCAAGCCCGAACTCGTCGAAGAACTCCTGTGGATGCCGAGGCGCGTCCGCAATGTGCTCGATGCTTTGGATTCTCTGGACATTGAGCCGCCCGTTTTCAATCATCTGTTCGAGCGGCGCGAGGAAGACTTCTCGCGCCTCGGCCTTCGAGCGCTTGACCTCATCGAGATGATTTCCTCGGAATACGATATCGTGAAGCCGGATCGGCCGTCCTACCATGATCCTCGGCGAGACTTTCAGGAGCGCGTCGACGTGATCCTGACATCGCGCAATCGTCGGCGTGAGGTGGAGGTCATTCCGAAGGGGGAGGCATCAAACATAACACCTTTGTTCTCCAAATCTCGCCGCGAGACTTCGCAGTCCGGCCTGGATACAGATCCGAAGGTTTGAGCAAACTGCCGCCGATAGATGCCGGGGAACCGATCCGCCGTCCGGTCGCTGGCTAGGCGTTGGTACGGCAACAGACGCTTGAGGAGCTCGTTCACCGGGCCGTGCGACGCTGGTGCGTTCGCCGTCTGTTATCGGGTTAACAGGGTATCCGTCGTCGACACGTTCTTCCCTGTCTCCAGAACCCGATTGGTCGTGCGAGCCTCAGGCCGTTGCTGCCGACTTTTCAATCGTCATCTGGGCGGAGCGGCCACTGTTGGTTCCGCTATATCGAGCTCCATTGGCTTTGATGTCAGCGGCTACGGTTCGGCGCACCACGATCAGCCCCGGCGCGATCCCGTCATAGCAAGAGATGTGCCCGCGGCTTTGGTTTTGATATTGCAAGATACGTTCCATGGGGAGGAGTCAATCCGTATGATGACAGTGCCTTTGCCTGACCAGGTGCCAGTTAGCGACTTCACGAATTCCGCTTCGTCCGCCAACGCGGGCTGGGTTAGAACGGCCAATGGCGCGGACAGGGCCGTGATCAACGATGACTTCATTGGACCTCTCCATCGGTACCAGTGAAGCTATTCGCCACGTTCGAGGTGGCTGAAGTAGGTGCTCCGCTTTGCCAACCAACGGTAGTAGATCAGATCGTGACCTGTTCCCCGATCTCCACGACGCGGTTAGCGGGAAGCTTGAAATATGTCGACGGGTCGATCCCAAGGCCTGCAAGTGCGATGTAGATGTTGTCCTGCCATTTGGGCAGGCCAGAATTAGGATCGCCGATCAGCGTGCGCCGCCCGAGATAGAAGGATGTCTGCATGATCTCGAACTTAAAGCCCGCTTTCTTGCAGACCGCGAGCGCCTTGGAAACGTTGGGTTCGTCCATGAAGCCGAAGCACAATTCAAGCCTCGTAAACCTGCCATTGAGCGTCGTCATCGTCACCCGATTGTCCTCAGAGACATAGGGTTTTTCTGATGTCCGCACGGTAAGGATGACGTTCTTCTCGTGGAGGACGTGGTTGTGCTTGATGTTGTGCAACAGCACGGCAGGCGTCTTATCGCCGACGCTGGTCAGGAAAATGGCTGTGCCCGGAACCGTGGCAGGGGCGTGAAGCGACTTTTCGATAGAGCGGATGAACGTGTCCAGTGGAATATCGTGACGGGCAGTCTTTTCGCGCAGCAGTCGCGAGCCGCGCGTCCATGTCCACATGATGAGCATGATGGCGAACGCGAGCATGACGGGGACCCAGCCACCGTCATGGATTTTGAGCAGGTTTGCACCGAGGAACACTGCTTCCAGAACAAGTAGGGGAAGCAGGATCACCCCGGCCGCAACCGCGGACCAGCCCCATACTGACCGCAGGAACTGGAACGACATCAATGTCGTCACCACCATCGCGCCGGTGACCGAGATGCCATAGGCGGTAGCCAGCGACTCCGAGTCTCCGAAAGAGAAGATCAGGACGATGACGCCGACGAAGAGCAGCATGTTCACAGCCGGTACATAGATCTGACCCGTGTTCGTCTCGGAAGTGAAGGTGATCTGGAGCCTGGGCAGGAAGCCGAGGTGAACCGCCTGACGGGCGAGCGAGAAAGCCCCCGTGATGACTGCCTGGCTGGCGATGATCGTGGCCATTGTCGCGAGGATAACAACGGGAAGAAGCGCCCACTCCGGATACATCCTGTAAAACGGGTTGTCGGCCGCTTCGGGATGGGCAAGGACGAAGGCTCCCTGACCGAGATAATTCAGCGCCAGCGCGGGGAACACCAGGATGAACCAAGCAGTCTGGATCGGCTTGCGCCCGAAGTGACCGAGGTCGGCATAAAGCGCCTCCGCTCCGGTTACGGTCAGGAACACAGCACCAAGTACGATGAGGCCGACAAAGCCTGCATGGGTGATGAACCATAGCGCGTTGAGAGGGTTGAGCGCCTGAAGAATTGTCGCGTCGTCGCCGATGTGCAGCAGGCCACCCCAGGCCATCACCAGAAACCAGACAACGGTGATCGGGCCGAAGAAGTTGGATACCGCGGCGGTTCCCTTCGACTGCACGAGGAAAAGCCCAGCCATGACAGCCGCGCTCATCGGCAGCACGTAGTCGGAGAGGGCGGGTGTCACGAGCTTGAGACCTTCAAGTGCCGACATGACGGACAGGGCGGGGGTGATCATCGCGTCGCCGATGAAGAGCGCCGCGCCGATGATGCCCGCGAAAAAGAGTACAGGCATATAGCTGCCCGACTTCTTCATCAGGAGTGCCAGAAGAGAGAGCGTGCCGCCTTCGCCGTCGTTATCGGCCCGCAGGAGGAAGAGGACGTACTTGAAGGTGACGATGATCGTCAGGGTCCACACCATCAGCGAGATCAGGCCGACGACCTCCTGTTCGCTGACGCCATCGTGCGAGAACGGACGGAGGGCCTCCCTGAACGCGTAGAGTGGGCTCGTACCGATGTCGCCGTAGACGACGCCCACCGAGCCGAGCAGAAGGACGAGAAACTTGCGCGTTTCGGACGTCTCTTCCGACGCCACGGTGTGCGATGAAGTCATGCTGTCTCCGGCCCAGCGGGCGTTTCGGGATAATGGGCCTTTTGGGATACACATATGGTGCAGTGCGGCGGGTTCGGCAAACACTAATGCCAGACCGTCCACTGAGTCACCGTTAAATCCGTGGTGCAGTCAGGCTGATGAAGCCATCTGCATAAAACATGCGCAAAACCTGCTGAGTTGCCTTAACGCACCGGGCATGTTCGACGCCATATTCCTCAAGGATGCCTTTGAGCAATCTGACAAGGGCATTCGCATCGCTCGCTGTACCACCTTCCCAGTCTGCCATATTGGCGGTGAGCCTGTCGCATTCAGCTTCAAAATCGGAGATCGAGACAACGGGTGCCGGAGGTAGAGCCTTCCCAATGTCGGTAGAGATCGGCGATGTCTTAGGTCTAAGACCCTGATTTCGGCCGCCTCGTCCAAAGGAACTTGAGAAGCGGAAGGGGCGATGATGTCGTGCGACGGCCGCGATGCGCTCACATCTTGTTCGATGATGGTCGGCAGCATCGGCGGGGGATGATCGGGCCTTGAACCACCCGTCAACTCGCTGAGATTTCTGTCGGCGAGGGGATGGCGATCCTCGACGTCGCACAATGCCTCCGCGCGTCCCCCGAAATAGGCCTTCATCGCCTTTTCCCGGTTCAGCGGATGGGCTTCGATCCCGAACTGCTGCATGAGCGTGCGAATGCCGTCCTGGAAGCCAGGGCTACTGGCGAAATCGAACTCCTCCCCATAGTTCGATTTGATTGCGGGAATGTGCGACACGGGAACGCCTTTGGCGAGCAGATAGGCGCGGCCGCTGCAGGTATCCTCCAGCGTCAGTCGGTGACCTATGTCAAACATCGCAAGCAGTCTGTAAGTCCAGCCGTTTTCGAGGTCGAGTTCGAGCTCTTCAATATCCGCGGCCGTCCATAGCGTCTGGCGATCATCGCAACGTCTTCGAGGTGTTCGAGCATTGCGTCGCGCTCATGCTCGAACAGCTTTTGAAGTTGGTCTTTTGTGGACATGGATTCCTTCGAGTTCATCTTCAACTCGGCCAGGCGCACATTGAGCTTTCGGCCGATCATCTTAGCCTTCTTATGGTCGGAACAATGAAGGCTCAGTGAAAGCCGGCTGCCCGGCCGGCACCGCGCGAATGATGTGGGAATGCGCGCGCGCGCCAATAGAAGATTTTTCCGCGTCGGATCAGATTTTCGACTTCGTGGCGAATCGCCATGCCGTGACAACCTCTGCTGGACCACCGATGACGCCGGTTCAGGAGACCGTGGGCATCACCTGTGGGCTACAGTTCTGGGCATCAGGTCGCCAGTGATGCCAAAACGATATCCGGCACGACTGGAAAATCAAGGAATTAAGGACTTTTAGGGAGAATTGGCTGGGGAACCTGGATTCGAACCAGGACTAACGGAGTCAGAGTCCGTGGGTCTACCGTTAACCTATTCCCCAAAACTGCGTGGGCAATGCCCAGCTGGTGAGGCGGGCTTATAAACAAAAGATCGGCGGATGCAATAGATTTTGGCAAAAAATTCACCTCATCGGTAAAATCGCTCGTCGGTGCTCCGCCGCGACGCAGGATTTGGCCTGCCAGAAGGTCGTGAGAAAAAGAATTTGGCGAATTGGGGCGGCACTGGTAAAGTCCGCCCAACGAAAATCAAGAGAGCGCCTTGAGCGGCTATCGTTCCGCGCGGCGCAATGGACAGACACGTGAGAGACCCCGACAGCGGCGAACAGCCGTCCGTTTCCGGGGCGTCGGCAGCAGACCGCAACGACGGGCAGACAATGCCCCGTTCCGGCAAGGGTAAGCGCAGACGGGGAAAACCGTCGCGCGTGGCCTCTGCGAATGCCAGTTCCTCCGTTGGTAACGGAGAAACACGGCGTCCCGAAGTGATAGATGCCACCGGAGAACCGGTGCGCAAGCGCAAGCGCAGGCGCCGTTCCAAATCCGGCCAGGCACAGCTTCCGGCTGTTTCCGGTTCCATTGCCGATGCGTCCGTTCCAAAGCAGTCCGCTGCTCCCAGCGGCGACAACTCCAGCCGAAAACGCAGCAAGAAGCACCGGCAGCGCCGCAGCCTGCAGGGGCGTCCGCTGGCGACCAGCGATAAGCCGCGGCCCATCGCCGAAGCCGCCAGGCAGCCTGCCGTCTCCAGCACGGGGACGGACGAAAGACCGGCGTCCGGCTATAACGGTCATGACAGGCGCGGCAACGGCCAGACGTTTGCGCACGGTCCCGATTCGGGCTCGCCGCTCTATGCCGCCCTCGACCTCGGCACCAACAATTGCCGCCTTTTGATTGCGCAGCCGACCCGCCCTGGTCAGTTCCGCGTCGTCGATGCCTTTTCGCGCATCGTGCGGCTCGGCGAAGGGCTCGGTGCGTCCGGGCGCCTGTCGCAGGATGCGATGGATCGCTCAATCGAAGCCTTGAAAGTCTGCGCTGCCAAGCTGAAGACCCGCGATATCCGCAAGACCCGGCTGATCGCCACCGAGGCGACCCGCGCTGCCGAAAATGGCGAGGCGTTCCTCGAGCGGGTGCTCGCTGAAACCGGGCTGGAACTGGAGATCATCACGCGCGAGACCGAGGCGCGCCTTGCTGTCTCCGGCTGCTCGTCGCTGGTCGGGCGTGAAACGAAATCCGTGGTGCTGTTTGATATCGGCGGCGGCTCGTCGGAAATCGCAGTCATCAAGATCGGCGAGAACAGGTCGAGCCGGCTTGCCAATCACATCACCCATTGGACATCGCTGCCGGTCGGCGTCGTGACGCTGTCTGAGCGCCATGGCGGCCAGAACGTCTCTCCGGAGAGTTTCGAGGCGATGGTGGTCGAGGTCCAGGACATGCTTTCCAGCTTCGATTGCCCGGCCATCCACACGCTGGAAAATCCGGGGGACGAGAATGGTTTCCATCTGATCGGCACTTCGGGCACGGTGACGACGCTTGCCGGCGTCCATCTCGATTTGCCGCGCTATGACCGGCGCAAGGTCGATGGCCTGTGGCTGTCGGACGACGAGGTGTCTGCGATGCAGGCGCGTCTCTTGTCCTGGGATTTCACCGCCCGTGCCGCCAATCCCTGCATCGGGCCGGACCGGGCCGATCTGGTTCTGGCCGGCTGCGCCATTCTCGAAGCCATCCGCCGCCGCTGGCCGTCGGAGCGCATGCGTGTCGCCGATCGCGGTTTGCGCGAAGGGCTGCTCACCGACATGATGGCCGATGACGGCGTCTGGCGCCGCGGCCGCGCCCGCAGACCGACGCGCGGTTCGGCGCCGCACGGTTCCCACGAAGGAAACACGCAATGACCAAACCCCCGATCGGCGGAAACCGCACCGGGCGCAAGCTTGGCCAGAAGGTCAAGAAGGGCAAGCTGAAGGCGTCGTCGCGGCGCTGGATCGAGCGGCACATCAACGATCCCTACGTGCAGCGCGCCCAGCTCGAAGGCTATCGCGCCCGCGCGGCGTTCAAGCTGCTGGAGATCGACGAGAAGCACAAGATCCTCTCCGGAGCCAAGCGCATCATCGACCTGGGTGCCGCGCCCGGCAGCTGGTCGCAGATCGCCGCCAAGGTGACGAATTCGACGGACGCCGAGCCCAAGGTCGTGGCGATCGATTTTCTCGAACTCGATCCGCTGGCGGGCGTCCACATCCTGCAGCTCGACTTCCTCGATCCGTCGGCACCGGAAAAGCTGATGACGGCGCTGGGCGGTACGCCGGACCTCGTGCTTTCCGACATGGCAGCCCCGACCACCGGCCATCGCCAGACCGACCATATCCGCACCATGCACCTTTGCGAAGTCGCGGCCTATTTCGCCATCGACGTTCTCGCCGAGGGCGGCCATTTTCTGGCGAAGACCTTTCAGGGCGGTGCGGAGCGAGAGCTTCTGACGCTGCTGAAGCAGAACTTCAAGCAGGTCATCCATGTGAAGCCCGCTGCCTCGCGTGCCGAATCGGTCGAGATGTTCCTGCTCGCCAAGGGTTTCAAAGGCCGCAAGCCGGGTGCCCCATCGCTCTATGATAGCGAGACCGAAATCGACGACAGGGATATGGTCGACGAACGGGATGCGGTCGAGGCCGACTGAGCATGCTTCTCTACGTCACCATCGGCACCAACGATCTCAACCGTGCGCAGCTATTCTACGATGCTGCGCTCGCTCCGCTCGGCTTGAAGCGCCGCAAGCAGGATGACGTCGAGATCGGCTATGGCGCCGAAGACGATACACGCTGCCGGCTCTGGGTCGTTACACCTTATGACCGGAATACCGCCACGATCGGCAACGGCTCGATGGTGGCGCTCGATGCGACAAACCGGGCGACGGTCGATGCTTTTTATCGGGCCGCACTTGCCAATGGCGGAACCGACGAGGGCGCGCCTGGGCTTAGGCCCTTCCATGCGCATTTCTACGCGGCCTATGTCCGCGATCCCGACGGCAACAAGCTTTCGGCGGTCTGCGAGCGGCCGGAGTAACCACGCTCACGCTATTTGACTGCGATGGTCTCCGCCTCGGGATCGGGCCTCATCTTGTGGCCGGAAACGGATGCGCCTGCGGTCTTCGACATGCCGATCAGCGGAATGATTGCTGACAGGGTAATCGCGGAAATCAGCATGAAGGCGATCTGGAAATCCTGCAGCTCCAGCTTCGATCCGGTCAGCGTCGTCTCGATTTCGAGAATGGCACCGGCGACGGCAACGCCGAGCGCCAGGCTCATCTGCTGCAAAACCGCGGTCATCGAGGTTGCCTTGCTCGCCTGCGAATCGGGAATATCGGCGAAAGCCAGCGCGTTGACGCTGGTGAAGAAAAACGAGCGGGAAAAACCGGCGAGCAGCAGGATGAACATCATGACGATGTAAGGCGTTGCCGGGGTGAACAGGCCATTGACGAAAGTCAGGATCGCGCCGGTGATGCAGGCGAAGATCAGCGTCGTGCGAAAGCCGGCAAAGATCAGCACGCGCTTGGCGAAGAACTTGGTCGTCAGCGCACCGACGGCACCGACGAAGGTAATCATGCCGGACTGGAACGGCGTCAGGCCGAAACCGACCTGCAGCATCAGCGGCATCAGGAAGGGCACGGCGCCGATCGAGATGCGGAACAGCGTGCCGCCGATCGCAGCGGCCCTGAAGGCGCTGTCCTTGAACAGGTTGAGATCGAGCAGCGGGGCGGGATGACGTCGCGCATGTCGGACGTAGAGGAAGCCGCAGATGATGCCGATGACGACGGCGGCGGCACCTATCTGCGGCGGCAGGGCGGGCAGGCTCATCACCGACAACCCGAACATCGTGCCCGAGGCGGCGATGGCGCTGAGGAAAAAGCCCTTGATGTCGATCGGCGGCGGCGCTTCGCTCTTGATCTCCGGCAGGTAGATGCCGGACAGGATGTAGCCGATGATGCCGACCGGTACGTTGATGAGAAAGATCCAGTGCCAGGAGAAGTAGGTGGTGATGAAGCCGCCGAGCGGCGGGCCTGCGAGTGGGCCGACCAGCGCCGGGATGGTGAGCAGCGCCATCGCGCCGACCAGCTCGCTGCGCTGCGTCGAGCGCACCAGCACGAGACGTGCCACCGGCGTCATCATCGCGCCGCCCATGCCCTGCAGGAAGCGTGAGACGACGAAGGCAAGCACGCTGTCGGCGAACGCGCAGAAGATCGAACCCAGGATGAAGACCAGGATGGCGGCGCGAAAAATCCGCTTGGCACCGAACCGGTCGGCCATCCAGCCGCTGAGTGGAATGAAGATCGCCAGCGACACCATGTAGGAGGTCAGCGCCAGCTTCAGCGTGATCGGCCCGACACCGAGATCATGTGCGATTGCAGGCAGCGATGTCGCAATGACGGTGGAGTCCATCTGCTCCATGAACAGAGCGACGGCGAGGATCATCGGTACGATGCGATTCATGCGAGGCGGCCTTGCGCGGTATGGCGGAGCGTAGGGAACATAAGACTTTTCAGGCGAAAGTCGTCATTCGGCGCTCAACTTGTGATCACATCCCTGTGAGTCCTGCGGCCTTGTTCTGTCAATACCCTAGATGTTGCCTTGCCGGATCGACGCAGCCGCTGTCCGATCCCGTAAACGATGGAGAGCTGCATGACGACATCTATTCCCTTGAGCCGACGTACATTATTTGGAGTAGCAGCGGCCAGCGCCCTGGCAACACCGTTCGTGATGAACAGGGCCGCCTTTGCACAGAGCGAACCGAAAGCAGGAACGATGGCATCATCAGCAGGCAGGACCAGCAGTTTCAAGATCGGCAATTTCGGCGTCACCGTCATCAGCGACGGTATCCGGATCGGCGAGAAACCGGAGGAAACCTTCGGGATCAACCAGACGCCGGAAGCGGTCGGCGACCTGCTCAAGGCGAATTTTCTACCCACTGACAAGTTCGTCAACGGCTTCTCGCCGACGCTGATCGACACCGGCTCGGAGGTTGTCCTGTTCGATACAGGTCTTGGTGAGGGCGGCCGGGAGGCGGGGGCAGGGCGTCTTCTGGAGGGGATTTCCGCGGCCGGCTATACGCCGGATCAGGTCAGCGTCGTCGTTATCACCCATATGCACGGCGACCATATCGGCGGACTGATGGAGGGCGGCGCGCCGGCGTTCAAGAACGCTCGCTATGTTGCAGGTCAAGTGGAGTTCGATTTCTGGAGGGGCGAGGCGCGTGTCGGAACCGCGGCGGAGGGCGGACATAAGGGTGTCCTGAAGAACGTCGTGCCGCTGGCGGAAAAGATGACGTTTGTCGGTGACGGCGCCGAGGTGGTTCCAGGGATCACAGGCATGGCGGCGTTCGGTCACTCACCGGGCCATATGGTTTTCAAGATCGAGTCGGAAGGCAAAGGGCTGGTATTGACCGCCGACACCGCCAACCATTTCGTGCTGTCGCTGCAGCGACCGGATTGGGAAGTGAAGTTCGACATGGACAAGACAAAGGCCGCTGCCGCCCGCAAGAAGGTCTTCGATATGGTCGCCACCGACCGTCTGCCCTTCGTCGGTTATCACATGCCGTTCCCGGCCGTCGGCTTTATCGAGAAGTTCGAGCAGGGCTATCGTTTCGTGCCGGAAACCTACCAGTTCGAGATCTGATACCGCATTGCGGCAAGAATCTTGGCTGGCCCGGCGTCACTGCCGGGCTTTTGCTATTTCCATCCCGTCATATCCGTGTTACGAGCCCTCGCCAACTTCCAAGAAACTCTTGCAAGTCTCCCGACGGATTGTTCCTCCACAAACCCGTCTGCGGAGCGTTTCATCTATTGAAGGGATTGGCCATGGCTCGCATCATCGAAACGGCAACCGGTTTGGAGGCTCTGACCTTCGACGACGTTCTTCTTCAACCCGGACATTCCGAAGTCATGCCGGGCCAGACGAACATCGCCACGCGTATCGCCCAGGACATTGATCTCAACCTGCCGATCCTCTCCTCCGCGATGGATACCGTCACCGAAGGGCGTCTCGCGATTGCCATGGCACAGGCCGGCGGCATCGGCGTCATCCACCGCAACCTGACCCCGATCGAACAGGCCGAGCAGGTCCGCCAGGTCAAGAAGTTCGAAAGCGGCATGGTCGTCAACCCGGTGACCATCGGCCCGGACGCTACGCTGGCCGACGCCCTGGCGCTCATGAAGATGTACTCGATCTCCGGCATTCCGGTCGTCGAGAACGCAAGCGGCGGCAAGCCCGGCCGTCTCGTCGGCATTCTCACCAACCGCGACGTTCGCTTCGCGTCCGACCCGACCCAGAAGATCTACGAACTGATGACCCGGGAAAACCTGATCACAGTCAAGGAAAACGTCGATCAGCAGGAAGCCAAGCGCCTTCTGCATTCCCACCGCATCGAAAAGCTGCTGGTCGTCGACAGCGACGGACGCTGCGTCGGCCTGATCACGGTGAAGGACATCGAGAAGTCGCAGCTCAACCCGAACGCCTCCAAGGATGCACAGGGCCGCCTTCGCGCCGCAGCTGCCATCAGCGTCGGTGATGACGGTGTCGAGCGCGCCGAGCGCCTGATTGACGCCGGCGTCGATCTCATCGTCGTCGATACCGCGCATGGCCATTCGCAGCGCGTTCTCGACGCCGTGACCAAGGTCAAGACCATGTCGAACTCGGTGCGTATCATGGCCGGCAACGTCGCCACAGCCGACGGTACCAAGGCGCTGATCGACGCAGGCGCGGATGCTGTCAAGGTCGGTATCGGTCCTGGCTCCATCTGCACCACCCGCATCGTCGCCGGTGTCGGCGTACCGCAGCTCGCTGCCATCATGGCGGCGGTCGAGGCAGCGCAGGCCGCCAACATCCCGGTCATCGCCGATGGCGGTATCAAGTTCTCGGGCGATCTGGCCAAGGCGATCGCCGCCGGCGCCTCCGCCTGCATGATCGGCTCGCTGCTCGCCGGCACCGACGAAAGCCCGGGCGAAGTGTTCCTCTATCAGGGCCGCTCGTTCAAGGCCTATCGTGGCATGGGTTCCGTCGGCGCCATGGCGCGCGGCTCGGCAGACCGTTATTTCCAGGCGGAAGTGCGCGACACGCTGAAGCTGGTGCCGGAAGGCATCGAAGGCCAGGTCCCTTACAAGGGTCCGGTTTCCGGCGTCCTGCATCAGTTGGCAGGCGGTCTCAAGGCCTCAATGGGCTATGTCGGTGGCAAGACCATCAAGGACTTCCAGGAGCGCGCCACCTTCGTGCGCATCTCCGGTGCCGGTCTGCGCGAAAGCCACGCGCATGACGTGACGATCACCCGCGAAAGCCCGAACTATCCCGGCGGCGCTTGAACGCAGCGCCCATCGATTGCAACTCGAAAAGCGGCGGAGATATCTCCGCCGCTTTTTTTGTCTCTGCGCTCAGGACTCCAGGGCGCGGGCGAGAGCCCTGTTGCCGTAGTGATGTCCCTTGACCTCGTAGCCAATGACTGGAATCAGCGGTGCAAGCATCAGTACGGTGAGGCACAGCGTCATGCTGACGCCGGATGCCGCTGCAAAGACCGGAACGGCCAACAGGACCGCCGAACCCGCCAGTAGCCAGAGGTAGAAGGCTTCCATCTTCTGCAGCAGATAGACATAGTGCGCGAAGATCAGAAGCACGTAGGCCCCAACGGGAATGGCCACGGTGAGCACCGTTGCTGCCGCGCTGATATGGGCCTTGTGCTCGATATAATAGGCTGCCACATGCAGGCCCGCGCCGGTCGCAGCGATGGCCGCGAAGATTAGCATATGGCCGTAGCCCCACGCGAAGGATCGGCCACGGAAGACATGGAGGATCCGGCCGGATGGCAGCAGGAAGTACAGCCACCACATGCCGAAAGTAAGCCCAGTACCGGCAATGCAGACGAGGATGGCGTCGAGGTTCCACCCCTGTTCGCCTGTGATCGCCGAGATCGATGCCACCGTTCCCACAACGCCTTCACCGAGCGTGATGATCGCCAAAAGGCCGTAGCGTTCGGCGATATGATGCGCGTGCCACGGGGTGCCGCCGTTCTTGCGTTCGGCGACGACCGGGCCGAGCATTTCAATCAAGGTCAGCGCGACGACACAAAGGAAGGTCGGCAAAAGCGGCATGTCGATGAAAATCAGTGCGACCCAGCCGATTTGGGCAATGGAGATTGCAATAGCATAGGTGAGGCAGGCCGGACGCCGATCCGGGTTCTGCCGTGCGGCGCGCAGCCACTGGAAGACCATCGCGACCCGCATCACGACATAGCCGAGCACCATGACGCCGTTGTCGACATGCTCGCCATGGTCAATCGATTCGAACATCTGCGGCAGGCCGAGCGCAAGGATAAGGACACCAACCATCTGAACCATGGTGGTGAGCCGATAGATCCAGTCGTCCGTATCGAAGGCCGAGGCGAACCAGGAAAAATTCACCCAGGCCCAGCAGACCGCGAACATCGCAAAGCCGAAGCCCATAAGCCCGGCGGCGTAGTGGCCTTCAGCAAGCAGGTGGGCGAGCTGCGACGCGGCCAGGCCAAAGGCGATCACGAAGGTGAGGTCGAACAGGAGCTCGAGTGGTGTCGCCACCCGGTGGTGCTCGTGCGGATCACGTCCACGCATCGATGAGAGATGATGGGTGGGCAGCTGGCTTGGGGGAGCATGCGGTTCGGACATACTGTTCTTTCTCGCGAGGGCTGCGGGATCGGCTGCTTCGACCATCCTTCATTCATAAAACAGGTGTCAAGCATGGACCGTTGGCGAAGAGCTGTACCGGCCCGGTTCTGGATTTTCGTCCCGTTCGCTATACATCACGGACGGATCGAATCGACGGAGTGATCATGCCCTCATCGACAGCAATCTTCTGGCCTGTCATCGCGCAGGTCGCCTTGATCCATGCCGTCTATTTTCTGATGCTGACGCGCCGCACCCGCGCCGTGCGCGCCGGTCTTGCCAAGCCGCAAGACTACTGGGTTCCGGCAATCGAACCGGCGCCAAGCGCGACCGCTGCGCGTAGCCTGGTCAACCAGTTCGAACTGCCGGTTCTCTTCTTCCTCGTTTGCATCCTGCTTTATGTGACTGCTGGCGTGAGTCATGCCGTACTTGCCGTCGCCTGGCTCTTTGTCCTTAGCCGCCTCGCGCACGCCTATGTGCATGTGACCTCGAACCGGCTGAAAATCCGCCAGCGTCTGTTCGTGACCGGATTCGTCTTTAATTTCACCCTGTGGGTGCTTTTCGCGGCTCATATCGCCGGCGTTTGACAACCTCGCGCTGTCACATTCTATTGCATTGCACGGTGCACAAGGCCGGACTATCATCCGGCTTCTCGACGAAAAAACAATACCGCGTCCGTCACACAAGTGTCTGAATTGAATAGCACATATTCGTCTCCATTGCCTTCCCGTGTTACCAAAACTTAATCTGCAAATGTGGAACCCGGCAACCTTCCAGGTGTTGTCCATTCGCAATCGCAGCATTCCAAAGGAAAGCATCCCGTGAGCACCATACCGAGAGAGAAAACCGTGCTGGTCTTTCAGGGCGGCGGCGCACTTGGGGCCTATCAGGCGGGCGCATACGAGGCTTTGCACGAGGCCGGCATCCGGCCGGACTGGCTTGCCGGCATTTCCATCGGTGCGATCAATTCGGCAATCATTGCCGGCAGCCCGGTCAACCGGCGTGTCGACAATCTGCGCACTTTCTGGCATCGGGTTTCCTCCGGGCTGCCCGGCCATTTCCTGGGAAATGGCGACGTGATGCGGAAATGGTTCAACGAATCCTCCGCCTTCTTGGGGTCGCTGACCGGTGTCCCCGGCTTCTTCAAGCCACGCGCCCTAAAACCCTGGAACATTCCAGGCGATCCGATGGCTGCGATCAGCCTCTACGACACCCAGCCGCTGCAGGAGACGCTCGCCGATCTCGTTGATTTTGACCTGATCAATTCCGGCGCCATTCGCCTCAGTCTCGGTGCCGTCGACGTGGTGAGCGGCAACTTCAACTATTTCGACAACAACCACTGCGACTTTTCAGCCAAGCATGTGGCTGCCTCCGGCGCTCTGCCGCCCGGTTTCGCGCCGGTCGAAATTGATGGCCGGTACTATTGGGATGGCGGCATCGTTTCCAACACGCCCCTGCAGCGTATTCTCGGTGGCCCGGAACTGGAAAGCGATCTCTGTATCTTCCAGATCGACCTGTTCAGCGCAAAAGGGCAATTGCCGAAGGACCTTTTCGATGTTCAGGCACGTGAAAAGGAAATCCGTTTCTCCAGCCGCACGCGCTTGAACACCGATCAGTTCCGCAAGCTGCAGACCATCCGCATGGCGGCCAGCCGGCTGATGGCGAAACTGCCGGACGAATTGAAAGATGATCCGGACGCACGGCTCTTGGAAAAGATCGGCAATGATTGCGCCGTCACCATGGTGCACTTGATCTATCGCCATGCTGACTACGAAAGCCAATCCAAGGACTATGAGTTCTCCCGTCTCTCCGTGGAGGAGCACTGGAAGGCCGGGCACGACGATGTGGTCAGGACCCTCAATCATCCGGATTGGCAGAGCCGCACCCGCCCAACCAACGGGATCCGCGTCTTCGATCTTTGCGAAAAACATGGAGCCGAGAAAAAATCATGAAAATCGAAGATGTCGTGCGCAATGCCTTCGCCATGCCGCTGACGAGCCCGTCCTATCCGCCGGGGCCATACCGTTTCGTCAACCGCGAATACATGATCATCACCTACCGCACCGATCCAGAGGCCCTGCGCCGTGTCGTGCCGGAACCGCTGCAGTTCGACGAGCCGCTGGTGAAATACGAGTTCATCCGCATGCCGGATTCGACCGGCTTCGGCGATTACACTGAATCCGGCCAGGTCATTCCGGTAACCTATGAAGGCGTCCACGGCGGCTATGTGCACTCGATGTATCTCAACGACGACGCGCCGATCGCCGGCGGCCGCGAGATCTGGGGCTTTCCGAAGAAGCTGGCCGACCCGTCATTGCATGCTGTGAAGGATGCGCTGGTCGGCACACTCGACTATGGCGGCCAGCGGGTGGCCACGGCAACGATGGGTTTCAAGCACCGTACGCTCGATACGGCCAAGGTTCTGGAAAGCCTGAAACAACCGAACTTCATGCTGAAGATCATTCCGCATGTCGATTGCACGCCGCGCATATGCGAGCTGGTGCGCTATTATCTCGAGGACTTGACGGTGAAGGGGGCTTGGGAAGGGCCGGGAGCCCTGGCGCTGTTTCCGCATGCGCTGGCGCCGGTCGCCGACCTGCCGGTGCTGGAAGTCAAATCCGCCGTCCACATTCTCTCCGACCTGACGCTGGGCCTCGGCGAAGTGGTCCATGATTATCTTGCAAAATAGGGAGTTAAAACCATGAAACTCAAGGACAAGGTCTGCATCGTTACCGGCTCGGCCAGCGGCATTGGTCTCGCGATCGCCAAGCGCTACGTCTCCGAAGGCGCCAAGGTTGTCATCGCCGACCTGAAGCTCGAAGCGGCCGAAGCGACGGCCAAGGACCTGACCGCGGCAGGACCGGGTGAGGCGATCGGCCTTGCGATGGACGTGACCAGCGAAGAAGCGGTCAACTCGGGCGTCGCCGCCGTCGTCACAAAATGGGGCAGGGTGGATGTACTCGTCTCCAATGCCGGCATCCAGATCGTCAACAAGATCGAGGACTACGCGTTTTCCGACTGGAAGAAGATGCTGTCGATCCATCTCGATGGCGCGTTCCTCACGACCAAGGCCTGCGTCCCGCATATGAAGGCGCAGAAGGGCGGCGCTATCATCTATATGGGCTCGGTGCATTCGCACGAAGCCTCGCCGCTGAAATCGGCTTACGTCACCGCCAAGCACGGCCTGCTCGGGCTTGCTCGCGTCGTTGCCAAGGAAGGCGGACCGGACGGCGTGCGCGCCAACGTCATCTGCCCCGGCTTCGTGAAAACGCCGCTGGTCGAAAAGCAGATCCCGGAACAGGCAAAGGCGCTCGGCATATCCGAGGAAGAAGTCGTCAAGAAGATGATGCTCGGTGGCACGGTCGACACCGAATTCACCACTGTCGAGGATGTTGCCGAGGTGGCGCTTCTGTTTGCCGGTTTTGAGACCAACGCGCTGACCGGCCAGTCTCTCGTCGTCAGCCACGGCTGGTATATGCAGTAAGCACAACGTGATCCGGCCGTGTGTCTTCACGGCCGGATCACGTTTGCGTCAATTTAACGGTGTTATCGTTGTCTAACGCCGCAACTGCCGCAATTCTGTTTTCTCGGTCGGTCACGATGCAGCTCTGCCGCATCGATGCGAAAGCGTCGTGATCGATACGCCATAACAACGCGCCGGCAGTCCTTGAGACCTGATGGCGCAGGCCAGGAGGAAATCATGGAACAGCTGCAGATCACCCAGGCGATGATCAACGCCTATGACGAGTACACCCATCTGAGCCTCGACCGGCGCGCCTTCATGCGCAAGCTGACGGCGCTGACCGGGTCGGCGGCGACCGCTGCCGCGATCGCCCCGCTGCTTGCCGCCAACAGCGCTCAGGCGGAAATGATCCCCGAAGCGGACCCGCGCGTCAAGGCAGAGGATGTCACCTATCCCGGTGCCGGCGGCGAGATGAAGGGCTACCTCGTGCGCCCGGCCGACGCGACCGGCAAGCTGCCCGCCGTCATCGTCATTCATGAGAACCGCGGCCTTAACCCCCATATCAAGGATGTGGCCCGCCGCATGGCGCTCGAAGGGTTTGTCGCGCTCGCCCCGGATTTTCTGTCGCCTGCGGGTGGAACCCCGGCCGACGAGGATAAGGCTCGTGAAATGATTGGTGCACTCGATGGCAAGCAGACCGTCGATAACGCGGTAGCGACGGTCACCTATCTCGAGGGCAATGACGCCACTACCGGCAAGGCCGGTGCGATCGGCTTCTGCTGGGGCGGCGGTATGGTCAACAAGCTGGCCGTTGCGTCGCCCGACCTGAAGGCCGGTGTCGCCTATTACGGCGCCCAGCCGCCGGCAGAAGACGTGCCGAAGATCAAGGCCGCCCTGCTCCTGCAATATGCGGGTCTGGACGACCGCATCAACGCCGGTATCGACGCCTATAAAAAAGCGCTGACCGACAACGGCAAGGACTTCACCATCCACATCTACGACGGCGTCAACCACGCCTTCAACAACGACACCTCGGCTGCCCGTTATGACAAGGCAGCCGCGGATCTGGCCTGGGGGCGGACGGTTGAGTTCCTGAAGGCGAAGGTGGTGTGATCTACTGAAGCAGGCGTTTGGCCGCCTCCGAAATCAGGCTGGCCAGCGCGTGCTGATCGTTCTGGCGGCCGCTTCGGGTTCGCCAGACGAGGCCGATCCTGCGCAACGGCTGCGGTTCTGCAAAGGGAACGATCCGCATGCGGTTGCGGGTCTTTTCGTCGTTGACGGCGATTTCCGGGATCAGCGTAATGCCCATGCCGTGGCTGACCATCTGCAAAAGCGTCGCCATCGAGGTTGCGCCATAATTGGCGACGCGCCGGCCGGAATGGACGCCGCAGACGGCCAGCGCGTGGTCGCGCAGGCAATGGCCTTCCTCAAGCAGAAGCAACCGTTCGACATCGACCTTGTCCTCGGTCATCGGCGACATCAGGATGGTATTTTCATCCTCCGTGCTGGCGATCAGGAACCGGTCCTCGAACAGCAGTGAACTCGACAGGTTCTCCTCATCGACCGGAAGGGCAACGATGACGCTGTCGAGCCGGCCGTGGCGCAGGTCATCGAGGCAAGGGCCGGTCAGAAGCTCTTTCAGCTCGATCTGCAGGTTGGGGTAACGCTCGCGAACGAGCGGAATGAGGACAGGCACGAGATAGGGCGCAACAGTCGGAATGATCCCCAGCCGATGCTTGCCTTCCAGAACCCCGGTGACCTGCCGTGCTTGCTGGTAGAGCTGGTCGATACCGCCGAGAATCTTGCGCACTTCCGGCAACAGCGTCTCGCCCTCGCGCGTCAGGAGCGTCAGACCCTTGCCGCGCTCCACCAGCTTGACGCTCAGTTCGCGTTCCATTTCCGCAATCTGTGCCGACAGTGCCGGTTGGCTGACATTGACCATCTGGGCTGCCCGGCCGAAGTGCCGGGCGCTGGCGAGCGCATCGAAATAGCGCATTTGGCGTATGGTGATCATGATAAGTTTATCTTATCGATATTTCAATTAAATACAATTGGAAATTATGAAGTAGATGGAGGATGTTGCGGCGGAACCAAAGCCATTGCATATCAAACAGGAGGTAAACATGGACGCCAAAGTCGAGAAAACGGGCAAGTGTCCGGTCATGCACGGGTCGCTCACCAGCAACTCGGGCGAGGGAACATCGAACCGGGAATGGTGGCCCAATCAGCTCAATCTGAAAATCCTCCACCAGAACTCGGCGCTGTCCGATCCGTTCGGTGCCGGCTTCAACTATGCCGAGGCGTTCAAGACGCTCGACCTTTCCGAGGTCAAGCAGGATATCTTTGCCCTGATGACGGATTCCAAGGATTGGTGGCCGGCCGACTTCGGCCATTACGGTCCCTTCTTCATCCGCATGGCCTGGCACAGCGCCGGCACCTACCGCACGGGTGATGGCCGCGGTGGCGCCTCCTCCGGCACCCAGCGCTTCGCGCCGCTCAACAGCTGGCCCGATAACGTCAACCTCGACAAGGCCCGCCGCCTTCTCTGGCCGATCAAGCAGAAATACGGCAACAAGCTCTCCTGGGCAGACCTTTTGATTTTGGCCGGCAATTGCGCTCTGGAATCCATGGGCTTCAAGACCTTTGGTTTCGCCGGCGGTCGCCCGGACGTCTGGGAACCCGAAGAGGATATCTATTGGGGTGCGGAACGCACGTGGCTCGACGACAAGCGCTACAGCGGCGACCGTGATCTGGAAAACCCGCTCGCAGCCGTGCAGATGGGCCTGATCTATGTCAACCCGGAAGGCCCGAATGGCAATCCGGACCCGCTGGCCTCTGCCCGCGACATCCGCGAAACCTTCGCCCGCATGGCCATGAACGACGAGGAAACCGTCGCGCTCATCGCCGGCGGTCACACCTTCGGCAAGACCCATGGTGCCGGCGATGCCGCCCATGTCGGTCCGGAGCCTGAAGCAGCAGGGATCGAGGAGCAGGGTCTCGGCTGGGCCAGCAGCTACGGCAGCGGTCGCGGCGGCGACACGATCTCCAGCGGTCTCGAAGTCACCTGGACCTCGACACCGACGAAGTGGAGCAACAACTTCTTCTGGAACCTGTTCGGCTATGAATGGGAGCTGACCAAGAGCCCGGCTGGTGCCCATCAGTGGACGCCGAAGCATGGCATGGGCGCTGGTTCGGTGCCGGATGCCCATGACGCGTCGAAGCGCCATGCGCCTTCCATGCTGACCAGCGACCTCGCGCTACGCTTCGATCCTGCCTATGAGCAGATCTCGCGACGCTTCTACGAGAACCCGGACCAGTTCGCCGATGCCTTTGCCCGCGCATGGTTCAAGCTGACTCATCGCGACATGGGGCCGAAAGCGCGTTATCTCGGTCCGGAAGTGCCCAGCGAAGATCTGATCTGGCAGGATCCGATTCCGGCTATCAATCATGTGCTGATCGATACCACTGATATTGCCGATCTCAAGGAAAAGATCCTTGCATCGGGCCTGTCGGTTTCCCAGCTCGTCTCGACCGCCTGGGCGTCTGCCTCGACCTTCCGCGGCTCGGACAAGCGCGGCGGTGCAAATGGCGCGCGCATTCGCCTCACTCCACAGCGGAATTGGGAAGTCAACCAGCCGGATCAGCTCGACACCGTCCTGTCGGCGCTGGAAGGCATCCAGTCCGCCTTCAACGATGCCCAGTCCGGCGGCAAGAGGGTTTCGATCGCCGACCTGATCGTGCTGGGTGGTGTCGTTGCCGTCGAAAAGGCGGCAAAGGATGCCGGCCACGATATTTCGGTTCCCTTCACGCCCGGCCGCACCGATGCCTCGCAGGAACAGACCGATGTCGAATCCTTCTCCGTGCTCGAGCCGGTTTCGGAAGGCTTCCGCAACTATCAGAAGGTGAGCTTCACGGTATCGGCCGAAGAACTGCTGATCGACAAGGCCCAACTCCTGACCTTGACGGCTCCGGAACTGACGGTGCTTGTCGGCGGCCTTCGCGCGCTGAACGCCAATCACGGCCAATCCCAGCATGGCGTCTTCACCAAGCGCTCCGAAACCTTGACCAACGACTTCTTCGTCAACCTGCTCGACATGGGTACGGTATGGAAGGCAGTTTCGGAGGACAAGGAAGTCTTCGAAGGGCGTGACCGCGCGACGGGCGAACTGAAATGGACCGCCACCCGCGTCGATCTCGTCTTCGGCTCGAATTCCCAGCTCCGCGCTCTGGCCGAAGTCTATGGCCAGGACGATGCGCAGGAGAAATTCGTCCGTGACTTCGTCGCCGCCTGGAACAAGGTGATGAACGCGGACCGATTCGATCTGGTCTGATCTCGCTCAGAGATACTGACGGCTGCCGAAGAAGGCTTCCGTTGTTCATCGAAAACAAGGCCGGTTCCGACGAGGGACCGGCCTACTTGTTGTTTAAGGATCGGAAACAGTGTCCATGACCGCTCGCGCCACCGCTTGCGCAGCGTAAATACCCCCAAAAATGTTCTGGTTTCCCATCTTTGGGAACGCTGTAAATTGGAGTATAAAATACAGGACGGCCCGTTAGGGTCGGCTAGATGACGAAAGCCTATTGCAGCGAGAATTGTGGCCGCGTTTTTTGGCCGAGTATCAATATTGGGGAATACAAAAAGGCCACGCTTTGGAGAGAGGCGCGGCCTTTTTGTTTGCCGTTGTAGCCGGGCCTTATACCAAGTCTCGATGATAGGCCCCTATAGGATGGCTTATGGCTGGTCTCCGGCTAGGCGCGGTGCGCAGGGCGATGCTTGCGCATCGGACAAGCATCGCAACAACGCCGGAGACCAGCCATAAGCCACCTTCGGCCGGCTTCTCGGGCTTTCTGGCGTCGTCGAGGTCCTTGACCGATGCGCATCGCTCTACAGACCTCTCCTAGCCAGCAAGCCCGATCGAGCCGGTCCTATAGGGGCCTATCATCNNTCATCGAGACTTGGTATTACCAGCCCGGCAGCATATGGCTCTGGCGCAGCCGCGGGTAACGCGGGAAGTTCTTCATGTCACCGTCCAGATCGTCGGTGCTGCTCGTCGGCGTGATGTTGTCGAGGCAGGCGGTGATGTGATTGGTGATGGCATTCGACAGTGATGGCGAAAGACCCGGGCGCTTCATGATGCCGATCTGTACCGGCGCCAGCGCAGGGAAGCCGTCGGCCTGGGTCAAGACCTTCATGCCGGTCCGCAGCGCGGATTCCGGCAGCACGGAAACGGCCATGCCGGCGAGCACAGCGGCGGCAACCACCGTCGACGACCAGCTGGTGAAGAGGATCTGGTATTCCTTGCCGGTCGCATCGAGCGCCGAGCAGGCGGCCTGGCGCCACTGGCAGTCGCGCTTGCCGACGGCGAGCGGCACGGGCGCATTTTCCGGCAGCGGATGATTGATGGAGCTTACCCAGCAGAGCGGCTCGGTGCGCACCACGTCGGAGGCGCGGGCGCGCGGATTGTGCGTCACCAGCGCGATGTCGAGATCGCCCTTCGCCATCTTCTCGGCCAGATCCACTGAGGGTTCGCAGACAATATAGAGCTCGACATTCGGATGCGTCTTGGCGAAGCGGACGATGATTTCCGGCATGTAGCGGTCGGCATAGTCGTCGGGCGTGCCGATCCTCAGCGTACCTTCCAGCCTGTTATCGTCGAAGGAGGCGATCGCCTCGTTATTGAGCCGGATCATCCGCCGCGCGAAATTGAGCAGCCGGTCGCCTTCCGTCGTCAGCCGGTTACCACGACCGTCCTTGGCGAAAAGCTGCTTGCCGATGCGCTCCTCCAGCCGCCGCATCTGCATGGAGACGGCCGACTGCGTCTTGAAAACGCGATCGGCAGCCTTGGTGAAGCTGCCGGTATCGGCGATGGCAACGAAGGTTTGCAGTTGGTCGATATCGAGCGGTGCGGACATAGTCCCGATCCTCAAAGAGAGCACTCATAAAATTGTTTGATGAATATCATTAGAAACATTCGTTGGACTGATCAATAAGGATTTGCGAATTTGGGCTTGCAAATCGCATCAAACACCCTCCGGCGAGCTTTTTGCAAAGCCGGATCACCATCAAAGTTTCGACCCGACCCCCGCGCTGACCTCCCTGCGGGGGATGGGTCGCTTCGTGCCGAAAGAAGGAGCAGGATCATGCGCACGACCGACCACACCCTCGATCTCACCCTTACCGGGAAGCTGTCCGCGACGTCCCGCCAGACGGGACTGACGGGCGTGCTGAAATCGGTTTGGCGCCTGCTGCGAAACCGAAATGCCATCGGCAGCCTGCACGATCTTGATGATCACCAGTTGCTCGACATGGGGCTCTGCCGCCACGAGGTTCGCGAGGCCATGACGTCCTCCTTCTTCGAGGATCCGGGCCGGCACCTGACGCAGGCGTCCCGTAACCGGGCGAACACGTTTTACAGGAATGCGCGCCTCGATTGACGCACGCGTTTGCTGCACCATCTTTGAACCAAACCGGTTCGGGCAGCAGTTCAGAGTTTTGTTGCGCGCCTCACACGTTGAAAAACGTACCGCGCAACAGGGACGCGCAGCCGCCTCTGCGCGTTACCGTTCCCCGCAGGGTTAGAGCCAATTGCCCTGCTGCTTGCCCGGTGTGCGGTCCCCAAGGCTGGCACCGGGCTTTTTCTTTTGGAAACACTTGGGGAGGCTGACGAAGAGAAGCTGCGAGTTTGGCGAAACTTCTATCCGGTTGTCAGTTACCTTCTCCCGATCCGCAGGTGATGGGCTACTCGCATACCAAGATTGTTAGATTAACGCTGGAGGAGTAGCATTGCTCCACAAGTAGAGAAGCCGAGCCCGCGAGATAATGACACTTTCCTTGCTGCAGCCGTCACCACAGGTTCTGTTCACAAGCGTGGGAAGGGCTTGGCGAGGGATGTCTGCTGATTTCCTGCATATTCCTCGTGGATTGTTGCATGTGCCGGGCGGTGAAATGCACAGCCTGGGCGTTCATTTCGGCCCTCCGGTGAAAGCCGATTGCTATTGCGGGGGCCGGCGTATGCGCCGTGTGCAGAAGTCGGGCGATATCGACATCGTTCCGGCAGGCATGGACGGTTCATGGGAAGACGATGCCGACTGCCAGATCTTGCGGCTGAGCCTCCATCCCTCGCTGCTCGATCAGGTTGCTGAAGAGCTAGGACGGGACGTCGGTAAGATCGAACTGTTGCCAAGATTTCAGGTGCGTGACGCTCGCATCGAAGCGATCGGCTGGGCTGTTAAGGCGGATTTGGAGGCCATCACTCCATCCGATCCTCTCTACGTCGATCTTCTCGCCCATGCTCTCGCTGTTCGGCTGATTGAAACGGCGAGCGGTCAGCCCACAGAGCCCGAAAATCGTAGCACGCCGAAGTTGTCGGTGCGCCAGCTGAGACTTCTCACGGAATTTATCGAGACCAATTTGGATCAAAAGCTCCATCTTGTCGATCTTGCGACGGTCGCCGCGATAAGCGTCACGCGCCTGAAAACCTTGTTTCGCAACAGCACCGGGGTCCCCGTGCATCAATATGTCATCCGTCGTCGGGTTGAATATGCACGCGCCCTGATGGCTGCGACTACGATGCCCGCGAGCGAGGTCGCGGCCGCGGCCGGTTTTGCTCATCAAAGCCACATGGCCTCGACGATGCGCCGGCTGCTGGGCCAGACGCCCGGCGACATCGTTCGACAGGGGAGCGAATTCTGACCGAATCTGCAAAATCCTACCTGAAACTGCGCGACGATTTTTGCCCTGCTCCTTAGTCCTTGCGCATCATCAGCAGGGAAATAAATCATGTTTGCAATTCTCGGAGCCACCGGAAAAGTCGGCTATTCAACAATATCGAAACTCCGCGAGGCAGGCGCTCCTATCAGGGCGATCCTTCGTGACGAGACGAAGGCGAGCGACTTTCGGGCGCTAGGCTGTGACGTTGCCTTTGCCGACTTGCAGGATGCTGCGGCGCTTGGCCGGGCCTTTGCCGGTGCGGATGCTGTGCAAATTGTCCTTCCGCCACCGCTTATGGCGGAGGATGCTGTTGGTGACATGCGCCGGTCAATCGATAATCTGGCGAATGCGCTTGATCGAGCGCGTCCAAACCGACTGCTGGCGATTTCCGATTACGGTGCCCATGTCGGCAACTGGATCGGCATGCCTTCGGTCTTCCGAATCTTCGAGGAGCGCCTTCGCCAGCTGGAAATGCACAAGGTGTTTCTGCGATCGGCAGAACATATGGAAGGTTGGGGCCTGCTGATCCCGGCGGCGATAGTGACCGGCGTCCTGCCAAGTTTGCATCACCCTATCGAGATGGAGTTTCCCACGATCTCGGCGCTGGACCTCGGTCTGATTGCCGCCGACCTCCTGCTTGGCCCGAACGGTGGAGCGGACGTGCAGATCGTTCATGGAGAAGGGCCGCTTCGATACAGTGCCTGCGATGTGGCCGCCGCGCTGAGCCAACTGCGCGGTAGCACGATCACCGCGCAGGCACTACCACGCTCGCAGTGGGAGGAAAGTTTGGGGCGGGTTTTGAGCGCCAGTGCCACCAAACTTCTGATTGATCTCTACGACGCTCACAACAAGGGGGGACTGGTCGACATCGAGCCCAATATGGGCGAGATTCGCTGCGGCACTAACGAATTGATCGATGCGCTTCGGCCCTTGGTGCCCGCTGCCGTGGATGTTCGCACAGAGCCATCGATGATCGCTTAAGGGCCAACGGTGACCCATCACCCTGGTATAGAATGGTGGTCAGTCCTCGATGACCACCAGTTCTGGGCCTGCGAACCTCATCTAACGCGGCCCACCCCCGCAACACCCGTAAATCAGACCGACGTACTTTTCCGATACGTCTCAAACAGGCCGTCGATGTTCTTCTGATATTCTTTCTGCGCCTCAAGCCCGCTGTCGAACATGCTGTTGAACATCTCGGTGAAAGGCGCCATCGGGTTGCCATCGGCGGGCTTTTTTTCCGGCTCTGGCGCGGCCGTTGCCTGCGGTTTTCCGCTCATCATGTCCTGGAAGGCCTTTAGGAAGGGATTGGCGGCAAACATGTCGGGGGCGGCCGGCTGCTTTTCCTCCGGTTTTCCCATGCCGAAAAAGCCCTGCATCGCCTGCGTAAAGGGATTGTCGAACGGATTGGGGGCGGGCTGCGGTTTCTTGATGAAACCGGACGCTTCGAGCCACGGCTTCATCATCGCTTCCATCGGCGTATTGGCAAACGGGTTCTGCATTCCGCCCATCTGGCCGGAGGCCTGCTTGAAGAGGCCGCCCATGATCGCGCTCGCGACAACCGGCAGCATCTGCTTGTAGATCTCCTGGCCGATGCCGGTCATCTGGGCCGCCTGCGCCGAGACGGCTTGCAGCATGTCCTTGGAGCCGAAAAGCTGATCGAGAATGGTGTTGCCATCTGCCACGCCCTGGGGTGTGAAGGCCCTGTTCAAGTCTTCGAAGTATTGGGCGTAGTTGCCGCTCGACATTGCGGTAAGGAAGCTGCTGAAATCATAGGGATTGGCGGTGTTGCGCTTGAGGGCGGTGGAAAAGGCCGGCATCAGGGCGGCGGTTGCCTTGGCCATCTGTTCCTGTGCGAGGCCGAACTGCTTGGCCATGACATCCATGGCATTACCGTTCTGCGCCTGCATCATCATGTCAAAAAGCGGAATCATGTCCAGTTCTCTCCTGCAGGCGAAACAACGCATGTCGTTGCACTATAACGGGAAAAAGACAGGTGGAAACCGGTTTTTACGAAGCGGCTGCTCTGCCGGCTATCGAAGTCACATATAGCCGAGCGCGGAGAACTGTTCCTTGAACCACCAGAAGCCCGCGGCCGTCGCAAGGGCGATCAGGCCAAACAGGATCCAGCCCGTCAGTGTCAACGTCTTGCGCTCCTCGTCGCGATAGGAAAGCCGCGATCCCATGACCAGAAAGGCGGCGCCGAAGATGAGGCAGAGTGGAACGATCAGGAAGATTTTCAGAGAGTAGCTGATCTCGGGAACGCCGCGCCTTGCTTCATCGAGCGGCCCGAGAACGAAATACCAGCCGAGAGCAGCGCCGATGGCGATCAGGGCAACGCCGCTGACCCTGGTTTTCAAATCCTGGAACATTCCGCTCTCCGGTTTACGCGAAAATTGCTCCGCCGCTTTACGTTTCGCTCAACAGAGAGGCGACAGAGCGAAGGGCTAGCCTAGTATTGATAGTCGGCAAACACCGGATCGACCGAGCCGTTCCAGCGTCCGTTGTAGAGCGCCAAAAGGTCTTCGGCGAGCGTCGCCTTCTTGGCAAGCACCTCGTCGAGAGGCGCGAGGAAGATGCTTTCATCGACTTCATCGCCGTTCAACCGGTTGCGGTTCTTCAAACCAAGGCGGGAAATCGACAAGACTTCGCGGGCGACGTCGAACAGTGAGGTGCCTTGATGCTCGGCAGAAAGGCCCTGCGCCGGAACGGCGTCACGCATGGCGAGCGTGTCCTCGTAGGTCCAGGAGCGTGTCAGATCCTCGGCGGCGTCAAGAGCGGCGTCGTCATAGAGCAGGCCTACCCAGAACGCCGGCAGGGCGCAGATACGACGCCATGGGCCGCCATCGGCGCCGCGCATCTCGAGGAAGCGCTTCAGGCGCACATCGGGAAACAGCGTCGAGAGATGGTTGGTCCAGTCGCCCATGTTGGGCTCCCATTCGGCGAGTTCGCCTTTCAGCGCGCCGTTCATGAACTGGCGGAAGGTGACGTGGGTACAGTCATGATACTTGCCGTCGCGCACGACGAAATACATCGGCACGTCGAGCGCCCATTTGACATAGTCCTCGAAGCCGAAATCGGCATTGAAGACGGCGGGCAGAACGCCGGCACGCTGGTTGTCCGTGTCGCGCCAGATATTGCCGCGCCAGGAGAGCAGGCCGTTCGGCTTGCCGTCGGTGAAAGGCGAGCTGGCAAACAGCGCCGTCGACAGCGGCTGCAGCTTCAAAGACACCTGCATCTTGCGACGCATGTCTTCTTCGGATGAGAAGTCGAGATTCACCTGGATCGTGCAGGTGCGATACATCATGTCGAGGCCTTGCGTGCCGACCTTCGGCATATAGCGGCTCATGATGTCGTAGCGGGATTTCGGCATGCGAGGCGTTTCCGAAAGCGTCCATTTCGGGCTGCCGCCGATGCCGAGGAAGCGGATGCCGAGCGGTTCGGCGATCTCGCGCAGGACGGCCAGGTGACGGTTCGATTCCTTGCAGGTCTGGTGCAGGTTTTCGAGCGGCGCGCCGGACAGTTCGAACTGTCCGCCGGGCTCAAGCGAAATCGCGCCCTGTCCGGACTGCTCGGCAAGGCCGATGATATTGCCGGCGTCGATGATCGGTTCCCAGCCGCTCTTTGCTGCCATGCCGTTCAAAAGCGCCGAGATGCTGGCTTCGCCGAAATAGGGGACCGGGCTGTTGTCGGCCTTGAAGAAGGCGAATTTCTCATGCTCCGTGCCGATGCGGAACCTGTCTTTCGGCTTGTTGCCCTGAGCCAGATATTCGGTCAGGTCTGCGACGGAGCTAACCGGCGTCTGGTCGGTGGTATCTCTGGCCATGGGCGTCTTCTTTTGAACGGGCGCAACCTGCCGGACGGCAGATATCAGGAGGGTGATTGAACCGCTTTCAAGTGTGGTGCAAGTGAAATTGTTTCAAGGCGGGTTCAAATTTTCAACACCTTGCCGACACCGAAATGACACAGCCGCTATCGCCAATCGCCGATCGCCGCCTGGATCACCGCCATCGCCGCCACGGCCGCGGTATCGGCCCGCAGGATTCGGGGTCCGAGTGGGATGGCGGTGACGAAGTCGAGGCTGCGCAGCAAGGCCCGCTCGGTATCGGAAAACCCGCCTTCGGGGCCTATCAGCAGCGCCAGCTTGCGTTCCTTTACACCGGCCAGAACCGGCAGCGGATTCTGCCCGGCATCGCCCTCGTCGCAAAAGATGATCCGCCGCTCGGCCGGCCAGCCGGCAAGCAGGTCCTCCAGCTTGCGGGGCTCGGTAACGTCGGGAATACCCAGAACGCCGCATTGCTCTGCCGCTTCGATGACATTGGCCCTGACGCGGTCGAGGTTGGTGATCTTTCCCTGCACATGCTGTGTCAGCACCGGCTGCAACAGCCCGGCGCCCATCTCGACGGCTTTCTGGACGAGATAGTCGAGCCTGCCGACCTTCAGCGGCGCAAACAGGTAATGCAGGTCGCAAGGGGTCGGCTGGGGCCGCACTTGCTCGGTCGCGGTCAGGAAAAGGCGTTTCTTGGTTGGAAAGGACAGGTCCGCCCGCCATTCGCCGTCGCGGCCGTTAAAGACGAGGACCGCATCGCCCGCCTCGAACCGCAGCACGTTGACGAGATAGTTGAACTGCTCCCTCGAGGCTTCATAGATCGTCCCCTGAGCGAGCGGCACATCGACGAAAAGCCGCTGCATGCGGAAATTGGCGCGCATATGATCAGTCCCTAGATGAAGAGTGTCGCGAAAACGAAATAGACCGCCGCCGACAGCAGCGCTGAAACGGGAACGGTGATCACCCAGGCGCCGACGATCGTCATGAAATGCGACCGCCGCACCAGCCGTCGCCGATGCGATTCTTCGGGACTATGTTTCACGCGGCGCTCGAAATCCATGTGCCCGGTTTTCTGGCGCACATATTCCAGGCGCCGCTTGGAATTGCGGGTGTACCATTCGCGGAAAAAGCCGATGCCAAAAACCGCGCCGACCGCCGTATGCGTGGTCGAGACGGGCAGGCCGAGCGATGTTGCCAGAAGAACGGTGATCGCAGTCGCCAGGGCGACGCAGTAGGCGCGCATCGGATTGAGCTTGGTGATCTCCTCACCGACGACATGGATGAGCTTCGGCCCGAACAGAAGCAGGCCGCAGGAGATGCCGAAAGCACCGATCAGCATGACCCAGAGCGGAACGTAGGTTGTCTGTACGATAGCAAGGCCATTGATGTTTGCCACGATCGCCGAAAGCGGCCCGACCGCATTCGAGACGTCATTTGCGCCATGGGCGAAGGACAAGAGCGCTGCTGAAAGGATCAACGGCACCCGGAACAGCTTGCGTAGCGACTGGTTGCGGTTGTCGAGCCCCCGCGCCTGGCGGACGATCCATGGTCTGCTGGCAAGGACGGTGGCGACGGCCACGGCCAAGCCGATGAGAAGGCCGTTGGTGAGTGAGGTATCGACGACCTTTTCCAGTCCGATCACAGCGAAATAGGCGGCGAACGAGCCAGTCATCACGGCAATCAGGATGGGTGTCCAGAAGATCGCCGCGTCGATCTTGTCTTCTCGGTAGATGATGAAGGTCTTGATGAAGGCGAGAAGCAGCGCCGCAATGCCGCCGCCGAGGATCGGGGAAACCATCCAGCTTGCCGTTATTCCCGCAAGCGACACCCAGTGCACCGCGGAAAAGCCTGCTGCGGCGACGCCGGAGCCGAGAATACTGCCGACGATCGAGTGGGTGGTCGAGATCGGCGCGCCGGACCATGTGGCGATGTTGATCCACGCTGCAGCTGAAATCAGCGCCGCCATCATCACCCAGACGAAAGCTCCGCCCGATGGCATCTGGGCCGCGTCTACGATACCTGCCTCGATGGTGGAAACGACACGCCCGCCGGCAAACACGGCGCCGGCGACCTCGAAGATGGCGGCGATGACAAGCGCCGTCGTCATGGTGATCGCCTTCGACCCCACGGCGGCGCCAACATTGTTGGTCACGTCGTTGGCGCCGATGTTCATCGCCATGTACCCGGCGATCGCGGCGGCGGCGATGATGATCAGATATCCCGGTTCTTCGGAAACATAGGCGGCAGCGAAAATCATGCTGACGAGCATGAAAAGCAGGCCGAGACCGATGCCTGCCCATGGCCTCAGCACATGGTGCGTGGCTTGCTCAGCGAGGGTGACTTTATCGAGATAGCTGTCGAGTGTCGGCTTTTCGAGGCTCGGGCGCGGTTTTGTCACCGTCTGTTCTCCAGGTCAGGTTGCCTGCCACCAGTCAAGCAGGCACCATTCGGCGCAGCAGGATCGGGCATGCCTCGCGTCGCTCTATCCAATCACGTTCGGACGTTATTTTGCCATGGCTTTCGGAGCCGGATTCATGGTGGCAAGCAAGCGCTGTTCGAAACTCAGGATCAAATCCTTGAGCATCGGCTCCGCGACGCGGCTGGCGCCTTCAGCAAAGCTGACCCATTCCATTTTGCGGCTGCCCTTTTCCGGGAAGTTCTTCGCCATCTCCAGCACGATCAGCGGATAGACCTGGACCATGCATTGGACCTTCAGCCCCTGATCCATGGCTTTGTCATACATGTAGAAGCCGATCCGCTCAGCCCCGGCCTCGCCTTTTACGCCAGCCTCTTCATAGGCCTCGCGTTCGGCAGCTTCATGACACATCTTGCCTTCCATCGGCCAGCCCTTGGGGATGACCCAGCGGCCGGTGTCGCGGCTGGTGATGAGCAGCATTTCGGGTGCCGCGCTTTTCTTCCTGAATCGGTAACACAACGCGGCACACTGCATTCGCACCGGACGGCGGAACATCAGGCGTACATCTGTGGCAATGCGATTCAGAATATTCAACGTCGGAGCATCCTTCCAAAAAAGAGAATCATTTTGATCTGCAATATTGCTTAAATATGCTCGCTTTTTGCGGCCTGTAAACGCGCAGATTTAGTGAGACACATATAGTTATCGCGGCGCTCCCGATGAAGGGGCGACAACGCGGAAGACGGGCAATTTAATGAGATCGCGCCATCGAAATGTGTCGATTACGCCCTTATAGAGCCGGTTTGCGGCATTTGCGAGATATGCACGGAAATTTGCCGGGCGCGTGTCTTTTGTGTCGCTGACGACGGCTCAGAGGCCTGCCTGCCGGTCACGCTGCTGCATTCTCAACTGCGAAATACGGGCCCATTCGCCGGAGCGCTCGGCGTCGCGGGTTGCCGTGACGATGAAATCGATATGCGCCTGCGCCGCTTGCCTGGCGCGCTGCGGTTCGCTGGCCATGATCGCCTCGTAGATGGCTTCGTGCTGCGCAAGCAATTTGTCGCCGGCACCGGCGGCGGCGAAAAGAACCTCCCGGCTGAAGAATATACCGCCGCTTAATAGCCGGTAGCAGGCGCGCAGGGTATGAAGCAGAATGATGTTATGTGCGCATTCGCCGATCGCGTTGTGCAGTTCGACGTCGGTCTTCAGCCCGCCCTCGGCCGAGCCTGAGAGGTGGGCCGCCCGCATCTCCTCCATGATGCGCGTCAGCATGTCCTTGTCGAAGCGGGTGGCACGCCGTGCAGCGAGTTCCGCTGTCATTCCTTCCAGTTCGCGGCGGTACTCGAGATAATCCTGCGTCGCCTTCTGATGCCGGCCAATGAGCTCGATGACCGGTTTGGAAAAGACCTGGCCGATGACATCGGCAACGAAGGTGCCTCCGCCGTGATGGCTGACGAGCAGTCCGCGCGCTTCCAGTTCCTTCAGCGCTTCGCGCAGGATCGGCCGCGAGACGTCAAACCGGCGCGACAGGTCCCGTTCGCTCGGCAACCGCTCGTTGTCGCGCAGCACGCCCTCAAGGATCAGGAGTTCGATCTGCTGGATGATTTCGCCGGAGGTGCGGCTGTGAGGGATGCGGGCAAAGGCATCGATGGTGTCGTCTGTCACGGCTGGTCTCCTTGGAGGCAATTTAGCCATGCGCTCAAAAGTGGTCAAATTCTTTAGCCACTTTGTGAAGTCGAGGCCGAAACAAACTTCCCCCTGCGTCAAAGCGTCCTTTCCTTTTTTGCCGCCCTGTTGATAAGAGAGTTCTGATTGATGCGTGAGAGGGGAAAACGCTTCATGGCTAAAGGCAGTTTCGCATTTCCGTCGGCTCCGGCCCGCGCGCAGGCGCTGGGCGAGATTCATTCGCGTCCGTATGCGCTGGTGACAACGCCGCGCGTCATCTTCCAGCTTGCTTTCATGACGGATGGTGGCTCGGCCGTCGATCATGCCGTCCTTTCTGAGCTGTCGCGGGCTCGCGGTGTCTCGCCGCCCAGCCGCGAAGCCAACCATCACGCACTATCCTGGGGGCAGGGCACCCTGCGCTGGGAGCGCCACACCGAATTTTCGACCTATTTCTGGGACGGCGTCATTCCCGACCGCTTCGGCGGCGAGGTCACCACCCATCCTTTCGGCGACGGATTTTCGCCGCCGGGAACGCTGATTTCCGGCATCCGCCTGGAAATCCGGCCGGATTCGGAAGAAACCCGCGCGGCGATGAGCGCATTCGACCCGACCAGCCTCTGCTACAGCGACGTCAAGAACGGCCAGGCTGTCGTACTCACCGATTTTCGCCAGAACGGTGACGGGCTGACGCAGATCCTCGTCATCGATCGCGGCATGACGGAGGCGGGAACCGGCGCGCTCGTCCAGCGGCTGCTTGATATCGAAACCTATCGGACGCTGGCGATGGTCGGCCTGCCGCTCGCACAATCGCTGTCGCCGGATATCCGGCGGATCGAGGATGGGTTGACCGGCATGACCCAGAGGATGCGCACCAGCGCTCGGGAAAAGGCCGATGAAATGTTGGCCGAGATCACGCTTTTGGCAGCTGAACTCGAGGCGGGCGCTGCGCTTAGCCTCTATCGTTTCGGCGCCAGCCGCGCTTATTACGGCATCGTCCAGGAACGCATCCGATCGCTGACCGAGACCGGCGTGCCGGGCTATGAAACGCTCGGCACCTTCCTGGAGCGGCGCCTGGCACCGGCGATGCGCACCTGCCAGTCGGTGGAGGAGCGCCAGGCCAACCTGTCACGCAAACTCACCCGCGCTACGGCGCTGCTCAGAAGCTGGGTGGATGTCGAACTGGAACGGCAAAACAGCGTGCTGCTCAACTCCATGGACCGTCGCGCCAAGCTGCAGCTGCGCCTCCAGCAGACTGTCGAAGGCCTTTCCGTCGCGGCGATCTCCTATTATGTCGTCGGCCTGTTCGGCTATCTCGCCAAGGCGCTGGAAAGCGAGGGCATCCCGGTCAAATCGAGCGTGCTGACCGGATTCTTCGTGCCTGTCGCCGTGCTGGCCATGTGGCTCGTCGTGCGCCGGATCCGCAAGCATCATGCAGACGAGGACCGCGAAACCCTTTAAGTCTCGCAGGATACTCGAAATGATTCGACCTGTGCGAACCCATGGCAAAAGCGGCTAAAAAGGCAAAACTGGACAGGGACGGCCTGACCGTTCTCGGTCTGGAAAGGCTCGTTGAAATCGCGCTGGACGAAGCCGCGCTCAATCCCTCCTTCAAGAAGCGGTTGAATGCGGCGCTCGCCGGGGTGAGCGGTGCCGCGGGCGTGGCCAAGCTGATCGACAGCCGTCTTGCCGCGCTCGAAAAATCGCGCACGCGTATCCGCTGGCAGAAGGAACGGGCTTTCGGCAACGACCTCGAAAGCATTTCGGCCAGCATCGTCAAGGAATTCGGCGCAGTCGACCCCGGCATGGCGCTGGAGCGGTTGATCCGTTTCGTGTTCGGCTATGAGGGCATCACGGAGCGCGTTAACGATTCGAGTGGCCGCATTGCCGGCATTTACGCTCAGGCCTGCGAAGCCGCCGGGCGCCTGGCACAGGCCGTGCCGGCCGAGCAGCAGGCGCGAATCCCGGCGCTGATCACGCCCGGTCTTCAGGGCATGGACTATCATGGCTTCAAGACGCTGCTTGCGGTACGGACCGCCGCCGCGCTGTCGCGGGATGTGTTGAAGTCGTGGGACGAAACACTTGCCGCGACCATGAAGATTCCGGCTGGAACCACCTTTCTGCCGGCGATCGTCTACGTGCGCCGTGCCATTGCCGACGCGTGCGGTGATCTCGATGCCTATGTGGCGATCGAGGAAGTCCTCCCGGAACCGCTCCGTGAGCCGACCGTCGTTGCCGAGCGCCTCTATGCCGCCGGCCGTCATGCCGACGCGTTGACATGGGTGCGCAAGCCCCGCAAATCCCGGATCGGCTTCATGCGCCGTGCCGATGTCCTGAGCGGCGACCTGAAGCCGCTTCCCGACAAGGACCGACTCGAGGCAGCCATTCTCGATGGCTTGAAGGACCGGCCCGCTTCGCAGGCACTGCGATGGAAGATTTTCGAGCAGGGGCTCGATACCGAGATGCTGCGTGAATATATCGCCAAGGCCGGCGACTTCGAGGAATTCGAGGCCCTGGACAAGGCCTTCGCCTTTGTTGAAAAGCATCGCGAACCGCATGCGGCGTTGCGGTTTTATCTAGCTTGGCCGAGGCTTGATCTTGCGGCGCGCTATGTCGTTGCAAGATGGGGCGTCTGGGAAGGAGAATTCTACGAGTTTCTTCTACCCGCCGCCGAGGCCTTTGAGGCCGACTATCCGGCGGCGGCTACAGCGCTCTACCGCGCCTTGTTAGACCGCATCATCAGCCGCGGCCTGTCGGAGGCCTATGGATACGGTGCCGATTATCTTGCAAGGCTCACGGCACTGGCGAAACGTCCCGGCGGCAATGACGGATTGATGTCCCATGCCGACTATGTGGCTGAGTTGCGAAAGCAGCATATCCGCAGGCATGGCTTTTGGGACCGCATCCCGCCGGAAACCTACCGCTCCCAATAAGGCTCCGGCCCGTAAAGCCCGGCCAGGTAGTCGATGAACAGCCTGACCTTGGCTGGCAGGAACTGGCGGCTGGGATAGAGGGCGGAGACGAAGAGATTGCGCGATCCTTCCCAGGCGGGCAGCACCTGCACGAGCTTTCCAGATTTGAGGTCGCCGCCGACATCCCAGGTCGAGCGCAGCGCGATGCCGGCGCCCGAGAGGACCGCCTCGCGTACAACTTCCGACGAATTGGTGATCAGCCGGCCCTGCGGCTTGTAGCTTAGCGAGCCTTCGGCGCCCTCCAGTTTCCATGTGTCGTGATTATGCTGGCGAAGGCAGATATGATGCCCGAGATCGTCGACGGTGTCCGGTATGCCGTATCGCTCGATATAGGCCGGAGAGGCGCAGAGGATGCGCCGCACCGGCACCAGTTTTCGCGCCACCAGCGTCGAGTCGCTGAGTTCGCCGATGCGGATGGCGAGGTCGAAGCCTTCCGCGACGATGTCAGTGAATTCGTCGGACAGGACGATATTTACGATGAGGTCGGTGTGTATCTCGATAAAGCGCGCGAGATGCGGCGCCACGTGCATGCGGCCGAAGGAGGTAGGGGCGGTGATGCGCAAGGTACCCTGCGGCTGGCCGGAGCGGCCGGAGGCAAAGGCTTCGGCATCCTCGATGCCGGCGAGAACGCCGAGCACCCGGTCATAAAAACCCTGTCCCGCTTCCGTCAGCGATATCTGCCGTGTGGTTCGCTGCAAAAGCCGTGTGCCCAGCCGGTCTTCCAGCCGCTTGATGCGCTTGGAGATGACGGCAGGTGAAAACCCGAGCGCACGACCAGCCGCCGACATGCTGCCGGTCGAAACCACACGGGTGAAGACCTCAAGATCGCCCAGATTTGTCATCAATCTTGACCATTGTTTCGAAAACGGAAAAACTGATTAACATTTGCTGCGTTGTGGCGATAGTGGTAAAGAAAAAATACCAATTTGTGCCGCATTGTGAATAAGCCGGGAGGCAGACATGCCGGAGACGATCGCCTTTCTGGAGCCGAAACAATCCGTGCTCGCCCGCCGCGATGCGATCGTAGAGGATTTGGCGGATCTCCTGCCGGAAGGCTGCCTGATCAGCGAAAAACGCGGGCTCGTGCCGTTCGAGACGGATGCCTTCATCGCCTATCGCCAGGTGCCGCTGGTCGTCGCCCTGCCGGAAACCACGACGCAGGTGGCAGCAGTCCTCAAATATTGCAGCCGCTACGGCATTCCCGTCGTGCCGCGCGGGGCAGGGACCTCCCTGTCCGGCGGTGCCATCCCGCAGACGGATGCGGTGGTCGTCGGCTTGTCGAAGATGTCGCATATCCTCGATATCGACTTTGCCAACCGTACCGCGACAGTGCAGGCGGGCGTCACCAATCTCAATATTTCCGAAGCCGTCTCAGCCGATGGTTTCTTCTATGCGCCGGACCCGAGTTCGCAACTTGCCTGTACCATCGGCGGCAATATCGGCATGAATTCCGGCGGCGCCCATTGCCTGAAATACGGGGTGACCACCAACAACCTGCTCGGCGTGAAGATGGTACTGTTCGACGGCACGATCGTCGATCTCGGAGGCAAGGCGCTGGATGCCCCGGGCTATGATCTTCTTGGCCTCGTTTGCGGCTCGGAGGGCCAGCTCGGCATCGTCACGGAGGCGACGGTCCGGTTGATCGCCAAGCCGGAAGGCGCGCGTCCCGTGCTTTTCGGCTTTCCCTCATCCGAGGCGGCAGGCGCTTGTGTCGCCGAAATCATCGGCTCGGGCATCATCCCGGTTGCCATCGAATTCATGGACAAGCCGGCGATCAGCATCTGCGAGGCGTTTGCGCAGGCAGGTTACCCCATGGATGTCGAAGCGCTGCTGATCGTCGAGGTCGAGGGGTCGGAAGCCGAGATGGATGCGATGCTGGCAAGCATCATCGAGATCGCCCGCCGCCACAATGTTTCCACCATCAAGGAAAGCCAATCGGCAACGGAAGCGGCGCTGATCTGGAAGGGCCGCAAATCCGCTTTCGGAGCGACAGGCCGCATTGCCGACTATATCTGCATGGATGGCACGGTACCGCTCAGCCAGCTCTCCTATGTCCTGAAGAAGACCAGTGAAATCATCGACGGCTACGGCCTGAGGGTCGCCAATGTCTTCCACGCCGGAGACGGCAATATGCATCCGCTCATCCTCTACAACATCAACGATCCGGAAGATGCGGCGCGCGCCGAAGCGGCGGGCAACGATATTCTGAGGCTCTGCGTCGATGCTGGCGGGTGCCTGACCGGCGAGCATGGTGTCGGCATCGAGAAACGCGACCTGATGCTGCATCAGTTCGCCCAGGTTGATCTTAACCAGCAAATGGCGGCCCGTGCCGCCTTCGATCCGCAATGGATCATGAACCCATCCAAGGTCTTTCCGCTGGAAGGGCGTCCTGCCGCATGAGCGTCGTCTTCGAACCAACCTCCGAGGAAGACGCTGCGGACATCGTCAGACAGGCGGCTGAGGCAGGAAGCCCGCTGGCGATCTGCGGAGGCGGAACGCGGTCTGGCTTCGGCAACCGCGTCCGGGCCGATCAGGTCCTGTCGACGCGCAAGCTCACCGGCATCGTCAGCTACAATCCCGCTGAAATGACGATGAGCGCCAAGGCTGGAACGCCGATGGCGGAGATCGAGACGGCATTGCTCGCCAATCGCCAGATGCTCGCCTTCGAACCGACGGATCATCGGGGTGTCATGGGAGCAACCGGCGCACCGACCATCGGCGGCGTCTTTGCCGCCAATGTATCTGGCCCACGGCGCATCACGGCCGGTGCCGCGCGAGATCACCTGCTCGGCATCCGTTTCATCAACGGATCGGGCGAGGTGATCAAGTCCGGCGGCCGGGTGATGAAAAACGTCACCGGTCTGGATCTGGTCAAGTTGCTTTGTGGTTCGCACGGCACGCTTGGGCTTCTGACGGAGGTCACCTTCAAGGTGCTGCCATTGCCACTCGCCGCAGTCACTATCGCCGCTTTCGGTCTCGATGATGCGCAGGCCGCTGCCGCGATGGCACACGCGCTGGCGATGCCGGTCGAGGTCTCGGGCGCCGCACACCTGCCTGACAGCGTGCGCTACCGCTTCATCGGCAGCAGCCACCCGGATGGTGCCGCAACGGTGCTTCGTCTTGAGGGGCTCGCGGCCTCGGTTGCGGCACGGGCTGAAAAACTGAGGGCGGCTTTTGCCGCGGTCGCGCCTGTCGTCACTCTGGAACAGGAGGCAACGGAAAAACTCTGGCGGGATATTCGAGACGTGAAGCCTTATGCGGACGGTACACAAAAGCCGCTCTGGCGAGTCTCGATTGCCCCGTCTGCCGGTCACCAGCTGGTGGCGGCATTGCGCCTCGAAGCCGGCGTCGATGCCTTCTACGACTGGCAGGGCGGCCTGATCTGGCTGCGCATGGAAGCTGATGCCGAAGGCGATTTGCTGCGCCGTTACATCAAGGGCTTGGGCGGCGGGCATACGACACTTGTACGGGCCTCGGATGCGGTGCGCGCCGTGACGCCGGCATTCGAGCCGGAGGCGCCTGCGGTGGCAGCTTTGTCTGCGCGGATCAAGGAGAAGTTCGATCCGAGGGGGATTTTCAATCCGGGGAAGATGGGGAAGTCATGAGTATGACGCGCGTTACCCCCCTCTGTCGCTTCGCGACATCTCCCCCTCAAGGGGGGAGATCGTTCTTTTGCCATGAGACCTTTGTAAGGGAGGCAAAAAACATGCGGCCGATCTCCCCCCTTGAGGGGGAGATGTCCCGGAGGGGCAGAGGGGGGTATGCCGCCGCAAACCCGGAGCCCTGCGCCTGATGCAAACCAACTTCACCGCCGCCCAGCTTGCCGACCCGCACGTCGCCGAATCCGAGGCGATCCTGCGCAAATGCGTGCATTGCGGTTTCTGCACGGCTACCTGTCCCACCTACGTGACGCTGGGTAACGAACTCGACAGCCCGCGCGGACGCATCTACCTGATCAAGGACATGCTGGAAAACGGCCGCCCGGCGGATGAAGAAGTGGTGACCCACATCGACCGCTGCCTGTCCTGCCTTGCCTGCATGACCACCTGCCCCTCCGGCGTCAACTACATGCACCTTGTCGATCATGCCCGTATTCATATCGAACAGACCTACAAGCGGCCGCTGAAGGACCGGTTGGTGCGAAGCGTGCTGGCGGCGGTCCTGCCTTATCCGTCGCGCTTTCGGCTGGCACTCAGGGCAGCCCGGTTTGGCCGGCCGTTTGCCGGGTTGATGAAACGGATGCCCTTCCTGAAAACCTTCGGCGTCATGCTGGACCTGGCGCCATCGGACATTGCGCCGGCATCCGCGGCAGCAAGGCCCGGCATCCGTGTGACGCAGGCCCCGAAGCGCGGCCGCGTGGCCATTCTCACCGGCTGCGCCCAGCCGGTGCTGAAACCCGGCATCAACGAGGCGGCGATCCGGCTGTTGACGCGGCTCGGTGTGGAGGTTGTGGTGCCGCAGGGCGAGGGCTGTTGCGGGGCGCTGGTCCACCATATGGGCCGCGAGGAACAGGCACTCGCCGCCGCCCGCCGCAATGTCGACGTCTGGATCAAGGCGGCGGACGAGGGCGGTCTCGATGCCATCATCATCACCGCGTCCGGCTGCGGCACGACGATCAAGGACTACGGCCACATGCTGCGGCTCGATCCGGTCTATGCGGAAAAGGCTGTGCGCGTGTCGGCGCTTGCAAAGGACATCACCGAATATCTGGCAAGTCTTGATCTGCCTCGGCAGGAGCCGAGAAACATCACGGTCGCCTATCATTCCGCCTGTTCGATGCAGCATGGCCAGAAGATCACCCTGGCGCCGAAGCTGCTTCTCAAGAATGCCGGCTTCACCGTCCGAGATCCCGCCGAGGGCCATCTCTGTTGCGGTTCGGCCGGGACCTACAACATCCTGCAGCCGGAGATCTCGGCAACGCTGAAGGCGCGCAAGGTCAAGAACATCGAGGCGACGAAAGCCGACGTCATCGCCACCGGCAATATCGGCTGCATCACCCAGATCGCCACCGGCACGGCAATGCCGATCCTGCATACGGTGGAGCTTCTCGACTGGGCCTATGGCGGTGAAAAACCGGCCTTGCTTCAGAAGTGAAACGAGACGCCGAGATTGACCGCATTGGTGATGATGTCGGTCTTCAGGTGGGCGCCGCTGTCGATCGGCACGTCGACGAAGGAATAGTTACCCTTGTATTCGCCGAAAACGGACCAGCGCTCTGAAATCTGGTAGGAAATGCCCGCCTGCGCCTGAAGGGTCACGCCGCCGAATTCATAGTCGAATGTCCGGCCGGAGGGGCGGGTGACTTCGACATGCGGTACGTTGATGCCGACGCCGGCGCCGACATAGGGCGTCCATTTCCGGTCCGGCTTCTGGAAACGGTAGATACCGTTCAGGGTGAGCAGGTTCAGCCCGTCGGTAAATTCGAAGTGGGTCCATCCCGGCGTCTTGCCGAATGTCTCGTCGTCCGCGTAGACCTTTGCATGGGTGTAGTCGATCGACAGGCCGATATTTGGCTTGCCGAGGTCAGTCAGCCACCAGGTGCCGCGCACGCCGTAATATTGCGGCGACTTGAAGGAGTTACCCTCCCAGCCCGCGGCAAAATTTGTGCCGTCCGATACCGTGACGTCGCTGTGCGGCGCCGTCTGGTAGCCGCCATAGACGGAGATCTGCAGGTCTTCCGCGCTGGCCGAGCCGGGGGCCATATTTGCAAAGGCAATGATCGCAGACAAAAGGGCTGCCGCCCGTCCGGTGTTCAAGCGCATATCGGTCCCCAAGCCGTTCCACTCCGGAAAAGCCGTATATTTAAGGGACAACAGCGGTGTGACAGGTTCCGGCAGGCGAAACAAAAAAGCGCCCGCTCACGCGGACGCTTTCTACAACGCTGTGATAAACGATCAGCCGCCGAAGCCGCCGAAGATGGTGCGCAGGATATCGACGCCGCGGTCGTCGTAGGAGACATCGCCCTGCTTGTTGCCGGGACCGACGACGATGACCTTGGTGCCGATCGAGGCGCGTTCGTAGAGATGCTCCACGTCCTTGTTCATCATGCGGATGCAGCCGGAGGACATGTTGAGGCCGATCGTCCAGGGCTGGTTGGTGCCGTGGATGCGGAATCCGGAATCGCTCTTGCCCTTGTAGAGATAGAGCGCCCGTGCGCCGAGCGGATTGTCGATGCCGCCTTCCTGATAGGCCGGAAGGATATGCCCCTTCTTGCGTTCGCGGATGACCATTTCCGGCGGGGGTGTCCAGCCCGGCCATTCCGCCTTGCGCTGCACCTTGACCACGCCCGACCAGCCGAAGCCTTCGCGACCGACGCCGATGCCGTAGCGGGTCGCCCGGTTCGGACCTTCGATGTAATAGAGATACTTGTTGTTGGTATCGACGATGATGGTGCCGGGTGCCTCATCGGTGCTCAGCCGCACCTTGGTCCGCCAGAACTTTTGGGCCGGCTTCTTTTCCATCGCCACCAGCGTGACGTCAGATCCGGACTTCGCGTCTGCCGGCTGACCCGGCATGAAAGCCGAAGCATTTGACGCGCTAAGCACGACAGCGGCCGCAAATCCGGCCGCAGCCAAAGATTTCAACGCATATTTCATCAATGGATTCCCTCTCCAGCCCTAAGCTGCGAAACGCTATTCAATATCGCGTTTTACGCAAGTCTAACGGGTCTTGGATAGAGGAAATGTGATCGATACGGCTGCAATCGCGCGGTCCGCTGTTGCCGAAAGGCCACGTTGCAGCCTTTCGGGCGGGTAAGCGGCAGCTTAGATGACGACGACCTTGGTGCCGATCTTCACGCGTTCGTAGAGGTCGGTCACATCCTCGTTGCGCATACGGATGCAGCCGGAAGACACGGCAAATCCGATTGTCCAGGGGGCGTTGGTGCCGTGGATGCGGTAAAGCGTCGAGCCGAGATACATCGCCCGGGCACCGAGCGGATTTTCGGGACCACCGTCCATGCTGACCGGCAGAAAGTGACCCTTCGCCGCCTCGCGGGCGCGCATCTCCGAAGGCGGTGTCCAGGCCGGCCACTCCGCCTTGCGGGTAACTTTGTGCTCGCCGGCCCATTCGAATCCCGGCTTGCCGACGCCGACGCCGTAGCGCCGCGCTTCTCCGTTACCGGCTACCAGATAGAGGAAACGGCTGTTGGTATCGATGACGATCGTACCCGGCTTTTCGTTGGTGTCGTAAGCGACGGTCTGCGGCAGGAATTGCGGATCCATCTGGCGTTGGACGGGTTTCTGGGCGCGTGTCATCGCTACCGGCTGCGCGATGCCAGCACCGGAGCGCTGAACGCGGCGCTGGAACAGATATTGTTTTCGGGTGGCGCCCGGTTGCTGAACGGCTATAGCGCGCTGCTGGCGATAGACGACAGGCTGGACGCGACCGCCGAGCTGGGTGACCCAGGGGGCGGTGAGGTCTGGACTGATGATGATCGGCGGGCGGTTCTGATAGCGGTCCTGCGCTTCTGCCAGACTGGAAAACGCAACGAAGATGGATGTGGCAAGGATCAGGGATTTTTTCAGCATCGGACGGGCTCGTTACCTTTCGCCGGGGATATCTCATAGCTCCGCCGTCCGCGCGGCGGGCGGATGACGGGTGCGATTTTGAACGCCAGGAAGCTGGCGGAATGGGGCGATGGTGGCACCGGGCGGCAACCGAATGGTAAATGCTCGTTCATTAAAGAACGCTCGAACCGATAAAGCTTTGGGTAGGGTTATCGCCGGCTTTAGGACTATGGTTGGCAAATGGTAAAACGAGAAAAATCAGGGAGAAGCGCGTGACGGCAAGGGGTATCATCACTGGCGGAGACGGTCTTGACCGCTGCGCCTGGCACGGCAATCTGGACGATTACCAGCGCTATCACGACGAGGAATGGGGCAAGCCGATGGCCGACGATACCCGGCTGTTCGAGAAGATCTGCCTCGAGGGCTTTCAGTCCGGCCTGTCCTGGCTGACGATCCTGCGCAAGCGCGAATCTTTTCGCGCGGCTTTCGCCGGTTTTGATTTCGATGTCGTCGCGACTTTCGGCGATGCCGATATCGAGCGCTGCCTGGCCGATACCGGCATCGTCCGCCATCGTGGCAAGATCGTCTCCACGATCAACAACGCCAGGCGGGCGCAGGAACTGAAAGCCGAGTTCGGCTCGCTCGCCCGCTATTTCTGGAGCCATGAGCCGGGCGGAAACGAACGGCCGAAGACCGTGACCTGGGAAGCGATCGCCGCCAACCCGACGACGCCGACCTCGACACTCATATCCAAGGACCTGAAGAAACGCGGCTGGACCTTCGTCGGTCCGACGACGATCTACGCCTTCATGCAGGCCATGGGACTGGTCAACGACCACATCGAAGGCTGTCACTGCCGGGAAAAGATCGAAGGCCTGCGACGCGCGTTCGCGCGGCCTTGAGTCACTCTTCGCCGGGCATTCCGTGCAGCCGGGTGGAGGGCCGGTTGTTCTGGTAGAGCAGCCCGATGCCGAAGATCACCAGCATGGCGCCAATCACCAGCCACTCCTTGTTATCGGACATGGCCATTCCGGGAATGAAGTTTGAACCTTGCAGCATCCAGAGCCCGCCGAGCAATATGACGAAAATGCCTGCGATGTTCTTGAATATCTTCATGACGTCCTCCCACGCACTGACTGAAATTATGTGCCTAAGGCGATATTCGGTCAACATGGGTGACAAGGGCGGTCGGGCAAGCGCCGGAGACCAGGCTCCGGCGCCGCTTCTTTATGTTCGGGAGATCAGTCGCCGTTCTTGGCGAGCCAGTCCTTCATCATCTTGATCTCGGCTTCCTGCGCGGAGATGATGCCTTCGGCGAGTTTGCGAAGCACGGCATCCTTGCCGTATTCAAGCTCGATCTTCGCCATATCGATCGCCCCCTGATGGTGGGCGATCATGCCGCGCACGAAATCGACATCGGGATTGCCGGTAAACGCAATGTCCATGCCGCCGTGCATCTTCGCGTTGGCTTCGGCGAAGGCTTTGCTGGATGGGCCTGTGTCGCCCTTCGGTTGCGCCATCGCCTCCATGCCCATGGACCCGTGGTCCATCTTGCTGTGGTCCATCTCCTGCGCGGTGACAGGGGCGAGCGTTAAGGCCAGCGCTGCCGCAGCCATGATCATTCTCAGAGACATCGTGTGCTCTCTTTCATTTCCATATTTGCAATATGCGGGTTTGTGGCCCGCGTTCAGGAAAACGAGAGGGAGGCTTTGGGAGGTGGGAACCGCGGCTTGAGCGCCGTCGCCAGCATCGGCTTCTGCTGCGAGGGAAGCACGGCGCCTGCAGGAAGCTCTACCCGATCGAGACCGTGAGCATCGAGGACGACAGCAAAACAGGCCGCGCAGAGCAGTGGGTGCACAGTCTTTGGCTGGTGGTCACAGGGTTTTGCCGCCGTGCAGGAATGACCATCCTGGCCGACGCCAGCCGACATATCGTGGCCGGTCGCCGCGTTTGCGTGATGCACAGCCGTCGGGCCGGCGAGACCATGCACCCGGGCAAGCGATGCCGTCCAGCCGCTGATCAGCGCGCAAAAGACGGCAATGATGAGGATGACCATACGCATGGGGCGAACATAGGGGTGTCGGGCGCAGAAGAAAAGGTGGGCGGCGCGGTGATTTTGTCAGCGGGCGAAGGCACATCCGTCCTGCTACGGCAGGGCCGTCAACGCTCGGGAGCGGAAAATGCGAAGACACCCTGCATGCGGCCGGCGGCGGTTTTGGTGTCGATCGTCGATGTACCGACGCAATAGAGCGGCCCGGCAGAACCGTCCTCGTGAATGACCGTCGCGCAGTAGTAGAAGGACGATGCCGCAGCCGTTGCTTCTTCCAGAATGTTCAGCACGATCTTGCGATGGTCATGCTCGTACCCCCGGATGATATCCAGCAGTCCGCAAGGATTTTGTTCAAGCGCATGAATGCGCCGTGCCGTCTTACCGATCGAGAAGATGCCCGTCGAAAGGTCGCAGTGCCAGCCTTCGATGACATAGTCGTGCTGGATCAATTCCGCGATCCATTGCTCGTGGGCGCGCGCGTCTTCGGGCAGGATCGTTCCGAAGCCGGGTTTCACGAATCTGAGCATGCTATTTCGCTTTCGATGTCCGCTCGCGCCGCGGTATTTTCAAGTCTGAGACACTTTCTCCCATTCGTTCTGCGCCGTCGTGAAAAAGCGCTTTACCAGCAGCCTGAAAAGCGTTGATCTATGTCTCAATGCGGTGTTGCAGTCGGTAGAAGTTGGTCACCATGGTTTCAAAAAAATAGTCGACAAACGCCAGTTCCGAAACGGCTGCAATTGATCATTGACTCGACTTTTAGCTCATTAAATTTGTTGACTGCAACCTTTGATTTTATAAAAAGCCCGTTCGAATGAACCTGATCCTGAGCGAACTGATACGGCAATTGCGGGACTACCGGTTGAAGGCCGGGCTGACCCAGGGTGACATCGCCTGGAAGCTCGGTTTCTCGCTTCCTGCCGTCTCTCGCTGGGAGCGCGGGATTTGCACACCCGACCTGCGTGCCATCGGCGCCATCGTTGATTTCCTGCGCCGTGCCGACGCGCATGCGGAAAAGGCCCTGCTGCGGTCGATCCTCTCTGCAAAGGACAGTCGCAATCTCTGGGAGGGCGAGGATATCCGCTATCTCGCCGGCTCTCGCCAGGAGTTCGTCGACACGCCACTGATGCGGGCGATGGTGGGGAAAAGCATCCGGCGTTACATGACCGGGCTCTACCACGACTTCATCGAGGACCAGGCGATCGTCTCGAGCCTGAAGGCCGGCGAACTCGCCAGCATCGATTTCTATGGCGGGGCCTCGATGTCGGTAACGACCATTCCCGACGGCTTCGTGCAGTTCAAGCGGATGAGCTTCCAGTCGGAACTGAGGGGCATCGTTCGCGGCGACACGCATTCGATCCTTATTCCTAAGGCCGAGGCGCCGATGGCCGAGGGTGCGGTGATTCACAACTGGGATACGCTGTCGCGGCCGCTTTGATGCCTCTCGGCCAAAAGTGCGCGGCGGTCTTGCGCGAGTAATCTGCAAGGAAACAAAATCCTGACGCGCTTCGGACGACGCGCGGCAGGCTGTCCCAATCTGCGCAAAGACTTGCCGCCTTGGCCTTGATCGGATAGGGAAAGCGCCAATTCCCCTGACCGATCAACCATGACCGATCGACGCTGAAAGTGCGGACCCGATGACCGACAAAAAGAAGAAGCCACAGAAGCTCAGAGCCCGCCTGCCGCGCGGTTTCGTCGATCGCGCCGCCGCCGATATCCGCGCCGTCGACGAAATGACAGTCAAGATCCGCGAAGTCTACGAGCGCTACGGCTTCGATCCCGTCGAAACGCCGCTGTTTGAATACACCGACGCGCTCGGCAAATTCCTGCCCGACAGCGACCGCCCGAACGAAGGCGTCTTCTCGCTGCAGGATGACGACGAGCAGTGGATGAGCCTGCGCTACGATCTGACCGCCCCGCTTGCGCGCCACGTCGCCGAGAATTTCAACGATATCCAGCTGCCCTACCGCACCTACCGCGCCGGTTACGTCTTTCGTAACGAAAAGCCTGGCCCCGGCCGTTTCCGCCAGTTCATGCAGTTCGACGCCGACACCGTCGGCGCCGCCGGTGTGCAGGCCGACGCCGAAATGTGCATGATGATGGCTGACACGATGGAAGCGCTGGGCATTGCCCGTGGCGACTATGTGATCCGGGTGAACAACCGCAAGGTTCTGGATGGTGTGCTCGAGGCGATCGGCCTTGGCGGGGATGAGAATGCTGGTGCGCGGCTGAATGTGCTGCGGGCGATCGACAAGCTCGACAAGTTTGGCGTGGAAGGCGTGAAACTGCTGCTCGGCCCCGGCCGCAAGGACGAAAGTGGAGATTTCACCAAGGGCGCGGGGCTGAATGAGGAGCAGATCGCACCGTTGCTGGAGTTCGCAAACTTCAAAGAGACTGTAGCAGGTGTCCGGTATAGCAATGCGCTTGACGATAAGGTCAGCTACCCACTTCCATTTCGCGATGCACCCGACACTTGGGCAGATCATGCGAATCTGCCTGCGGATTGGCGCGCCAAAGCCGCTTCTCTCACAGGACTGATCAAGCCCCCCGCGGCAAGCAATGATACTTGGAATTTGGACAACCTGAGTATCTTTGCGCTGATATTCAAAGCGAACGAGAAGATCATCGAAGGTCTCAACGAGCTTGCACAGATCGCCATACTTGCCCATGCTGCTGGCTATGCTGAAGACAGGATAGTCATCGACCCCTCCGTCGTCCGCGGCCTCGAATACTACACCGGTCCGGTCTTCGAAGCCGAACTCCAGTTTGCCGTCACCAACGAAAAAGGCGAAAAGGTCGTGTTCGGCTCGGTCGGCGGCGGTGGCCGTTATGATGGTCTCGTCTCGCGCTTCATGGGCCAACCGGTTCCGGCGACGGGCTTCTCCATCGGCGTCTCGCGCCTCATGACGGCGTTGAAGAACCTCGGCAAACTCGGCATGGAAGAGGTGCTCGCCCCGGTCGTCGTCTGTGTCATGGACCGCGACACGGAAAGCCTCGGCAAATACCAGCAGTTCACCCAACAGCTGCGCCATGCCGGCATCCGCGCCGAAATGTACCAGGGCAACAAGAAGAACTTTGGCGACCAGCTGAAATATGCCGACCGTCGCGGCTCGCCGCTCGCCATCATCCAGGGCGGCGACGAGCGCGCGCAAGGTCTGGTCCAGATCAAGGACCTGATCGAGGGCAAGCGCCTGTCCGGCGAGATCGAGGATAACACGGCCTGGCGCGAAGCCCGCGTGGCGCAGGTCTCGGTGCCGGAGGCTGACCTCGTCGCCAAGGTGCGCGAGATGCTGGCTGAGCAGGCGGAAGATCTTCAGCGGGCTAATAAAGGTGCCTGAGCATGAGGCGAGTTTACCCCCCTCTGTCACTGCGTGACATCTCCCCCACAAGGGGTGAGATCATTCTTTTCCCTCGCCGGGTTCACTATAAGGGGAGCACGATAGTTGCGGTCGATCTCCCCCCTTGTGGGGGAGATGTCGGCGTCGCCGACAGAGGGGGGTGGCGCGAGGCCTCGTCCCAAACAGAACGCCCATGGTAACGCTCCTCTCCATCCATCACGTCCAACTCGCCATGCCGGCCGGCGGAGAAAGTCAGGCCCGCGCCTTTTATTCTGGCTTGCTCGGCATCCCTGAACGGGAAAAACCCGCCAATTTGGCGAAGCGCGGTGGCTGCTGGTTCGAAGCCGGTACACTGAAGGTTCATCTGGGTGTGGAACAGGAATTTCGCCTCGCGCTTAAAGCCCATCCGGCCTTCCTGGTCGATGATGTTGCTACTCTGGCGAAAAACCTGAAGGCGGCAGGCTGCCGGGTTGTTGAAGATGAGCCGCTGGAAGGATATGAGCGGGTCTATGTTTTTGATCCGTTCGGCAACCGCATCGAATTGATCCAATCTTTGGCGCCTTGAAGGAAAACTGCCGGTTCATGCCCCTGATCAACCTTCCAGCCTTTGCAGCCGATCTGCTCGCCGATTTCGAGCGGCTGGGGACGCTGCGCGTCGATACGCCGGTGATCCAGCCGGCCGAGCCGTTCCTCGACATGGCGGGTGAAGATCTGCGCCGCCGTATCTTCATGACCGAGAGCGAGACGGGCAAGAGCCTGTGCCTGCGCCCGGAATTCACCATTCCCGTCTGCCTGCGCCATATCGAGACCGCGACGGGCACGCCGCAGCGCTATTCCTATCTCGGCGAAATCTTCCGCCAGCGGCGGGAAGGGGCGAACGAGTTCTACCAGGCCGGCATCGAGGACCTGGGCGAGGCGGACGTGGCCAGCGCCGACGCCCGCGCCATCGGCGATGCGATCGCGATCCTGACCGCACGCCTGCCGGGCAGGAAGCTGAACGTCACGCTCGGTGACCAATCCGTCTTCGAAGCCGTGGTTGCCGCCTGCGGCCTGCCAGCCGGCTGGCAGAAGCGCCTGATCCACGCCTTCGGCAATTCCGCCCAGATTGACGCCCTCCTGACGCGACTTTCGAGCCCGCAGCCGGTGACGGGCCTGAGTCCGGAGATCGAGGCGCTGCTTGCCTCCGGCGACGACGCGACGCTGATCGCCCATCTCGACGAGACCATGGAGGCGACCGGCTATTCCACCAATGCCAGCCGCAGCCCGAAGGAAATCGCAGCACGGCTGAAAGAAAAGCGGGCACTGGAAAAAACCGCGCTCGATGGCCGCACGCTTGCCGTTCTGCGTGAATTCCTGTCCTTGAACATGCCGCTTGCCGATGCACCGGCAGCCCTTTTTCAGTTTGCGAAGAAATCCGGCCTGACGCTCGATGGCGCCCTGTCGCGTTTCGACGCGCGCGTCGCGGCACTCGGCAATGCCGGCGTTGATACAAAACGGCTCACCTACCGCGCCGCTTTCGGCCGTCCGCTCGATTATTACACCGGCCTCGTCTTCGAGATCGTCATCGAAGGTTCTTCGGCGGTTCTCGCTGGTGGCGGCCGTTTCGACCGGTTGATGACGCTGCTCGGTGCCAGGGAGCGCATCCCGGCCGTCGGCTTCGCGCTCTGGCTCGACCGGATGGAACAGGCGCTGGCACAGCCGGAAGGGGAGGCGGCAGAATGACCATCACCATCGCGCTGCCCTCCAAGGGCCGGATGAAGGACGATGCCTCCGCGATCTTCGAAAGGGCTGGTCTGAAGATCGTCGCCGTCGGCAATGAGCGCTCCTATCGCGGCCGCATCGAAGGTCTGGATGATGTCGAGATTGCCTTCCTCTCCGCCTCCGAAATCTCCCGCGAAATCGGCAGCGGCTCGATCGATTTCGGCGTCACCGGCGAAGACCTGATCCGCGAGGGGCTGTCGGAAGCCGATGCCCGCGTCGAATTCTGCGCCCGCCTTGGCTTCGGTCATGCCGATGTCGTCGTCGCCGTTCCGGAAATCTGGCTTGATGTCGATACCATGGCCGATCTCGGCGACGTCGCCGCCGATTTCCGCGCCCGCCATGGCCGACGGCTGGCGATCGCCACGAAATACTGGCGCCTGACCCAGCAGTTCTTCTCTGCCCAGCACGGCATCCAGCTCTACCGCATCGTCGAAAGTCTCGGGGCGACCGAAGGTGCACCGGCCTCCGGTTCGGCCGATATCATCGTCGATATCACCTCGACCGGTTCGACACTGAAGGCCAACCACCTGAAGATCCTCTCGGATGGCGTGATGCTGAAGTCTGAGGCCTGCCTCGTGCGGGCGCGCAAGGCAGAGCATGAGGGTGATCCGCTGGTGGCGAGGATCATCGAAGCGGCGCGGCGGGCTCTCGGTTAGGCTCTTGGCCGAAAGGGAGATTGGCGATCAAGGCCCTCTCATTCATCGCGCGGAGTTTGCCGCAGCAACGCCTCGTAGTCCCGCCTGCCTGAAAAGATATTGGTGATCCAAACGGCCTGATCGCTGACCAAATATAGGATAACGGCTTTTCTTTCGAACGGCACGATCCGGATACCGGGACCAAGATCTTCTCTCGAAACACCACCAAAAGGTGCATCTCCGATTTTTTCGCACCGTTCGAAAAGGCGGTCGGTGAAGCGAACCGCAGTCACAGCGTCAAAACTTGTTTCGAGAACATATCTGAATAGTTGCTCTATATCGTCCATCGCCTTCGGACGGTACTCAACCGGCAGACGCTCCATTCTCGATCAACTGCCGTGTTTCGCGTAGAGCGAATCCAACCGTTGCCGTACCTGCTTCCCGGACAAGTTGGGCCGGGGGTCGTTCAACGACTGTTGCACCTGCGCGCGAAGGCTTGAAAGCCGCTCTTCGTGTTCTTCTTGCAGGCGCAGCCATGTTCTCATGGCTTCCCGCAAAACTTCGCTTGTCGAGGCGTAGGAACCGGCATCGACGCGGCTTTTGATGGCATTTACCATTTCGGTCGGAAGGGTAATGCTCAGCTTTTCCACCATGACAACGCTCCTGACCTCTTTCACACACAAGGTAGGATAAAATACTACCATCCGCAATGAGAGATGTGAAAAGGAGGAAGCACGAAATTCAGATAAAATGCACGCGGCCGTCTAACATTCTGGACACGACTGTCTTATATTCCGACTCCCACCTCAAGGAGTTTCCCATGGCCGATCTCAGTGCTTTCCCGATCACCACCCGCTGGCCCGCTCAAAACCCCGATATCATCCAGCTCTATTCGCTGCCGACGCCCAACGGCGTGAAGGTTTCCATCGCCCTGGAAGAACTCGGCCTGTCTTATGAGCCGCATCTCATTTCCTTCGGCACCAACGACCAGAAGTCGCCGGAATTCGTCTCCCTCAATCCGAACGGCCGCATTCCGGCGATCATCGATCCCAACGGTCCGGACGGCAAGCCGATCGGCCTGTTCGAATCTGGCGCCATCCTCGTTTACCTCGCCGAAAAGACGGGCAAGCTCATTCCTGCCGATGCCGCCGGCCGCTACGAGACGCTTTCTTGGGTGATGTTCCAGATGGGCGGCGTCGGGCCGATGTTCGGCCAGTTCGGCCATTTCTTCAAATTCGCTGCCGACAAGGTCGCCAACAATTCCTATCCGATGGAGCGTTATCGCGACGAAGCCAAGCGCCTGCTCAGCGTGCTTGAGGGCCGGCTGGAAGGGCGTCAATGGTTGATGGGTGACGAGTACACCATCGCCGATATCGCCACCTTTCCCTGGATCGAGGGTGCGCGCAAATTCTACGGCGGCGCCGATGTTCTGGAATACGCCAGCTTCCCGAACGTCCTGGCCTGGGTCGATCGCGGCCTTGCCCGCCCGGCCACGCAGAAGGGCATGGATATCCCCAAGCGCGATTGATCGCGCCATTCCACGCTGTCCGCCCGAGTTGACGACACTCGGGCGGACAGGCTACGTCTGAGGAAAAGAAGCATTCTCGACGGGTGGAACAAACGTGACAGGTAGACTTGTTGTTGTAGGCGGCGGTCAGGCCGCCTTTGCTTTGGTGGCGAAGCTCAGGGCCTTGAAGGATGAGCGCCCGATCACGATCATCGCATCGGAAGCCAGCCACCCTTATCAGCGGCCACCTCTCTCGAAGAAATATCTGCTGCGCGAAATGGACCTTGACCGGCTGCTCTACAGGCCGGAAAGCTGGTACGCCGAGCACAATGTCGATATTCGCCTTTCGACGTCGGTGACGTCAATCGACCGTGCTGCCAAGACAGTGACGCTCAGCGATGGCTCGACACTCGATTACGACGTGCTGGCTCTTGCCACCGGTTCGACTCCGCGAAAACTGCCGGCCAGCATTGGCGGCGATCTCGACGGCGTTTTTGTCGTGCGCGATTTCACCGATGCCGATCGCCTTGCCGATGAATTGAAGCCCGGCAAGCATGCGCTCATCATAGGCGGCGGTTATATCGGCCTGGAGGCGGCGGCCGTGGCGCGCTCGAGCGGCCTCGATGTCACGGTCATCGAGATGGCTGACCGTATCCTGCAGCGCGTCGCCTCCGCTGCCACCTCGCATCTGGTCAAGGACATCCACACATCGCGCGGCGTCGATGTCCGGGAGGGCACCGGTCTTGTCCGACTGATCGGGACGGATGGCCGGGTCACTGCCGCCGAACTCACCGATGGCTCGACCATTCCGGTCGATCTGGTGATCGTCGGCATCGGCGTAACCGCCAATGATGCGCTTGCCCACGAGGCCGGCATCGAGGTCGCCAACGGCATCGTCGTCGATCACTTCGGCCGCACGTCGGATCCGGCTATTCATGCGATGGGCGATTGCGCCGTGCTGCCCTGGAAGGACATGCGCATCCGGCTGGAATCGGTGCAGAACGCCGTCGATCAGGCGGAGGCGGTCGCGGCCCTTTTGGCCGGTGGCGACGCGCCCTATGATCCCAAACCCTGGTTCTGGTCGGATCAGTACGACGTCAAGCTGCAGATCGCCGGCTTTGGTCTCGGCCACGACGAGACGGTCGTGCGCAAGGGCCAGCGCGAAGGCAGCGTCTCGGTCTGGTATTTCATGGGCAGCAAGCTGATCGCCGTCGATGCGCTCAACGATGCCAAGGCCTATGTGACCGGCAAGAAGCTTCTTGAGCACGGGTTGACACCGGATCGCGCCATCCTCGAAAATCCCGAAACGGATCTGAAGACGCTGCTGCCGTAAAATGGCGGCCGTCTATTGACGGTAGCTGAAAACCTGTCCCCTGGTTTCCAGCTGGAAGCGGGGAAAGAAGAAGATGCCGAGCAAGACGCCGGAATAACGCTGCTCCAGCCCGGTCGATTGGCCGATGCAGAAAACTGGCTGTTTCTGCCCGGAGGCCAGGATGATGGTGGTCGAGAAGCAAAAGGACGACGAGGTCGTCGCTGCCTGCTCGAAAAGCGCCAGTACATGGTTGCGATCAGCGCTGTCGTAGCAGCGCACCAGATTGAGCAGGCCGCATTCGGCCTGATGCAGGCCGTGCATCGTCGCGGCATTCTCCCCGAGACGAAACAGACCATTCGACAGGTCTCCGGACCAACCTTCGGAAAGGCAGAATTGGCCGAGCAATTCCTGACTGCTTTCACCAAGGGCAAAGGAATCGGTGCTGGAAGGCTGGGAAAGGTCTGTTCTTGCAATCTTAAACATGGCCAACCCCGGTATGTGCACAAAGTCTGAAATTCATTCATTTGTTCCCGTTAAGGGTTCGCAAGAAATAATTTCCATTTTGCAAAAGAACTGGATGACGCGTCAAATACATGACCCGGTCCGGCACGCTGCAAGACATAGAAAACTCGACTTTCAAGCCTTGGGCGCTTTTGCGCGCAAGACGAAACAAATTGCATGCGAGGAAAATCTACAGGCTTTGTGATCTGGGATCAAAGTGATGCTGGGTATGCGGTTAATATGAAAAAATTGAACAGATTTATTGTCAATTCTTCCAATTTTTGGATCCCTGTGAATCTTTGGTTCACTTGGGGCGTTGTTATAATTGCTTTTCTTCCCGCTTCAATGGTGTTTTTACAAATATTTGCAGTCCGAGATAAATATTTCCGATTGCAAGGCGTTTCTCTCGATGCAATCAGAACATGATTCGAGCACCGTGGGGCAATGGGCCAAATGGCGCGGGTGCGGACTTTTCTTGGTGCTATCCGACAGCCTGCGCGTAAGGAACGAAAAAAGGGCGCACCCTGCGGCCCGCCCTTTCTCAATCCGGAAACCCGGAAAGCTATATGGTCGTCATTCGTGATAAGGCAAACGCCTTATTACATCATGCCGCCCATGCCGCCCATGCCGCCCATGTCAGGCATGCCGCCGCCAGCAGATTCCTTCTTCGGAAGTTCTGCGATCATGGCTTCGGTCGTGACGAGCAGGCCAGCAACCGAAGCTGCGTTCTGCAGGGCCGTGCGGACAACCTTGACCGGATCGACGATACCCATGGCGATCATGTCGCCGAATTCGCCGGTCTGGGCATTATAGCCGTAGTTGTCGGTGTTGCTTTCGAGGATCTTGCCGACGATGATCGAACCTTCGTCGCCAGCGTTCTCAGCGATCTGGCG
>UCEZ01000076.1 GCA_900471525.1 Hyphomicrobiales bacterium | reverse complement strand
TGGCGGACCGGTCCGCCACATTCCGGTTCTTCTCCCCGAGGTTCTGGCGAGCCTTGATCTTCAGCCCGGCAAAATCATCCTTGACGGCACCTTTGGCGCCGGCGGCTACACGGCGGCCATTCTGGCTGCGGGTGCCAATGTCATCGCGCTTGATCGCGATCCTGCCGCCATTCTTGGCGGTCAGGCGATGGTGAGTGCGAGCGGCGGCCGTCTCACCCTTGTTCATTCCCGGTTTTCCGATCTTGCAAAGCATGCTCCGGATGATGGTCTGGATGGTGTCGTGCTCGATATCGGCGTTTCCTCCATGCAAATCGACGAAGCGGATCGCGGTTTCTCTTTTCAACGCAAGGGGCCGCTCGACATGCGCATGTCGTCGGACGGCGTTTCCGCGGCCGATGTCGTCAATAGGGCCAAGGTGACGGACCTTACCCGCATCTTCGGATTTTTGGGCGAAGAGCCGCAGTCCGGCCGTATTGCGCGTGCGATCGAAAAGCGCCGCCTTGAGGAGCCTTTCGTCACGACCCGTGATCTTGCGGGCTTGATAGAGATCGTCACGCCGCGCAAGGCCAAGGACAAGATCCATCCTGCCACCCGCGTCTTCCAGGCGTTGCGCATTTTCGTCAACGACGAACTCGGCGAACTCGCCCGGGCGCTGTTTGCCGCCGAACGCGTGTTAAAACCCGGCGGGCGGCTCACTGTCGTCACCTTTCACTCGCTGGAAGACCGGATCGTCAAGAAATTCTTCCAGGATCGCGCCGGCAAGGCGTCGGGCTCCCGGCATCTGCCGATCGCGCACGAACGCGCGGCAACTTTCGCACCAGTTGGGAAATCTATGGTGGCGGCCAGCGAAGAAGAAGCGTCCCGCAATCCGCGCGCCCGGTCCGCAAAAATGCGGGTTGGTGTCCGTACCGATGCCCCGCCCGAGGCAGATGATCTGTCTATTTTCGATTTGCCGAACCTTGCAAGCCTTGGAAAGATTGGGGGCTGAGACATGTTGCGTAGTTTTGACATCGTCCTGATCGTCGTCATGACGGCGGCCGCCACGGTCACCTACACGATCAAGCACCAGGCTGAAAACAAGCTGGAGGAAGTGCGCAAGCTGGAGGCGGAGATCAAGCTCGAGGAAGACACGATCGACCTTCTGCGCGCCGACTGGGCGCTGCTGACCCAGCCGAACCGGCTGGAAAAGCTCGTGACCGTCTATCAGCAGGATCTGCAACTCGCGCCGACCGCCTCGACCCAGCTTGCCCGACCGGAAGAATTGCCGATGTTGAAAGCCGATCTGCCGCCACCGCAGGATGTTCTGGAGGCCATGGGTATGGTCAAGGGCAAGTCAAAGAAGCCGGCGGCCAAGACCGATGATATCGCAACGGGTTCGGTGGCGCGCTGATGTCCTTTCTCTCCCGCATCATGGTCGTCAAGAGCAAGGCCCATTTCTCCGCTGGCGGTAACAATCACCCCGGCGATCTCGGCATGCCGTTCGAGGGCACGCGCAAGAGGAGCAGCAACCAGGCGAAGAGTCGTGTTGCCATCGTCATCGCCAGCTTCACGGCCGTCTACTGCGTCATCGGCGGCCGCCTGGTTCAGTACGGTCTGGCCCAGCCCGAAACGGTCTCCAGCATTGGCCGCGCCGACAACCTGATGGCCTCGCGCCCGGACATTCTCGACCGCAATGGCGAAATCCTCGCAACGGACATCCGCACCGTCTCGCTCTACGCGGAGCCGCACAAGATCGTCGATGCGGACGAAGCGGTCGAGCAGCTTTCCACCGTGCTGCCCAACCTCAACGTCGCCGACATCTATAACAAGCTGAAATCCCCATCGCGCTTCCAGTGGCTGCGCCGTCAGCTTACCCCTAAGCAGCAGAGTGAAATCCTGGCGCTTGGTATTCCGGGCATCGGTTTTCGCCCGGAAAAGCGGCGGTTCTATCCGGGCGGCGCCACAGCATCGCATATCGTCGGTCACGTCAACGTCGATAACCGCGGTATCGCCGGCATGGAACGCTGGATCGACAATCAGGGGCTGGCTGATCTTGCTGCCATCGGCATGACCAGTGACGCGAAACTGGAGCCGGTCAAGCTCTCGATCGACCTGCGCGTGCAGAACATCCTGCGCGATGTCGTCGTCGACGCCATGGGAAAGTTCAAGTCGCTTGCCGCCGGTGGCGTTGTGATGGACGTCAAGACCGGCGAAATTCTCGCCATGGTGTCCTATCCCGACTATGATCCCAACAAGCCCGCCGACGGTGCCAAGGAAGGCTGGATGAACCGCATGTCGAACGGTACGTTCGAGATGGGCTCCACGTTCAAGTCGTTCACCACCGCAATGGCGCTCGATTCGGGCAAGGTGAAACTCACCGACAGCTTCGACGCCCGCTTCCCGATCCGTATCGGCGGCTTCACCATCAAGGACTTCCACGGCAAGCACCGCGTGCTCACCGTTCCGGAAATCTTCCAGTATTCGTCCAACATCGGCACGGCCAAGATGGCCGATCTTGTTGGCATCGCGGCTCACAAGGAATTCCTGACCCGGATGGGTCTGCTCACCAAGATTCCGACCGAGCTGCCTGAAGTGAAAATGCCGAGCCAGCCGCGCGAATGGAAGAAGATCAACTCGATCACGATCTCCTTCGGTCACGGCGTCTCCACGACACCCTTGCAGACGGCAGTGGCCGGTGCAGCCCTGCTGAACGGCGGGCACCTCATCGAGCCGACATTCCTGCCGCGCACGCCGGAGCAAGCTGCGGCTGCATCGACAACGGTCATCAAAAAATCGACGAGCGACGATATGCGCTTTCTGTTCCGTTGGAACGCCGTCAACGGGTCCGGCAAGAACGCGCGCGTGCCAGGCTTCAATGTCGGCGGCAAGACCGGTACCGCGGACAAGGTCGTGAACGGGCGTTACTCGAGCGCCGCCAACTTCAACGCCTTTCTAGCCGGCTTCCCGATCGATGATCCGCGCTACGTGGTCCTGACTTTCATCGACGAGCCGAAAACCGACAAGGGCAATGGTGCAGCGCTTGCTGGCAATACGGCAGCCCCGATGGTGCGCGACATCATCAGTCGTTCTGCGCCGTTGCTCGGTGTCGAGCCGAAGTTCGGTGAAGATGGTTCTGCCTTGCTTGTGTCTTATTGACCATGGAATGACAATCAGGAGGATTCGCCGCCCGGCGCATCGGTTCGTTTTTGAAAAGTGCATCCATGAAGATCAAAGACCTGATCGGGAAGGATTTCCCGGAAATTGCCTCGCAACTGAGCCCCGCCGCTGGCGACACGGCGATTGCCGCGATCACCGCTGATAGCCGGCAGGTGGTCCCGGGCTCGTTGTTCGTGGCGCTTTCAGGAAGCAAGACCGACGGCAAGGCCTTCATCGATGACGCGATCACCCGCGGCGCCGCTGCCGTCGTCACGAGCTCAGAGCCTCCGGCCAACGCCTCGGTTCCGGTCCTTTCGGCCTCCACTCCGCGCCGTGTGCTTGCCATCGCGGCCGCCAATTTCTATGGACGCCAACCCGATACGATGGTGGCCGTGACCGGCACGGCAGGCAAGACCTCGGTTGCCTCCTTTGCCCGGCAAATCTGGGCGCATGCCGGCTTTGCTGCCGCAATGATCGGCACCACCGGCGTCATCGCTCCCGGCCGCAACGACTATGGATCGCTGACAACACCGGACCCGGTGTCACTGCACAAGCTTCTTGCCGAGCTGGCCGATGCTGGCGTTACTCATGCTGCCATGGAAGCCTCCAGCCACGGGCTCGACCAGAATCGACTCGACGGCGTCCGCCTTGCCGCCGCCGGGTTTACCAATCTCGGCCGCGACCATATGGACTACCATCCGACCGTCGAGGACTACATGGCCGCCAAGATGCGGCTGTTCGACGGCGTTTTGCCGAAGGGCTCGCCGGCAGTGATCTTTGCCGATGACGTCTGGTCGGCGCAGGCCATTGATGCGGCGAAGGCTGCGGGCCAGTTGGTTCTGACCGTCGGGCGCAAAGGGGATTTCCTGAGCCTGAAACGCGTCGAGCATTTTCGCCACAAGCAAATTGCCGAAATTCATGTCGGCGACGAGATTTTCGAGGTGCATGTACCGCTGGCCGGCGATTTTCAGATTTCCAATGCGCTGGTCGCGGCGGGTCTTGCCATGTCGACCGGCGTCAGCGCCAGGGCGACGATGGCAGCGCTCGAAAAACTGCAGGGTGCGTCTGGCCGGCTCGAACTGGTTGGGCATACCAAGGACGGCGCGCTCGCCTATGTTGATTATGCGCATAAGCCGGACGCGCTGGAAAACGTCCTGACGTCTGTCCGTCCGTTCACGACCGGCCGAATCATCGTTGTCTTCGGCTGCGGTGGGGATCGCGACAAGGGCAAGCGCCCGATCATGGGCGAGATTGCCACGCGGCTTGCCGATGTGGTGTTCGTCACCGACGACAATCCGCGCTCGGAAGTGCCGGAAGTCATTCGCAGCGAGATCATGGCCGCCGCCAAGGGGGCGACGGAGATCGGCGACCGCGCCGAGGCGATCAAGGCCGCGGTCGACATGCTGAAATCGGGCGACACGCTGATCGTTGCCGGCAAGGGACACGAAGAGGGCCAGACGGTCGGTTCCGTCACCCTGCCGTTCTCCGATCACGCGGAACTGCGCAAGGCGTTGGGAGGGCAATGATTTGAGCTTTCTCTGGACAACCAGCGACCTGATGGCGGCCATGCACGGCCGGCCGATGGGCAATCTGCCCGAGGGCATTACCGGTATCTCGATCGACAGCCGCTCCCTTGGTAAGGGCGAAGCGTTCTTCGCCATCAAGGGCGACCGCGTCGATGGTCATGACTATGCCGGCATTGCGATCGCCAATGGCGCGGCGCTTCTGGTCGTCAGCGAAGCGAAGCTGCCGGCTCTCGGGCGACTGATCGCGCCGATGATCGTCGTCGATGACGTGCTGGAAGCCATGGTGCGGCTCGGCTGCGCCGCGCGTGACCGCAGCGCCGCCAGGATCATCGCCGTCACCGGCTCCGTCGGCAAGACGACGACCAAGGAGATGCTGCGCCATGTACTCTCGCCCTCCGGCCGTGTACATGCCTCCGTTGCTTCTTTCAACAACCACTGGGGCGTGCCGCTGACGCTGTCGCGCATGCCGGAAAATACCGACTTCGGTATCTTCGAGATCGGCATGAACCACGCCGACGAAATCCGGCCGCTGGTCAAGATGGTGCGCCCGCATGTGGCCATCATCACCACGATCGCTGCTGCTCATCTCGGTAATTTCAAAGATCTTGAGGAAATCGCGGCCGCCAAGGCCGAGATCATGGAGGGCCTCGTTGACGATGGCCACGTGATCCTCAATCGCGACAACGAGCAGTTCAAGACGCTGGAAAAAGCTGCCACAGCGCTGGGTGTTGCCCATATTCACAGCTTCGGCAGTAGCGCCAAGGCCGATTTCCGCATGGTCGAATTCACCGGCGGTTCCGAGGGCGCTGTTCTTTGGGCCGCACTTGACGGCAAGACGCTGGAAATTCAGATGGGCGCGCCCGGGCGCCACATCGCCGAAAACGCGCTGGCTGCGCTCGGTGCCGCCAGCCTGGTCGGCGCGGACATGGATGCGGCTGTTGCCGCGCTCGCGACCTTGCAGCCGGAGAAGGGGCGGGGCGCGCGGCACCGTCTGGCAATCGGATCAGGGTCCTTCGTGCTGATCGACGAGAGCTATAATGCCAATCCCGCATCGATGCGCGCGGCGATCTCGCTTCTCAAGGATACGGAACTCCCGCAAGGCGGGCGTCGCATCGCCGTTCTCGGAGACATGCTGGAGATGGGCGAATTCGCCGGCCAAGTTCATGCGGGGCTTGCCGCACCACTGATTGAGGCTGGCATCTCCGATATCTGGCTCGCCGGCCCGGAAATGGCACATCTCCGTGATGCGTTGCCTGAACGCGTTCGCGTCGAATATCGCGAAACGGTCGATGAACTGAAGGAATTTGCGCTTGGATCTATCGCTGCCGGGGATGTGGTGATGATCAAATCCTCCAAGGGAACGGGTTGCGGCAGGATCGTCGCGGCGTTGCTTGATACATATCCGGCATTTTCCGGCTCGGAGCGCACTGAATAAAGGCGGGACAAGGCTTTGATAGCCGCTGTTCGATGCTGACACTTTTGATACCACGCAGTTATTCTTCCATTCGGTGATTCTGATGGATGGAATCTGCAACGAACCTTTGGGGAAAGGTCCCTCATGCTCATCTGGCTTGTCGAACTGGCGGACCATTTTCAATTTTTCAACCTCTTCCGGTACATCACCTTCCGTACCGGCGCCGCCCTGTTCACTTCGGCAATCATCGTCTTCCTGTTTGGACCGCGCATGATCTCGTCGTTGCGGGTACGGCAAGGCAGGGGCCAGCCGATCCGTGCGGACGGACCACAGACTCATTTCAAGAAGGCTGGCACGCCGACCATGGGCGGCCTGATGATCCTTGCCGGGATCGTCGGCAGCTCGCTGCTCTGGGCTGATCTGTCCAGCGTCTACGTCGTTTCCACGCTGCTGGTGACGCTCGGCTTCGGCGCCATCGGCTTCTATGACGATTATCTCAAGGTGACGAAGCAGTCGGACAAGGGCTTTTCCGGCAAGGCGCGCCTCGGGATCGAATTCCTCGTCGCCGGCATCGCTGTGTTCTTCATGATGCGGACGGCTCTTTCGGCGGGCGTGGCCGGCTCGACCTTCGGGTCGTCACTGACTTTCCCGTTCCTCAAGGATTTCACCCTCAACCTTGGCTATTTCTTCATCCTGTTCGGCGGCTTCGTCATCGTCGGCGCCGGCAACGCCGTCAACCTGACCGACGGTCTCGACGGTCTCGCCATCGTGCCGGTGATGATCGCGGCAGCCTCCTTCGGCGTTATCGCCTACCTCGCCGGTAACGCGGTGTTTGCAAACTACCTGCAGATTCACTTTGTCCCCGGCACGGGGGAGCTGGCTGTCATTCTCGGAGCGGTCATCGGCGCGGGGCTCGGCTTCCTCTGGTTCAACGCGCCACCGGCGGCAATCTTCATGGGCGATACCGGATCGCTGGCGCTCGGCGGCTTGATCGGCACTGTTGCCGTTGCCACCAAGCACGAGATCGTCATGGTCATCATCGGCGGCCTGTTCGTCATGGAAACCCTGTCGGTGATCATCCAGGTGTTCTGGTTCAAGCGGACCGGCAAGCGTGTCTTCCTGATGGCGCCGATCCATCACCATTTCGAAAAGCTGGGCTGGACAGAAAGCCAGGTGGTTATCCGTTTCTGGATCATTGCAGTCATTCTCGCGATGGTCGGCCTGTCGACCCTGAAACTGCGGTAAGAGCCGATGATCCCCGTCACAACCTTCAAGGACAGGCAGGTCGCACTCTTCGGTCTCGGTGGATCGGGGCTTGCGACCGCGTTGGCGCTGGTTGCCGGCGGTGCAAGGGTAATGGCCTGGGACGACAATCCCGACAGCGTTGCCAAGGCGGCCGATGCAGGCATCGGTACCGGCGATCTCCGGAAAGTGGACTGGACCGCTTTCTCGGCCTTCGTTCTGTCGCCCGGAGTGCCGCTGACGCATCCGAAGCCCCACTGGACCGTCGATCTCGCCCATGCCGCCGGCGTCGAAATCATCGGCGATGTCGAGCTTTTCGTGCGCGAGCGGCGCGCGCATGCGCCGGATTGCCCGTTCATCGCCATCACCGGCACCAACGGCAAATCGACGACCACGGCGCTGATTGCCCATATCCTGAAATCAAGCGGGCGCGACACGCAACTGGGCGGTAATATCGGTACGGCCGTGCTGACGCTCGATCCGCCTTCACCCGACCGGTTCTATGTCGTCGAGTGCTCCTCCTATCAGATCGATCTCGCGCCGACACTTGATCCGTCCGCCGGCATCCTGCTCAACCTGACGCCGGATCATCTCGACCGGCACGGCAGCATGGACCATTATGCCGCGATCAAGGAGCGGCTTGTCGCCGGAAGCGACACGGCCATCGTCGGCGTCGACGATATCTACACCGAAGCGATCGCCGACCGTGCCGCGCTGGCCGGCCGCCGTGTGATTCGCATTGCCCGTCATCGTCCGCTCGGCGAGGGGCTTTTTGCTGATGGAACCCGGATCATGCGCGCCGAAGGTGGATTGGCCACGGTGCTTGCCGATCTCGACGGTATCGCGACGCTGCGCGGTAACCACAACGCCCAGAATGCGGCAGCGGCAATTGCCGCCTGCCTTTCGGTCGGCGTTTCGGAAGGCGACATTCTTGCCGGGCTTTCCTCCTTTCCGGGCTTGAAGCACCGCATGCAGCCCGTCGGACGCAAGGGCAACGTGGTCTTTGTCAACGACAGCAAGGCGACCAACGCCGACGCGGCAGCTCCAGCGCTGTCGAGTTACGACCGAATTTACTGGATCGCCGGCGGCCTGCCCAAGGAGGGCGGCATCACGACATTGGCACCGTTCTTCCCGAAGATTGCGAAGGCCTATCTGATCGGCGAGGCAGCACCGGCGTTTGCGGCAACCCTGCGAGAGGCGGTTCCGTTCGAGATTTCCGGAACGCTGGAGCGGGCCGTGGCCCATGCCGCGGCCGATGCGGCGAAGGACGAAGCAGCGCAATCCGCCGTGATGCTCTCCCCGGCTTGCGCAAGCTTCGACCAGTACAAGAACTTTGAAGTCCGTGGGGATGCCTTCGTCGGTCACGTCGCGGCGATCGACGGCGTGACGATGCTGATATGAGGGCCGCGAGGCCTGGTGACTGAGAGATTGGCGCCGGACGCGCCGTGAAGGGGACGAAGAGATGGTAAGCCGAGCCGAACGTGGCCCCGTGGCCGACTGGTTCTGGACGATCGACAGGTTCTTCCTGGCGACCTTCATTCTGTTGATGGGCATCGGTTTCATGTTGTCCTTCGCGGCAAGTCCCGCGGTCGCCGAGCGCCTCAATCTCGACAGCTTCCACTTCGTCAAGCGGCACGCGGCCTTCCTGCTGCCGTCGCTGGCTGTGATGATCGGCATTTCGTTCCTGACGCCGCGGCAGGTGCGCCGGGCGGCGATGATCCTGCTTCTCGTGTCGCTTGCCATGATGGTTCTGGCGCTGTTCTTCGGCGCAGAGGTCAAGGGATCGCGGCGCTGGATTTCACTTGCCGGGCTTTCGGTTCAGCCTTCCGAATTCATGAAGCCCGCCTTCGTTGTCGTCTGCGCCTGGCTGTTTTCCGAACATGCCCGCCAGCCGGAAATCCCCGGTAATCTCTTTGCGATCCTGCTTTTCGGTATCGTCGTGGCCTTGCTCGTCGCGCAGCCCGACCTTGGCCAGACCATCCTGACGACAGCCGTCTGGGGCGGCATGTTCTTCATGGCCGGCATGCCCTGGCTGTGGATCATCGTGCTCGGTGGTTCCGCTGTCGGCGGTCTCGTTGTCGCCTATACAGTGCTGCCGCACGTGGCTGGCCGTATCGACCGGTTCATGACCGGCGAGGGTGATACGTTCCAGGTGGACACGGCGCTTCAGGCGATCGTCCGGGGTGACTGGTTCGGGCAGGGGCCGGGCGAAGGTATCGTCAAGCGGATCATTCCGGACAGCCACACCGACTTCATCTTTTCGGTAGCGGCGGAAGAATTCGGTATCGTCTTCTGCATGGTCATCGTGCTGATCTTCGCCTTCCTCGTCATGCGGGGCTTGAGCCACGCGTTCCGGGAACGCAACGATTTCACCCGCTTTGCGGTCGCCGGACTGGTGCTGCAGATCGGTATCCAGTCGATGATCAATATCGGGGTTAATCTGCAGTTGCTGCCGGCCAAGGGCATGACGCTGCCGTTGATCTCCTATGGCGGTTCCTCCATGGTGGCGATCTGCGTGACGGCCGGCTTTATCCTGGCGCTGACGCGCCATCGCCCGGAAAAGCGCGCCGTCGAGCGCAGCCTGTTCCGCTCGGGCATGGGCGTTCCGGCGGAATAGAGCCGGCGGAGTAAGGACCAATTATGACCAAAGGCATCATCATGCTCGCTGCCGGGGGAACCGGCGGCCATCTGTTTCCGGCGGAAGCGCTGGCGCACGAATTGAAGGCGCTCGGCTACTCCGTGCATCTGGTGACGGACAGCCGGGCGGAGCGCTTCGCCGGCAAGTTCCCGGCCGATGAAGTGCATGTCGTCCCGTCGGCGACGATCGGTTCGAAGAATCCCATGAAGGTTGCGGGCTCGTTGTGGACGCTCTGGTCCGGCATTCGCATCGCCCGGCGTCTGATGGCGAAGGTGAAGCCGAAAGTCGTGGTTGGATTCGGGGGCTACCCGACAATTCCGCCGCTTCTCGCAGCCACCGGCATGGGCATCCCATCCATGATCCATGAGCAGAACGCCGTCATGGGCCGGGCCAACAAGGCGCTGGCAAAGCGGGTGAAAGCGATCGCCGGCGGCTTCCTGCCCGAGACGGACGGACCCTATGCGGCAAAGACAGTAACCACGGGCAATCCGGTTCGGCCAGCTGTGCTGGAAGCCGCCAAGATACCGTACCATCCTTCCGGAGAAGGCGAGGAATTCCGCCTGGTGGTATTCGGCGGCAGCCAGGGAGCCCAGTATTTTTCAAAGAGCGTTCCGACGGCCATCAGCCTGCTGGATGACAGCCTGAGAGGACGCTTGCGCATCACGCAGCAGGCACGCGCCGAAGACATGCCGATGGTCGAGGGCTGCGTCGCCAAGCTCGACATGAGCGCCGACATCGCGCCGTTCTTTACTGACATGGCCGACCGGATCGCCAAGGCCCATCTGGTCATCTGCCGCTCCGGCGCTTCCACTGTCTCGGAGATCGCAGTGATCGGCCGCCCGGCGATCCTGGTGCCTTACCCCTATGCGCTCGACCACGATCAGGCCGCCAATGCGGCGGCGCTTGCCGCGACCGGTGGAGCCAAAGTGATCGCCCAGGCCGAGCTTTCGCCCGAAAAGCTGAGCAAGATCCTGACAGGGGCCATGAACAACCCCGAGAAGCTTGCCGGCATGGCATCAAGCGCCAAACAGGCGGGCAAACCGGATGCGGCGCGCTTGCTTGCCGCCATGGTTGAAGCTATTGCCAGCGGTTCGACGATTGCACAGTTCAAGGAAACACGCTCATGAAGATGCCGCAGACGATCGGCCTGGTTCATTTCATCGGTATCGGTGGTATCGGCATGAGCGGTATTGCCGAAGTGCTGCACAATCTCGGCCACAGGGTGCAGGGCTCCGACCAGTCTGACAGCGCCAACGTTCAGCGGCTGCGTGACAAGGGCATCGAGGTCTTCGTCGGCCACAAGGCGGAGAATATCGGCGATGCCGAGGTCGTCGTGGTCTCGACCGCCATTAAGAAGACCAATCCGGAACTGATCGCCGCGCGTGAAAAGCTGCTCCCGGTGGTGCGCCGCGCTGAAATGCTCGCCGAACTCATGCGCTTCCGCAATGCAATCGCGATCGGAGGCACGCATGGCAAGACCACGACGACCTCGATGGTCGCCTCGCTGCTGGAAGCCGGCGGGCTCGATCCGACCGTCATCAATGGCGGCATTATCAACGCCTATGGCACCAACGCCCGCATGGGCGAGGGCGAGTGGATGGTCGTGGAGGCCGACGAATCGGACGGCACTTTCCTGAAGCTTCCGGCGGACGTGGCCGTCGTCACCAATATCGACCCTGAGCATCTCGATCATTACGGCAATTTCGATGCTGTGCGCGCCGCCTTCCGTCAGTTCGTCGAAAACGTGCCGTTCTACGGCTTCGGCGTGATGTGCCTCGATCATCCCGAAGTGCAGACCATGGTGTCGAAGATCGAGGACCGCAAGGTCATTACATACGGCGAAAACCCGCAGGCCGATGTGCGCTATTCCAACATCCGCATGGACGGTGCGACTTCGGTGTTCGACGTCGAGATTCGACGCCGCCGTACCGGCCAGATCATCAAATTGCCGGATCTGCGCCTGCCGATGCCGGGCCGCCACAACGTCTCGAACGCCACGGCGGCGATCGCCGTTGCCCAGCGCCTCGGCATCAAGCCGGATGATATCGCCAAGGGACTTGCCGCCTTCAGCGGCGTCAAGCGACGCTTCACCTTCACCGGCGAATGGAACGATGTCCGCGTCTATGACGATTACGGTCATCACCCCGTAGAGATCAAGGCTGTGCTCAGGGCGGCGCGCGAAGCCTGCCAGGGCCGCGTCATCGCCGTGCATCAGCCGCACCGCTTCACTCGCCTGCATAGCCTTTTCGAAGATTTTGCCGCCTGCTTCAACGATGCCGATACGATCCTTCTGGCGCCGGTCTATTCGGCCGGTGAGGAGCCAATCGAGGGCGTCAACTCGCAGGAGCTCGTCTCCCGTATCAAAGCCGGCGGCCACCGCGACGCGCGCTTCATCGAAGGTCCGGAAGCGATTGCGCCGATCGTCTCCGCCATTGCACAACCGGGTGACTTTGTGGTTCTCTTGGGGGCTGGCAGCATCACTTACTGGGCTGCTGCCCTTCCGAAGGAACTCGCAGGCATTTCAGGAAATTCCGCATGAAACAGGTACACGGTGAAAAGCTACTGGCCTCTCTCGGGGAGAGCGTCAAGGAATTGCGCGGGCGTCTGACGCCGGATGCGCCGATGGACCGCGTCACCTGGTTCCGCGCCGGCGGCCTTGCCGAACTGATGTTCCAGCCGCATGACGCCGACGATCTCGTCGCTTTCCTGAAATTGCTGCCGGAAGAAGTGCCGGTCATGGTCGCCGGTGTCGGCTCGAACCTGCTCGTGCGCGACGGCGGCATCCCGGGTGTAGTCATCCGGCTTTCGGCCAAGGGCTTCGGCGAAGTCGAACTCGTTTCCGACACGAGGGTCAAGGCCGGGGCGATTTGCCCGGACAAGAACCTTGCTGCCATGACGCTTGATCACGGCATCGGCGGTTTTCATTTCTTCTACGGCATCCCCGGCTCGATCGGCGGCGCCCTGCGCATGAACGCCGGCGCCAATGGCGGCGAGACGCGCGAGCGTGTGGTCGAGGTTCATGCGGTCGATCGTAAGGGCGACAAGCACGTGCTCACGAATGCGGACATGGGCTATAGCTACCGGCATTCGTCGGCGTCGAAGGACCTGATCTTCACGCATGCCGTTTTCGAAGGCTATCCGGAAGACAAGACAAAGATTCGCGCCGACATGGATGCCGTGCGCCAACATCGCGAGACCGTGCAGCCGATCCGCGAAAAGACCGGCGGCTCGACCTTCAAGAACCCGGAAGGTCATTCCGCCTGGAAACTCATCGACGAGGCGGGCTGCCGCGGCCTGATGATCGGCGGCGCCCAGATGTCGCCGATGCACTGCAATTTCATGATCAATACCGGGCAGGCCAGCGGCTACGAGCTCGAATATCTCGGCGAGACCGTGCGTCAGCGCGTGTTCGAAACCTCGGGCATCTCGCTCGAATGGGAAATCAAGCGCATCGGCAATTTCATGCCGGGCTACGAGGTCAAGGAATTCCTCGGCGAACTGACGGCCTGAGGCCGTCAATATCCTGAAACGAAAAGACCGGGTTATGTAGCAAATGCCACGCGGTAGCCTGTAGGCCCGAAGCGGATGTGAGACCCGCCCAAATCGGTGATTTCGCGCTACAGCAGTTAGCGCGTATGGCTGATTCTAGGCATTTCGCGCTCTTTGTCATGTCATCGTCATACAGGATGCCTACCGGTCCCGAGGCCAGTCCCGCTCGCCTTGAGGTCGTTCCATGATATCGCGCCAACCACGGATCGTCGTCATTGGTGCAGGTATAATCGGTTCGGCTATCGCCTATAACCTTGCTATCCGGGGCGCGGATGTCCTGCTTGTGGATGAGGGTCATAAGCCGGGTTCCGGCGTGACAGGTCGCGCCTTTGGTTGGATCAACGTCATCAATGGTACTCCCGGTGAAACTAGCTACGCTCTCTGGCGAGAGGCAATTGCCGAGTATCAGCGTCTGAAAGTTGCCTTGCCGGAAGCCCTCTCCCTAGCCCGTGCGGGCTCGCTGCTGTGGAGAGCGACGTCACAAGAGACCGAGCAACTTGCCGATCTCCACCTGCGTGCGGATGAGGATGTCGAACTGTTGAAAAGTGACGTCGTTGCCGAATTGGAGCCGTGTCTGCGACGGGTGCCGGAATGTGCCGTTTTCTCGCGCAATGACCTTGCTCTCGACCCAGCGCAACTGGCTGGAACCTTTGTCACCACCGCTGTGGCAGCGGGTGCCTCGGCCCGGTTTGACGAGAAGGTCGCCGCTATCGAAACCGCGAGCGGGCGTGTAACAGGGATACGGTTTTCGGGAGGGACCGTCGAGGCCGACGTCGTTGTGATGGCTTCTGGAAGCGGCATCAAGGGACTTGCGGGTGGGATCGGAATTGACACCGGCATTGCAACTTCTCCGGCGTTGCTCCTCCGCTATGCCTGTAGCGTGCCCGTCATAAACCATATCCTGCGCGGCTCACGCCTGGAAGTTCGCCAAGCCAGCGACAATACGCTCATCGTCGCAAAATCCTATGTCGAAGACGGTGCCGAGAATGGCCCTCAGATGCTTGGGGAGCGGACCTTGGCGGTGATGAGAGACGAGCTGGATCTACCTGATGACGTAATGCTTACAAGCGCTGACATCGGCAACCGGCCGATTTTCGGTGACGGCTTGCCGCGCCTTGGCTTTTTGCCACAAGTTGGCGGCCTTTACGTCGCGGCGGGCCATCCCGGCGTCATTCTAGCCCCGCTAGTTGGTCGCCTCACCGCAGAGGAAATACTCGACGGACGGCGGACTGAGCTTCTACCCAGTCCAAAATGAGCTGCTTTGCGAGAAGGGGCGGTACATATTTCTGAGCGCTAAGCTGCCACCGTCGCCTTATGGTGTGTGCTACCGATGAACGTAAAAAAACCGCCGCGGATCGCTCCGCGGCGGTTTTTCTATGCGTGTTGTTCGAAGTCTCAGACCTCGTCATTGCCCGAAAGCAGGATGCAGGCCAGCGTGATCAGGGCTGCAATGCCGAGATAGTAGCCGACATAGGTCATGCCGTAGTTTGCCTGCAACCAGGTCGCGATATAAGGCGCAAGCGAGGCGCCGAAGATGCCGGCGAAGTTGAAGGTGATCGACGAGCCGGTATAGCGCACGTTGGTCGGGAAGGGGGCGGCGAGAGCCGTTCCGATCAGGCCGTAGGTCATGCCCATCAGCCCCATCGCGAAGATGACGAAGATGAAGATCGAGCCTTCGCCACCGGTCATCAGGCCGGGCAGGAAGAACGAGAATATGCCGATCAGCACGGTCGTTGTGATCAGCACCTCGCGGCGGCCGAAGCGTTCGGCCAGCTTGCCGGCGATCGGGATGAAGATGCCGAACAGGATAGAGCCGACGATCTGGATTTCCAGTGCATCGATGAACGGGATCTTCAGCACCTTGACGTTGTAGGAGAGCAGATAGGCCGAGCCGATGTAGAACAGCACGAAGGTCGCGAGCGCCACGAAGGTGCCGAGAACGAGGCTGCGCTTATGATTACGAAACAGTTCCATCACCGGAACTTCAACGCGTTCATGTTTGTCGATGGCGTTCTGGAAGGCCGGCGTTTCAGTGATCGAAAGGCGCACCCAGAGACCGACGGCGATCAGGATGATCGAGGCGATGAACGGCACGCGCCAGCCCCACGAGAGCAGTGCTTCCTGCGAGATAACATGCAGGAGCAGCCAGAAAACGCCGGAGGACAGGAACAGGCCGACAGGCGCGCCGAGCTGGGGGAACATGCCGTACCAGCTGCGCTTGCCTTCCGGCGCGTTTTCCGTGGCGAGCAACACCGCGCCGCCCCATTCGCCGCCAAGTCCGAAACCCTGGCCGAAGCGGCACAGCGCGAGCAGAAGCGGCGCGATCACGCCGATCTGCTCGTAAGACGGAAGCAGGCCGATGATGACGGTCGAGATGCCCATGGTGAGAAGGGCCGCCACCAGCGTGGTCTTGCGACCGGCGCGGTCGCCGAAATGGCCGAACACGACTGCGCCGAGCGGGCGGGCAAAAAAGGCAATCGAGAAGGTCGCGAAGGAGGCGAGCAGCGCTGTGGTCGGATCGGTGTTCGGGAAGAACAGCGTCGGAAACACCAGCACGGCGGCGGTGGCGTAAACGTAGAAGTCGAAGAATTCGATGGTGGTGCCGACCAGGCTTGCCAGGAGAACGCGGGCTGGCGAATTGAGCGCGCCCTTGCTGGATGGCTCTGCGGCCGGCGACAACGTGGATGTTGAGTCGCTCATTTTCATGTGTCCGTATTGGGAAGATATCACCGTCTTGGGAGGCAGCTGCCCGGCTCTTAACGCAGACGCACCGGCAGTAAAACCCTTCAAGCGCAACAATCGGCAAGATTTCGGGGTGCGTTCGTCGCAAAAATGTCGTGCTTCATTGGGGGTAACGCTCAAATCTTGTCAGAATGGCTAAAAATGCCGCGGTTGCAATTCTCTTGCTGCACAATCCTTGACCAGAATCGAATTGTGGCAAATCTTGGGTTGTGCGCCCGGTGTATGGGCGTGGCAAACTGGCTGAAATGCGCGTGTGTTTTCGTTCAGGGGGCCTGAAGAAAACGCGGCAGCGTGCATCAGGCCCTTTGGAGCATTGCTCCGTTTGAAGGGGAAACCATGTTCAAGAAGCTTTCTGCGGAATTTTTAGGCACATTCTGGCTTGTTTTCGGCGGCTGCGGCAGCGCGGTCCTGGCGGCTGCCTTTCCGGAAGTCGGCATTGGCCTGCTCGGCGTTTCGTTTGCCTTTGGCCTCACGGTTCTGACGATGGCCTATGCGGTTGGCGGTATCTCGGGCGGCCATTTCAATCCGGCCGTATCGGTCGGGCTGACCGTTGCCGGCAAGTTTCCAGCCTCTTCGCTTCTTGGCTATATCATTGCTCAGGTGGCGGGTGCGATCGTCGCAGCCGCGGCGCTTTATCTGGTCGCCAGCGGCAAGGCTGACTTCCAGCTCGGTGGCTTTGCCGCCAATGGTTATGGCGAACATTCGCCGGGCGGCTATTCGTTGACATCGGCGCTGGTCATCGAACTTCTGCTGACAGGCTTCTTCATCTTCATCATTCTCGGCGCCACCAGCGGCCGCGTGCCCGCCGGCTTTGCTCCGATTGCCATCGGTCTCGCCCTGACGCTGATCCACCTGATCTCGATCCCGGTCACCAACACCTCGGTCAATCCAGCCCGTTCGACAGGTCAGGCACTGTTCGTCGGCGGCTGGGCGTTGCAGCAGTTGTGGCTGTTCTGGCTTGCCCCGATCGTCGGCGCCGCACTTGGCGGGATCGTCTGGAAGATCGTTGGCGAAGACGACTGAGACTGCCGTGCAGTCGACCGAATGGCCCCGCGCACCCGTCGCGGGGCCATTCGTCTTTCAGGCTAGCCGGGAACATTCGCTTGCTTCGCCGACAGGAGACTTGCTTCTTTCTCCGGCGGCATCCCGGCCTTGAGGGACGTCGCGCGGCGGAGCCGATCCCATCTCAGGATTTCACTCAGCGTTTCATCCAGCGGTCGCACGCAAAGACCATGCGCAAAGGCCTTCTCGACGTCGAGCTCCAGAAAGTAGCGGAATGTCTCGTTGGAATAGGGCAGCCAGAGCGGTACCTCGCTCCATGGTTCCAGATTGGCGGCGAGGATGTCTTCGTCCGAACACCAGACAAAACGCGCGTCCGATTTCGCAGCACGGCGGCAGCTTTCGAGAAGACTGGACATGGAGAGGGGGCGGCCCGTTAGGTTGAATGCGCCACCCAGTCCCGCAACTCCAGTCTCGATGATGAAGCGTGCCGCATCACGCACGTCGATGAGTTGTACGAGACGGTCCGGGGAGCCCGGCGCCACGGTCGGCCCACCCTGATCCACGCGGCGAAGCCAGTAGGTCAGGCGATCTGTATAATCCACCGCGCCGACGAGCAGGCCCGCGCGGTGGATTGTCACGCGGTCGCCGAGGCGTTCGATAGCTGAAAGCTCGCATTCGCGTTTCAGTGGGCCGTAAGCCATACCGTAGGAGGCTGCACTTGAGCGTTTCTCCAGTGGCAAGGAGCGGGCGAGTTCCAGCTGTTCGGTGCTAGCTCGGCCTAACGGCGCGTCCTCGCTAATGCCCGGGGTCGAGAAATTACCGTATGCCGAGCAGCTCGAGACGAGCGCATAACGCCCGATCTCAGGCGACAGGGCATCGAGCAAACTCGATACCGCATCCGGCGCGAAAGCGCAGGTATCCACCACGAGGTCGAAAACGCGTCCCTGAAGTGCGGAGAGACCGCGGTGACGGTCGCCGGTCAGCACCGCGATTTTTCCCGGCGGTTGGCTATTTGCCGTCTGGCCTCTGGTGAATATGGTGACTGAGTGGCCGGCCGCGACGGCGGCGTTGACAACGGCCCCACCCAAAAAGCCTGTTCCACCAACCACGAGCACGTTCATCATCGCGAATCCTCCAAGTGAAATGCAATTCTATTCATGGGCTTCAGGCTCTTGCCTGCGTCAACCGTCTGAGCATCAAATACCGGACAGCTCCTTAGGATATCTGCGCACGGGTATTCGCAATGAAAAGGCCGCGAGTGTCTCGCACTTGCCCACATTTTGCGCGACGCGGAGGCACGCGGCCTCTTGCGCTTTCTGTAACGCTCTGATTCTAAGCGATGAATCGAAGCGCTTGTCTGATTCTACGCGAAATATTTCATCCATCCCTTGGATAGGGTTAACCAAAGTAAACGGTTCATTAACCATAATGCCGCTCTAGTGGGTTCGTGCCTGACGGATGCGACTCGTGCGTGAACAAGCTAGGCGCAAGCAGGGATTTGTAGTCTGGCGTAATGTCGGGGGTATCTATGAGTAAGAAGCACGTTGCTGTCCTGATGGGCGGATTTTCCTCGGAGCGGCCGGTCAGCCTGTCGTCCGGGACTGCGTGCGCCGATGCTCTGGAAGGCGAGGGTTTTCGCGTTACCCGCATCGACGTCGATCGCAATGTCGCTTCAGTGCTTGAGAATCTGCGTCCGGATGTCGCCTTCAATGCCTTGCATGGTCCGTTCGGCGAAGACGGCACGATCCAGGGCATCCTCGAATATCTCGAAATTCCGTATACGCATTCCGGTGTGCTCGCCTCGGCTTTGGCAATGGACAAGGCGCAGGCAAAGCTCGTTGCGAGCGCTGCCGGCATTCCTGTTGCCGAGGCGCGTGTCATGAATCGCCACGATTTCGGCTCCGATCATCCGATGAAGCCGCCCTATGTGGTCAAGCCGGTGCGCGAAGGATCCAGCTTCGGCGTGGTCATGGTCAAGGAAGATCAGTCGCACCCGCCGCAGATCGTGACCTCCAGCGAATGGCGCTATGGCGACCGGGTGATGGTCGAGCGCTACGTCCATGGGCGCGAATTTACCTGCGGCGTCATGGGGGATGCGGCGCTTGGTGTCACCGAGGTGATACCGCAGGGCCACGCCTTCTACGATTACGATTCAAAGTATGTGAAAGGCGGCTCAAAACACGTCATCCCGGCGGATATTTTACCGAATATTTACCAAAAAATACAAACACTCTCAGTCATGGCGCATCAGGCGATTGGATGCCGCGGCGTAAGCCGCTCCGACTTCCGCTTTGACGACCGTTTCTCTGAAGACGGAGAGCTCATCTGGCTGGAGGTCAATACTCAGCCCGGAATGACTCCAACCTCTCTGGTGCCCGAAATGGCTGTTCATGCAGGCCATACGTTTGGTGAATTCCTCAAGTGGATCGTGGAGGACGCGTCGTGTTTGCGTTGAGAGGCAGGAAGGCAGGAAGAGGGCGGGCTCCGCTGGAAGCGGCTGATCTCGATGGTCAGCGCGTTCTGCCGCGGCCATTGCGCCGCGCCGTGCGTTTCCTCGTCAGCCTCGGAACCGGTCGCATTCACTTTGCGCCGTACACGGGTACCGTTTCTGCGCTGGCCTTTTTCGCGGCAACTGGTTTCTACGGCATGTCGCTCGGCGGCCACAGCCAGGATTTCGCGCAGACGACCACGTCGGCTGTCGGCTTTGCGATTGAGGACGTCAAGGTTTCCGGCAACGATCAGACGTCGGAAATCGACATCCTGCAGCAGCTGGGTCTCGATGGCGCGACCTCGCTCGTCGCTCTCGATATCGGCGTGGCGCGCAAGCTGATCAGCGAAATGCCCTGGGTCGAGGACGTTGCGGTCCGCAAGGTCTATCCGGGCACGATTGAGGTGAGCCTGAAGGAACGCAAGGCGTTCGGCATCTGGCAGCACGGCTCCGATCTTTCGCTGATCGAGGCAAGCGGCAGCGTGATTGCGCCGCTGCGTGACAATAAGTTTTCGGAGCTGCCGCTGTTCGTTGGTCGCGATGCGGAAACGACGGCTGCCGCGTTCTACGAGCGGTTCTCCCAATGGCCGGAAATCAGCAAGCGCGTCAAAGCCTATGTGCGGGTTGCCGGCCGTCGGTGGGATCTGATGCTCGACAACGGCATCACCATCAAGCTGCCCGAACACGATCTTGAGCGCGCCATGCAGGTTCTGTCGACGATGGAAGAGGGGCAGCAGCTTCTCGAGCGCGATATCGCCGCGGTCGACCTGCGGCTTGAAGATCGCACCACGATACAATTGACGCCCGAGGCGGCCACTCGCCGCCAGGCAGTGCTGGAAGCCCGCACGAAAATGCTGAAGAAGCAGGAACAGGAGAGCCGTACATGAGCATTTTCGGCTCTTCCAATTTTGGATTGCCGCGTCTGAAGCCGCTTTCTTCCAAGCGGTCGCATGTCGTTTCGGTGCTCGACATCGGTTCGACCAAGGTGGTCTGCATGATCGGCCGGCTGACGCCGAAGGTCGAAAGCCAGATCCTGCCGGGGCGCACCCATTCGATCGAGATCATCGGCATCGGTCACCACAAGTCGCGCGGCATGAAAAACGGCGTGATCGCCGATCTCGACGCCGCCGAAAGCGTCGTCCGTCTCGCGGTCGATGCCGCCGAGCGTATGGCAGGACTTACGATCGACAGCCTGATCGTCAACATTTCCGCCGGCCGCCTGCAGAGCGACATCTACACCGCCTCGATCGATCTCGGCGGCCAGGAAGTCGATGCCGCCGACCTGAAGAAGGTTCTGGCGGCAGCGGGCCAGCAGTCGCTGCGCCAGGATCGGGTGATCCTGCATTCGCTGCCGACGGGCTTTTCGCTTGATGGCGAGCGCGGTATCCGCGATCCGCTGGCGATGTTCGGCGATGCGCTGGGTGTCGACATGCATGTGCTGACGGCCGAACGTGCCGCCCTGAAGAACCTCGAACTCTGCATCAACCGTGCGCATCTGTCGGTCGAAGGCATTGTCGCGACGCCCTACGCGAGCGGTCTAGCTGCTCTCGTCGATGACGAAGTCGAGCTCGGTTGCGCTGCCATCGACATGGGCGGCGGCACCACGACGATCTCGGTCTTTGCCGAAGGCAAGCTGGTGCATGCCGACGCGATCAGCCTTGGCGGCCACCATGTGACGACTGATCTGGCGCGTGGCCTCTCCACCCGCATCGAGGACGCAGAGCGCCTGAAGGTCGTTCACGGCTCGGCGCTGCCCAACAGCGCCGACGAGCGCGACATCGTTTCGGTCCCGCCGATCGGCGAGGACGACCGCGATCAGCCGACGCATGTGCCGCGGGCGCTCGTCTCGCGCATCGTGCGGGCCCGCATCGAAGAGACGCTTGAACTCATCCGTGACCGCATCCAGCGCTCGGGGTTCTCGCCGATCGTCGGCAAGCGCGTCGTTCTGACGGGGGGCGCAAGCCAGCTGACCGGCCTGCCGGAATCGGCACGCCGCATCCTCGCCCGCAACGTCCGTATCGGCCGTCCGCTCGGTGTGTCTGGACTGCCGGCAGCGGCCAAGGGCCCGGCCTTTTCGACGGCCGTCGGCCTGATGATCTATCCGCAGGTCGCGGACATGGAAACACATGCGACGCAGGGCGGTCTGCTTTCGTCGCTTGCAGGAAACAACAGCCGTATCGCCCGGATGGGCCAATGGCTGAAGGAAAGCTTCTGATCCCTTCGGCTTCGGCCGATCGGATGAAATACGGAATTAAGTGATTTGGCCGGCTCGGCAAGGCGGCCAGAAACCAGGAAGGAACGGGTACAATGACGATCAACTTGCAAAAGCCGGATATCACCGAGCTGAAGCCCCGCATCACCGTCTTCGGTGTCGGCGGCGGCGGCGGCAATGCTGTCAACAACATGATCACCGCAGGCCTCGAAGGCGTCGATTTCGTCGTCGCCAACACCGATGCCCAGGCGCTGACCATGACCAAGGCTGAACGCATCATCCAGATGGGTGTCGCTGTCACTGAGGGCCTCGGTGCCGGTTCGCAGCCGGAAGTCGGCCGCGCGGCTGCCGAGGAGTGCATCGATGAGATCATCGATCACCTGAACGGCACGCATATGTGCTTCGTCACTGCCGGCATGGGTGGTGGTACCGGCACCGGTGCCGCTCCGGTTGTCGCTCAGGCTGCCCGTAACAAGGGTATCCTGACCGTCGGCGTTGTCACCAAGCCGTTCCATTTCGAAGGTCAGCGCCGCATGCGTCTCGCCGACCAGGGCATCGCCGAACTGCAGAAGTCGGTCGATACACTGATCGTCATTCCGAACCAGAACCTGTTCCGGATCGCCAATGACAAGACCACGTTCGCCGACGCTTTCGCGATGGCCGACCAGGTTCTCTATTCGGGCGTTGCCTGCATTACCGACCTGATGGTCAAGGAAGGCCTGATCAACCTCGACTTCGCGGACGTTCGCTCCGTGATGCGCGAGATGGGCCGCGCTATGATGGGCACCGGCGAAGCTTCCGGCGAAGGCCGTGCAATGGCCGCCGCGGAAGCTGCGATCGCCAACCCGCTGCTCGACGAAACCTCGATGAAGGGCGCCCAGGGCCTCCTGATCTCGATCACCGGCGGCCGTGACCTGACGCTGTTCGAAGTCGATGAAGCTGCGACCCGCATCCGCGAAGAAGTGGATCCGGACGCCAACATCATCCTCGGCGCAACGTTCGACGAAGAACTCGAAGGCCTCATCCGCGTTTCGGTGGTGGCAACGGGTATTGATCGGACGGCCGCGGAGGTGGCTGGTCGTTCCGCTGACTTTCGTCCGGTAGCAGCCAAGCCGATTGTCCGTCCGTCGATCGCCATCCCGGCCGCCCCGGTCCAGCAGACTGTTGCTGTTCAGAGCCAGCCGGCCCCGGTCGCCCAGCAGCCTGTCGTTCAGCAGCAGCCGGCCGCCCAGCCGGTCCAGCAGACAAGCGATTCGATCGCCGAAGCCATCCGTGCCGCCGAACTGGAACGCGAACTGTTCCTGTCGATGCCGCGCGGCGGTGCAACGCCTCCGGTCCAGCAGGCGCAGGAAGAGTTCCGCCCGCAGAGCAAGCTCTTTGCTGGCGCTGCTCCAGTCGAACAGCCGATGGTTCAGGCTGCCGCTCCGGTGCAGCGGACCGTTGAAACGGTGGCCTACCAGCCGCAGCCGGTCGCCCAGACTCCGGTTCGCCAGGAGCCCGCCGCTCCGGTGATCCGTCAACAGTCCGAGCAGGTCCGCATGCCGCGGGTGGAAGACTTTCCGCCGATGGTGAAGGCTGAAGCCGAGCATCGCTCGCAGCCGGTGCAGCATGAAGAGCGTGGCCCGATGGGGCTGCTGAAGCGAATCACCAATTCGCTCGGCCGCCGCGAAGAAGAAACCCATGATGTGGCTGCCGATATGACGGCCGGCGCTCCGGCTGCTTCCTCGCAGCAGCGTCGTCCGCTGTCTCCTGAAGCCAGCGTCTATGCGCCGCGTCGCGGTGCTCCTCTCGATGACCGTGCCCGCGCTGCTTCGCAGCCGCGTGCACATGAAGACGATCAGCTCGAAATCCCGGCTTTCCTGCGCCGCCAGTCGAACTGATTTTTTAACCTGCCTTCCTCCTTGCCGAAATGCCCGGGTTTGCGCCCGGGCATTTTTTATGAATTAGTGAATTCTTCCAATATCTAAGCACAGCGTGTGCGTCGCGTAACAAAGCGAAATTAACAGTGATTTGGAATGACGGCCCGCTGCAATTATCTTCACAATCGGGACTGATGGGGCTGCATTGCGATTCGAGACTTCGCTGGCTTGCACGTTGGACCGGTTGGCGATGCGCAGCATTGCCAACCGACGGTGTGGCTTGCGGCGTCTGAAAACGCGCAGCTCTGGTTCTGAGATGAATTCGGCGGCAACGCCACATAGTATTTGAAGGCGAGAAGCATGGGACTGGGAATTGGACTGCTTGGGTTTCAGACAACGATTGCACACTCTGTAACTTTGAGCGGCACGGGCGTACATTCTGGCGCCGAGGTAGCAATTACCTTCCACCCTGCGGAAGCGGATAGCGGTATAGTTTTCCAGCGCGTCGTCGGCGAACAGACGATCAGCGAATTCAAGGCCGTCTCTTCGCAGGTCGGCAATACCGATCTCTGCACCATTCTCGGTTTTTCGCCTGCGACTTCGATCGCAACGATCGAGCATGTGATGGCAGCGATCTACGCGCTCGGCCTCGACAATCTTCTGGTCGAAGTGCACGGCGCCGAAATGCCGATCATGGACGGCAGTTCTGCCCCGTTCATCGAAGCTATCGAGCAGACGGGCATCAAGGCACTTGCCGTGAAGCGCCGCTATATCCGCATCCTCAAGCCGGTCCGCATCGAATCGGGTGCCTCCTGGTCGGAATTTACGCCGTATGATGGCATGCGTTTCGAAGTGGAGATCGATTTCGATAGCCCGCTGATCGGTCGTCAGGCCTGGAAGGGCGACATCACGCCGTCGGTGTTCAAGACGGAATTGTCGCGCGCCCGCACCTTCGGCTTCATGCGCGATGTCGAGCGTATGTGGGCTGCCGGTCGCGGCCTTGGCTCGTCGCTGGAAAATTCGGTTGTCATTTCCGACGACAATACGGTCATCAACATGGAAGGCCTGCGCTACAAGGACGAATTCGTCCGCCACAAGACGCTCGACGCCGTCGGCGACCTTGCTCTGGCCGGCGCGCCGTTCATCGGCTGCTATCGTTCCTATCGCGGCGGCCACAAGATGAATGCGAACGCGCTGAAGGCGCTGATGAGCGATCCGACGGCCTACGAAATCGTCGAGACATCGACGCAGCGTCAGCGTTCGGTGCCGCGCGAAGTGATCGCCGTCAATGCGCCGTGATGCGCAGTCGGTTGTTCCTGAAAGGGAAAAACGGGTTTGATGTTGGCAAGAGCCGGTCTTTTGACCGGCTTTTTCATGATAAGGCTGCCACAAAATTGCGTTAATCAATCATCATGACATTGCGGTCTTGTTGCATCTTGATCTAAAACGCGGTTCATAGGCTGCGGTATTCTTACCGCCGCGCGAGTTGGGATTTACGAATGGTATTTGCAGGCCAGTTTGAATTGAAGAAGATGGCACGTGTTGCTGTCATCGCGCTTGCGGCTTCCGCAGCCAGTGTTCTGGTGACCGGCTGCCAGAACGATCCCGATATCGACATCACCAAGCTGACCGCCGAAACGGATCCGCCGGAAGTGCTCTACAATCAGGGCCTTGCCAACCTGAATGCGGGCAAGACCACGGAGGCGGCGCGCAAGTTCGACGCGATCGACCAGCAGCATCCGTTCTCCGAATATGCTCGCAAGGCGCTCGTCATGCGGTCGTTCGTGAACTACCGCAATGGCCAGTATCAGGACGCCATCAACGGCGCGAGCCGCTATCTCAATCTTTACCCCGAATCCGAAGACGCGGCCTACGCGCAGTACATCGTCGGTCTGGCCTATTCCAAGCAGATCCCGGCGGTGACGCAGGACCAGAAGCCGGCTTTCAAGACGATCGAGGCGATGCAGGCGGTGGTGACCAAGTATCCCGATTCGGAATATGTCGAGGATGCGGAAGCAAAGATCCGCTTTGCCAAGGACCAGTTGGCCGGCAAGGAAATGCAGGTCGGCCGCTACTATCTCGAGCGCAAGGAGTATCTGGCCGCGATCACACGCTTCCGCACAGTGGTCGAGTCCTACCCGAACACCAACCAAGTGGAAGAGGCTTTGTCGCGTCTGGTCGAGACCTATTTCGCCATGGGCATCACCACCGAAGCACAGACGGCAGCGGCTGTCCTTGGACACAACTATCCGGACAGCCAGTGGTATGCCGACAGCTACAAGCTCCTGCAGACCGGTGGTCTGGAACCGCGCGAGAACGGCAATTCGTGGATTTCGCGCGCAGGCAAGCAACTTCTGGGCGCGTAGGACCGGAATCAGCAGCGAAGAGATTTGAATCGGGATGCTTTCACAGATTTCGATCCGCGATATCGTCCTGATCGAACGGCTTGATCTGTCCTTCGATGCCGGTCTTTCAGTGCTGACCGGCGAAACCGGCGCCGGAAAATCCATTCTTCTCGATAGTCTTTCGCTCGCGCTCGGCGGGCGCGGGGACGGCTCGCTCGTTCGCCATGGCGGCGACAAGGGGCAGGTGACGGCGGTCTTCGATGTCGGCATGGGCCATCCGGCCCGGCTTCTCGTCCGCGAAAACGGTATCGACGACGACGGCGACCTGATCTTCCGCCGGGTGCAGTCGGCCGACGGCCGCACCAAGGCCTATGTCAACGACCAGCCGGTCTCCGTGCAGCTGATGCGCCAAGTGGGGCAGCTCCTCGTCGAGATCCACGGCCAGCATGACGATCGCGCCCTTGTCGATACCCACGCCCATCGCACGCTTCTCGATGCCTTCGGCGGCCTTGCCGAGGAGGCGCAGGCCGTCGGCGGCCTTTATCGCGTCTGGAAGGATGCGGAGCGGACCCTGAAGAAGCACCGCGACAAGGTCGAGGCCGCCGCCCGTGAGGCCGATTACCTGCGTTCCTCCGTCGATGAGCTGGAAACCCTGTCGCCGCAGGATGGTGAGGAGGACGATCTCGCCGAGCGCCGCTCGCGCATGATGAAGGCGGAGCGGATCGCCGTCGATATCAACGAGGCGAGCGAATTTCTCAACGGCAATGCGTCCCCCGTGCCTCTCATCGCTTCGATGGTGCGGCGGCTCGAGCGCAAGAGCCATGAGGCGCCAGGTCTTCTCGAAGAGACGGTGGAGCTTCTCGATGCCGCGCTCAACCAGCTCTCCGATGCGCAGATGGCAGTTGAGGCGGCGCTCAGGAAAACCGAATACGACCCGAAGGAACTGGAGCGCGTCGAAGAGCGCCTGTTTGCACTGAGGGCCGCTGCGCGGAAATATTCCGTTCCGGTTACGTCGCTGCCGGCGCTGGCCGTCCGGATGATCTCCGATCTCGCCGATCTCGATGCCGGAGAGGAGAAGCTGAAGCAGCTGGAACTGCAGCTTGGTCTCACCAAGGGTGCCTTCGATGCAGCCGCTGCCGCTCTCTCTGCCAAGCGCCATAACACGGCGACGGCGCTGTCCGAAGCCGTCATGGCCGAGCTTCCTGCCTTGAAGCTGGAGCGCGCGCGTTTCATGGCCGAAGTGAGTTCTGATCCGGATGCGGCCACCGCCGATGGCATCGACGTGGTGGAATTCCATGTCCAGACCAACCCTGGCACCCGGCCCGGACCGATCATGAAGGTGGCTTCGGGTGGCGAACTCTCGCGCTTCCTTCTGGCGCTGAAGGTGGCGCTAGCCGACCGCGGCTCGGCGCCGACGCTGGTTTTCGACGAGATCGACACCGGTGTCGGTGGTGCCGTGGCCGATGCCATCGGCCAGCGGCTGAAGCGGTTGTCGAAGACCGTGCAGGTGCTTTCCGTTACCCACGCGCCGCAGGTGGCGGCCCGTGCCGCGACGCATCTGCTGATTTCCAAGGGACCCTCGGCGGAAAAATCCGAAACCATCGCCACCCGCGTCGCCCGCATGGACAATACCGCTCGCACCGAGGAAATCGCCCGCATGCTCGCTGGTGCCTCCGTGACCGACGAGGCGAGGGCGGCGGCTGCAAGGTTGCTGGCCGGCGGCGGCTGATTTAGGCAAGCGTTCTAAAGCATTTGGATGGTGGTCTGCGCCGGACGAGACGGCATGCCGGCAGAGCTTCCGTCGAGCCTCGATAATGCGTGGTCGATGCTCGCAAGGCTGTCTTTCGCCAGATCGGTAAAGGCAGCGGGACGGCCATTCTTGTGCAACTGGCGCGCTGCGTCTTCCAGCATGAACTGCAGTTGCCGGGCAGCACTTCTGAAATCTGCGACCGTCTCTTTGTCGCCGGAATGGAGTGCCGCGTCCGGCACGTCGTCGTTCAGGATATCGCGATAAGCCTGTGGCAGGAAATTGCCCTCGCCCTCGGGCACTCCGCTGTCCTCGGCAACCTCCTCCACTGCTGCCGTTTGGTTTGTTGATGTGTCCGGCATCGCAGCGGTCAACCCGAAGACTGACGTCATGTTTTTTCCGGAGGAAACGGCGTCGGAGAATTGCGCGGCGGTTGATGCGAGTTCCTTGGCGAGTTGCAAGGAGCGCTGGGCCGTTGCTCCGGGCGCAAATCCCCATCGCATCAAAGCCGTCATCTCATCCTTGAGGCGCTTGAGCTTTTCCTCGGCTTGCGCCTTGCGTTCGCGCGGACCGTTTTCCACAATCCCGCGCAAGGCGTCGAGTGCGCCAGAAGCTGCCTGCTGCCGTTCATCCACGCTATCGCCGGTCGACAAGGCGGATGCGCTTTCGTATGCCGCAGGCCGTTGCGGACGCAGGGGCAGGGAATAGGATGTCGTTGCGGTAATCACGCTTGCTCCTGCCGCCGGGTCGCTTGTTGTTCTCTGGCACGGTTGCCTTCTGCCGGCACTATATCGGTGAGGAATTAATCGACGCTTTCCGAAGCCGCGGCTTTTCATTCATGGGATTTTCTCTAAAACGGAGCCAAAACGTGGAGTCTGCCAGTATGTCGACCTTGTCCGTTGCCGTTGAAAACCTGACGCTTGAAGATGCCGCAGCAGAACTGGAACGCCTGGCCGGCGAGCTGGCGCATCACGATGCGCTCTATCACGGCAAGGATGCGCCGGAGATTTCGGATGCGGACTACGACGCGCTGAAGCGGCGCAACGAGGAGATCGAGGCGCGGTTCCCGGAGCTTGTCCGCGCCGACAGCCCGTCGCGCAAGGTCGGGGCGGCGCCGTCCGGGATATTCCAGCAGATCACCCATGCCCGGCCGATGCTGTCGCTCGACAACGTGTTTTCGGACGAGGATGTGAGCGATTTCATTTCCAGCGTCTATCGCTTCCTTGGTCTGCTGCCGGACAATTCCATCGCCTTTACCGCTGAGCCGAAGATCGATGGGCTTTCGATGTCCCTTCGTTACGAGAACGGCAAGCTCGTCAGCGCCGCCACGCGCGGCGATGGCACGACGGGTGAGAACGTCACGGCCAATATCCGCACCATCAAGGAAATCCCGCAGGCCCTTCCGTCGGACGCCCCGGCCGTGGTCGAGGTGCGCGGCGAGGTCTACATGGCCAAGAGCGATTTCCTGGCACTGAACGAACAGATGTTGGCAGAGGGCAAGCAGACCTACGTCAATCCGCGCAACACGGCGGCGGGGTCGCTCCGTCAGCTCGACCCGACGATTACCGCGAGCCGCAAGCTGAAATTCTTCGCCTATGCCTGGGGCGAGATATCGGAGATGCCGGCCGATACCCAGTTCGGCATGGTTGACGTCTTCAAGCGCTGGGGTTTCCCGGTCAACCCGCTGATGCAGCGCCTGTCGTCGATCGAAGCGATCCTGGAACACTATAATGACATCGGCCTGAAACGTCCCGATCTCGACTACGATATCGACGGCGTCGTCTACAAGGTCGATCGCCTCGACCTGCAGCAGCGCCTCGGCTTCCGCTCGCGCTCGCCGCGCTGGGCGACGGCGCACAAATTCCCGGCCGAGCAGGCTTTCACCACGGTCGAGAATATCGACATCCAAGTGGGACGCACCGGAGCCTTGACGCCTGTGGCGCGGCTGACGCCGGTTACGGTCGGCGGCGTCGTCGTCGTCAATGCGACGCTTCACAATGCCGACTACATCGAAGGCATCGGCAACGGCGGTGAGCGCATCCGCGAGGAGGAGCATGATATCCGCATCGGCGATACAGTCATTGTCCAGCGCGCTGGTGACGTTATCCCGCAGGTCCTCGATGTGGTTATGGAGAAGCGCCCTGAAGGCTCCGAGCGCTATCAGTTTCCGAGGGTCTGCCCGGTCTGCGGCAGCCATGCGGTGCGCGAGAGAAACGAAAAGACCGGCAAGCTCGATTCAGTGACTCGCTGCACTGGTGGTTTTGTGTGCCGCGCGCAGGCGGTCGAGCACCTGAAGCATTTCGTCTCGCGCAATGCGTTCGACATCGAGGGACTGGGGTCCAAGCAGATCGATTTCTTCTTCGAGGCAGACGATCCGGCGCTGACGATCAAGACTGCACCCGATATCTTCACGCTAGAGAAACGCCAGAACGGCTCGCCCCTGACCAAGCTCGAAAATATCGACGGCTTCGGCAAGGTCAGTGTCCGTAAGCTCTATGACGCGATCAACGACCGCCGGGAGATTGCTTTGCACCGCCTGATCTATGCGCTCGGCATTCGCCATGTCGGCGAAACGACGGCAAAGCTTCTGGCGCGTTCCTATGGCAGCTATGCGGCTTTCGCGGAGGCGATGAAGACTGCAAGCGACATCACGTCCGAGGCTTGGGGCGATCTCAACACGATCGACGGCATCGGCGAAGTCGTCGCACGGGCGATCGTCGAATTCTACAAGGAGCCGCGCAACATGGATGTAGTAACGCGTCTCCTAGCGCCCGGTATGGTCACGCCACAGGACGCTGAAGCACCGGTGGCAAGCTCAAGCCCGGTCGCCGGCAAGACCGTCGTCTTTACCGGTTCTCTCGAAAAAATGACGCGCGACGAGGCCAAGGCCATGGCCGAACGGTTGGGCGCCAAGGTTGCCGGTTCCGTATCGAAGAAGACCGATCTGCTCGTTGCCGGCCCCGGTGCCGGTTCGAAACTCGAAAAAGCCCGCGAATTGGGGGTTGAAACCACCGATGAGGACGGCTGGTTTACCCTGATCGGAGGGTAACCGCTTTGCGATCGGCCTTGTCGCCGCTCTGCTCTCGGTGAGCAGACGGGTCGCTGGCCGTCCGTGGGTTATGCGGACCGACGTGACTGTTGATCGTCGGCGGCTGTCGCCAAAAGCGCCGCGGCTTGCTCCGCGGGCAGCGCCTTGCCGTAGCGGTAACCCTGACCGGCTTTACACCCGAGCAGCCGGAGCGCGATCTCCTGTTCTTCCGTCTCGATGCCTTCGGCGACTGTTTCCAGCCCGAGTTCGTTGCCCATCGTCAGCATGGCCCGGGTGATGGCGGCGTCATGCGGATTGTCCAGCATGTCGCTGATGAAGCTCCGGTCGATCTTCAGCGTCGTCAGTGGAAAGCGCTGCAGCGAACTCAGCGACGCATAACCGGTCCCGAAATCGTCGAAAGCGATGCCGACGCCGAGATCGCGCAGGACACGCATCGCTGCAAAGGCATGGTCGTCATTGAGAAGTGCAATGGTTTCCGTTACCTCGAGGCCAAGCGCGGACGGGGGAAGCCCATGCTCGGCAAGCGCGTCGGCGACATGCTGGACCAGCGTGCCGGCGCGATATTGGGCCGCGAAAAGGTTGACGCTGATCTTGACCGGGGGAAGGCCATTCGCCCGCCATTCCGCCGCCTGGCGGCACGCCTCGTTCAAGACCCACCAGCCCACGGGCAAAGCAAGGGAACTTGATTCCAGCGCCGGCAGGAACGCGCCCGGAAACAGCAGGCCGTGCTCGGGATGCTGCCAGCGGATCAATGCCTCCATGCCGAAGATATGCCCGTCGCTGAGCGAAACCTGCGGCTGATAATGCAGCGCCAGTTCGCCGTTTTGCAGCGCGCGCAGCAGTTCATCCTGGGTTGCCCGCCGGGCGAGGGCATCGTTGCGCATCTCGGGCTCGAACATCAGTAGCGCACTGCCGCCTGACTGTTTTGCCCGGTAAAGGGCGAAATCGGCACTGGCGAGCAGTTCCTCCGCGTCGGCGCCATGTTGAGGCGCGAGCGCGAAGCCAATGGTCGCGGCCACTTGGAAGACATGGCCGCCAACCTCGAAAGGCGTTTCAAAGGCCGAATGAACGGCGCCGATGGATATCGAGGCCTGTTCGGGCGTGGCGTCGTCGGGCAACAGGATTGCAAATTCGTCACCTCCAAAACGGGCAACGGTGACGTTGGCGGCAAGAACCGACGGCAGCCGAACGGCGACGGCCTGCAGCAGCGCATCACCGACGGTATGGCCGAGGCTGTCGTTGACATCCTTGAAGCCATCGAGATCGAGCAACGCGACCGTCGCTGCACGGTTCTCGGACAGAACCTCCTGAAGCAGTTTTTCAAACCGGTGCCGGTTGCTGAGCCCGGTCAGCGTATCTTGGTTGGCCATCCTGAGCAGCCGGGCATCGCGGTCCCGGCGGTCGGAGATGTCGCGGATGATCGCGCCCATGCCGACACCGCGTTCATCGTTCCAGATCGACAGTGAAATCTCGATCGGCACTTCGGTTTGATCGCGCTTGCGTGCCACGACCTCGACGGTCTTGCCGATCAGTTTGGTGCTGCCGCCGGCCAGAACCCGTGCAAGGCCGGCATGGTGCGCGCCGCGAAAACGGTCGGGAATGATGATGTCGATCGGCTGGCCGATCATTTCATGGTGTTCGTATCCGAAGAGACAGAGCGCTGCGCGGTTGACGAATTCGATCCGTCCAGCGGCATTGATCGAAAAGAGGGCAAGCCCGGTCGCATCGGAAAAATTCATCACTGTCGAACGGACTATCTCTTCCTGGCGCAGGCGCATCTGTTCCATGACCAACGATGCAAGGAGTTTCAACGTCTGCCGCTGCCGTTCGTCGAATTGGCGCGGCACGGTGTCGGCGATGCAGAGCGCGCCGATGCGGAAACCATCTTTGGTCGTCAGGGGTGCGCCGGCATAGAAGCGGACGAATGGCGCTGCCTTGACCAGCGGACTATCCCGGAAACGGGTATCGGCCTGCATGTCGGGGACGACGAAAACGTCTTCGCCCTGGATCGTGTGGGTGCAGAAGGAGATGGAGCGGGCGATATCCGGCATATCGATGCCGTGGACAGCCTTGAATCGCTGGATATCCTTTTCGACCAGCGTGATGAAGGCCATCGGAGTATCGAAGAGCTGCGCGGCGAGCTGCGCGATCGCATCGAACCGCGGCTCCGGCGCGGTCCCGGCAATCCAGNNGACCGCGCTCGATACCGCAGGCGTCGTTCTCATCAGCGGCGTCTTTGTGCATGCCCATTTCAAATCCCGGCGTTAGGTTCAACGGCTGAGGCAGTGCAACCGGTGACAACCCGGTTGTCCACCGCGCTCCGACCAATCTTCGCCTCAGAGTAGTGAAAAGCGGTTATCAACTGCTGAAGAATACAGTGCTTGATTTAAGGGGGACACGCAGCGCGTGTGTCATTGTGTGCCATTGGCGGATGGGTTCAGCCGAGGCTGCCGGCGAAACGTTCAGCCAGCCGCTCACGCCGAAAGTGTTCGGCGACGAAGTCGATGAAGACGCGGGTTTTGGCGGGCAGCAGCGTTCGGTTGGCATAGTAGATGGAGATCGGTCCCGCATCGGCATACCAATGCGGCAGCAGGCGAATGAGCTTGCCGCTTTCGATGTGGGAAATGGCGTCGGCCGCCGCAATCAGAGTGGCTCCGAGCCCCAGCACCGCGGCGCGTACTATTGCGGCCGGGTCGTTGAAGATCGTATTTTCATGGAACTCGGCCGGTATTTCTTCACCGGCGGCATTGCGCATCGTCCATCGTCGAATGCGGCCGGTTTGGACCGAGCGCATGACGATGCCGTCGAGATCGGCAAGGCCTGACGGATCGAGAGGAGGGCGCCGCTCCTTCATGTAGCCGGGGGAGGCGACGACGATCAGATGCGCCGGGGCAAGCGTGCGGGCAACGATGCCGGGGGAGAGTTCGAAACCGCCGCCGATCGCCGCATCCAGGCCTTCGGCGATCAGATCGCTCTGCCGGTTCTCGAAAATCCAGTCGGCGCGAATGCCGGGATAACGCGCGAGAAACGCCGGCAGGATTGGCAGGACATGCTCGATGCCGAACATCGGGCTGAGGCTGACCTTCAGCAAACCCGCCGGCTCGCCTTTGTCTGCCGTGATGTTGGCGATAGCGCTTTGCAGACCCTCGAGATTGCCTTGGATCGCCACCAGAAAGCGTTCGCCCTCCTCGGTGAGTGTCAGCTTGCGGGTGCTGCGCTGGAAGAGGCGCACGCCGAGATTCTTTTCCAGCATGGCGACGTTGCGGCTGACCGCAGCCGGTGTCAATGCGAGCCTGCGGGCTGCGGCGGAGAAGCTCGACGTTTCGGCGCTGCGGGCAAAGGACTCCAGATTGGCCAGTGTTTCCATCGCGTCACTTCCAATGATTGCTTGAAATTAATTAAAGGCATTACCCGCTTATGATAGGGGAATTTCTGGGCGATATCTACTCCATCAAACATTGACGGAGTAATGCGCATGGCCACACAAACCCAAAAGCTCGCAGGCAAGGTTGCACTCGTAACAGGTGGTTCCCGCTCTATTGGAGCCGCAGTCGCCAAGCGCCTGGCCGAAGACGGTGCTACCGTCGCCATCACCTATCACGGTTCACCGGATAAGGCGGCCGGCGTTGTCTGCGCCATTGAACAGGCGGGCGGCAAGGCGATTGCGATCAACGCCGATGCCGGCGATCCGGCGGCCGTCCGCGCCGCAGTCGCAAAGACCGTCGAGGAACTCGGCTCGCTCGACATTCTCGTCAACAATGCGGGTAT
>UCEZ01000079.1 GCA_900471525.1 Hyphomicrobiales bacterium | reverse complement strand
CGCGCGCGCCAATCAAATAAACAAACGGGAGAACGACACCCATGTTGACGGATGAAGAGCGCTGCGCTGCGGCACAGGCATTGCTGACCGCTGGGGAAAACCGCGTGCCGGTCCCGCAGCTCAGCAAGACCTATCCGCACATCGAGATCGAGGATGCTTACCGCATCCAGGATCTTTGGGCGGAAGGCAGGATTGCCAAGGGCGCGCGCGTCGCGGGCCACAAGATCGGTCTGACGTCGCGTGCCATGCAGATGGCATCGAAGATGACCGAGCCGGATTATGGGCGCATCCTTGATGATGCTCTGTTCAACGATGGCGCCCAGATCAGGGCCGACCTCTTCATCAAGCCGCGGCTCGAGGTTGAGCTGGCTTTCATCATGGGCGAAGATCTCCAAGGCCCAAATGCGCGCATCTATGACGTCATGCGCGCCACTGAATTCATCGTTCCGGCACTCGAAATCATCGATTACAGAACCGAGGTCCCCCGCGCGATCACCGATACCATTGCCGACAACGCCGCTTTCGGCGCCATCGTCGTCGGAGGCCGTGTCATCCGTCCGATGGATGTCGATATCCGATGGATCGGCGCAACACTCTCCAAGAACGGGATCATCGAGGAATCCGGCGTTTCGGCGGCCGTCATGGGACATCCCGCGGCAGGGATCGCCTGGCTCGTCAACAAGCTCCATGCGGTTGGTGGCAAACTGGAAAAGGGGCAGATCGTGCTGGCGGGCTCCTTTACGCGGCCCGTCGACATCGCCGCTGGCGACGTCATCCACGCGGATTATGGCCCGATCGGTGCTATCGGCGTCGCTTTCGTATAGGTGAAAACATGAACCTTCCGGAAAATCGCTTCAAGCGGGCGCTGCTCGAAAAAAAGCAGCAGATCGGTCTCTGGTGCAGTCTGCCGGGCAGCTATGCCGCTGAAATCGTGGCCCCGTCGGGTTTCGACTGGCTGCTGTTCGACACCGAGCATTCGCCAAGTGACGTCCTGACGGTGCTGCCGCAGTTGCAGGCAGTCGCGGCCTACGATGTCTCGGCGATCGTGCGGCCCGCAAGCAATGATGCAGTTCTGATCAAGCGTTACCTCGATATCGGCGCGCAGACGCTCCTCATTCCTTATGTGCAGAACCGTGCGGAAGCGGAAGCTGCGGTCTCCGCCATGCGCTATCCCCCTGCCGGTATCCGCGGTGTATCGGGACTGACGCGGGCGACGCGTTTTGGGCGTGTCGCGGGCTATGCCAGGCGGGCAGAAGAAGAACTGTGTCTGCTGGTGCAGTTGGAAACCCATGCGGCACTCGAGGCACTGGAAGCCATTGCACAGGTTGATGGCGTCGATGGCGTCTTCATCGGCCCGGCGGATCTTGCCGCCAGCCTTGGATATCCAGGGGAGCCCGGTCATCCCGAAGTCGTGGCTGCGGTCGAGGATGCGATCAGCCGCCTTTCGGCTCTCGGTAAACCTGCAGGCATCCTGACGCCGGACACAACCTTTGCTGCCCGCTGCATCGAACTTGGAACGACTTTCACTGCGGTCGGCATCGATGTCGGTCTTCTCGCCCGCGGGACCGAGGCGCTCGCAGCCAAGTTCAAGCAACGCTGATCAACAGGAATGCACTATTCGGTAGAGGATCGAAAACATGACCGACGAAATTGCACGTTCGCGCGCCGCGCTGATACCGAAGGGCTACTTGCGTGCGGCGGTCAACCTTGCCAACATAGCCTTGGTGGGCGTCGATCCGGCTACAGGAAAATTTGAAGGTGTCAGCGTTGAACTGGCCCGCGACCTTTCAAAGCGTCTCGGTTGTCGCGTGGAATTTGTCACTTATCCCTCGGCGGCCAAAATTCTGGAAAAGGTCGATCAGGACGAATGGGACATCGCCTTCCTCGCCGCCGACCCGGCACGTGAAGACAGGCTTTTATTCTCACCGGCCTATGCTCTGATCGAAGGTACGCTTGTCGTCCGGGAGGGGAGCCCGTACCGCTCCTTTCCTGATATCGATGCGGACGGCGTGAAAATCTGCGTCACACGAAACGCTGCATACGACCTCCATTTGGCGCGGCGTCTCGCTCATGCCAAAATCGTTCATGCTTCAACGCCAGCGGAATCGCTCGACCTTTTTGTGAACGGCAATCATGAGGCCTCTGCAGGCATAAAGCAGGCACTGGAGCGCTTTATCAGCGAACATGAAGGGTTTCGTGTTTTAACGGAACCGTTCCTCATTATCAGGCAAACGATCGCTGTCAGTTGTTCCCACCCGGCTGCGGGTCTCCTAGTGCGCGAATTCGTCGAGGACGCGCTTCAACACGGCTTCTCGGAAAACGTCGTTCGCGAAGCGCAACGCAATGGCATTGCTTTGGCAAACTGAGCAAGCAACAATCGCGCGACTCGCCTTACGACACTTGGCCGTTGTTCCGCTATTCAGACCTTTGCTCCGACCAACGGGGAGGGTCAGAGCCGAGGGGGACAGCGGCACTCAGTTCGGGAAGAACGGTTTTAGAAAAATCTGCAGACGGCCTTACGCTTTGCACAATCCCGAAGGTTGAGGACACTATTGAAGACATGTCCTTTGGCCTCGGTCCCGGATATTTAAATTGCAGCCCGTTCGGGAGCCGGCCTAGAGATTTTAGCCAGCGACCAGTCGCTGCGAGCGACACATCCACTTGCCAGCTGCCTCCCTGACGCGCCCGATGTTCCAGTGCGGCAATCGCACCAAGTGCCATCATTTGCCCTGAGGCATGATCCAAAATCTGACACGGTAATTCTGTCGGCGTGTCCGAGCGCGCAGCAGCTATTGAAGCCGGTCGCTGTTTGAACGAGTGAGCCTCTTCTATTCGCCCAGGGTCCGTGGTCTCCAAATGCGGAAAGCTGGACATAGATCAATCCAGGGCGAAGTTTCGCAAGAGCAGCTTCGATCGCCGTCGAGGCGTTGCGCTGGACCGGAACCAGCTTGAAGATGACGCTGTCGAGGATTGTCGTGGCCAGCTTGTCATGCAACTCTACCGGCTTGCCACCGAGATAGACGTCGCTGAAACCCCAAGTCGGGGCTGAAAGCGGAAGCGACGGCGCTTTCTCACCCTTCATCGCGTTCAAGGCCATGAGGGTCCCGCGGCTCGAAGCGTTGCAATGAGACGAAGAGGATTTTTGACATGGCCACCGACGGCGCTATCCATGCGGCTTTCCGAGAGTGACTTGGCGACATGGATGCAACAACAGTGCATGCTCTGGTTGTTTTGAGCTTGCCAGTGTCGGGACGTGACGTGGCGTTTCCGCCACGTCACGTCCACGGCGATGAGTTCGATCATGGCAGCCTTGCAGGGAACGTATCTACAAGTTGAGCGCATTGCTGATCTTCTCGGTGTTTGGACTGATCGAAAACCGTAGCGTCAGACCGCAGCTCAGACACGCACAGCGTCAATATGGGTGTCGCGTATGATCGTCTCGACGATCGCGTGCCAATTGAGCTGAACGTGGGCTGAGGTGCATGAGCCCCCTCTGCCACGATTTCTCCAATTTGCGACAGAGCCAGTGACCTTGCCCCAGACCGCACGGCAATGATCTTCGCTGCGAAACGATAGTTTTCCTAGCTGACGGCGGACGTGTTCATGCCTCAACGAATTATCCAAGAACCGTTAAGCCACAAGCAATGCATCACCTATGCGGCCAATCTGTTATAAGTGAATCGGGTTTCGTCATACCCCGTCGATCGAAGCGATATAACGGTTCTACCGTTGAACCAACCGTCTCAGATGTTTGCCGCCTTTTCAAGATGCTCCAGGACTGTGCTGTCCACATGGATTTCATGGCGCCGTTCAGGGTAGTCGCCGGTGCTGACGTCTTTAGCGAAGGCTCGGAAGGCGTCAACGCGCATCTGCTGCAGGCGCGTTCCTTCTGCGGCTAGATCCGCGTATCTCTTGGCGTGTCGGGGATAGTGGCCGACATTGGTACCGAGCACGTCACAGGAAAACAGATACTGCGTGTCGCACACTCCACCGCAGCCCATCCCTTCCGTGATCAGCGTGGTGTTGCGGGTGATGAAATCTGCGACCTCGACCGGAATGAGCTCCATCTCGACGGCGAAGGCGCCGGCATTCTCCAGGTCCTTGGCTTTTCGAAACAGCGCTACCGCTTCTTCCGGAGTCTTGCCGACCGCACGTACCCCGGTCCATGTCTGCCAGCGGGGAACGTAGCCGATGTGACCTGTCACCGGAATGCCCTCGCGGGCCATCGCCTCGAGAATCTGCAGCCCGCCGGCGAAGTAGATCGCGTCCGCGCCCAGTTCGATCGCCTTGAAGGCTTCGCGGATCGCGGTATCGGGGCTGGACATCACGCCCTGGGCGTAGCCGGCTTGAATGAATACGCCGGGGGCGGCAGCGCGAATTCCGGGCAGTTTGTGATCAACCTCGCCGGTGAACATCTCGACCCCCGCCTCGGCGGCGGCAGCAGCTTCGGCGTTGCTATCCACGTGTATCGTCAGTATCTGGCGCTTGCCCTTCAGCGCGCGTAGGGCAGCAACCGTTGGTCTGGAGGTCATTCGCCCGCTCCTGGATTTGTCGCGCTCATCTTGGCCTTCTTCTTCTCCCAGCGCGCGTCCATCAGGGCATCGCCCGCTTTGGTGCCGTCATGGAAGGTGCCGAACCATTGGTCGAGCGGTAGGGTGCCGTCGGCATAGTTCACCTCGAAATATTTGTGATGGAGGTAGTGGGCGAAGGTGTGGGTATCGACCGCCTTTTCATCGCCGACCACGATCTTGTCAAAACCGATATGCCCCACGATCGCACCGGTACCCGCAATATGCAGATGATAGAGCGCAAGCAGCGGGTGCGAGGGCAAGACCAGATGAATCAACGCGCCCGACCAGTAGAGAGCGTGTTCGACCGGGTGCATGGAAAGGCTCGACCACGGCGTCGGATTAATCGAGTTGTGATGCACCGAATGGATCCATTTGTAGAGGATGGGAACATGGATAAGGCGGTGGATGCAATAGAAATGCACCTCGTGGATGACAGGCATGAGCAGCCCAAAACCGAGCAGCCACCATTTATTGTCGGCCCAGGTCAGCCACGGAACCCAGCCGTTCGAGAAGACCCAGAGGATCAGCACCTCGTAGGCCGTCCAGATCGGCACGCCGGATGCGAATGTGCGAATGGCATTGTCGATGTTCTGGCTCTTGAACATGAACACATCGCTCTTGTTCTCCGAGGGCCATTTTCCGTTGAACTTGAACGCGTTGCCTTGGTGGCGCCTGACGTAGAGCACGAGCTCGAAGGCACCGTACCACGCAAGTACCCAGATCACGTTGCGGGCAAAGAGCCAGGCGATCCAGCCCGGGGCGAGCGTTTTCATCGTCTCGACGTCGGGGGTCAGCCAAGTCCAAAAGGCGATTGCGGTCAGGAAGAAAAAAGCGTTCCACGGCAGGAAATAGCCGGGCAACCACTTCAATACGGCCATCGGCTTCCACGGGAATAGCAGCAACGGTCCCGGCGCCAATGGATCATTTGGTGCCCAGTCACCACGCTTGTTTCGTTTTCCGAACTTGAGGTCGTCCATAAGAAAACTCTCTTTCCATGTCTTGGAGACGGAGCCACACCGGTCGCGAGCAGCAGAGCTGATGTCATTTCGCACGACCGCCGCGCGTTTCTCGACTACTCCATAGGGGCTCACCGAGCGGATTTTCGGCCATTCCGATCTCGGCAAAGCATTTTGCCTCAAATAAGCTCATATCGACTTCGTTGCATCAAAAAATATCTCATAAAAACTCTTTGTCAATCCTCTTTTCGATTCAGATTTGCGAAAAGGCACCAACAGAAACATTCTGCCGATGCTCTCTGAGGCATGACTTCAAAAAGAGTTATTTTAGTCGACGATGGTCTTGCGCTCTTCAGGCCTGCCTGGCCGCCTCGACACCGAAGCGAGGCAGGTTGAACCGGGTATAAAGAGCAAAATCCAGGAGGTATTGCTCCTTGGAGATCGTTTGCGACACGGCGAGCGCGGTTGCCTCGGAAAGCAGGTCGCCAGGGTCCTGCGCCAGGAGATATTGCAGAAGGTCGTCGCGTAGCAGGGGAACAGTGATCTTGTTGGCTTCATGCGTTATGACGCAGATATTGCCGGCGCGCTTTCTCTCGCGCAGAGCCTGCGCCAGTCCCTGATTTCCCCCGGCAACATTGTAGATGGCTGCAATGCCGGGATTTTCCTTCAACAGGTTGCTCACGGCCTCGAAGGTTTGATTGGGAGAGTCTTCTCCCTTCACCACTTCTGCCAGCCGGACATTGGGGAAATGGGCGCGCAGATGCGATCGAAAACCAATCTCGCGGTCCTCATGGCAGGTGAAGGCATAGTCTCCCAGAACAACGCCGACAACGGCCTCGGATCGCTCGTGCAGAAGATTGCCGATCAGATAGGCGGCGGTCTGGCCCGCCATTCTATTGTCTATGCCGACGAACGCATCGCGTGCCTCGTGCGGTAAATCAGAGACGAGGGTTATGACCCGCTTTCCGCGTTTGCGCGCATCGACGAGCAGACTGTGGAGCCGTTCATTGCGTTTCGCTGTCAGCACAAGGGGTTTGTCGATATCCTTGCATGTCGCAGAGACTGCCTCATAAATCTCGTCGTCATTCTTCTGATGCATGTCGATGATGTTAATCGGCCGGCCGAGCTGTTTTCCGATTTCCATCAATTGCGACGCGAGACCGCGCCCCAGCCGAAGCACAAAATCGACAGAGACCGGATGCTGCCGAATACTGGGATTGTCCGTACGCGCGCCGTCGCTCAACGTCGCCAGGGCATCGCGAATGACCTGCTCGGTTCTTGGGTGAATGCCGCCCCTGCCGTTGAGCGCCCTGTCGATCGTCGCCCGTGACAGACCGGTGTGGCGCATGATTTCGCTGATTGAGACTCGTTTGGGCAATGATGCTCTCCCTCTAATGCCTCAAATTAACTCAAATTCAGCATTTGACAACCGCCCAGCCCGGAGAATTCCCTCTTTTTTGACGCATTAGCTCAAAAACGCGCAAATCTCCGATTGACGGCGGCCCAAAAGTGAGAGAATGTCTCATCAAGGGAGACAAATTGAGGCAATTTCTGAAGGCGCAATATCCTTCCAAGGACTATTTCAACCTCAGTCTCTACACATGGCAATCTGGGGAGGAGCCCGAGCCAATGGCACTTGATGTCCATCAGACCAGCGCAGGCGACGGAGAAGTCGCCGCCATAAGCGACAAGCGACCCGAGAAGACATTTATCGACAAGTTGATGTCTCGTCCGGAATCCGGCGTTATCATCGCCGCGATCGCTGTCTATCTTTTCTTTTCGGCCTTTGCGCCGCACTTCTTCTCCGAGAGGGTGTCTTCCAACATCCTCTTGAGTTCTTCCACGCTCGGCTTGATTGCCGTCGGCGTCGCGGTCCTGATGATCGCCGGACAGTTCGACCTGTCCGTTGGCTCCGTATACGGTCTTTCGGCGGGTCTCGTTATTCTCAGCATCAATGCCGGTATTCCGGCAGCCGTGGTTCTGCCACTGATCCTCGTCGTTGGGCTCATCATAGGCGCGATCAACGGTTATCTGGTTACCAAACTGGGCATTCATTCACTGATCATCACGCTTGGCGGACTGATGTTCTATCGAGGCGTGCTACTGGCGATCACGGAAGGGTTTCCGATCCGCCTGCAAACGCCGGACGCGTTTCTGCGCGCCTTCGACTTCAACTGGCATGGCATTCCTGGGCCGTTCTTCTGGTTCCTGCTTCTTGTCGTCATCTTCGCTTTCGTTCTCACCTGCACCCGGTTCGGCAACTGGTTGTTTGCAACCGGCGGATCACCGGAGGCGGCGCGGGGCATGGGGGTTCCTTCCGAACGCGTCCAGATCACCGCCTTTGCACTCACCTCGATGATGGCCTGTCTTGCCGGTTACGTCTCGGTCGCCCGCTTCTCCAGCGTCGACGCGCTGCGGGGGCAGGGGTTTGAGCTTGAAGCCGTTCTCGCCGTCGTCGTCGGCGGAGCATCGCTGAACGGCGGCTACGGAAGCATCGCCGGCGCGGCGCTCGGCGTCCTCATCATCGGCATGATCCAGCAGGGCCTGCTGCTCATGGGCATCTCCGTCTACTGGTACCAGGCAGGTATCGGTCTTCTGCTCATCGTCGCAGCCGTCGTCAATCAACGTGTCAGAATAAGGAACGGCGTCTGATGTCCAACCTTAGAACCACTCCGCTTCTCGAACTCAAGAATATCTCGAAGTCGTTCGGCCGCGTTCATTCGCTGCGTGGCATCAACATGGACGTCCGGCCGGGCGAGGTGCTCGGCCTGCTCGGAGACAACGGCGCCGGCAAGTCGACGCTGATCAAGGTCTTTGCCGGCGTGCACCAACCGACTGGCGGCCAGATCCTCTGGAATGGCGAACAGACCATTCTCGATACGCCGCGCGCGGCGATGGCCAAGGGCATCTCGGTCGTTTATCAGGATCTCGGGATCATCCCGCTCTTGAGCATCTATCGGAACTTCTTTCTCGGTCGCGAAGAGGATGTATCCGTCAAGCTGCCAGGCTTCATGTATCTGAAAAAGCGCGAGATGCGCGAAACGGCCCGCAAGGCGCTTAGCCAGCTCGGCATCCACATCACCGATGTCGATCTGACGGTGGCGCGGCTTTCCGGCGGCGAACGACAGTCCATCGCCATCGCTAGAGCTGTCCACTTTCAATCGAAATTACTCATTCTCGACGAACCAACGGCGGCGCTTAGCCTCAAGGAAACAGCCAAAGTCCTGTCTTATGTGCGGGAAGCCAAACGCCAGGGCGTCGGCGTTGTGCTGATCACCCACAATATCGCGCACGCCTACGAAGTCTGCGATCGCTTTACCGTTCTTTATCACGGACGCGTTGCAGAGACGACTGAACGGGAGAACGTCACCGAACAGGAACTCGCCAATCTCATCAATACGGGAACACGCGCAAGCCAGAAGCTTGCGGTTTGAGGAAGGGCTAACGGGAGGAAACCATGGCCAATTTTAAACTGACATCCGCAGCAGCACTGACATTGCTGACCGCTACCGCCGCGCTTGCCGGCGGTAGCGCCCAAGCAGCTGATCGCTGCGACGGCAAGAAACCCTATCTGATCTACTATGCGACCCATGCCATTGCCGAACCTGTTTGGGCGACCGTAAGGAAAGGTGCCGAGCAGGGGGCTGCCGACAACTGTCTTCAGATCAAGTGGACTCAGGACCAGAAATTCTCGATCGAAACGACCATCAATCGTATGGAAACGGCGATCACCGAGAAGCCGGATCTCCTAGTGATAACAGCGACAGACCCGACGGCGATGCGGCCCACGATCGAGAAGGCCAAGGAACAGGGCATTCCAATGATCGCGATCAACTCGCTCGATTCGGCAGCGAAAGCTGATCGCGTTCCCTACCTGATCGGTATCGGTGCCGACCTTTACCAAAGCGGCGTTGCAGCAGCCGAGCAAGTGCTGAAGGTCAACCCGAAGCCGAAGCATGGCCTTGTGCCGAACCATGTTCCCGGTCACGTCGGTCTTGAACAGATGGCGAAAGGCTTTACCGACACCCTGTCGAAGGCAGGCGCCACGACGGAAGTAATCGCCATCGGAACCGATGTCTCGCAAACAGCAGCAACCCTGTCGAACTACTTCCTTGCCCATCCGGATACAGATGCCGTCTTCTGCATGAACGCAGGCCCCTTCTGCTTCGAAACACTGATGGATGTTGAGCGCCGCGAAAATCTCTCGAAGACCGTCTCCAATGTGACCTTCGATGTCTCGCCGATGCTCTTGGAAGCGATCGGCACGGGAGAAGCTGTCGCTGGCATCGATCAGTTGATGTATCTGCAGGGCTATCTGCCGGCCCTGATCGCCCGCACCTATCTCGACTACGGCATGATGCCGGATGCCGACATCGTCACCGGCCCGGCGATCATCGACAAGAGCAACCTTGAGAAGGTCAAGTTTCGCTTGATGGAAGCTGGCCTGAACTGATCTTTCATCGCCAACAGGTCCAGCCCCTCCTGAGGGGCTGGACGATCCCGTTTTCCAGGGTGGTTTCATGAAACTTGTTTACATTCCAAAAACCAGGTTTTGCACAATTTCTGACATCATAAAGGCCACCGGATTCGGCAGGGCGACGGTTCATCGAGCGCTCAACGATGAGAGCCCGGTCAGCTTCGAGGTGCGTGAAACCGTATCAAAGACTGTCTTTCTGCTGAATGAAAAGGCGATTGCGCGGTACCGGACAGAGATCGCACGATCACATATTGACTAATCTCACCGCACGACGACTTCCATCAATGGACGGACCGCAACGAGAAAGCAGAACAGGCCCCCGGCGCATATGTGAAGCTCTCCCGGCCCCCTGGTCGTTGCGAAGTGTGAGGTGTCCCGGACAGAGTTTCAAGACGCAGAACTAAGAGCACGAAGGAAAACGTCCAACAACGACTGCACTCTTCCGTGATAGATATTTTATCTTCTATGATAGATTATTGCATGACTAGATATTCTCGGACGTGTATATTTCAAATGGCAGGAACGATTGACCAGGGATTACGTCTTCCACGCGGCCGATAGACGCGGTCATCAACGACATAAGTTCGGTGCAAAGCGTTCTGACAGGGGTCGCGATCACCATGGTGACCACCTCATCGGCGAGTGCCGTACGTGAATCTGGGGTCAGTTCGTTCACGACAACAATCAGCTTGCCCGCCAATCCCTCCTCCCGTATTGCTGCAATGGCCCCTTCCATCCCGCCGCCGCAGACATAGAATCCGACAAGGTCGGGATGTTGTTTGACAAGATTGAGCGTCGCCTCGTGTGTAATTTCAGCCGTTTCAAGATTCACCAGCGTTTCGACAACTTCGAATTCCGGCGCGTTCTCCCGAAAGTACGATCGGAAACCTATCTCGCGTAACTCATGCCCGTGATACCGGTGGCTTCCGACGAAGCAGGCGACCTTTCCTGGTTGCTTAGCCGTCTTCGCGATGAGCCATGCGGCTGTTCGGCCTGCTTTGCGATTGTTGAGACCGACATAGCCTTCGCGCACCCCGCTCGCGAGATCAGTCAGCATCGAGAAGACGGGTATGCCTTTTGCTTTCAGATCCTCCACGGCAGCGGTAACCGCTGGATAATCCGGGCCGACCAATGCGATCGCCTGGTTGCGGTTCGCAAGAAACCTGAGCTTCTCAACGATGACCGTCGGCGTCGATGCCGAGGCATAGTCGATTTGCGTCGTTATCCGCGAGGAGGCGCTCAATTGTGCAACCGCCTCGATTTCGCGGGAAAGCGATTGGTAAAATGATTGGTTGGGACGCTGAAGTAGAAAACCTAGTCGATACTGCGGCAGGTCCTTGAACACACGCTGGCGCAGCAATCCCACAGCGTGATAGCCGATAGAGGAGGCTGCGTCGTAAACCCGCCGTGCCGTCTCTTCTCGGACGCGATGTCGTCCGTTGAGGACACGGTCAATCGTCGCGACGCTCACGCCTGAGGCGTTCGCGAGATCCTGTATCGTTGGGCGCTTCACCATATCAACCTTGCAAGACTCTATCATCGAAATTACCGATGATGATAGGTTTTGATAGAATATCATCAAGGCTGCATTGTCGCCGGGCAAAAGTCAACCTAATCTGTATTTGAGGACGATGCTGCAGGAGGCAGCTGGGAGGAAACGATGGCGATCCAAACGACAAAGCGCGACTATAGCCTTTTGGGGGCCAGCGGCCGCACGGCCGTCGAAACCGGTCTTGCGGCTGCCGAATGGTATCACACGGACATATCGCGCAAGGAGATGAAGGCGCTGATGCAGCGCTCGGACGCTCCGGCAGTCCGCGATACCTTCGTCTGGTTGGGGTCTATGGCGGTACTTGCGGGCCTTGGAATTGCCTTCTGGGGTTCATGGCTCTGCATCCCGTTCTTCCTGGCCTATGGCGTGCTTTATGGTTCCGCATCCGACAGCCGCTGGCACGAGTGCGGCCATGGCACCGCGTTCAAGACACGCTGGATGAACGACGCCGTTTATCAGATCGCTTGCTTCATGATCATGCGCAATCCGGTGACATGGCGGTGGAGCCATACCCGTCATCACACCGATACGGTGGTCGTCGGGCGCGATCCCGAAATCGCGGTCATGCGGCCGCCGGATCTTTTCCGGCTGGTCCTCAACTTCTTCGGTTTTCTTGATGTCTGGCACGCCGTGATCGATATGATGCGCAACGCCTTCGGTGTTCTGAGCGCCTCGGAAAAGACCTTTATTCCTGAAATGGAGCAGCCGAAAACGATCCTGGTTGCCCGCGTTTGGGTCGCGATTTATGCGGCAACGATCGGCGCAGCGGTTGCTGTGGGCTCAATCCTGCCGTTGATGCTGATCGGCCTGCCCCGGATCTATGGTGCCTGGCACCATGTTTTGACAGGCCTGCTGCAGCATGGGGGCCTTGCCGACAATGTCATCGACCACCGGCTCAACAGCCGCACGGTCTACATGAATTCAATCAGCCGCTTCATCTACTGGAACATGAACTACCATGTTGAACATCACATGTTCCCGATGGTGCCCTATCATGCCCTGCCGCGGTTGCACGCGATGATCAAGCACGACCTTCCGGCTGCAAGCCCCTCCATGTGGTCGGGCTATCGGGAGATGATCCCGGCCTTCCTGCACCAGTTGCGCAACGAAGACTATTTCCTGAAGCGCGAACTGCCGCAGACAGCGCGGCCCTACCGCGAGGAATTCCACAACGAGCTGGCGCCTGCTGCGCAATAAAACAAGAAATTCAAGGGAGGATAAAATGAGCGGAAACTGGATCAAAGTCTGCGAAAAGGATGACATTGATGAGGAGGATGTTATTCGGTTTGACCATAGCGGCAAGACCTTTGCTGTCTATCGTAGTCCCGCTGATGAATTCTTCGCGACCGACGGCCTCTGCACGCACGAGCACATCCATCTTGCTGACGGGCTGGTGATGGACGAGATCATCGAATGTCCCAAGCACAACGGTCGCTTCAACTACAAAACGGGAGAGGCCAAGGGCGCGCCGGTGTGCGTCAACCTCAAAACCTACCCTGTTAAGGTCGAAGACGGCTCCGTCTTCATCTCGGTCTGAGGGAAGCAATGTCTCACTTCGTTATTGTCGGGGCAGGGGAATGCGGAGCGCGCGCCGCCTTCGCGCTGCGCGAAAAGGGTTTTGACGGCGAAATCACGCTCGTCGGCTCGGAAGCGATCGCGCCCTATGAGCGTCCACCGCTTTCTAAGGCAAGTGTCTTAGAAACGCTGGATCCAAAATTCATCGCATCGCTTGAAAAATATGCCGAAAGCGGCATCAGGCTGCTAAGCGATGTTACGGCACAGGATGTCGATCCTGTCGCGAAGACGGTGACGTGCTCCGATGGCAGCAGGCTTGCCTACGACAAGATGCTGCTGGCGACTGGAGCCATTGCCCGGCCTTTGCCTGGCGCGGCGATGAATAGCGCGCATATCCGCTCGCTGCGCACCCATGCCGACGCCATGGCGCTTCGCAAGGCAATGCTGCCTGGAAAACATATTGCCATCATCGGTGGCGGATTCATCGGATTGGAGTTGGCGGCAATGGCACGGATGCTCTGCGCCGATGTCACCGTGATCGAAGGGCTGGAGCGTGTCCTGAAGCGCGGCGTGCCGGAAGACATCGCCCATGTCATCACCCAACGTCATCGTGCCGAAGGTGTCGACGTCCGTTGCGGCATCGCCATCAGCGCGCTCACCGAAGAGGGCGGGAAGGCTATCGTCCGGCTTTCGACCGGCGAGACAATCGAAGCGGACCTTGTCCTCGTCGGCATCGGCGCAATACCCAGCACCGAACTTGCCATGCGCGCAGGTCTGACGATCGAGAACGGCATCGCCGTCAATGAATATCTCATGACCTCTGCGCCAGACATCTATGCCGCCGGTGACTGCTGTTCCTTTCCCCTGGCGATTTACGGCGGCAGACGGGTTCGACTTGAATCCTGGCGCAATGCCCAGGAGCAAGGTACCTTGGCCGCTGCCAATATGATGGGCGTCGATGAAGCGATTTCGGCCGTGCCGTGGTTCTGGTCCGATCAATACGACATGACGCTGCAGATAGCCGGGCTTTCGGAAGGCGCAGTCACGCATCTCCGGCGCGATCTCGGCGAGAGTGCCTTCATGCTCTTCCATCTCGACGAGGCCGGTCGCCTTCTTGCTGCCAGCGGCATCGGCCCCGGCAACGCGGTAGCGCGAGACATCCGCCTGGCAGAGATGCTGATCGCTGCCCGCGCCCATCCAGACCCGGCAGCGCTCGTGGCAAGCAATATCAAATTGAAATCCCTTCTCGCCGCCTGAGCGGTGCCGACATATTCTCGAAAAGGAATGAGCGATGAAGAAACAAGCTCGACCGACTGTGCATGATCTCCTTGCCATGAAAGGAAAACGTCAGCTCAGCATGCTGCGTGTCGTCACCCTTGAGGAGGCCGAGGCAGCCGAAGCGGCCAGCATCGACATGATCTCCGTTCCCCATGAAGTGCTGTTCGATCCGCAATTCCGCGACGCGGCACCGGGCCGCTTCGCAATTCCGGGTGGGGACTACGGGCAGATCGGCGCGACCACCGACGAAATCCTCCGCTCGGCCGTAAAGATGAGGGCCGCGTCGGCGGATGCCATCTATTGTGCTGCCAGCCTGCAGACAATCAGACGTTTGCGCGACGAATACATTCCGGTGTGCGGGCATACCGGACTCATTCCATCGCACGCGACATGGACGGGCGGGTTCAAGGCCGTGGGCAAGACCGCCGAGACTGCGGCACTCGTCTACAAGCAGGTGAAAGATCTCGAAGCTGCCGGCGCTTTCTGTGTTGAGATCGAGGTCGTGCCGGCAGACGTCGCCGCGGCAATTTCGGAAAGAACGACGATGTTGCTCCTTTCCATGGGCGCCGGTGGTGGCTGTGACGCGCAATACCTGTTCTCAGAAGATGTGCTCGGCTTGAACCGTGGGCATTATCCGCGCCACGCCAAGGTCTACAGAAACCTCGCAGCAGAGTATGACAGGATCCAGGCCGAGCGGATCGCGGCTTTCCGCGAGTATGCAGCCGACGTCACGAGTGGAGCTTATCCCGAAGATCGCCACCGCCTACCGGTTGAACGCGGCGAGCTATCGCGTTTCCTCAGTCAGCTGTAGCAGACTGCCATCTCTCAGCCATCAGTCCACTCCGCGCTGAAAAAGTAGCGGTACTTGGCAATAGCCTTTCTCGAGATCTGCCGGCGCGACGCTGCAGAAAGGAAGAAACATGACCACTTATGTTTTGACGGTATCATGCCGATCGACGCGGGGGATCGTTGCGGCAATTTCAGGCTATCTCGCCCAAAAGGGCTGCAACATCGTTGACAGCTCGCAGTTCGACGATCTGGAAACCGACAAGTTCTTCATGCGGATCAGCTTCGTGTCTGAGGCAGAGGTATCCCGCGAGGAGATCACCAAGGATTTCGCTGCCGTGGCAGCGCCCTTCGCCATGGATTTCAACTTCCATGACAGCGAGCACCGCATGAAGGTGCTTTTGATGGTGTCGCGCTTCGGCCATTGCCTCAACGATCTGCTCTACCGCTGGAAGATCGGCGCTCTACCGATCGAGATCGTCGGCGTCGTCTCCAACCATTTCGACTATCAGAAGGTCGTCGTCAACCACGACATCCCGTTCCACCACATCCCGGTGACCAAGGCCAACAAGGCGCAGGCCGAAGCCCGCATTATGGACGTGGTCGAGCAGACCGGCACGGAGTTGATCGTGCTGGCCCGCTACATGCAGATTCTCTCGGATTCCATGTGCCAGAAGATGTCGGGCAAGATCATCAACATCCATCACTCCTTCCTGCCGTCGTTCAAGGGCGCCAACCCCTACAAGCAGGCCTATGAGCGCGGCGTCAAGCTGATCGGCGCGACGGCGCATTATGTCACCGCCGACCTCGACGAAGGCCCGATCCTCGAGCAGGACATTGCCCGCATCACGCACGCCCAGAGCGGCGACGACTACGTCTCGATCGGTCGCGACGTCGAAAGCCAGGTTCTGGCCCGCGCCATCCATGCCCATATCCACCACCGCACCTTCATCAACGGCAACCGCACCGTCGTCTTCCCGGCGAGCCCCGGAAGTTACGCCTCCGAGCGTATGGGTTGATGCAAGGCAAATATCTGAAGAACACTTGCCTCCGGCTCTGGATGGCATGGCTGGTGCGCAGATGAATCGTCTCGTCTACATCTAAAGCGTATGGCGGAGCCTCACGCGCCATACTCGGAACTCGCTCGGGCTTGCATTGCCGCTTTTCTTGCCGGCCGTAAGATTCACAATCGACAGTTCCATAAATAGTCTTATGCGATACGTTATATCGTTACATTTTCAATGTTCCCGCCTTGGTTTTGTGATTAAACAAGGTAATAGCATCGCGTTTTGGTTGCTCGATGATTGGGTCGCTGGTCCCGTTGCCCTAAGGCGTAACCTGGCAACGCATCAGGCCCTTCAAGGCTTGCTCGCAACGAAAGTGAGCCGTACGATTTAATATAGTTTCCACGCCGAATAAGCACACGACGCGATTTTCGCTTTCCACTCGTGTAGAGGTTGTGCCATACTAGCCATGGCGGGAATGGTTCCGCCTTGTCCCTTCACCCTTCAAACGCATCCTAGCGCCGCGTTATCTCGCTTGCGGACAGAGCGAAACCATCACCTTCGACATGAACACGCAATGACTGTGTAAGGAAAGGATGTCCGCAAATGGCCATTGAGAGTGCCCCTGAGCTCGTCAAAGTCCTCGCAAAAAAATTTCGACGCAGCGGGACCAAACCTCATAAATTTGCGGAAGTAACCGGCATCGGGGAAGACCGGTTGGAGCTTCTTCAAACCGGAGCTTGGGAAGACCTGACGATCAGGGAAATTGTTGCAATTTCAGAGAGCCTCGACGTCGATCTCACTGACCTCTGATCATTGCCCACCTGAGAGGGCATCAGCCGGGTGTTCGAACGATCCTGCCCAGAGGCCACTCCCATTGTCCTTTGCTGCCAGCTCGGCCACGGCGTAGGCGGCCGATACCGGCGTTCCTGAAGGCCGCGTCGCCGCAAAGGCGGCGCCGGCGGAGATGAGTGCGGTTCCGACATCGACGGTAGCATCATCGATGTTGACGGCGCATACAACGAACGTGGCCCCATCCTTTGCAGTCCCGACGGGCTGACATCCGACTGTGCCGGTGGAAAACAGAGCCGCCAGAGACGCGAGTGAGCGCATCCCGCAATCGTCGTCTTGCCCCTCCGGCGATCGATAAGTCGTGCCTCGGATGCATGATTGAACCCCGAACAGCCTGAATTTCCGGCCTTTATGGCTCCACGTATCGCCAGTTTCGAACGCAACATCTGAAGGAAACGAGATTGTCGCTGCTTGTCCGAGAGCCTGTGACCCGAGGATAAACGTCAGGACAATGGCCAGCTTAATCCGCATTTCGAAACTCCATCGTTTTTGAAAGTGATTGCGCGTGCTCGAGATCGGGCCGCCGCGATCGACCATCCGCCGTCTTTCCAATCTCCGCCAGGCCGAGGAAGACCATGCTGTCATCGTCATTGACAGTGCGGAAAGGCTCGCCGTCGCCACCGACGAGAACAAAGCAGGACGCTGGTATAGCCTGCCCTTGCGTGGTCGAGAGCATCAGGGTTTTGCAGAGAATGACGTGCGCCCGCTTGTTGTAGATCACCCCGGCATAGTCACGGGCCGCGTCGGTACACGTCCATGTCTGCACCCGGTTATACGTCACAGTCTCCGTTGGGCAACCAGTTAGACCTCGTAGCTGGATCTCGTACCCGGCAATTCTTCGCTCGACCGCCCCGTTGATGATGATCTCGCCGCTGACTCTTTCTATAGAGCGGTCAACCAGACTTCCGCCGGCATCAAATCGCTCGAGGACGAAGACCTTTTCGCCATCCTCGGCGAACTTGCGAAGATAAGATGGCACCGGCTCCGCATAGAGGTGTTCGCCCATTTCACGTGATAAAGCCACACTCGGCTGCATCAGCGAGACTGCCAGCCAGAAGACCTTAAGTTGTCCACACATCGAAATTTCTCCGATTTGGAATTGACACATGAATCCCTGGCGAATTAATTATATTTTATTCTGCGACGCAGCAACCGGAACTTTTCCATGAAAACGATCGCGCTACTCCTCCTCTTTTCAGTGTCCTATTCGGCCAATGCCTGCGAGCCAGTCGACACGGCGAGCACACTCGCGATGGTCAAAGCAATAGCAACAGAAGAGCAGCTGGATCCGACTCTCGCACTCGCGGTGGTTGACGTCGAAAGCGCAGGTGGAAAGCATCAGGTGTCCGATGCCGGTGCCCTTGGGATCATGCAGCTCATGCCGGACACGGCCTCCGACTATGGCGTGACGGACCGCTGCGACCCCGAGGCGAACATCCGCGCCGGCGTCCGGCACCTCAAGAAACTCTATGGTGAGTTCGACGATCCCTTGTTGATGCTCGCCGCCTACAATGCTGGTCCGGAGCGGGTCTACCAAAAGGGCGGCATTCCCGAGTTCAACGAAACCGCCCAATACGTCGTCAAGGTGATGAACCGCTGGACGCTGAATGCCAAGGCATTGGCTGCCGGGAAAAGACGCAGCGGCGACCACCATGCCCAGAAACAGACGGTCGCATTGGCGCCCTCGCCCTGGCGAGATGAACACGTCTGGAACGGCGATTAGATCGACCGTTTTCTCAAGCTTCTCCTTCAAAACGCAGAGGACTTCCGCATGACCATTCTTTCGACCGCATCACGTTCCCGCTTCAAGACGACAGTATGCCTCGCCCTCCTGACAACCGGGCTGGCACTCGCGCCGAACTTTGCCTATGCGCAGTCCGCTGCTCCCGTCGAAGGGATCCTTGAATGGTTCGTTGGCGTACTTCAGGGCAATGTCGCGCGCTCTTTGGCGATCATCGCCGTCTGCTTCCTCGGCTTCATGTTTTTGACCGGCCGCATGGCCTGGCAAGGGGCGATCTCGATCGTCATCGGCATCGCGATCATCTTCGGGGCAGCCCAGCTGGTTGACGCCATGAAGTCGTCTGCGGGAATTTAACATGCGCGAGGATGCTCCCGATGTCGAACCGCTCATCCTGCCGCTGACCCGGCCGCCCATGTATTTTGGCGTCGACATCATCATCTTCGTCGTCAACGGACTGTTCGGGATCGTCCTTTTCATAGCAACGTCGAGCTTCCTGGCACCGCTCGTCGTCCTGCCCATTCATTTTATCGGGCTCTACCTTTGCCAGCGCGACGTCCACATCGTCCGCGTGGTTCAGGTGTTCTTGTCGATGCGCAGGGCGATCCGCAACAGGAGGTTCTGGAGAGCGGGGAGCTATAGCCCGTGAACATCGTCAATCATGATTTGAAGTTCGGACGCGAACGTGCACGTGAAATCGGCATCGGCACTCACGTACCCTATCTGCGCCATGTCGATGAAGAAACCATCGTCACCAAGACCGGCATGCTCCTCCAGGTTATCAGGCTTTCCGGACTGCCGTACCAGACGATGGACCAGGCAGAGATCAACGCTCGTCTTGCCAACCGCAATATGACGGTCAGGTCGCTCGGGTCGTCGCGCTTTGCGCTCTATGCGACAATCATCCGCCGCCAGATTGTCCCTGCAATCGACGGGGAGTTCGACAATCCTTTCGCCGATGAGCTGAACGCCCGTTACATGGAGGGGCTCAAGCACCGGACGATGTTCGTCAACGAGCTCTATCTGACCGTCATTCGACGACCGATGACCGGGCGCGCCGGCAAAGTCGACCGCATGTTCGATGTCTTCCGCATGGCAGACAATGAGGTCGAGGCCAAAGGCGAGGCATCGCGCGACCTGAAAGATATGGTTTCGGGGATCGTCGGCGACTTCCGCGCCTATCGGCCGGAGCTCCTGTCCTGTGTTACCCGCGAGGGAGGTATCTTCTCGGAGCCAGCCGAATTTTTTGCAAAAATCCTTGCCGCCGGCGACGAGCGGTCGATGCCCCTGCCCCGCATGTCGCTTGCCGACTATGTCGGAACCGGTCGTATCCTGTTTGGCCGCAAGGCAACGGAGATTTGGTCGGACGACGGTGCGACCTCAAAGGTCGCCGCAATGGTGTCGATCAAGGAATACCCGCCGATGACGACGCCTGGCCAACTCGACGGGTTGCTGCGGCTCCCTTATGAGTTCATCGTTACCCATTCGTTCGCCCCGGAGGATCGCACATCCGTCACCGAGGCGATTGCCACCATCAGCCGGCAGATTTCCAATTCTGACGATGGCGGTACGGCCGTCGAGGACGATGTCGAAACTGCCCGCGACCGTCTTGCCTCCGGCGAGGTCGTTTTCGGCAAGCACCATATGACCGTCGCCGTGCTGGCCCGCGAGCCTGCCGGTCTCAACCGCGCGGTTGCGGACGTCACGGCCGAGCTTGCGCGCATGGGCGTTGTCGCGGTGCGCGAAGATCTCAATCAGGAAGCGTGCTGGTGGGCACAGCTGCCGGCGAACTTCGCCTACGTCGCCCGACAGGGGTTGATTTCGTCGGTCAATTTCGCCGGGCTGTTCTCTGCCCATAATTTCCCGTCCGGCCAGACCCACAAGGTCCATTGGGGCAAACCCGTCTCGCTGCTGGAGACGACCAGCCAGACAGCGTATTTTTTCAATTTCCACGAGGATGACGTCGGCAATTTTACCGTCATTGGTCCGACGGGCTCCGGCAAGACGGTGGCGCTGTCCTTCCTGCTTGCGCAAGGGATGCGGGTCGAGCCGCGACCCCGCTGCGTCTTCGTCGACAAGGACCGTGGCGGCGAGATTTTCGTGCGCGCCATGGGCGGACGCTACGAGCGGCTGTCCCCGGGCGAGCCGACAGGGTTTGCGCCCCTGCAGCTTGACGATACGCCGGCCAATCGCAGCTTTGGAAAGACGCTGATTTCCTATCTGGTCACGCCGGCAGACCGGGTGCTGCACGCGGAAGAGATGGCGGTGATCTCCGATGCGGTGGACAGCATCTACACTGACTTCGATCGACCGGAGCGCCGCCTCGACATGCTGGCGGAGGCGCTCAAAGGCCGGATGCGGTCTGGTATCGGCGATCTTGCCGATCGACTGAAAGAATGGACGACCGGCGATAAGGGTTGGCTCTTCAACAATGCCGAGGAAAAGCTTGATTTCTCAGACTCGGTGATTGGCTTCGACATGACGGAGATCCTCTCCGACAAGCGGACGCGATCGGCAGCTCTCCTTTACATGTTCCACCGCATCCAGGAGATCCTCGATGGCCGGCCGTCGATGATCTTCCTCGACGAAGGCTGGCGCCTGCTCGACGATGAGATGTTTTCCGGTTTCATCAAGGACTGGCTCAAAACCATTCGAAAAATGAATGGCATTGTCGGCTTCGGCACCCAGTCGGCCTCCGACGTCGTGCGCTCTGATCTGCGCAACACGATCATCGAGCAGACGATGACCAACATCTTCTTCCCCAATGCATCGGCAGACGAGGAAAGCTATCGCAAGGCCTTCGGGCTCTCGGAGAAAGAGTTCCGGTTCATCAAGCAGGCGGACAAGGCAAGCCGAACCTTTCTGGTCAAGCATGCGCAGGATTCGATCATCGCCCGCCTCGACCTTTCCGCCATGCCCGACCTGGTGAAGGTGCTGTCCGGGCGTCCGGAAACGGTTCGCGAGTGCGAGCATCTGCGAGAGACCTATGGCGATGAGCCGGCCGCGTGGCTACCGCACTTCTGCGGCTGGACGATAGCAGAGGCAAGAGATGAATAAGGCAGTACTCCTTTTGCTCTCTGCAGGGCTTGCCCTTGCACCATCGCCCTCTGCCTGGGCGGATGTACCTGTGATCGATGACGACTCGAAGGATAAGCGGTCGGAAGACGAAAGCCATTCGGCGACCGACAAGGACACGCAAGACGACCAGCTCGAGGAGCAGACCGTCACCAGCTGCAACATCTCGCAGAAAGAGAAGAACCGGCGTCTCTACCGCTCGCCTGCGCAGGCGGTGGGCGAAGACACCAGCAATGTCGAGCTGATCAAGCACTATGCCGACAAATACAATGTTCCGGTCGGCCTGGCGCTCTCCGTCGCACATGCAGAGTCCGGTATATCCACCTGCTCGGGCTCACCCACCGGCGTCAAGGGCGTCATGCAGTTGACCAAACGGACCGGCAAGGGAATGGGCTTCGACCGCGATATCAACGAGGAAAATATCGAGGGCGGCGTCAAATACTTGGGTCTCGGCGTCAACAAGTGCGGAACGACCGACTATGCATGCCTCGCCTCCTGGTACAACGGCTCGACCGCCGCAGAACAGAAGAACTGGGCCGGAAAGGTTGGTCGGAACCATGGATGGTTCAACGCCTATGCCGGCGGCTCCAATATCGAGGAGATCGTCTCGCCGTCGTTCAAGTCCACTGTCGACTACGGATCTCAGGCCACGCGCAATGCCAATGGTGCTTCCTTTGGCACCGTTGACAGAGCCGTTTCCGGTATCGATAGGAGCGCTGCTCGCGTTCAGGAGGCGGGCCGACGGATCGATGCACTGTCGTCATCGGTCGGCGCTTCTGAAATCTACCAAGACGCCTGGGATGACAACACGCAAGCGCGCGCCGTCAACGCCGAGCTGCTGAACAACCTGACGACCGCACGTAACCTCTTTAACGAGCTGTTGCAGGCGCGCCTGCAGATGAAGCTGTCAAAGACCTCCGAGACCGCCAAGGCCATGAAGTCCGATCCCAACGTCAATCCCTATAGCTGTGATCCCGTCATTCTCGAGCAAATGAAGGTGCCGCGCGCCGACTGGCCACGTTGCGCTGTCATCGCTGCAGCCGAGGGTGAAACGTCGGTGTTGTCATCTGGCAATAGTGACGGTGCGATCGCCGACAATCTTCTGTCCATCCAGAATGCCGCCGAAGCGGCCGATTAAAGAGGTTTCCTCATGAGAACGAGACTTGTAATCACTGCTGTTCTTGCCGTTTCGACGCCGGCTTTCGCCGACGTTCCGGTCATCGACAACGCCAACCTGACGATCGCCAAAAAGAATGCCGAAAACACCGGCAATATCATGAACACCAACACAGACATCCTGGAAAAGACCAAGGCGATCCTTGGTGCCCTCTCCGGCAGTCGCGATGGGTCAATGGGCATTTCCTCGACCGGCTTAAGCGGCAATATGTCTGTCTCCGCCGCACCCTCCTTCTCATCGATCATGAACGGGGGAACGCTGTCCTTTGGCGGCCTCGACGCCAACTCCCAGAATATCGCGGCAACATTGATCAACGGCCTGCAGCTCGTCAAACAGGTGAAGGCTATCGTCGACGGCGAGGATGCGGGCGCGATGAACAGCGCCTTCTCCGGCGCTGTGAACACTGTCACGCTACTTTCGGCACTGACGCAGCAGGCGACGCAAGGGATCTCCAAGAGGGAACAGTCGCTCCAATCAGCAACTGGCCAGATCGGCTCATCCGAAGACGTGAAGGGCTCGGTCGACGCCAATACCCGCATGCAGCTGGAGACGGCGCGTACCATCAATGAGTTGATCGGCGTTTCGAACGGTGCGGTCTCGGCGCTCAATACCGAGATGCAGATGCGACTGACGCAGCAGTCTGAGACCGCCAAGATGCTGCAATATAGAGACATCAACCCGTTCAAGTGAGACCGCATGCGATTGCTCGTGATGACAATGCTGGTAGGGCTGGTCTTGGTCGCCGGCTGCCAGACCAAGGGCGAGAAGAAAGCCCCCTGCCCGCCGATCTCCGGATATGGGCCGGCCGACGACTTGTGTGGCCCTGCCCTTCCGGTCAATGACGTGTTTACGTCCGTCCTGAAGGAATAACGAGATGGCGGCGACCACGATCATTTCGGATATCTTCGAGAAGCTCGACAATATCGGCGAGACTTTTATCTCGAACGCCTATGAGGGCTTGGCCCTTCAGGTCACCGTCCTGTTCGGGTCGATGCTGACACTCTATGTCATCTGGTGGGGTTACATGATCCTTGCCGGCCGGGACGGATTTTCCGTACCGGAAGCGGCTTGGCGGCTGGGGCGAGCCTTCTTCATCTATTACATGGCGACCAACTGGGACGCCTTTTCCGCCACGCTCTACCAGCTTGTGCAAGCCGTGCCGAACCTGATCTCCGACACGATCATCGAGTCGATTGCAGGCTCAGGCGGCATACTCGACGGTGGAACCGACGATACGACCGGCGTCGTGAAAATTCTCGACGCCGTGTTCGAAACTGCGGGCAAAGTCTATGAACAAGTGGCGACCGGCACCTTCGAATATGTTGGCGCCCTCATCGGTGCTGTCGTCTTTGTCGTCGCAATGATTTTCATCGCGGTCGCCGCCGCCGCCATCCTCGCTGCCAAGCTGATGCTGTTCATCACGCTGGCGCTGGCGCCGGTGTTCATCATTCTTGCGCTGTACCGATGGACCTTCCGATTCACAGACGGTTGGTTGCTGCTTATGGTCAACCTGATGGTGACGCAGACGCTGATGATGTCGTTTCTGGCGTTCCTCTACCAACTTATAGAGCTCGCAATTAACACGGCCAATAATACGGCTACGGAGAGCAAGCTATCCTACGTGGCGCCATTCGTGATTGTCTGCCTGCTCGGTATCGTGGTGTTCAGATTTATTCCGTCCTTCGCCAGCGCCATCGTCGGCGGCATGGCGCTCGGCCAAGGGGACGTTCCATTCCAGGGCGGGAAGGAATCGTGGCGTCGTGCCAGCTTTCAGGTCACCGGGCGAGCACGGATTCTGCGGACCGGTTTAGGGGGGCGACGGAGCTCCGCCGACGTTCAAGCAGCCCGCGCCCGCGCCATTCAACGAGAAACAGAAAAGAACGCTCAACTTTAAGCTGGCCTAGTATGAGCTTGATCGTTAAATATAGTTTGCGTGAAAGGAGACCTATCGTGCAGCATTGGGGTGACAATCGCCGCTATACCGCGGCTCTCCAGGAACAGGAGCACGTCAACGAGGAATTGGCTGAACGGGCCAAATCCGAGTCGAAGAAAGGCGGCAACCTCGGTTTTCTGCTTTTCATCGTCGCCGTCGTTCTCTTCAAGCCGTTCGGAGAATATTGCATAGCCCTGTACGGCTCTGCCACCAGCTACCTTCACAGCATAACCGGCATGTTGGGCCTATAAACTGAGAGACCCTGATGAACAAAACTCCCGCAGCACTCATAGTGTTTGCAATGCTGTATCCCACTATGGCGATGGCGCAGTCGAAAAGCTCGATCGTTCCGGTACTGACTGGAGCATATGCCCCTGCGGATGGTGGCTGCGATGCTGCTGCTGCCGCGTTCATCTATATTGAGGATAAGGGTATCGCCGCCAACAAGACCACCGGAACGGTGACATCCGCCAAACATGAAGGCAATTCCTACGTCCTCGACGTCCTCTGGATTGAGGCCGGGGCAGATCAAGCGGATGGCGATCGCGATACGGTCCGGATCGAGGTGAAGGACGATAGAAGCTTCTACTTCTCCAATTCCGCGTCCGAGAGAACGCTGATGCGGTGGTGCAGCTGAGGCTCGAACGTTTTGCAATCCCGTCGGGACAGCGGTCGCTTTTGAGCTCTCACCGTTGATTTTCTAGCCGAACGATCACGCCCGTAACGACGCCGGGAAATCGTTCTCGGCTTCTCCACGCCCTTAGAATTAAATATAATTTATCACGCCGCGAAAGCGGCGCATTGGAAGCAGATATGGCCAACGCAGAAGCGACTGAAGACCAGCCTAAAACCCCTCACCTGGACCTTAGCGCCTATTGGCATGCGGGTGCGTCGTGGGAAGCGGAACTCTATCGCAAGGAACGCCGATCGCGGAAAATCGCATGGACGGTCGCGACGATCGCGAGCGTTTCGACGCTGCTCAGCCTGTCAGCCCTCAATCTCCTCGTTCCATTAAAGCAATTCGAGGCCGTTGTGGTGATAGCCGACAAGACGACCGGTTTCGTCGAGGTCGCACGCTCGCTCGATGAGAGCAAGCTTTCGGAAAACGATGCGATCAAGACCGCCAACATTGTCCGCTACATCAGGGCGCGCGAAACCTATGATCCGCGTGGGTTGAAGGACAATTATGACCTTGCCCAGCTTTATTCGACGGCACAGGCCTCGGTCGATCTGCGTCACGAATTTGAGCCATCCAATCCACAGTCGAGGGATAAGGTGCTTGGCCGTGACACGCGTATTGCGACGACGATCAAGTCGGTGTCATTTCTCAATTCCTCGACGGCGACGGTGCGCTTTTCGACGGAAACGCGGCGCGACAACACATTGCGGCGCGAACACTGGGTCTCGGTCGTGCGTTTCCGCTACACCAGCGCTCCGCTGAAAAACGAATATCGGTTCGACAACCCGCTTGGTTTCCAGGTCGTCGAGTATCGGCGCGACCAGGAGTCTTTGCCGGAAGTCGTGCCGGCCGATAAGGCGACACGCTGATGCAGAAAACTCGTTTGTTTTTCGCCGCCCTATCTCTGCTGATCATGGCAAAACCCTTGGCGGCCGCCGATCCTCGGATCCGGTACATCACCTTCAACAACAATGCCGTTGTCACCGTTCCCGCCGGGCTTGGCGTATCGACGATGATCCAGCTTGGGAGCTCCGAGGTGATCGAGACAATCTCGGCTGGCGACACGGCGAGTTGGTCGATCGTGCCGAAGAAGGGATCCAGCATCCTCTTCGTCAAACCGCTGCGCGAAAATGCCGAGACCAACGTCAACATCGTCACCAACCAGCGGGTCTATGCCCTTCTTCTGAAAGGCTCGGCCGCAGCCGATCTCAGGGCTGCTTTCCAGGTGCGGTTCAAGTATCCGGACGAAGACGTGAACGCCCGCCTCTTGGCGGCAGCCCAGGATAGCGCCAAGGATCCGCTGCTGAAAGGCCTCGATCCGAGCCGGCTCAATTACGATTATGTCTTCCGCGGCGACACCAGTCTGAAGCCGCGCGTCGCGTTCGACGACGGCACCCATATGTATCTGGAGTTTCCGGATGAAATCCCGGCGATCTTCGTCGTCGAAGGCAAGCGTCAGGAGTCGCTCGTCAACCTGCACACCCAAGGTAAATACGTTGTGGTCGACAAGATTGCCGCCCAATTCACGCTACGCGCCGGCGACAAATGGCTGTGCCTCTATAACCGGCAGGCCAACCGCCGGTCCTTCGATCTTGTCGAGGATGCCTATGGTCCGAAGAACCTTGACGCCAAGGAGGGCAGCCAGCAATGAGCAGGATCGATTTCGACCACCTCGATGGTCAAAACAGTGTCGCCAGCAACCGCAACGGCCGTCTTGGCAAGCTGGCACTTCCGCTGCTTCTCGTTATCGGCGCTGGCGTGCTTGCCTATGTCAATTGGCCGACGGGTCCTCAGACCCCCGGCCTCAACGAGGGCGCAACCGAAACTTTCGAAACATCGAATACCAACATTCGTAATTTCCCGGAGGAGCCGGTCAAACAGGCAGCCGATCCCAACCTCGTGCAGATCCCTATGGTCGAGGAGAAAACGCCAGTGGATGCTGCGACAGTCGATGTGACGGTCAACCAAGGCGAAGACCTCGAAAAACTGCGCCAGATCGAGGAGGCCCGCCGACTGGCTGAAGAAGAGCGGCGCCGGATGGAAGAGGCGCGCCGGCGCGCGGAAGAAGACGAGCGGCTGGCGCAACTGGAAGCCAAGCGGCGCGAGGACGAGGAAAAGGCCCGGTGGGACCGGTTGCGTTCGGAGCAGATCATTGTCGATGGAACGAACAGTGAAAGTTTGTCCGCAAGCGACCAGTCAGTCACCATCGCCGAGGACGGTCAGCTCGTCACTGTCCCTGGTGCGGAGAGCGATGCGAACAAGGCCTTTCTTGCCCAGTCCGAGAAGCAGACGGCTGGCATCGTCAAGGCAACCCGCTTTGACCGCACGGACGCACTCATTGCACAGGGAACGATGATCCGCGGTTTTCTGGAAACAGCAATCAATACCGACCTTCCCGGCATGGTGCGCGCTGTTGTGCGCGAGGATGTGCGCTCACTCGATGGTGGACGCATCCTGATCCCAAAAGGCTCTCGCCTGATCGGGGAGTACAAGTCCGGGCTGGCGCGCGGCCAAAAGCGGATCTTCGTCGTCTGGTCGCGGGTGATCCGGTCCGACGGCCTGTCGGTCGAAATCGCGTCACCTGGCGCCGACCGGCTTGGTCGCGCTGGCCTGACCGGCGAGATCGACACGCATTTCTGGGAGCGGTTTGGTTCTGCGATCATGCTCTCGGTGATCGGCGGCGCTGCAGAATATGTGTCCGCCCTCGGTGAGACCCCGACCAACAGTGCCCGGTCGATCTCAACCGTTGATCCCATCACCGGTGCTGTCACGACGGTCACCACCGAACCCAGCCAAACGGCGGCGGAGGCGCGCGCAATTGCCGCCGAAAAATCCTCATCCATCCTCCAGGAGATCGCCAACGAAGCGTTTAAGGAGAGCTCGAAAATCCCACCGACGATCTACGTTGCTCAGGGCGAGCCGGTGATCGTCTATTTAAGGCGTGACCTCGACTTTTCCGATTTTTATGCTGATCCCGTCCGGCAGGAGATGATGCGCCTGAAACGTGGCGGGCAGATTCGCCGCGATGTCGACCCCACCCCCTACTATCCGATCGCGCCGGTCTATAAATGAGCGCGTTCCCGTTTCTCGAAAAAGCCCTTGAACGGCTAAGACCTTTTCTGGCGGATGATCGCGTCTCCGAGATCTCGGTCAATCGGCCGGGAGAGCTGTTCATTGAACGCCTCGGGGTGAGCAGCATGGAGCGGGTGGAGGACGCCCAGTTCACGGCCGAATGGATCCGGTCGTTGAGCGAGCGCGTCGCCGGTTCCACCAACCAGGTCGTCAATGACGAGCACCCGATCCTATCGGCGTCGCTTCCGTCCGGGGAGCGTTTCCAATGCGTGCTGCCACCAGCAGCACCAGAGGGCGGCGCCATCTCCATCCGCAAGCAAGTCATTCATGACATCGGCCTCGACGTCTATCAGCAGCGAGGAGCCTTTGAGAACACGCGCGTCGGGCGCCAGCTCACGCTGTCGGCTGCCGAAGAAGAGCTTGCCGCGATGATTGGTAGTGACGTCAATGCCATGGAATTCCTTCGGACCGCTGTGCGCTCGCGGGTCTCCATCGTCGTTTCCGGCGGCACTTCCACCGGCAAGACCACCTTCCTCAATGCGCTTCTGAAGGAGATCCCGGAAGAAGAACGCATCGTCACAATCGAGGACACACGTGAACTGAAGCCGATTACACCGAACACGGTCGCCCTGCTCGCCTCAAAAGGCGACCAGGGGCGCGCCAAGGTCACGCAACAGGAACTTCTCGAAGCCTCGCTGCGCATGCGACCCGATCGCCTCATGCTCGGCGAACTTCGTGGGGCCGAAGCCTTCTCCTTCCTGCAGGCGATCAATACCGGCCATCCCGGTTCGCTGACCACGGTTCACGCAAATTCGGGCCGATCTGCCTATGAGCGTCTGGCACTGATGGTCATGCAAAGTGGCATGGACCTGAAAAAACAGGAGATCATCGATTACCTGAAAGAGGTCATTCCGATCGTCGTTCAGCTCGCGCGCACTCCAGATGGACGCCGCGTCGTATCAGAGATCGTGTTTACCAAGGCGGAGGCCCTATGAACCCGGTCGTCCTGCTGTTTGGCGCTCTCATTGCCGCGGCCACGGCTGCGTTTGTGGCGTCGCTTGCCTATGCTGGCCTCTATTATGCCTTCGACAATTCGACATGGATGTTTCAGGCGCTGCAGGACGATCTTCTGGCATCGTACAAGGCCGCGCGTCTCGATCTCTATGCCGGTGAGTGGCATCGGCCGGCGATCGCGGCGGGCGCAGGTTTTGTTGCCGGCGCCGCGATGCTGATCACGCTTGCGACGGGTAAGAAGAAATCCACCGATGCGCGCTTTCTCAGCACAATGGAGGCGCGTGCCCTGGGTCTGACGCGCACCGGTGGCGTGTTCGTCGGCAGGATCGGTGGCAGCCTGATCAAGGTTCCAGGGGGCTTTATCCAGCGTGGCTCCGGCAAGCGGCGGCTGACGAAACCAAAGCTGTTCGGCGGCAAGAAGCTGTGGATCGATGGTGACGATGTCGGCGGCTTCGTCATCGGCCCACCGCGTTCCGGTAAGGGTGCGTCGCTGATCGTTCCCAATTGCCTGCTCTGGCCGGACAGCATCGTCGTTCTCGATATGCGCGGCGAAACCTACGAAGCGACGGCCGGCTACCGCTCTAAATTCTCACGCGTCTTGCGCTTCTCGCCGGCCGACGAGAACGGCGACACCGAATGCTACAATCCCCTCGACTTCGTCGCCATTGATCCCGATCAGCGCGACATCGATATCAATTCGATCGCGACGGCCCTTTTGCCCACGCCAAAAGGCGATGCCTACTGGATTTCTGATGCGCGTGCTCTGTTTGCCGGTGTCACCTCCTGGGTCCTGGAAAACCCTGACATTGCCGACAAAGACAAGAACCTCGGAACGGTTCTCAATGTCGTGGAAGGCGGTGACCAGCCGTTGCGCGAGTGGTTGGAGGAGGTTGCCAACCCCGAGCTTCGGGCCGAGTGGATCAGTTCTTTTACCTATACGACGATCGCGCGCTTTGCCGTGATGGCGGGAAAACAGTTCGACGGGGTTTACGGCTCGCTTGCCGCAGCCGTTCGTCCCTTCAAGAACAACCGCATTTTGCGAGCGACGGCGCGCTCGACCTTCGACATTCGGGCGATGCGGCGCGAGAATATGAGCCTTTACCTGGATTTCCGGATCCAGCAGGTCGCCTCCATCGGGCCGATCTTTAATGTGTTGATGGTCCAGTTCATGGACTACATGTCGCGCACCATGATGACGCGCGGCGAGCGTCGGGTTCTGGTGCTGCTTGATGAGTTTCAGAACCTCGGCAAATTGGAAAACGCTCTCACCGTCGCGACCGTTCTTGGCGGCTACGGTATACCCTGCTGGTTCTTCGTCCAATCGCTACGATCCATCGACAATGTCTACACGCGCGAAGGTCGACAGACGCTGGTGAATTCCGCCCGCGCCCAAATCTTCCTCGGCGCCCAGGATCCGGAGGATCAGCGTTATGTCTCGCAATTGCTTGGTGAGCGCAAAGAAGTCACCGTCGATAAGGCGGTTTCGACAGGCGTCACGCTGTTTGATCGCAAGGGGGCAACCATGTCGCACAGGACGGCCATGCGTCCGCTCATGCGACCCGATGAACTCGGAGCGATGAAGGAGACGCGTTGCATCATCAAGTTACGAAATCAGCAGCCCATATTCGGCCTCCGCAACTTTTACTATGCGGATAACGAGCTGATGAAGCGGGCCTGGTTGCCAATCTCCGCAACCAGTGAACAACGTCGGATGACAATAACTCCGGAGGTGGTGGTTGAGTCCATAGAACCGTATCCAGCAAACCAAGTCGCGCCAAGCATGGTGGCACCAGGCGCGAAGTTTGCGCTGAAAGCCCCTCCCACTCATGTCGCGGCGTCGATCAGGGTTCCAAACGGACGAAACCTAGACGGTAGCAGCGAAGAGCCATCCAAGGTGAAGCCGGATTTCAGGGCTGCAATCGAGGAGAGCGTTCGTCGTCAAAGGGAAGCGGATGAGGCAATCGAGAGAATTCTCAATTTGTTTGAAACCTCACCGGCGAAGAAGCGCGCAATTAGAAAGCTGCGTAAGGACATATCCGGCGCCCTTACCGATGAATGATCGGCATTCTGACAATTGACATCAGATGAAGGCTTAAGCTGAACGCTGCGAAAAAGTTCAAGATGATAACAGACAGCGGTGAGCAGGGCTGGTACCGTGGTTTTTGATTGAAGACCCGTGTATTGTCGGACCCGCTCCGTGGTTGCCTTACAACACCGGTTGGCGGCCCCAACCCCTGGCCGATGGCGCGCTGGCAGAGGCTTAACCAGGCTTCAGCAGGAGCGGTCTCCCACACCCAACCGTCTGATCCGCAAGCACGGCAAGCGAACAACTGCGCTGTCGCAATGGTCGTGATCGGACCTTACGCCGGTCTAAGCTCCACCGTCACTTTGGAGCAATTTGGAACAGCGCGTGGCGCCTTTGCTCAACAACGCCCGCCGGCCGGCGTTCTTATAAACTCCGACCTCGCGCATCACCGACCAGGATCACCCCTCAAATGAAATGAGCAGTTCGGTCGTGAGCATGCTTCGCAGAGAGAGGAGCGCACATCGTCCTGACATGGCTGTAAGCCATCGCTAGCGGCGACAGCACTGGCAAAGAACTGGCATTGCTGGGGACGCGTCAAAAGGGATGGATATCACGCTCACGGGCGCCAAGCTTGAAGACAATCCACCGATGAATTCCTGCAGCGACTGGATCAGTGCCGGACATCCGGTTTGATCCGCGTGCTGGAAGAAAATGCGGCAGCCGGCAAAGATTCCGCTATAACGCAGCTATGGTAGCACTTCCTGAATATCACCTTTTCATTGACGACACCGGTAGCCGCGATTCGGACCATAATCCTGTTGCGCGCCGTGACCGTATGGATTGCTTCGGATTGGGCGGCGTCCTGATCAAGGCGGAGGATGTTGATACCCTGAAAGAGCGGCATGCGACGTTTTGCGCGGCACATGGCATCACCTATCCGCTCCATTCCCACAAGATTCGTGGCGGCCGAGAGGAATTCGGCTGGCTGAAAACCCCAGAAAACGCCCGTGTCTTCTTTCCGAAGCTTGATGCATTTATCATGGGCCTGCCCATCATCGGCATTGCAACGATCATCGATCGCCCGGGTTATGTAGCCCGCTATCAGGAAGCCTTCGCCGAGCGCCTGTGGTTGATGTGCAAGACGGCCTATTCGATCTTGATCGAGCGCGCCGCCAAGTATGCAGACAGCCAGGGACGCGTTTTACGGGTGTTTTTTGAGGAAAGTGGGAAGCACGAAGACCGCGTTCTGATTCAATATGCCAAAGCGCTGAAGGTCGAAGGCATGCCGTTCCAAGGCAACAACGCCGGTGCCTACGAGCGTTTTACAGCGGAGGATTTTCGGGGGATTGTTATGGGCGAGCCCAAACGGCGAACCAAAAAGACGCCGATGTTGCAGGTCGCGGATCTTGTTCTCTACCCCATAGCCAAAGGCGGCTATGATCCAACCTACCGACCTTACGTCGATCTCATGGCGGCCGGAAAGCTGATTGATGCGCTTATGCCGCTGCAGGATCGGCCAAATCTCGGGATAAAGTACAGCTGCTTTCCATGAAAAAAGGCCCTTGAAAAGGGCCCTAATCCATATCGAATTCATTTCGGCCAGCGCTGGGCGCTGACCCCGGAGCGTTGCTCTAATCTGAATGTAGGGAAAAGTTGCGCGAATTGCAACTTTATCTGCCGCGAGCCTTCTCCCTTTCATCGTCAGCAGGTTGCAGCTTCTGCAACCCTGCCTGACCGGCGAGGTCCAGAATTAGCGAGGGCAAGGGGTTGGTGCGGCCCCTTGCCGGAGTGAGGGCGGTGCCCCTTCCCTGCCGTCAGCCGCTTTGGCGGCGTGCCTTATAAAGGCCCATGACACCGCGCTTTGATAGAGCGGTGGTCATTACATTCGCCATTTTCGAAGGCGCGTGGCTATCATCTGTGAAGGCAAGCGAACCAGAGGATCCTCCTCCCATTGTTCAAGGCAACGGCACATAACCTCTGCTTCCAGAATGCATTGCTCAACTAAATGGTCGGCAATCCAAAGAACACCGTGAACCTCAACGCCATATGTTTTTGCGGCAACGCGCCTTAAGGCGGCGTCGCCAGTAAGCAGCAACCCGTTTGATGTTTCGCGCGCCAGCACAAGAGAAAAACAGTCTTCAGCACTGAGCTCGGGATGTTGCTCCCGCAGTGTGAATGCGTTGGCGACCTGAACGCCCGGCAGGTCAATGGTCTGGATGCCGATCGATTCGTAAACAGCCCATTCCGCTGGTGCAATGCTCAACAATTCATTGTAGCGGACAGGAAAGGCGACGTGAAAGTCGAATGGCAGCGCCAGCATGGGCTGGATTAGCCCAACCTTGTGCAGGTCGATGAGACAACATGCGTCATTAATTACAACTCGCCGGTTAGCGAGGGCCACGGACCGCAAACTCGACATCTTCAACGGGCTTTCTTAGGAGAGTTGCGCCCTTGAAGGGGGAAATCAGTCCTTCTGCAAGTGCTCTATAAACATATGATTCAAAACGCTGTGGCCGCTCCATCGCGGCAATTTCACCCTTTGGATCGAGTCCGTGAGGTTCGTCCTTAAGCCAAGCCCGCGCAGGTGTTCTAAATATTGCCTTGAGGCTTTCCTCAGAAATTATGCCTATGTCCTTGAGACGATACATCAGCGCCATGATCGAAACGCCGTAGATATGCTTTAGGCGCACCAATTCTTGATAAGCTACTGAGGTCCGAGTTTCTCCGATTTCATTTCGAAGATGGTCGGCTGGAATGAGAAAAGCCGCTGCGAATCGGTCCATGGCTTTTTCAACTTTTGCGTTTTTACATCCACTTATTACAACATGAGCGATTTCATGGGCAAGAGTGAAGCGATCGCGCTCCACATTGACGTGCCGGCGCACAACGACGGTTACAGGCGGCTTGTTTTTTGGCCGACGGACGCGACAAGTCAGGCCAAAAAAACCGTCAGGCCCCTCGATTTCGAGAACACGTACATTTTTCTCTTCAAGAAGAGCGGTAACGCTGGGAATCGGGTCATTACCCAGATTCCAGTTTTTCCGCAGAAGGTTTGCTTGGATCTCAGCTTCATCCAGATCGTCGATCTCGACTTGCTCAAGCGTATCAAGGGCGCTCAGCTTATCCTCCAGTTGAAGAACCTCCTCAATGGCCAGATAGCGCTCCACATGATCGATAACCTCAGCCTCCACATGAGCCCGGTCTCGCTCGGTGGTAGAAGATTTTTTCCGGAACTCCACTCCTTCCAGGGCTACAACCTGGCTGTTCATTAAAAAGTCGAGGGAGACGCTCAGTGCGCTGGACAGCGCCATAAGCACGCTGGAACTCGGCATCATTTCGCCGCGCTCGTATTTATTCAATGCCTGAGGAGTCACACGTTGCTCCAGTTTCGCTGACAGCGCAGCGAGTGAAAGGCCGGCACGACCGCGTGCCAGCCTCAATCTGTCTCCAAAAGCCATTGTTGTGATCGCCTTTCTTGGTTGATGAGATGCTATTGACATGAGTTTTATCAACCCTTACATTCAGAATAGTACGAAATGTTCAGTTCATCAACTGAAATACACGGCCCGAGGGGTGGTTCCGAAGGGGTGTCGTATAGAGCAACAAGGACCTAAATCCATGAGTGATCATGATGACGACAACAAGAGTAAGGACAAGACCGTCACCATTGTGGTGAACGGCACCCCGTATCAGGTGCCAAAAAAGGACGAGCTGACCTATGCCGAGGTGGTGACCTTCTTCGACCCGACCTACCCGCAGCATCCGGACACCGTGTATTCGGTGACCTACAGCCGCGGCGAGAAGCCCAAGGAGGGCACCTTAGCCCCCGGCGGCTCGGTCAAAGCCAAGGAGGGGATGGACTTCCATGTTATTCCAACTAGCGAGTCATAATCCCGATATACAAAAGCTGCTCGACCGGGGCTACGCGCTCCGGATTGACAGCGACTACCTCGTCGCTCGCGACATCCCCTACCTGGATGCCGCGGGCGACCTGAAGTGGGGCGCGATCGTCACCACAATGAAAGACCTCGATGGCACCCGTGTCGAGCCACACGACCACCAAGTCTTCTTTGCGGGTGGCGTGCCTCATGGCCTCAACGGCAAGCCCATCCCGTTCTTGGGCGGCGGCGCGGTGAGCGTCCCGCTGGTGAAGACTGACGTCATCGTCGAGAGGTCCTTCTCTAATAAGCCGCCGCAGGGCCTTCCAGATTTTTTCGTCAAGATCGAACACTATGTAACGATCCTGTCCGGGCCTGCACGTGACCGTTTTCCGGAAGCAAATCCTTTCACGTTCAACGTCGACACCGATGCCGGTCCGGTAAGCGTCTTCCATTTCCGTGACACGTTGACAAGCCGTGCGCTCATCGGAGACCTGTCGGCAAAGTTCAGCGGTCAGGACGTCGCCGTAGTAGGACTGGGCGGCACCGGCGCCTATGTGCTGGATTTCCTCGTCAAGACGAATATCGACAGGATCCGGGGCTTTGACCCGAAGCTGTTTCACGTCCACAACGCCTTCCGATCCCCCGGACAGTTGCTGAAGGAGGAGCTTGGCAAGCCCAAGGCCGAGGTTTATCAGAGGCGCTATGAAACGTTCCGCAAAGGCATCAAGCTTGAAACCAAAGAGATCGACAGCACTTGCGAGGCCGATTTCGCTGGAGTGACCTTCGCTTTTGTCTGCATCGACAGCGGCAACGCACGCGCTGAAATCTTTGACCTGCTTATCCGTCTTGGCATCCCCTTTGTGGATGTCGGTATGGGGCTTGTTCGTGTCAACGGCGCCCTCGCCGGCATGATCCGCACGACCGTCTTGAAACCCGAGAATGCCGAAGAGGTCCTATCCAAGCAACTGGTGCCGCTGAGCGATCCGCCCGCCCACGAATACCGAGCCAACATCCAGATCGCTGAACTCAACGCCATGAACGCTAGCATTGCCGTACTCGCCTACAAGCAGCATTGCGGATTTTACGCCCAGGCGCTTCCCGCGTACAATCTTCTGATGAATACCACCCTGCCCCGCTTGTTCGTGGAGCCTGACGCGTGACTGACTTCCGGTTGGCCAAGGTCCATTATGTGCCAGCGGCGCTGGAGTCCGGCGTGTTGTATATCTCCGAGGAATACAAGATCGCAATGCACCTTTGCGCATGCGGCTGTGGCAGCAAAGTGCCTGTCTCGCTCGGTCCGGCTGGCTGGAAGATCACAGAGCGCAATGGCAAGCCGACGGTTCGACCTTCGATTGGCAGTGGGCAGTTGCCTTGCAACTCGCATTATTTCATTACCGACGGGCGGGTCGACTGGTTGCGGCCCATGAGTGCTGCCCAGACTGTGGCAGCGCTTAAGTCCGACCATGGCCGGCGCAAGGCTTACTACCGCGATATGAACCGCAAATCCCGCTGGTGGAGTCGGGCTTGGCGGCGCCTCCTTGGCTTGTTCGGCCGCGGCTGAGCTATCTGCATGGGGTAGGGCAACCCCTTTTCTTACGGCAAGTATTCTATGCTTTTTGGGTATGCCTCAATCGCATTGCGAATATCTCAATGCTTCAAATACCTTTTGACCATATCAAACGAACTGCCACTATTCTGCTATGCAAAACGCACCGCGATTTTACCCATGCTGCTGCAGAAGCCTTCTCGGTGGGGCACTTGTTCCCAACGTTGCATTATTAAACCAGTCGTTCGCTGAACGACACGATTAGCTCGTAGATGCGGGAATGGCGTATTTGTTTCCCGCATGAGAAAAACCGCAAACACCGCGGTTCGTGGAACCAGTTCTAGTGATGCGCATCCGCAATGTCACCACATGGTCTTCAAGCTATCGTTCCGGTCCCTCGCGCCTGTTGTCGTGGACACGTTCTTGCTCCACTTGCCGAACGCGCTCGCGACGCGCCTCGTCGTTCACCCCTTTCCGACTGCCAGCCTGCTCGCGTGCGGCACGGACCGCGCGTCCGTCCGCAATTGCTTGTTGCTGGTGGGCGATTGCAGGATCGACATTTGTCGGCAGCTTCCGGTTCTGGCCACGGCCGTCCTCGACCCGAGCAGCCGCGGACGTTCCCCCTCCCCCGGAAGCATGCATGGCTGACGGTATCTGCTGCAATTCGATGTCACGGCGCTGCTCGGCAAAGAGTGCCGAAATTTCGCGCCGCATTTCCTCGACCGCCTGGCGCTCACCACTGCTGTCGACCATCGTTTCTAAACGGTCCATCGATTTGTTAGCCCGTGCGACGCGCTCATCGAACTGTTCCAGCGATAGGGGCATAGTGTTTTCCTTTCGATGTTTGATGTGTGAAATCGGAGTCATGAGTTTCGCCAAAGGTGCGGCCAGTTCCGAAGTCGTCCTTTGATCCAGTGCGGCAAAGCGACTCTGCAGCCACGCCGTTGGCGCACCATTTTGCGCACCGCCGGCCGCCTCGACCGAAACGGCGCCGCTTAGCCTCTTTTCGAACAACCGTCGCTCGGAATTCTTGACCACATTGAGGGTCTCCGCGCCTGGGCCAAATTCGTTCCGTCGCGTCAGCTCGCGCTCAATCTTGCTGACGCTCGCTCCGGTCGGGGCCAGGAGCAGTACCGTAGCGCCCTTCACAGAAACGAACCGAGGATCAGCTTTCAGCGTTTGCTGGACCGTCTTCGACAGAGAGCCATTGTGAGGGGAACCGTGAAACTCGAACCGCAGAAGTACGAAGCCTTTCACCGCACCTGGCATGAGCGTTGACGCTTTTTTCGCTGCGACAGCGGCAAACCGATCTGCCGCATCTATGACGTTAGATTTCGCACCTACCTTTTTCAGCGCCTCCACGGTCGCTCGCCACTGCTGGCCCAACGCAAGGCTGCCGTTTGCGAGCGAAGCGCGGTCGGCGACACCAGCTCGCTTGCGCTCGACACGCTTATTGACAGCGGACGTTTTGAGGTAAAGAGGATCGGCGAGACTACGCTGATGCGCGCCGGCCTGCGCTTGGCTGTAAGGGCGCGTCGCAGCGACATCGGCTCGGCGTGTCGCCACCATGGCGATCCCATGTTCACGCGCCTTTGCCGCGAACCGCTCACGCCACTGGTAAAGCTCCGGCTTGGTCAGCCGCAGCGCTTTGCCAACATCATCGCGCGCGGAAATCATCGCATGGACGTGCACATGCCCGGTTTCAGGATGATGGGCTGTGACCCACCGGTGCCCCGCGACCTGCTCGCTCAGAAAATCGCGCACGGCGCGGTTTATTACCTGCGCATCTGTGCCGGCGCGGGCTGAGAATATGACGTGGAACGCATTGCGCGGCTCGACGGTGCGAATATGCTCAGACCAACTCTGCCAAATACCATCTGCTGCGCTCTTGATAGACGATCCGTGCTTTACCGCTTCGCCGGTACTCGAGGCGACCGATCTTTCGGCATGAAGAAACTTTTCGAGAAAATAGCGGCCCGACTTTTCCGAAGCCGCAGCCCCGAGAATGCGAACATCNNGCAGTTTCCGCCAACCGCACCGAACCGTCGCCCTTCTCACGGACTTTCAAAGCGACAGCCAGTTTTCTCGCCGGCAGTTCCGTGACCGTATAGACAGAAACCTCCCCGTGCGGGCGACGGGAATAAAGGAACGGCTTTGAGCCGAAGGCAGCGTTCAACGCCTCATGAAGGTCGTCGTCTCCAACTGGCCCCGCAAACGTAATCGAAATGGTCGCTACCGCGTTCACGGCGTAGGGCTCCCGGAACTCAGCGGTCCAGGCAGCTAGAACGGCCGCGCGCCCTTCTCTGCTTGCGATGGCGATCCCGTCCTGATCAACGACGGAGATGTCCACTTTCTCCTTTTGCCCATTTTCAGTTTCGACCTCCCGCGTTCCAAGATAGGTGAGCAGGCCCGCGGCCGAAGCGCGGCTGGAAACCGTTGATGTGACTTTGATCACAACCGGCTGGGCACCGGCAGCAAGCGCTGCCCGGCTGGCAACCTCTGACGACGCCTTGTCTTTCAACGAACGCGTGGTGATCGGCGGGTTGGCTTGACGTGCGGCGCTACCGCCGCCTCCCCCGCCCCTGCGCAATTCGTCGTCCTCTTCCGGCCCCGTGCGTGAAGCTAACGCACCGACGAGCGCGATGACGTCCTGCTGAGAGGAGCGCGCTGGCTGCAGGATGGAGGCGATAGTCTGTTCCCCCGACGGGACGGAGATCGTCGCGGCCCTGGCTGCAATCCCTGTTGGCAGATACCGCTTCTCGGCGCGATCACTGGTCACGGCGGGACCACTCACCCGTCCGCGGCGCCGCTCCTCATTATCGTCAAGGAGAGAAGCCGCCCGCCGCGCGGAGTAGCTATCGACTTCGCCGAGGAGACCTGCCCACTCATAGGCCATGGGCGCCCCCTCTCCGCTCACGCCGGCTGATCCGAAGCATCAAATCGACATCGGCCCTCAGCCGAAAGACCGCGTCGAGAAGCTTTCGCAGCGCTGCATCCAGATGCGGCTCATAGCCGACGCGGCCTTCGTTCATGGCCCGAACAGCCTGGTTGAGATTGATGCCCACGCGACGCAATTCCTCGTTCGTACCCCGCAGATGGTCGGCTTCGATCGGTCCGACAGGCAACGGTAGACCGGCCTGATCGCGGAACAGCAATCGAATGACGTCACTTGCAGTCCGTGTTTCTCCACAAAGCGCCGCGAGCGCTTGCCGCTCTTCCGGCTTCATGCGGACCCTGACCACCTCGCTTCGCATCGCTTCCTCTTCATTGCCATGGGTGCCGGAGGCGCCACAGAGCGCCATATGGCGCGAACACCAGCATCGCCGGCGGCGGGGCGTCGTCGAGTTTGTACCACAAACTTGACTATCCTGCCACAGAGAATTAATTATAGTTTCCACTTCGCACTGTCAACTCACACTCACAGGTGAGACGCACATGCCCTCTATGGACGGCGACCGACAATGGGTAATTGAAACGCTGGCAATTGCCCATTGTTAATTGAAACAGTGCCCGTTAGTGCACGGGTAATGCTCACATAACCGTTGTTAATCATCAAATAACGCGTCATCAACTGCTCAATGGCAATCATCAATGGGTCGTTCCCCGTTGATGATGAGCAGCTGGCAATTGTCGATCATCAATCATCAGCGGCCAATCAGCAACGGGTAACTGAAGCGTTGTCAGAACAGCCGCGCACGGTTAATTATAGTTTCTTTTGAAAATGAAAGGAGCATTCATGATCGTCACCATAGCAAACCCAAAAGGCGGGACCGGAAAAACCACACTCGTGCGGGCGCTATCGGGAACCGCCGCCCATGCCGGAAACGACGTGTTTCTCATCGACGCCGACAGCCGTGCCAACACAATGCGATGGGTGGCGATGTCAAAGCAGATGGAGGTCTGGCCCGACAGGCTTGAGGCGGAAAGCTGCCTGGACCCGGATCGCATTTACAAACTGGCGTTGGATCGACAGCGCGAGGGTAAGATTGTCTTTGTCGACATCGAGGGGACGACGAATGAAAATCTCTTCGCGGGTCTCTATTGTGCCGACATCGTCCTCATTCCCCTTCAGACCACCCAGGACGACGTGGTCGCCGGGATGCAACTGGCGCTCAATCACATCCCCGTCGTCGAAGACGATCAAAAGCGCAAACTTCCCGCTCTGATCGTCATCAACCAACACGATCTCGTCACCGGACGCGCTAAGGCGCATGCACCGCTTCGCGAAATCTTGCGGGAAAGCGGTGTCGCGCTTGCCTCGCAGCCCATCGCCCGGCGCGCTTGCTATCAATCGATCGGCGCCGCCGGCACGCTCCAGACAGTTGCAACGCCCGACCCGAAAGCCATTGCCGAGATGGAAACGCTGCTGGGAGAGATCCTAAACCTTTACAGATCCACCGCCGAGGGAGTTTAGGCATGAGTGACGGACCAGATAGCAAGAACCTTGTTCTCGGGCTGATTTCGACCAACCGGCAAAAGCCGTCCGTGCGCGAAAAGCAGATTGCCTCCCCTCCTCCGCAAACCGAAGACGTCCATCATGCCTCGACGTCGAAGCCGCCGGTAGACCGTGCCCAACTTCGCGAGATGGTCGCCAAGGGCGAAAGCCGCGATCCGATCGCCGGCAAGCGCTTCCGAGACACAGAAAAAGTGACCACCGGTATTCATATCCGCGCCGACGTTCACAAGACGCTGAAGATCCTTGCCGCGATAGAGCGCCGCAAGTTCAACGCCTATATCGAAGAAGCGATCGACGACTATCTCGAAAAGATCGCGGATCGGATCCCCGACATTTCCTGAGCACTTGGACGCGGGGCTCATCATGCGCTCCGCTTCTCATCCCCGGCGTTCGCCCTCATCGCCGCCATCAGCATCGGACCAAGACCGAACTCACCGCGTGCCGCCTTTCGGGTCAAGTCGCGCAAATAACCGCCGGCGGAGGTGATATGTCCTGCCCGCTCGAGGATGCAGGCAATTGCGACCGCCGCATTCTCGGCCCCCATGATTTCACACGCCTCCTGATAGGCCGACGGACTGACGCCGAGCATCGACCGGACCACAATGGCAGCCGACATCAACTTACGCCAATGGTCTATCCGGCCGCCTGGGGCGTAATCCGCCATTTGCGGGCATGCCCTCAACACCATGCTCAACGGGAACGCCTTCAGCGGCTCGGTAACCCGTTTCGGTTTGAGCTCGGGCCTTTCGCCCTGCTCTTTGTCAGAGCTAGGTTCAAGTTCATTGATGGATTCGGGATTTGAATTCTGTATGTGGCATCCATCTTGGATAGCATTGCCGTCGGTTTTTTCTGCTTTTAGCTGAATTTCCAGGACGTTGACGATTTCCTCACGAAGCATTCGCATGTCTTCGAGCACGGCATCGACATCGTGGCACCTCGGAGCGCGCGGAAGGCGCGCAATAAGGCCGACATACATCGCCTCGATCTCTGCCCAATCGCCGTCAGCGCCCTCTTCCATGGCAGCGGAAATCAGCTTGCGCACATCGCGCCGGCAAAGCGTCAAAGCTTCCTTGGCAAGCTTGAACCGCACGCGCTCTTCAGCAACTTGCTGGGCAAGACCAGCCAGCTCGGCAGCACGCGCACGCAACGGTGCCAGGTTGAAGCCGAACGCGTCCTCGATTTCCCCTCCCCTGCTCCGATGCGCATAACGTTTTCCGTTCGGGCTATCGCGGCGCTGGATCAGACCAGCCTCAACGAGCACACCGAGATGGCGCCGCAGTGTTGTGCCGGCGATGCCGTGCGCCCGGATCGACAGCTGCGTGTTCGACGGGAATACGACAAGACCATTGTCGTCCGAGAGCTCAGTATCCGGATAGAAGCTCAGCAACGCGTGCAGCACTGCGAGAGATCGGTCCTGAAGGCCAAAGACGTCCTTCGCCTCACAGAGATCCCGGAAGACTTTCCACTTATCTACGGGCTTACTCTCGCTACGCTCTGCTGTTTCCAGCTGACCTTTGACCAAGGCAAGCGTCATCGGCCGCCGCCCAAAGGGCGTCGTCACACTTCCACTCTGCATTTTCCTTCACCTCTCAAAAGGCAAAAGAAATCCGCTCACCAAAACGATGCCAAAGACTCTTGACTGTGATTCGTGAAAATGCGATTCTCAGATTGCTACATGTGAGGAAGGCTTCCACGACGGAAACGTTTGGGGGCCTTTTTCTTTTGCGGTTGTCTCTCCTTCGACCTTGCTAACTCTTGCTGTGACCCCCCGCCCTATTGCGCAGGGTCGGCCGATTGATATTCGCGCATCAGATCCGGCATTCGATCCGCCAGCCAGCGCGCAAATGCTGCCTCTTTTTTGGGAATGATTACGGTCGTCCCAGAAGACGTAGACTTCATACGCCCGAAAACTCTTTGGTTAAGAGCGAAGTCGCGGATCTCATCCTGCGCTTTCCCTTCGCCGTGCTTAGATATCTCACTTGCAGCTCTGATTGCCTGCGCGATCCGCTCCGCTCCATCTGCTTGCTTAAACTCTGGTGTTTTAACAATCCGGCGCACAGCCTCGGCCTTGTTCAAACTCTTCAAGAGGTCCGCAAATACAGTCCACTTGGGGCGGCCCACGCCTTTTGCACGACCAATAGCGTAGACAATATCTTCAGGAACGATGTCGGTGACCCGGAACAGGTGCGAAATAGCCGCCTCAGACAAACCAAGGATGGGGCATATCGCACGATGAGAGAGCCCTGCGCTTTTTAGCTGCACGGCCCACATTGCCTGCTCAATCCAGGTGAGGTTCTCCCTAACGCCGTTTTCGAGAGACTGCTCCTCAATAAGCTGGCGATCTGTAAGATCACGGACGTATGCCTTGATCTTAACGGCCTCCGGTCTTTCGGCGTCCGCCATGATCGCCTTGACAGCAGCCCAGCGACGGTACCCGTAAGCCAGCTGATAATGATCGCTCTTCGTTGGATGCGGTCGGACAAGAATTGGTATTTTCTGCCCTTCGCTTGCAATCGATAACTTCAGCGCCTCAAGTTCTTTGTCAGCCTCTTCGTCATTTTCGAAGCGATCCTTGTAAGGAGAGCGCTCCACTTTCGTGGGATCGAGGGAAATAATGCTGTCCTCGGTCAACTGCGAGAGCACTCTTCCCACGTTTGAAATGACCGGTGATGAGTGGCGTCGCGAAGGCAAAGCCTTGTCCAGCGCTTCAGGGACTTGGGCCGTATCACCGCGGTTTTCGGCATCCGCCGCCATTCTTTGAAGTATGCTCTTTTTCATGCGCTACGCCCCCAAACCTTGTGGATCAGGTGAAGGATCTCGAAGTTAACACGATCCGCGCTTTCGATCGCTCGCTTCAGCGCCTCCCGACCAACCTCGCCGACTTCAAGCTCGTAAAGCGTTTTTTTAGCGACGGCTGCGCCAGCAATAGCAGTCGACTCCAGAGCCTCCGACACGAGTACGTCATCACCAAAAAGGCGTCGCATGACTCCAGACATGTACTTCTGCGGTCCGTCGTTCGGATTCACACGTGTCAGAAGGAACCGGAAGAAATCATGCTCAAACTGGGCGCCGAACTGGCCCAGCGTCTCGGAAAGATCGGAAATCATGATGAGGAATTGATTGCAAGACGCCACGTCGAGCATGGCTGGATGAACCGTCACGATCAGCGACGTCGCAGCATACAGTGCTGCGAGTGTCGAATAGCCAAGTGATGGCGGTGTGTCGAGAATGACGATGTCATAACGATCTTCCACACGCGCCAGCGCATTGCTTAGCCGTTCGAAAAAGAGACCGAGGTCGTCCCTATTCCTCTGTGTAAGGTAGGAAGGGGTGTCAAATTCGAAGTCCATGAGTTCGAGGTTTCCTGGCACCAGATCGACGCCTGGGAAATAAGTAGGTCGAATGACATCTGCCAAGGCTCGGCGCTCGTTGTCATAGCGTATCGCCGCATAAGCAGTCTCATTTTCGCCGAGATCAAATTCCGGTTGGATACCAAAAAGCGCCGTCATGGACGCTTGTGGATCCAGATCCATGCACAACACCCGGTAGCCCTGCAAGCCGAGGAAATGGGCCAGATGCATCGAGGTCGTCGTCTTCGAACTTCCCCCTTTGAAATTCGCAGTGGCGATGACCTGCAGCTTCTCGCCCTTACGGCGGTACGGCAAAAGCTCACCGGCATCATCCGGACGAAGGGTAGCGAGAAACGAGCGCAGCTCTTTCACCTGGTCTACCGTATAAGTGCGCCGATTGTTCTCGGCGCGCTCCGGTACAGGTCCCTTCCCTTCGATCGTTAGTTGCCGGAGAGTGCTTTCAGGTACTCCCAGCAATCGTACCAGATCGAGGGTCGAGAATGTTCTCGCGAATGTTTTTCGTGCGGCTGGCGGATAGACTGCTTCGCGCATATCTTGAAGCTCCGCCGAAAGCTTCGACGTGTACGCCTGGATCTTCGATGCGGTATCTCTGACGTTATGAGAAGCCGAGTAAAGCATTAAATCCCCTTGACGGTTATGGCCCCGATACGCGCCCCTTACCGTCAGAAATGCCAGAGAGACTCCGATTCTTCAAGGAGTTTTTCGTTAATGAAAAGTTAACGCCACCAATCACCGGCGCAGGACTTTACAGTTGTAAAGTTCAGCGCGACCTGTAGTTCCCACTTGGACGGGCGGGAAGCGAGAGGGCAGCGCTTGAGCACCCTTCGGTCTGTATCAAAAGCCGCCCCTCGCGCGCATCGGCAATGAACTTGGCTTATTTGGAACCAACGGATTGCAGCCAGTTCCAGCCTACCGCGCGAAGGTTTGCCACCTCGACCTCCACCCGCGCCACCGCAAGCTTTTCGACACCGGGCCAACAGCGTAGCACTGTTCTGCGTGTCTGCCCTTCCCGGTGGACGACTCAGGCGATCGTTCAGGTACGGCCCCGCACTAGAGCCGTACCTCGCTGGATCAATCCCAGGGAATGACGGCCATCAGATCATCGTCGTCTTGGCCCGGGAAGCGCCCGAGATTGGCATTGAGGCGTCCGTATCCGGTATTGACCGAGAGGGTGTAGTAGTCACTGCCGTTCTGATTGATCTTCTTCCAGATGCCGCCGATTTCTACGGAGCGTCCCCTAGGGGTCTTGGCAAGGATGCGATAAACGGGCGCTTTCGGGTTGGTGCTGCTGATTTCTTCGCCGGTCAAATCGATGTCATAAGCCATGGATGCTATGTTGCCCGAGAGGCCGGTTTCGGTGAAGCGGATGAAGTTTACGAGGTCGGACATTGCTGTATCTCCTTTGTTTGCGTTGCCGATGGACACGACAAAAGGGCGGGAACAGGAACGGCCGCACCCGAAGGGTCGCAGCACCTGAGAGCGGGACGATTTTGCAGCGCGAGGAGATCTGTAGGATCGGGGAAAATCGTTCCGATCGAGGGTTGCGGGCGTGACGACCGGCCTTAGTGATCCATCTGAAGGCATCGCATACAAAGGAGATCAGCGCAGATGTCTCCGGATATAACGCCGCCCGTTTCACCGAAACCGGCATCGCCACTCATCGACGCCAGACGCATCTACCTAACATCGACCAGGCGATTAAACACCACTTAGCGGAAGAACCATCGGCTTCCTCGCAACGACATTCGCCGAGAGCTGGGGCTCATAGGGAACTGACTGCATCTGGGAAGAAGACCGATCACGCAGCGAGCCCATCGAAACATCGAGATCGGCTCCACCACCATGCCATCCCGGGAGCCTCCCCTGATAAGATCGCTGGTCTTCAGGACAGGAACACTGATTGCGCTAGCGATTTACAGCTGCGCGGGGTCGCGGGCACGATCACAGTACGCGGGATGAAGTTTGTTCCTTTCGCATTTAACGGAAAACCGTTGCTGACGGGTCCGACAACAAGCCACATCATCCGCGCCCGATCACATGCGGCCTCATCCAGCCAATGTCGTACCGGAAATAACCGCTCGCGCGAGACAGGCGTTCGCGTGATTCCAGCGCTGCGCGGATCCTGCTTGCGAAGCAAAGCGCGGGCCGGGGTTCGATGCCCTGGCCCGCGCTCGCGGGCGGGAAAATGTCTAGGGTAGGTCAAATAGGTGGCTCTGTTTTAAACAGGGACCGACCGCGCGGAAGAAGCGCGACCGGCTGGATAGCATCGGCGGGGTTATTCCGCTGCCATCGGCAGGGACTGGGCCTCGTCGTCGTCGATCTCGACGTTTGCCTCGGCGCTCGGGTCGGATGCAATCCGGATTGGAGCCGGGAGCCAGCCGGTTCCCACAATCAGCCTGTCCGCGATCAGCACGGCCTCTGTCTTCTTACCCGCTGCCTTCACGGATAGGCTTGCGTCTTCGCCCTTGGCTTCCGCCACAGCGAGAGCAATGCTCTGCCGATTGATGTGATTGAAATAGCTGTCGGCGGTCGTCTCGAACCAGTCGGTCATCCGCACATTGAGCGCACGACCAAGCTGGTTTGCCTGCTCGATACCAGATCGGCGGTTGGTGAATTTCTTCTCCACAGCGTTGACGGAGTGGGCTGCCGCATAGGCCAGCAGGAGCAGCAGTTCTTCGCGGCTCTGTGCAAGGCACCACTCGAACAGGTCGGCAGGGTTTCCGGGGATTTTATGCCCGTAGTTTTCCTGCACGCTCTCGAACTCGGCAACGGCCTTGCAATTCTCTGGCGATTTCATCGACCCTTCGACGCGCTCATAGGTCAACGACAATTGCAGGGCGCTTTGCTCGGACACATGGCCGGTGTATGCGACACGCAGCAGCATGGCGTGAACGACAGCGGCAAGCGCGACATCTGGACTGTGAAACAGTTCGACGCGGAGCGCTGCGGTCTTCTGCGCGGTCAAATCCTCGATCAGCTTTGCTGGGTGGGTAAGTTTCGGGGTATCATCCTTGGCTTTAACGCTTGCGGGGGCGTTCCCGTTTTCGCCGTCGTCCGCGTCTCCGGCCTCGTCGTCATTCCTGATGATGCCGATCGCCGTTTCCGGCTTGCCGTGATAGTTGACATACAGCACGACCCCGCTTCTGGCCTTATCTTCGGCCAAATAGGTTTCCTTGCTTTCGGAAATCTCGTCCAGACGCCGGTTGATCGCATCGACGCGCTGGTGGGCACTCTCTTCCCCGGTATCGTTGTTGATCACTTCCGCCAATTCGTCATGCTCTTCGCAAAGCGCGTCGTACTCGGCCTGAAGCCCTGCGGAAAGCTCGACCTCTACCGGATAGACACGTGGGACATTGAACATCCATTCCGGACGCTCGAAAGTCGCCTCCACCCATTTCCAGCCCTGTACGCGATATGGCACCGTGGCTTCTTCCAGCTTCTCGGATACCAGTCTGTCGAGCAAGGCGATATCCAGCGCATAACCGCCGCCATCCGCGTCAAACAGATCGCGCCGCACCGAACCGCCTGCCTGCTCATAGGCATCCAGCCCGCCGACGAATTTCACGCGCCTGTCCGTGCTGGCAACCTCATCGGTCAACAGGTTCGATTTGATCCGGCTGGCGTGGCGATCCCACGTGGGCAGGCCGTTCCAGACTTGTTCCTGCCGCTCGTGGTCGTCGGAAACCGTAAAGGCGGAAAGCTGCTCGAAGGTCATCTCCTCGTCGCGGTAGAGGTCCAGCAGTTTTGGGGAGACCTTCGCCAGTGCCAGACGTCGGCGCACGATGATTTCGGTCGTGCCGAAACGGGCTGCAATGTCAGGGATTGTCTTTCCCAAATCGGCCAAGGCGCTGAATGCCTCGTAAGCGTCCACTGGGTGCATGTCCTCGCGCATGACATTTTCTGTCAGGCTGATTTCCGTGGCATCCTCACCGTCGCGCACTTTGCACTCGACCGCATGGCTCTTCTGGATTTCCCCCTGCTCCAAAAGCAGCAACAATGCCCGTCTGCGACGTTCGCCAGCCGTGACGAAGTACCGTCCCTTTTTGTCAGCGGTCCGCACGACAAGGTTTTGCAGAACGCCGTTGACCTTGATCGATGCGGCAAGCGCTGCAACGCTCTCGGCGGAATAGGTCTTGCGGACGTTCTTCGGGTCTGCGTCAAGCTTGTTCAGTTCGATGATGATCGTCGTCATGGTATGATCTCCTGATGTCCCATTTGCTTTGGGTTTCGAACCCGCAGTGGGCGAAGCCTTCTTCCTTTGGTCCGAAGGACGTGCTCACACGTTCCTCGGAACGAAGGGAGGGGGCGTAAGCCCGCTCCCGGTAGGGCGGGGTTCGGGTCATGGGTCGGACGGGGAGAAAAAAAGGAAGGTTCGGCGCTCTGGCGGTGAAAGCCGTTTTTTCTTCCCGGCCGACAGCGCCCTGGCGCGCTTGCCCATTGGCGCGAGCACCGGCCTATCGTAAGAGCGGCATGTTACGGAGAAGATGCGCATACGCCTCTCGCGAATGCTCCTTACAGATGTGAGCGCGGGTCGCGCTCTCAACTTCTCGCCCTTTTACACGAGAACGCCCCGTGTAAGAGATCGTAACCCCGAATGGGCCGCACCCGTTTGCGGGTTCGGTCGAGCAGAACACGATGCGGCACAGTTGAGCCGCCTCGTGCGTTATGCGCCACCACAGCCAAAAACACATCGTCAATGTGCACACGAGGGATGTACATTTGACCAATAAACGGCTATTGTACATCCACGTACACACGAGGATGATAGCATGCACACCACCAAAGCTTTCAAGAATGGAAATTCGCAGGCCGTGCGTATCCCGGCCGAACTGGCGTTTGACCGGACCGATGTCGAGTTGGAAATCGAGCGCGTCGGTGACGAGCTTCGCATCCGTCCTGTGCATCGCTCCCTGGCCGGCGTTTTGGATGTATTCGCCCGCTTCTCACCGGACTTTATGCGTGACGGAAGAGAGTCCCATGAGCAAGACGAGCGGGATAAGATCTGATGGCGCGCTACATGCTCGATACGAACATGTGTATCTACCTGATGAAAAACCAGCCGGAGCAGGTCGCCCGCCGCTTTGCCAGTTGCTATGTGGGGGACGTGGTCATGTCCGCCATCACCTTCGCCGAACTCGAGTATGGTGTATCCGCATCCGATGATCCCGCACGGGAACTTGATAATCTTGCAGCCCTGGCCGAGCTGATCACGGTAGAGCCGTTTGGGATTGCAGCAGCGCGTGCCTATGGTCCGGTTCGAATGGCGACAAGAGACCGGAAGAAAGATCATCTCGATAAACTGATCGCGTCGCATGCAATCGCCCTCAACACGGTGTTGGTGACCAACAACACGCGCGACTTCCTGGCGTATCCCGGACTGAAGCTCGAAAACTGGCTGGACGCGTAACGCAGAGAAACCAATTAACCCGCCCCAGCGGCTCTGCCGTGAGGGGCGGGCAGGGAGGGGGACC
>UCEZ01000074.1 GCA_900471525.1 Hyphomicrobiales bacterium | reverse complement strand
GGGCCTGAGATCAAGGACGAGGGAAAACTCTCCTCGGGCACCTGAACGGCGCCGGCGCCGACACTCTCATCTGAACAATGCGCTCGACGCCGGAAACGTCGCACAGGCTACCGCACTGGCAGCCGGATTCGAGCCCATTTGACTTTTGCCCAGCGAGTTTGCCTAGTTCTTCAACAAAATCAGGAACGCGAACTGGCTGCGCGCAGCCTACGTCCTGCCTGGGAGATAAAATCCCTGAACTCACGTCCGAAAGGTCTATCCAGAACGGCCCGATTCCACGCCAAGGCATATGGCTCGGAGAGAGCCAGCCAGCAGTCGTTAGCTACGACAAGCTTTCCTTTGGCCAAATCATGGTCAACCATCGAAGCCTGCCCCAACACATAGCCTGCACCATCGATAGCAGCGTCAATCGCCGCACTTGAGAGCGAGAAGGATAGCTCGCTCTGCAGCTCAAGTCGGGGAAGACCTGCCTGAGTGGCCCAGTCGGACCAAGACGGAGGAGATTGGTATGGGTTCTCCCATTCGATGCCGACGAGCGGCCCCTTCAACACATCGGCCGGCGTGGTCACAGGATGCGCTTCAAGGAAGGATGGCGAACACACCGGAGTAACCCTATCGATGAACAGCTCAGTGAAATGAGCATAGCGATGACGCGCTGTACCGTAGGAAATTCGGAAATCCACCTGCTCTTCCTCGAAGACGGGCTCGTCGTCCTCGCCGATCACGCGGACGCTCAATCCCGGCGTGTTTCCTTGCCAATCGGCGACGAGGGGACGAAGCCAGCGGATTGCCAGAGATGGCGGCGCGCTCACCACGATGCCCGACTTCAGACGCGCCCGCTGAAGAACCGTATTGGCTGCGCGCAGGTGATCGAAGCCAATGCGCACGCGCTCAAGATAAATCTGCCCCCACGACGTGAGTACAAGGTTGCGACCCTTTCTTTCAAAAAGGGCGACACCCATCTCGTCTTCGAGCCGACCAATGTGCTGGCTCACCGCTCCTGAAGACACACCGAGGTCCCGTGCCGCCGCGGCAACATTGCCAAACCGGCCAACGGCTTCAAATGCTTGCACGGCACGCAACGTGGGCAGGCGAACAGACATACGACACTCCTTTGGCTTCCATATAATTTATAAAAACTAAACAGAAAAGCATATTTTGGCCAATTGACCCAAGTGTCAGTTAAGATTTCTAATACATCACGAACTGCGATATCCGGCTGGGCCACCTCGCAGACGTCGATTTCGGGAGCACACCGAAAACAACAAAAGAGGGATGAACATGAAAGTATTTCTGGCAACGCTGTTGGTTACAACCGCACTCTGCTCTGCAGCAGAGGCTGGCGAGACCCTCGACAGGATCAAGGCCCGTGGATCGCTTGTTTGCGGCGTCAGCGAAGGCATCGCCGGTTTTTCGGCCCCCGACAGCACCGGCAAATGGGCCGGCATGGACGTTGATTTCTGCCATGCACTTTCCGCCGCGGTTCTGGGCGATGCGGACAAGGTGACGTTCAAGGCCTTGACCGCGCAGAATCGGTTCACCGCGCTGCAATCCGGTGAGGTGGATGTATTGTCGCGCGTCACCACATATACCCTTACGCGCGATACCGCGCTCGGTTTGGATTTCGGCGCCATCCTCTTCTATGACGGCCAGGGTTTCATGGTGCCGGCCAAGCTCAATATTACATCCGCCAAGGAACTTGATGGCGCGACCGTCTGCATGCAGACCGGCACGACCAATGAGCTCAATGTCGCGGACTTCTTCCGCTCGATTGGCAAACCGTTCAGCCCGCTCGCGATCGAAGACGTCAACGAACTGAACAATGCGTTCTTCAGCAGCGGTCGCTGCGACGTCTATACCGGTGATACGTCCGGTCTTGCCGCGTGGCGCTCATCGCTTGCCAAGAGCAAGGAAGACTACGTCATCCTGCCGGAACTGATTTCCAAGGAGCCGCTTGCTGCAGCCGTCCGTCATGGCGACCAGCAATTTGGCGACATCGTCCGCTGGGTCGGTTTTGCGCTGATCGAGGCGGAGGAGAAGGGAATTAGCCAGGCCAATGCGGACGAGATGAAGACGAGCGCCGATCCAACCGTGCAGGCGCTTCTCGGAGTATCGCCGGGCAACGGCAAGGCTCTCGGTCTTGACGAGGCCTGGGCACTCAACGTGGTCAAGGCTGTCGGCAACTACGGCGAGATATTTGAGCGCAATGTTGGCGCTAAGACTCCCCTTGGCCTGCAGCGCGGCACGAACGCATTGTGGAACAAAGGGGGTCTGATCTACGCGCCGCCGGCACGTTGATCGGCTGAACCGTCCATGTCACAGCTAGTGGAAAATACTGGGAGACCGAGGCTCGTAGAGGGCCTCGGAATCTTCGTCCGGAACAGGACCGTGCGGCGCTGGGTCTTCCAGCTGGTCGTCACCGTATCCTTCGTCTCGCTTCTGGGCTTGCTCGGCTTCATCGCGGCGGGGAATCTCGCCCGTCAGGGCATCGCGACCGGCTACGGCTTCCTGTTCGGCGAGGCACGCTTCGAAATCAGTGAAAGTATCATCGCCTATTCTGCGGCCAACAGCTACGGCCGGGCGTTGGTCGTCGGTTTTCTCAACACGCTGAAAGTGTCATTGCTCGCCATCGTGCTGGCAACTTTCATCGGCACCGCGGTCGGCATTGCCCGACTTTCCAGCAACAAGCTGCTCGCCGGGGTGGCTGGCACCTATGTCGAAGCCCTGCGCAATATTCCGCTGCTGCTTCAGCTCTCCTTTTGGTACGGACTATTGACTGTCACTCTGCCCGTGCCGCGGGCCGCGCTCAATCCGGTTACAGGTGTCTTCCTCAGTAATCGCGGCGTCGTCCTTCCGATGCTGGAGCCCCATGCCGCCTTCGGTCATGCTGCGATAGCCCTGGTGCTTGGCATGGCCGCCGTTTCTCTTTTGAACCGGTTCGCGAAACGCCGTCAGGAAAAGACCGGCCGCCGCCCAACGATCGCCCCGGCGGTGCTGCTGCTGCTTGTCGGTCCTGCCCTAGCATCCTGGTATTTCAGCGGCGCGCCGACCGCGCTCGATATGCCGCGGCTGCAAGGGTTCAATTTCATTGGAGGCATGCGCCTGTCGCCGGAGTTCGCAGCGCTGCTGTTCGGCCTGACGGCCTATAGCGCGACCTTCATTGCAGAGACAGTACGCGGAGGTATTCTGGCCGTCAGTAAGGGGCAGTCGGAGGCCGGGCGTTCGCTCGGGCTGCGCCCGGGTCTCATTATGCGCCTGATCATCCTGCCGCAGGCCTTGCGCATGATCATCCCACCGATGACCAGCCAGTACCTCAACATGACGAAGAACAGTTCGCTCGGCGTGGCGATCGCCTATCCGGATCTCGTGGCGATCGGCAACATTACCATGAACCAGACCGGGCAGGCGATTGAGGTCGTCTCCATCTTCATGGTCGTCTACCTGACGATCAGCCTCGCCATCTCCGGCTTCATGAACTGGTACAATCATCGAATGGCGCTGGTGACGCGATGAGCAGCCTCTCACGTCTCCACGCATCGGTCCTCGTAGGCGGCGGCAGCGTCCTGCGCTCCATGTTCAGCACTTGGTACAACACGCTGATCACGCTCGTCCTCCTGTTCCTCGCCTACAAGGCCGTTCCGCCGCTGGCCGGTTGGCTCGTCTTCGATGCTGTCTGGAGCAGCCCGTCGGCCCAGGCGTGCCGGATGGCGGGCGGCGCCTGCTGGGCGTTCATCCGGGAGAAAGTCCGCTTCATCCTGTTCGGATTTTTTCCATACGCGGAGCAATGGCGGCCCTTTGTTGCCGTCCTGCTGCTGATCGGCTTGGTGTTCGTCAGCGCCAATCGCCGCTACTGGAAACCATGGCTCCTTGGTCTTTGGCCCTTGGCCATCGCTGCGGTGCTCGCCGTTATGGGCGGCGGCTTTGCCGGAATGACCTCCGTGCCGACGGCGCAATGGGGTGGCCTGCCGCTGACGCTGCTGCTGGCGGTCGTCGGTTCGGCATTCGCCTTTCCTCTCGGCACGCTGCTCGCGCTTGGCCGGACATCGGACATGCCGCTCATCCGGTCGCTATGCATCGGCTATATCGAGTTCGTGCGCGGCGTGCCGCTGATCACGGTTCTCTTCATGGCGTCAGTCATGCTTCCGCTGTTCATGCCCGCCGGTATCGAGATCGACGCGGTGCTGCGTGCACTCGTCGGGATGACACTCTTCGTCGCGGCCTATTTTGCGGAGGTCATCCGGGGTGGATTGCTCGCCATGCCCAAGGGGCAGTTTGAAGCAGTCCATGCGTTGGGGCTCGGCTATTGGGCCGGCATGCGGCTCGTGGTGCTGCCGCAGGTGCTACGCATCTCCGTGCCCCCGCTCACCAATACGCTGATCGGCCTGATCAAGGATTCCTCGCTCGTCGCGATCATCGGCCTGGTAGACCTGCTCGGTGCCTCCAAACGATCGCTTTCCGACCCAGAATGGCTGGGCTTTTATCGGGAGGCCTACGTCTTCGTTGCGTTCATCTACTTCGTCATCTGCTTCTCGGTGTCGCGCTACTCCAGGAGCATCGAGGCGCAGCTGTCCGCACGACAGAACCACTGAACCGTTTTAACCACCGTTGAAAGGAGGCCTCGCGTGCAGGCACGACACCGTATAATTCTCGATTGCGATCCGGGCGTAGATGACGCAATTGCCATCCTGCTTGCTCTTGCGTGCCCGGAGATCGATCTACTCGGCATAACCTGTGTTACCGGCAACAAGGATCTGTCGTTTACGGCAAACAACGCGCTCCGAATTTGCGCGTTGGTGGCTCGCCAGGATGTGTCTGTCTATGCGGGCTGTGCCCGTCCGTTAATGGGCCCCTACGTGCGCAAATGGCCTTCGGTACACGGAACCGATGGTCTATGTGACCTTGAACTACCAGGGACACCCGGTCACCTGGCAGAAGAGCATGCCGTGGATTTCATCATCCGACAGGTGCTGGCCGCACCTGGGCAAGTCAGCCTCTGCGTGATCGGTCCGATGACCAATATCGCCCTTGCGATCGTCAAGGCGCCACAGATCGCACCGTTGATTCATTCCATCGTCTTCATGGGAGGGGCGGCTTTCTGCCCGGGAAATTCCAGTCCGCTTGCCGAGTTCAACTTCCTCGTCGATCCGGAAGCGGCGGAGATTGTGATGTCTTCGTGCATTCCACTCGTCATGCTTGGCCTCGATGTCACTCAAAAGGTGCGAATCCGCGAGCCGCACATCAATGCATTCGAGCAATCGGGAACAGTGAGCGCGATGGCGATTGGTGCGATGCTGCGGGCTTATGGCAGCAATGACCCCTGTCTCCACGATCCCTGCGCAGTGCTCTATTACATCGCGCCGGAGCTGTTTTCCGGTATGGAGGCGCATGTACAGGTGCTTTCCAATCCTCCCGAAGCCAGGGGATCCACCGTGGCGGCTGTGAGCGAGCGCCATCTCGGCGGCCGCAGTCCAAATTGCTTTGTTGTGACGGATTGTGAAGCTGACGACCTTATGCGGGTTTTGGTTGATCGCATGAGTGGCGAGATGAACCACGCGCTAGAGGTTGGTGGACGCGGCACAAGCAAACCAAAGAGCGGTTCACCGCAACGTATGTAATCAGCAAGGTCTCGTTCAGGGACCTCAGGGAGGAATTTGCAGATGACCGCCGAAAAGATTTACGCTTCTGGATTTCGAGGTGACAAGAACCCGCGAGAAGCCGCAGCGCTAGCGAATTCGGCCGTCGAAATCGCCGGCATGAACAAGTGGTATGGCGATTTTCATGTCCTGCGCGACATCAATCTGAAGGTCATGCGCGGCGAGCGCATCGTCGTTGCCGGCCCGTCCGGCTCCGGCAAGTCGACGATGATCCGCTGCATCAACCGTCTGGAAGGGCACCAGAAGGGCAAGATCGTCGTTGATGGCATCGAGCTCACCAACGACCTGAAGAAGATCGACGAAGTGCGCCGCGAAGTCGGCATGGTGTTCCAGCACTTCAACCTCTTCCCGCATCTGACCATCCTGGAAAACTGCACGCTGGCGCCGATCTGGGTGCGCAAGATGCCGAAGAAGCAGGCGGAAGAAGTCGCCATGCACTTCCTCGAGCGCGTCAAGATCCCTGAGCAGGCCCATAAATATCCGGGCCAGCTCTCCGGCGGTCAGCAGCAGCGTGTGGCGATTGCCCGTTCGCTCTGCATGAACCCGCGCGTCATGCTGTTCGATGAGCCGACATCGGCGCTCGATCCGGAAATGATCAAGGAAGTGCTCGACACCATGGTCGGTCTTGCCGAAGAAGGCATGACGATGATCTGCGTGACGCATGAAATGGGCTTTGCCCGCCAGGTCGCCAACCGCGTCGTCTTCATGGACCAGGGCCAGATCGTCGAGCAGAACGAACCGGCCGCCTTCTTCGACAATCCGCAGCACGAGCGCACCAAGCTGTTCCTCAGCCAGATCATGCACTGAGGATTGACGATCGAGGCGTCGCTGGGTTTTAAGTTGAGAAGCAGCGAATATGTCTGCAGACTGTCGGCGCGGCCGTCGCAGTGGCGTTCCAGATCCGCTGCGGACAACTGCGCCTATTCAAACCCCATCAGTTGATCGTGATACGCCCAGAACTCGCTCGCGAAACGGTCCACAATGGCAGAAGGTGCTTTATTGGCCGAACGCACTTCCAGAAATCCGGCATCGATGAAGATCGAAAATGGACGCAACACGACCTTGTCCTCAAATCCAACGGCAGAAGCCGGATCAATAATCGCAATACCCGCTCCCTCGCTTACAAGGGTGAGCGCTGTATGAGACAGACGCACTTCCAGAGAAGGTCGACACTCAACTCCTGCGAGAGCTACACCCACTCGCATGGAAAACAATGTTCCAGTTTCGAGTTTTATGATCCTCTCGTCAGCCATGTCCTTCGGTCGGATCCGTTCCAGCTCCGCTAACAGGTGACCCAGCGGAATGGCGACAACGGCCGCGATCGAACGGGTTTCGACAACGAAACCGGGACGATCCGACGGGCCATCTGCATAACCGATGTCTGCCTGTCCCGATGCAACGGCTTCGAAAACCATGCTTGACGGCACGCCTATAAGAGACGTCTGAAGGTTGGGTTTGTTGTCCAGGAATCGAGCAAGAAACCTTGGCAGCAGCCCGCTCGCGAGGGCCGGCATGGCTGCGATGCGCAGAGTCCCCGCGGCTTGCCTGCCAATGTCCGCGGCCAAATTCGCGATATGACCAAGTCCCACGAACGCACGATCGACTTCCTTCCATAGGGTCATGGCCTCCTGCGTCGGGATGATCTGATTGCCACGCCTCTCGAATAGATGGAGGCCGGTTGCGTGCTCGAAGTCCTTGATGAGACGGCTCACGGCCGGTTGCGTCACCAACATCAACTCCGCGGCCGTCGTCATTTGCCCTGTGAGCATGACTGCACGAAAGGCCTCCACTTGTCGTAGGTTCATGGTTCACCATAATATCTGGTTATACTCGGCCGTCGATAATGAATTTGACCTAATGCAGCGTCGATGTAAATCATTCTGAGGTGCGAGGCGTAGTCGATCCGAAACGGAACGGACGAACCGGCGCCGAAAAATAAATCAAGAGAACGGCCTGGGACTACAGGTTGCAACGCGTGGAAACACGCGCGGGGAACGCTATGGACTATTTTCAACTCATGGGCTTCAGCGCCGACGGGTGGGGACACGACATGCTGAGGGCGACCGGGATGACGGTTGCCGTGGCGTTCATCGGTTTTGCCGTCGGCTTGATCTTCGGATGCTTGGGAGCTGCAGCGAGTTTTTCGAACGCACATGCGCTGCGGCTGGCCGCTGCGGCATACACGACAGCTCTACGAGGCATTCCGGATCTGCTCGTCATCTATCTCTTCTATTTTGGATCAAGCTCGGTGATCTCGGGGATTGCTGCCCTGTTCGGCAGCCAAGGTTTCGTCGGCGCACCAGCATTTCTGACTGGGGCGCTGGCTATTGGCGTCGTATCCGGGGCCAACCAAACGCAGGTCTTGCGTGGCGCGGTTTTGGCGTTGAACAAAGGGGAGGTCGAGGCCGGCCGGGCATATGGAATGGGGCCGTTGCTCCTGTTTCGTCGGATCATATTGCCACAAGCGGCACGCTACGCGTTGCCGGGCGTGGGCAATGTCTGGCAGCTGGTGATGAAGGAATCCGCGCTCATTTCGGTCATCGGACTTGTTGAGCTTATGCGGCAAGCCCAGGTCGGCGCAGGATCGACACGCCAGCCATTCAGCTTCTACCTGACGGCCGCCGGCCTTTATCTCCTGATCACTTTTGCGTCCGGGCAAGCTTTCCGCCTGGCTGAGGCTCGCACCATGCGCGGCTTGCGGAGGGGTATTTGATGCCGTTCGACCTCACCTTTCTTTGGCAAACCTTTGTTTCGTTGCTCAGCGGTATACCGCTCGCGTTGGAACTCGCCGCACTGTCAGTGGCGACCGGCAGCTTGCTGGCTTTTGGCCTCGCCTTGATGCGCGTCTCGCGTCGCTGGTGGCTGGACTTGCCCGCACGCTTTTACATCTTTGCCTTTCGCGGCACTCCGCTTTTGGTCCAGATCTACATCATCTATTATGGATTGAGCCAATTTCCTGCGCTGCGTCATAGCTTCCTTTGGCCGGTCTTCCGTGAAGCCTATTGGTGCGCCCTTGCAGCTTTGGCGTTGAACACCGCTGCCTACAGCGCCGAAATCATGCGGGGCGGTCTGCTTTCCGTCCCGGCAGGCCAGATCGAGGCAGCCCGCGCTTGCGGCATGGCGAGAATCCTGCTGTTCCGCCGCATTATTGTTCCGCAAGCAACCCGTCAAATGCTGCCCGGCTACAGCAACGAGGTCATCCTGATGGTCAAGTCGACCTCGCTCGCTTCGACGATCACGATCATGGAAATCACTGGCATTGCGGCGAAATTGATTTCGGAAAGCTATCGACCCGTGGAGGTCTTCATTTCCGCAGGGGCAATCTATCTCTCGCTCAATTTCATCGTCGCACGGCTCTTCGCGTTGCTGGAGTGGTCCTTGTGGCCAGAGCGGCGCAAGAACCGCCTCCAATCCAACATTGTTGAAAAAAAAGGAGAGCTCCATGCCTAACGTCGTGCGCGCGGCAGCGGTCAGCCTTTCGGGGATACGAAAGAATTTCGGGCCGCTTGAGGTCCTCCACGGGGTCTCTCTCACAGCTCACGAAGGTGACGTCGTGTCTATTCTCGGCTCATCCGGTTCGGGGAAGTCGACACTGCTGCGGTGTGTAAACATGCTGGAAGTACCCAATTCCGGCAACGTATCAATCATGGGAGAGGAAATTTCGCTCGATCAACGACCCGGGCGGGCGCCCCGGCCGGCAGATCCCAAGCAGGTTAACAAGCTTCGCGAACGGGCGGCCATGGTCTTCCAGAGCTTCAATCTTTGGTCGCATTTGACAATCCTCCAGAACGTCATGGAAGCGCCGCTGCACGTACAGGGACGCCACCGAAACGAGTGTCGTGCCGAGGCTGAGGCCCTTCTTGAACGGGTCGGCATTGCAGCCAAACGCAACAGTTATCCGTCCGAACTTTCTGGTGGTCAGCAGCAACGCGCGGCGATTGCTCGCGCACTTGCGATGCGTCCCGACGTCCTTCTCTTCGATGAGCCGACCTCGGCGCTTGATCCGGAGCTGGTAGGCGAAGTGCTCAAGGTCATCCGCGATCTTGCGGCAGAGGGCCGTACAATGCTGATCGTGACCCATGAGATGGCTTTTGCCCGGGATGTATCCACCCGAACGGTCTTTCTGCACCAGGGCCTGATCACTGAAGAAGGTCCTACCTCCGAAATGTTCGCCAATCCCCGCTCGGATCGCTTCCGGCAATTCCTGAGACGGGATGGCGCCTCATCCCACTGACGGCAACGCCGTCACGGCTCACATGCCCAAAAACAACTCCAATGAGGTGAACACATGAAATTCAAGTCTATGATTTGCGCAGCGCTCCTCCTTGCAGCCAGCCAGGCGGCGGCTGAGGAAAGGACGATCACGATCGCCACCGAGGGCGCCTATGCGCCCTGGAACTTTTCAGGTCCAAATGGAAAGCTCGACGGATTCGAGATTGATCTCGCGAACGCGCTTTGCGAGCGAATGAAGGTCAAGTGCGAAATCATCGCGCAAAACTGGGACGGCATCATCCCGTCCCTTACGGCCAAAAAATACGACGCCATCATGGCCGGCATGAGTATCACGCCGAAGCGCCAGGAGGTTATCGGCTTCTCGATCCCCTACGCCGCAGGCATCAACGGCTTTGCGGCGATGGAAGATAGCACACTGGCTGAGATGCCCGGCACAGGCGAACGCTATTCTCTCGACAGCCAGGCAGATGCGGCGAAGAAGCGGATCAGCGACATCGCTACCTTTCTTGCTGGCACATCCGTCGGTGTGCAGGGCTCGACAACCGCCTCGACGTTCCTGGAGACGTATTTCAAGGGTTCGGTGGACATCAAGGAATACAAGTCGACCGAAGAACACAACCTCGATCTGACGAGCGGTCGCCTCGATGCGGTGCTCGGAAACGCGACTGTGCTCGCCGCGGCAATCGAAAAACCGGAGATGAAGGGCGCGAAGCTCGTCGGGCCGTTGTTTTCCGGTGGTGAGTTCGGCGTGGTCGCTGTTGGGCTGCGTAAGGAAGACATTGCTCTCAAGACTGAATTCGATAGTGCGATCAAATCGGCGATCGGCGACGGCACCGTGAAAACCCTCTCACTGAAGTGGTTCAAGGTGGACGTTTCTCCGCGAGGCTGAACATCGCCTCAGGGATACGGCACATGCTGCCGTATCCCTGTTCTTTCACGGTAACGGAATTGTCGAGCGGATGTTAGAAGTTGAGATGACCGTCATCGGCGGTGGCCTGGTTGGTTCCGCAATTGCTTGGGGATTGGCCCGCTTTGGGGTCCAACCGCTCGTGCTGGATGGCGCAGATCTGGATCTAAGGGCATCAAGAGCCAACTTCGCGCTCGTCTGGGTACAGGGCAAGGGCTTGCATGCGCCTCATTATGCCATGTGGTCGCGAAAGTCGGCCGAGGCCTGGCCGATACTAGCCGACGCACTCTCCGACGACACTGGTTTGGATGTTGGCCTCCTCCAACAGGGTGCTTTCACGTTCGCTCTTTCGGATGAGGAACTCGACAACGCACGAGCGGACATGGAGACTATCGCCAAGGAAACGGCCGGCGGGGCTCCGGCCTTCGAGGTCCTTGACGGAGCGCAAACTCGGCAGCGTCTGCCTCATGTCGGCACTGACGTGGTCGGTGCCATCTATTGCGCGGCGGATGGACACGTCAACGCGCTTCGGCTGTTTCACGCGCTGCATATGGCGATGACGAAAAGGGGGGCCGCTTATCGCCCCCGCCATGCCGTGCGAACCATTCAACCCGTCGCAGATGGCTTTGTCTTGAAGGGCGATGATTTCTCGATTCTTTCGCATCGGATCGTTCTGGCAGCCGGACTGGATAATGAGCGGCTTGCGCCAATGGTCGGTCTGGCCTGTCCGCTGAAGCGAAGCAAGGGACAGATTCTTGTCACTGAAAAATGCAAACCATTTCTCTCCTGTCTTACGGCGACAATCCGCCAGGCCGACGAAGGCGGTATTATGATCGGTGACAGCGAAGAAACTGACACTTCCGCCATCGCAGCCTCTTCGGAGATCAGCGCGGTTCTCGCAAGCCGAGCAATCAGAGTTTTCCCCGCATTGGCAGATCTCAATGTTGTCCGCAGTTGGACGGGGTTCAGGGTCAAGACCGCGGATGGGGTACCGATCTATGAGCGCTCCGAACGTTATCCCGGCGCTTTCATTGCCGCGTGCCACTCAGGGGTAACCTTGGCGGCCAATCACGCACTGGTCGTGGCGCCGCAAATTGCTGCATCCAGACTGGACGCTACCCTTTCAGCTTTCTCCGCCGGGAGGTTCAATGTTGAACAGACTTCGTGATCTCAGAGATCCTGTTCACTTCTCGTTTGACGGCGTCCCAATGCAGGCTGAGCGGGGAGACACGCTTGCGGTGGCCCTGCTCGCAGCAGGTGTCAATCACGTGCGGCGGACGGGCATCAGCGGTGCAGCGCGCGGGCCGTATTGCCTGATGGGAGTTTGTTTTGAATGCCTTGTCACTGTCGACGGAGTTCAGAACCGGCAGGCCTGTCTGATCGAGGTGGATGATGAAATGGATGTCCTAAGTCAGCAGGGCGCGCCTAGCCTTCCGATGCCTGTGGATGACGGCGAGGGGTCCAAGCAATGAGCCACCGCCATGTGTCGACCGCTGACAGCCTCCTTGCTTTCTACGATCTACTGATTATCGGGGCGGGGCCTGCCGGTATGGCGGCGGCCATAGAGGCGACGAGGGCGGGCGCCCGGGTCGTCATACTGGACGAAAATCCGCGCCCCGGCGGCCAGATATATCGCGAAATCACGCGAAACGTTCCCGCGCACCGACCGTATCTTGGCCCTGATTATTGGAAGGGCAAAGCGCTCGCCGAAGCTTTTACTGGGACCAATGCCGATTACGTTCCAGGAGCAACTGTATGGAGCATGGAATCTCAGGGGGAAGGGGTAGAGAAGGGGAATTGCGTCGTCGGTATCTCTCTCGGTGGCGTCGCGAGAATGATCGAAGCGAGTGCGGTCATTCTGGCCACAGGAGCAATAGAACGGCCCATGCCCATTCCCGGCTGGACATTGCCGGGCGTACTGACAGCAGGTGCAGCCCAGATCGCGCTTAAATCTGCTGGCGTCGTCCCACAGGGGCCGATCGTTCTAGCGGGATGTGGGCCGCTCCTCTATCTTTTGGCCACCCAGCTTTTGGATGCAGGTGTGTCAAACATGACGCTTCTTGATACATCCGATCCCAATCGGCGTCTGGCGGCATTGCGGCATCTTCCGGGTTTTCTGGTCTCGCCGTATCTCCTGAAAGGACTCACTCTACTGCTTAAGGCCAAGCGGAGCATTCATATTGTTTCCGGCATTCGGTCGCTCGCCATCGTTGGCAAAGAGGATGTCGAAGGCGTGCGCTTTACAACGGCTCGCGGCCACGAAACCGTGTCAGCGAACTCCGTTCTCCTCCACCAGGGTGTTATTCCCGCGATCAATTTGGCCAGTGCGGCGGGCTGTGCACTGAAATGGAACGAAGTCCAACGCACCTTTCAGCCTGCGTCGGATGAGGTCGGCTGTACGAGCGCTCGCGGCATTTATGTTGCAGGGGATGGCGCGGGAATCGGCGGCGCGCTGGCCGCGGAAGTCAGCGGCCGCATCGCCGCGATAACTGCCCTTTCGAATATCGGAACCGTTGCGCAGCATGCTGTCGTTGGGAAACTTAAGCGATTGCGCCACGAGCGCCGCCGATATCTGAGAGGGCGGGCGTTCCTAGACGTGCTGTACGCACCGCAGCAAGAGTTTCTTACCCCGTCTGATCCTCAGACGATTGTCTGCCGCTGTGAGGAAATCACAGCGGGTCAAGTTCGTGACGCAATCGCACTCGGACCACCCGGCCCGAACCAGCTAAAGACGTTCATTCGCTGCGGTATGGGGCCATGCCAGGGACGACTGTGCGCGACGACGGTCACTGAAATCATGGCAGGGGAAAGGGGAACAAACCCTTCCGAAATTGGCACCTACCGTTTGCGCTCGCCCGTAAAGCCGGTTCGCCTTGCGGAACTCGCACGACTTCCTCACAGACCTTCCGCCCTGATGGCCGTGACCGGCCGGGATCCAGTCGACCATCACACAACGAATAAGGAAACTCACCATGACTGAACGCCTTCTCCGCACACCGACGTTACATCGCGTCGTCCGACACAACGGCCTCGCTTTCATCGGCGGCATTGTGGCCGATGATGAGGGCTTGGACATGGCTGGCCAGACGCGAGAAGTCCTATCCAAGCTTGACGCCTACCTCAGGGAGGCTGGATCTGACCGATCCAAGCTGTTGTCGGTCACGATTTTCATTACGGACATGAACGTCAAGCCGCAGATGGATGCGGTTTGGAAGGAATGGCTGGCACCGGAAGATCTACCCACACGAGCCACGATCGGCGTCGCCGATCTTGGAGGAACAACCCTCATCGAACTCATTGCCACCGCTCACTACTGAGCGAAAGGTCGAGCCAAGCGCTGAACTGCTTTTGATTTTCCCGGAGGAGAAATGACCGTCGATCCGAAACTGAATGTCGTCCCGTTCATCAGCGTGGACCACATGATGAAGCTGGTACTCACGGTGGGTATCGACAGGTTC
>UCEZ01000087.1 GCA_900471525.1 Hyphomicrobiales bacterium | reverse complement strand
CGCGCATCTGCCGGCTGTTGGACTGGATCGAACTGCTGTTCTCCTGGACATTGGAGAGTACGCTCTGAAGTTTTTCGACGGTGTGATTGAAATCCTGCCGCAGTGTTTCAAGATCGTCGCGGAAGGGCTGATCGATGGTCGCCGTCAGGTTGCCGTCGGAAAGACGATTAAGCCCCTGCCCCAGTGCCGTCACAGCAATCTGGACTTGGCGGGATTCTTCGGCGCTCCTCGCTTCGCGGGCCTCACGCTCGATCTCGTTTTCGTTTCGGCTTGCGGCCGCGGACTGCTCAAGCTCACGCTTTTCGACGGCCGCTGCCCGGAACATCTCGACCGAGCGCGCCATCTCGCCGATTTCATCGCTGCGGCCTACCGCATCCACGGCGGCTTCATAATCGCCACCAAGAATATGCTGCATGCTGTCGCGCACGCCGAAAATCCCGCGGCGAAGGACGTTACCATGGAAATAGAGCAGGCCCAGCAGCGACGACATCGCCAGGAACCCGAGAGCAAGCTGGAACTGGACGGATTCGCTCGACCGTTCGGTTGCGTCTCCGACGCGGGAACCAAGCACTATGCCAGCCTCATCATACAGCTTTCCGAGCGACAAGGTCATGCGCTCACCGGCACCGTCGATCGCATCATCGACCGCGTCGAACGCTTTCCCTTCGACGCCATCTTCCACCATCTTCTTCAAATCGACCTGAATGACCGTGGCCATCTGGGCAAGATCAGCCTCAAACGTTGCCATGATTTCAGGCTTGCCGACGGATGCCGCCAATGCCAGCGCCGCTGGCTTTCCAGCATTCAGCGCAGCGAGCGAATCGGCGATCAGCGTCAGGCGCTCCGGAGAAATCTGGCGATCCCCACGATCAACGATGACATCCATCGCGACCAGGGTCAGCTCAACACTCGTCAGCCGCATCGCGCTGACGTTCTTGATGGCATGCTGGGCAACGATGGCCCTGTCCAATGCCTGATCAACACGCGAATTCTGATACCAGCCCACTGCCAGCATTGCGCCGAAGCCGATAAAGGCGGCGAACCCGAGGGTCCCAAGCCGCTGGCTGACGGAGAGTTTACGATCAAGCTTTGCAGGAGACGTCATGTAGCGTTATCCAGTTCTCGAATGCAGCGGTTTGCGCGCATGTTGAAGGAAGAGAGGATGCGGGAGACCGGACTGGATAAAAAAACCGGCGACGTCATGTCAGCAAGGAGATTCGCACCCCTTCACGCATTTGGAACATGGCAAACACAAATTAAACATTCGCTAAAATGATCACCAAATTCTAGCGAAACCAGTGCACCCAGCCCCTTTTCACGGACACGAACGAGCAGAACACGTCTTTGAATATCGAACTCCACGAGGTATCATGATCAAATGCAAGACGAAGCCGGAAAGCAGTCTCAGTCCCTGATGATCATCGTTGTTGGCGGCGTTTGCCTGCTGCTGTGCTTAACCGCCTTTCTCGGGTGGATCATCCAAGGGCCTGAAATGCTCCTCACAATGGCCGAAAACGGCATGTCGTGGTGCTTCTGATCTTCCCTGCCGCATTTTGACGCTGGCCGTGTGAGCGTTTGCAACGTCCGGGCCAAAGAGCTATCTGGTCATCGAGATTGGCGAACCGGACCGGACATCATCATGAAAACACTTCGCATCGTTCTTTGGGCCGCCGTTGTTGTGGTCGCAGCCGCACTTGGCTGGCTCGGCTATGAGATGACCAAGAAGGACCAGATCGCCGCAGGCCCGTTCGGCGTTCCGTTCGAGCTCGTGTCCCAGAGCGGCCAGCCGATTTCCGAAAAAGCCTTTACCGGCAAGCCGACTGCCCTGTTCTTCGGCTTCACCCATTGCCCGGAAGTCTGCCCGACCACCCTGTTCGAACTGAACGGCTGGCTGGAAAAGGTCGATCCGGACGGCACCAAGCTGCAGGCCTATTTCATCAGCGTCGATCCGGAGCGCGACACGCCGGAGATCCTTGGCCAATATGTTTCGAACGTCTCCAAGCGGATCACCGGCATTTCCGGTCCACCGGACAAGGTCCTGGAAATGGTCAAGGGCTTCCGGGTCTATGCGAAGAAAGTGCCGCTGGACGAGAAGAAGCCGGACGGCGACTACACAATGGACCACACGGCTTCCGTTTTTCTGCTAGATTCGGAGGGCAAGTTCAGCGGGACTATCGCCTATGGCGAGAATCCCGATACCGCCGTCAAGAAACTGGAAAATCTGCTCAAGTCATAAACAATCGCCGCGAGGGGCCGATGGATGAGCGCACCGGAAAGTCAATTCTGATAGCCGGTGCAGGCCCCACCGGACTTGTTCTGGCGCTTGAACTGGCGCGACGCGGTTTACGTCCCCGGCTGGTTGCAAAGGCTGGCGGACCGACACCGGTCAACGAGAGCCGGGCGCTCGGCATCAACGCCAGAACCCTGACGCTCCTCGAATCTTCCGGCGTCAGCGCCCTCATTCTTTCCAAGGCCCGGCGCCTGACCAAATTCAGGATATCGTCCGCCGGCAAACTGCTGCTGACGGTCGATACGGAAAAATTTCGTGGCCGCTATTGCCCGATCCATGCCCTGCCGCAAGGCGACACGGAACGGCTGATGATCCAAAGATTGTCAGCTTTCGGCATTGTGCCGGAGTGGCTGACCGAAGTCTCGACGGTATCCGGTGATGTCCGCAAGCCGGTCGCCACGCTGGTGCATCAGGACGGTCGCAGGGAGACGGTGCAGCCCGATCTGCTGATCGGCGCTGACGGCGCCCACTCTACCGTGAGAAAAACCTGTGGTTTCGCCTTCCCCGGCGATGCGATCGAAAGCCGGTTCTTCCTCGCCGACTACCGCTATACGCAAGCCATCGATACCAGTTTCCTTGAGATGAACTTCCTCAACCCGGGTGTGCTTGGCCACCTGCCTGTGAATGAGGATACCCTGCGTTACATCTCGACGATCGAGGATTTCGAAACCCGCATCGAGCATCCGGCAACCGTGCGGGAACGGATATGGAGTTCGGAATTCCATATCAGCTTCCGCCATGTCGAAACCATGAGCCGCGGCAATGTCTTTCTTGCCGGCGACGCCGCCCATGTGCATTCGCCGGCGGGCGCGCGCGGTATGAACCTCGGCATCGAGGATGCCTGCTGGCTTGCGTGGCTGGTTTCAGAGGGGCGGGAACAGGATTATTCTAACCTGCGAATGCCCGCGGTCAAGACCGTGCTCAAGGACACGCGGCGCAACACCACCTTCATCACACTGAAGAATCCGTTCCTGACAGGCCTGCGCTCTCTGTTCCTGCCGCAACTGAACCATGTGCCCAGCTTCACCGCCGAAGTGCTGCGCAAGGTTTCCGGCAGGGATACACCGCCGCCACCCTGGATTCCCGGAGCCGATTAGGCGCTGCGCTTTACGTTTGATCGGCCGGCATGCTAGAGCCCGCAAGCCGCCCGGACGGCAAGCACGTGCCGACAAGGACAAAGACATTGAGCGACCTTCGCCTCTTCATCACCACGACCGAAAAGCAGTCCGAAGTCCTGATGGACCTGATGACCGAAGCTTTCGAGGACGACGGCTATGCCATCGCGACCATGGAGATGGACGAGAAGAACGACATCTGGGAAGCCTCGCTCTATCTCGACTTCGATGAGGAAGAGGAGATGCGGGCGCGCTTTGCCGAAGTCGTCGCCTCTCAATTCCCGAACGCCACGATCGAGCGCGAAGTCATTCCGGACGTCGACTGGATCGCCAAGTCGCTGGAGGGCCTGTCTCCCGTCCGCGCGGGACGCTTCCTCGTCCATGGCTCGCATGACCGCGACAAGGTCCGCCTCAACGACATCGCCATCGAGATCGACGCCGGCCAGGCGTTCGGCACCGGCCATCACGGCACGACGGCCGGTTGCCTCGAAGTCATCGAAACCGTCATGCGCGCCCGCAAGGTCCGCAATGCGCTGGATCTCGGCACCGGCAGCGGCGTGCTGGCGATCGCGGCGCGCAAGCTGAAGCCTGTTCCGGTTCTCGCAACCGACATCGACCCGATCGCCACGCGCGTTGCCGCCGAGAACGTAAAGCGCAACGGCATCGCCACCGGCATCACGACGGTGACGGCCCCCGGCTTTCATTCGCCGGCCTTTGCCGCGCATGGCCCTTTCGACCTGATCATCGCCAACATCCTTGCCCGCCCGCTGATCAAGATGGCACCACAACTTGCAAGCCATCTGGCACCGGGCGGCTCAGTCATTCTGTCGGGCATTCTGGCATCACAGCGCTGGAAGGTTCTGTCGGCCTATAACGGCCAGCATCTGCGCCATGTGCGCACCATCTGGCGCAATGGCTGGGTGACGATCCATCTCGATCGCCCCTGAGAATTGAAATTCAAGTCTGGAAAATGAAAAACCCGCCTGTCCGTCATGGACAAGCGGGTTTTCGAAACAAAGGCGATGCCGAAGCACCGCCCGCTGACCGGCAAGCCGGCCATGTCCGCGAGCTTGAGGAGGAGGAGCGCTCAAGCGGACTCTTCATGATCCAAAATTGGCCACCCGGAGGGAGGAGGAGAAGGATGACCAACCATTCTCAGATCATGCAGCTCTTGCCTTTCGGCATTCGCGTGAACAACAGATTTGCGTCCGTGTTCGTTGAGCGGGTTTATAGACTATTTTTGAAATGGGTCTAGGTGCATTGCAGCATGGGAGCCATGCGCAGCGCGCATAAGTATGATAAATATGACAGTTCAGACGCTGGAGTACGGATGCTGGCGATAATCATACCTCTCATCTGCCTTGGGCTGATCATCTGGGTTCTGGGCACGGTCCTCTGGTCGATGCGCCGCGGAAAAAAGCAAAACCAGACCGAATGGCCACCCTATCCGCTGATCGATGCCTCGGAAGAGGAGATGCAGACGCGCCACATCGAATGCCGGGACCGCCTGAGCCACGCCACGTTCGGCATGCGGGTAGCACGCGACCTGTACAGGCAGCTAATGGCCAGCGAAGCGGGTTCAGGGCTCATCCATGAATTCCACCGGGACTATTGCGGACATGGACTGATCCGCACTGGCAACGCCATCACACTGCGCGAGATTTACGACGGCGGCCACACTGTCGGCGATCCCATCGCAAGCTGGGAGACAGAAGCGGATTTCGTCGCCTTCTTCGCCCGGCAGTCGGATTTCAGTTGCAGCGGTTGGGACCCGAAGGAGCCGGTATTCTTCACCGAAGACCCCTGGGCGCAGAACAATCAGCGGCTGACCTGGGATGTGATCCGGAAATTCGTCAAAGGCTGAGCAAGCGAGGTTGCGCGAGAAAGACGGGCTTTCGCTGCGTAGGCTGTTTCCGCTAGAGTGTCCACACCCATTCAGGAATCGGCCTCCTTCGCACGGGTGCGATCCCGGCCGTCAGCTCCTTCCCATCGCAGGAAAATCAGATGTTCCAGTCTTTCGAAGTCACCTCCACTCCACAGTTCGGCAGGGAACGCGTCAACGCGTTGCGCGCCGCCCTCGAAGCTCTGAATGTCGATGGCTTTCTTGTACCGCGTGCTGACGAGTTCCAGGGCGAGTACGTGCCGGCCTCGGCAGAACGGCTGTCATGGCTCTCCGGCTTCACCGGTTCGGCCGGCATTGCGCTGATCACGCAGAGTCAGGCGATTGTCTTTGTGGATGGCCGCTACGTCACCCAGCTCAAGGAGCAGGTGGACGACACGGTATTCGAAGGTGGCGATCTCGTCGGCGAACCGCCGCATCTCTGGCTGGAACACAACGGCAAAAAGGGCTTTCGTCTGGGCATCGATCCCTGGCTGCATACGGGCGCGGAAGTCCGCAAGCTCGAAAAGGCGCTTCAGGGCCTGGGCGGCGCGTTGGTCTTCCTCGACCACAACCCGCTCGACCGGCAATGGAAAGATCGGCCGGCGGCACCGCTTGGCCGCATCAAGATACAGCCGCTCGATCACTCCGGCGTGCTTGCCAGGGACAAGCTCGCCACCATGGCCGCAGAAATTGCTAAGGCAGGCGCCGATGCTGTCGTCCTGACCGATCCATCGTCGATCGCCTGGACGTTCAATATCCGAGGCAGCGACGTGCCCCACACGCCGCATCCCCTCGCGCGTGCTGTCGTTCATGCCGATGGCAAGGCCGAGCTGTTCCTCGACAAGCGCAAGGCCGGTATTGAGGAGGAAGCCTATCTCACCCAGTTTTCAAGCCTCGAGGTGCCGTCGTCCTTCGAGAACCGGATCGCAGCACTCGCCGCAACCGACGCGAAGATCATGATCGATCCCGACCATGCCCCCTTCGCGCTTGCTGAGCGCATCCGCGTCAGCGGCGGCACGGTGATCGAAGCGATAGATCCAGCCCGCCTGCCCCGTGCCCGCAAGAACGCAGCAGAACTCGAAGGCTCCGCCCGCGCCCATCTCCAGGATGGCGCCGCGATGGTCGAGTTCCTCGCCTGGCTGGATGACACGCAACCCGGTACGATCACGGAGATTGCCGCCGTCAACAAACTCGAAGCCTGCCGTGCGGCCGTTGGCCAGCGGATGCAGAATCCGCTGAAAGATATATCCTTCGACACCATTTCCGGTGCCGGCGAACATGC
>UCEZ01000030.1 GCA_900471525.1 Hyphomicrobiales bacterium | reverse complement strand
CTCGACAGCCAATTGTGCTTCTCGATCTATTCCGCCGCCATTGCCATCAACCGGGCCTACAAGCCCATGCTCGACGACCTCGGCGTCACCTACACCCAGTATCTCGCCCTCAGCGCCCTGTGGGAGCGCGACGGCCTGAGCATATCCGCCATTGCCGACCGGCTCGGCCTTGAACCGAGCACGATCACCCCGGCGGTCAAGCGGCTGGAAATCGCCGGTTTCCTGTCGCGGCGGCGCAGCACGGTGGACGAGCGCCTGGTCGAGGTCTTCCTGACCCCGAAAGGCACCGATCTGCACCCCAGGACCGGATGCCTCACCGACGCGCTGCTGCGCCGCTCCGGATTCACCGTCCCGCAGATGATCGACCTGAACGAAAAGGTTCAGTCGCTGAGGGACGGTCTGACAGCTGGCGAACGGGTTTAGGGTGCGCGGGCATCACCCCGTCAATCGTGCACAGCGAACACTTGTGGTCCTCAGGCTGCCACGCCCTTGTTACGTGGATGCTGCCACAGCAAAGCTGTCGTGAGGAATACAAACCCGATGGCCATCGCGACGAAAAGGATGCGTGTCGAGAACGATTCCGCCGCGCTGCCGGGCAACGGTGAAACGCCAAGCCCGAACAGGATCAGAAACGTCGTCAGCGCGCCCGCATAGACCTTGGCGTCCGGGGACCTTGCCGCCGCGCGGCCGCCGAGCATCAGGCAAACGACCAGCATGATGACGAACATGGAAAACAGGTTCGGGCGGATGGTCAGAACGGCATAGGCGACCGACGCGATGACCCCACCCAGAAGGTTGACGATGACAAGTCCAAAGGACGCCCGGCCGCTCGCCGCGATATCGAGCTGCCCAAGAAGCGAGACCACCGTGACCGGGATGACGACCGCGGATGTCAGGTTGTCGCTCGTCAGGCAGATCGCAACGGCCGACAGGAGGATCGCAGTGTTCGCCAGCGCTCGCGGAACGTCAGGTGCCATTGTTGCCGCCGGCTGAGGCGTCTGGGCAGCCGACTGGCGCGGTTCCGGAATGAGCGCGTGGGCAAGCCACATCAACAGCCCGCCGGTCACGACCCCGATCGTGAGGATCGAGAGGATCGAAGAAGCCAGCTCCTTGTTGAGGATGCCGAGGAGCGGCACCATGACTGTGACCACAAGGATGAGGAAGACTGCTGCGCCACCCTTGCCAGCCGTCTGCGCAACGAAGCAGGAGAAATAGATCAAGCCGAGCAACAGCAGGAATACCACCGGTTCGTCGCCGAACCAGCCCGTCAGGATCCTCATGAATATGCCGACGACGAGAATGAGAACGCCCATGCCCAATGCCTTGCCCGGAGGCAAGGGTTGAGCGCTCGACAACAGAAACTGCGCTGCAAACAGCGGCCCGAGAAACGGCACGATCGCGCCGGAGGCGACGGACACCGTGAAGCCTACGGAGACAGCAAGCGCCACCCGCAGTCCCTTGCGCCGTTGCTCGCCGAGCAGATCTTCAGCCAACATAGGTCAGCACCGACATGATGCGAATCCCGAGCCAGCCCCAGGCATTGGTGACGGGATTGTCACCGGTATAGATGACCACGGTCGCCTGAGAACCGTAACGAGCCCCCTTCGGCCTGCCTTCGTTGAGGACGAGCCGCACCGGGAAGCGCTGCGCCTCCTGGACCCAGCCGGTATCGCTGCGGATGGTCGGCAGACCTGTGTTCGGATCGGTGCTTCCCTGCGATACGCCGAGCCCGACGCTTTCGACCTTGGCATCGAACAACTGGCCGGGCAGCGCGTCGAACAGGACCTCGGCCCGGTTACCCACCGCAACGTTCTCCAGACTGTTCTCCTTGAAGGCCGCCGCAATCCACACGGTGCCGACATCGATGAAGGTCATGGCCGACTGTCCGGAGCTGACCACCTTGCCGATGGAAAGCTGAAGGTTGGTGACGACGCCTGCGGCCGGAGCTCGGACGGTCGTGTGTAGCAGGTCGAGCCGCGCCTGCTCCAGAGCCGCGAGCGCTTCCTTGAACTGCGGATTGTCGCTGCCGGCGGGACCGAGATCCTCCTGCGCGGAAAGCAGGTCAGCCTCCGCACCCTTCATCGCGGCTTGAGCTTGTTCGAACACCAGCTGTGCTTCGTCGAGCTTCACCTGCGCGTAAACCCCGCGTTTGGTGAGTTCGGCGACGCGCCCCAACTGTTCGCTGGCATTGTCGCGGTTCGCCTGCGCCTCGACCAGGCGGGCCTGCACGGCATCCACGTTTGCGGTCGACGCTCCGATCGTCTGGCCAACGCGCGCAAGGGCCGCTTCAGCCTCAGTGACGGCGATCTGATAACGGCTTGGGTCAATGCGAAAGAGGACCTGATCGGGTTCTACGGCCGAATTGTCCGTCACGTTGACCTCGACGACGCGTCCCGTCACTTCAGGGGCGATGCCGACGACATAGGCCTGAACCTGTGCCTGCGAACTCGAAGGGGTCCGCCGCTCCATAAAGACGGAAAGGGTGAAGAGAACCGCCGCCAGAAGCACGACAATCAGCGCAACCCTGCGCAGAGGGTTGGCGGGTGGCGCGGCGGATGCAGGTTCGCTCAGGGGTTCGTCAGAAGTTATGGGCGCTTGCCGCTCGGTATTTTTTTCCATCTGAACTGACAATTTCCTCGCCCCCCGAAGCACCGATCGTTTTATCGAGCAGCGTAGCCCGCCCTTTTCCAACTAAAAACAATTATAAACCGCAAGTTAGACTTTTAGTACATGAGAAACATATCATTCCTGGGATTGGGTCATGACGCATTTCAGCATCCATCACGCTGCTTTCATCATCGGCGGTTGTTTCCAAGTGCCATCGAGCGCTTCCGGCTTCGGCCAGTAAAGGCGCATTGCAATGACGAAGGGGCCTTTCGGCGCAGGCAGCCAGTTGGGCTCCTTGTCCTTGCCGGGGGATTCGTTCTGGATATAAAACGTCAGCCCGCCATCGGCATCCTTCACAAACTGCGGCAGCATCGGCGAATTCAGCAGGTAGCGGTTGATCGGGTTGGCGACGAGCAGGCTCTGGGGCAAGTTGTACATGGTCAGCGACCAGAAGGCGTTGACCGGCGGCAGTTGGTCAGCTGAAAAATGCACAGTGTACTTGTTGGCACCGTCAAGCTTCATCCCGTCGGAATCGATGGCATAGACCGGATACATCGCTTCCTCTTTGGAATTGCCATAGATACCAAGCACCGCAGCCGCCATCCTGTAGAGGTGGTTGTTCTTCAGGTACGCGCGTGTGCCAAACATATCGCCGGAGGTCACCTCCCCGACATCGACGCGTTTGCGCAAAGCAGCAAGATCAGCCCAGGCGTCGGCCATTCCCTGCTCGATGGCGTTTTTCATTTCAGGCGAGAGTTTGCCCGCATCGAAGGTCTTGCCCGGTTCAACCCCGATCTTGGCGAAACGCGCCATCAGTTCGGTTTCGGACGGATCGGTCGGGCAGAACTGCAGGATGAAATTCAGGATATTGAAAAACTCGGGCGACGTCTTTTCTTCGTCGGGTGTCAGCGGCGTGATGAAATCGATCGCAGGCGCGGCTTCCGGCGCGGGCCGGCCGAGGAATTTGGACAGCGGCTGTGCCTTATATGCAGCCTGGATTTTCTTGACGTTGTCCAGGTCGTCCGGATTGAAAAGCTGGGTCCGGTAGACCGCGAGCGCCAACTCGGTTTCTAAGCGTATCACCTTCTTTATGCCCTTCGGCGTCTCGCCCTTCCAGTCCGGTCCGGCGATCAGGAAGCTCCCACCATCGTTCCCGGTCGCACGACTTCCGATATAGTCGAAGTTGAACGTGTATGCGTCGATCAACTGAATACTGAAATAACGATCCTTCTCGATTGGCGGCACCGTCAGCACCATCGGTTCTGCACGCAGGTCCAGGCCGAGCATCGAATAGGGCGTATCCGAGTTGGGCGTCTGGATCGCCGTGTCAGCCGGCGTATAGACGCGCGGGGTGTTGACCAGCTGGTTCCAGGGGCCCTTGTATTCGGGGTTCTTGGTATCGACGAAATAAGCGTGCTCGATGCGGTAGCTGTCGACCATCGGAAAGCCGTAGATATAGGCCTCCCTGGCGATGGCGCGCGCTTCAACGTCAACGAAATCAGCGGCGTCAACCGCAGTGGAGCGAAAGCCAGCAAACCCCGCAGCCAGAACCAGGCCTTTCGTGAAGTCGCGTTTTGTCAGGTTCATGGCATTTTCTCCCCTCAACGCCAATCGTCCCGTGCATGGTGCGCCTGAAAGGCGAAAGCGCAAGTACGTTACAGTAACAGAGGGGCAGTTGGCCGGTCTGTTCACAAACCCCACGCGGGGTCAGCGTTGCCGCGGGCGGCATTGCTACGGGTGGCCGAAAATCCGAAGCGGTTTTCGACCACCGTCATGCTTCAAATCGCTCAACGATCGATCAGCACCGCGCATTTGCAATGGCTGGCGACACGGCTGGCGGTCGAGCCGATGAAATAATCGATCAGCCCCGGCCGGTGCGAGGCGATGATCACCAGATCGCCATTCATTTCCTCGGCAAAGGCGTTGATGACGCCGGCCGCCCCGCCGATGCGGATTTCAACGGTGCCTTTGATGTCATGTTTTACCATGAGATCGGTCAGCGTCTTCCTTGCGTGCTTGCGCGATTCCTCGATCATTTCGAGCGGGAAGTCGACGATCATGTAGCCTTGCGCATAGGCGTTCAGGTCCTCTACGACATTCAGCAAGATGATCTCGCCGCCCTCGTCGAGCAGCGACCGGGCGCGCTCCAGGACCTTCTCGCCGTGCTCCAGATGGTCCATGGCAATCGGGACAATGATTTTCGAATACATGACTGTCTCCTCGGGTTCGCCGCGGCGGCCGCAAGGCTTGCGCGGATAGATTCAATATAGGTGTGCCGACGAAAAAGTCACAACCGGACATGCCGTCGCAGCCGATTGTCAACAGGATGAGAACAGTACATCCTCAATACGGGACCTTCCGTGAACACCGCGCGCGCGGCATATAGTTCAGCAACACGATCAGACCGGACCGGACCGATGGCCAGCTTCGACAGACGCACGTTCATGAAGTTTTCGGCGACAGCATTGGTGACCGGAACCGCTGCGACCAAAGCCAAGGCAGAAAGCACGCCCATGACCGAGCAAGCCGAAAATCACGCCGTCCGCATGCCCGCCTATGTCGATCATTCGCATCTGGTGGTGCGCGACCTGCCGATGGTGTCGGCCTGGTATCAGACGATCATGGGCCTGACGCCGATCGAAAAGACGGCGAGCGGCGAGACGCTCGGCGTCGCCGGCCGGCCGCTTCTGACGCTGACCACGGAGGGCAACGCCGCGATCGCACCGCGCAATGCACCGGGCCTGTTCCACACGGCCTTCCTCGTGCCCGACCGCACCGAGCTTGGCCGCTGGCTGGCCCATATCGCCCATAACAACGTGCCGCTGCAGGGCGCCTCCGATCATCTGGTCTCGGAGGCCATCTATCTCGGCGACCCCGAAGGCAACGGCATCGAGGTCTATCGCGACCGGCCGCGCGCGGAGTGGAACTATATCGAGGACGGTATGGTGAAGATGGCGACGCTGCCGCTCGACCTGCAGGCGCTCTATGACGAAGCCCCTAAGGACAAGTGGGACGGCATGGCTGGCGGCACCGCGATCGGCCATATCCATTTGCAGGTCTCCGACATTCCGCAGGCCAACGCCTTCTTCCGCGACGTGCTCGGTCTCGACTTGATGGCCACCTATCCCGGCGCGAGCTTCTTCGCCTCGGGCAAGTATCATCACCATGTCGGTGCCAATACCTGGAACTCGCGCGGCGCGCCGAAGCGGCAGGCCAACATGACCGGCCTTGCCGACTATACCGTGCATTTCAACGATCCGGCCAAGCTCCAGAACGCCATCGTCAAGCTCGATGAACTGGAAATCCCGGTGACGCGCAATGGCGATACCGTCTCGCTGATCGACCCCTGGGGCATCGGGTTGAAGCTGGCGGCGTAGTGTCAGAGGCCGGTGCGAGCCTAGGCGCCAGCCCAGTCGCATTTGAAGGCCAGAACGGGCTTCGAAAATCCCTTCAGCCGCCGGCGCTTTGCCTGATCGAAGAGATCGGCGGCACCGTACTCCCGAAAGATGTTCTCCGACACCAGGATCTGGTCGCTGGTGGCCACGGCACACAAACGTGCTGCCAATTGCACGGTGGAGCCGAACAGGTCATTGCTGTCCTCGACGGGCTCGCCGCAATCCAGTCCGATACGAATATGAATCGGCTCGGCATTGCCGCGGTTGTACTGTTCGAATTCGCGCTGGATCGCCATTGCGCAATCGACGGCGGCAGTTGTGGAAGCGAACGTTGCCATGACGCCGTCACCGGTGTGCTTCACCTCGCGGCCTGAAAATTGTTCGAGACATCTGTGCACCAAAGCGTCGTGTGCCCTGACCAGTTCGGTCGCCAGGCGGTCGCCTAGTCGCGACGTCATTGCCGTCGAGCCGACAATGTCCGTGAACAGGATTGCCCGATGGCCGGAATCCATTTCGGCCGAGGATTGTCCAGGCGCCGGCTCGGGGTCGTGAATCCGGCCAAGAAATGCCTCGACCGCCGACAATGCGACCTCGACAACCTCGCCGGAGACCAGGCCGTGCGCTTCGCGGTGCACGCACTGGGCTATTTCGGCGTCCGGCGCGTCCATAAGGCAAAATGCGGTTCCGCGTCGCTGGTCGAACCAGTACGTAAGAAATTTGACGCCGTACTGATCCTGAATGCTGAGATCCATGCGATGCGCCTCGGCAACGTCCGCGGCCGTGGTTCCCGAAAGATCATGCCGGTCCATGAAGATAGGCATCTGCGCGCGCTCCTGCCTCAAGCCTCCCCCTGCTGAAGGTTTCATATTACGGCCTGGCCGCAGCTCCGTCCACCTTTGGGACGGTTTGTGACGCGGTGAATGCTGTGCTGGCGGCAGCAAAAAATAGGCAGGGGAAGGACGCGGCGGTCGCACGGATCGTCCGCTATTACCAGGCCCAGAGCTTTTTCCTTGAACCTTGGCCTCCCGGCCTCTATCTCCGATGGACAGCCCTCGCATTTCCCCGGAGATCTCCTTGTCCATTTTCAAGAACCTGCCGCCTGCTCCCGTCGCCCCGAAAAAGCCGGTAACCGATACCCGCCATGGTGTGACCCGGACGGACGATTATGCGTGGCTGAGGGCCGACAACTGGCAGGCGATGTTCAAGGATCCGTCGATCCTCGACCCGGAAATCCGCAAGCACCTGGAAGCAGAGAACGCCTATATGAAGGCCGCGATGGCCGATACCGAAGCGCTGCAGAAGACGCTCTTTGCCGAGATGAAGGGCCGCATCAAGGAAGACGACAGCTCCGTGCCGATGAAGGACGGGCCGTTTGCGTACGGCACATTCTTCGTCACCGGCGGCGAGCAGCCGCGTTATTTCCGCATCCCGCGCGATGGGGGGACACGCACCGTCCTTCTTGACGGTGACAAGGAAGGCGACGGCAAGGCCTATTTCCGCCTCGCCGGCATCGATCATTCGACCGATCACAGCCGCGGGCTCTGGGGCTACGACGACAAGGGTTCGGAATATTACACGCTGCGGGTGCGCGATCTTTCGACGGGCGAGGACCTCACCGACATCATCGAGAACACCGGCGGCGGTGGTGCCTGGACGCCGGATGGCAAGAGCTTCTTCTACACCGTGCTCGACGACAACCACCGTCCGTCGAAGATCTTCCACCACATCATCGGCACGCAGCAGAGCGACGACCGGCTGGTCTATGAGGAGGAGGATCCGGGCTTCTTCATGGGCGTTGGCGGCTCGATGCTCGACGATTTCATCTACATCGACATCCATGACCACGAGACCAACGAATACTGGCTCCTGCCGACGTCGGACCTGACGGGCAAGCCGCAGCTGGTCTCGGCGCGCGAGACCGGGCTCGAATATTCGCTGACCGAAGGCGGCGATGTGTTCTACATCCTGACGAACGCCGACGGCGCCAAGGATTTCAAGATCATGCAGACGCCGGTTGATAAACCGAGTCGGGAAAACTGGACCGATGTCGTGCCGCATACGCCGGGCCGGCTGATCATCAGCCACATGGCCTTTGCCCGCCATCTCGTCTGGCTGGAGCGGGAAAACGGCCTGCCCCAGATCAAGATCCGCGACCGCAAGAGCGGCGAGGAACACGCGATCGCCTTTGCCGAGGAAGCCTATTCGCTCGGGCTTTCGGGTGCCGGCGAATACGACACCGACGTCATCCGCTTTTCCTATTCGTCGATGACGACGCCGAGCCAGCTCTACGACTACAACATGGCGACGCGCGAGCGCACGCTGCTGAAGACGCAGGAAGTGCCATCCGGCCACAATATCGACGACTACGTCACCCGCCGCGTCATGGCACCGTCATGGGATGGGGCCGAAGTGCCGGTCACCCTGCTCTACCGCAAGGACGTGGCCCTCGACGGCTCGGCACCCTGCCTGCTCTATGGCTACGGCGCCTACGGCATCAGCATTCCGGCCTCGTTCAACACCAATTGCCTGTCGCTCGCCGACCGCGGCTTCGTCTATGCCATCGCCCATATCCGCGGCGGCAAGGACAAGGGCTTCCAGTGGTACGAAGACGGCAAGATGGAGAAGAAGACCAACACCTTCAAGGACTTCATCGCGGCGGCCGACTATCTGAATCAACAGAAGTTCACGTCCTACGCGAACATCATCGCCGAGGGCGGATCGGCCGGTGGCATGCTGATGGGGGCGATCGCCAACATGGCACCGGAGAAGTTCCGGGGCGTCATCGCCGCCGTGCCCTTCGTCGATGTCCTGAACACCATGCTCGACGACAGCCTGCCGCTCACCCCGCCGGAATGGCCGGAATGGGGCAACCCGATTGACTCAAGGGAAGCCTATGAACGCATGGCAGCCTATTCCCCTTACGACAACGTCTCGGCAAAACCCTACCCGGCTATCCTCGCGCTCGGTGGCCTCACCGACCCGCGCGTCACCTATTGGGAACCCGCCAAGTGGGTTGCCAAGCTGCGCGAAAAGACCACCGGCTCCGAGCCGATCCTGATGAAGACCAACATGGACGCCGGCCACGGCGGCGCATCCGGCCGCTTCCAGCGGCTGGAAGAGATTGCGTTCGAATACGCGTTTGCGATCAAGGTGGCGGGGAAGATGTGAGTGTAAATGGCATCATTCAATGCCATTTTGCACTGACAGTTTTTCGGCCTCCCAATCCCGATAAGTCCTATCGGTGCCTTTGAGTTTCCAAGCCAGCGGACCAGCGGTTGACCGACCGTTAACCACTGCTCCGGCGGCACTGGTGCTAGAAAATGCGTAATTTGTTTGAAAGATGCGATGCGTTCCGTGATCAATCAAAACGCCTTGTTCAACCAACTCGTCAAAAAGCTTCCAATAGCTCGTCTTGTCTTCGCGAGTCCCCACCCACGCCTTTCGGGCCATGGAACCCGCCTCGACAATAAACTCTCCATCGAGGAGGATGGCTGTCGCTCGAATGTTTTCTTTTTTGAGAAAGAGCTCAAACAGGGTACCAGGATTTTTGGCTGGCTCAATGGCAGCACTCGCAACGGCCGGCCGCTTTCTTTCCAGAAAGCTATCGATGCGGAGGGCTGGGAGAACCATCAATATATACTCTAAAAAGGCCTCCATATTGGATTGAGCAGCCTCTGACAGAGATGGGCGAGACGGTGTATTACCATTCTCGAGATTGATCCGCCCGATAGTCCTCGCCTCTTCAACAAGGCGAGCTTCAAGGTATTTCACATGCGCCTTATTCAAGTTGTTTGCGCTTGAGACGACAAGCAAGGCGCTGGACCACCAATCTTTTCTGGTGTCGTGGTTTTTAATTCTTTCAGAAATGTCTTCCCCCTCGCCAATGTAAGCAAGAGGTTCCCCATCCATTTCGCCAAAAAGTAGATAGACCCCCGTATATCGAGCCTCTTTTCGTTTAAGCGCCTCGCTTAGTTGCGTGCGCGGCGTCATCAAAACATGCCCAGTCCAATTGAAAACCTCTGCAGTCAACATGCCGTCCGGCTTACCGTCGATAAAAAAAAGCTCCAGTGATTGACCGCGGGACATTGGTACCTCTCCCGTGTTTTGCCTCAGCACTGAAAACACTCAAAGCTGCATAAAGCAACCAATGATGATAAGAAGACTCCTCCGGCAGCATCGCTTTGTTAAGCCCCGCGCACGTCTTGCGACCTAATTCTGCCTGCAACTTTGCAGGGAGAATCGGCATGAAAATCGGCGACAGCATCAGCAACTATTACCGGCAGCAGAACGGTAGCCAGACGTCAGCCGGCACATCCTCCGGTCTCTCGCTCAATATTGATGGAGGCGGCGGGCAGCGCACGCAGGCGCCGACCGTCTCGATCAGCGGTTCGGCATCCTCCTCGTCGCTGTCTTCGGCTCTCTGGCTATCGCTGGCCGACAAGCTGGAAAGCGATACCGGATCGATCAGCGAAGCACCGACGGGAAACAGCGTGGCCGACGAGTTCATGGAATGGGCGAACATGTCGCTTGCCGAAAAAATCCGGGCGCAGCTTCTCGCCGACAAGGACCTGACGGAGGAAGACCTCGCAGCGATGGATGCCGACGCCCGCGCAGCCATCGAGGCGGAAATCAAGGAAGCGATCAAGCGTCAGCTGGAAATCCCGGAGGATGGCGGCACGGCACAGGCGGAGGCCGCATCCGGCGGTACGGTCTGATTCCTAAACCCCGGTCGCCCGCTTCGTTGGCAAAGCCGCCTCTTCGCCTTAATCTGCACCCGGCATAAAAACGGGGAGAGACCGCATGGCCGTCCACATCGCCCTGCTTCGCGCCGTCAATGTCGGCGGGACTGGCAAGCTCTCCATGAGCGACCTGAAGGCGCTCTGCGAGAAAGCCGGGTTCACAGGGGTGCAGACCTATATCCAGAGCGGCAACGTGCTGTTCCGCTCCGGGCTTTCCGCAGAAGATGCCGGCAAGGTCCTGGACGACGCGCTCGCCAAGATCATGGGCAAAGCTCCGGGCGTCATGATGCGCAGCCGCAAGCAACTGGAAACAATCGCGCAGAACAACCCCTTTCCGGATGCCAAGCCGAACTATCTGATGGTCAACTTCCTGCCGGAGAAGGCGCCTGAAGACGCGCTCGACAAGCTCGTCGCTCCGGATGGTGAAGAGGTGCATGTGGCAGGCCACGAAATCTACGTCCACTATCCCAACGGCTCCGGCCGCTCGAAACTGAAACTGCCGGCACTGAAGCACGCGACGTCGCGCAACCTCAACACGGTGCGCAGGCTGGCAGAGCTTGCTGCCGAGATGGAAGACGCCGGGGGCTGATCCCTCAGGCGTGCTGCACCGGCCGGAAAAGCATTTTTACGAAACTGCGGAACACGAGGATCTGCTCGGGCAGACTTTGCGGTTCCTTCAACGCTTTCGACAGCACGATGCCGCCCTCAATCACCGTCGAAACCATGTCGGCGAGTTGGTCCACGTCGAACGGTTCGCGCGGCGTATAGACGGCCATGATCTCTTCGAACATGCCGCGGAAGCGCCGTCGCCAGGTCAATGCGGCCTGACGATTGATTTCCTGGATCTCGCGGTCGAAAAGCCGCTCGTAGTAACAAATGGTCGCCACCAGGCAGCCCGGGTGGCCGTTCGGCAGGTCTGACAGCAGTTCGGAGAGAAGTTTGAGGCCGAGCAGAAAGGACTGCAGCGGATCGTCCATCAGATCGCGCGCGCGGCTGAAGATCTCGTCGTAAATCCGTTCGTCGTTTTCGATGTAGCGGTTGAGCAGTGCCTTGGCGAGTTCGTTCTTGTCGCGGAAATGGTAGAAGAAACCGCTCTTGGTGATGCCGGTCTCGGCGATCAGTTCCTCGATCGAGGTGCCGCCAAACCCCTTCTGCAGCACGGCGGCTTCAGCCACATCGAGAATGCGGGTTCTCGTCTCCTCGCCCTTGCGCATGTCCCGCTCCTGTACCGCCGGTATGGTTTTTAAAGGAAATATGCTCAAATACGACGCGCAGCGACTTTCAGTACCGCCGGTAACATTTTGATTTTCAGCGCATTTATAGCTTTATTGCGAATAGTATACCGCAAGCCCTCTGTTTTAGAAGAAGATAAAACGGCACAAATACCTGACGTCGCAACGCCTTTTCATCGGCGACGCGAAAGGCAACACAGGGAGGAAACCATGAGCGAATACAGACATGACCTGCCGCAATTGAAGGGCGGCATATTCCTGGCCGACGGCGGCATGGAAACGACGCTGATCTTCCACGAAGGCGCCGAGCTCCCGCATTTCGCCGCTTTCGTGCTCCTGGCCGACAAAACCGGACGGCAGCAACTGAAGGATTACTACGCCCGCTACCTCTCAATCACGCCAGGAGGCAGGTCAGGCTTCGTGCTGGACACCGCAACGTGGCGCGCCAATGCGGACTGGGGTGACAAGCTCGGCTACAGCGCCGAAGCACTCAAGGCTGCGAACGAAGATGCGGTCGAGCTCCTGAGCGAGCTTCGCGCCGAATATCAACGCCCTGGAGCGTCGATCGTCATCAACGGCGCAATCGGCCCGCGCGGCGACGGCTACAAGGCCGGCAACATGGATGCCGACGAGGCCGAGGCTTATCACGCAACGCAGATCGAGACCTTCGCCGGCACCGATGCCGACATGGTGACTGCGCTGACGCTGACCAGCATCGACGAGGCGATCGGCATCGCACGGGCCGCCAGGCGCATGAAGATGCCCTGCGTGATCTCGTTTACGGTGGAGACCGACGGCAATCTCGTCACCGGGCGGACACTGAGGCAAGCGATCGAGGCGGTGGATGCCGCGACCGGCGCCTATCCGCTCTATTACATGATCAACTGCGCCCATCCGAGCCATTTCGACACGGTGGTTTCGGGCGACGAGGCGTGGCTGAAACGACTGGGGGGCATCCGCGCCAATGCCTCCAAGATGAGCCACCAGGAACTCGACGAGAGCGAGACGCTGGATGCGGGCGATCCCGTTGACCTTGGCCAGCGCTACCGGCAACTGACACGCCGGATGCCGCAGCTGCGGGTCCTCGGCGGCTGCTGCGGCACCGATCATCGACATGTCGCTGCCATCTGCGAAGCCTGCGTTCCGAGCGAAAAACTAACCGCATGAGACGGACAGGAGGATATGAATATGACGACGATCCGCCCCTGCGGACGCAGCCGACTGCTGCGCCTGCTGGACCGGTGGCTCGGCCCGAAACAGCCAGTCTTTACGGAGATTGATCCGATCGAGCTGGAAGGCTTCGACGGCCACCTGAAGCGTGACATCGGCCTGTCGCTGCATAGCGACGACTATCCGCGCCGCAATATCCTTGGCAGTGACGGCGTGGGCTTGCAATAAGTCGGCCCGATCACGATATCCGAATCGGCCGTCGGGCAATCAACCCTGACGGCCGATGATGGGCTTGAGCGCTGCGCGTCCGGCCAATACCCAGGCAGGCAAGACGATGTGCATCCGCTGCGGTTGACCGGGCGTTGTTCCCGGGGGAAACTGGTAGGCATGAACAATTCCTTTGCATCGCCTGCGGCACGAGCCGCAACCTCCCCGATCCCCTTCGACAACAGCTATGCCCGGCTGCCCGCGCATTTTCACGCGAGCGCCAATCCGACCCCTGTTTCCGAACCCTGGCTGATCAAGTTCAACCGGGCGCTGGCGACGGAACTCGGCCTCGATGCCGACACTCTGGAGCGCGATGGAGCTGCGATCTTTTCCGGCAACGCGGTTCCCGAAGGTGCTGAGCCGCTGGGCATGGCCTATGCCGGGCATCAATTCGGCCAGTTCGTGCCGCTGCTTGGCGACGGGCGGGCGATCCTGCTTGGCGAGGTGATCGACAGGAATGGCGTGCGCCGCGATATCCAGCTGAAGGGCGCGGGCAAGACGCCCTATTCGCGACGCGGCGACGGGCGGGCAGCACTTGGACCGGTGTTGCGCGAATATATCGTCAGCGAGTCGATGCATGCGCTCGGCATTCCGGCGACACGGGCGCTCGCGGCTGTCGTCACCGGCGAGCCGGTCTACCGCGAACGGGTGCTGCCTGGTGCTGTCTTCACCCGCGTGGCGGCCAGCCATATCCGCGTTGGCACGTTCCAGTTTCTTGCGGCGCGCGGCGATACGGAAGGCGTAAAAACGCTGGCGGACTATGTGATCGAGCGACACTATCCGGAGATCAAGGGGCATGCGCGTGCCTATCTGGCGCTGCTCGAGGCTGTTACCGAACGGCAGGCTTCGCTGATCGCCCGCTGGCTCTGCGTCGGCTTCATCCATGGCGTGATGAACACCGACAATTGCGCGATTTCCGGCGAAACCATCGATTTCGGTCCCTGCGCCTTCCTCGACGCCTATGATCCCGCCAAGGTGTTTTCCTCCATCGATCAGGGCGGGCGCTATGCCTATGCCAGCCAGCCGGCGATCGGCCAGTGGAATATGGCGCGGCTGGCCGAAACGCTGCTGCCGCTGCTCGATCAGGAACCCTCCGAGGCGGTCAATCTCGCCAATGATGTGATCGCCGGCTATGGCCCACGGTTCCAGAGCCATTGGCTCGCCGGCATGAAGGCCAAGATCGGGCTCCACTCCGAAGAAGATGGCGACCTCGAACTGGTGCAGGGGCTTTTGACCGCCATGCACCGCAACGAAGCCGATTTTACTTTGACGTTCCGCAGGCTTTGCGACGCGGCTGAGAGCAGTGCGAGTGATGGAGCCCTCAGGGAACTCTTCAGCGACCCGGCCGACATCGATGCCTGGCTTTCAGCCTGGCGGGAGAGGACCGGACGCGAGCCCCTTTCGGTCGCACAGACGGCGTCCGCGATGCGCACCGTCAACCCGGCCTTCGTCCCGCGCAACCACCGCATCGAACAGGCGATCCGCGCGGCCGAGGACGACTGCGATTTCTCGCTGTTCGAGGCGCTGCTGACGGTGCTGTCCAAGCCCTACGAAGACCAGCCGGGCTTTGCCGCCTATGCGGCGCCACCTCAGCCTCAGGAAGAGGTCTTGAGGACGTTCTGCGGAACCTAAAGCTGTTCCTTTTGCTGAACGATAACAGGCGGGAACATATATTCTCGCTTGTATGATAATCACATTTTCTCTGATAGGTTTCCCGCCTGACTACAATAAATAGTTGTCTTGCACCCGTACTTTTCAAACCACCACCGGGTGTGGAACCAAGCCATTTTGACGTGGAGATAAACGTGGGACAGAGCTTTGTACTCGACGGCGGCATAGATATCATCAACGGCACTGACACCGACGACATATTTTCCGGCGTCGGCGGTGGCCTGGATTTCCTGAAAGGCGGCGGCGGCGCGGATCTTTTCGAGATAGACGAGCTTCAGATGGGCCTGCTCGATGGCGGCACAGGCACGGACACCGTCTCCCTCAACAGTGACGAAGACAGAATAGGCACCGATCTGACATTTTCGAATGTCGAAATCCTCAGCGTGCAGGGGCCTAGAGTCTATGCGACGTTCTCCCAACTCGCGGCATTTTCGAAAATCGAGATCGATCCGACCGGCCTCGATACATTCGAAATCCATCTTGAAGGCGGCGGCGGCGGCCGGTATATGGATTTTTCAACCAGCTACGTCTCGCCCGTCCTGTTGTCCGTCTTTACCGACAGTGCGGCCTCGCTGTACGGCACCGCTCGTGACGATGAATTCAACGGGTCGGCATTCGACGACACCTTAAGCGGCAGAAACGGCAACGATCGTCTGGCCGGCAACGACGGCAATGACAGGTTGGAGGGAGGGCTGGGCAACGACTGGCTGAGCGGCGGAGGCGGCTCGGATACGGCGTATTACGGGAGCTACGCGACAGCAGTCATGGTCGATCTCGCGGCAGGAACCGCCACCGGCCAGGGGACGGATACACTCGTTTCAATCGAAAACATCGCGGGCTCACAGGTTATCGACAGCCTCCTGGGATCGGATGGCGACAATTTCATCCAGGGCGACAATGGTAACGATGCGATCGACGGCAGGGACGGTGCCGATACGCTACGCGGCGACAATGGGAACGATACGGTCAGCGGTGGAGCCGGAAACGACATGGTACACGGTGGTTCAGGCTCAGACAATCTGAACGGCGGCCTCGGAAACGACAAGCTGGAGGGTGCTGCAGGCTCAGACAAGATGGATGGCGGCAGCGGCAACGATATCTACTACGTCGACGATATCGGCGACACCGTTATCGAATTGGCAGACGGCGGCAGAGACACGGTGTACGCCCGCGCCAGCTCCCTCTTTCACGACTACATCCTTTCCCCCACGGTGCACGTCGAAAAACTAAGCACCAGCTCCGCCACCGGCACGACGGTCATCAACCTGACCGGCAACGCATTCAAGCAGAGCATCACAGGCAATGCGGGCACCAATATTCTCAGCGATGGCGGCCAAGGCGCGGCCGACGGCTTGCGCGGGCTTGCGGGCGACGACATCTACAGGATCTACAATAGCGGTGACGTCATCATCGAGATTGCCGGCGAGGGCACAGACCGTGTTACAGCGGCCGTCGACTATGCATTGGGCGCCGCCGTATCGGTAGAGATCCTCACCACCAATGGCTCAACAGGCACGTCCGGCATCGACTTGACAGGCAACGAGCTTGTCCAGTCGATCACCGGCAATGCCGGCGCCAATATTCTGGACGGCAAAGGCAGTGCCGACACGCTGACCGGTCTCGGCGGATTGGATGTTTTCGCCTTTTCAACGACGCTTGGCGGCGGCAATGCCGATACGATCACCGATTTCAACGTCGCCAACGACACGATCCAACTCGACGATGCGATTTTCAAATCCATCCTCACTACCGGCGAATTGCTGTCCGGCTATTTCCGCTCAAACACGACAGGCCTTGCCCAGGACGCCAACGATCATATCATCTTCGAAAAGGATGCAGGCGAACTCTATTACGACGCGGATGGCACCGGTGCGGCCAATGGCATTCTGTTCGCCAAGGTCACGGCCGGACTGTCGCTGACCCATGTGGATTTTTTCGTCGTCTAGGGCAAAAGCCAGCGCTGGCCTCCGGCAGGGAAATGTTCAAGACGTTCTGCGGAAAGTCGCAGGCACGTTTATTCCCAAGCGCCGCTGCCGCCCGCCGCAGCACAGCCATAGGGCGGCAATCGGTCGGCGAAATTGGCCTTCAGCTGCGCGCAGCCCCATTGACGCAGGGGTTCCGGCATCCGGCTGTTCAGTTCGATGCCGACTTCGTCCAGTGGGTCGCTGGTATTGGTGACATAAAGTAGCCAGCGCCCGCCGATGACGCCGATAACGGCCACCACCGCGACCAACAGAACAGTCAGTAATTTCTTCATTTCCGGCCTCGTTGTGAATCAGGGTGCCTGATGAACTATCCTATTTCGGATCGCGGCCAAAATCCTGCAGCAATTCCCCCGCCCCCGGCTAAACGCTTCTCAGCCATGGGCAATTTTAACCGGCTGTGCCGAAATGCGGCCATTGAAAGGCTGGCGCGCTGCGTTATGTTCGCTCCTGTTGCGCGCGGTGATTGAACCCATTTCCCCGCACCGCCCGCCCACTCGAGACAGGATCACCGCGCACAAGCCATCGGGCTGCGCGATGGCCGCCCTGCAGGCCGGAATGCCATCCCTGAGGCCTTGGACCCAAGCGCCGCACCGCCGGAAGCGAGCCCGCTCGCGGGGCGCCGCTTTCCACAACGGGAGATATTCATGCTGATTTTCCTGACCGCTCTCGTCTTCGCATTGATCGGGCTGGTGCTCGGCGCAGGCGGGCTCTGGCTCATCGTGCTCGGCGGCAGCTGGTATTACATTTTTGCCGGCGCCGGCTTTCTCATCACCGCCTTTCTCCTGTTTGCGCGACGTGGCGCGGCACTCACCATCTATGCACTTGTCATTCTCGGCACACTCGGCTGGGCGATCTGGGAGGTCGGCTTCGATTGGTGGCAGCTCGGGCCTCGTGGCGGCGTGATCATCCTGCTCGGCCTCTGGCTGCTTCTGCCGGCCATCCGCCGCGGCCTCGGGTTCGTGAGCCCCACGGGGGAAGTCTACGCGGCCAGCGCCTTGCCGCTTTTCGTCTCGGTCGTTGCCTCTATCGCGGTTGCCGGCTATTCGATGACACAGGATCCGCTCGATCTTGCAGGTGAGCTGCCCGTCGGCACGACGGCTGCAGTGCCCGATCTCGGCGGCAACATGCCTGACGGAGACTGGCACCAATACGGCCGCACACCCTATGGCCAGCGCTATTCGCCTCTCGCCCAGATCACACCCGAAAATGTCGGTACATTGGAGGTCGCCTGGCAATACCAGACCGGTGACGTGAAATTGCCTGACGATGTCGGCGAGACCACCTATCAGGTGACACCGCTGAAAGTGAAGGACACGCTCTATCTGTGCACGCCGCACAACTGGGCGATCGCGCTCGACGCAGCGACCGGCAAGGAAAAATGGAAATATGATTCCAACTCCGGCATGAACCCGGATCGTCAACACCAGACCTGCCGCGGCGTCAGCTATTATACGGATCCGGCGGCCGTTGCAGGCAGCCCCTGTGCGGAACGCGTCTACCTGCCGACCTCGGACGCGCGGCTGATCGCGCTCGACGCCGCCAACGGCCAGGTTTGCCCGACCTTTGCCGACAAGGGCACGCTGCACCTTGAGGCCGGCATGAAATACAATCCGGCCGGCTACTACTATTCGACCTCACCGCCGGTGATCGCCGGCGGAAAGATCATTGTCGGGGGCGCCGTCAACGACAACTATTCGACGCAGGAGCAATCCGGTGTCATCCGCGCCTTCGACGTCAACACCGGCGCACTGGTCTGGAACTGGGACAGCGGCAATCCGGACGTCACGACGCCGTTACCGGCAGGCCAGACCTATACGACGAACTCGCCGAACAGCTGGTCGGTTTCCAGCGTCGACGAGAAACTCGGGCTCATCTACATTCCGCTCGGCAACCAGGTGCCCGACCAGCTCGGCATCGGCCGCAGCGAGCATGTCGAGAAATACTCCTCCTCGATCGTCGCACTGGACTTGGCGACCGGCGCCGTGCGCTGGGTGCGCCAGACCGTGCATCACGACCTCTGGGACATGGACGTTCCCGCCCAGCCGGTGCTGCTCGACATCACGTCCAAGGACGGCCAGCCGGTTCCGGCGCTCGTCGGCCCGACCAAGCAGGGCGATCTCTATGTGCTTGACCGGCGCACCGGCGAGCCGATCATCCCGGTCAAGGAAATCCCCGCCCCCGCCGGTGCGATCCCCGAGGATTTCACCGCGCCGACGCAGCCGATCTCGGACCTCACCTTCTCACCGCCGCCGCTCACCGACAAGAACATGTGGGGCGTGACGATGTTCGACCAGCTCGCCTGCCGGATCAACTTCAAGCGGCTGAAATACGAGGGTCGCTATACGCCGCCGTCGCTGGAAGGCAGCCTGATCTATCCCGGCAATTTCGGTACCTTCAACTGGGGCTCGGTCGCGGTCGATCCGGAGCGGCAGGTGATGTTCGGCATGCCGACCTACCTCGCCTTCACCTCCAGGCTCGTGCCGCGCGACCAGATACCGCCGAAAGGGCAGGATGAAAAAGGTTCGGAACAGGGGCTGAACCGCAATGACGGTGCACCCTACGGCGTCTTCATGGGTCCGTTCCTCGGGCCGCTGAAAATCCCTTGCCAGGCACCACCCTGGGGTTATGTCGCCGGTGTCAACCTGAAGACAGGCGCTATCGCCTACAAGCACAAAAACGGCACGGTCCACGATATGACGCCGCTGCCGCTGCCCTTCAAGGTCGGCGTTCCCGGCATCGGCGGCCCGATGATCACCAAAGGAGGCCTTGCCTTCCTCGGTGCGGCCGTCGACAACTATCTGCGCGCCTATGACCTGACGAGCGGCAAGGTGCTGTGGGAAGGCCGACTGCCCGCTGGCGGCCAGTCGACGCCGATGAGCTATGCGACAGATGACGGCACGCAGTTCGTCCTGATCGTTGCCGGCGGTCACGGCTCGGTTGGGACGAAGCCAGGCGACTATGTGATTGCGTACCGGCTGCCGAAATAGCTGTAGGTAGCGACAAAGCATGAAAAGTCGGCGGGCCGCCCTTCCCTCCGTCATGCCCGTGCTCGTCACAGGCATCCAGCCACGCGACGTCTGTCGCGTGAGAAGAGTCCCTGCACCGCAGACGCGGTGCGCTGGATCCCCGCCACAAGGGCGAGGATGACGGCGGAGAGAGTTGGCGCGCCATCACGGGCCTTCCAAGGCGCATCCGTTCCATCGCTGGGACGAACCCGATCCTGTCTTTCAAAGAACTACCGGTCGTCGTATCTGCTGCGACGCACCGGCGCACCATCCAGCCTATGCCGCAATCGGCGTCACCTCGACCGTCAGATGCGAAAGCCCGGCAAGCTTAGCCAGCTTTTCCTTGTAGAAGGCCGGCGGATGCGGAGTGGCTGTGGCGATCGCGACGATTGCCGCATTGTGCCCCGGACCGACCTGCCAGACATGCAGATCGGTGATCGTTTCTCCGGGCGTTTCGATGCGCTCGCGGATTTCGCTCTGCAGGTCGGTGACGGCGTCCGTGGCATCGATGAGGATCAGGCCGGCCTGGCGGATGAGGCCAAAGGACCAGCGGGCGATGACCAGAGCGCCAACGACGCCCATGGCGGGGTCGAGCCAGATCCAGCCGTAAATGCTGCCCGCCAGAAGCGCTAGAATGGCAAGCACCGAGGTCAGCGCATCCGCCATCACATGCAGATAGGCGGCGCGCAGGTTGTTGTCAGCGCCGGGCTTATGAACCGCGTGGCTGTGGTCGTGATGGCTGTGGCCGGCATGATCGTCATGATGGTGTCCGCTGGCATGACGATCATGACCGGCATGTGAGTGACCGCCATGTGAATGACCATGATGCTGGTGATCATCCTTGAGCAGGAAGGCGGAGATGAGATTGACGGCAAGGCCGGCCACCGCCACGGCAATCGCCTGGGAGAAGCTGATCTCGACCGGGTTGCCAAGCCGCAGCAGGCTTTCCCAGCCGATCAGCGCCGCGATCAAGGCGAGAACGATGGCGCTGGCAAAACCGGCGAGATCGCCGAGCTTGCCGGTGCCGAACGTGAAACGCGGATTGCGCGCCTGGCGCCTGGCATAGAGATAGGCCAGCGCCGTGATCAGCATGGCGCCCGCGTGGGTCGACATGTGCCAGCCATCAGCGACCAGCGCCATCGACCCGTAGATGCTACCTGCAGCAATCTCGGCGATCATCATCGCTGCCGTCAGCGCAATGACCAGCCAGACGCGGCGCTCATTGCGCTGATGATCGACGCCCAGAAAGACATGTTCGTGGACCAGTTGTTCCGTGGGCATGGAGCCATCCTTTCAAGGTCGGTTCGTCGCTGTTTCAGCGCACATAAGTCCGCAGCACTGCGGACAACTCGTCAACGGCCCTCAAGCGGTCCGCATCGCTTTCGGCCATAAGCACATGTTCTCGCAGATGATCTTCCATCACCTCCCCCGTCAGCCCATTCAGCGCGCCGCGGATGGATGAGAGGAGTTGCAGAATATCACCGCAGGGTGTTTCCACCTCCAGCGCCCGCTCGACAGCCTCAAGCTGACCTTTCAAGCGACGCACGCGCGCCAGCAATTTTGTCTTCTCGCGAACGGTATGGGACATCGATACCTCCAATATAATATAGGGGGGTATAGTATATTTTGCGAAACAGGGAAAGATGGCGTTGGGCTTGCGGGCCTGCACGTTGCTCCGCCGGGCGTCCGCCATCAAACAGCCGGCGCCGATACGGGATCGGCGCCGGCTGTTTTTCGGCATTCACGGCGATGCTGCGGAAGATTGAAGAGGCCTCGGCCCGAGCCTTAAGCCATTCCGGCGATCAGCTTGCCAACGTCAGCAAAGACCGGCTCCAGTTCCTTCGTCGGTTTCTTGCCCTCGGCGATATAGACGGACGCCAGGATCGTATGGCCGTCGCGCGGCCGCATGAAGCCGATGTCGCCGGCTTCTCCCCTACCGCTGGTGCCGGTCTTCTCACCGATGGTCCAGTCCTGCGGAAGCCCTGCCCTCAAACGCCGGTCGCCGGTCGTGTTGGCGACAAGCCAGGCGGCGAACTGCTCGCGAGACGACGGCGACAGCACATCCTGAAGCAGCAGCCTGCCGAGCGTCTCAGTCATCGCCATCGGCGTCGTCGTGTCGCGCGGGTCGCCGACCTTCGCCTCGTTGAGTTCCGGTTCCGTCCGGTCGAGGCGGGTTGTCAAGTCGCCGATCGAGCGCAGCCAGGTGGTCAGCCCCTTCGGCCCCCCGAAACTTGCCAGAAGCAGGTTGGCAGCGGCATTGTCGCTATAGGTGACGGCAGCATCGCAGAGTTCGCGCACCGTCATGCCGTCCCCGACGTGCTTTTCGACGACCGGCGAATAGGAAAGCAGGTCTTTCTTCGAGACGGGAATACGCCGGTCAAGTTTTTCCTCGCCCATGTCCGCGCGCGCCAGCACGAAGGCCGCTGCCAGCGCCTTGAAGGTCGAGCACATGGCGAAGCGTTCGTCCGGCCGGTGGGCGAAGGACACATTGTTCTTCGTATCGAGGACAAAGACACCGAGACGGCCGCCGGTGCGCTTTTCCAGCGCGGCAAGCTGCTTTTCAATATCGTTTCCGGTGGCAAAGGCTATTTTCGGCGCCAAACCGGCAGCCGGCAGAAGCAGGCTTGAACCGATGATGAAAGACCTGCGATTGAGCGTGAGCGGCATATGATTGGTTCTCCCTGGATGATTCAGCAGGCGACGCCAAACTATTGATAATGATAGTCAATATTAGCCATCACTCAATGGGATGCACCGTCGCTTGAGACAAGGCGTACGGAGCGAATGTGGCCGGTCTTGGCCGGAAAGGAGGCGGTTCAGATTCTTGTTTCGGCCGCAAAAATTAACGCGGGCGCGATTTTCCGTTGACAAATTCCCCGAAAAGGAGACATTGCCCGCCATGATCAGAACCGCGAACATCGCCCGCTGGTATTTTACGCTGCTCCCATAGGTGCGGCTGTCTGATCTCGTTCAACAAGCCGCCATCAGGCGGCTTTTGTTTTTGGACGGCACCTGATGGCGCAAAAGCCATAAGGAGCCTCGAAATGCTGCAGACCGCCACCCCGACAATACTTCTCCATCCGGCCACACGCGCACCCATGGTCACCATCCGTACCGCCAAGCAGCGCGACCTGCCTGCCCTGCGAGAGATGATCGCCGAGCTTGCCGCGCACCACGGCGACGCCGCTGCCGTTACCCCGGAAAACCTCGAGCGCGACCTGTTCGGCCGGATGCCCTGGATCACCGCACTGGTGGCCGAGGCTGGCGGCGAATTGATCGGCTACGCCATTCTCGTGCCGCTGTACCGCGCCCAGCAGGGCGCGCGCGGCATGGAACTGCATCATCTCTATGTCCGTCCAGCCCATCGCGGCACCGGCATCGGCCGCCACCTCGTCGGCAAGGCCCGCGAGCAGGCCCGCATGGCTGGCGCCACCTATCTCTCCGTCAGTGCCGCCACCGGAAATTTCCAGGCGCACCGCTTCTACGAATCGGAAAATTTCACGCCCGGTCCAGTGACCGGCATGCGGTATCTGCAGACGCTGGCGTGAGGCAGCGATTTCGAGGCAGCAGCATTATGGCGATGGGCGCGTTCGAAGGAACGCGCCTTGCCGTCACAAGGGGGATAGATCTACGTCGGTTCAGGCCGCTTTTGACGCTGCGGCTTTTGCCAACACTTCCGCAGCCCATTGATTGAGGCTTTTTCCGGAAAGTTCTGCCGCCTTGGCAGCCTGAGCGTGCACTTCCGGATCGACACGGAACATCATCTTGCCGGAATAAGGTTTTTGCGGATCCTTGCCGATCTTCGCGCAGGTTTCGATGTAGTCCTCCACCGCCTCATGGAAGGCAACTTTCAAGTCTGCGACCGTATCGGCATGAAAGCCGATACCATCGGTGATACCTGCAAGCCGTCCGAAGAAAATCTCGTCCTCGGCGTCATATTCAATACGGGCGGCATAGCCCTTGTAAGACATTACGTTCATGGCTTTACTCCTATACGAAGCAGAAACTCCCTCGCTGCGCGGACCTGGTAGCGCTTAGCTTCTTTCGCCGGATGCGGGCGATGAAAACTTTCCGCCTCGGTTTTATAGGAAAACCTTACGCGCGAGCCGTTGCCCTCAATGACGGTGCAGCCGACAGCAACAAGCAGACCTTCAATATCCGCCCAATCGATCGTTCCGGATACCGGCTCCTTGAAGATCGCGGCAAGCGTTTTCCTATGCTTGCTATTCATGCTATCACTTTAATGCTTGCTAGCAATTATTGCAAGCATCGACAACATCACCTCGCAGGCGCCGCCTTCAAATACGCCGCAATCGCCTCGCGATCGCTTGCCGGCAGCTTGGCCATGTTCTTCTGCACCTCGACCATCGAGCCGCCGACGGAATCGAAATCGGGCGTGAAGCCGGTTTCAAGGTAGTTGACGATATCGCCTTCGCTCCATCCGCCAATGCTCTTCGAGCCTGGCGTGATGTTGGGGATGCGGCCCTCGCCTTCCGGATTGGGCGCGCCGGCCAGCCAATCAGCCGTCTCGAAGCCGCCGAGCGCATTGCGCGGCGTGTGGCATTCACCGCAATGGCCGGGGCCTTCGACGAGATACTGGCCGCGGGCGATCTTCGGATTTGACGTATCGACCGTCACGCGCGGCTTGTCGGTGAAGAACAGCAGTTTCCAGCCGCCGAGCGAAAGACGGATGTTGAACGGGAACGGCAGGTCATGCGGCGGCGCGACATTGGCGCTCTTCGGCAGGGTTTTCAGGAAACCCCAGAGGTCGTTGATATCCTTCGGCGTTATCCGGGCATAGGAGCCGTAGGGGAACGAGGGATAGAGATGCTCGCCCTGCTTGCCGACGCCGCGGGTCATTGCGTTGCCGAAATCGGCGAGCGTCCAGCTGCCGAGACCGGCCGTCTCGTCCGGGGAAATATTGGGCACGCGGAAGGTGCCGAACGGGCTTTTCAATGGTAATCCGCCAGCCAAAACCAGCTTGGCATCGCCTTCGGATTTCGGTGCCGCGTGACAGCTGGTGCAGCCGCCCGCCCAGAACACCTGTTCACCATTGGCGAGATCCGGCTCTCCCAGGTTTTCCCAATGGGCTGATGGCCAGGGTTCCGGCTTGGTGACGAACCAGGCGCCGCCACCGACGACCGCGCCAAGGAAAATCACCGACGACACCAGCTTTCGAACCCGCGCGCCCATAGGCTCTATCCTCTTACCTCATCCGCAAAACACGTTTGGCGCGCCAGGCTCAAGCCCGGCGCGCCAAAGAATTTCATTCTGGGAGGACAGACCCACCGTCTCATTTCTTGAGGCGGTAGGTCTCGTGACAGGTCCCGCAATTCTTGCCGATGACGCCGAGGGCCGCGCCGACTCCAGCCTGATCCGCTGGAAGCTGGGCGAGCGTCGCATCCGCATCAGCGCCGAGCTTGGCGGCCTTGGCCTTGAAGTCGTCCATGTTTTCCCAGATCTTCGGGCTGGCTTCCGACTCCATGCCGGTTTCGGAACCAGCCGGGAACTGATCAGGGAAGGCCTTGACGTTCTTGCTGATCGTTTCCAGCGATGCGGTGACGACGGCGGCATCGTAGGGTTTTTCACCCTTGGCGATCGCAACAAGAGCGCCCACCGATTGGCCGACACCCTTCATCAGCCCCTGGCGAACTTCCTGCGGCTCTCCGGCGGCCATGACCGCGGTCATTCCGCCGCTGGCGATAGCAATGGCAATAAACACCGTTCTCAGTTTCATGAAGTTCTCCCGGTCCGACGAGGCCGCGGCGGAATTTGGCGCGGCCTTCCTGTCAATGCGCGGGCATGATTGCATTTTGCGATCACGAAGGAAGTAACATTTTTTTGAGATCGAGTTTATCACCACCTGCTGCAATGGCTTGAATTAACAGGAGTATTTTACTCATGTTAATCGCCGTTCAGGCCAGCGACACCCAGCCCTGCCATGCGGTCAGCGCCGCCACGGCGATGAGAACGACGCCCACCGTCTTGCCGATGATGGCGGTTGCACGCGGGCTTGCGACAATAACATCGCGGCTGCGTCCGGCGGCAAGCGCCAGGCCGCCATAGACGGCAAGCTGGGTTGCCGAAATCATGATCGCCATGATCAGGACCTGCGACCAGAGCGGCCCGAACTGGGGTTTGAGGAACTGCGGATAGACGGCAAGCATGAACAGATAGGCCTTGGGATTGAGAATGCTGGTGAGCGCCCCGCGCCTGAAACTCGTCCAAAGCGACAGCCGCGCGCCCGGTTCGACCGAAGCGATGGCAATGCTGCTTCTGGCAAGCGACAGGCCGATCCAGGCGATATAGGCTGCACCCGCAAGCAGCAGTACGTTTAACAGTTCCGGCACCAGATGCAGCAGGAAGCCGACGCCGAGCGCTGCATAAAGCGTGTGGAAGACGCCGCCCGCCATGATACCGGCCGTTGCCGTCAATCCCGACGCCCTGCCCCCCGTCAGCGCATTGGCCATGACGAAGACCATGTCCATGCCGGGCACGATGATGATGCCGAAGAGGAGGGTGAAGAAGAGCCAGAGGTTTTCCGCGTATGTCATGTCAGTTGTCCGTCTTTCAAGATAAGGAGTGCACTTGGTGCAGCGCTTGTTTTTCAAGAACTTGAGGACATGTTATACCGAGGTCCAACTGACAGGGTTCTGTCAGGAGCGTTTCGCTTGACGACGAAAAGGTGGCCCATGCGCAAGGCATCGCGACTGTTCGAGATCATCCAGATCCTCAGGCTGGAGACGCGGCCCGTCACGGCGGCACGGATCGCCGAAAACCTTGAAGTGACCGTGCGTTCGATCTATCGCGACATTGCCGCTCTGCAGGCGATGCGGGTGCCGATCGAGGGCGGGCGCGGCATCGGCTATATCCTGCGCCCCGGTTTCGACCTGCCGCCACTGATGTTCTCGATCGAGGAGACGGAGGCGATCGTGCTGGCGCTTGCCCTTCTGGAGCGCACCGGCGATGAGGAACTGAAGGAAGCCGCCAAGCGCGTCAACCAGAAGATCGCCGGTGCCATGCCGGCACCACTGCGCCAGGTGCTGCGCTCCAACGCCCTGCATGCCTGGGGCACCATCGCACCACCGCCCTCGGGGCTAGATTTAGCCCTGGTGCGCCGTGCAATCCGCGACGAGCGCAAGCTGCTACTCGACTACCGCGACGAATACGGCCGCGCCAGCGAACGCACGATCCGGCCTCTGGCGCTGATCTACTATTCGGCCACTGCAGTGGTCGTCGCCTGGTGCGAACTGCGCACCGCCATCCGCAATTTTCGCGCCGACCGGGTGGAACATTGCGAGGAGGCGGAGGGATATTTTCGCGGTGAAGGCGACGGGTTACGAGATCTATGGATCAAGGGGTGGCGGGTGAATGGGACAGCGGCTGGGGAATACGTCGGGTGATGATGGGAGCTAGGTACGGCCTGCGCCCTCGGCTTAGCCCACTGAGCGGATATCGCGCGCGACATCACTCATATCGTTGTTGAACTGGTGATCCCTGTTCGCGAACGTGCGCACCACGGCACGCGGGATCGTTTTTGCATAGAGATCGACGTGAGCAACAGGAACCTCCTGGTCCGCCGTCCCATGATAGAGACAGACGGGGATGTCAGGCAGAAGGTGGCCTGAGAGAGCCCGGCAATCGTCGAAGTCCTCGCTCGGCCATCCGCCCTCGCCGATAAAGGGCGCAGCGACGACAAATAGCCCGCCGAAGCTTGGTTTGGGCCGCAGCTCGGCAAGCGCATGGATCAAAACAGTGCCGCCGAACGAGTGGCCGACCAGAACTGCGCCGTCCTTCAGCGCGGCGCATTCCATCGCAACGGCAGCCTTCCAAGCGGAAAAGCGCGGATCGGCCTCGTCGGGCATTCGAGGATAGCGGATGCTGTAGCTTTCACCGAGTTCGCGCTCGAGGCTCGTCACGAGCTTGCTGTCCCAGCGATCGTGAACGTCTTCTCCCGCGCCTTGAACGAAGAGGACCTGTCTAGCCATGGTGTCATGTTATTCGACGGTCCCGAGCGGCACAAGGCCGGGCTGAGCGTCCGTTCTCGGTGCCTGCCTGTCAGTGGTTGGCGCTAACGGTGGAGACCGTTTTGGCGATTTGCCCCGTCTCGATCAAATCCCGGCCTCCTCGCCCAGCGACCGGAACAGGGTACGGACGAAGCATGCCGTCTGGCGGCTTTCAGCCTGAAGCGGACAGGCACGGGTTATTTGTCAGGATTCAAGTCGGGAAAAATCCGCTCAAGCGGAACAAGAACGCCAAACATTATATGCCCCATAATTTCGTGGATAGAGTGCTTCAGATTCGACGAAAGTTCGACGTCCTCAATGAACTCCATCTCCTTCAGAAGCTCGTTAATGGTGGGGTCAATTGAGATCACAAGATCAATGATGCGCTTTGCACGAGCTTTATCCAATGCTATGCTCCCATGTTGCGATGCACACAACCTGTAACGCACCCCAACCATCACGACAACGTCCGCTTGTAGCGCATTGCGGCCACCTATCCACCCTCCGATCATCTGCGGGGCAGTCCGATAAGAATCGGTGTCAGCCGCGCTCCATCGCCAGTACCCTGCTCTCTTCCCGCCCAAACCCCTCGATTTCCATCCGGTCCGGATAGAGCGAGACGATCGCAAACGTGTTCTCGTCGGCCGTATCGACCATGCCCTTGAACGTCACGAACGGCCGGCTGTCCACTTCGCCGAAATTGCCGTCGTGGTTGTGGCCGCAGAAATAGCCACGGAAGCAGGAAAAGCCCGTCAGGAGATCGACGATGCGCTCACTGTCCCACATATTGTGCTTGTTGGGCGGAAAGACGGGATAGTGGCTAAGGACGAGAACGGCCTCGCCGTCGGCTTCAGCCTTTTCCATCACCCCGGACAGCCATTGGAACTGCTCGTTGCTGAGCGAGCCGTTCCACGGGTGCGCGTTGATTGCGCCTTCAGCCTGCAGTGCACGCAACCGTTCAGCCGCGAGTGCGGTGCGCGGGTCTCCGGCGGGTGCCGAGAAGACGCTGACGTCGTTGCCATCGAGGATGACGAAGCGCCAGCGGCCGATGGCGAAATCATGGTAGCTGGCCGGCATGGCGAGGCGGGCGGCAACCTGTCCGAGATATTGCGGAGCGACCGCGAAATCGTGATTGCCGAGCAGGAACAGGTGCTTGTGGCGCAGCGTCTCATAGACCGGCAGGATATCATCAAAGCTCTTCCAGTCGCGGTCGATGACATCACCGAGCGTCACGACGAAATCGAGTTCCGTTGTGTTGAATACGGAGATAGCCTCGGCGAGTTTCGGCAGGCTCCTGGCATAATACCGGTTCATATCCGGATTCGGCTCGATGTCGGCATATTGCGGATCGGCGATGATGCCGAAACGGAGGATGGGATGATTTTCAATCATGAGCGGTGGTTATAACGTCTGTGTGAAGGTGCGGTGACACGGTTTTCTGGAAATTCGCTTCGCAATTCATGGCCTTTGCAGCAGGGCGCGCCCGATGATTTTGCCCGGCTCGCTGCGCAACACCAGTGATGTCGTCACGGCCCCGTATCGAGCAATCGTATCGACGATCGTCTCCAGCTCTGCCGGCGTGGGAACCAGCACCTTCAGGAGAAAACAATCCTCCCCGGTCAGGCGCAGGACCTCCATGACGTGCGGCATTTCGGAAAACAGCTTGAGGCAGGCACGGATATGCTCATGCGTCGTGCGCAGGCGAACGACCGCCATCATTCCCAAGCCAAGGGCGGCAGCATCGATGCGCGCACCATAGCCGGAGATTACACCCTTCTCCTCCAGCCGCTTGACCCGCTCCGATGTGGCCGGCTGAGAGAGCCCGACCCGGCGTCCCAGCTCCGAGATCGCGATGCGCCCGTTTTCCTGCATCACCTCGATAATCGCGATATCGGTCGGGTCGAGGACGGATCGTTCAGTGTCTGCAATTCCCATGTCGCACCTTTAATTCATCGGCAATCGGTGATGTTTCCCGATGAATTGTCATTCCAAACCGGGCCGATGTCCATCACCTTTACCAACGGGCAGATATTTCAAGGAGAGGCCATGACGGACATCATCATTTTGCCGGGGATCGGCGGATCTGGCGAGAGCCACTGGCAAACGCATTGGGAAAGAACATATCCGCGGATGCGGCGCTTCCAGCCAGCGGACTGGGACCGTCCGGCACTTAAGGACTGGATTGCCGCACTGGAGCACGAGGTGAGCCTTTCGGCAGCCCCGCCATTGCTGGTGGCGCACAGCCTCGCCTGCCTTCTTGTCGCGCACTGGCAGCGGCATTCGGTCTTGCCCGTTGCGGGCGCGCTTCTGGTCGCTGTACCCGATCCCTCTTCCGAAGCCTTCCCGAAGGAAGCAAGGGACTTCGCCGATCCGCCGGCCGGAGCGCTGCGCATGCCGTCGTTGATCGTCGCCAGCAGCGACGATCCCTACGGCACGATGGGCCATGCGAAAGAGAGGGCTAAGGCGTGGGGCAGCGGTCTCGTCGATATCGGTGCTGCCGGCCACGTCAATGGACAGAGCGGGCTCGGCAACTGGCCGCATGGCTGGAACCTGCTGACCGCGTTCGCTACCGGACTTGCCGCGCGGCTGAAGTAGCGCGGCATGCGGCGAATTTATCTCACAAAAACCCGGCATCACTGCCGGGTTTCCTGTTCGTCGTTGCGAAGGAATTACGCAGCGGCTTCGTAAAGCTCGAGCACGTAGTCCCAGTTGATCAGGCTGTCGACGAAGGCTTCGAGGTACTTCGGACGGGCGTTGCGGTAGTCGATGTAATAGGAATGTTCCCAGACATCGACGCCGAGGATCGGCGATGCGCCATGCACCAGCGGGTTCTCGCCGTTCGGGGTCTTGGAGATTTCGAGCTTGCCGCCCCTGACCGAAAGCCAGGCCCAGCCCGAACCGAACTGTGTTGTGCCGGCAGCGATGAAATCGGCGCGGAACTTGTCATAGCCGCCGAGATCGGACTTGATGGCTGCGTCGAGCTTGGCCGGAAGCTGTGTGCCGCCGCCGCCCTTCTTCAGCCACTTCCAGAAATGCAGGTGGTTGTAGTGCTGGCCGGCATTGTTGAACAGCGGCTGGTTGGTGCCGTAGGACTTCTTGACGACTTCTTCGAGCGACAGGGCGGACAGACCGGCTTCTTCAGCGAGCTTGTTGCCGTTCGTCACGTAAGCCAGGTGATGCTTGTCGTGATGATACTCGAGCGTTTCGCGCGACATGTAGGGCGCAAGCGCATCGTAGTCGTAAGGCAGGTTCGGCAATTCGAAAGCCATGGTGGTATCTCCTCTTCGTGGTGGTGGATTTCATGAAAGCCGGGTTGCAATTCATGAAGGAAATCTATGAGGCGGAACATAGGGACCACTGCCGCAACAGGCAACCGCCGTCATGCCAAATTTCACTACAGGCTTGGAAAATACTTCTCGACCGCGATTGTTCCATTTTGCCTGCCAGGGCACAGAATGGACATGATCCTCCGACAGGGTCGCGGACCGTTCGCATCAGCATAACGCAAGGAAATCAGATGTTTTTTCAAAATCGTACCACCTTGATCGCCCTCATCGCCACGGCAGTGCTGCCGTCCGTCTCCTTCGCTTCGTCTGATGACGCGTGGGAAGCCATGCGGGCCGACGTCTCGGCAAAATGCCTGGAGGCTGCGGCCGGGTCGATCGAGGCGCCGCAGGCCGTGGTCGATCCGTTCGGCTCGGAAAGTTTCGGGCTGGCGCTGGTCAGCGGCAAACCGAAGGGCGCCGACGGCAGGATCAGCCAGATCTGCGTCTACAACAAGCAGACCAAGGCGGTGGAACTGGGCGGAGAACTGACAGACGAGATGCTTACCGCGCCGGCAAAATGATACTGGGACAATCCCGGCGTTGACCTTTCCCGGTCAAGCCGTCACATCTGCTGGGATCCCCTTTCAGAGCAGAGACCCGATATGCTGTTCCATGGCCTGTCCGCCTTCCCGATCACACCCGCCGATGCGCATGGGCGCGTCCATACCGGCGCGCTGAGTTCCCTTCTCACGCGCATCGACAAGGCTGGCGCCGATTCCATCGGCCTTTTGGGAAGCACCGGCTCCTATATGTACCTCAGCCGGGAGGAAAAACGGCGGGCGATCGAGACCGCCGCCGGTTGCCTCGCCGGACGCACGCCGGTCATCGTCGGCATCGGTGCCCTGCGCACCGACGAAGCGGTCACGCTTGCACAGGATGCGCGGGATGCCGGCGCGCAGGGGCTTCTGTTGGCACCGGTATCCTATACGCCGCTCGGCGACGACGAGGTGTTCGAGCATTTCGCGGCGGTTGCAACCGCGACAGAGCTTCCGCTCTGCGTCTACAACAACCCGGGCACGACGCATTTTTCCATCAGCAATGCACTGCTGACGCGTCTCGCGGCCGTCCCGTCGATTGTCGCCGTAAAAAACCCGGCCTTGCCGGCCGCCGATATCGGTGCGGCGCATCAGGCAACGCTGGCAGCCGTTCCCGCCGATTTCGCGGTCGGCTACAGTGGCGACTGGCTGGTGACGGACGCCATCCTTTCGGGCGGCGTCGCCTGGTACAGCGTCATTGCCGGCATTCTACCGGAACCCTCCATCAAGCTGATGCGGGCGGCGCAAGCAGGCGATCGCGCCGAGGTGCAGCGCATCAACGCGCTTTTCGAGCCATTGTGGACGCTGTTTCGCGAGCTGAGCAGCTACCGCGTCGTTCACGCCGTCGCAAACCTGCTTGAACTCAGCCGCTTCGCCCCGCCGCGCCCGATCCTACTGCTTTCACCGGCCGACAGGCAACGGGTGAAGGCGGCGTTGGAAATTCTGTCGTCGGTCTAACAGGTTGCAATCTGCGGATAGGCCGGGCAACGAGCGATGCGACGCGCCTGACAGGCACGGTGAGAAGTCCGTGCCCGTCAGCCTGCTCCTATTGTGCGAAGGCGATGACGGCGGCCGCCGCACCGATGGCAAGAAGCGCCACAACGCCGAGCCGCAGCAACATGGCGACCTCTTCCCGCCCCGTTGTCGCGGGGAGATGGTTGGCGGCGGTGTCGCTGCGCCTTGGAACCTGACGAGAGACGACGGCCTGCGAACCACGACCATACAGCATTGAACGAAATCCTTTTCGGTTGGTCTGCGCCTGTCCATCCCCTCAACAGCGATAGCTCCGGGCGCGCTCCCTTCTACGGCGAACCGGCATAGGAATTCGATTGCACTGTCATCCCGAACATATCAAAATCCTATAGGTTCGCGGCCGCCCGGCAACATTCCGCCGGACAACGGCAGGCAGCGGACCGGCTGATTTTCTGCGCATCGATAGTCATCATCCAAGGGGAATTTTCATGGCCAACCCGTTGTCCACGCTCGGCATCGTCCATACCGTCATCAGCGTCGTGCCCATCGTCGCCGGCCTCTACGGCTTTTCCAAATATGCAGCGATCGTTCCGAAATCCAATTCGGGCCGGATCTACATCATCACGCTATTCCTGTCGGCCATTACCTCGTTCGGCCTGTCGAGCACCGGCGGCTTCAATGCCGGGCATGCGATCGGCATCATCGCCATGCTGTCGGTGATCTTCTCCATCGTCATCGGCAAGCTCGGCTGGTTTGGCCGCCTCAACCGCTATTTGCAGGCGCTGTCGATGTCGTTCACCTTCTTCCTCTTGATGATCCCCGGCATCAACGAGACGCTGTCGCGCCTGCCGCCATCGAGCCCGATCGGCAACGGTCCGGACTCGCCGCCGGTGCAGACCGCAACGGCCATCTGGGCCGTGATCTTCCTGATCGGTCTCTGTCTTCAAGCATGGACGATGCACCGCCGCTCTGGCTCCGGCGCCCTGCCCGCTTGAGTATCCCGTTGCCATTCTGCCGCGCCGGGCGTATCGGCTCGGCAGCGTGACACCAATCCTGCGCCACATGAGCGGAACCTGGCACACCCTCCCCGCGTTGATGGAGCACCCACAATTCAGGGAGAGCGGCAATGGAATTTCATCGAGGCCGGCTGATCGATCACGTGCATCTGCGCGTGAAAGACGTTGCGACGTCGAAAACTTTCTACCGGGCCGTCCTAGCAACGGTCGGCGTCAACATCCAGCATGAGAGCGACACGGCGTTTGCGGCCGACGAACTCTATGTCGATGCGGCGGAAGACTATGTCACCCGCGTGCATCTGGCCTTTCAGACCAGGACACGCGAGGATGTGCACGCCTTTCACGCGGCAGGCCTTGCCAATGGTGGCACGGACAACGGCAAGCCGGGAGAGCGCAGCTACCATCCCGGCTATTATGCGGCGTTCCTCATCGATCCCGACGGCAACAATATCGAGGCAGTACATCATGGACCAAACGTCCGCTCCGCCGTCGATGTGGTGGTCAAACCCGCCTGACCCGCAGCAGCGAATGGCGGTCCGATCCGCCGTTTCCCCAAGCCTTGATTTCGCCGGTATTTTAAGGGTTTGTTAAGGCAACCCAGCCGGAGAAACACCATGGCGCTTGGCGCATCGCATCGCTTGCAGGACGGGATCGAAGCCGTCGAGACCATGACCCGTTTCGCGCTCGCCGTGCTGGCGCTGGCGTCGGGCGTCTATGCCTATCTCGGGGTCCGCTCCATTCTCGACGGCTCGGCAACGGCCGTGTTCTTCGCCGCACTGATCTATTCCTGTGCCGTCTCGGTGGCGATCTACGCCTTCTGGACCTACATGGCGCGGTTCTATCCGCATATTATCGGGGCCGCGGCCCGCACTGCGATGCTCGGCATCATGGCGCTCGGCTGCCTGATGATCATCGCCATGGCGAGCTGGCTGAACGCCGCCGCCCTTGCAGGCTCGGCGGCACTCGAGCAGCATCTGGCCGAAACGGTGGAGGATTACACCGCCGATCTCGACCGCGCCCACCAGAATGCCCTTGCCGCGCAAAGTCTGCTACCGGACATCCAGCGTGCCTCCGAACGCTTCCAGCGCCTCTCCGATCAGGAACGCGAAAGCGGTGCGCTGACCGGCACGACGGGTGCCGGCAGTGTCGTGCAGCTGCTTGGCCAGATGGCGGCGCAATTGAAGGAGCTGGAAACCGGCATCACTGCCTCGCGCGAACGCGTCACCACGCTGTTCGACGAAGGCCGCACCCATCTGGCCACCATGCGCGGGCTGGTCTCCGCACCCGGCGCCATCGATCCGCGCGCCGACCAGTTCGCGGCCGAAGCCGTGGCGCTGACAGGCACCATCACCGCTTTGGAACAGACGTCGATCGCGGCTTCCGTCAAGCGCGCCGCCGAAGACCTGTCGCTCGGCTTCATCGCACCGGTCGCCAGCGGGCTGGAGGCCGATCTCGCCAACCGGCAGGACCAGGTGATGGAAACCATCCGCACGTCGGTTGCCGCGCAATCCAAGGTTCTTTCAGAAGCCGCCGACCAAATTCTCACCCGTGAACCGGTCGGCGAGCGCCGCTTCGTGCCTTTGTCCTCAGCCGCGGCCGTTCTGCGCTATGCTTCGGACTTCATCCCGAGCTGGGCCGGCGCCATTTCCATCGACCTGCTTCCCGCTGTACTGGTTTTCATGCTGTCGATCGCCCATGGGGCACTGCGCCGGCAGGAACAGAGCCTGCCCTTTGCCGAGCGGATCACCGCCGCCGAACTGCTGGAAGCGCTGGAAGTCCAAAAGGCGCTGCAGCGCAGCGGCGTCGATATCGAGACGGCATTGAGCGAGGCCGAGGCGAAGGAGCAATCCAACATCACCAGCTTCGATCTCTCGGGCAAGGGTCCGCGGAAATGATGGCGCGCACGCGGCTGGAAGGGTTCGGGCAGAGGCTGAAAACCTATCTGCTGTCCGCCGATGACGGCACGCTGATGCGCCACTTCTTTCACGGACTGCTGGTCACGTCGCTCGTCTTCATCATCATCGACTGGACCGAACTGAGCTCCGCCAATCAGGCTCTTCCCGGTTTCGACCCGATACAGCCGGAAGCCGTGCCGATCCTGCCGCCGGCGCTCACTGACGGTGAGCCACAAAACGCGCCGTCCGACATCACCGCCGATCCGGCGACCTTGAAGCAGCCGATCCGCTTCGAACTCCAGCCGGGCGGCATCCTTTCCGCCGAAGGTTCGATCGAGCCTGGCGCTGCTGCACGCTTTGCCAGTGAAATCGAGGCGCGCGGCGAATATGTGAAGACCGTGCTGCTCGACTCCCCCGGCGGCGCCGTCGGCGATGCGCTGGCCATATCGAAGCTGATCCGCGAGAAGAAGCTGGGTACCAGGGTCGCTGCCGGCGCACTTTGCGCCTCCTCCTGCCCGATCATCATGGCCGGCGGCGTCACCCGCGAAGCTGAGGATGGCGCCGTTGTCGGCGTCCACCAGATCTTCAACGGCTCGAAGGAAAAGCTCTCGCCCGAACAGGCGATGTCGGACGCCCAACGCACCACCGCCGACGTCAGCCGCCACCTCGAGGAAATGGGCATCAAGTCCGGCGTCTGGCTGCACGCCATGGAGACGCCGCCGGACCGGCTGTATTATCTGACGGCGGAGGAGATGAAGGCGTTTGCGCTGGTGACGGATGGAGAGACACCAGTGGCGAAAGCGAAGTAGCTGCGGCGCTTGCCTGTGCTTCGATATCGCCAGCGGTATCGCCGTGCCCTTACTCAGCCGCCTCCACCTGATCCAAGCCACTGGCGATAGCTTCCTTCACCGCCAGCTCTGCCATGGCGAGAGCAGCCTGCCGGGTCCGGGCGGCAGCCACGAAGCGGCCATTGTGGCAGAAGCTCGCGCCCTCCACCCCACATGCCGCTTCCAGATCGCCATTGGTCAGGCCAGCCCAGGCAGCCGGCAGATCAGCCCGCACCTCAAAGCCTTCGTCGGCGCGGCGGATGGTGGTCAGGCACCAATCCTTGTCACGCGGATGGACGACGAACAGCAGGTGATCGGCGCCCGCTTTGACGATGGCCGGACGGAAGGGCATCCCCATCGGCAACTCCAGAATGCGCCCTTCGCCGGTATCCACGATGGCCTGGTGCACCAGCGCCTCGGCCCGGAGCTTTGCCGCGCTTTGGGCGATCCTTGCCTCGACAAAACTGCGGGCGATGGACAGGGCCGCGTGGAAAGCGCGATCGTCGGCTTCAGGATCGGTCTCGTCGAAAACAGGTTTCAGGGTTTCCAGCAGAGCCGGCAAGGTGAGCCCCGCCAGCTTCCCGGCAACGGCGGGGCTGAGCGCACCATTGTCGACCAGATCGACGGGCAGCACGAAGCTGGCATCGAAAGACGCATGCATCGTTTCGACATGCGCTTCCGGAACACCGGAAGCGGTGAGATAGTCACGCCCATAGTGCTTCCAGATCAATCCGAACGAACTGTACGGCTGGCTGTCGTCGCGCAGCGGCGCACCGCGCTGATGGTGATCGAAGATGTACGCATCAGGATCATAGGCGCCGCCGACATCGTAGATGATGCGGTTCGCACCGGGCGTGATCCATTCCGGAGCGCGGCTGCGGATGATGCGCGCCTGCGGGAAAAGCCGGGTGAGAACGACGCTGGACAAAAGCTCATCGGCATGGAAACCACCGGAATGGGTGACGAGGAATTCTGGGATCATGCCGGGATACGCCTTGCTGCTCGCGAAGGGTCGCTTGGGGTTTGCACCAGATAGCCGTTGCGGGAGGTCATCTCAACCCGTCTTTTGCGAGTTCGGTGTGCTCAGTGGAGGCTTTCTGGGAACGCAGACGGCCGCCTTGCGCCAAAAGCGGTCGCCGGCCTACTTACGCAGCATATAAAGACCGAACTTAGCGATTTCCGTTTCCAACACATCTAGTTGCTCGCCTGTGTCCGCGATAATTGCATCAGTGCGATCAAAGTTTCCGAGGATACGCACCCCATATCCCTCAAGATATATATCCATGAACAGAGCCTCGCGCAGACTACGCCGCAGTATTCGTTGAAATTCGGAGCCAGCGGAATTTATGGACCGAAGCACTCCTGGACAGTTCACGGTGGTGCCGGCGTTTCCGAGATGATTATAGAGCGCGAGAAATTTTCTTTCCCCCGCTAAATAATCCTGAAGTTGATTGGCCTTAAAGGCATTTCTATAGGTGAACAAATTCGTCGCCATACACTCCGCCTCCGTCAACCAGTGGTCGAAAACTGAAACAAAAGCAAAAGGTACACCCAGACTGGCAATCGCTTGGTCGCCAATATCGGGAAAGTGGCACTGGTGCGGAATAGTGACGGTCATAATGCTGCTCAGATAAGGTGGTCCAGAACTACTTCCATGAGGAGTAAACAGTCAATCGTCCGCCTTGGGCCAAAAACAGCCCCCTGTCCCACCGCAGACAAACAGCCATCCGCTTTCGCTGCGGATGGCTGATCTGCAGCGTCCTCACATATCCGACGCCGCGGAATGCGCCCAGTCCATGTACAAGTCCTTCGCCTTGGCGGCGATCGGGCCGGGTTGGAGGTCGCGGTCCTCGAGTTTGGTGACGGGGACGACCTTGGAGTAGTTGCCGGAGGTGAAGATCTCGTCGGCGGCTTCGAAATCGGACAGCGTCAGGGTCGTCTCGACCACCTGGAAGCCGGCGTCGCGCAAGAGGCCGATGACGCGCAAGCGGGTGATGCCGGCGAGGAAGGTCTTGTTGGCGGCCGGCGTGAAGACGACGCCGTCCTTGACCATGAAGACGTTGGAGGAGCCGGTTTCGGCGATGTTGCCGAGCATGTCGCGCACCAAGGCATTCGAGAAGCCGCGCGCGCGGGCCTCCATCAGGATACGGCCGTTGTTAGGATAGAGGCAGCCTGCCTTGGCGTCGGTCGGCATGCACTCGATCGTCGGGCGGCGGAAGGGGGAAATGGTGAGCGTCTGGCCGCCCGGGCCCTCGCCCATCGGCGCTTCGAACAGGCAGAGCGCGAACCGGGTCGATTCCGGATCGACGGCAACGACGCTACCGGGCATGCCATGTTCGCCCCAGTACATCGGCTTGATGTAGATCGCCGTCTGGCCGTCGAATTTCTTGATGCCCTCCCAGGCGAGATCCTCGATATCTTCGGCTGATATCACCGGCTTCAAACCGAGCGCCAGCGCCGAGCGGTTGATGCGCTGGCAATGCAGGTCGAGATCGGGCGCGATGCCGTCGAACCAGCGGGCGCCGTCGAACACGGTCGAGCCGAGCCACATGGCATGCGATGTCGGGCCGATCAGCGGTGGATTGCCGGAGAGCCATTCGCCATCGACATAGGTCCAGGTGGTGCTGCGCGGGGATGTATCGACGGCCATGATAGTCTCCTGTTTTTTGTGTTTCCCGCATCCGGCATAACCGGAAAATCGAGAAGTAGGGTAAATAGGTACATCAAAAAAAGTCATGCCGTCCAATCTGGATCGCAAAGGATTGCTCGCCTAGTCTGCCGCAGCAAAGCAAAAGGACCCTGCGATGAAAGCCATGTATTACGACGCCTTCGGCAAGACGCCCGATATCCGCATGCTGCCCGACCCGACGCCGAGCGCAGACGGCGTCGTCATCAAGGTGGAGGCGACCGGGCTTTGCCGCAGCGACTGGCACGGCTGGATGGGCCACGATCCCGATATCAACCTGCCGCATGTGCCGGGCCACGAACTGGCAGGCACTGTCGCTGCCACCGGCAAGGGCGTCCTGCGCTACAAGGTCGGCGACCGGGTGACCGTACCCTTCGTTTCCGGCTGCGGACGCTGCGGCGAATGCCATTCCGGCAACGCCCAGGTCTGCCCGAACCAGTTCCAGCCGGGCTTCACCCATTGGGGTTCGTTTGCCGAATATGTCGCCATCGACTTTGCCGACCAGAACCTCGTGCACCTGCCCGACAATCTCGATTATGCCACGGCGGCCAGCCTCGGCTGCCGTTTCGCCACCTCGTTTCGCGCCATTGTTGACCAGGGTCGTGTGCGTGGCGGCGAATGGGTGGCGGTGCATGGCTGTGGCGGCGTCGGGCTGTCGGCGATCATGATCGCCACGGCGCTCGGCGCCAATGTCATCGCCATCGACATTTCCGAGACGAAGCTGTCCTTCGCCCGCGAGATCGGCGCCGTCGCCACCATCGACGGCAGCATCACCGGCGATGTGGCCGAGGCCGTGCGCGAGATCACCAGAGGTGGCGCCCATGTGTCGATCGACGCGCTCGGCTCGCCCGTCACCTGCTTCAACTCGATCAAAAATCTCCGCCGCCGCGGCCGCCATGTGCAGGTCGGCCTGATGCTCGGCGAGCATGCGGCGCCCCAGATCCCGATGGCGCAGGTGATCGGCCATGAGCTTGAAATCTACGGCAGCCACGGCATGCAGGCCTGGCGCTACCAGGCGATGATGGCGATGCTGGAGACAGGCAAGCTCAACCCGCAAAAACTCATCGGCCGCCACATCAGCCTGGAAGAAGCCGTGCCGGCGCTGATGACGATGGACACGGCGCAGGATCTGGGGATCAGTGTGATCACGCGGTTTTAGACATTGAAGGAGCGCAGGCAGATCCGCCACCGGCTCGACGGGTATGGTCGCTGTATCGCCGGGACCGGTGACGGGGGAGCGAAGGGTTATTCCGTTCCCTTCCGCTTCCATTCGCGAAAGCGCGCCCTATTTCCACCACTACGCGTGTAACGCGCCGTTCTTTTGCGGAGTGGAATAAATGGCATCATCCATGCTGATCAGTATTTTGATCACGTTTCTCGTCATCGTGCTTGTTCTCTATCTTGTTGCAAGGCTGCCGATCGACGGCCGGGCCAAGCAGATCGTGCGGATCATGGTGATCATCATCGGCATTATTTCGCTCTTGAAATATCTTGCGGTGTTTTGACTTCGACGCGGTCGACCCGTTCAATTTCCCATTCAGAATATCAAAGCGAGTTCATCCCATTGACCGATAAACACGATGTCAAAGCTGCTACCAAGGTTGCCGTGCGCCGAAGCCAGGATGAAACGACTGCGGCAGCGCTTGACATCATCAATGCGGAGTTGGTGGCACGAAACAAGAAGACCGCCAAGCTGAAGGCCTTGCGGCTCGGCCAGGAACAACCGGTCGAGGAACCGCCGGTCAAGAAGGCCGCAATCAAGAAAAAGAAATAAGGATTGCAGCTCGGCCAAATCGCAGGGCCAAGCGACCGGGTGGCTATAATGTTTTCGCTAAAACATTATAGCCACCCGGTCATTTCAAGCCGGAGCCGCTATGGCTCCCTCTAGATGCGCCTGTCTGTTTCGGCGTGATGATCCGAAGTCCCGGAGGCAAACAGGCTGTAATCGTCCGGACTTTCGCCGATCTCCCGCGTACCTCACGTAGCAGGGACATCAATTCTTCGCGGCGTTCGGCTGCGAGAAATGAAAGTCCCTTTCTCATCCCGTCCTGCCAAGCCCCTGTCGTCTTTCTTTTTAGATGGGACAGGCAATCTTGCAAGCGGCAAAACATCCGCGATGTCCCGCCGCGGTTGTATTCGGCAAAAACCCTCTTCCCCCGTCCCCGTCCTCACTGATATTTTCACCCGCACGGCAACGGAATCACGAGGCGACCCATGGCACTTGCAGCTGAAAGGCAGGCGACCGAGAAGCAGGCGGATGCGCTTTATGCGCCGCTGCTGGATAGCAATCCGTCCCATCCGAGCGGCTGGCCGATCCGGGTGATCGTCGCCTCACAGACCGAGGCGCGGCACAACAAGGCTTTATGGGCGCCGAGCCACCTGATCTCGATCCGGGCGCCGGGCACGAAGTTGCTGTCGATGATCGATCTGCCGGCGGAGCGGCATCTGGAACTTCTGTTCGGTGATGTCACCGATCCCGACGAGCCGGATGCTGCGCGGCCGGCGGCGATCGAACAGGCCTTCGCCTTCATCGACGGACTGCCGGAGGATGCACATCTCCTGATCCACTGCCTGCGCGGCATCGGCCGCTCGACGGCGCTGACGCTCGGTATTCTCTCGCGTTACATGGAGCCGGAGGAGGCCGCGGCAGCGCTGCATGGCCTTCGGCCGGAGGCCAAGCCGAACCGGCATGTGACCGGTCTTTGCGACGCGGCGCTCGGCCTCAAGGGGCGATTGGCCAAGCAGGCGCTGCGTTTTCCTGCCAAGGTCTGGAAAACGGCGAAGAGTTGATCCGGCTTTCCAACGACAAACATTGTGCATCGCACAAATTTTTGACATGATCCCGGCAAAGAACCGTATTCAAGCGGCGATCGTATCATGCCTGCGACCGGAAAGGTCCAGCGGCGGAATAGCGCGATCAATCAAGGCGCTGTCATCTCTCTTTCGCATTTTGGAGGAGAACGGCGCGAAGGAAATGACGGGAGGGTTTTATGTCTCATGCGGCCTATGTGTTCGATGCCTATGGCACGCTGTTCGACGTGCATGCGGCGGTGCGCAAGCATGCGGCCGCGATGGGGCCTGACGGCCAGGCCTTTTCCGATCTCTGGAGGGCCAAGCAGCTGGAATATTCCTGGATTCGGACGCTGATGGGCAACTATACCGATTTCTGGACGCTGACCGAACAATCGCTGGATTACGCCTTTGCCCGGTTTCCCTCCGCCGACCGGACGCTAAGGGCAGCGCTGCTCGACGCCTACTGGCATCTCGACTGCTATCCGGAAGTGCCAAGCGTGCTGAAGCACCTGAAGGATCGGGGTGCGCGCATTACCATCCTGTCGAACGGCACGCCGCAGATGCTGCAATCGGCGGTGAAGAAGGCGGGGCTCGATCTCATCATCGACGATATCTTTTCGGTCGAGACGGTCAAATCCTTCAAGACCGCGCCGGCAGTCTATGACATGGTGACGACCACCTACCGGCTTTATCCCGATGCTGTCTCCTTCCAGTCTTCCAACCGCTGGGATATCGCCGGCGCCACCAAGTTCGGCTTCCGCACCGTCTGGATCAACCGCGCCGACATGCCGGACGAATATGCGGATTTCGGCCCCTCGCTGATCCTGCCGTCGCTGGAAAGCCTCTAAACACAACGGGAGAAGAGATGTCCTGGTCTGCCGAACAATATATGAAATTCGAGGACGAGCGTACGAGGCCGGCCCGCGACCTGCTCGACCAGATCCCGAACCTGCCGGAGGGGCCGCTCTACGATCTCGGCTGCGGCCCCGGCAATTCGACGGAACTGATCCACGATCGCTTCCCCGCCTATCACCTGACCGGCATCGACAGCGACGAAAACATGCTGGCGGCGGCGCGCAAGCGGATGACGCATACGCGTTTCCAGAAAGGGGACCTCGCGCAATGGGCACCGCCGGAGCCTGCCGTCCTGCTCTTCGCCAATGCCGTCTTTCAATGGCTGCCGGACCATCTGGCCACCCTCGACAGGCTGATGGACGCGCTGAGACCCGGCGGCACGCTTGCCGTGCAGATGCCGGACAATCTGGATGAGCCGTCCCATGCCTCCATGCAGGATCTGGCGGAAGACCCGCGTTTTTCCAGCTTCTACGCCAATGGCAGCCGTCGCCGCGATCCGCTGCCCGCGCCCGCCGCCTATCTCGACAGGCTGGCTGCAAAATCCATCAAGATCGATGTCTGGCACACGATCTACTACCACCGCCTGGCCAATGCCGAGGCGATCGTCGAATGGGTGAAGGGCACCGGCCTTCGCCCCTATCTCGACGCCCTGCCGGCCGATGCGCGCGAGAGCTATCTTGCCGCCTATCTCAGGCGCATCCGCGAGGCCTATCCGCCGCTTGCGGATGGTCGCGTGCTCTTGAAATTTCCAAGACTGTTCGTGGTGGCGGTGAAGCGGTAAACCGCCGAAGACCGACTACTCCATTCACAAGGAAAAATCACCCTCTGGCGCGATGCGCCGGTTCAGGGCATCCTGTATTGGCTAAGAATTGTGCTTATGGCAGGTGGAGGACCGACCATGCGCTGCTTTACCGTACTTGGACCCTCGCAGACCGGAAAATCGACGATCGTGGAAAAGCTTGGCTCGCTGGAGGGGGCGCCGAGAAAATCCATCTCTCCTTACGGACTGAATCTTACGGAATTCGCCTTTGGAAACGAAGCGTGGTGCGCGTTGGACGCGCCCGGGCTCAACGAGGTGCTGGCGCACGCGCAGCATGCGCTTCTGGCCAGCGACGCCTGCATCTTGTGTGTGTCCCCGGCCCCCGAGGAGGCGGTGCTCGCCGCGCCCTATCTGAAGGTGATCGAAGCTTCGGGAACGCCCTGCATCCTTTTCGTCAACCGGATGGATGAGCCGAGGGGACGGTTGAGGGACGTGATCGCAGCGCTTCAGGACTATGCCGGCCACACACTCCTGCTGCGCCAGGTGCCGATCCGCGAAGGCGACAGGATCGTCGGCAGCTGCGATCTGATTTCGGAGCGGGCGTGGCGCTACCGTGAAGGCCAGACCTCGGCGCTGATCGCCATCCCCGAAAGTGCCGCCGAGCGGGAAAGCGAGGCGCGCACCGAACTCCTGGAACATCTGTCGGAGTTCGACGACTGGCTTCTGGAAGAACTGATCGAAGACCGCGAGCCGCCAAGCGATGCACTCTATGCCATCTCCACGCGAGTGCTTCGCGAAAACAGGATCATCCCGGTCCTGATCGGTGCTGCAAGCCATGGCAACGGCATGATGCGGCTGATGAAGGCGCTGCGCCACGAAGCTCCATCGGTGGATGCGCTTCGCGAGCGCCTTGCCGGCGCAGGCAACATCGATCAGGCAAAGCTGGCAGCCGTCGGCTTTCACGCCTATCACCGCCAGAACATCGGCAAGACCGTGCTTGTCCGTGCGCTCAGCGGCGGGCTCAGGCAAGGGATATCGCTTGGCGGCGCCGGATTGGGCGCCGTGCAGGATCCGGCAAACGGCAAGGCCAATTCGGCGTTTGCGCCTTCAGCGGGCGATCTCTTCGCCACAGTCAAATCGGACCACCTGACCGTCCCGTCGCTTCTAACATTCGACGCGGCGGTGGAACCGCCGGAGTGGACGACGGCACCGACGCCGATGCTGGAAAGAATCCTGGTCCCGGGCAGCGAACGCGACGAAAACAAGCTCTCCGAGACGCTGGCAAAACTGTCCGAAACGGATCGCAGCCTCAAGGTCCGCCAAGAAGAAGGGACAGGCGCGCAGCTGGTCTGCGCCCAGGGGCCGGTGCACCTGCGCGATATCTGCAGGACGCTCTCCGACGTCTTTCACGTCGCCGTCACCGACCGGACGCCGAGCCCGGTCTACCGGGAGACGATTTCGAAGCCGGCGGAAGTGCATTACCGCCACCGCAAGCAGACCGGCGGCGCCGGACAATTCGCCGACGTGAAGCTGACCATCCACCCCAACGAACGCGGCCGGGGTTTCACCTTCGGCGAAACCGTCAAGGGCGGCGTCGTTCCGCGCAACTATATCCCCGCGGTGGAAGCGGGCGCGCGCGAAGCCATGGACAAGGGACCGCTCGGTTTCGAGGTCATCGATGTCGGGGTGACGCTGACCGACGGCCAGCATCATACCGTCGACAGTTCTGAACATGCCTTCCGGTCCGCGTCGAAAATGGGGGTGCGGCAGGCGCTGTCCGAGGGAGCGGCCGTGCTGATGCAACCGGTCTTCCGCAGTGAAATTCACATTCCGTCGATCTATTCGGGCAGCCTCGTGCAGATCGTCTCATCCCTCAAGGGCCAGGTTCTTGGCTTCGACCGGGATGAAAGCGCAAAAGGATGGGACATTTTCCGCGCACTCGTTCCCGGTGGCGCGCTCGACGACCTGGCACGATCACTGCGTTCGGCAACACAGGGGATCGGCTATTTTTCCAAGACCTTCGACCATTTCGAGGAACTTTACGGCAAGGAAGCGGACGCCATTGTCAGGGCACATGGAACGCAACGCGCCGAGCACTAGAGGCAGGCGTTCAGGTTATGACCGTTTAGCCCTGCGCGGATGGATGGTTTCGCCGCGCGCGAGCATGGCAATCAACCTCTCGATCATGCGTGCGCGCGTTTCCGGTTTCGCCGCAGTGTGGACGCGATAGAGCACGGAATAGCGGTTGGCGCTGTCCAGCGTGCCGAAGAAGGCTTTTGCGCTTTCGTTGTCATCAAGCGCCTGCTGCAGGTCGTCCGGCACGGTGATGTTGCCCTGGGACTGGTATGCCATCTCCCAGCGGCCATCCGCCTTGGCCCGTCCGATCTCCGCAAGCCCGGCCGGACACATGCGGCCTTCCTCGATCAGCGCCTCTGCCCGCTTGCAATTGATCACCGACCACTTGCTTTTAGGCCGGCGTGGCGTGAACCGGATCAGCCAGTGGTTTTCATCGAAGGGCTTGAGCTGGCCGTCGATCCAGCCGTGGCAGAGCGCCGCGTCGATCGCCTCCGGCTTCGAGACGGTCGGCGCGCCGGAAGCTTTTTTGGCGAATTTAAGCCAGAGGCCATTCGATGTGGCAAGTTGGCGGGCAAGCCAGCTCTCCCATTCGGCGGCATCCGCAAAGGCCAGCACAGGCAGGTCTGGTCGATCGCTCGGCATGGCGTGTACTTCCAACTTCGTCAACAAGCCTGCGAGGCGGATGGTTGTCGATGGATCGCACTGATCTCCTCTGCGACTAGCTGCTGCAGGCGCCAGAGGTTGCGGTCGTGGATGCCGAAATCCTCCAGATGCGAAACGGTGTTGTAGAGATATTCGGCGCAGGAGCCGAGATGTCCGCAAGCCCGCGCCAGGATACCCGCAACCTCGTCCAGCGGCCGGCGGGAACGGATCCGCTCACCCGTTGCGCCCACCCAGAAACCCAGCGCCCTGCACGGGCCGCTCTCGGATTTCACCGGCAACCACCGGACCGAATCGATGTTCTCGAAGGCGCTGACTTCCCGCCGCAGCATGCGCTCGATCTGTGCGGCACGATCGTTGTCCGGCAGGCGGTAGATGACGCCGTCGCAGCGGCCGCCTCGTTCCAGCGCCATCATCAGACCCGGCTGATCGTGCGAACCGCGCCAGCGATTGATGTGCAGGCAGAAGGACCGGTGCCAGCCGAAGGCCGTTGCCCGCTGCTTGTCGATCGCTTCAAACTCCGGCTTCCAGATCAGTGAGCCATAGGCAAACACCCAGAGCGGCTCGCCATGGCTCTCCCGCTCAAGCGCTTCCGCGAGTTCTCGATATTGCGCGTCGCTGATCGCCGTCCATCGCCCATCGGGACCGGGATCGATCAAGTCCTTGTGGCAGAGCGCCACGAGATCGGGCGTCAGGGACATGGTTCTCGGTTTGGGCATTTGTCGGGGCTCTACTACGCGTGTCTGAAAACGGATGTGGGTACTCGCCGCCAAATTGCCAGAGCGATCCCGCTAGTCAAGCGACACATTCACCAACGGCCACATGCGCCTTTCCCCTCTGCGCGCGGAGGATCTGCACAAACGTGATTTGCCCCAAATTTGGACCCGATGCCTGCAGAAATTTCAGGTATTTCTGATCACCGGGGAGCCTTCTCGACATTGCCAGGGCCTTGGTGCCGACGGGCAGGACGGAAACGGCATCCCGTTCCGGTTTTGGCCGGCGAAATTGCCTTGATGAACCCAACGATATCAGCCCTTCAATCGAACCAATGAGGAGGTAGTCCCCCATGAAAAAGCTTATCACCGCAGCACTCTTTGCCGCGTTTCTGCCCGCCGCGTCCTATGCCGCGACCATGGATTTTCCGAGCGACGAGCCGGTCGCCTCGATCACCATCCCCGACAGCTGGGGACCGAAGGAAACCGATTCCGGCATCGAAGCCAATGCCGGCGACGACGCCATCTATCTGTCGATCGATGTCACCGACGAAGAAGGTACGCAGGAAGTCATCGACGGCTGCGTCGAGTTCCTGAAGAAAAGCGGCGTGACGGTCGACCTCGCCACCCAGAAGGAATCGAACGGCGAACTCAACGGCATGAAAGCGACCAGCCTCGATTGGGACGGCAAGGACAATGACGGCGATGTCAGCATCAGCCTGACCTTCGTATCGCCGAAGCCGGGCAAGATCCTGGTCATCACCTATTGGGGCACCAAGGGCATGCAGGAGCAGCATGGGCCGGAACTGCAGGCGATGATCACTTCGCTGAAGGCGGCCGAATAATCAGGTTCAGACGGGTGGCTCAAACTCCGCCTGTCACCTTTCCTGCGAGAAAATCGATAAACGCCCGGATGCGGGCCGCGAGATGCTCGTGGCCCGCAAAAACCGCGTGAACCTGCTCCGGTTCGTGCGGATTGTAGTCTTCGAGAACCTCCACTAGTATTCCCTTTTCGATATACGGCTCGACATCGAATTTGCCGATACGGGCAATTCCAAGACCGGTGAGGCATAGGTTGCGGGCAATCGAACCGCTGGACGCCTGCACATTGCCGGGGGCCGGCCGGTTGTAGAGCGCCCTGCTCGCAGGATCGCGAAACAACCATTCGCCCGGGTTTCGTCCGAAGGTGAACGTGATGCAATTGTGCGCGATGAGGCCGTCCGGGGTGTCCGGCACGCCGTATCGCACCAGATAATCCGGTGTCGCCACCGTGATGCGATGGCTTTCAAGCAGCTTTCTGGCCTTGAGACTTGAATCCCGCATCGGACCGACGCGGATGGCGATGTCGGTGCGCTCCTCGATCAGGTCGATGACGCCATCGGTCAGGGACAGTTCCAACCGGACTTCCGGATAAAGCCCGAGGAATTCACCGGCCAAGGGCAGGATGTAGCGCTCGCCGAAACCGACGGTGGCGTTGACCCGCAAGAGCCCACGCGGCGTCGCCCGTCCGCCGCCGGCAACGAGTTGCTCGGTCTCGGCGATTTCCGCCAGAATCCGCTGCGCCCGGCCCAGATAGATCTCCCCCTCCGGCGTCAGAAGCAATGATCGCGTGGTGCGCACCAGAAGGCGCGTGCCGAGCCGGTCCTCGATGCGGGTGACGAGCTTGCTGACCGCCGACGGCGAGAGCTTCAGCCGCCGCCCGGCCGCCGAAAAACTCTTCAGCTCGGCCGCGGTAACAAAGACTTCCATTTCCCCGGCACGGTTGTCCATCGGCTTCCCTGTGAATTTGTTTCACAGGCATTTATCCATTCCTATGGATTATCGCGCAAGTGGCTTTGGCCCATATTCCGCTCAACGAAACCCAACGACGGCACGATATCCTGCGCGCCGCCACCAACCGTCCGGCTTCCCACCGGCGACAAAGGTGCTCCCATGCCTCTTGCCCTCTTCGCACTGACGATCGCGGCCTATGCGATCGGAACCACGGAATTCGTCATCGTCGGCCTGTTGCCGACTGTCGCCACCGATCTCGGTATCACCCTGCCGCTCGCCGGGCTGATCGTCTCGATCTACGCGCTCGGCGTCACCTTCGGCGCCCCGATCCTCACCGCGCTCACCGGCCGCATTGAGCGCAAGCCGCTGCTTCTCGGGCTGATGGCGCTGTTCATCGCCGGCAACACCATGGCGGCGCTGAGCCCCTCCTACGAGACGCTGCTTGTTGCCCGCATCCTCTCGGCCTTCGCCCACGGCGTGTTCTTCTCTGTCGGTGCGACCATCGCCGCCGATCTGGTCCCGGAAAACCGCCGTGCCTCGGCCATCGCTCTGATGTTCATGGGGTTGACCGTTGCCATCGTCACCGGCGTTCCGCTCGGCACCTTCATCGGCCAGACATTCGGCTGGCGCGCCACCTTCTGGGCTGTTGCAGGCCTTGGCGCCGTTGCTTTGACAGCAATTGCAGTACTCCTGCCTTCGACCCTGTCGAAGGCAGCACCTGCCAGCATTCTCGATCAGGTCCGCGTGCTCGGCTCGGGCCGCCTGCTTCTCGTCTTCGGCATGACCGCGCTCGGCTATGGCGGCACCTTCGTCACCTTCACCTTCCTTGCGCCGATGCTACAGGAAGTCACCGGCTTCGCCGCTTCCTCGGTCAGCCTCGTGCTGGTGCTCTATGGCCTGGCGATCGCCGCCGGCAATATCATCGGCGGCCGCATTGCCGACCGCAATCCGGTGAAGGCGCTGACCTGGCTGTTTGCCGCACAGGCTGCCGTGCTGGTGATCTTCACCTTCACCTCGGTCTCCGCAATGCCTGCCCTGATCACGCTCGCAGCGCTCGGCTTCCTGTCGTTCGCCAACGTGCCCGGCCTGCAACTCTATGTCGTGCAACTGGCCAAGCAGCACCGCCCCGGCGCGGTCGATGTCGCCTCGGCGCTCAACATCGCTGCCTTCAACCTCGGCATCGCTGCCGGTGCCTGGATCGGCGGCCTGGTGGTTGCCTCGCCGCTCGGCCTGCAGGCAACCCCATGGGTCGGCGCGATCCTGGTCGCCGGCGCGCTGGTGCTCACCGTCGTCAGCGGCATGCTCGACCGCAAACCGGAGCCAATCGCCCAGGCTGCTTGACCCCGTCGACAAACGCCACATCTATAACACGTCATTCCAGACCCGGCCGTCCGCCGGGTCACCTCCCTGAAAGGACAGTTCCATGCAGACAGTCAGCGCCAATGGCGCCAACATTCCCGTTCTCGGCTTCGGCACCTTCCGCATGCCCGGCCCGGACGTGCTGCGCATCGTGCCGCAGGCGATCAAGCTCGGTTTCCGTCACATCGACACGGCGCAGGCCTACCGCAACGAAGCGGAAGTCGGCGAAGCCATCGCGGCCTCCGGTGTCGCCCGCAATGACATCTTCCTCACCACCAAGGTTTGGGTCGATAACTACAAGCACGACGCTTTCCTCGCCTCCGTCGATGAAAGCCTGAAGAAGCTGCGCACCGACTATGTCGATCTCCTGCTTCTGCATTGGCCAAGCAGCGGCGTGCCGCTGGCCGAGCAGATCGGCGCGCTCAACGCTGTGAAAAAAGCCGGCAAGGTCAAAAATATCGGCGTCAGCAATTTCAACACCGCGCTGATGGCGAAATCGGTGGAACTGAGCGAAGCTCCGATTGCCACCAACCAGATCGAGTATCACCCCTATCTCGACCAGACCACGGTTCTGGACGCCGCCCGCGCCACCGGCATGTCGATCACCGCATACTTTGCGATGGCCGATGGCAACGTACCGAACGAGCCGTTGTTGAAGGATATCGCTTCCAAGCACGGCAAGACGGCCGCACAGGTGGTGTTGCGCTGGCTGATCCAGCAGAAGGATGTGATTACCCTGTCGAAGACGGCAACCGAAAGCCGCCTGCCGGAGAATTTCGACATCTTCGACTTCGATCTTTCCAGCGACGAGATGGCCGCGATCCACAAGCTCGCCCGCCCGAACGGCCGCATCGTCAGCCCCGGCGGCCTGGCGCCGGACTGGGACAAGGCAGCCTGAGTACCAAAGCCTCCAGGAGCAAGCAAGCCGCCGGGATGACCGGCGGCTTTTTCGCGAACTCGACCGCCTTCTCAGACGACAAAGAAATCCGCCTGCGTCAGAACGAGGTTCTTCGACAGCAGCGCGAACTGGATGCCCGCCGCCGATCCGTTGCCGTCGGCATCGTAGAATAGCTTGCCGGTATCCTTCTCGTAGATGATCCGGTCGCTTGCATCGCCGGCCAGGCCGGTCAGGTTGCCGGCAAAGGCTGACGCGGCGAGCGCGCCGGTTTTCGTCAGCGTGGTAAAGATCGCATTTTCCAGCCGGATCGTATCATTGGCGACGCTGAAATCGGTAACCGTATCGATATTGCCGGACGATAGCGCCGTATTGAAGAAGAAGTTGTCCTTGCCCGCACCGCCCCCAAGCTTGTCCAGACCAAGGCCGCCGTTCAGCGTGTCGTCGCCGTCCCTGCCGGACAGCGCGTTCTTGCCGCTGTTGCCGGAGATGACGTTGGCAAGGATATTGCCCGTGCCGTTGATGTCCAGCAAGCCGGTCAGCGTCAGGTTTTCGACATTGACGGTCAGCATATGCGCCCGCGACGACTTCACCAGGTCGATGCCCTCGCCTGCCGCCTCGACGATCGTGTCGCTGCCGTCGATGATGTAGGTGTCGTTGCCGATCAGCCCGGTCAGCATATCCGTGCCCCCGCCGCCGTTCAGCGTGTCGTTGCCGGCGCCGCCGATGATCGATTGCCGGAGATTGTTGCCGGTCAGCACGACGTTTTTGACGGTGTTCGACAGATTGGCAAAAACCATCTGCTCGACTTCCTGGCCGGCTTCGAGCGCGAAGCTGACCAGCGCGAAAACAACGTCGCTGCCGCCGCCCTTGGCCTCGATCACGCTATCGTTGGCGTTGTCGACCAGATAGAGATCGGCGCCGGAGCCGCCAACCAGAAAATCCGCCCCGGTGCCGCCATCCATGGTGTCCTCATTGGCACCGCCATAGATTTCATCGTCGCCCGCGCCGCCGGTCAGCCGGTCCGTACCGGCGTCACCGACGATGTAGTCGTTACCGGCACCGCCATTGATATCGTCGGCATCGGCGCCCCCCTCGAAACTGTCAGCGCCCTTGCCGCCAATCAGGAAATCCTGGCCGTCGCCGCCGAATACCGTGCCGTCCAGCAGGCCGAGCGCGCCGTCATAGCGGTCGCTGCCCCTGCCGAGCAAAATGTCGCCCAAGATCGTTCCATCGTTGATGATGGTGTCGGTGGCAGCCCCTTGCGAGGAGAAAGCATAGGTTCCCCCCTCAATCGTACCCGTGTTGACGAGGTAAAGCGCATCCGTGTTCCTGTGGAGAACAGCCGTATCGCCCTCGATCGTGCCGCTGTTGTTGATTTCGGTCGTGTTGAAAACGCCGGCCGGCGATTTGGCGTTGATTTCGATGCCGGTGCCAGCGCTCCAGATCGATCCGCGATTGTCGATGCCACCATCGTAGCTCGCCATGGAAATGCCGGTCGTAAAGCCGCCGACATAACCGTTTTTGCCGACAAAGACGTTGTGGCCGTGGTTGCTTGTGGCGCCGAAAGCGATCGCCGCGGCCTGGCCGATGACGGTGCCCTGGATATTGACGCTGATACCGTCCCCGACGCCGTTGATGGCCTTGCCATCCGTCGATCCGACCGTGACACCCAAGCCGACGAAGGCGGTCTCGTTGGTGATCAGCGATGCCCGAATTCCTGTACCGACTGAATCGAGGTTGAAGATACTGGAAGTCATGGCGCAAATTCCTAATCGTTAAATGAAAAGAATGGAGTTGAGTCCGAGTCGCGCGGAAGCTTATCGGGTGCCCATAAAATGTCTTTGGGATTCACTTGGCGGGAATGACTATTTTTGGGTGGGTGAATTCGGCGGCAAAGTATAAACGGGCATGCGCCGGGATCTGCAACAATAAGCCGGCATGCCATTTCAACGCGGCCCATTTCAACGCGGCCCATGTTCGGATAAGAGAGACGCGGAGCCACGTTCGTCGCTGGCCGCGAGGATATCATGCAGTCACCACACGCAACCGCCGACTTCATGCCCGATTGGGCCGCGATCGTCGCCGTCATTCTCGGCGCGTCGGCTTTTTCTGTGGCGCAGGGCATCACCTATCCGCTGATCTCGCTGACGCTTGAAAGCCGTGGCGTGACGCCGGCGATGATCGGTTTCAACGCGGTCGGTTTTGCACTTGGTCTTGCCGCCTCGACGCTCATGCTCGGACATCTGACGGCATGGCTGCGCACCGACCGGCTGATCATCGTCAGCCTTGTCGGCTGCTCGCTTTGCCTTGCGACCTTCTCTGCAACCGCCTCGCTGCCTGTGTGGTTCCTCGCCCGCTTTTTCCTTGGTTTCTTCGCCAGCCTAATCTTCATGCTGGGCGAAGCCTGGATGAATGCCGCCTGCCCCGACCGGCTGCGCGGCCGTGTCTCCGGGCTCTACGGCGCCGGCGTCTGCGGCGGCTTTGCCGCCGGTCCGCTGGTCATTCCGCTGATGGGCACGGAGAGCGGCTTCGGCTTTGCGCTGACCGCCGTCTATGTGGCGCTCGTGGCCTTTGCCACTGCCGTGCTGACGCTGTCGACCCGGACCACGCCGGAAGCCTCCTCGACACGGGATGTCTTCGTCTTCTTCGGCAAGGCGCCGTTGCTGGTCGCCATGGTGCTGGCCTTCGGATTTGCTGATATCGCGGCCATCTCGGTCATGCCGGTCTATTTCGTCAAGACCGGGCACTCGCAGGCTTTTGCAGCCTTAAGCGTCACGGTGCTGGCCTTGCCGACGGCACTTGCACAACCTTTTATAGGCGTGTTGCTCGATCGGTTGCCGCGCCGGCGCGTGGCGATCGCCATGGGTGGGATCGGCGCTATCGCTTTCCTGATGATACCGTTCCTGACCTCGCCGATTGCCATTCTCGCAGATTTTGCGCTGATCGGCGCTGCGAGCTTCTCGCTCTATACCTGCGCGCTGACCATGCTCGGCGAACAGTATCGCGGCGGAATGCTGGTGGCAGGCAGCGCTGCCTTTGCGCTTGCCTATGCGGTCGGCAGCGGCATGGGCTCGGGCGCAACGGGATCGATCATGGACCTGTTCGGCCCATCGGCAGCCCCGGTCAGTGTTGGGCTGATCCTGGTAATATTCACGCTGTTTCTATCTTTCGTCAGGCGGCCGAAAACGGCCTGAATGCACCAGCCTACCCTTTCGTCGGGGTTCCCTGATGAAAGGCCATGCGCCAATAGCCGTTCGTGCGGCGCCAGATCGATGACCGCAGAACACGCCGGTTCTCGGCTGCCGTTTCATAGGTGAGCAGCGCAACGGTTTCCGACAGGCGTTTCAGCCGGTAGCTTTCCGATCGTACGGGTGGCCCGGCCTGCCCCGCCTCGGCAACCAGCGCCGCGATGGTATCGGCACGACCATAGGCCTGCCCCGAGCTGCCGAACTCGGTGAAATCCTCATCGAGGAGTTCACCGGTCAAAAATGCAGAACCGCGCACCTTCGGGTCGTGGAGACGTTCCTCCAGTGTCCTCAGATGCGCGGCCAGATCGTTTTCGGACAGGTCGTCCATTACAATTTCGGGCTATCAGACGAACTGGCTGAGGCCTGGAACCGAAGCCACGACTTCGTCGACCACATCGGCGCCGGCCTTTTCCTTGGCATAGCCGATGGTTTCCTTGGCGAGCGAGGTGATCTCGCCCATGCCGAGGCCTTCCGACATCAACTGCTGACCGAGCGCCATGACGCCGCCGCCGGCACCGACTGCGCTGAGCAGTCCACCGAGCAGACCACCGCCACCGCCCGAATCCGCACCATTGAATTTCGCGACCATTTCCGATGCGCCTGGAATGGCTTCAATCATCTTGGCAACCGGGCCGTCGGCTGCTTCGCGCTGCAGGAAACCGAGCATCATGCCGATGGCCTTTTCAGCGGTTGCCGGATCGATGCCGACATTTTCGGCAACGCGGGTGACCAGTTCGTTCATGGGTGATTCTCCTCATTTATTTGACGTTGACGTCAAGGTAAATTATCTCGGATTGAAACTCAAGCACCGTTCGGATCGGCTATCCACAGCGCGAGCCCGAACATCGTTTCATGCCTTGGTGGCAATTACAATGCGGCCATCCGGCACGTTGCAGAACCGTTTGCCCCACAATCCTTCTGTTGCCGGTGGCCGGCACTCCTCCTATAACAGCGTTGAGAAAACAATGTGATGAAGGCTGGCGAAGGCTGGCCTTCATTGGCGAAACGGAGACAAGGCCCACATGCTTGAGGACGGGAAGCTCTATATCGGCACCAGCCGCAAACCGGACGACACGATCAACAAGGGCGAATATCTGGATTTCAAGTTCGGCAACCGCCACGGCCTCGTCACCGGCGCCACCGGTACCGGCAAGACGATCACGCTCCAGATCATGGCGGAAAGCTTCTCCAATGCCGGCGTGCCCGTCTTCTGCGCCGACGTGAAGGGCGATCTTTCCGGTATCGGCGCGATCGGCGAGACGAAGGACTGGGTGACGAAGCGGGCCGAGCAGATCGGCTTTACCGATTTCGCCTTCCAGGAGTTTCCGGTGATCTTCTGGGATCTCTACGGCGAAAAGGGCCACCGCGTGCGCACCACCATCTCGGAGATGGGACCGCTCCTGCTTTCCCGCCTGATGAACGCCACGGACGCGCAGGAAGGCGTCATCAACATTGCCTTCAAGATCGCCGACGAAGGCGGCTTGCCGCTGCTCGACCTGAAGGACTTTCAGGCGATGCTCAACTACATGGGCGAAAACGCCACCGAGCTTTCCAACAAGTACGGCTTCATCTCGAAATCCTCGACCGGCTCGATCCAGCGCGAGCTGCTGATCCTCGAGCAGCAGGGCGCCGAGCACTTCTTCGGCGAGCCGGCGCTGAAAGTCTCCGACATCATGCGCACGACCCGCGACGGCCGCGGCGCGATCTCGGTGCTGGCCGCCGACAAGCTGATGATGAACCCGCGCCTCTACGGCACCTTCCTGCTCTGGCTGATGTCGGAGCTGTTCGAGGAGCTGCCCGAGGTCGGCGATCCCGACAAGCCGAAGCTGGTCTTCTTCTTCGACGAAGCGCATCTGCTCTTCAACGATGCCCCGAAGGTTCTGCTGGAACGCATCGAACAGGTCGTGCGCCTGATCCGCTCCAAGGGCGTTGGCGTCTATTTCGTCACCCAGAACCCGCTCGACGTGCCGGAAACGGTGCTTGCCCAGCTCGGCAACCGCGTCCAGCACGCGCTGCGCGCCTATACGCCGCGCGAACAGAAGGCGGTGAAGACGGCCGCCGACACCTTCCGCCCCAATCCTGATTTCGACTGCGCCACGGTCATCACCAATCTCGGTACCGGCGAGGCGCTGGTCTCGACGCTCGAAGGCAAGGGCGCACCCTCGATGGTCGAGCGCACGCTGATCCGCCCGCCATCCAGCCGCGCCGGCCCGCTGACGGAGGCCGAGCGCGCCAACATCATGAAGATCAGCCCGGTTGCCGGCCAGTATGACGAGGATGTCGACCGGGAATCGGCCTACGAACTGCTCGCCAAACGCGCCGCCAAATCGGCCCAGGAGGAAAGCCGAGAAACCGCGGACGCCCCGCCGCCCGCCGCCCCCGGCGGCAGCCGCTGGACCCTGCCCGGCTTCGGCGACGACGCAGCTCCAGCCGAGCCCAAGCCGAAAGCCCGCTCAGGCTACCAGCGCGAAACCGTCGCCGAAGCCGCCATGAAATCCGTCGCCCGCACGGTTGCCTCCTCGCTCGGAAGGGCTTTGGTGCGCGGGATATTGGGAAGCTTGAAGCGGTAAGACGGTTCAGAAATGGAATGGAAAACGGCGGCTCAGATGGAGCCGCCGTTTTTTGTTTGTCGATTGCTGTTACCACCTCGCGGAGTGGGCGGCACGCACCCTATAGAACGAAATAGCCCTTCGACAGCGTCAAAGCGTCGTCGAGATGAATGGCGAAATCGGCTTTCTTGTCCCCGTTGATGTCAGCGTAGATATAGGTGTCGGAGGCTTTCTTCTCGTAGCGCAGTTCACCGGCCTTGCCGGTAAAGGCTGTCGTGCCGAGAAAAGAGAAGGCCTGGTTGCCGGATAGCCTAGTGTTGGCGTCTATGTTCGAGAGATGGATGAAATCGCCGCCAGCACCTGAAAAATCGTGGATAGTATCTCGGCCTGCCGAAGACAGTCTGGAATCCGACAGTGATGTAAACAGGAAGGTATCTTGCCCTGTGCCGCCGTTGAGTTCATCGGCGCCGATGCCACCGCACAGCAGATCGTTTCCATGCTGGCCATAGAGACGATCGTTACCGCGTTGGCCGAGCAACACATCCTCTCCGTCCCCCCCCATCAACAGGTCATCACCATAGCCGCCGTCGAGCAGATCGTTTCCATTCTGGCCGTAGAGGCGATCGTTACCGCGTTGGCCGAGCAACGCATCCTCTCCGTCATCCCCCATCAACCGGTCATCACCATAGCCACCGAAGACCTGATCGTTGCCATGTCTGCCATTGAGCACGTCGGCACCTCTGCTGCCGAACAAATAGTCGTCGTCACCAGTGCCGTTTTCATTCCTGGATGCACGCGTGTCGAACACAAAATCTGCCGATTTCAGCTTGTCAGCATCGACGTTCTTCAAGAGAAAACCACTGCCGTTGCTACCGTAAAGAGCATCGATGTAAGTGTCCGTGCCATTTTGTGTCAGCAGCAGAAATTCCAACTGATCGAAGCTCGAAATTCCGTAGGCGGAAACGTCGATCTTATCGACGCCGATCTCAAAATCATGAACGGTGTCGAGTCTGGTCTGGTAGTCGCTTCGAGCAGATGCTTTGAACGTGTCTCGGCCGCCTTGTCCATAAAGTTCGTTTTCACCGCGACCGCCGATGACAACGTCATCGCCGGCACCTCCAACAAGCAGATCGCTCCCACTACCACCATTCAAGGTATCGTTTTCGAGACTACCAAAGAGCGTATCTTCAACATCACTGCCGGATACGTTTTTCGCACCTCTCGTGCTGAAGATGAAATCCGCAGCGGTCAAATTTTTGAGAGCAATGCCATCAAGCGATACAGTATGGTTTCTGCCAGCATAATAGGCATCGAAAAACGCTCCTGCTGCTTTCGTCTCCAGAATAATTTTCAACTGATCGAAACTCGATATTCCAAAGGTGGAAACATCGACTTTATCGACACCGGTCTTGAAGTCGCGAATACGGTCATCGCTTTGACTGACACCAAAGCTGCCACTTTGTGCGTCAGTGAGACGCACACTCATCTTGAAAATATCCGCACCACCCTGGCCATAGAGGTCATTGACGTCATGGCCGCCTATCAGAAGGTCATTGCCATCGCCGCCGAGTAGCACGTCATCGCCATAACCGCCGCTCAGCCTGTCTGCAAATGCACTCCCGAAGAGGGTGTCTTTCCAATCCGATCCGATCAAGGTTTTCGCCCCTGAGGTGGAAAAAATGAAATCGGACGCTTTCAGATCACTGATCTTGACGTTTCTGAGCTGCACATCATTGAAAAGGGTTCCATCCCGCGACGATTCCCTCAAGACCAGCTTCAATTGCGCCCAACTTGAAACTCCCAAACCGGAGATATCGAGCTTGTCCACTCCGGCCTTGAAATCCAGGATAACATTGTCGACAAGTAGGCGTTCCCCTGTGGCGAGCCGAAACAGGTCCGCACCGCCGCCGCCGGAAAAAGTATTGGTGTCTCCGCTTCCGACCAGAGTGTCATTGCCGTCCCCACCGGACATACTGTCACCGCTGCCGAAAAGCGTATCGTCGCCTTTCCCGCCGATGAGTTGATCATAGCCCTCCCCGCCGATCAGCTTGTCATTCCCATCACCGCCGGACAGTCTATCGAATCCGTCCCCACCGTTCAGAACGTCCGCGAACTTGCTACCGAACAACGTGTCGTGCAGGCTGGTGCCAATCTCATTCTTGGCGCCGGAGGTGCTGAAGATAAAATCCGACGCTTTCAAATCTTTGAACGCAACATTTGAAAGCTCTACGATGTGTTCTGCACCACGGTAGTACATATCCATGTAGGTCTTTGCAGCCGTAGTATCTGACAATATCCCGGTCAATTGATCCCAGCTCGAAACTCCGAACGCTGAGATATCGATCTTATCAACGCCGATCTGAAAATCCTCAATCGTGTCACGGGTTCCGTACGAGGATTCGTTCACGCGCACACTGGAGCGAAAAATATCAGCTCCGCCCATTCCATAAATTATGTTTTCACCCTCGCCGGCAATCAGAATGTCGTCCTCGACTCCACCCTTCAGTGTCTCGACAGTCTTGTTCTGACCTACAATCGTCGCCATGCCGCAATCATCCGCCCAATTCGAAACCATATCAGGCGGTTAAGCTATGACGAACCTAATGCCTTCCCGCAGGATGCGGTGAAGGATTTATAGCAAGGGTTGTATTGGAAACAATCGGTGCGGGAGAAATTCTTTTTAAGATTAACCGGCAAACGCGGCAAACACAGCAATGCGGTCCGGCCGAAGAAATGGAGCTACAGCGGCACGCTGGAGACTAGCTCCGGCTATCCATCAACGCGAGGGAAGAGGGACAAAAGCCCGGTGGATCGCTCCACCGGGCTTTTCTCTGAAATCGATGAACGGTCTCAGGCGAGCTTTGCCGAGATTTCCGTCGAGGTGCGCAGCGCGTGGCTGTAGGGGCAGACGATGTGGGCGGCGGCGACGAGCTTTTCGCCGACTTCGCGATCGACGCCCGGCAGGCTCACGGAAATCGAGGGGTTGATGTAGAAACCGGTGCCGTCTTCGCGCGGGCCGATGCCGACGGTCGTGGTGACGGTCGCGTCTTCCGGGATCTTCACCTTTTCCTTGCCGGCGACGAACTTCAGCGCGCCGAGGAAGCAGGCGGAATAACCGGCTGCGAAGAGCTGTTCGGGATTGGTGCCGGTGGCGCCGTCGCCGCCGAGTTCCTTCGGAACGGTGAGCGTTACATCGAGAACACCGTTTTCACTGACCGCGTGACCGGCGCGGCCACCGGTTGCCGATGCCTTGGTTGTGTAAAGAATGGGCATTGTCTGTCTCCTTGGTTCTAGGCGGTTGATTGCGGGGGGCAATTTCTTGTCCAGATTTTCAATAGCGCAAAATCTAATTGGACGCAATATAATTTTGCAAATTGCAAAACGTTGCTAAAACTGCGAGAATGCAAGGTATGACCAATGATAATGACATGCGTAAGGACGATCTGAAAGATGGCGATGCGCTCGCGCTCGGCCAGCAACTCTGCTTTGCCGTCTACTCCGTGGCGCATGCCTTCAACCGCACCTACAAGCCCCTGCTCGACAAGTTTGGCCTGACCTATCCGCAATATCTGGTGCTTCTGGCGCTCTGGCAGAAGGACAAGATGACCGTCAAAGGCATCGGCGAGGAACTGGGACTGGATTCAGGCACGCTCTCGCCGCTTCTCAAGCGGCTGGAAACCGCCGGCTTCGTCAGCCGCGTCCGCGACAAGAGCGACGAGCGCCAGGTGATCATCACGCTGACGCCCAAGGGCGTGGCGCTGAAGACGGACGCCTTCGGCATCCTGATGGAGATAGGCAAGGCGACGCGATGCAGCATGGAGGAAGCAGCCGCCTTGCGCTCCGCGCTTCATGACCTCAACAGGAACCTCGACGAGAACCCGCAAATCTAAAGCGACGGGCCAGCCTTCCAATATACAACCGGTGCGCTAATATCCATTCCTAGCGATTCACATCGCTGGGAGGCGATGCCCTTGCGCCAGGACCATCTAGCCACATTATCCGGCATGCTGACGGGATGGATCAGCATCGTCGTCGGCACGGCGATCATGGCACTCTGGCTCGCCCGCCCTATCGATCTGGCGCTGGCAGTGCCGATCCTCTTCGCGATGCAATTCAACACGGCGCTCTGTTTCGTACTCACGGGCAGCGCGGCCTGCCTTTTGCAGGCGAATGCTCCGCGAGCGTCCATTGCGCTCGCGAGCCTTGCCACCCTGTTTGCCGCGGCGATGCTAGCGGAACATATTTTCGCAATCGATCTGAAGATCGACCAGCTGTTCATCAAGCCCTTCGTGACGGTCGGCCGCAATCCTCCAGGCCGCATGGCGCCCAATGCCGCGCTCTGCTTCATCCTGATCAACGCGGCGATCATGCTCAGCGGCTTGCTTGGCCGCACGTCCCGCCTGAGGATCGCTCTTGCGGCACTGGTCTTTCTGATGTCGGCCAGCGCCCTGCTCGGCTATCTTCTCAGCATCTCCACGGCTCATAACTGGCTGCCGCTGGCACGCATGTCGCCGCAGACGGCCTTTTGTTTTTTCAGTCTTTCAACAGGGTTGATCTTTGCCGGCATTGAGCGGATCGGCTATCATCCGCCCGTGGTCGCCGCAACGCTGGCGGCGGCGACATACTTCCTTCTTTTGATCGTCACCTATATCGAACTGCTGCGGCAGGAAGTCCTGTTTACGCAGGAGCTTCCGGCAAGCGAAAACGGCAATGCGCGCTCGACGCTGCTGGCCGTGCTTCTCCTGTCCGGTGCGGTCTATGCCTGTCTGATCATCTACGCTTTTCAAAGCTCGGAGAAATCCAGAAAGATGGCCGCGCAACTCAGCGAGAGCCAGAAGCGGCTGGCGGCGATCATCGACACCGCAGTCGATGGTTTCATCACCATCGACGAGCGCGGCATCATCCTGTCGGTCAATCCGGCCTGCGAGAAAATATTCGGCTATTCTGCCGCCGAGATGGTCCGGCAGAATATCAAGATGCTGATGCCGGCACCCTATCACGACGAGCACGATCAATATCTGGCAAACTACAAAAGAACCGGTGTTGCGAAGGTCATCGGCGTCGGCCGCGAGGCGGAAGGGCAGCGCAAGGACGGTTCCACCTTCCCCGTCGATCTTTCAATCGCGAGAATCGATCTCGATCGTCAGGTGGTGTACAGCGGCATCGTGCGCGATATTTCGGAGCGCAAGGCCTATGAGCGCGATATCCTCGATGCCAATGCCGAGCTTGAGGAATTCTCCTACAGGACATCGCACGACCTGCGCTCGCCGATCGCCTCGTCGCTCGGGCTGATGTCGATCGTCCATGACATGATCCGGCAGGGAGCCGGCGTGATTGAGATCCAGCCGGTCCTGTCGCGGATCGACCAGAGTTTCCACAAACTCGACCACCTGATCCAGAACATCATCCTGCTCACCCGTACCAAGGTGATGGACGAGCCGGAGAGCACCATCCCCGTCGCCCACACGGTGCGGGAAACGCTCGAGCGACTGCGCAACATGGACGGCAGCCGTCTCTCGACCGTCCATATCGACATTCCCGACACGATGGTCGTGCGCAAGAAGGCGAGCCGGTTTCAGATCATCGTCGACAATCTCCTGTCGAACGCGATCAAGTATCACGACCCGACGGAGGCCGCGCCCGAGATCTTCGTCCGCGCCTCATCCGTCAAGGGACGCTTCGTGCTGTCTGTCGCCGACAATGGGCTTGGCATTCCGCCCGGCAACGAGCCTCAGCTTTTCCAGATGTTCAAGCGCTTCCATCCTCAGCACGCCCAAGGCAGCGGGCTTGGGCTCTATATCCTGCGCAAGAGCGTCGAACATCTCGGCGGAACGGTTGCATACCGGCGGCAGGACAAGGGTAGCGTCTTTACAGTGACATTGCCGGAGGAAAAGAGGAGATGAAAATGCACTCGATACTGACCGTCGACGACGACGAGAACGACCAATTCATCTGCACCTATACGATCCGAAAATTCGACCCTAACATCAAGGTGCTGAAAGCCATGAACGGACTGGAGGCGCTTGATCTGCTCAAGAGCACGACACCCGCGGCCATCATCCTCGACATCAATATGCCCGTTATGAACGGCTTCGAGTTCCTCGAGCATTACACCCGTGAATTCGACACGCATGCGCCCGTGGTCGCCATGTTGACCAGCTCGCACCACGCCGCCGACCGCGAGAGGGCGATGCGCTACGATTTCGTCAAGAGCTATTTCGAGAAGCCGCTGACGCCGGACAACCTGCGAATCTTGGCCGTGCTTCTGGAAGAAGAGAAACACGGGGCATGATCGAGGTCAGATAACCAGAATGGGAGCACCGTTGCGGACGCGATCGTAGAGATCGATGACATCCTGGTTGATCAGGCGCACGCATCCAGACGACACGGCCTTGCCGATCGATTGCCATTCCGGCGACCCATGCAGACGATAGAGCGTGTCCTCGCCGTTCTGGAAAATGTACATCGCGCGGGCGCCAAGCGGGTTATCGATGCCCGGCGGCATGCCGCCATTGGCGATCGAGTATTTTTCCAGATGCGGCTGGCGCGCGACCATTTCGTTCGGCGGCTTCCAGCGCGGCCATTTCTGCTTCCACTGGATCACGCCCCTGCCCGACCAGGCAAAGCCCTCGCGACCGATGCCGACACCATAGCGCATGGCGGAACCGTTGGAGAGAATGAGGTAGAGGAAGCGCTCGCCGGTATCGACGATGATGGTGCCGGGGCGTTCGCCGAAGGTGTTGTCGACCTCTTGACGATAGTAGCGCGCATCGATCTGCTCGTAGGGAACCGCCGGTATGTTGAAGCCATCGTCGAATTTTGGACCATACATCTCTGCATAATAAGCCGACTGCGGCGGCAGGCCTGTCGGCTCGAAGCCGTTGCCGACCGGGCCCTCCAGTTCGGCTCCATAGCGCGGATCGGCAAAACGGCCTTCGAGCGCCGGATTGCGAAAATAGGGCGCGGTTTCGGCACGAAAACGATCCGTATTCATCGACGACGCGCAGCCTGCAAGGCCGGCTGATGCCACCGCGAGCCCGGACATATTGAGGAACTGCCGGCGGGAGAGAGGTTTTGAGAGGGTCATTGAACTCTATATATTCCGTTGACGCGGATTGGCGAACACGCAGCGAAAAAGCCACGCAGAATGTATCCCCGGCAATAGACACCGGTCCCTTGCCACAAGTATGGCAATTGCGGCTGGAACGGGGCTTGCGCTAGTCTTGCGCATTCACGACTGCGCGAGGCTGTCCAAGCGATGCAAAAAGAGCACAGCAATCAGCTGCCGCTCATCCTGCCAGCAGGGTGACAAATGCCGCCGGCCCGACCGGCCGGCTGATGAAATAGCCCTGGATGTCGTCACAGCCGCTGGCCGCCAAGAAATCGACCTGTTCCTGCGTTTCGACGCCTTCAGCGATGACCTGCATCTGCAGTTTTTGCGCCAGCGAGATGATCGCACCGGTGATCGCCTTGTCGTCTTCATCACCCGGAATGTCCTGAACGAAAGAGCGGTCGATCTTCAAGCGGCGGACCGGAAAGCTCTTCAAGGCACTCAGGCTGGAATAGCCGGTGCCGAAATCATCGATGGCGAGATGGACACCGAGCGCTTCAAGCTCGTGCATGGTGGCAATCGCCGTGCCGACGTCCTGCATGATCAGGCTCTCGGTCAATTCCAGCTCAAGGTAACGCGCCTCCAGCCCGCTTTCCTCAAGAGCTTCCGCCACGCGCGATACCCAGTTGCGCTCCTTGAACTGACGGGCCGACACATTGACGCTGACGACGATCGGCGGCAAGCCGGCATCCTGCCAGGCCCTGTTCTGGCGGCAAGCTTCGTTCAGCACCCAATCGCCGATCGGCACGATCAGGCCGGTTTCTTCGGCAAGCGGGATGAATTCGCCCGGCGAAACCAAACCACGCTCCGGATGCTGCCAGCGCAAGAGCGATTCGGCGGCGAAAATTCTGCCCGTCTTCATGTTCATCTGCGGCTGGTAATGCAGCACAAACTCGCCTCGGGTCACTGCGTCGCGCAATTCCTCGTGGCGCAGCAGTTTTTCATGGGCCTTCGAGGCCATTTCGGCGTTGAATACCTGCAGATTGTTGCGGCCGACTTCCTTCGCCCGATACATCGCCGAATCGGCATTGGCCAGCAGTTCGGTCGCGCTCTGGCCATGATCGGGATAGCAGACGACCCCCATCGAGCAGCTGACCTGCAGGCTGCGCCCTGCCAGCACAAGAGGGGCGCCGATGGCCGCGCGGATAGCCTCCAGCCGGGACAGCATGATGCTAGTTTCGGGCGGCAAGCCATTGAGCAGGATGATGAACTCGTCACCGCCGACCCGCACGATCATGTCCGACTTGCGCACGCAGGCGAGCATACGGCCGGCGACGATCCTGAGAAGTTCGTCACCGGCGTGATGCCCGAGGGTGTCATTGATCAGCTTGAAATTGTCGAGATCGAGGAATGCGAGCGCCACCCACTGGCCGGTCACCCGCGCCTGCTGCAGCGCGCTGGCGACGCGTTCATCAAACAGCACCCGGTTCGGGAGGCCAGTCAGGGCATCGTGATGCGCCATGAACTGGATGCGCTCTTCCGACTGACGGCGCTCGATGGCGATGCCGGCAAGGTGCGCCGCCATGGAAATCAGGTCATTCTGCTCGGCGGAGGGAACACCGACTTCACGAGAATAGAGCGCGAACGTGCCGAGCACCTGCCCCTGATAGGAGCGGATCGGCATCGACCAGCAGGACCGGTATCCGAACGGCCTGACCAGCTCGGTATAATCCTCCCACAGGGGATCGGAGAGAATGTCGGCGACGAAGACCGGTTCGCCGCGCCAGGCGGCGGTGCCGCAGGATCCGACCTTGGGGCCGATGGCAACGCCGTGGATCGCAGCGCAATAGGCATCGTCGAGACCGGGCGCCGCGCCGGTCAGAAGATTTCTCCCATCCGGTGAGAGGAGCAGGATCGACCCGATGATCCCCGGCAGATGCGCCTCGATCATCAGGATCAACTCGTTGAAGAACTCGGTAAGCGGCGTGCTCGTGGCGATCAGTTCCAACAAACGCGCCTGACCCAGCAGCAGGCGCTCGGCCTTCTTCCTGTCCGTGATGTCGCGCGAGACACCGACAATGCCGATGGTCGCGCCCTGCTTGTTGCGCAACGGGACCTTCGAGGTCATCAGCCAGCGCTCTTTGCCCTTGCTGACGAACGCACGCTCCTCCATGCCGAAGATCGGCTGGCCCGTCTCGATGACTTGCCGTTCCGTCGCCGCCATATGGCTGACCATGTCGGCCGGGTGAAGATCGTAATCAGTCTTGCCGACAAGATCCTGCATTTCCTCGAAGCCGTTGTCGGTAACGGTCGCCCGATTGGCGATCAAGAAGCGGCCTTCCAGATCCTTGGCGTAAATGTAGTCGGGAATGTGGTTCACCATCGTCTCGAGCCAGTAATGGCGATCGGCGATGTCTGTTTCCGGGGCGAACATGCGCGAGACTTCGGCCGCAAGCCGCTGGCTTGCCGCGATCAACCGCTGTGTGTCGTCGTTGCTGGCGACCTTGGCTCCGTTATCCCGTCGATAACGGTCTAAACTCTTCGTCAAGCAAGCCTCCAAGGACGGATGCGCCGTTCGAGCCGTCTCTTCCTTGTTCCCCATCTCGATTTTTAACAGCCAGAAGTTATTCTTCCCTAAAGACAGCATCCCCGAATGAACGTTTACCGGCCACACCCACCGCCATTTCAACGTCTTGCCGCCAATGCTCCCACGGATTTCGTGTCATTCCGGCACACTTGGCACTGGCACGATCCGTGCTTCGCCGCCGCAAAGGATATGCCATGCTGAACCGACGCCTGCTTCTGTCTTCGATCGCCTCGATGGGGTTTTGTGCGGCGACCAGCGCGTCCATTGCAGCACAGCTCAAACCCGCGCAGAACGGCTTGCGCGGCACAATGGATATCTCCGGTTATGGCGTCAGAGCCGATGCGCCCGAAGACCAAAGCGACGCGATCAATCGACTTTTCCGGGACGCCGCCGAACAGGGCATGCCGGTCTTCCTGCCTGCCGGCGACTATCTGCTTTCCGGCCTTGCCCTGCCGAACAATCTCTGGCTGAGCGGCGTTCCCGGCCGCACGAGGCTGATCCATACCGACGGCGGCCGCTTTCTGACCGGCGAAGGGCTCGGCAGGCTGACGCTGTCAGACCTCGTTCTGGACGGCGGCGGCAAATCGCTGGGTGCGGATGCCGAAGGGCTTCTCAATCTACGCGGCGTGACCGATCTCACCATCGAGAATTGCACCATCACCGGCTCATCCAAGCACGGCATCAACGCGGAGCACTGCGGCGGCAGAATCGACAGAAACAGCATTTCGCAAGCCGCCGCCTCTGGCATCTATGCGGTCGAAAGCGAAAAACTCTCGATCACGGCCAACACGGTGTTCGACTGCGGCAATGGCGGCATTCTGGTGCACCGCTGGGAAACCGCAGAAGACGGCACGATGGTGAGTGGTAACCGGGTATTCCGGATCGCTGCGCGGGATGGCGGAACCGGCCAAAACGGCAACGGTATCAACGTCTTTCGCGCTGCGAATGTCATGGTGACGGACAACCACATTTCCGATTGCGCCTTTTCCGCTGTCCGCGCCAACAGCGCTACCAACGTGCAGATTTCCAACAATCAGTGCCTGCGCTCCGGCGAAACCGCCATCTATTCCGAATTCGGATTTCAGGGCGCGATCGTCTCGGGCAACCTGATCGATGGTGCTGCCAACGGCATTCTGATCGTCAATTTCGACGAGGGCGGCAGGCTGGTGACCGTCAGCGACAACATCGTCCGCAACCTGCATCTCGACGGTCCCTACCTCCATGACGGCGCCGGGTTCGGCTTCGGCATTGCGGCGGAGGCGGATACCGTGATTTCCGGCAACGTCGTCGAGAATGCACCCAAATGGGGCCTGATGCTCGGCTGGGGGCCATACATGCGCAATATCGTGGCAACCGGCAATCTGGTACGCGGCGCCGGCGGCGGCTGCGCCGTCACGGTGGTTGAAGGCGCGGGCACGGCGCTGATTGCCAACAACCTGTTCCAGGACGTCAAGGACGGCGCCATCATCGGCTATCGCTGGAACGACAAGGCGACGGGCGATCTTCTGGCAGGTGGAGGCGAGGCTTTCGCACATCTCACGCTTTCCGGCAATCGCGCCGCTTAGAGCACGTCACATCAAAACATTTCATGGCTGACATCAACGCTCCCCGCTTCAAGAACCAGCATGCTTGCCATAGCGTGCGGCAAAATCCAGCCTAGGGGAACAAACATGCTGACGATCTATGGCGTTTACTGCTCGCGCGCCTCGCGCAATTACTGGATGGCGGAGGAACTCGGCATTCCCTTCCAATCCGTGCCGGTGATCCAGGCGCGGCTGGTTGCCGATCCACTTGCGCCCGACGCCCGGCTCAACACGAAGTCACCCTCCTTTCTTGCCGTCAACCCGATGGGGCTGATCCCGGCAATCGAGGATGACGGGCTGGTGCTGGCGGAATCTCTTGCCAACAATCTCTATCTTGCCCGCAAGCATGGTGGGCCACTGGCCGGCGCCGATATGCGCGAAGAGGGCGAGATGCTGGCCTGGACGCTTTGGGCGGCGACGGAGGTCGAGCCCTACACGGTCAAGATCGTGCTGACCTATGACAACGCGCAGGAGAACACGCCGGAGGGCAAAGCCGTGATTGAGACCTCGGTGAAGGGCCTTGAGAGGCCGCTGGCGCGACTGGAAAAGCATCTGCAGACGCAGGACTACGTCGTCGGCAACCGCTTCACCGTCGCCGACCTCAACCTGGCGGAAGTGCTGCGCTATGCCATGAGCGAAGCTTATCTGCTGGACAGGCATCCTCAGGTAAAAGCCTGGCTTTCTCGCTGCCATGCGCGCCCGGCCTTCGAAAGAATGATGGCCGGACGGCGAAAGGAAGCGGCAGCAGCCTGAGCCCCAGCGGGCTTGAATCAAGCAAACCCGAGCCGCCGCATGCTCCCGGCGATTTCCTCGCGCACCCATTGCTTGAAGGCCGAAACCACCTTCGTTTCACGGCGCGACGGCGGGGTGACGAAATAATGGGCGAACCCCGTCTTCACCCGGACGGGGTAAGGCACCACCAGCCTGCCTTCGATGATCGAGTATCCGGCCAGCGTCTGCCATGCGAGCATGACGCCCTGGCCGGCGATCGCCGCGTCGAGGCAGAGCGAGGCGTCGTTGAAAACGTGCCTCGCCACCATCGGTTCGCCGGAAAGGCCGACCTCGCGCAGCCAGGTCTCCCAACTGAACATCGAACGACCGTCGATGACAGCCGGAATATCCAGAATATCCTTCGGCTCCTTCAGTTTTTCTGCAATGGCTGGCGAGCAGACCGGGAAGACCTCCTGTTCCAGCAACAGCTCGGCCTTGACGCCCGGCCAATTGCCCGAGCCGACGCGAATGCCGACATCGACGCCTGCACTTTCCAGATTGACCAGCGCCGTCGTCGCATCGATGCGCAGGCGGATATCGGGATGTTTCTCGGTAAAATGATCGAGCCGATGCACCAGCCATCGCGCCGCAAAGACTGGTGCGACCGAGATCGTCAGGATCGTCTCGTCCCGCCGTTTGGCCGATGCGACCGCCTGATCGAGCGTTTCGAAACCGCTGGTGAGCCGCGGCAGGAAACTCTCGCCGTAGAGCGTTGGCACGAGACCGCGCGGGCTGCGTTCGAACAGCACGCGACCGAGCTGCTTTTCCGTCTTGATGATCTGCTGGCTTACCGCGCCGATGGTGACGCCGAGTTCCGTCGCCGCTGCCTGCAATGAGCCCAGACGGCCGGCGGCTTCCACGGCGCGCAATCCATTGAGGTGAACGGTATTCAGATCTTTCATATAGTTTTTCTATATCACCATCACCGCAATCTCAATTGAAAAGACCGCCGGCAAGGACGATTATGCTTCCATCGAAGAAAGATGGTGATGCCATGTTGAAGATTTTCTCCATACTCGACCAGCTGCTTCCCGCCCCGGCAGAGGACGAAACCGACACGCCTTGGATCAGCGACCTCTTGCGCCACCCCGACATCGCCCGGATGGATACGCGGGAACTGGGCGACCTGCCCTTTCCCGGCAATGCCGTCCGGATGGCACCAAAACTGCCCGGCGAGGCCTGCCGGACCTGAGCCAGCCTCGTCTGACGCTTGAATCGGGTGCCGTTTCGTCCGAAACTGCCCGGGATCAGCGAGCAGGACGATGACCGGCAACCAGGAAACGGATTTCGAGCGGATAGTGCGGCTCGCCGAAGCGGCAGGCCTTCCGGAGGTGATGCGTGGCACCTCCTATGGGACACCTGCACTGGAAGTCCGGGGCAAGAGCTTCGTGCGCATTAAGGAGAGGGGCGTCCTCGTCGTGATGTGTGCGCTCGAGGAAAAGGAAATGCTGATCGAGTTGGCGCCCGATCTCTATTTCGAAACCGACCACTACAAGGGCTGGCCGGCCATGCTCGTCCGCCTTGACGTCATCAGTGATCAGGACCTGACGCAAAGGCTGATCGCCGCCTGGCGGCAAAAGGCGCCGAAGCGGCTTGGCGCCAGCTTCGTGCCGTCGAACAGCCTATAATTCAGCCGCCTATCGCAGCCAAGACCTTCTTCACCGCAGGACGCTCGGCCATGCGCCGGCGATGATCCAAAACCTTCGGGAATCGCGCGGGATCGACGCCGTCGCCCTCCAACCATCCGGCCAGCGTGAACAGGTAGGGATCGGCGATCGAATAGGTTTCGCCCGTCACCCAGGGGCCGGAAAACATCGTATTCTCGATGAGGTCGAAACAGTCTGCCATATTGCTCGCGACCTTCAGCGTCATTGCCTCGATGACAGCCGGATCATCGGCCCAGCGGCTGCCACGGCGCTTGTGGGCATGTGCCACATGCACGGTCGAGCAGAGGTAGGAGTTGAAGGACTGGATGCGGGCAAATTCGAACGGATCCGACGGGACGCCGATTGGGGAATCCGCAAAGCTTTGGCCGACAAAGGCAAGGATGGCCGGCGTTTCCGTGAGCACGCCGCGATCCGTAACAAGCGCGGGCACCCGGCCTTTCGGATTGACTTGCAGGAATTCGGGCGAGCGCTGCTCCTGCTTGGTAAAATCGATCCTTTCGACCTCATAAGCCGCGCCGGATTCCTCAAGCGCGATATGCGACGCCAGCGAGCAGGTTGCAGGCGTGAAATAAAGCTTCAGCATCTCATTCTCCATCCTGTTTGCCAGCGGCAGTCCGACATTTCCGGCGCAAGTGATAACAATCGCGCCGGGTGTTTGCCAACCGCTTCCGCGCTGATCACGCCATCGTGGTCGCGGCACAGCCCGGCACGTCTTCCAGCCGGAAATAGACCGGAATTCCGCGCTCTCTGGCGATCCGGACATCGTTATCGGCGCCCTTGCTATCACCCGGCAAGCGCAGAACAGCCTCGCAAAGCTGCAGAAGCCGGCCGGCGACCGGATGAAAGATTTCCTCGTAGAGATCGTCGCCGACCGACTGGCCGCCGGCCGCATGCCAGACTGGCAGCGCCACCCATTCACCGATGACAGGCACATGGCCTGCCTGGAACAGCGCATGCGATGGCGCCTCCAGGCGCTTCAGGTTTGCCGCCATCTTCGCGGGATCATCACCCGTGCCGGAACGATAAGGCCCAGCAATCAAAATAAGCATGGTTCTCTCCATAATTGCACGAATATTCCAGATATATCTGGATAATTCACGATAAATCATGCAGTATCGTGCAGAGTCAAGAGTACCTTTGGAGATTGGAATGCTGACTTCTCAACGGCGGGCGCTGATTTCCACGCGGCTTGCCAGTGACGGGCAAATCATTGCCGGGGAACTGGCGGAAGAACTGAACCTGTCGGAGGATACGATCCGGCGGGATCTGCGTGATATGGCGGCGGATGGTCTCCTGAAGCGGGTTCATGGTGGTGCGCTGCCGATCACGCCGCCGCTTCCGGACCTGGAGGCCCGCCAGACAATCTCCGCCGATGTCAAGAAACGGCTCGGACGCAAGGCGGCGGAACTGGTGCGGACCGGCCAACTGGTCTTCATCGATGGTGGCACCACCAACGCAGAAATCGTCAGGGCATTACCGCGCGAGATGAGGCTGACGATTGCAACGCACAGCCCGGCGATTGCAGCCCTGCTAGAAAAACACCGGGCCGAGGTCATCCTGATCGGCGGCAGCCTCTACAAGCATTCGATGGTCGCGACAGGTGCCGCGGCGCTGGCGGCAATCGGCACGCTTCGCCCGGACATCTTCTTTTTGGGAGCCACCGCGATCCATCCCGTCCATGGGCTTTCGACTGGAAATTACGAGGAAGCGGCCGTCAAGCGCGCCATCCTTGCGCAATCAGCGGAAACCATCGCCCTCATGACAGAGGAAAAATTCGACGCCGTATCGCCGCATCGGATCATGGGGGTGGAAGAGACGGCAGGCCTGATCGCGCCTGCCGGCATGGCGCAGGAGGTCAGCGAACCCTATCGTCGAAAAGCCGCCCGGATCATCGAAGCATGAGCAGGATCAGGCGAAAGCGTCCGTCACCCTGACATCACCGACATGGATGCCGTTCCAGTTTCTCATGGAATGGTTGGCCTGCGCCATCAGGCTGGCGTGGAGTTCCGGCTCATCGGCGAAGAAGCGCGCGAGCGTGGCGGCGACCATCGCCTCGGCGGCGCGAGTCGTTCCGTCCTCGCATTTGAGCGCGATGGCGATACCCTTTTCCGGGATGGCGGCGCAGAACACACCTTCCGCACCGGTCTTAGCAAAGATGCGGCCGGGCGCCGTCTGCATCAGCCGTGTGCAGGTGCGCTTCGTGCCGGCGACATAGAAGGGCTCGGCCATGCACGCCTCGATCAGCCGTTTCGAGGCCTTGGCACGGACACCATCCAGGCCAACGCCTGTCGCCATCTTCGCAAAGCCGTGGGCGAGACCTTTGAGCGGCACGGCATAAGTGGGGATCGAACAGCCATCGGTGCCGCAATTGTCGTGGGCTAGGGCTGCCCCGGTCAGGCTTTCCATCACGCCGCGGATTTCGCGCTGCAGCGGATGGTCGTAGGTGGCGTAGCCCGTCGTCTCTTCACCGCTGTGGCAGCAGGCGCAGACGAAGCCCGCATGTTTGCCCGAGCAATTGTTGTGGAGTTGTGTCGGATGTTTGAGCGACCGCGCCTGATCGATGATCGTGTGCTGATAAAACGACCAGTGCTCGCCGCATTCGAGCGCCGAGACATCCCGGCCCGCTGCCGCCAACATCGTTGTGGCCAGGGCCACATGCTCCGGTTCGCCGCTGTGCGACGAGCAGGCAAGCGCCAGCTCCCTGTTGCCGAACCCGTAGGCATCGGCAGCGCCGGTCTCCATCAGCGGCAGCGCCTGCATCGCCTTGCAGGCCGAGCGCGGGAACACCGCCGCATCGGTATCCCCGAGCGAAAAGATAGTTTTGCCGGCGCCATCAACGGCAATCACCATGCCGCGATGACGGCTCTCCACCAAATTGCCACGGGTGACTTCGACAAGTACCGGGTTCGACATGCTCATGCCCTCAAAAATCCAATTTCTGCCCGTGTCTTAGACCAAGATCGTGCAACACAAAACCCGGACCACCACATGAAATTTTTCAAGAGGCTGCTTCTCGTTATCCTGTTCATCTATCTCTTGCCCGCACTCGCCTCGGCCGGATGGTGGTATGTCAAGGAAAGGCCGGAAAACTGGCGGGAGGCGGACTGGTCGTCGGCCAATATCCTGCCCAAGCCGAAGGCGAGCGACGAAGCGGCGATTTACATCTTTTCGGCCACGACAGGCGGCATGAAGGGTGCGGTCGCCAGCCATTCCTGGATCGTCACCAAAGGCAAGGGCGAAACGACATACAATCGCTACGACAAAGTCGGCTGGGGATCGCCGATCCGCCGCAACGCCTATGTGGCTGATGCGCGCTGGTACTCGAACACGCCGAACCTGGTGGTGAGCGTCAAAGGCGAGGAAGCAGCCCGGCTGATTCCGAAAATCGAGCAGACAATACAGTCCTATCCCTACTCCAAGCCCGGCGCCTATCGGATCTGGCCGGGGCCGAACTCCAACACGTTCGTCGCCCATGTGCTGCGCTCGGTACCGGAACTCGGCACGGTTCTGCCGCCTGATGCCGTCGGTCGCGACTACCTGCCGGAAGGGCGACTGTTTTCGATCGATGCCGATGGACTGGACATGCACGCGACGCTTTATGGACTGCTCGGCATCTCGGCAGGCGCTCGCAGTGGCCTGGAGGTGCATTTCATGGGGCTGGTTGCCGGCGTCGATGTGCTGCATCCGGCGGTCAAGATACCGGCGTTGGGGCGGTTTGGGATTTAAGTGGCAATGGGTCTAGCAAAATCCAGACAAACAAAAAGGGCCGCACAAGGCGGCCCTCCATGAGTTTTGGCCGGGTAACAGGCCCGGACCGTATCTCCTTAAAAGACACGACCCGCAGGAAGGCTGGTTCAGATCGAGGGCTGCCTCGTTCCTACCACCACAACTCCCATGCCCATTACGAGGTCCGAAATCTCATTAGACATTGGATCACCTTCCTTTCGTTCAATTGAAGATGACCTGAAGGTAGTCCGATTCTTGCCGATTGCAAGGGCAGCACGCCTTAGACTTTAGAACGTCAGGACGATCTTGCCGATGTGATCGCCGGCGTCCAGCAGCCGGTGCGCCTCGACGACCTCAGAGAACGGGACGACCGCGTGCATGACAGGCGCCACGTCGCCATCCTCCAGCAGAGGCCAGACATTGTCCTCCAGATCGTCGCGGATCGCTTCCTTTTCCGCTGCCGTGCGCGGCCGCATCGCCGAGCCCATGATGTGCAGGCGCTTGCCGAGAATGGCTGATATATTGGCGTTTTCCACCGTGGCGCCGCCGAGAAAGGCGATGATCGACAGGCGACCGTCCTTGGCAAGAGAAGCGATGTTGCGATCGAAATAGGGAGCGCCGACCATATCGAGGATGACATCGACGCCACGTCCGCCGGTTTCCTCCAGGATGACCGACTTGAAGTCCTCCTCCCGATAATTGATCGCCCGCTTGGCGCCAAGCGCCACACAGGCGTCGCATTTGTCCTTGCTGCCGGCGGTGACGAAGACCTCGGCGCCGAAGGCGCGGGCAAGCTGGATGGCGGTGGTGCCGATGCCGCTCGAGCCGCCATGGATGAGGATTTTCTCACCCTCGACCAGATCGGCCATCTGGAAGACGTTGGCCCAGACGGTGAAGAAGGTTTCCGGCAGGGCCGCGGCGCGCGCCGCGTCATAGCCTTTCGGCCAGGGCATCGCCTGCGTCGCGGGAAGCGCGCAGAACTCGGCATAGCCGCCGCCATTGGCAAGGCCGCAAACCTTGTCGCCGACAATGAAGCCTTCGGCACCCTCGCCCATGGCAACCACCTCGCCGGCAACCTCAAGGCCGAGGATCGGACTTGCGCCCGGTGGTGGCGGATACATCCCCATCCGCTGCAGCACATCCGGCCGGTTTACGCCGGCAGCCTCGACGCGGATCAGGACATCGCCGGGCTTGATATCCGGCAACGGCCCGCGTGCCAAAACCATCTTTTCCGGCCCGCCGGGGGACGGAAGATCGACATAGGTCATTTCGGTCGGCAGGGTCACGGTCTTCTCCTTGCTGAATGATCGCCGGTTATCTAGCGCGCCAGGCCGAAACGGCAAAGCGGTGTTTTGCACCGGGACAGGCGGCATCACTCCGAGCGACAGCCGTTCAACATTGCGGCGAAATTCCAGCAACGCAGAAAGTACCGCGCCGCATCATGGCAAAATTGGGCCATCCAAAGCCTTGCAAAAATTAAGTTTCTTTAATTTGAAACCAGAAAAACCCGGGTCTAGCTTCGTCCTCGAAACCGGGAGACGCCGGCGGTTCCCCAGCCGCGACGCGACGTGATCCGGACGGTTTCGTGACGATCGGTCCACAACGAATTGGGCCAAACAAGGACGACACCCATGCGTGCTCTTCTGACCTCATTGACGATCCTCTCAGCCATCTCCCTTTCGTCAGCCGCCTTTGCGGCCAGCACCACGACCGGCACCATCCGCGCCTACGATCCGCAGGCGATGACCCTGACGTTGAAAAACGGCACCAAGTATCTGCTGCCGGCATCATTCAAGAATCCGGGCCTGAAGGTCGGCGAAAAGGTGACGATCGCCTACGAGACGATGGGCAAGAAACACCGGGCAACGGCGGTGACCCCGCTGACGCCGTGACACGCATCCTGTCCAGCATGAGCGTACCCGATCGCGGCTAGACGCTTTGGGATCATGCCGAACCGGGCTGGAATCCATGACGGGTTCCAGCCCGTTCTCGTTTCAGGACTATCGATGGATGGCCCGATCAGATCTGCGCGGCACCACCGAACGTATCGAAGACCAGGCCCGTGTCGCTTTCCTTGGCCCGGCTCTTGATCTCGGCGATGCGGGCGCTGACGGCCTGGGCGTCGGAGAAGACGAACCCCTCCGGCAGGATGAGCACGGCGATCGAGCAGCGCATCAGCGGAAAGATTGTCGCCTCGCCGCTGCGGCCGTGGCCGGTCATGTAGCCGGCCTGCTGGTGCTCCGGCGAATAGAGCTGGCGGACGTCGCTGCGGAACTCGGAGAGAACCCGGGTGAGCACGGAGCCGACCTCCTCCTGCGTCCAGCCGCTGACGCCGATGAAGAAATCGTCGCCGCCGACATGGCCCAAAAATTTTTCCTCGCCGATGAAATGCCGGCGCATCAGGGCGGCAAACAGCGAGATGGCCAGATCGCCCTTCTGGAAGCCGTAATAGTCGTTGAACGGTTTGAAGCTGTCGAAATCGCAGTAGCAAAAATAGCGCGCCTCGTCGGCGTCGAGGACCGCGCCCTGCACATAGTCGCGAATGGCGCGGTTGCCCGGCAGGCCGGTCAGCGGGTTCTGCTCCTGTGCGTTTTTCAGTTGTTTCTCGCTGATGATCTTCAAAAGAGAGGACGCCGACAGGATGCCGGCATACCGCATGTTCTCCGTCAGGATGACGCAGTCGCTACCATCCATGCCGGCAAAGATCTTCAGCATCTCGTCGGCCGGCGTTTCCAGATCCGCGATCGGCGCAGGGCTGACGAAATGCGAGATATGGCGCTGGTACATGTGGTTCTTCAGGAGATCGCGGCCGAACGGATGATAGATCATCTCCTTGACGTGATACTCATGCAGCACGCCGCGCGGCTCGCCGTTGGCGTTGAGGACCGGAAAGAAGCTGCGCTGCGGCGAGCGGCGAAACAGTTCGAACACCGAATCCAGATCGTCGTTTTCGCGCAGTGCCGGCACCTGCTCGATCTGCTTGCGGATGAGGATGCTGTCGAGCGAAGCAGACTGGCGCCGGGCGCGGGCGGTCTGTTCAAGATGCGGATAGGCCGGCTGCAGGTCGGCAAAATGCACCGTCGGGCGGGCGACGAAATAACCCTGAACGAGATCGCAGCCGAGATCGCGGCAGGTGGCAAATTCAGCCTCGGTTTCGACGCCTTCGGCGATGACGCGCGTGCCGAGCACATGGGCCGTGTTGACGGTATGGCGCACCATATGACGCTTGCGCGGGCTCGATTCGATGCCGGAGATGAAGTGGCGGTCGATCTTCACATAGTCCACCGGCTGGTCGCAGAGCAGCTTCAGGCCGTTGAAACCGACGCCGAAATCGTCGATCGCCAGCTTGAAGCCGGCCTGCCGCAGCTTTTTCACCAGACCGGAAAAATCCGGCATCTTGCCGCTGTCGAAACGTTCCGACAATTCGAAGCAGATCGACGACGGCGGGATGGCGGAGCGTTTCAGGTGATTGCCGAGCCGCTCGACGACATCGCCTTCCAGGCCGATCAGGCGGCTGTCGAAATTGACGAACAGGGTGCGCGAGGCAAAGTCCGGCAGGCTGGCAAAACCGGCAAAGGCACGCGTGTTGATCATGTGTTCCAGCGCCAGAAGCTGGCCGGCCTCCTCGGCCTTGTCCAGCAGTTCGAGCGGCGACTTGAAGCCCAGCCGCTCGAAGCCGCGCATCAGCGTCTCATAGCCGAAGACCGCTCCCGTCGCGATTTCGGCGATCGGCTGGAAGGCGTTTTCGATTGCGAGCTTGGCAAGCGTAACGATCTGGTCATCGCCGAAACGGCGCAGAGACAGCATTTCGGCGGCGGCGGACATACGGAAACTCCGGAAGCGGACATGAGGTCGCGCGAAAGATCGTTCCAGAGGACTGAATATTCCGTTTCCCCAGCATGACAATTTGATGAAAGTTCAATGACTGCTGTGAGTTAGCAGGACGAAACACAACCCATTTCCACCCTGCAAATCGTCTCTTACCCCTTGGCAAGCACACCGAATGCGATGAGGGCGAGGCCCTGCATGACCAGATCGATCGCCAGGAACAGGCCGAGGATCCACAGGCTGTTGACCGGCCATCCGGCAGCCAGGACGAGGCCCGCGACAAGCGTCACCAGCCCGCCAAGCGCGATCCATCCCCATCCATTCAACGGCCGCAACTTGAGCGCCGTCCACATCCGGAAGGCGCCGGCGACGATCAACGCTATGGCCATCAGGAAGGTGAGCACGGCAGAGGCAAGCAGCGGATTGAGGAAGGCGAAGACGCCGGCGACGGTGTAGCAGGCACCGCTGAGGATCCAGTAGAATACGCTTTCCCATTTCTTGACGCGGAAGGCCTGCCCCAGATGCAGCATGCCGCCGAGCAGCATGACGATGCCAACGGTGTAGACGGAGGCTACTGTCGCGGCCATGACGTTTCCAAACGCGATGCCACCGGCCATGATCATCGCCACGCCGAGCGCTACGAACCATCCCCATTTTTCACTGAGGGCCGGCCTGAGCGCGGTGTCGGAATCCTGAGCCATGACGCAACCTCCAATCATTTTGTTTGAGTTTATGTAATCCTAGATAGAATAACATCCTTTTAAAATGCGAGCGCGGTTGCCAATTTCGGCATTTAAATCTTCAGCGCCAAAAGCACTGCGCCACAGCCAACCATACACACCCCGGCCCAATGGGCGAGTGACAGCCGCTCGCCGAGGAAGAATACGGCAAAAACGGCAACAAGCACCACGCTCAATTTGTCGACCGGCGCGACCTGGGCGGCATTGCCCAGCTTGAGGGCACGGAAGTAGCAGAGCCAGGACGCGCCCGTCGCCAGCCCCGACAGCACGAGAAACAGCCAGCTTTTGCCCGATACAGTACCGGGCGCCTGCCAGTTTCCCGTCAGAAACAGCATCAGGGCGATGGCAAGAAGGATGACGATCGTGCGCACGAATGTGGCGAAATCGGAGTTGACGTTCTCGATGCCGATCTTGGCGAAAATGGCGGTGAGCGCGGCAAAGGCGGCGGACAGAAGCGCCCATGCCTGCCAGGACATGAGAAATGATTTCAATGGTATCTCCGATCGAGGCAAATCGAGCCTATTCGGAACTGTCTACCATGGGCGATCGGCTTTCAATGGGAAACGGATTGAGAGGGCTGGTAGGAGGGCGATCGAACGCGCTTGCTCCTGCCGCCGTGAAGCCGGCGGGTCATCCGCTCCCGATGCAGAGGCAAGCATTGACCTTCCAATGATCTTGTTGATATTGAATGCCATCGTCCATTTGTGCGGCACGCGATGTCCGCTTTTCCGATGCAAATTCATTACAAGGTTGTATCTGGCCCTAAAGGCGGATTGACCTTCGATTTCATCCCTTGTGACCATTCTTTCTGCGACACCCAAGACTATGATCGTTTTCATCCCGATGCTTTCAGCGTCAGGGAGGAAGCTTTTCTTTTCATCGAAGGGATTGTCGCTCGGTCCTTCCCCGACTGGTGGACGAAGTATCGTCATTGGGGCGTCACCTGGGTCGCGCGGGAAACGTGGATCGAAATCCTGTCTCAATTTCCCGAATTGCGCCGTGATGTTCGCAGGAATACCCGTTTGAGGGCAGTCGTCCGGAAGCATGTCATAGCTCCTGGCTTGCTACAGCGACGATACAGATTTCATCAAAAGGCGTTATTAAGATTCCTCGATCAATTCGAAAACCGTGTTCGCAAGCTCCTTGAACGCCATGAGTACTTGCTCATTAGCGGCATTTGACTTTGGAGCAAGTTCATTGCCGGCCGGACGGCTTCGTTTAAGGTTGCTGCCAGCTGTTGAGAGAAGTTTGGCTGGCAGAGTTTCACCAAAAAACCAGCCTCAAAAATTCCCGAAATCCGCCTAAGTTTTTTATTGATTGATGAGTCAATCAAAAATACATTGCGTCCGTCAAGGAGATCGACAGTGCCGAAAGTCGGGATGGAGCCGGTGCGCCGCAAGGCGCTTGTGGATGCAGCGCTGCACGTTATCGGCGACCAGGGCACGCTGTCCGTCACCATGTCCGACATCGCCCGCAAGGCCGGCGTTTCGGCAGCCCTTGCGCATCATTATTTCGGCAGCAAGGAGCAGTTGCTGGTCGAAACCGTGCGCTCTCTTCTGAAGCAATTGCGCGACGATACGGTGACAGCGCTCAAGGCAGTAGGGACGCCGCGGGAGCGCCTGTCGGCGATCGTGCGCGTCAGCTTCCAGGCCGACCAGTTTGCGCCGGAAACCATCGCCGCATGGCTGGCCTTCTACTCTGATGCGCAGCGCTCCGAAGAGACCCGGCGGTTCCTGGTCATTTATGCCCGCCGGCTGCGTTCCAATCTCGTCGACAGCCTCAAGAGCCTTTGTGTCGCAGATGATGCGCAGCGCATCGCAGAAGGCACTGCCGCGATGATCGACGGGCTTTATATTCGCCGTTCGCTCGGATCTTCGCCGGTGACGGCGGAGGCTTCGATAGCGCTGACCGACGACTATATCACGCTCCATCTGAATGCTCTTTCGAGACAGGAAAACGCCGCATGACTTCCGGACGGCCGAACATTCTCATCATCATGGTCGACCAGCTGAACGGAAAGTTCTTTCCCGACGGTCCGGCAGAGTTCCTGCACGCGCCGCACATGAAGGCGCTGGCCAAACGCTCGGCGCGCTTCCGCAACAATTATACCTCCTCGCCACTCTGCGCCCCTGCCCGCGCGTCCCTTATGGCGGGCCAATTGCCGAGCCGCACGCAGGTCTATGACAACGCCGCCGAATACGCCTCCTCGATCCCGACCTATGCGCATCACCTTCGCCGCGCCGGCTATTACACAGCCCTGTCGGGCAAGATGCACTTCGTCGGGCCGGACCAGTTGCACGGTTTCGAGGAAAGGCTGACGACGGATATCTATCCAGCCGATTTCGGCTGGACGCCGGATTACCGCAAGCCCGGCGAACGGATCGACTGGTGGTATCACAATCTCGGCTCGGTCACCGGCGCCGGCGTTGCCGAAATCACCAACCAGATGGAATATGACGACGAGGTCGCCTTCCTCGCCAACCAGAAGCTCTACCAGCTCTCCCGCGAGCAGGGTGATGAGACCCGTCGTCCCTGGGCTGTGACCGTCTCCTTCACCCATCCGCACGACCCCTACGTGGCGCGGCGCAAATTCTGGGACCTCTACAACGACTGCGACCAGCTTCTGCCGGAAGTCGGCGAGATTCCCCTCGCCGAACAGGACCCGCATTCGCAGCGCCTGATCCATGCCTGCGACTACTCCAATTTTTCGCTGACCGAGGAGAATGTCCGGCGGTCGCGCCAGGCCTATTTCGCCAATATTTCCTATCTCGACGAAAAAGTTGGCGAACTCGTCGATACGCTGACCCGGACGCGGATGCTCGACGATACGTTGATCCTGTTCTGCTCTGACCATGGCGACATGCTCGGCGAGCGCGGATTGTGGTTCAAGATGAACTTCTTCGAGGGCTCGGCCCGTGTGCCGCTGATGGTCGCCGGTCCCGGCATCACCCCCGGCCTGCATCTGGCGCCGACATCCAACCTTGACCTGACGCCGACGCTCTGCGATCTCGCCGGGATTTCCATGGACGAGATCATGCCCTGGACGGATGGCGAAAGTCTCGTGCCGGTGATCAACGGCGAGGCCCGCGTCGCGCCGGTGCTGATGGAATATGCCGCCGAGGGCTCCTATGCGCCGCTGGTCTGCATCCGCGAAGGCAAATGGAAATACATCCATTGTGCGCTTGATCCAGATCAGCTTTTTGATCTCGATGCAGACCCGCTGGAACGCACCAATCTTGCGGGCGTTGCCGCACACGCCCCGACGTTGCGTGCCTTCCAGGCGATGCGCGACAGCCGCTGGGATATGGAGGCGTTCGATTCCGCCGTGCGCGAAAGCCAGGCGCGGCGCTGGGTGGTCTACGAGGCGCTGAGGAACGGCGCCTATTACCCGTGGGATCACCAGCCGTTGCAGAAGGCATCCGAGCGCTACATGCGCAACCACATGAATCTCGACAATCTCGAAGAATCCAAACGCTTTCCGCGAGGGGAATAAGATGAAAGCCCAACCGCCAGCCTCCCATTTCATCGACGGCGAATATGTCGAGGATATCGAGGGCGCCGCCTTCGACAGCATCTATCCGGCAACCGGCGAAGTCATCGCCCGGCTGCATGCCGCAACGCCCGCCATCGTCGAAAAGGCGATTGCGGCAGCCAAGCGCGCCCAACCTGAGTGGGCGGCGATGAGCCCGACAGCGCGCGGCCGCATTTTGAAGCGCGCTGCCGACATCATGCGCGAACGCAATCGCGAACTCTCCGAGCTTGAAACGCTCGACACTGGCAAGCCGATCCAGGAAACCATCGTCGCCGACCCGACCTCGGGCGCGGATGCGTTCGAGTTCTTCGGCGGCGTGGCGGCGGCCGCTCTCAATGGCGACTATATCCCGCTCGGCGGCGACTTCGCCTTTACCAAGCGCGTTCCGCTCGGCGTCTGCGTCGGCATCGGCGCCTGGAACTATCCACAGCAGATCGCCTGCTGGAAGGGCGCCCCGGCGCTGATCGCCGGCAATGCCATGGTCTTCAAGCCTTCGGAAAACACGCCGCTCGGCGCGCTGAAGATCGCCGAAATTCTCTTCGAGGCCGGCCTGCCGAAGGGACTTTACAACGTCATCCAGGGTGACCGCACCACCGGTCCGCTGCTGGTCAACCACAAGGATGTCGCCAAGGTGTCGCTCACCGGCTCGGTCGAGACCGGCCGCAAGGTGGCGGGTGCAGCTGCATCGAGCCTCAAGCATGTGACGATGGAACTTGGCGGCAAGTCGCCGCTGATCGTCTTCGACGACGCCGATCTCGAAAGCGCCATCGGCGGTGCCATGCTCGGCAATTTCTATTCGACCGGTCAGGTCTGCTCGAACGGCACCCGCGTCTTCGTCCAGAAAGGCATCAAGGACAGGTTCCTGTCGCGGCTCAAGGAGCGCACCGAAAAGATCATCATCGGCGACCCGATGGACGAGGTAACGCAGCTCGGACCGATGGTGTCGCGCGCCCAGCTCGACAAGGTGTTTTCCTATGTCGAGAAGGGCAAGGCCGAGGGTGCGACACTCGTGACCGGCGGCGGCATTCCCAACAACGTGTCGGCCGAGGGCACCTATATCCAGCCGACCGTATTTGCCGATGTCACCGACGACATGACCATCTGCCGCGAGGAAATCTTCGGGCCGGTCATGTGCGTACTCGACTTCGACAATGAGGACGAAGTTGTCGCACGGGCGAACGGCACCGAGTTCGGGCTTTCGGCCGGCGTCTTCACCGCCGACCTCACCCGCGCCCACCGTGTGGTGGATCAACTGGAAGCCGGAACGCTCTGGATCAACACCTACAATCTGGCACCGGTCGAAGTGCCGTTCGGTGGCTCCAAGCAGTCCGGTTTCGGGCGGGAGAACTCTCTGGCGGCGCTGAACCATTACACCGAGCTGAAGAGCGTCTACGTGGCGATGGGGCCGGTGCAGTCGCCGTATTGATTTCAGCCCGCGGCTAATCCCCCCCCTTGAGGGGGAGATGTCCCGGAGGGACAGAGGGGGGTAACTCTCCTCGAATTCTGGGCTGGCCCACCCCCCTCTGTCGGCGACGCCGACATCTCCCCCTCAAGGGGGGAGATTACCGAAACATCGAGCGCCGAAACAAAAGAGGCCTATTCCATGCAAAGCGCAGATTACGTCATCATCGGTTCCGGCTCCGCAGGCTCCGCACTCGCTTATCGCCTGTCGGAAGACGGCAAGAATACCGTGTTGGTGCTGGAATTCGGCGGCAGCGATTTCGGGCCGTTCATCCAGATGCCGGCAGCCCTTGCCTGGCCGATGAGCATGAGCCGTTACAACTGGGGTTATCTTTCGGAACCCGAGCCGAACCTCAATAATCGACGCATCACCGCCCCGCGCGGCAAGGTGATCGGCGGCTCGTCGTCGATCAACGGCATGGTTTATGTGCGCGGCTCGATGGAAGACTATAACGAGTGGGAAGAGCTTGGCGCGCGCGGCTGGGGGTATGCCGACGTGCTGCCGTACTTCAAGCGCATGGAAAACTCCAAGGGCGGCGAGGACGGCTGGCGCGGCACTGACGGGCCGCTGCATGTCCGGCGCGGCTCCTACAAGAATCCGCTGTTCAAGGCCTTCGTCGATGCCGGCCAGCAGGCCGGTTTCGAGCTGACCGACGACTATAACGGCTCCAAGCAGGAGGGTTTCGGCCTGATGGAGCAGACGGTCCACAATGGTCGGCGCTGGTCGACGGCATCCGCCTATCTTCGACCGGCGCTCAAGCGGCCGAATGTCGAGCTGCTGCGCTGCTACGCCCGCAAGATCGTCATCGAGAACGGCCGGGCCGTGGGCGTCGAGATCGAGCGTGGCGGCAAGATCGAGGTGGTCAAAGCCAACCGCGAAGTGATCGTCTCTGCCTCCTCGTTCAATTCGCCGAAACTGCTGATGCTGTCCGGGATCGGCCCGGCGGCGCACCTGAAGGAGATGGGCATCGAGGTGAAAGTCGACCGGCCGGGCGTCGGCGCCAACCTGCAGGACCATATGGAATTCTATTTCCAGCAGGTCTCGACCAAGCCGGTATCGCTCTATTCCTGGCTGCCCTGGTTCTGGCAGGGGGTGGCAGGTGCGCAATGGATGTTCACCAAATCCGGTCTCGGCATTTCCAACCAGTTCGAAGCCTGCGCCTTCCTGCGCTCGGCGCCCGGCGTCAAACAGCCGGATATCCAATACCACTTCCTGCCGGTCGCGATCTCCTATGACGGCAAGGCGGCGGCGAAAAGCCATGGTTTTCAGGTGCATGTCGGTTACAACCACTCGAAATCGCGTGGTAGCGTGACCTTGCGTTCGCCTGACGTGAAGGCCGATCCCGTCATCCAGTTCAACTATATGAGCCATCCGGAAGACTGGGAGAAGTTCCGCCACTGCGTGCGTCTTACCCGCGAAATCTTCGGCCAACAGGCGTTCGATCAGTATCGCGGCCCGGAAATCCAGCCGGGCGAGAGCGTAAAGACCGACGACCAGATCGATGACTTCCTGCGCGAGCACCTGGAAAGCGCCTATCATCCCTGCGGCACCTGCAAGATGGGCTCGAAGGACGACCCGCTGGCTGTCGTCGATCCCGAGACCCGGGTCATCGGCGTCGATGGCCTGCGCGTTGCGGACTCGTCGATCTTCCCGCATGTCACATACGGCAATCTCAACGGCCCCTCGATCATGACCGGCGAAAAGGCCGCTGACCATATCCTCGGCAAGCAGCCCCTGCCCCGCAGCAACCAGGAACCGTGGATCAATCCACGCTGGGCGGTCAGCGACCGGTAGGTTTACTGCTATCGCATCCGAATAATCGCACCATGATCGCCGTTTCGAAGGAAACGGCGATTGCCGTTGATGGAACGGTGAGCCCGGTTTACGCTGTGACCCGTATCCTGCGAGGAAACCGGCATGCGGCTGACTGCATTCGTGACCTGCGCCTTTCTGATGCTTTTTCCGCTTCCGGTATCTGCCGGGGAAGCAATCCTGATGCCGGGAACAAGCTGGAGCATAGAGCCTCCGGCGGGGTTCTCCCTCACCCGCGACCCGATCGCCATGTTCCTGCACCCGGCCAAGGCCGTGCTGATGATCGCGCAGACGCCGATTTCTCCCTTGAAGCTGTCCGACCTCGGTTCGATCGGTAGCATTCAAGGCGAAGGCAACAACATCGCCCGGCTCGAAGAAACACGCGAACTGACCGTCGCAGGGCGACATGCGCTGTTGTTCAAGGCATATATGACAGTCCGCAACGCCAAAATGATATCGATTCTCATCGAAGGCGAAAACAGCAATGCGATGGTCGTTGTCGTGGTCCCCGCTGTCGCCGAGGGTCAGGTGGACATGGCTGCGGTCGAAGCAGTGATGCTGACGGCGGTCGAGCAGAAACAGACGATCGAGCAGCGCGCCGATGCCTTGCCCTACCGCCTTGACGATCTGGCTGGCATGCGTATCAGCGACATTCAGGTCGGAGCAGTCGCCGTCGTCACGGATGGCCCAAGTTCCGATATGGGCAAAGCCATCGATCAGCCGTTCGCAACCATTTTCGTGAGCGATGCCGACGGTCAAGGGAGCCTCGACGCCGAGCGCGACGGCGAAGTTGTACGGCAACGGATCCTGCAGGAATATCCAGGCGCCGATTTTCTCGGCACGACCATGCGCGACACGTCAAAAGGCAGGGTTCTCGAGATCACCTACACGCGGGCGCACAAAGATAGCGGCAAGACGCTCGGAGGCGTTGCCTGGCTCAGGGTGGACGGAAGCAAAGGCGTACTGATGATAGCGCAATACCCGCTCAAGGGGGGCTACTACGATCGTCTCGCCAGCATCCGCGATGGCGTCTCCGTCAAATAATACGCGGCGATCAAGGAGTTCGACGTGGTTCTAAATCTGCAAACGGCATACCTCGGCCTCTTTCCGTCTGCGACATCAGCCGCTGCTGCGACCGTCTCGCTCAATTTCGTGCAGAATGGTCATGAAATAGCTTCGCCTGCCCACGAACTGCCTACCGCAGCCAAACCGTCAATCCGGTTGAAAACCTCAATTTCGCATGACAAGACACAAATAAACTATATAAATTATAGATTTTAGGCATAAATCGTGTCTTTTCACTCACTATTCTGCATTTTTTGCTGATCGGAGAGATATTTGCTCTGATCCACCGACTTTAGAAATCCGTTTTTCTGTCTTTTGTCACACGCGGCTGCGATATTCCGTGACAAGAAAATCAGGATTTCCTCCCATGACATCCGCATTGCTCGAAAATCGCGCCGCAGCGCTCAACAGCCAACTGGAAAGCCTCGACCTTGCCGGCCGGCTTGCGCTGGTTGCCTCGCTCGACGGAAAATCGGTTTTCACCACCAGCCTCGGCATTGAGGACCAGGTCATCACCGCTGCGATCGGCACAGGCAAATTCGGCATCGAAGTCTCGACGCTCGAAACCGGCCGCCTGTTCAACGAAACCGTCGCGCTGATCGACAGAACAGAAGAAACCTACGGTATTCTTATCAAGCGCTTCTATCCCGAGCAGGACGACATCGACGCCTATGCCGCCAAGTATGGCATGAACGGCTTTTACGACAGCGTCGAAGCCAGGCATGCCTGTTGTGGCGCGCGCAAGGTGAAGCCTCTTGCGCGCGCACTCGAAGGGGCATCCTTCTGGATCACCGGCCTGCGTCGCGGCCAGTCTGGCAATCGTGCCGAGACGCCGTTTGCCGAAGCTGATCTCGACCGCGGCCTGATCAAGATCAATCCGCTGGCCGACTGGGACATCGAAACGATCCGAGCCCATGTGACGGCGGAAGCGATCCCGGTCAACCCGCTGCATGCCCGTGGTTACCCCTCGATCGGCTGCGAGCCCTGCACCCGCGCCATCAAGCCGGGCGAGCCTGAGCGGGCCGGCCGCTGGTGGTGGGAAAACGACGAGAAGCGCGAATGCGGCCTGCATGTGCCGGAAACCGCTGCCTCCCAAGTCGCTCCGCAATCCGCCCTTCCGCAATCCTCAATTCTGGCGACAAGCATTGCGCGCTGATCCGCGCGGGCTGCCCGCCAACCAGAACTTCTCCCGGAGACTTGAAATGCCCAGTACTCTTCCGGAAACGGAACTGCACAATCCGCAGACAACAAAAACACCGCTTGATCCGCATCTGAAGGCACTCGAAAACGAAGCGATCCACATCTTCCGCGAAGTGGCCGCCGAATTCGACAAGCCCGTCATGCTCTATTCCGTCGGCAAGGATTCGTCCGTGCTGCTGCATCTGGCGCGCAAGGCCTTCTATCCCGGTCGCGTCCCCTTTCCGCTGCTGCATGTGAACACCGGCTGGAAATTTTCCGAGATGATCGCGTTCCGCAACGACATCGTGAAGAAATACGATCTCGATTTCATCGAGCATATCAATCCGCGCGGTGCCGCCGAGAACGTCACCCCGTTCACCCACGGCTCGGCGCTGTTCACCGACATCATGAAGACCGAGGGTCTTCGCCAGGCGCTCGACGCCGGCGGTTTCGATGCCGCTTTCGGCGGCGCCCGCCGCGACGAAGAGGCTTCCCGCGCCAAGGAACGCATCTATTCGTTCCGGACGCCGGAGCATCGCTGGGATCCGCGCGCGCAGCGTCCGGAACTCTGGAATATCTACAACGGAATGATCCGCAAGGGCGAAAGCGTTCGCGCTTTCCCGCTGTCGAACTGGACCGAGGTCGATATCTGGCGCTACATCCAGGTGGAAGAAATTCCGCTGGTGCCGCTCTATTATGCCAAGGAGCGCCCCTATATCGAGCGCGATGGCATGATGATCCTGGCGGAAGATCCGCGTCTTGAACTCCTGCCCGGCGAAACCGTCAAGCACGGCTCGATCCGTTTCCGTACGCTCGGCGATTTCCCACTGACGGGCGCCATTCCCTCTGTTGCCACCAATCTGGAAGAGGTCATTGCCGAACTGGAAATCGCCACGGTTTCCGAACGGCAGGGCCGCGCCATCGACCGCGATCAGTCCGGTTCGATGGAAAAGAAGAAGCGTGAAGGATATTTTTGATGACCGTTTCCGCAATCGCACAAGCCGCAGCTGAAGCATCAACCGGCAGCGTCACCGCTTTCCCGGCCGTCGACGCAGCGCGCGTACCGCGCGACACCCGCCCGCTGCGCCTCATCACCTGCGGTTCGGTCGACGACGGCAAATCGACCCTGATCGGCCGCCTGCTCTGGGACACCAAGGCCGTCAAGGAAGATCAGGCGGCGACGCTCCGCCGTGACAGCGGCAAGCAGAACGACCTCGGCCTGCCCGATTTCGCGCTGCTGCTCGACGGTCTCCAGGCGGAGCGCGAACAGGGCATCACCATCGATGTCGCCTATCGCTATTTCGCCACCGACAAGCGCTCCTTCATCGTCGCCGACACTCCCGGCCACGAACAATACACCCGCAACATGGCAACCGGCGCCTCGACCGCCGACCTCGCCGTGCTGCTCGTCGATGCCCGCACCGGCCTGCTCGAACAGACCCGCCGCCACGCGACCATCGCCACTCTGATGGGCATCAAGCAGTTCGTTCTCGCCGTCAACAAGTTCGACCTGACCGGCTACGACCGCGCGCGATTCGACCAGATCAGCCACGAATTCAAGGAACTGGCGCTATCTCTCGGCGTTCGCCAGATCACCGCGATCCCGATGTCAGCCCTGAAGGGCGAAAACGTCGTTTATGACGGCAAGGAATCGATGCCCTGGTATGACGGCCCGACATTGGTCGAGGTTCTGGAGCTGGCGACAGTGCGTTCCGCACAGACCGTCGGCTTCCGCCTGCCGGTCCAGCGCGTTTCGCGTCCGGGCGAAAGTTTTCGCGGTTATCAAGGCACGGTTGCCGGTGGCTCCGTGAAGCCCGGCGATTCGGTTGTCATCCTGCCTTCGGGCATGGTTGCCAACGTCACCAAGATTGTCACCTTCGACCTCGTGCGCAACGCGGCTGTTGCCGGCGACGCGATCACACTCGTGCTGGACCGCCAGGTGGACGTTTCGCGCGGCGACATGATCGTTTCGCTGGAAAGCCAGCCGCAGACAGGCCTCGCCTTCGATGCGCAACTGGTGGCGCTTCAGTCGGACGGCATCCAGCCCGGCAAGCGCTACTGGCTGAAGAGCGGATCGCGCCGTCAGCGCGTCACCGTGCAGCCTTCGAGCCTGCTCGATCTCAAGAGCGGCAAGTGGAACCACCACACCGATGGTCTCTCGATGAACGCCATCGGCAAGGTGCATCTCGCCTTCGACGAACAGGCCGTATTCGACGCTTACGAACAGAACCGCACCACCGGCGCCTTCATCCTGATCGATCCCGACACCAACAACACGGTGGCCGGCGGCATGATCACCGGCAAGCGCTCGTCGCTTTCCGGCATCCACACCGAAGACAGCCGCGTCATCCTCTCGCTGCCGGCCGATCTCGCCGATCAGCTGATGGCGACCGAACTCTTCGCCAGCCGTCGCGAGGAAGCCGACATCCGCCGCGTCAACGCCGGCAAGGCCGCCGAAGTGCTTGACGGAATTGATGGCTAAGCAGGCTGCCGATCTGATTTGATGAAAAAGGCCGGTCGTTTCGACCGGCCTTTTTGTTGTCAGCTACGAGGTCCCGCTTTTTAATCCGGAATGCAGATCTGCTGCGCTTTGCTCCATTGTCCGTCCTGACAGGGAACATCGCCAAAGCCGGACATGAGCAGGAAGATGAGCGCGGCTGTGGCGACTACGCCGCCGGAAAGCAATGCCCACCGCATTCAGCCAGTCCGGGCCTTTGAACGGGAAGCATCCACTTCGACGATAGCCTGCAGCTTCTCCAGATCCGCCACCTTCAGCGCTTCAGGCTCCATATCACGCAAGGGCCTGAACCATGCAGCGGCTTCGCGCATCGGCTCGGCATAAGGCGCCGGATATCCGCCAAGACCGAGCACCCATTCCCGCACGGTCTCCCGCTCCATGCGTCCGCCCTTGTAGCGGTCGTGAATGCTGGTCACGGAAGCGATCAGGTCGTCTATCTTTTTCAAAACATATCCTCAAGCACAGTTGCGCGAATGGCATAGCATGGGATGAGCTACGGCAAGAATCATCTTTCTAACCGATGAGAAGTGCTGTTCCATACATGCCGGCGGCAAAGACCGTGTGGGACACAAGATTAAGCAAACGCACCTTGTTGGCATTCGGAAGCTTCGAGGCAGCCCAGCCGATCCCGAGCCCCGGCTGCAGCAGGAACCAGCCGGCGCCGACTGTGACAATGCCGATGATCCAGGCCGGAAGGAAGGTTGGCGCTGCAAGCCAGGACGGGCCTGCGAAGATGACCAGCAGGATGCCGTAGAGAATGCCGACCGCATAATGGCCGATCCAGCCCAGAGCGAGCTCGTGCTCATAGGGCGTGGCCTTGCCGATATCCTCGTGAAAGACTTTTCCCGTGCGAAGATGCCAGAACCAGCGCCCGACCGGCGCCCAGTTCGGCCGCGCCTGGACGGCCAGCAGGAACAAGAGGAAGGCCCACAGATCCATAAGCACCGTGCCGCCCACGCCGATCGTCACACTACGCCAGAGGATATCGAACATGGGCAAGGGTTCCTGCTGGTGGGCTGAACTCGGCCGCCTGTGATAAGGTTGCCGGACGCACGGAAGATGATGGGTATCTGCGGGGACATGCAGACGCCAAGCCGTTGTAATTCAACTTCTGATTTTCGGTCAAGGAGGACCACGATACAATGCACGGCACATCCGGCGATGGCGACCGGACAAATGCGGCTTTGAGGGGGAACGGCAAAATCTTGGGAATTTCGCGCCTTGATCTTCATCAGAAAAATCAAAGGCTCAAGCTGGTCGGAGTGAGAGGATTCGAACCTCCGACCCCGTCGTCCCGAACGACGTGCGCTACCAGGCTGCGCTACACTCCGTGACCAGCGGCGCCTCTATAGAACAGCATTTTCCTTTCCACAAGGCGCAAATTCGAAAAATTGCCAAGCTGACTGAAAACAATGGGATAAGTCACCTGTCGCGCCACAAACAGCAGCATCGGCACAACCACATCGCCGGCATCCAGCAACGACACGACTGGCGCCGCCCTCACAGCCCGGTCGCGCTGCGCCGAGGTTCGCGGAGGTCGCCAAACAGCCCGGCAAATCCCGCTGCTGGGGCCTTTCGGCAACGCTTGCGAATTTATGCGCGGAACCGCGCATATAAGTCATTCAGCCGATTTTCTTTCAATCGGTTTAGCGCTAGAGGCAGGGTCGAAAGCCTTGGCCACCAGCGTATTGCGCCGCCTTGGCAGACCGATGTTTCAGAACGAAAGCCAAAGGGACTTGACCAGATGAATTTCCGCTTGATGACCGTGGCCGGCCTCGCGCTGGCACTTGCCGGCTGCACCACCGTGGGACCGGCCAGAAATGCCGTTGAGGCCCGCTGGAAGGGACAGCCGGCCGGCGTCTTCTTCGCCGCCTTCGGCCCGCCGCAGTCGGACGTCACAAGCGGCGACATGACGGTCTATTCCTGGAAGGGCGGCTACAAGAAACGGACGATCCCGGCGCAATATGCCGAAGGCGAAAACGGCAAGAAGGGCAAGAAGATCGCCTCTGCCCGCACCGAGTTCCTGAGCTGCTCGGTCCAGCTCAATGTCTCCTCCGACTACGTGATCCGCTCAGTCCACGTTCTCGGCGATGTCAAGAAATCGTCTGGCCCGAGCTGGTGCGACGAGTTTCTCGCCGGCGACAAGGCGAAGTAGGACCTTCCGACATCCGAGCTGACATGAACGCACCCGCCGGCTCAAACCGGCGGGTTTGCTTTTGCGAACGTTGCCCTTTTCCGGAAAGTAAGGCCCGGCAATTTCTGCAAGCCATCGCCGTTTTGACGAGCGCGTCATGGTCTAGGCCCCTCTTCAGGGACCTAGACAAAATCGGGCGGCCGCTATCAGCGGCCGGTCATCTTGAGCGCGGCCTCGGGCAGTCGTTCGCCCATGACGTCGATCTTCGAGGCCGCGGCATCGATCTCACGCAGGTCGTCGGCCATCAGTTCCACGTCTGCCGATCCGAGGTTTTCCTCTAGGCGATGAAGCTTTGTGGTGCCGGGGATCGGGACGATCCAGGGCTTCTGGGTGAGCAGCCACGCGAGCGCGACCTGCGCAGGCGCCGCGCCCTTGCGGTCCGCGACGCCCTTGATCATGTCGACAAGGGCAAGGTTTGCCTTCCGGGCTTCCGGCGAGAAGCGGGGCACGCTGTTGCGGAAGTCGGATGCGTCGAACCTGGTGTTCTCGTCGATCTTGCCGGTCAGGAATCCCGCGCCGAGCGGGCTGAAGGGCACGAAGCCGATGCCAAGCTCTTCCAGCACCGGAAGCGTCTCGGTTTCCGCCCCGCGGTAGAACAGCGAATATTCGCTCTGGACGGCCGTCACGGCTTGAACCGCATGGGCTCGACGGATCGTGGCCGCACCCGCCTCGGAAAGGCCGAAGTGCTTCACCTTGCCCTCCGTGATCAGGCCCTTGACCGCGCCGGCGACGTCCTCGATCGCAACATCCGGGTCGACCCGGTGCTGGTACAGGATGTCGATCCGGTCGGTCTTCAGCCGCTTCAGCATCGCGTCAACGACGAACTTGATATGCTCCGGGCGGCTGTTGAGGCCGCTGCGTCGCTCTCCCGTCGCCATGTCGATGTCAAAGCCGAACTTGGTGGCGATGACGACACGGTCGCGGATCGGTCCGAGCGCCTCGCCGACGAGGTCCTCGTTGACGAACGGGCCATAGGCTTCGGCGGTGTCGAAGAGCGTGACGCCACTGTCATGGGCCGCACGGATAAGCTTGATCATCTCGGCCCTATCGGCAGGCGGCCCATACGCGGCGCTCATGCTCATGCAGCCGAGACCGAGTGCGGAGACTTCGAGGTTTTGGCCGAGTTTGCGCGTTTTCATTGGTCGCTCCTTGCAGAATTGGATTGAGAGGCGGGACCTGCAGCCGACACCTTGGATCGGCTGCTCTGCCCGTGTTGTCGATAACTGTAGCGGATAGGACAGAACACAATTAGAGTGCAAAGTGAGCATGCGGTATTGAATGGGATTCAAAAATGGCGCGGGATACCATCAGCGATCTGGGCACCTTTCTCGTCGTCGCCCGTGAGCGGAGTTTCACCAAAGCGGCCGCCAAACTTGGCCTATCACCGTCTGCTCTCAGTCACACGATCCGTCTCCTGGAAGAACGCCTGGGCGTTCGGCTGCTGACGCGAACCACGCGCAGCGTCTCGCTCACCGAAGCTGGCGAGCGGTTGCTTCAGACAATCAGACCCCAGTTCGAGGAAATCGAAGCGGCGCTTTCGGCGCTCACCGAACTGAGAGACAAACCTGCGGGAACCGTACGCATCACGGCGGGTGAGCATGCTGCCGAGAAAGTCCTCTGGCCAGCCGTCGAGCGGCTGCTGCCGGACTATCCCGATATCAAGGTCGAGATCGTCGTGGATAATGGACTGACGGACATTGTCGCTGAGCGCTACGACGCGGGTGTCAGGCTGGGGGAGCAGGTCGACAAGGACATGATCGCGGTCAGGATCGGCCCCGAAATGCGGATGGCCGTTATCGGTGCGCCGTCCTATTTCGCGAGGCACCCCAGACCTTCGACGCCGCAGGATTTAACGGCACACGCCTGCATCAACCTGCGGCTACCGACTTACGGAGGCCTCTACGCCTGGGAATTCGAGAAGGACGGTCGCGAGCTTCGGGTGCGCGTCGACGGGCCGCTCGCCTTCAACGTCTCGCGAATGGCGCTCAACGCTGCCCGGCGCGGTGCGGGACTTGCCTTCCTCCTGGAAGACCATGTGCGCGAGGAGATCGCCGACGGGCGTTTGATCCGTGTCCTGGCAGACTGGTGTCCGCCATTTTCAGGCTACCACCTCTACTATCCAAGCCGCCGCCAATTGTCTCCGGCATTCGCCGTTCTGATGGACGCGTTACGCAACAGCGAAGCGATAGACCCTCCCAGTGCTTTGTGAGTGTATCGGGCTTGCGGCCAGCTGCGAGTGGAAGCAGCAGTAGCTGCGCCATGTGTCTGCTCGCAACATTCATGAATGCCATTCACAGGTTCATGCGGTTTCCTCCATCTAATCGCGTCACCTGCCCGGTGCTATTTATCCTTCCAAGATGACGGCGACACTCGCCCTCGCAGGATTGAGGAAGGAACATCCCATGGAAATCAGAAGAGCAGGAACCCAACCGTCCGGCCGGGGACCGTCTGACTGGTTTACCGGAACCGTCCGCATCGATCCGCTGTTCCCTGTCCGCGATCCTGCCCGTGCGGCCGGTAATTCGGTGACCTTCGAACCGGGTGCGCGCACTGCCTGGCACACGCATCCGCTGGGGCAGATCCTTGTGGTCACCGCAGGATGCGGCCGCGTACAGCGGGAAGACGGGCCGATCGAGGAAATCCGCCCGGGCGACGTGGTCTGGTTCGAGCCGGGCGAGCGCCACTGGCATGGAGCATCGCCGACCACGGCCATGACCCATATCGCCATACAGGAATCGCTCGATGGCAAGGCCGTCGACTGGATGGAGAAGGTGACGGACGAGCAGTATCTGTCATGACCGCCATTGAACAGGCGAGAAAAATGTCACCCACAAACGCCACGCTCAACAAGACGGCGATCCTCGCAATCATCCTCCTCAGCTATGTGATGATCGTGCTCGACACGTCGATCGTGCTGACAGGACTTCCGAACATCCATCGGGAACTCGGCTTTTCCGACGCTGAACTCGCCTGGGTCCAGAGCGCCTATACCCTGACCTTCGGTGGCTTCCTGCTGCTCGGCGCCCGGGCGGGCGACATCCTCGGTCGTCGGCGGATGCTGATTGCCGGCCTGGCCCTCTTCACCGTTTCGTCCCTCGCCATTGGCTTGGCGCAAACGCCTGCCTGGATGATTGGCGCGCGTGCTGTTCAAGGCCTGGGCGGCGCGATCCTCGCCCCGTCTACGTTGGCATTGCTGCAGACGACTTTCCCGGAAGGCAGCGAACGTACCCGTGCGGTTTCCTATTACAGTGCGGTGGCGGGTATCGCGGCGAGCGTCGGCCTCGTGCTCGGCGGGATTCTGGCCGATTGGCTTTCCTGGCGGGTCGGGTTCTTCATCAACCTGCCCATCGGTGCCGGCCTGATCCTGGCAGCTCTGCACACCATTCCCGAACCCGCGCGCAAACCAGGTCAGTTCGACGTCGCCGGAGCCTTGACCTCCACCATCGGCATGGTTGCGCTGGTCTACAGCCTCATCCGGTCGGCGACCCACGGCTGGAGCGACCCTGCGACCATCGCCCTTCTCGTTGCCTCGCTTGCCCTGCTCGCACTCTTCATTGTGGTCGAGCGCCGCGCCGCTCATCCCATCATGCCATTGCACCTGTTTGCCAGCCGAGAACGTGCCGCAGCCTATGCCGCACGCGTCCTGTTCCTCGGTGCGATGATCGGTTTCTTCTTTTTCATCACCCAGTTCATGCAGGGCGTTTCCCACTATCGGCCAGCGGTTGCGGGAATGGCGTTCCTGCCTGCCACCCTCGTGAACTTCGCGGCCGCCATGGTCGTCCCCCAGTTGACACGCCGATACGGAAATGCCCGTCTTCTGGCAGTAGGCTTTGTCATCGGCCTCGTTGGGATGATCTGGCTCAGCCAGGTCTCGCTTGGCACGACCTACCTGACGGGCATCGGACTGCCGATGGTCCTGATCGGTCTGGGTCAGGGCTTTGTGCTCAGCCCTCTCACGACATCGGGCATCTCGGGAGTGGCCGGCAAGGATGCCGGAGCAGCCTCGGGCGTGGTCAACGTGGCCCATCAAACCGGCAGTTCACTTGGCCTCGCGGTCCTGGTCGCCATCGCCGCCTTCGGCACATCGGGTCTGGAAGGGACGGAGCTGCTCGCCCACCGCGTCAGCATGGCGTTGACAGGTTCGTCCGTGATGATGGCTCTCGCACTCGTGCTGGTCGTCGCGTTCATCGTGCGCCCGCACCGGGCCACGATCGTCGGCACCGATGCAAGACCGCAAAATGCCTCCTGAGCGATCGCCAACGCACGGCAGGGAACGGGCGACCCAACAACACCCTCCTCGAAACCTTGACCAACGGGAGTAAGGCTATGAAACCATTTCCAATTCGCACCATGCTGCTTCCTGCCGCAGCGGTCGTTGCCACCCTGATCGGCTGGCAGGCTGTTGCGGAACCCAATCGCACGACGTTTCCTGAGAATATCGACCAGCTCGTGCACTACACCACGGTCAAGCGCGGAAACGTGACCGAGCACATGCTGACGACGCCAGAGGCTATCGCCGCCGTCAAGAACGGCCAACCGATCCCGAACGGCACGCATTTCGTGCTTGTCGATTATCGCGACGGGGAAGTCTTCCGCTACTTCGTCATGGAAAAAGGCGAAGGATGGGGCGCGGAATACCCGGAAGACAGGCGCACGGGTGACTGGCAGTTCCAGTGGTTCAAACCCGACAGGTCCATCAACATGGCCGAGAACACCGCGCGGTGCCAGTCCTGCCATCAGGGACGGTCGGACAGCGAATTCCTCTTCACCTACGATCGTATTCCGGGCTTCGACGGAACGATGATCGACTAGGGCCTTGCACGCTGTGCCGACGTCTGAAAGGAACCCGCCTTGAACCCTGTGTTCCTCCTGCGACTGGCCCTCGACTTCATAGCCGTGGGTCTGCTGCTTGCAGGCCTCGCCTATTATTGGCTGGACAACGTCTCCCACGAGTTGATCGGCACGGCCATGTTCCTGCTAATCATCGTCCACAACGTCTTCAACAGACGCTGGTACGGCAGGCTTTCCAATGCGCCTCGGGAAGCGCTCGGGTTGAGCAACACCGTAACCGTTCTGTCTCTCGCGATGGTCATGCTGGTTCTCTTGGTGACGAGCCTGGTGATCTCGCGCAGCGTGTTCAGCTTCCTGCCTCTGAGCGGCGGATACAGTACTCGTCAAATCCATACGCTCGCCGCATATTGGGCGCTGGTTATCGTCTCCATTCATCTTGGAATGCGCTGGTCGATGATCATGGCGACGATCCGAGGTCTCTGCGGGATCACCACCCCGAACACGGTCCGCATTGTTTTGTTGCGCATGGCCGCCATTGCGATCGCCGCCTATGGTATCCATAGCTCTGTGGTGATGGGGATCGGATCGAAACTCACCGCCGAAGTCACCATGGACTTCTGGGACTTCGAAGCGTCTACCCTCGAATTCTTCGTACACAACGCTTCGATCCTGGCTTTGTTTGTGTTTCTAGGTCACTACGCGACCAAATGGCTTCGAAGATGGAAAGGAAGAAGCAGGGCGGCAGCCACCGTTTGAACGGCGGCTGGATTTTCAGATAAGCCAAAAGCGCTGGAAACTTGGATTCTTCGCTTGAAAAGGCAAGCGTGGCTGGGGCGCCTGGATTCGAACCAGGGATGGCGGTACCAAAAACCACTGCCTTACCGCTTGGCTACGCCCCAACGCTTGGCTGTCGGCAAATCGCCAAGCCAAATCGAGAGCCGGTTTAGCAAAGCCGCACGCATGCGACAACGCTTAAGTTGGGGTTTTGCGCGGATTTTTCGAATGGATGGCGTCGAGCCGCACGCTGGCGAACACATAATATTTGTGACTGCCCCTCATCCGGCCTGTCGGCCACCTTCTCCCCGTGCACGGGGAGAAGGACAAGCGGCAAGCTCCATCGTACCCTCTCCCCGCCTGCGGGGAGAGGGTTAGGGTGAGGGGCAGCGGCACAAAGACGATGGGCGACGTTCAGCAATCGGATCAGCGTTGAAAAGACGCAAGGTCGATACCGGAAATCCGTTTCTGTCATCAGTTTTCTAGGCTAGGGTCTCGCTCCAGAACCGGAGACCTCCATGAGCATTTTTCGCGCCCGCCCGCCTGCCAAGCCGACTGTTCTTCTCGATGACGACGTGGTGCGGATAACACGATGGGATTTCGAGCCGGGGGCCGATACCGGGCATCATGTGCATGGCATGGGCTATGTCGTCATCCCGATGACCGATTGCCGGTTCCTGCTGGAAGAGCCGGGCGGCGAGCGGCGGGTGGATATCGCCAAGGGTCAGGCCTACCGGCGCGAGGCGGGCGTCGAGCACAATGTCGTCAACAACGGCAAGGAATTCATGTCCTTCATCGAAGTCGAGTACAAGTGAAGAGACGGCGCATGGACGGCCCAGACTTCGACCTGAATTTCCAACCCGCCCATGGCGAGGCGGTGACGGTGGCGGACGGTGTCCAGCGCGTCACCGTCAACAATCCCGGCCCCTTCACCTTCCACGGCACCAACAGCTATATCGTCGGCGACAGATCGGTTGCGGTGATCGATCCGGGACCGGAGGACGAGGCGCATTTCCAGGCGCTGATGACGGCGCTCAAGGGGCGCGAAGTCACCCATATCGCCGTCAGCCACACGCATCGCGACCACTCGCCGCTTGCCCGCCGGCTGAAGGCGGAGACGGGCGCGCTCATCGTCGCCGAAGGACCGCACCGGGCGGCAAGGCTGCTGCACGCGGGCGAGATCAATCCTTTCGCGGAAAGCTCGGACATGGATTTCGTGCCCGATATCGCGCTGGCCGATGGCGACAGGGTAGACGGTGACGGCTGGTCGCTGACGACGCTTCTGACGCCCGGACACACCGCCAACCACGCGGCTTTCGCGCTCGGGGATAATGGACTGAACGATACCGGCATCGTCTTTTCCGCCGATCACGTCATGGCCTGGGCGACCTCGATCGTCGCGCCGCCGGACGGATCGATGACCGACTACATGGCCTCTTTGGAAAAGCTGCTCGGCCGCGACGACCGGCTCTACCTGCCCGGCCATGGTGGCCCGGTGAAGGAGCCTGCCGCGTTTCTCAGGGGCCTTCGCGCCCACCGGCGGATGCGCGAGCGCGCCGTGCTGGAGCGGGTGCGCGCCGGCGACAGGTCTATCCCCGAGATGGTGAAGGTGATCTATGCGACCACCGATCCGCGCCTGCACGGCGCCGCGGCGCTATCGGTTTTTGCGCATATCGAGGATCTCGTCGAGCGTGGCCAGGTCGAGACCGATGGCCCGCCGTCGCTGACCGGCGCCTATCGCCTGGCGGCCGGAGGGGCGAGCTGATGCAAGCCCGCCCGGCCTACAGCTACCGCAACGATCCGGCCGTGCCCACCTTTGCCGACGATCATCCGATCATCGTCTTCGACGGCGAATGTATCTTCTGCTCCGGTTGGGTGAACTTCGTGCTGCGCCACGACCGGCAGGGCCGATACCGCTTCATCACCGCGAAATCGCCGCTCGGCGAAGCACTCTACCGGCACTATGGCCTCGACAGCCGCAACTACGAGACCAACATCCTGATCGAAGGCGGTAGCGCCTATCTGAAATCGGGGGGATCGCTGCGCATGGCAGCCGGGCTCGGCTTTCCATGGAACCTTGTCAGCGTGTTGCGTCTGGTCCCGACGGCGCTGCGCGATCCGCTCTATGAGCTGGTGGCGCGCAACCGCTACCGCATTGCAGGCCGCCGCAATGCCTGTTTCGTGCCGACGCCGGAGCATCGCAGCCGGTTTCTCGCATGAATGCCGGACGGCTGCGGATCCTCATTCTTGGCGGCTACGGCACCTTCGGCGGCAGGCTGGTGCGGCTTCTTGCCGACGAACCGCGGCTGACGCTGCTGATCGCCGGGCGATCGCTCGACAAGGCGAAGGCTTTTGCCGGAGCGGTCGAAGCCAAGGCGACGCTGGAGCCTGTTGTGATGGATCGCAGCGGCGACGCGGGCGTGGTACTGTCCGCGCTCAAACCCGATCTTCTCATCGATGCCTCCGGGCCGTTTCAGGATGCCGGTCCGAACCCGTATCATCTGGTCAAAACCTGCGTCGCGCTTGGCATCTGCTATCTCGATCTTGCCGACGCGACTGCGTTCGTGGCCGGCATCTCCATCCTCGATGAAGCGGCTGTGGAAAACGGCGTCTTTGCTCTTTCCGGCTGCAGCAGCTTTCCCGCCCTCTCCTTCGCAGCGTTGGATGCGCTGAAACTGGGATTTTCCGGCATCGAGACGGTGACGGCGGGCATCGCCCCCTCACCCAGGGCGCGCATGGGTCTGAACGTCGTCAAGGCCGTTTCGAGCTATGCCGGTAAGCCGGTGGCGCTCACCCGCGATGGACGGCAGACGATGGGGTACGGCTTGATGGGCGGCATCCGCCGCACGATCGCGCCGCCGGGCGGCATTCCCTTGAACAGCCGCCGGTTTGCCCTTGCCGATGCACCGGATCTTGCCCTGCTGCCGCAGGCCTTGCCGGGATTGAAAGCGGTGTTCACCGGCGCCGGCACCGAGCCGCAGTTCCTGCAATGCCTGCTCGGTCTCTGCGGCTGGCTGGTGCGGTTGCGGCTGCTGCCGTCACTCTCGGCGTTCGCGCCGTTGTTTCATCGTGCCTCGCAGGTTCTGGCCTTCGGCGAACATCGCGGCGGCATGTTCGTTGCGGTTACGGGCACGGCCGCCGACGGCAGCAGGCTCGCACAGTCCTGGCATCTGGTCGCCGAAGGCGATGACGGTCCATTCATTCCGGCGATGGCAGCCGAGGCGATAATCCGTGGCTGGCTTTCGGGGCGGAAACCACCACCCGGCGCGCGTCCGGCGGCGGGCGAACTCACGCTTGCAGATTTTGAGCCGCTGTTTTCCCGTTTTGCCATCCGCTCCGGCATTCGCGACGACAGCCCGCCCGCAGAGGCCGCGCCGCTCTACCGGCGTTTGCTGGGGAGTGCCTGGACGAGCCTGCCGCCCGCCGTTGCCGCCCTGCATGACACCGCGATGACGCGGACTGTCGAAGGACGCGCCAGGGTCGAGCGCGGCACCGGCCTGCTTGCCCGGATCGCCGCCGCTGTCATCGGTTTTCCGCGTGCCAATCCCGATATTCCAGTCAACGTCCGCTTCGAATGCGAAGATGGTCGCGAGATCTGGATCCGCACGTTCGGGACAAAATCCTTCCGCAGCGTGCAATCCGCCGCCACCGGCCGCGACGCCTGCCTGCTGGCCGAGGATTTCGGACCATTCCGGGTGCTGATCGCACTTGTGCCAGACGAGGACCGCCTGCGGCTGGTGATCCGCGGCTGGCGTTTTCTTGGCCTGCCGCTACCGCTGTTCCTCGCGCCCGGCGGCGACACGTTCGAGGAGGAACGGGACGGCGTCTTCCGCTTTCATGTCGAGATCACTAGTCCGCTAACCAGTTTGATCGTTCGTTATACCGGCTGGCTTCGCCCTCCGGCCGACTGAACCATTCGGCATTGCCATCCGTGGACGGCCTGTGTCCGACGTTACGCTGGAAGGTCAGGAGCAGGATGACGTCCATCCAAAGTCTCAGGATCGCATTCATCACCATCGTCCTTTTCAAATCCATCGATGCCACGAGTGTGATCCCGCTTGCCCATGGCGGACAAACGAGCTTATTGTCACCTTCGGATGACTTGAGGTTATGCAATGAAGCGCGGACGCTTGCCCCTGACGGCCCTGCGCAGTTTCGAGGCGGCGGGAAGGCTGGAAAGCTTTACGCTCGCCGCGCAGGAGCTGTTCGTCTCGCAAGCAGCGATCAGCCGACAGGTGCGCGAGCTGGAGGCGCTGTTGGGAACGGCGCTGTTCACGCGGCACCATCGCAAGGTGCGTCTCAGCCCCGAAGGATCGCGACTGCTAGGAACCCTGGCGGCGGCCTTCGACACTATCGATGCCCGCCTCGAGGAACTTCGCGCGAAAAAAGCCGTCGCGCTGCTGACGGTCAATGCCGAGCCGAGTTTTGCCGGCTGCTGGCTGGTCCCGCATCTGGCGGATTTTCGTGCACTTCACCCCGGGATCGACGTTTCCGTTGAATCCGAAGGCAGGCTGGTCGAGTTTCGCAACGACGATGCGGAGCTTGCCATCCGCCACAGTGCAAAGGCGAGTGCCTGGCCGCGCACGCAAGCCCGCCACCTCTGCGATGCCGCCATGGTGCCGGCCGTATCGCCGGCGCTCCTTGCGGGCAAACCATCCCTCGAAACGCCGGCCGACCTTCTGTCCTACACGCTGCTGCACGAGGAAAACCGCGATGTCTGGACACGCTGGTTTGCCGCGGCCGGATTGGCGCCGGAGGCGGACATCATGCGTGGTCCGATCTATACCGATGGATCACTGACGCTGCAGGCAGTCTTGCGCGGCCACGGGGTGGCGCTTGTCGATGCAGCTCTCACCCGGGACGACCTGGATGCCGGCCGCATCATTCAGCCGTTCGGCCCGTCTGTGGGCCACGGCGCCTACTTTCTGGTGGCGCGCGACTTCGATCAGCTATCGCCGGAAGCCTCAGCCTTTGTCGCGTGGATCACTGCCTGTTTCGCCGCACCGGCGGCCTGACGGTAACGGGAAAAGACAGGATCAATCCCCCGCGATGCCCAACAGTTCCGCATCGAGAGCGTGCAGGAACTGGTCGGCAAAGGCTGCGCCGAGGCCCAGATCGTGCGCACCGTAACGGGACGCCACGCGCATATCGACGAAGGTGGTCTCCGCCTCTTCCCGTAACCGGATCAGCACATCGAAGCGAAAACCGACGATCAGCGTGCGCCACTCTCCCTGCACCAGGATATCGGACGAGCGCCGCCCGGGCTGCATCTCGCCCGGAACCCGATCCGGACGCGTCAGCGGGATCGGTACGTCGTCCGGCTCGCTGTCGGTGGGCGCCGCATCCGAGGGCTTGACGACCATGTCTTCAAGATCGGCCTCGGCGTTTTCCTCGCCTTCCTGCGCAACAATGCTGATGCCTGTCTTCTCAGCGACGATCTTCACCCCTTGGAACACGCGGTCAAGCGCGCCGTCGTACCGGCGGCCGGTCACGCCCGGATAGGCGACGATCTGCGCCTCCCGGTCCTGCGGCGTCACATCGCGCGGGCGCTTCAGCCAGCCCTGCTCGGCATCCGGCGGCTTGATCCAGGGCGGCGGCGTCACGGTGTCGGTGCTGACATCGTAAATCGCCGGCTTGGAGAAATATTCGCTGAGCGCGAAACCGGCGGCACCGATCGGCAGCGCCGCATAAAGGAGGGCTACGAACGAGGCAACGCCGCCGACAGCGGCCACTCGCCAGAGCCGGACGAAGCCGACGATCGCGAGCCCCACCGCCAGAAGTGCAAGCCCCGCCGAAAACACCGCAAGCGCCACGAAATGCGGCGTGAGCAGCGGACCGAAACGATGCGCCAGCAGGGCCGCGGCGAAGAGACCGAAGGCAAAGCGGGCGATCCGGCGCGCCCAGCGGGCGGCAAGAGACGTGGGGCGCTCATACTTGATCATCATCTGGCAGAATCAATCCCTTGGCCGTGCGCGGCAACCTTTCTCCTGTTTAGAGCATGATGCCGAAAGGTGTGAAGCGGTTTTCAGCAAGATCACAGGAGAACCGTGAATGTGGCGGCCAAGCACAGCCCAGTATTGGCAATCCGCAACATGCCGCAAATTCGCCATTCTCCTTGACCATGTCTTAACGAGGGGGATCAGCCGTGTTTCCCCGGTCCATGCGCTGTTGGGCCGGTTAGCACACACATCAGGATTTCCAGGTACGTGGGAAAGGTTTGTCTTTCCGGCTGCCTGAAAGGAGAGTGAACATGCTATCATCCGAACCCAAGACGGGAGCGGCGGCCACACAACCGGTTGTGCCTGCTGCAGATTCCGGCCTGACGATGGAACTTCTTGAACTCGAACTTTCGCTCGACGGCTTCACGACAGGCCCGGACGGCTTCTCCGCCCATGTCCGTGGCGCCGCTGCCGCCATCGACGGCGCTTTTCTGTTCGAGCTACCGGCATCCGGTCTGATTGATGATTGCGACCGGATCGCGGTTCTACGCATTCCGCAGGACGGCAGTACGGCGATGGCGACGATCTTTGCCTGCCTTGAGACCGACGGCGCCACGATCCGCATCGAGACGCCCAATGAGAAGACGGCGGGCCTGAAGAATTTTGCTGAAGCCTTTGTGGATGTACTGCAACGCATCTGATAGACGGATCGGGTCTGCGAACCACTACAAGGTCTGAGTATGCATATGCGGAAAATCCTGTCGCTTCTGGCCCTTGGCGCAACCCTTGCCGGTTGCGCGACGATGACGCCGGAAGAGCGCCGCGCCGCTGATGAAAAGACATGCATGTCCTACGGGTTCCGCCGCAACACCGATGCACTCGCCACCTGCCTGCAGCGTATCGATCTCGACCGCCGGGCGGATTCACGCGCTTTCAGATATGGTAACGATCCGATGATGTGGGGCTGGAACAGGCCGGTCGGCGTCCGCTGACGGCACGTCCGCTTCCCTCCCAGCAAGAAATTTTCCCATTTCACCCGAAAAGGCCACGGCTTTTGCTTTGGCAACGGCGATTGCCGCCTATGATGGGTGCAATAATGAATGGGATATTTTTCATGAAAGCCATACTGAAGATACTCTGCGCCTTCTTCATCTTCTCCGCTGCACCCTCGCTGGCGGCGGAACGCTGGCAGGAACTCCCCGAACCTCTACTACTGCCCAAGGCCGACAAGAGCGGCACCGCGCCGGTCAACGGGATAGAGATGTACTACGCCGTCTACGGCTCCGGCCCTCCGGTCCTCCTGATCCATGGTGGACTTGGCTATGCCGATGTCTGGGGCGCACAGGTGGCCGATCTTTCGAAGGATCATACCGTCATCGTCGCCGAAAGCCGCGGCCATGGCCGTTCAACCCGCAATTCCGATCCCTATAGCTACGACCTGATGTCGTCGGATTATCTGGCCCTGCTCGACTATCTGAAGATCGACAAGACGGCGATCGTCGGCTGGAGCGACGGTGGCATCATCGGCCTGGATATCGCCATTCATCATCCGGAGCGGTTGACCAAGCTCTTCACACAGGCGGCCAATTCCAAGGTCGACGGCGTCATTCCGACGGTGATGGAGAACAAGACCTTCGCCACCTACATCGAAAAGGCCGGCGAGGTTTACAGGAAGATTTCCCCGACGCCGACCGAATATGATGCCTTCGTCACGCAGATCAGTGCCATGTGGGCCAGCCAGCCGAACTGGAGCGACGACGACCTGAAGAAGATCACCACGCCGACGGCGATTGTACTCGGCGATCACGACGAGGCGATCACCCGCGAGCATACGGATTATCTGGCAAAGACCATTCCCGGGGCGAAGCTGGTCATCCTCGAAAACGCCAGCCATTTTGCCATGCTGCAGGACCCGGACGGGTACAACAAGGCGGTGCGGGATTTCATTGATAAGTAGGGCTGACGGCTGCTGTACAGGCCGATATCGTTTGTCCGGAGATCAGAAAGCCTTCGGCAAGCCGGCCTGTTTCAGCGTTTCATTGGCGGTGTGACGTGATTTCACACCATGATCAACGGTGAAATGTCGCTGCGAAATGGGGCTGAACCAAATTTCATGATCACCCTTGCCCGGCCTCACATAGCGACAGCCGGCTTTGGTCAACAATTCCTTAAGATCACGTAGGTAGCCGGACATCGGCGATCAGAAATGCGGGTTCGCAACTCTGGTCAAATGCTCGGACATGATGTGAACGGGAATTTCACGCAGGTCCGAGGATATGTCGTTTAGTTCGAGCAGGTCGGAAATCGCCGCCAAAATCTTGGGCTCCAGAAGCTCCATCGTATTGGCTTCAACTGCGAGACCGTCAATATCCGTGCTGGTCGCCACCCATACACCAGCCTCGTCGTCCCATGTGGCGCGAACGATGATTGAGACATGCTTCACGGAAGTCTCCTTGAACAGTTGGAACGACGACATTGGTATCGACACGTAAAATATAGCGTTTCCCAAGTCAATTTTCAGCGCCGTCCTCACCCCTTGCCGTTGATCGCCGCCTGCGCCGCGGCCAGACGCGCGATCGGCACGCGAAAGGGCGAGCAGGAGACATAGTCGAGGCCGGTTTCCTCGCAAAAGCGGATGGATTCCGGGTCGCCGCCGTGTTCGCCGCAGATGCCTAGCTTCAGACCGTTCTTGGTACGGCGGCCGCGTTCGGCGGCGATCTGGATCAGCTCTCCGACGCCATCGAAATCGAGCGAGACGAACGGGTCCTTCTCGACGATGCCCTTCTGGATATAGGTATTGAGGAACTGGGCAGCGTCATCGCGGGAGATGCCGAAGGTCGTCTGCGTCAGATCGTTGGTGCCAAACGAGAAGAAATCGGCGCTCTCGGCGATGACATGGGCAAGAAGGGCCGCGCGCGGTAGCTCGATCATGGTGCCGACGAGATATTCGATCTCGACGCCTGACTCCCCGATCACCTCCTTGGCGACCGCGTCGATGCAGGCCTTCACATAGTCGAGTTCGGACTTGAGGCCGACAAGCGGCACCATGATTTCCGGCACGACGGGAGCACCGGTTTCGCGGGCAGCCTCGACGGCCGCCTCGAAGATCGCCCGGGCCTGCATCTCGGCGATCTCCGGATAGGAAATCGCCAGCCGGCAGCCGCGATGGCCGAGCATCGGGTTGAACTCGTGCAGCGTATCGACCCGCTCACGCAGGTCCGACGGTTTCAGGTCGAGAACGGCAGCGACATCGGCGATCTCCTCGTCGGTCTTCGGCAGGAATTCGTGCAGCGGCGGATCGAGCAGGCGGATCGTCACCGGCAGACCGTGCATGATCTCGAAAAGTTCCGTGAAGTCCGAACGCTGCATCGGCAGGAGCTTGGCCAGCGACGTGCGCCGCCCGGCCTCGTCGGCTGCAAGGATCATTTCGCGCATGACGTTGATGCGGTCACCCTCAAAGAACATGTGCTCGGTGCGGCAAAGACCGATCCCTTCGGCACCGAAAGAGCGGGCGGCGCGGGCGTCGGCCGGTGTCTCGGCGTTGGTGCGCACCGTCATGCGGCGGCTGGCATCCGCCCAGGCCATGATCTTGCCGAAGTCGCCGGAAAGCTCCGGCTGCAGCATCGGGATTTCACCTTTCAGCACCTGGCCTGACGAGCCATCGATGGTGATGATGTCGCCCTTCTTCAGCGTGACAGCGGGAGCGATCAGCAGTTCGTTGCGCGCGTCGACGCGCAGGTTGCCGGCACCGGAGACGCACGGGATACCCATGCCGCGGGCGACCACGGCCGCATGGCTGGTCATGCCGCCGCGCGAGGTCAGGATGCCTTCGGCGGCGTGCATGCCATGAATGTCTTCCGGGCTGGTTTCGACACGGACCAGAATGACCTTTCGGCCTTCCTTTTCCGCCAGAACAGCTTCTTCGGAGGTGAAGACGATCTCACCCGTTGCAGCACCCGGCGAGGCCGGAAGGCCGGAGCCGATAATGTCGCGGCGCGCGCGCGGATCGATGGTCGGATGCAGCAACTGGTCGAGCGAGGCCGGATCGATGCGGGCGACGGCCTGCTCCTTGGTGATCATGCGGGCTTCGGCCATGTCGACGGCAATCCGCAGCGCGGCCTTGGCGGTGCGCTTGCCCGAGCGGGTTTGCAGCATCCACAAGGTGCCACGCTCGATCGTGAATTCCAGATCCTGCATATCGCGGTAATGGCCTTCAAGCCGGTCGCAGATCTTCTGGAACTCCTCGAAGGCCTCCGGCATCAGCTTTTCCAGCGAAGGCTTGTCGGAGCCGGATGCGATGCGCGCTGCCTCTGTAATGTTCTGCGGCGTGCGGATGCCGGCAACGACATCCTCGCCTTGCGCGTTGACGAGGAATTCTCCGTAAAGCTCGTTCTCGCCGGTCGATGGATTGCGGGTGAAGGCGACGCCGGTCGCCGACGCGTTGCCGAGATTGCCGAAGACCATGGCCTGAACATTGACGGCGGTGCCCCAGGCGGCCGGAATATTGTGCAGATGGCGGTAGGTGATGGCACGCGGATTCATCCAGCTGGCAAAGACGGCGCCGATCGCGCCCCAGAGCTGGACCTCCGGATCCTGCGGAAAGGCCTCGCCGAGCTCCTCCTCGATCGCCCGCTTATAGAGCGAGATGACATGCTGCCATTCGACGGCAGAGAGATCGGTGTCGTTTTCATGGCCGAGACGGCCTTTCTCGTCTTCGAGGATTTCCTCGAAAGCCTCGTGATCGAGCCCCATCACCACGTCGGCATACATCTGGATGAAACGACGGTAGCTGTCCCAGGCAAACCGGGCGTCGCCGGCATCATGGCCGAGGGCCTGCACGGTGCTGTCATTGAGGCCGAGGTTGAGAACGGTATCCATCATGCCAGGCATCGACGCGCGCGCGCCGGAGCGGACCGATAGCAGCAGAGGACGCTGCGTGTCTCCAAAGACACGCCCGGTAATCGCCTGCATCTTCTCGATGCCGACCGACACTTGGGCTTTCAGCTCATCGGGAATACTGCGGCCATCTGCGTAATAGCGACCGCAGGCTTCAGTGATGATCGTCAGGCCGGGAGGGACCGGCAGGCCGAGATTGCACATCTCCGCCAGGTTGGCGCCCTTGCCTCCAAGCAGATCACGATCGCCCGCATTTCCCTCGGCTTCTCCCCCGCCGAAGGTATAAACCCACTTTGTCATGCTCACTCTCCACCCAAAACGGCTCCCACCACAGGCTACAGTATCCTCTTCAGGTTTAAAATGCACCGGCGGCAGAAATTTGCTGCATCGCAGCAAATTTAAGACAAAACCTGTCACAAAAGGACGGAACGGGCAGTCAGGCGGCCGAGCGACTGCGGCGCCATGTGCTCTTGCCGGATGCCTTTGCCTGATAAAGGGCGGAGTCTGCGGCGCGCATCAGTTCATCGGGATCAAAGCCGTTTTCCGGCGCGACTGCGACGCCGATGCTGACGCTGATGCCGATCTGGCGGTTTGCAATGCCGAAGGGTTTTCCGAGTGCCAGAATGCAGCGGTTGGCGACCTCCGCAACCCTTGTGGCGGAGGCGTGCTGGAGAATGGCGAACTCGTCGCCGCCGAGCCGAGCCACGAGATCGCCGGTGCGCAGCACCGATTTCAGCCGTTCGGCAACCTGCTTCAGGAGCATGTCGCCGGCGGCATGACCAAGGGTATCGTTGACCGGCTTGAAGCCATCGAGATCGAGATAGTGCACCGCCAGTTCCTCGCCGTCGCGCGCAGCGGTCTGGAGCGCTGATTCGAGCTTCTGGCGAAACTGCATGCGGTTCGGCAGCCCCGTCAGCGGATCATGGTGGGCAAGATGGGTCGCATGCGCCTCGGCGCGGACGCGGTCGCTGACATCGGCGATCGTCAGCAGCAGCCGCCGGGACGGCCCCTCGTTGAGGATGCGGACATAGATGAGCACGTGGTGTTCGCCGCCGCTTGCCGTCTTCTGACGCCAGACCGTGCGGGCCTCGCAGTCCGCCTCAAGCCCGCGTAACGTGGCGCCAAGCCGCTCGCCTTCAGCGGCGGCATGAAAATCGGTGACGCGCTTTTCCAGCATCGCCTCGGCTGCAAAGCCATAGAGCGTGACCGCTGCGTGGTTCACCGCCAAGATGTCGAGCGTGACCGCATCACAGACCATCATCGGCATCGGGTTGGCGTCGAACAGCAGCCGGGACGATTCTTCCCGGCGTTTCAGGTCGGTAATGTCGATGCGCATGCCGATGGCGCCGCCATCGGGCGTGCGGCGGTCGTCATGGCGCAGCCAGCGCCCGTCGCGCAACATCTGCTCCTGCTGGGAGACCGGAAGCATATGGCGCTTCATCCGCTCCTCGATCCAGTGAACCGGATCCGTCACCAGTTCCGGCATTTCGCCGCTGTTGAGACTGATTTCCAGAATCTCCCGGAACGGCATGCCCGGACGCAAATACGCGGCGATCTCCGGATAAAGAGCCGCGTATTTCTCGTTCCAAAGAACGTAGCGATCCTCGGCGTCGAAGACGCAAGCCGCCTGCGGCAGCATGTCGATGATGAAGCCCAGGCGCCGATGGGCGGCTTCCGCCTCCGCCAAAGCCTCTTCGTTCTGCCGTTCCAATTCCAGGCGCATCGATTCCAGCGCCCTTTCATCGATCAGATCCCGGATCACGACACCCGTCGGACCATCGACATCAGCGCTCAGCCGCACGAAAGACAACTCGACAGGAATGGCACCACCGTCATCACGCAATAGCGTCGCTTCGCGGCGGAAGGATTTGGCAGTCGCCGACGACAGTAAATGCCATTCGGGCAGCAACCGCGAGACCGGAGTTCTGACGAGGCTTGCGCTGGTGCCGGCCATGGTGGCAGCGGCCTCGTTGGCAAAGACGATGACACCGCCTGCGTTCACGCACAGGGATGCGAAGGGAACGGCTCCCAGCATCATCAAAGCGTCTACGCCCGTGAAATCCGTCAAGCTTTCCCACCCTCGACAGCCGACAATCGCCTCTCCACAAGGCGCTGCCAGGATTGTGCGCGCAGATATGAAAGATTCCCTTACCGGGCCGGCTGAGGATGCACGGGCAACGCTCCTCAATCTTTCAGGACGACAATTTCCGGATCGCCCTCGCGGCCCGGGCGGCGGCGTGCGACGATGACCCCGGTCATTGACGGCTTCCCGCGCCCGCTGGCGCCAGACCGATATTCCGCAGATAATCCTCCAGCGTATCGACCTCATCGGAGGCGACGATCGCGCCGACATAGCCGTCGGGACGAACAAGCACCCAATCACCTGGCGTCAGCGCATAGGCATCGCGAATGTGGCCGCCGACATCGGCGATATCGCCACGCGGGCCGAATGTGTGGATACGCAGCCCGCAGCGCGGCGGGATGGCATCGTGTTCGACGTGGTAGCCGAGCAGCGTCCAATGTGGCCCCCTGAACAGGTCGAACAACCGCGCCGACTGCCCCGCAGCCCCACGGATCGGCGCATCGGGTGCCCTGTCGCCCGCCACCAAGTCCCGCTCGCGCCCCGGGTTTTCCATCGCGAGCGAGGATTCGGGATAACCGATGTCGAGTTGATGAACCTCTCGACCGCGCCGCATCTCGCCCCGCTTCGCGGCGTCGAGCAGTTTGGTGGCGAGACCCAGCATGGTCGCGGCGATCGGTCGACGTTCTTCCTCGTAGCTATCGAGCAATGGATCGGAAACGCCGCGCAGCACCGCTGCCAGCTTCCAGCCGAGATTATAAGCATCCTGAATACTGGTATTGAGACCCTGGCCGCCGGTCGGAGGATGAATATGGGCAGCATCGCCGACAAGGAACACGCGGCCGACGCGGTAACGATCGGCCAACCGGGCATTCATGTTGTAGGCCGAAGCCCACGAAACCGACTGGATGAGAATATCGCTGCGGCCAGTCCGCGCCGCCACCAAGGCGGCCAACCCCTCAGCCGAGAGATCGACGTCACCTTCGAGCGGGATCGGCGCCTGCAACTGGAACATCTCGGTGCCGGCGAGCGGGCACAGCGCCATCTGCCGTTCCATCGACCCTTCGTTGAATCGGTGCCACACATCGCGTTCCAGGCCCGTCAGCATAACGTCGGCCACGATGGCCCGGACGCCGAGCGTCTTGCCGGGAAAACCGATATCGAGCCCATGCCGCACGAAGCTGCGGCCGCCATCGGCGCCGACCAGATAACGCACGCGGATGGCCTCTTCACCATTCTTGCCAACGATTTGTGCCGTCACGCCACTCTCATCCTGCTCGAAGCCGGTCAATTCACACCCGAACTCCGGCCGTTGCCCGAGTTCAATCAGGCGTTCACGCATCATGCCCTCGGTCAGGAACTGCGGCACCATCAACGGGATTTGATAAGGTTCAGCAGGCGTCGGATTCTGATGCTCCATCGCGTCGGATTTGGCGTAGCTGCCGTTGCCCTGATATTCCCGCTGCGGCGGATAGCGCCCGCCGGCCGCGACGATGCGGTCGAGAATGCCGAGGTCTTCGAAAATCTCCTGTGTGCGCGGCTGGATGCCTTTGCCACGCGAGCCGGGGAACGGATTGTCCATCTTCTCGATCAGGCGGAAGGATACATTCCGGCGCGCCAGTTCCAACGCCAGCGCAAGACCGGCGGCTCCAGCGCCGCAAATCAGCACATCCGTTGCGAACTCTTGTGTCATTGCCATCTCCATCTTAATATGTGTATTATGCACATAACAGGAGGACGGAATGGCGTCAAGAGAAAGCGTGCAAAATACACATATGTCCCATCAACTGCGGCTGCTTCACGGGGCACTCGTCGACATCGTCAGCGCTATGAACCGGCCGCAACGCGACGAGGCATTGATCAAGGAGGCCGGGATTCGTCTGGACCGGGCGCTGTTCCCGCTCCTCGTTGGCATTGAGCGACTCGGGCCGATCGGTGTGGGAGAGGCCGCCGATCGCGTGGGGCGCGACTACACCACCGTCAGCCGTCAGGTTGCCAAGCTCGAAAGCCTCGGCCTGGTGGAGCGCCGGGGAAGTACCGCTGACCGTCGCGTGCGCGAGGCATCCATCACCCCGAAAGGCAAGGCGATGACCGACCTCATCGATGCGGCGCGCGAGAGGATCGGCCGCGCCATCTTCGAGACATGGGACCTGCACGACATCGACGACCTGGTGCGGCTCATGCGGAAGTTCGCAGACGCTGTGAAGGACGATCCACCCGTCAATTCATAAATGAAGCAGATGAATAGGCCCGAAGCTCAGACCGCTTCCCTCAACTGCTCTGCCGTCTGCAGATCGACGGAAACGAGCTGGGAGACACCCTGCTCGGCCATGGTGACGCCAAACAGGCGGTTCATCCGGGCCATGGTGATCGGGTTGTGGGTGATGATGACGAAGCGGGTCTCGGTCGAGGCTGCCATCTCGTCCATCAGGTTGCAATAGCGCTCGACATTATGGTCGTCGAGCGGCGCGTCGACTTCGTCGAGAACGCAGATCGGTGCGGGATTGGTGAGGAAGACGGCGAAGATCAGCGCCATCGCCGTCAGCGCCTGCTCGCCACCCGACAGGAGCGTCATCGTCTGCGGTTTCTTGCCGGGCGGGCGGGCGAGGATTTCGAGGCCGGCATCAAGCGGGTCCTCGCTCTCGATCAGCTGCAACTCGGCCGTGCCGCCGCCGAACAAATGCGTAAACAGCCTCTGGAACTGGGCATTGACAACATCGAAGGCGGCAAGCAGCCGTTCGCGGCCTTCGCGGTTGAGGCTCTGGATCGCCGAACGCAGCTTGCGGATCGCGTCGATCACGTCCTCGCGCTCCTTGAGCATGGCATCAAGTCTGTCGGAAAGCTCCTTCTGCTCTTCCTCGGCGCGCAGGTTGACGGCACCCAGCCGCTCGCGCTCGATCTTCAGGCGCTCAAGCTCGCGCTCGATCTGGCGGATATCCGGTAGTCCGGCATCGGCGGCAAGACCGGTCAAACGCATGACTTCGTGCGGCGCGCAGTTCAACGCTTCGCGGATGCGGGCTTCGACCTCGATCCGCTTTTCCCGGGCGGAGACCAGCCGTTCTTCGGCGCGGCCGCGTTTTTCACGCGTCTCGGCAAGCTCGGAGAGCGCCGTGACGGCGATCCGGTCGGCATCGCGCTGGCGCGTTTCGGCAACGGCCAGAATATCCGCCGCCTGCCGCCGGGCCTCTTCGGCTTTCGACAGTTCGCTCATCAGCGCCCGGCGCTTCTCGTCGAATTCGTCCGGCGCCTCAAGCAGTTCCTCGGCTTCCTCGCGGGCTTCGCTTTCACGCTCGCGCAGGGTTTCGATATGCTCCTGGGCGCTTGCCGCCCGCGCGTTCCAGGTCTGCCGCTCGGCAGCGATCGCGCGGATACGCCGTTCGCGGGCTTCGTTTTCGCGGGCAAGGCCGTCGTTGATGGCGCGCGCTTCCGCCACCAGCGCACGGTCTGTCGCAACGGTGGTCATCTGGGCGTTCAGTTTCTGCTCCAGCAGGCCAAGATCCGGTGCATCCTCCAGAGCCTCGCGCGCGCCTTCCATCTGTTCGCCGATTTCCTCGACCTGCAGCGAAAGCTGGCTGCTGGTCTCAGCCAGAACCGCGCGGCGGCGGACAAGGTCGCCGGACGCACGCTCGGCGGCAGCCAGCGCATCACGGGCTTCTGCCAGTTTTCGCACCACCATGCGCTGGGATTCACGCGACAGGCGCAGGCGCTCGTCCTCCGCGCGGATGCGCGCGGCGGCGGCTGAAAGCTCGGATTCGCGCGCTTCCAGCTGATCGCGGGCATCGGCGAGTTCGCCTTCGAGTTCGGCCAGACGGTTCTTCTGTTCAAGCCGCAGAGCCGCGGCACTCGGCGCGTCCGCCCCCGTGACGTGTCCGTCCCAGCGCCAGACGGCACCGTCTCGCGTGACCAGCCGCTGGCCGGCCTTCAACAGTGGCAGCAAGCGTTCCGCGGTGACGTCGTTATCGACAATGCCGATCTGGCGAAGACCGCGATCAAGCACTTGAGGAGCACGAACATGCTGCGTCAGCGCAATTGCGCCATCAGGCAGTTGCGGATCGTCGGACGCATCGCCGGGTGCGCGCCAATGGGCCGGAGCACCCGGATCAAGCGGTGATTCCAGGTCTTCGCCAAGCGCGGCACCCAGGGCCGTCTCGAAACCACGATCGACCTTCATATCATCGACCACCGGAGGGGCCGCCCCCTGCACCGTGGAGGCATCCAGCATGCGCCGGATGGTGCGGGCTTCCGTCTCTATGCCGTTCAACCGGGCACGGGCCGCATCGACCGGCGGACGCGCTGCGATTTCGGCCAGACGGGCCGCGTTCAATGCGTCCTCGATGTCGGCGACGGCATTTTCTGCATTTTCCAGCGCGATCTCGACCGCCTCGACTTCCTCGCGCTTTTCCTGCGGATCGGGCAGCGTGGAAATCTGCCGGTCGAGTTCGTCGAGATCGCGGTTCTGATCGGACAATTGCCGAGCAAGCCGCGCCTGCCGTTCGGCGAGATCGCGGATGGTCTTTTCGAGCTGGTTCCTCGATGCCTGTGCCTCGGCGCGCTCGGCAGTCAAAAGGCCGAGTTGCCGTTCGCTCGCCGCCAATGTCTCGCTGACCTCGGCAAGCCGCTCGCGCGCTTCCTCCGCCCGCTCTCCGGCTTCGGCCAGCATGTCGGCAAGCTCGCTTTCCTCCTCATCCAACCGGGCAAGGATGCCGGCATTGTCGGCGACCATCCGCTCTTCGCGAACGATATCCTCGGCCAGCTGCGACAGGCGGCGCTGAAGCTCGTCGCGGCGGCGCAGGATGCGGCCGGCGTCTTCCTCGAGCTGCGACTTGGCGATCTGCAGTCGCTGCAGGGCTGCCGCCGCGCGGGCTTCGCCTTCGCGCAATTCCGGCAGCTTGATGCTTGCGATAGCTTGCGCCTTTGCCGCCTCCATCTGGACTTGTGCCTTTTCAGCCACCAGCGACGTCGCCTGGTTCAGTTGGCTGTCGGCTTCGCCCTCGGCCTCTTTCGCCTGCACCCAGCGGATATGCAGAAGCATCGCCTCATGGCGGCGGATGTCGGCCGACAGCATCTTGAAGCGGTTCGCCTGGCGCGACTGGCGCTTCAGGCTTTCGATCTGGCTTTCGAGCTGCGAGGTAACATCCTCCAGCCGCTCGAGATTGGTCTCGGCGCCTCTGAGGCGTAACTCGGCCTCATGCCGGCGGGAATGCAGACCGGAAATGCCGGCTGCCTCTTCGAGCAGTTGCCGGCGGGCCTGGGGCTTGGCGGCAATCAGCTCGCCGATCCGCCCCTGCCCCACCATTGACGGCGAGCGCGCACCGGTCGAGGCGTCGGCAAACAGCAGCTGCACATCCTTGGCGCGGGCTTCCTTGCCGTTGATCCGGTAGACCGAGCCGTTCTCGCGCTCGATCCGGCGTGTCACCTGAATTTCATCGCTGTCGTTGAAGGCGGCAGGCGCGGTGCGATCGGTATTGTCGAGATAGAGGCCGACTTCGGCGGTGTTGCGGGCGGGGCGCTTGCCCGAACCGGAAAAGATCACGTCGTCCATCCCGGACGCGCGCATGTTCTTGTAGGAATTCTCCCCCATCACCCAGCGCAGGGCCTCGACCAGATTGGACTTGCCGCAGCCATTCGGTCCGACAACACCGGTCAGCCCGCGCTCGATTACGAATTCGGAGGGCTCGACGAAGGACTTGAAGCCGAGAAGACGGAGTTTGGTGAATTTCATGATGCCGGCCCCGAATTCGAGGCAAGATACCCCCCTCTGTCACTCCGTGACATCTCCCCCACAAGGGGGGAGATCGGCCGCATGTTTTGTGCCCACCTTACCGGGAGGTCTGCAAGAGAAAAGAATGATCTCCCCCCTTGTGGGGGAGATGTCACGGAGTGACAGAGGGGGGTAAGGCACGGCACATCAGTCATGAAATGTGCCCTTCCCGATTACTCTGATGATGTGTTGGCAGACATTGTCGATGTCGCGAAGAACATCGTCGTTCCAGAAGCGCAAGACGGTCCACCCCAGCGACGTCAAAATGCCATCCCGACGTTTGTCATAGTCGTGCTGATCATCCCGCCCATGATCCGATCCATCAACCTCGACAATTATCTTATGCTCCGGGCAGGCAAAATCGACGATATAGCCTGCGACGGGCAATTGCCGGCGAAAGCCCAACCCCATGAGACGATGCGCGCGAAGTTCATTCCAAAGCTTCAGTTCCGCATCGGTGAGCGCTTTGCGCATCATGCGCGCATTTTTGCGCAAGACAGGCTTTACATCAGAGTGAGGCAAGATACCCCCCTCTGTCACTCTCGTGACATCTCCCCCTCAAGGGGGGAGATTGGCCATCAGCTCCGAACATCACAAGGAAAAAGAATAATCTCCCCCCTTGAGGGGGAGATGTCAGCGAAGCTGACAGAGGGGGGTGAACCCTCCTTGCGCTCAGCCAATAAAAAACGGGCGCACAAAGGCGCCCGCTGATCGTTCCTGAGAAACGCGAGGGATCAGAGCATCGTGTCGATAAGGGCCGACATGGTGTCAACCGACATTTCTCCGGAATACTGCTTGCCGTTGATGAAGAAGGTCGGGGTGGCCTTGACGCCGAAATCCTTCTCGCCCTTCTGCATCGTTGCCTGCACATCATCCAGAAGTTTCTGGTTCGTCAAGCAGGCCTCGAAGCTCTCCTGTGTAAAACCGGCGAGTTTCGACATCTGCAGCAGCGCATCCCGGCCGTTCGGCGCGGCAGCCCAGGTTTCCTGCTGCTTGAACAGCATGGAAACCATCGGGAAATACTGGCCTTCCGGCGCGCATCGCGCCAGCATGAAGGCGGCCGCCGCGCGCGGATCGAACGGGAACTCGCGTACGACGAAACGCACCTGTCCGCTGTCGACATATTTCGTCTTGATCGCATCGAAAGTCTGGTTGTGGAAGCGCGCGCAATGCGGGCAGGTCATCGACATATATTCGACGATCGTCACCTTCGCATCGGCTTTGCCGATCGACATTTCCGGCAGCGGACCCGGTTCCATCAGCTTGGCAACATCGACCTCGCCTTCCGACTGCGGAATTTCAACCTTGGTAGCGGGGGCCGCGGCCTGAGCCACCTGCGTCTGGTTGGCGTCGGCGGTTGCAGGCGTGGCGGTGGACGACATGGTCGAGGAGGTCATCGTGCCATCGACGGGCTTGGCCTCGGTCTTGGTCGCCGCCATCATCGAACCACCCTCGGCAGGTTTCATCGCAGTCGTCGACGACATCATGGAGCCGCCGTCCGCAGGCTTGATCTCGGTCTTGGTGGCGGTGTCGGTGGTTTCCGTCGCAGGGGTCGTCGAAGCCGCATCCTTCTTCTCGTCGCTGCAGGCAGCAAGCGTGACAGCGATGGCAGCCACGGCGACGCCGCTCAGGAGACGCTTGAAGGGGCTCAGTTCAGAAAAGGACATGGTGTCACCTGTGCAAGGGGATGAACGAAAAACGGTCGAAAATTCGATAACTTGAGTTCTACCGTGCCACAAGGGGCTGTCGGTCACCAAAGTTCAAACAATTGTGACCGGCTGATGGTGCCGCTTACTTTTTGCGGGCCGACAGAACGGCCGTGCCAAGCCGCGTCAGCGCCGCCTTCAGCGCGTCGTTTTCGATGCCATCGACCATCGTTTCCAGATACCGTGCCCGCTCGCCGGTCAGGGGTTTCGGCTTGCGATAAGGCTTTGGCGGCGGGGAGACGGGCTTCTGGACGATGCGCATCTGGCTGATCGCAGGAAAGCCGAAGAAGCCGTTGATCCGCTGGATCAGTTCGCCCTGCGCATGGGTGAGAAACAGAGCGCGTGCCCCCTCGCAGGCAATCGTCAGCACGCCGGGCTGATAGCCACCCTCACCCGTCATTTCCGAAGCGCGGCGCGGCCAGGCGATCTTTTCCGGCCGGGTGCAATCGGCAAAATCCTCGCCGGCGATCTCGTCCCAGGAGCCCAGCAACAGCGTGTTGATGCCGGCGCGTTTGGCCAGCACCGGGTCGATCAGGCCATTGGCAATCTCGCTGATCTGCATGCCGCCCTTGCGGGTATAAGGTTGTTTCAACTGAACGCTTCCGGTTTTCGGCCTTGAAGCAAGGCCGACACTCCGCCAAGTATAGGCTTCAACCAACCGCCCGGCAAATGATGCAGCAGACAATGAAATCGGCCGATGCGGCCAAACGGCTTCTTTCCTGGTACGACAGGCACCATCGCGATCTGCCTTGGCGCGTCTCCCCACCAATGGCCCACGATGGCGTGGTTGCAGATCCCTATCACGTCTGGCTATCGGAAGTGATGCTGCAACAGACCACCGTGCAGGCGGTGAAGCCCTATTTCCACAAGTTCCTGACGCTCTGGCCAAGGGTCACGGACCTGGCAGTGGCCGATACCGAAGAGGTGATGAAGGCCTGGGCGGGGCTCGGCTACTATGCCCGTGCGCGCAATCTGAAGAAATGTGCCGAGGCCGTCGCCCAGGATCACGATGGGGTATTTCCCGACACAGAGGAAGGCTTGAAGGCGCTGCCCGGCATCGGCGACTATACCGCCGCTGCCGTTTCCGCCATTGCCTTCAACCGGCAAAGTGCCGTTCTCGACGGCAATGTCGAGCGGGTGATTTCAAGGCTGCACGCGATCGAAACGCCGTTGCCGTCAGCCAAGCCGCAGATGCGGGCGCTGGTGGCGGAGATGACGCCGGCGGACCGGCCGGGCGATTTCGCGCAAGGGATGATGGATCTCGGTGCGACGATCTGTACGCCGAAGCGACCGGCCTGTGCGCTCTGTCCGCTCAACGACGACTGCCTGGCGCTGAAGACGGCCGATCCGGAGACCTTTCCGCACAAGGCGGCGAAGAAGGACAAGCCGTTGCGCCTGGGGGCGGCCTTCGTCGCCAGCAGTGCCGACGGCGCGGTTTACCTGCGCAAACGCGGCGAAACGGGCCTGCTCGGCGGCATGACGGAAGTGCCGGGGACGGCATGGACATCGCGCATCGATGGCGACAACACGATCTCAGCCCAGCCGTTTGCCGCGCCGTGGGAACCCTGCGGAACAATCACGCATGTGTTTACGCATTTTGAATTGCGCTTGTCGATCTATCGGGCCAATGTCGCCAATGAGAACAAAACAGGAAACGGCTGGTGGGAGCCACTTGCGTCTCTTCAGGAGCAAGCCCTGCCGACCGTCATGAAAAAAGCAATCGCCCAGGCTATACCGCACGCTTTCAAAAGCAGCACGGGCAGCCGGCGACATTGAGGGACACGGAATGAGCATCGAGATTCGCCATATCGTCTTCGACATCGGCAGGGTGCTGATCCATTACGATCCGCATATCCCCTTTTCCCGAATCATTCCCGACGATGCGGAACGCAAGTGGTTCTTCGCCAATGTCTGCACGCACGACTGGAACATCGAGCAGGACCGCGGCCGCGGCTGGCAGGAAGCGGAAGACCTGTTGATTGCCGAGCATCCCGAGCATGAAGAGAGCATCCGCGCCTTTCGCAAGCATTGGCACGAGATGGTGCCGCATGCCTATGTCGAATGCGTCTCGATCATGGAGAGCCTGATCGCCAAGGGCTATGACGTGACCATGCTGACCAACTTCGCCTCCGACACCTACAAGGAAGCGCAAAAGCTCTATCCCTTCCTCTCCCTTCCGCGCGGCGTCACGGTCTCTGGCGATACCCGGCTGATCAAACCGGATGTGGCGATCTACGAAACCCATGCGAAAGCCTTTGGTCTTGATCCGGCGGCAACACTCTTCATCGATGACAGCATGGTGAATGTGGAGGGTGCGCGGGCGGCCGGCTGGCATGCCGTGCATTTCACCGATCCGCAGACGCTCCAGGCCGATCTTTCCGCCTATGGGCTGGCTGTGTGACGACCGGCGCCCGAAATACCATGACCCTTGATCCCGTCGCCCTCGTCACGCGCTATCACGCCGCCATCAACGATCTTGATTTCGCTGTCATCGAGGATTTCTTCGCCGAAGACGCGACCTATTCCTCCGGCGGGATCGGTGGTTTGAAAGGACGTGCCGACATCATGGCGGCGTTCCGGCGCTATTTCACCGAGTATCCCGACCAGATCGCCGAAGACAGCCTGATCGAGGCTGTATCCGCCGTTGCGGTGCGCTCCGTCTGGCGCCTTGCCGCCACCAGCACCCTGACGGGCGCACGCCTTCAGCGACAAGGCGAAGAGACGATCACCTTCAACGACGAAGGCAAGATCATCGGTGTCGATGTCACTGATTTGTGACATTAAATGCCCTCTTTGAAATCACCAAATAGCCGTAATTGGTTCAGCTATCATTCACCTTATGGGCGGCATGATCGGCCTCGAAATTCAGCGTATCAACAGAAAGGTCGCGCCCCATGGCAACAATTATCGATGGCACCGATGGCAACGACAGGATCGTGCAGGGCAGCCGCAGCTTCGTCGAGATCTACGCCTATGACGGCGATGACGACATCTATCTCAATCGCACCGACAGCAATGGCGGCGGCAACTATGTCGAAGCTGGCGACGGCGACGACTACGTCCTGAACTATTTTGAAGGCGGCAACGACGTCTTCCTCGGCTACGGCAACGATCTCTACGTCGCCGATATCCGGGCGGGTGCTTCCAGCGAGCATGACGTCGTGCACGGCGGATATGGAAATGACCGTTTCGAAGTCAACAGCGAGCGCAGTGACTATTACGGCGATGCCGGCAACGACGTCTTCCTGTCCGTTGGCTTCGACAACTATTTCAACGGCGGCAGCGGCGTCGACACGATCAGCTACCAACTGCAGGACGACTACTCCTCGCAGCGTGGCAAAGGCGTGACCATCGATCTCGATGCCAGGTGGGCCTCGACCGCGACCGGCCACCGCGAGGACCTGATCAGCATCGAGAATGCAACCGGCACGAATTATGGCCATGACGACATCACCGGCAGTTCGGGACGCAATATCCTGAAGGGCCTCGGCGGCAATGACGTCATCTATGGACTCGAAGGTGCCGACGATATTTATGGCGGCTCGGGCGCCGACGATCTGTTCGGCGGCTCCGGCGACGACGACCTCGTCGGCAGTTCGGGCGATGACCTGCTGGTTGGCGGTACGGGCTTCGACTTCCTCTCCGGCGGTACCGGCGCCGATATTTTCGACTTCAATTCGATCAGCGAATCGGTCACCGGCAGCAGGCGCGATGTCATCGATGACTTCCACCGCTCGGAACTCGACGTCGTTGACCTGAGGTCGATCGACGCCAACGCGCTGAGCACCGGCAACCAGGCCTTCAAGTTCATCGGCGGCCAATCATTCCACGGCACGGCGGGCGAGCTTCGCTTCAGCAGCGGCGTCATCCTCGGTGACACGAACGGCGACGGCGTCTCTGACTTCCAGATCAAGATGAACGGCGTCACCAGCATGTCTTCGGTCGACTTCATCCTGTAAGCCAACGCGCCGCAGGAACATCAGAGCTCCGCCCCGGCGGGGCTCTTTTTGTTTGGTGATACAAGCCGCAAAAACAGAAACGCCCAGGACCGTGGCAGATCCTGGGCGTTTAAGTCTTCTTCCGGGACTGAAGGTACGAAAACCGGACGAAAACTATCTCTGAACCGGGCAGTCTTTCGACCGCGCCGTCAAGCAATTTACGGGCTGCCCCGCGCGCCTCGCATGGTTGATCATGCGGTCGTCCTGCTTGCGAGCAGACTACGCGCGGGATGGTTAAATTGTTCTAAAGGCTTCGCCGCTCCATAGCCTTCGCACCACGCGAAATACGGGAAACACGCGTTAAAAATGCTTCGCACGCTGGCCATTACAAAATATACATTAAACCTAAAATACTGAAATCCATGTGTTTTTAACGGAGATTTAGGCCTGATTCCACGAATTCAGCCGGCATGCACCCCAAAAAGTTGCAGACGAGAAAACGGTTTGGTATCCCGCTTCGGGGTTTTTTCACGGAGCGAACATGGCAAAAATCAATCTGAGCGGCTTTACGAAAACCGCAGGTCTCAATCTGCAGGATATCGCCGCGACAAAGCTGCATACCATTCTCGATTACACCAATGAAAATTTTTCAGCGACGGGAATTTATCTCTCGGACGATTCCAAGAACTACATGAAATTTTCCGGCACCGGCCTGAAGTACACGTATGTCGATGGCGAGGTTTTCGGCATTACCGCGGGCACGCTGACCTCCTTTTCGATCGTCAAGAACGGCGTCACCATTATCAGCGAAAGCGGCCTTTCGCTTTCCGGCAAGGCGCTTGCGGCTGCGTGGGACAGCGGCAGCACGACGAAGTTTCTCGACGTCCTGCTCGCCGGCAGCGACACGATCACCGGCACGAACTACACCGACAAATTCTGGGGCGGCAACGGCAATGATACGCTGAACGGCCTGTCCGGCAACGATGTGCTCAGCGGCAATGCCGGAAACGACAAACTCTACGGCGGCGCCGGAAATGATGTCCTGTCGGGCAATGAAGGCAATGACAGCCTGAACGGCGAGAGCGGCAACGACAAGCTTTCGGGCGGGGACGGCGCGGACAAGCTGACTGGCGGCGCTGGCACGGATATCCTGAGCGGCCAAGGCGGAATCGATACATTCGTGTTCAAGACCAAGGACGCTATCGACACCATCAGGGATTTCGACGCCGTCGGCAGCGATCACGATTTCATAGACCTGTCAGGCCTTGCCTCGATCACCGGTTTCGCTGACCTGAAGGCCCACCATATGACCACGGTCGGAACCTCCCTCGTCATCGACGGCGGCAATGGCGACAAGCTGATCCTGGAAAACGTCAAGCTGGCCAATCTCGATGCCGGCGACTTCCTGTTCTGAGCCGGAGTATCCATTTCCAAAGACGGCCGGAGGTCCACTCCGGCCGTTTTTGCATGTAATGGTCAAAGCCGGGTCAGTTCGCCATGATATGCTCGATCTGCAAGATCTTCCGAATCAGCCAATTTTTCTTCATTTCGCAGAGGCAAAAAACTCAGTTTTCTGAAACTTGTCTTTTCCCGAACTCGTTCCTGTCCGCAGACAGGAAAGGCAGTGCATATGAATGGAAATACGGACGCTTCAAAAAAGCTCATGCACCACCAGCAACATGCGCGGGAACTCAATGCAGAGTGCCCCTCTCGATGGGTTATCCATTGCATCTGTTGTGAGAATCCGGTCGAGCCGTGGCAGACCATCGGCTATCAGCATGGCTATTGCGGCGAATGTTTCGAGGTGCTCATGGCCCCCGTGGGGAAATCATAGGCCCGGAACCGATTTCCGCACCGGACCGGTCCGCTCCATCAACCGAAACGCCGCGCATCCTTCCGGATGGCGCGGCGCTTAATGATGCCTATCGTCGATGGTCAGTTGATCTTGGCCATGTCGCTGCGGATCACGGCGCGCAGGTCGTCGATCGGGCGCAGCGACTTGCCGTCTTCATAGTGCCAGAAGGTCCAGCCGTTGCAGGCATCCAGCCCCTGCACCTTGGCGCCGAGGCGGTGGATCGAGCCGGCGTCGCCGCCACTGGCGATCGTGCCGTCGGCACGAACGATGGCGCTGTAGCGGCGGCGGGCATCCGTCAGCACCGTGCCGGGCTTGATCATGCCGCTTTCGATCAGCGTGTTGAAGGCGACGCGTGGCTCGGCCTTCTTGCCGGTCATGACCGACAGTGTCGCCTTGCCGAGCGGCTCGACGGCGGCGATGCGTTCGGCGGCGGCATCGATATAAGCCTGCTCACGCTCGATGCCGACGAAATGGCGGCCGAGCCGCTTGGCAACGGCACCTGTCGTACCCGAACCGAAGAACGGGTCGAGCACCACGTCGCCCGGCTTGGTCGAGGCCATCAGGATGCGGGCGAGCAGTGCTTCCGGCTTCTGTGTCGGATGCGCCTTCTTGCCGTCGTCACCCTTCAGCCGCTCGCCGCCCGAGCAGATCGGAAACAGCCAGTCGGAACGCATCTGCACATCATCGTTGGATGCCTTCAGCGCATCATAATTGAACGTGTAGCCCTTGCCCTTGGCGCTGGGGCTTGCCCAGATCAGCGTTTCATGGGCGTTTTGGAACCGGCGGCCCTTGAAGTTCGGCATCGGGTTGGTCTTGCGCCAGATGATGTCGTTGAGGATCCAGAAGTTCAGGTCCTGCAGCGTCGCGCCAACGCGAAAGATGTTGTGGTAGGAGCCAATGACCCAGAGCGTGCCGGTGGGTTTAAGGACGCGGCGGCAAGCGAGCAGCCAGGCGCGGGTAAAGGCGTCATAGGCCTCGAAGGAAACGAACTGGTCCCATTCGTCATCGACCGCATCGACCAGCGACTGATCGGGACGATGCAGCGAGCCGCCAAGCTGGAGGTTGTAGGGCGGGTCGGCGAAGACGACATCGACGGAGTTGTCGGGGAGCGCTTCAAGGGCAGCGACGCAATCGCCCTTGATGATGGAATCGAGCCAGCCGGCAGGGCTGACGCCGCGGGAGATTTCGGCCAACGAAACAACTGATGACATGGACAACTCGCACCTACGCTTACTCGGAACTGATTTCGACCCTTATGGTTACCGAACTTGGTTACCAAATGCTGAAGGTGCTTGCGAAATTTGCGAAATGATACAGGGGGATGGCGCGAAAGCCCTGATCCGTCGCGCTCCCGCCACCATCGACGGGCGCCACCATTTGCCCGTTTTATTGCATGTGTTCGCTTGCCTCGTGAAAGCTCCGGCTGTCCTCCGGCGCCTCGTCGCGCTCGGTCATGCCGTAGTCGCGGATGACGCTGGCGATGCGCAGGCGGTAGTCGGCGAAGGTGCCGTTTCGCCCCGCGTGCTGGGCTGCCCGGTGTTCCTCGCCGTTGCGCCAGGTGGCGATCGCCGCCTCGTCGCGCCAGAACGACAGGGAAAGTATCTTGCCTGGCATCTTCAGGCTTTCGAACCGCTCGATCGACAGGAAGCCGTCGATCTTGTCGAGTTTGCTGTGAAGCTGGGCTGCGAGATCGAGATAGGTGCTGCGCCGGCCATAGACCGGCGTGACCTCGAAGATGACGGCGATCACGACGAAATCCCGCCTATATGCAGGCCCTGCGCATGCGGCAGCGAAATGTTCTTCAGGAAAATCCGGTCTTCCTTGAGGATGAACCGCTCCTTCCGGGCGAACTCATAATTTTCGATGCCCAGAGGATCTGCGGCAAGCTTTGCGCGGTAGACTTCGTAGGCGGCGAGGTTCTCGATGTTGTAGGCGGCGTAAGCTGTCGTGGCCGAGCCTTCGTGCGGGCCGAAATAGCCGATCAGGTCGGCGCCGTTGCGCGGAATGCACTGGCCCCAGTTGCGGGCATAGGTGGCGAACTCCTCGCGCTTGAACGGGTCGATCTCGTAGCGGATGAAGCAGGTGATCATGGGTCTCTCCTTCGTTTGCGGATGTCCCTTTGTGCCAGCTTCCAGCCACCGGATGCTTCGATGATGATCGAAGTATGAAGTCTTGCCGACGTCCGGTGCAGCGGGTAAAATCCCGGCATGAAAGAAGGTCCAGATATTGCTCTCATCGGCTCGCTGATCGGCGATCCCGCCCGCGCCAACATGCTGACCGCGCTGACAGGCGGCAAGGCGTTGACGGCGACGGAGCTTGCCGGAACGGCTGGAATCACGCTGCAGACGGCCAGTTCTCATCTGTCGAAACTGGAGGCCGGCGGTCTGATCGCCCAGCGCAAGCAGGGCCGTCATCGCTATTTCACCCTCGCCGACGACGATGTCGGCCTGATGATCGAGGGTCTGATGGGCTTTGCCGCCTATCGCGGCTTCACCCGCCATCGCACCGGTCCCAAGGACCCGGCGCTGCGCAAGGCCCGTGTCTGCTACAATCACCTGGCCGGCGACTACGGCGTGCGCATGCTCGACAGCCTTGTCGCCGAGGAAGTGATCGCCGGTGTTGGCGACAAGCTGCAGCTGACGAAATCAGGCGAAGGCAAGATCACGGCGCTCGGCATCGATCTTGCGGCGCTGGTGAAATCCAGGCGCCCGGTCTGCCGCACCTGCCTCGACTGGAGCGAGCGCCGTTCGCATCTCTCCGGCTCGCTCGGGCAGGCCTTGCTGACACTTTTCCTCGACAAGGGCTGGGCCAAACGCGAGCCGGAAAGCCGCGCCGTGCGTTTCACCGGTACCGGTGAAAGGGAATTTGCAAAGCTCTTTCCCCTGCCCGCATCGTCAACAGTCGAGCGGGTTCACAAGCACACCGTCGAAGCCTGAAGCGGCAATGCCGGTGCAGAGCGGCGACCATTCGCAGCGGGCGCAGCCATCGCGGATGGAGCCTGCACTGAAAGCATCGCGCATCGCTGCGAGAAAATCCGCGTCCGGGTGGATTGAAGCGCCCGGACCGACAGGTACATTGAGCAAAGCCTCCACCGCTTCACGCGCCTTCAGGTCGCGCTCGACCACACTCCCGTCAAGACAGTGCATGCCCGCCTCGCCCAGCATCGGCGCACAGACGTCGTCCGGCCCTTCGACCACAAGGATATCCTCGCCCTCGGACAGGCGGGCGGCGATACGGATGTAGTTTTCGGTGAAGGCAGCCGTGTACCCCTTGCCGACGAAGGTCAGCATGCAAAGCAGATGATGCGGGCGCAGGCGGATGGTCATGAAGCCTTATACTGGGAAGACAAATGCGACGCTACGCGGCAAATGCCACCTGCGGCAACTTCCGGCCCGGAACAGAAGTTGCTGTATGCTGAACACCGGACGGTGGCAAAGGCCCTGCGGCGACGCTGGACCCCAATATTGTGGCGCGTCCCTGGAATCTTAGTCTGGGACGCGCCTGTCGAAGGATTGTCAGGCGCCCACGCGGACGCCGGTCATTTTCTCGCTGAGGGTCCAGAGACGTTCGGCGGCTTCGCGGTCGATGGCATAGGCCTCGACGCCGGCAACGCGGCCAGGCTCGGAATTCCGCGCAATGGTGAAGGCGGTGCCGTCGGAAAGTACGGGCGCGATATCCGAGTCCATGCAGAAGACGCCGCCCTTTCCATCGAGTTGCCGGCTGGTCGCGCACCATACCTGCGTCGCAGCCCCTTGTGGCACGGACTTCAAATCGAGGGAGGGGTCGAGGATCGGTTTGCCGTTCGCATCCAACACGCCGTGGGCCTGCAGCGTTTCCACCGAGAAGTGACTGGTAAGCCCGGTTCCGACGATACCGCCCGGATGCAGCGAAAAGGCCCGAATGCCGTGTTCCTTCCCGCGTTCGTCAACCGCCACCGCAAGGAGCACGTTCGCGGTCTTGGACTGGCCGTAGGCCGCCCAAGGGTCATAGGCGCGGCGCTCGAAGTTGATGTCATCGAAGACCACAGGCGAAAAGCGGTGCCCCAGCGACGAAACGGAAACGACACGTGCGCCTTTAGCGCGGACCAAGGCTGGCCAAAGCCGCGCGACGAGCTGGAAGTGGCCCAGGTGGTTGGTGGAGAACTGGAGTTCGTTGCCGCGCGCATCACGCTGCAAGTCGTCCAGGGCCATGATACCCGCATTGTTGACGAGGATATGGAGCGGCAGCCCCGAGTTGACGAAGTTCTTGGCGAAGGCATCGATGGACGCCGGATCGGTAAGGTCCATCGGCTGAATTTCAATACCTCCGCCAATCTCGGCGGCATTCCTGCGGGCGCGTTCGACATCGCGGGCAGGCACGATCACCCTTGCGCCGGCCAGGGCGAGCGTTCTCGCCGTGTCGAGACCAAGGCCGGCGTAACCGCCCGTGACGATGGCCACTTTTCCGACCAGGTTGATCCCGGAGATGACATCGGAAGTGGTGGAGGCGGCGTTGAAGCCGGAGTTGATAGGCTGTTGCGTTGTGGACATGCTAGGGGGTCTCCTGTTTTGGACCCGCTGGAGATATTGCCCGCCGACCGGATTTTGAATGCTTGAAAGTCCGGACTTCCTTCGCCATAGTTCAGAATATGATCGGTGATCCACTATCCGCAATCCTGTCGATGATCGAAGCGCGCGTCGTTTACGGTGGCGGTTTCACTGCCGGTGGCGAATGGGCCATCCGCTTCCCTCCGCCGGAGAAAATCAAATTCTTCGCTATTGCCCGCGGTTCGTGCTTCGTTGCGGTCGATGGGATTTCCACGCCTTTCCATCTGCGGTGCGGCGACATCTTCCTACTGTCCGAGCAGATATCCTTTACCGTCGCCAGCGATCTTGCTGTGTCTCCAGCCGACGCGTTGCAGGTATTCGATGAGGGTCGATCCAACTTCGCGCGCCTTGGACAAGGCGATGAGTTCCTTTATCTGGGAAGCCATCTCGACTTCGCCTCCAAGGGTAGTCGCCTCCTCATCGACAGTCTGCCGCCGGTCATCCATCTTCGAGCGGATGAGGTGAGGACCGGCCAGTTGCAATGGCTGATCGAGGAACTTGTACGGGAGACGACGTCTGCCGTTCCGGGAGCGGATGCGGCCTGTTCCGGTCTCGCCAATCTGATGTTTCTGCAGCTCCTGCGAGGGTATCTTTCGCAGGAGCGCGGCGTGGATGTCGGCTGGCTGCGTGCCGCCTGCGACCCGAAACTCGCGCCGGCTCTGGGCCTTATGCACAGTGATCCTGCCCGCAACTGGCATCTGCCGGAACTGGCAAAGGCGGCTGCGATGTCGCGCACGGCCTTCGCCACCTATTTCAAGGCGATCGCCGGTGTTGCCCCACTCGGCTATCTCACGGAATGGCGCATGTGGCTTGCGGAGCGGAAGCTGCGGGAAGGCGGCCAATCGGTCGCAGTGATTTCCCGGTCCGTCGGCTATGCGTCCGAGGCGGCTTTCAGCACCGCGTTCAAGCGGGTTATGGGCCGCTCGCCGCGACGAGAGGCGCAACCAACCGCAGCTGAGTAGTTCAAGCCGCGTCCGGATTGAGAAAGATCCACTCGCGTCACCGCTGCGCCGGTAGGGCGGCCTCCCCTCCCTGCATACCAGCTACCCGCTTCGCGCGGTTGAGCTTTCGGGCCGCATCGTGTACATGGCCACCATCTCCCCCAAGGACACTCCCCGCATGACCAGCATTGATCTCATCATCTTCGACTGCGACGGCGTGCTCGTCGATTCGGAAATCATCGCCAGCGAAGTCGAAGCCGAGCTTCTGACCGAGGCCGGCTATCCGATCAGCACCGAGGAAATGGCCGAGCGCTTCGCCGGCATGACCTGGCACAACACGCTGCTCGCCATAGAGAAGGAAGCCGACATTCCGCTTTCGGCAACCCTGATTACCAAGAACGAAGCTATCCTCGACAAGCGCCTTGCCAGTGACGTGCAGATCATCGACGGCGTCAAGCCGATGCTGGTGCAGATCACGCTGCCGCATTGCATCTGCTCGAACTCGACGTCGGCGCGGCTTGCCATGATGCTTGCCAAGGTCGGCATCAAGGATCATTTCGGAAAGCACATCTACTCGGCCCGCGATCTCGGCGAAGACAAGGTCAAGCCGAAGCCGGACATCTTCCTGCACGGCGCCAAACAGTTCGGCGTCGATCCGTCCCGCGTGCTGGTGATCGAGGATTCTGTCCACGGCGTCCACGACGCGCATGCCGACAAGCTGACCGAGGCCGGCGCCGAAACGGTGATCTCGCGCATGAGCGCGCTGCCGGGCGTGATTGCGGCGCTGTCGGAATGGTCGGAATCGCTGATGGCCTGAGAGTGTTTGGGGGGCCTTTGGACTGAAAGACAGCCCTCACCTCCGTCATCCTCGGGCTTGACCCGAGGATCCACTCCCAAGCATCATCCGGCTATGGCGGGTCTACATCGTCACCAATCACAAGCGAGGAACGCTTTACATCGGCGTAACCTCCGATCTCGAAAACGTCGCGTCTACCAGCATCGCGAAGGCACGACACCAGGCTTCACGTCAAAATATGGCTGCAAGCAACTCGTCTGGTACGAAGAACACCTCTCGATCGACACAGCGATCCAGCGCGAGAAATCTCTCAAGCGATGATATCGGCAGTGGAAGATCGAATTGATCGAGGCGATGAACTCGGACTGGCGGAATCTTTATTATGAGCTTTGGTAGGCTTGGAAGTGGATCCTCGGGTCAAGCCCGAGGATGACGGAGTAATATTTTGCCTCTCCGAGACAAAAGCAGCCGAAAGGCAGATTGCGCCGGACACAAAAAACCGGCACGAAAACGCCGCGCCGGCCCTTCATTCTGCAGCAAAAATCCAGCTTATTTCTTCTTCTTGCCCGCAGCCGGGCCTTCGTCGAAGCCGACGTAAATCTTGGCGAAATCGCCGGCACCTGCGGGAAGTGCAACCTGGGCCTTGGTGAAGATGAACTGGGTGGCGCCGGCGCCGGCTGCGACCTCGACCGGATACTGTGTCAGTTCGGAATAGAGCGTATTCTTACCGTCGGTCGCCGCGACGCGGATCGGCAGGTTGACGGTACCGGCGCCACCGGCCGGGCCGGAGACGACGCGGCCCTGGACGACGACGGTCATCACCAGCTGGCTCTCGTTCTGAACGCACTGGCGGGTCGTATCGGCCAGCGACGCCTGATAGACGATCTTGGTCGGATCGTCCTTGGCGCCCTTGGCATAGGTGCGGTAATTGGCGGTTCCGTCGAGCAGATAGACCTGCGGGCAAGCGCCCTGGATGACGGCGGGCGTCGGCGCTGCCGCGCTGCCGCCGGCATCGATCGCGCCGCCGGTGTCTGTCTTGTTGCAGCCCGCGATGACCACGAGAAGTGAAATTCCGAGAAGACGGATGGAAACTTTACCAAACACCAGACTTGACCCCCTGCCTTGCACAATTGATGCCGCGGAGCGTGACTGACCGCAAAATAAGGTATTTTTCGGTTTTTCACCCCTGCAACTTGAGCCTTTCAAGACCCTTGGCGATGGTCTATAGCAGCGACGCATTGAAAAATCGATTGGAGTCTGAAGCCGGAACGCCAATTTTTCAGGACGCGCTGAATTGGCCGGCAACGGATGAAAACCCGATATTTCCGTCAGCTTTGCCAAGGCTTGACGCAAAAAGAACCGCGATTTGCCGATGGTTCGACTAGGGTGCCGCTCAATTCCCGCCGCGCCCTCAAGCGGCAGCAAACAGACGACGAAGGATGGTCACTGTGAAGTATGTGTCGACGCGGGGCGAAGCCCCTTCGCTGGGTTTTTGCGATGCGCTTCTGGCGGGTCTGGGCCGCGACGGCGGTCTTTATGTTCCAAAGGAATGGCCAAGCTTCTCCAAGAAGGAAATCCGGGCGCTGCGCGGCAAATCCTACCAGGAGATCGCCTTCACGGTCCTGAGCCCCTTCATCGATGGCGAAATCCCGGACGACAAGTTCCGCGCGATGATCGACGAGGCCTACGCCACCTTCCGCCATCCGGCGATCGCTCCGCTCGTCCAGACTGGCCCCAACGCCTTCATCATGGAGCTGTTCCACGGATCGACGCTCGCCTTCAAGGATGTCGCCATGCAGCTGCTCGGGCGGCTGATGGATTATGTGCTGACAGAGCGCAACCAGCGCGCCACCATCGTCGGCGCGACATCGGGCGATACCGGCGGCGCGGCGATCGACGCCTTTGCCGGGCGTGACCGGACCGACATCTTCATCCTGTTCCCGCATGGCAAGGTGTCGCCGGTGCAGCAGCACCAGATGACGACATCCAAGGCAGGCAACGTCCATGCCCTGGCGATCAACGGCAATTTCGACGACTGCCAGAGCCTCGTCAAAGAGATGTTCAACGACGTTGCCTTCCGCGACGGCGTGGCGCTGTCCGGCGTCAACTCGATCAACTGGGCGCGCATCATGGCCCAGATCGTCTATTATTTCACAACGGCTCTGGCCCTCGGCGGCCCGGACCGGAAAATCTCCTTCACGGTTCCTACCGGCAATTTCGGCGATATCTTTGCGGGCTACGTGGCCAAGCAGATGGGGCTGCCGATCGACAAGCTGGTCGTCGCCACCAACGAGAACGACATTCTCGCCCGCACGCTGAAGACCGGCCGCTACGAGATGCGCGACGTCAAGGCGACCACCTCACCCTCGATGGACATCCAGATCTCCTCGAACTTCGAGCGGCTGCTGTTCGAAGCATACGACCGCGACGCCTCCAAGGTGCGCGGCGCCATGGCCAGCCTGAAGCAATCGGGCTCCTTCGAGATCGAGGAAAAGGCGCTGAAGGCCATCCGCAAGGTGTTCCGAGCCGGCCGCGCGTCCGAAAAAGAAGTTGCAAAGACGATCCGCGCGACACTTGAGGCGACCGGTTACCTGCTCGATCCACACACCGCCATTGGCGTCTTCGTTGCGGGCAAGCATGAAAAACCAAACGCTCCGATGGTGACGCTTGCGACCGCGCACCCCGCGAAATTCCCCGCCGCAGTAAAATCAGCCAGTGGTATTGACCCGGCGCTTCCGACGTGGCTTGCTGATCTAATGGTCAGGGAGGAGCGTTTCGATATTCTTGACGCCGAGCTTAAAGTCGTTGAAACTTTTATCAACGAGCGTGCCCGCATCCGGAAGTAAGGACGCAGAAAGACGTATGATGAAAGTTGAGTGCACCCGGCTCCAATCCGGGTTGACGGTCGTCACCGAGAACATGCCGCATCTTGAAAGCGTCGCGCTCGGGGTCTGGATCAAATCCGGTTCACGCGATGAAACCACGGACGAGCACGGAATTGCCCATCTGCTGGAACACATGGCGTTCAAGGGCACCGCACGGCGAACAGCCCGCGAGATAGCCGAACAGATCGAAAATGTCGGCGGCGAAGTCAACGCCGCGACATCAACGGAAACAACCTCCTACTACGCCCGCATTCTTCAGGACGATGTTCCCCTCGCTGTCGATATCCTTGCGGATATCCTGACGGAATCGTCCTTCGAGGAAGACGAGCTGCAGCGGGAAAAGCAGGTCATTCTGCAGGAAATCGGCGCCGCCAACGACACGCCCGACGACGTCGTCTTCGACAAATTTGCCGAAACCGCCTTTGCCAACCAGACGATCGGCCGCCCGATCCTCGGCACGCCGGACACGGTTCTTTCCTTCACGCCACAGCAAATCCGCACCTATCTCGACCGCAACTACACCACCGACCGCATGTTCGTCGTCGGTGCCGGTGCGATCGATCATGATAGTTTTGTGCGACAGGTTGAAGACCGGTTCTCCAGCCTGCCGCAAAAGCCGGCCTCGCCGCCAATTGCCGACGTTGCCCGTTACACTGGCGGCGACGTGCGCGAGGATCGCGACCTGATGGACGCGCAGGTCCTGCTCGGTTTCGAGGGCAAGGCCTATCACGCCCGCGATTTCTACTGTTCGCAGATTCTCGCCAACATCCTTGGCGGCGGCATGTCCTCGCGCCTGTTCCAGGAAGTGCGCGAACATCGCGGTCTGTGCTATTCGGTCTACGCCTTCCATTGGGGCTTTTCCGATACCGGCATCTTCGGCGTTCACGCGGCAACCGGCGGCGAGAACCTGCCGGAACTGATGCCCGTCATCATCGATGAACTGCGCAAGTCGTCGATGAAGATCGAGCAGCAGGAAATCGACCGCGCCCGCGCGCAGATCCGCGCCCAGCTTCTGATGGGCCAGGAAAGTCCCGCTGCCCGCGCCGGCCAGATCGCTCGCCAGATGATGCTGTACGGCCGTCCGATCCCGAACGAGGAACTGATGGAGCGCCTGTCCGGCATCACCATCGAGCGTCTGACGGATCTTGCCGGCCGGCTGTTCTTCGACACGACCCCGACGCTGTCGGCGATCGGGCCGGTGGAGAAACTGGCACCGATGGGCGACCTTCTCGGCGCACTTTCCAACAAGACCGTTCAGGCTCGCGCCGCCAACGGTTAATTCTTATATTGAAGGGCGACCTCCGGGCGTTCCTCGAGCGCCCGGCACTCTCGCATCTCGGCAACATACACGCTGCGGAGGCATATATGACACGATCGGTCTTTCGGTTTCTGTCGCGGCAGCCGGATCCGGTCGAGATTGCCAATGCGACGCATTTGCTGCGTTTGCCCAAAACATCCGACTATCGGCAGTGGTATCAGTTGCGCAACGAAAGCCGCGCCTTTCTCGAGCCGTGGGAGCCAACGTGGCGGGCCGACGAGATGACCGAGAGCGCCTTTCGCACCCGCGTCATCCGCAACGAGCAGGAATTCGCTTCCGGCCAGGCCGTGCCACTCTTCATCATTTCGCGGGCCGAAGACCAGCTGATCGGCGGGCTGACGATCGGCTATATCCGCCGGGGTGCCGCCCAATGCTGCATGATTGGCTACTGGATGGGCGAGCGCTATGCCGGCAAAGGGCATATGGCCCAAGCCGTCAAACTGGCTATTCCCTACATCTTTTCGACCCTTCAGTTGCACCGTATTGAAGCAGCCTGTATTCCCGAGAACCACAGAAGCATCCGGCTCCTTGAAAAGGCCGGGTTTCAGCGCGAAGGCTACTTGCGGGAATACCTGAAAATCAACGGGCAATGGCGGGATCACCTGATGTTTTCCCTTCTCTCGCAGGACAGCATGCAACATAAGAATTCGAGTGATTGATGTTTTTGAACCGCCTACCGCTCCCCCTGTCAGCACGAAGGCTCTTGGCGCTTCTCTGCGCCATGTTGATCGCGTTCTGCCTGATCGGTAGTGGTGCAGCCCTTGCGACGGAACCGGTGAAGATTTCGCGCGAGGACACGGCGCTCGACCTGACCGCCACAACGGAAATTTATACCGGCCGCGGCGAGGCCTTCCAGGTTTCGACGGCGCCCGGCACCGACGGCATCGTCCGGCGTATCGAGGTGCGCTCCAGCGCCGAAAACCACCAGGGCGACTGGGCCGTTTTCGCGCTTGCCAACGTTTCGGAAGAGCAGCTGGAGCGCGTCATCGTCGCCCCGCATTTCCGGCTGGTAAACTCGAAGCTGTTCTGGCCCGACCTTGGCTCGCAGCGCATCCTGTCCATTACACCGAGTGAAGGCTTTGCGCTCGACCGGCAGCCGAGCGACGAAGCGGACGTGTTCCGCATCACGCTCAACCCGGGCTCCGTCATCACCTTCGTGGCCGAGCTCGCCGGCCCTGACCTGCCGCAGATCTATCTCTGGCAGCCGGACGCCTACAAGGACACGGTTAACGCTTTCACACTCTATCGCGGCATCGTGCTTGGCATTGCCGGCCTGCTTGCCGTGTTCCTGACCATTCTCTTCGTCGTCAAGGGAACCTCGATGCTGCCTGCGACGGCAGCCCTTGCCTGGGCGGTGCTTGCCTATATCTGCGTCGATTTCGGCTTCCTGTCGAAGCTGATCTCGATTACCGCCGGCGACGAGCGAATATGGCGGGCGGGAACCGAAGTGTTCCTCGCCGCGGGCCTCGTGATCTTCCTGTTCACCTACCTCAACCTGAACCGCTGGCACCAGCATCTGAGCTATGCGACGCTCGCCTGGATCCTCGGCCTCGGCCTGCTGTTCGGCGTTGCCATCTATGACCCGGCCATCGCATCCGGCATTGCGCGTCTGTCCTTCGCGCTGACGGGCACCGCCGGCATCGTCCTGATCGCCTATCTCGGCTTCAACCGCTACGACCGCGCCATCCTGCTGGTGCCGGCCTGGCTATTGATCCTCGTCTGGCTGTTCGGCGCCTGGATGACTGTCACCGGGCAGCTTGCCAATGACATCGTCCAGCCGGCGCTTGGTGGCGGCCTGGTGCTGATCGTGCTTCTGATCGGCTTCACGGTCATGCAGCACGCCTTTGCCGGTGGGGCCTACAGCCAGGGTCTGTTCTCCGACCTGGAGCGCCAGTCGCTCGCGTTGACCGGTTCCGGCGACACCGTCTGGGACTGGGACGTGGCCCGCGACCGCGTCGTCACCATTCCGGATATCTCCGCTCAGCTCGGCCTTTCGCCCGGCACCATGCACGGTGCTGCCCGCAACTGGCTGCCGCGCCTGCACCCCGACGATCGCGATCGCTTCCGCGCGACGCTGGACGTTCTGCTCGAGCATCGCAAGGGTCGGCTGAACCACGAATTTCGGGTACGGGCCGAAGACGGCCATTACCACTGGCTGTCGATCCGCGCGCGGCCGGTACTCGGCGCCAACGGCGAGATCATCCGCTGCGTCGGCACCATCGTCGATATCACCGAGCAGAAGAATTCCATCGACCGGCTGCTGCACAATGCGCTCAACGACAACCTGACGGGATTGCCGAACCGGCAGATCTTCCTCGACCGACTGCAGTCGATCCTGTCGCTGGCACCTGGCTCGACCGCGGTCAGGCCGACCGTCATCACCATCGACATCGATCGCTACAAGCAGGTCAACGACGTGCTTGGCATCGCCGCCGGCGACAATATCCTCATCGCGCTGACTCGCCGTCTGCGCCGACTCGTCAAGCCGCACGACACGCTCGCCCGTCTCGGCAGTGATGAATTCGGGCTGATCCTGATGTCGGAGCGTGATCCCGCCAAGGTTGCCGATTTCGCCGATGCCGTCTCCAAGGCGATCATGGTGCCGCTCAATTTCGGCAATCGGGAAATCAGCCTGACGGCCTCGATCGGCCTTGTGTCCTGGGTTGATCAGCAGGAAAGCGCCGCCGGGCTGCTCGACGACGCGGAACTTGCCATGTTCCGCGCCAAGAAGGCCGGTGGCAACCGCGTCGAACCCTTCCGGCCCGCCTTCCGCGCCTCAGGAACCGACCGCCTGCAGCTCGAAACCGACCTGCGCCGCGCCATCGAGCGCAAGGAACTGAGCCTTGTCTATCAGCCGATCGTGCGCCTTGTGGATGCGGAGATTGCCGGTTTCGAGGCCCTGATGCGCTGGGAGCATCCCAAGCGCGGCAGTATTTCGCCGTCGGAATTCATCCCGATCGCCGAAGCATCGGATCTCATCAACCAGCTCGGCATGTTCGCCTTCGAAAAGGCGACCAGCGACCTGACTGACTGGCAACTTCAGACGGGCGACCTGCCGATCTTCGTCTCGGTCAACCTGTCGAGCGCGCAGCTCCTCAACAACGACCTCTATGATGATATCCGGGGTATCTTGAACAAGAACCATTGCGACCCGCACAAGGTGAAGGTGGAACTCACCGAATCCGTTGTCATGGAAAATCCCGAGCAGGCACGTCTGGTGCTGGAGAAGCTCAAGGATGCCGGGTTGCGGCTGGCGCTCGACGATTTCGGTACCGGCCATTCGTCGCTTGCCTATCTCACACGCTTTCCCTTCGACACGATCAAGATCGACAAGTCGTTGGTCAAGGACCCGAGCGACAAGCGTACGATCCTTCTGCGCTCGGTCATCACCATGGCCCGCGAACTCGACATGCAGGTGGTCGCCGAAGGCATCGAGTCCGAGGAAGACGCCATCCAGCTCGCCCAGATGGGCTGCGACTTCGGCCAAAGCTTCCTCTTCGGCCCGCCAATCGGTTCGGAGTCGATCCAGCGGCTGCTGAAGGAACGATTTCCGTTGATGAAGCGGGCTTGAGGCGCGAGTAGAATTTTCGATGTCGTGCAACTAAATCGACTGACGCCTGCTTGTGGCCCCAAACTGGTTATTCATCCAAGCGGAGCCGATGTCTTTCATTGGCGCACTCCCGCCGAGACCTTCGTCGCCTTCGGGCCAGTGAAAGACACCCAGCTTCCAAGTTAAGCTGGGAAGCCGTCACACCATCTCAAGGTGCGAGGATTCCGTTCCCTGCGCGATCAGCGGCGCGGGAGACTTCGAATGCGGGTGGGAAGCGTTAAGTCGCCGAGCCACGATATCGTGGTTGAGCCACAGGACGGGACCGGAGGGTTCTGAAGATTCGCCAAAAATTAGCTGCCCGGTAGCCTTCACAACGAGACCGCTCAGGAGGTCGCTGATCATCAACTTGCTATCCCGATGCATCTGGGTGATCTCGTTGGACGTGCCGATGGTCAGATCGGCCTGTGCCTGGCTGTTTGCCATGGGCCATGCCGAAAAGTCATAGAACGGACGCATGACCTCGCTGGCCTGCATGTCGGTGATCTTCCGGAACACATCCTTCATGGTTAAGCCGTCTGCCAGAAGCTGCCGGCAGGCCTGCCACTGTTCGTCTGCCCATTGGCCACCGTTTTCTTTCTTCAACGCAAGCAGCAGCGGTATCAGGGGCAGCTCGATACCCGTGAACACATCGGACGAATTGGTCCGGATTTCGGGACAGTTATAGACAGTTGCCTTGATCCCTGTCGCCCAGGCCTCCTCTGCAATGCCTTCGAGCCGCATCTTCGCATAACCCTGGGTGTAGTTGGTGTAGGTTTGCCAACGGTAGCTTCCGTCAATCAGGACCGCCGATCCGTGGTAACCGTAGGCCGTATATCGCACTTGACCGCCCGAAGCTTCCACTCGCTCGCGGATCGCCGCGCTGAAATCAATGAGATGGCGAAAGGTGTTTGCGGAGACGTCGTCAAAATTCTGCAGGATAAGTTTTCCCATGTCACTGTCGAGCAAGGCCTGCGACGACATGTGGCGGGTTCCGGTCCCCTTGTAGATTCGATTGGCGACGACCAAGAATACCTTCGCCTTCGGGATGCCCCCGGCCATTGTGTGGGCGAAGAAAACATTGCGGCCAGCGGCGATCATTCCGTCGAGAACGGTCATGACTTTTGAAAGCGACTCCGTAAAACGCGCAGTGGCGATGTCGCGGCATTGCCCGACATAGTCCCAGTCGAGCTTGTCGTGTTGCCAGCTCTCAAGCGTCATCTTTGCCAGGAGATCGGTGGGAGTTGGGCCGTCTGCGGGCGCATCGAGATCGAAACCCGCCATAAGAGGTATGTTGATGATCCTGCCGCCCAACCGGGTCTCCGCCAAAGATAGTTCCTCGGCATCGAGCGGCCGCAGCGCGTTGTTCTCGTCGCGCCGCCCGACGGTGATCCCCACGATCTCCATTCCAGCCCGTCTGGCTTCGTCGAGCAAGCCGGTGGCGTATCCGCGGCCGAACAGTTCGCCGAAGAGTACGAAAACATCGCCTTTACGGAAGACCGTGTTCTCGGAAAGACGATGCAGTGCAACCGGATTTTCCATGCTGTCAGCTCTTTGATTCGTGTGTCGTCGAGCAATGGCTCAGACGAGCTTTCACAAAGACATGACGGCACTGGCACAAAATGGGAACTCATTTTCGGTGACCGTTCATTTCAAAACGTGAAGTCGGTCTCTGTTGTTCCTACAATGCAGCGAAATGCCGAGGCCGTTGGAGATCGGCGCGCCGATACCGAAACGAGTTCGCTGGAAACGCTCGTCCTATGGATGCTTGCGAGGCTATTGGCGCTGTCTGAGGCTCGAGGTTGGCGCGATTCTATCATCGTCGAAGTCCGCAATCGGCCCAAAGCGGTCACCTTTATTGGCAGTCCATCAATCATTCGACCGGGCAGCCAAAACGGCTTCTGAGCATCGTTGTCATCAGATCATCGCCTGTCGTTTCGCGCACCTCGGAATTCTGCTTCAGAAACCTAATCGCCTATCACCTCGGCTCTGGCTCCGACTGGCAAGCCAAGCGCCGAGAACGTGATGCCCACTACGATACGCACCTGTACGACCCGTAAGGGAAGAAGTTTGACGCCGAGAAAATGAAGGTGTGTTATGTAGTGGATAGTCACGCAAGTGACTTGGGGGTGCCGATGGAACAAAAGCTCTCCGTCATAATGGCGTCTGACGTCGTTGGCTACAGCCGCCTGATGGGCATCGATGAGAGAGGCACCCTGTCGGCTCTCAAACGGCACCGACATGAACTCCTCGATGTCAAAATCGCCCTGCATCATGGCCGCATCATCAAGCTCGTCGGGGACGGAATGCTGACCGAGTTCCGGACCGCAGAAGAGGCGGTTCTCTGCGCTGTCGAAATCCAACGAGAAATGCGGACGAGGAACACGGATGTTTCGCCCGATCGCCGGATAGAGTTTCGGATCGGCATTAATATCGGCGACATCCTTTTTGAAGATGACGATGTCTATGGTGACGGCGTGAACGTTGCATCGCGCATCGAAACCATCGCTAAGCCCGGAGGCATCGCGGTATCCGCATCGATGCGCGACACGTTGGGCAACCGTCTGGATATCGGGTTCGAGGATGCGGGGGAGCAGACGTTGAAGAACATCGAACGTCCGCTCCGCATCTTCAATGTCATTGTTGATGATTGCGAAACTCCGCAACCAGAAGGTGCCCCCGGTTCTGCTTTGGCAGGACCATCGGCCCGCATACAAAGTGATCCGGCTTTCGAGTCGAACAGAACGATCCTTTATGCTTCAAGGTTTTCAAATCTCAGCGGCGATCCAGACCAGGAGTATTTTGCGGCCGGCATAGCGGAGGATGTCGTGGCCGCATTGTCGCGCTTCTCGAGGTTGAACGTGATCGTCCGACCACCCCGTTTAGAACCTCGACATGTCGGGTCGACTACCTATTACATCCTCGAGGGCAGTGTCAGGCGGCTTGGCAATCGCGTCAGGGTTAATGCTAGCCTGACCAACGTTTTACGCGAACACATCTGGGCGGAAAAATACGACTTCGACCTTGTCGACGTCTTCTCCATCCAGGACGAACTGGCTCAATCGATCCCAGCCGCGCTAAACGTCAAGATTGAAGAGGCTGAACGTCAACGCGTTCTCGCTAAACCGGCAACGGCTTTAAGGGCCTATGACCTTTATCTGCGAGGGAAGCATCTTCAACAGAGCCGGAGACCGGAGGACGTCGGGATTGCGAAGGAGATGTTCCTCGCCGCGATCGCGGATGATCCGAGTTACCCGCGCCCGTACCTGGGGCTCGCCTGGATCGAGCTGCTGAAGCTGAAATGGAATGAAAGCGTCGACATCGATACCGCACTGGCCACCGCGTTCACATGGGCGAGCAAGGCCCTGCAGCTCAACCCCACCGAATCCGACGCGCATTTTGCGCTTGGCGTGATCCACTTATGGAGAGGGGAGGCTGAGCGCGCCATAGGTTGCTACGATCGGGCGCGCGAGCTGGCACCTTACAACTGTGATCTACTCTCCGAGTATTGCGATGCTTTGGGCTATTTGGGGCGTCTTGAAGACGCGATCAGGATCGGGGAGATGGCTGTCCGGCTCAATCCAAGTCGACCCGACTGGTACCTCTGGGACATTGCAGCCAGCAAGTATCTTTCCGGAGACTACCTTGGTGCGCTGTCTCTTCTGGAAAAAATGACAGAGCCAGGCCCCGCTTACCGACTACTGGCGGCAACATATGCACAATTAGGGCGATTGGAGGAGGCGCGCCGCGCAGCGAGCGAATTGCTGAAAATTAATCCTGACTTCTCGATTGAGCGATACACGTCCCGTGCTCCTTATCGGGACAAGGCACTCCTCGCCAAATATGTCGAAGGATTGCGATTGGCGGGATTACCGGAGTAGATCGGCGATCAACTGCTTACTTTACTTGGGGTTGTGCCTGCGGCCTATATGCTGGCGTATCTATCTCCTTCTTAGTTGTTCGATTACCCTGATTGTTCGTTGCTGTTCTTGTGCTGCAATGAACGACGCGTCCGCGCCAACTCCAAGGAGCGTGCGGACTTGCCGTAGCGCGATGTATTGATGGCGACGATCGATGCATCACTCAACGCTTTTGAGGACTAAAATAGATTCACTTCCACTCAAAGCAGAATGATGTCAGCAATTGGCGCTAAGCCTCGACGGGCAGCGCCTCAAGCGACGGAATTTGCATCAATCGGATTTTTTTAGGCCTCTTCCAAAAATAACCAATTTCTACTCGCCAGCGATACCCTACTGCCCATACACAGCCCCTGCCCGGCGGATCAGACGATTGATGAAATCGAGTTTCTGCACCACCGGCGGCGAGAGGACGAAGGGGTAGCTGTCGGGCTGGCCCATGCTGCGCTGGAGGCTGTTGAGGGCGACGCTGAGAGGGATCCAGGCGTCTACGAGGTCCTGTGCATTGGCTGCCCGGTAGGGATCGAAATCGACCTCGGCGGCCATGTCCTCGTGGCGTCTTGGTTCGGTCGAGAGTTCAAAGGCGCGGGCGGTTTCCAGCGTATCGACGATGTGAAAGAAATGCGCCCAGCATTCGGCGAAATCCTCGGCCGGATGGGCACTGGCATAGGTGCTGATGAAGCTTGCCTGCCAGCCTGCCGGGGGGCCTTGTCGATAGTTGCGTTTCAACGCCTCGGCATAATCCGCACGCTCGTCGCCGAACAACGCTCGCGCCTCGTTCAGCGTCTGGTCGTCGCGGACAAGCTGAGCCCAGTAAAAATGGCCGATCTCATGGCGGAAATGGCCGAGCAGAGTCCGGTAGGGCTCGTTCATCAAGACGCGGACGCTTTCGCGCGTGGCGTCGTTGGCTTCGGCCGCACGCAGGCTGATCAGACCATCCTCATGGCCGGTCACGGCCGGCACCAGATAACCGTTGGCATCGACCTCGTCGGCCAGGAAATCGAACGCGAGTCCCCCCTGAGGATCGACGTCACGGCCCGGCCGCGGCAGGTTCCAGCGCAGAAGCGAATAGAAAAGATGGCGCTGCGCCTGGCCGATTTTTTGCCAGCGCGCCAGGCCTTCGGGGTTGTCGGTCACCGGAACGATGCGGTTGTAGCGGCAGGCCTGGCAATAGGCATGATTGTCGTTGGTCGAGATCAGCCAGTTGCAGGTGTCGTGGGCGGCATTGGCGCAAAAGCGGACATCGGCCTGTTGCCGCGAGGATGCCTGCCACAGGTCGTCGCCCGCCGGCGTCAGCGACTGCATCGCCATGGCCTCAGGCAAAAATCCGAGCCGCGAGCCGCAATTGATGCAGGCACGATTGTCGAAGTGAACGGGATTTCCGCAATTGCCGCATTCGTAAAGTCTCATGGAAATTAGCCCGCCCGATGATCGCCCGATAAGTCAGTGCGCATTCAATGCTACAGATCAAATATTCCCGCCAAAAGCATTCGCTTTCACAGAAATGCCCGCCGGCGCGAGGCACGGCGGGCATCGGCGCTGAAATCTTCCATCCAGTTGAACCCGTCAGGACAGTTGATTCGCGCACTTTGAAGTCGCCGCCACCACTCACGAAGATGATCGGCGACAAACCGATTACATGCGATCAACGGCGCCCTTGGCGGCGTCCTTGGCCTTGCCCTTGGCCGTCTGGACCTTGCCCTTGACTTCCTGGCCTTTGCCTTCGGCGCGCAGCTTGTTGTTGCCGGTTGCCTTGCCGGCGGCTTGCTTGACCTTGCCCGCAGCCTGGTTGGCGGCGCCGGAAATCTTGTCGGACGTACTACCCATAGCCGGTCTCCCTCAGAGGTTGGGAACATGATCAAGGTGTCATGTTCTTGCCTTTGGAAAACGGGGGAGAGGTCCGATTGTTCCGACAGAATGTCAGAAAGAGGAAAAATCGGCGAAGTCAGGCGTGGCCGGCATCCACCGACAGCATCGCCGGGGCAACGCCCATCAGCGCCAGGGCCCGGTCGTATTTGTCGCCGAGATCGCGGTCGAAGATCAACTCCTCGCTTGCCGGGCAATTGAGCCAGCCATTGTTGGCGATCTCGTTTTCAAGCTGGCCGGCACCCCAGCCGGCATAGCCGAGCATCATCATCGCCTTTGATGGCCCCTCGCCGCGCGAGATGGCGCGGACGATATCCAGCGTTGCCGTCAGGCAGATGTCGTCGCTGACGGGAATGCTGGATTCGCTCAGATAGTCGTCGGAATGAAGCACGAAACCGCGACCTGTTTCGACCGGCCCGCCGGTCTGGATCTGAAAATCACGTGTGGCGCCGGGCAACCTGATCGCCTGCGCCTGATCGATGATGTGCAAATGAAGCAGGACGTCCGGAAAGGTGAGTTGCTGCGGCCGGTTGAGCACGAAGCCCATGGCGCCATCGTTCGAATGGGCGCAGACAAAGATGACCGTGCGGGCAAAATTGCTGTCGAACATGCCCGGCATGGCGATCAGGAACTGGCCGTCTAGCAAGCCACGCTCGCGCTTTTTCTGGAATGTCGCCATCATGGTGTCAGCCTTCTGTGTCAATTGAAAAGCGTTCCCACCCGTCTTTTGTTTTCAAGGCTGTTGTCGGCGCTTCCATCGCATCTTCCTCAAGAGAAAATGATCAGGAGGTGAAAGCGGGTATCTTTAAACCACACCCCAAAACCGATAAGCCTCAGCATCATGAAACATCATCGCCTCCTACAGAATGTGACTCATTTGGCAGCGCTGGCAACCCTTGCAGCGTATTTTTTTATTCTCCCGGCTGCGGAAGCCGCCCAGAGCAAATGGGTCGAGTCGGAAGGCGGCGCCGTCCGCATCGTTGCCGACAGACCCCAGCCGGACGGAACGATCCCGGCCATTCTCGACATCCGGCTGAAGCCCGGCTGGAAGACCTACTGGCAGGAGCCGGGCGCCAGCGGTATCCCGCCTCAGGTCACCATCGATCCGCAGGACGGCATCTCCTTTTCCGGCCTGCGCTTTCCAGCGCCCAAAGCCTTTGGCGAGGGTGTTGCAGCCTATACCGGCTATGACCGCTCCGTGGCCTTTCCGCTCTCGCTGAAACGGGAAAAGGCCGGCGACCTGACACTCAAGGCGTCGGTGTTCCTTGGCATCTGCAAGGATATCTGCATCCCTGTTCAGGCGGACCTGAGTCTTTCCCTGCCCGATGGGCTCGCGGAAAACCCGCTCGATAAGGCGCGCATCGAAGATGCCGCGTCCGCCTTGCCGGAAGAGCCCTCCGACAGTTTCAAAGTCATCGCGGCCAGTTTCGATCCTGCCATCAAGCGCATGCGCCTATCACTCCTGGTGCCCCAGAAAGACGAGACCGTGCGAGCCGAACTCTTTCTCGCCGGCCCACCCGGCTACAGTTTTGGAAAACCTGAAAACGTGACCGCCGCAAACGGTCAGATGACCGCGGAAATACCCGTGCGGGTTCCATCGAAAGGCGGCGCGTTGAAAAGCGGATCGATCCTGCTGGTCGCTCGTGCCGGCGAACGCAGCATGGAAACCCCGCTTGCCTTTGACTGAGCCAAATCTATATTTCATCATGACTCAGGGAGCCGATGCGCTCCCGCCTTTCCGAAAGACCTCAAGGAGTGAGACCGTGACCATTTCCGTCGGAGACAAGCTGCCTGCCGCCACATTCAAGGAAAAGACCGCAGACGGCCCGGTCGAAATCACCACCGACCAGCTGTTCTCCGGAAAGAAGGTCGTTCTCTTCGCCGTTCCCGGCGCTTTCACGCCGACCTGCTCGCTCAATCATCTGCCCGGCTACCTGGAAAACCGCGACGCGATCCTTGCCCGCGGCATCGACGACATTGCTGTCGTCGCCGTCAACGACCTGCATGTCATGGGCGCCTGGGCGACCGCCTCCGGCGGCATGGGCAAGATCCACTTCCTTTCCGACTGGAACGCTGCCTTCACCAAGGCGCTCGGCATGGACATCGACCTGTCTGCCGGCACGCTCGGCCTGCGCTCCAAGCGCTATTCGATGCTGGTCGAGGACGGCGTCGTGAAGTCGCTGAATGTCGAGGACAGCCCCGGCCAGGCGACGGTTTCGGCAGCAGCTGCGATGCTCGAACAGATCTAAGACAAACGAACGCCGCCCGGCCGTTCAATTGTCCGGCCGGGCGCGCATTTCCTGGATCAACCATCGCTCCAGCGCCAAGGCATCCGGCCTTCCCGCCAAATGGGGAGCGATCCACAGCACAAGGCGGCGTGGCCCCGGCCGGAAGCCGAAGGGCGCCACGAGCCGCCCCGACGCAAGCTGATCAAGCACCAGCATCTGCGGCACGGTCGCGACGCCAAGCCCGCATGCGGCGGCCTGGATCAGCAGGTAAAAGTGATCAAAGCTCGACCGCGGCTCGAGTACCAGGTCCGTTTCCTCAGCAACCATTTGCCAGTCCCGCCACGCCTCCGGCCGAGTGCGGGTAGACAGAAGCATCGCCGCTTCTAGGTCCTTCGGCTCCGAAATCTGCGCCTGCGCCAGATATTCCGGTGAACAGACCGGCCCGATCGCTTCACCGCCCAGCTCCCGTATCACCGCGTCTTCGGGAGGTTCTATGACACTGGAGCGGATCGCCAGCCCGATCTTGTCGCGCACGAAATCGATCCGATCGAAATTCATGTTGAACTGCAGTTCGATATTGGGATGGCGCTCGTGGAACTGACCAATGCGCGGGATGATCCACCCCATCATGATCGAGGAGGAGCAGGACAGGGTCAGCGGCCCCGGTCGAACGCGCTCGACACTTGCCTGCATCAGGCTGAAGGCGCTTGCCAGCCCCTCAGCGAGACGCATGCCCTCAAGGGTCGGTTCCGTCGATCGCGCTTTCCTGCTGACAAGCAGGACGCCCAGCGTCTCTTCCAATGACTTGATATGCCGGCTGACAGCGCCATGGGTGACGAACAGCTCATCGGCCGCAAGCGTCATCGACCGATGCCTGGCGGTCGCCTCGAAGGCTTTGAGGGCGTTCAGCGACGGCAGTGTCTTGCTCACAACAAACTCTCCCGGACAAGCTGTGACTTTTTCTCACGCGAAGGCGAAATTAAATCGATTGCCGCAGACCTATACATTCCTTTAGGACTTGCGGCAATTTAAAGGCGCACGCGTATCGAAGACGGATAATGGAAGGGAAAATGGAGTTTCCACTCTGTCATCGGCGCTGAAAGACGGTGCTGCCGGAGAATCCTTGCAACCAGGGGAGGAGCTTTCGTGCATTCCAACACTCAAGAAATATCACAGGTCGAGCGGTCGGCCATCGCCAAGGTGTCAAAGCGGCTGGTGCCGTTCATCGCCTTGATGTTTTTCATCAACTTCCTTGATCGCACCGCGATCTCGTTTGCCGGCCCGAACGGCATGACGGCCGACCTGGCGCTGACGGCAGCGCAGTTCGGTTTTGCCGCGGGCATCTTCTTCTTCGGCTACATCGTGCTTGAAATCCCGAGCAACCTTGCGCTTCACAAGTATGGCGCGCGGCGCTGGCTTGCCCGCATCATGGTGACCTGGGGCATCGTTGCGCTTCTCTTCACCTGGGTCAGCAGTGCCACGGAACTCTATATCCTGCGCTTCCTGCTCGGCGTGGCGGAAGCGGGCTTTTTCCCGGGCGCGATCCTTTTCCTCAGCATGTGGGTTCCCGCCCGCCATCGCAACAAGATCCTGGCGCTTTTCTATCTCGCACAGCCGCTGACGACCGTGATCGGCGCGCCGCTTGCGGCGATGCTCATCCAGGCGCATGGCGCGTTTGGGCTGGAGGGTTGGCGGATCATGTTCTTCGGCGTCGCGATCCCCGCGATCGTCGTCGGCATTATCGCCTGGTTCTATCTCGCCGACAGGCCGGATGACGCCAAATGGCTGACACAGGCGGAAAAGAACTGGCTGAACAAGGAACTCGCCAGCGAGGAGCGAGCCAAGACCGCAGCCCACGGCCGCATGACACGTCTCGCCTTCACCGATGGTCGCGTTTGGTTGCTCTCGGTCATCTACTTCGGCCTGATCTATGGGCTTTATGCGCTCGCCTTCTTCCTGCCGACCATCATCGCCGGCTTCGAAGCAAAATTCGGCACCAAGTTCGACGTGTTCGACAAGGGCCTGATCACCGCCATCCCCTATCTGCCGGCCGCAGTGGCGCTGTTCTTCTGGAGCCGCGATGCCTCCAAACGCGGCGTCAAGCCGTGGCACATTGGCATTCCGGCGCTGACCGGCGCGATCAGCATCCCGATAGCGCTTTACATGGGATCGCCGGAGGCAACCATTCTGGTCATCACCATCACGGCATGCTCGATCTTCGCAGCCCTGCCGAACTTCTGGGCGATCCCCTCGCGCTTCCTGACCGGCCCGGCCGCCGCCGCCGGCATCGCCCTCATCAACACGATCGGCAATATTGCAGGCTTTGCGGCACCCTATATCACCGGTCTGGTCAAGGATTCGACCGGGGTCTACGAACTGCCGATGTTCATCGTTGGCGGGTTGATGCTGCTCTCGGCGATCCTTGCGTTTTCGCTTAGTGGCCGCGTTCAAGAACCACTCGCGGTCGCCGCCGCGAAGTAACTGCACATCTCGATTGAAAGGCCCGCATGACCGAAAGGCATGCGGGCTTTTTTTTGTGAACCCGCCGCCGATCAAACGATCGCCTCGTGACTACGTCAACAGATCGGAGAAGCTCTGCGGTGGCGCCCTTTCCGTGTGCTTGACCGGCACATAATGAAGCCCGACGACACCGTTTTCATATGCGTTGGCGCTAACCAACTGAAAGTCGCGCGTATCCGGCAACAGCGAGAACCACGAGGTGCCGGGGGACACTATGGGGTAGACGAAGAAATGAAACTCGTCGACCAGATCGAAATTGATGACCGATTGCGCAAAACTCGCGCCGCCGGAGAGATGGATATCGCCGCCCGGCCCGGTTTTCAGGTTTGCGAGATACGCTGCCAATTCGTCGTCGCTGGCGGCAACGACCTGTTCCACGTTGTTCCATTCGGTCAGCGCATGCTTGCCGGTTCTTGAGAACACCAGCTTTCTGTAATCGTGCATCCGGCGCGCCATCGTTCGATTGGTCTCGGTACCGACATCTTCGGACAGAGCACCAGGCCAATACGCCACCATTTCCTCATAGGTCGTGCGTCCGACCAGCACGGTATCGTAGGTGGCATAGAGCCGGTCGATGGCGCGGTACTGATCGTCCCCGACGCCCTTGAGCCAGACGATCGGATCGTCGAGACGGCCGTTAAGCGTCGTCATCATCTGGAAGACAATCTTGCGCATGGGCCGGCCTCCCTATTGCACGCGCTGTTCGACGAGCCTGGCAAGCTGGCCCATGACCGTACCCCAGCCATCATAGAAGCCCATCTCTTCGTGCATATTCCGGTCAGCATTGCTCTTGTGCATCACATGGGCGACGTAGTCGGTGCCCTCCGGATGGTCCTGCAGTGTGATGATCGCCGTCATGAAGGCCTGTTCTGCTGGCCGCCAGCCGCCGACCAGCGCGTTGGTAAAGACGATCTGCTCGCCTTCATCGACGGCGAGGAAGCAGCCGCTGAGATGGGGTATGAAATCGCCGCCGTTTTCACTGATCTGCGTGATGAACGCACCGCCCGGACGCAGTTCCATGTCCACGACCTTGCATCTGGCCGGTTCCGGAATCCACCATTGTTCGAAGCTCGAAGGATCGGTCCAGGCGCTCCAGACCAGTGAACGGGGCGCCTTGATGACGCGCGAAATCGTCAGATCGAGATCGGGATTTGAAGATCGGATCATTGTGAATCTCCTTTTGCTTGAGCCTTGGCGACAAACTGCTCGAGCCTGTCGGTGCGACCTTCCCAAAGCGCGCGTTGCGCGGATAACCACGCCTCCACCGCCGCAAACTGCTTCTTCTCTATGGCACAGGTCCTGACGCGACCTTCCTTGCGCGTCCGGATCAATCCGCTGCCCTCAAGAAAATGGATGTGCTTCATGAAGGACGGCAGGGCCATGTCGAAGGGCTTCGCCAGGTCGCTGATGCTGGCTGGCCCATTGCCCAGTCGTGCCAGAACGGCCCGGCGGGTGGGGTCTGCCAGCGCTTGAAAAATGCCGTCCAACTGCTCCGAATACTGTTCCATAAGGCTAAGTATCACCACCAAACACTTAGCGCAAGAGCTAAGTGTTTGGTGCAGCGTATGGTGTTTTGGAACGCCGGCCGTTGAAGCGCGTACAGCGTTGCAGGGAAAGACAGACGCGACGCTCGATATTTTGCTTTCCTAATTTATCAAAGGGCGCAAAATATGTGCCGCCGGTGCTTTTGGTGAGCATCGCCACAAGATTTAGGGGGAGTTTCATGACACTTGCAATCAATGATCTCGCACCGGATTTCGCTGCCGAAACCACGGAAGGCAAGATCCAGTTTCATGACTGGGTCGGCAATTCCTGGGCTGTGCTTTTCTCGCATCCGAAGGATTTTACACCGGTATGCACCACCGAACTGGGTTACATGGCCCGGATCAAACCCGAATTCGACAAGCGTGGCGTCAAGATCATAGGCCTGTCGGTCGACCCGATCGACCGCCATTCCGGCTGGGTGAAGGACATCGAGGAAACCCAAGGCTTCGCGCCGAACTTCCCGATGATTGCCGATGTCGATTACAGCGTGTCGAAACTCTATGGCATGCTGCCGGCAGCGGTATCAGGCGACCCGACCCAGCGGACCCCGGCCGACAATCAGACCGTGCGCAATGTCTTTGTCGTCGGCCCTGACAAGAAGATCAAGCTGATCCTCGTCTATCCCATGACCACCGGCCGCAATTTCGACGAGGTGCTGCGGGTGATCGACTCGCTGCAGCTGACCGCAAAGCACAAGGTGGCCACGCCGGTAAACTGGAAGCAGGGTGACGATGTGATCATTGCCGGTTCGGTGACGGACGACGACGCGCGGAAACAATATCCGCAAGGCTGGCGCGCGCCAAAGCCCTATATCCGGATCGTGCCGCAACCGCAGGGGTAGCGGTCATGCCCCGCGCCAGTACAAGAGAAGCGTGACGGAGCCGCCGATGATCTTCCGTCAGCTGTTCGATAGCGTCTCCGGCACCTATACCTACCTCATTGCCAGCCGGCATGGGGGAGAAGCCCTTATCATCGACCCGGTTCTGGAAAAGGTCGATCGTTACCTGCAGCTGGTGCGGGAGCTTGATCTCAGATTGGTCAAGGCCGTCGACACGCATCTGCATGCCGACCACATCACCGGCCTGGGTGAATTGCGCGACCGCACCCACTGCATCACGGTGATGGGCGAGCAGACGCTGGCCGATGTGGTTTCCATGCGCGTGACGGAAGGCGATCGCGTTGCGATCGAGGGCCTCAGCCTCGATGTGCTTTATACACCGGGGCATACGGACGATTCCTATTCCTTCCTCACGAACGGCCGTGTGTTCACCGGCGACACGCTGCTCATTCGCGGCACCGGTCGCACCGATTTCCAGAACGGCGATCCGCGCCAGCAATATGATTCCATCTTCAACAAGCTGCTCAAATTGCCGGACGAGACGCTGGTCTTTCCGGCCCATGACTACAAGGGCGATACCGTTTCGACCATCGGCGAGGAGAAACGGTTCAACCCGCGCCTCAGGGTTCAATCCGTCGACGAATATGTCGACATCATGAACAATCTGAACCTGCCCAACCCGAAGATGATGGATGTGGCCGTACCGGCCAATATCCATGTCGGCCTTCACCAGGAGGAGATCGCGCGCAAAGGCTGGGCGGTTTCCGCGTCCGAGGCATTGTCGCTCAGTGGCCGCCCCGACATTGCGATCGTCGACCTGCGCGAGAAGGCGGAACGCGAAAAGCACGGGATCATTCCGGGTGCGCTGCACGCGCCCTATCCGGAACTCCAGGAAAACATCGGTGCGGGCGGCATGCTGCATGAGCTGGCGGCAGCCACCGGCAAGCGGATCGTCTTCTACTGCGCCTTCGGCGAGCGTTCGGCGATGGCGGTCGAGGCCGCACAGGACGCAGGCCTCACGAGCGCCTGCCACATCGAGGGTGGCATCGACGCCTGGAAGAAGGCGAATGGACCTCTGGTGCGCTAGACCACTCCATCCACTCGACGGGCGCCTCGCCAGATCGCTCAACTCGGTGGCTAGGTGGATTGCCGCTATGAAACCGCCCTGGGCACTTTTTGCTATTTTTTGTCTTCTGGGGGCAAGTCCGGCTGCCGGACAAAATTCCGCGGCCGTCGATCTGGAACTGGTGATTGCCGTTGATGTCTCCTACTCAATGGAAATCGATGAACAACGACTTCAACGCAAGGGCTACGTAGACGCATTCCTCAGGCAGGAAATCGTCAAAGCCTTGCGGCGCGGGCCGCGCGGCAGGATTGCGGTCACCTATGTCGAGTGGGGTGGCTCGGCTGTCCAAATCGTGCCCTGGACCCTGATTGACGGCTCGGCGACTGCGGCACAGTTTTCTGAAATATTGCGCGAGCAGCCGACCAGACGGATCTCCTTCACATCGATTTCCAATGCGCTTGCATTCGCACGAAAGCTCTTTCAAACCAGCCCGTTCCGAGGGACCCGACGCGTGATCGATGTATCCGGCGATGGACCCAACAACGCCGGAGTCCCGGCGCCGGTCGCCAGGAATACTACCATCGCTCAGGGCATCGTCGTTGACGGTCTTCCAATCATGTTGAGGACAGTCCCGGATTCCGCATCGATCCCGGACCTCGATGTCTATTATCGGGAATGCGTCATCGGCGGGGATGGGGCATTTTTATTGAAGGTAACGAATGCGTCACAATTTGCCGAAACCATCCTGCGCAAGCTTGTTATCGAGATTTCAGGACTGGAGGTCAGCGGACCTCGGGAGCGCAAAACGGGGCTGATGCGCGTTGAATACCCTCAGCCCTACAACTGTTTCATTGGCGAAGAGATGCAGGAGCGCTCCATTGGAAGGTAGCCCACCCTCACGTTAATCCAACGGCGATGGACTGTGAAAACCTCCGCCTTCCCCCTCACCGCTTCTTCTTGAACGGCTCCATGCCCTTGCGGGCGAGTTCGTCGGCGCGTTCGTTTTCCGGGTGGCCGGCGTGGCCCTTGACCCAGTGCCAGGTCACCTTGTGGCGCTGGTTGGCAGCGTCGAGCGCCTGCCAGAGTTCGCCGTTCTTCACCGGTTTCTTGTCGGCGGTCTTCCAGCCGTTCCTCTTCCAGCCGTGGATCCACTTGCCGATGCCGTCCATGACATATTTCGAGTCGGTGTGCAGATCGACCTCGCAAGGGCTTTTCAGGCTGTCGAGCGCCGTGATTGCTGCCAGAAGCTCCATGCGGTTGTTGGTGGTCTCGGCTTCGCCGCCGCAGATGTCCTTTTCCACCTCGCCATAACGCAGCACCGCGCCCCAACCGCCCGGTCCAGGGTTTCCGGAACAGGCACCATCGGTGAAGATATCGACATGTTTCATGCGGTCTGATTCTCGTGGATAACGCCATATTCGGCGGCGCTTGCCACCGAGCGATGGAATTGCAGCTTTTTCAGATATTCGAGCGGGTCTTTCTTCACCACCAGCGCACCAGGCGGCGTCATCAGCCAATCGTAGAGCCGCGTCAGGAAGAAGCGCAGCGCCGAGCCGCGCGCCAGAAGCGGCAGTGCCTCGATCTCGGCTGCGGTCAGCGGCCGCACGCTCTGATAACCCGCCAAAAGCGCCATGCCCTTGGTAATGTTGAAGGCGCCATCCTTCTCGAAGCACCAGGCATTCAGGCAGACGGAAACATCATACGCGAGCAGATCGTTGCAGGCGAAATAGAAGTCGATCAGGCCCGAAAGCTCGTCGCCAAGGAAGAAGACGTTGTCGGGGAAAAGATCGGCGTGGATGACGCCCTCCGGCAGGCTCTTCTGCCAGTTCGCTTCGAGGAAATCGAGCTCAGCGGCAATCTCGGTCTTCAGGCCCGGCTGCACTTCGTCGGCGCGGTCGCGGGAATTGTTCCACAGCGGCCTCCAGCCGTCCACCGATAGCGCATTGCTGCGTCTGATCTCGAAGCCCTCGCCTGCCACGTGCATCGCCGCCAGGGCCTTGCCGACCTCGCGGCAATGATTGGCGTCGGGCTTGCGCAGCCACATGCCCTCAAGGAACGAAATGACCGCCGCCGGCCGGCCAGAGAGTTGGCCAAGCAGCTTGCCATCGGCGCGTGGCAGCGGCAACGGGCAGGAAAGCCCCTTGTCGGCGAGATGGTGCATCAGCCCCAGGAAGAACGGCAGGTCGTTCTGGTCCACGCGCTTTTCATAGAGCGTCAGGATGTAGGAGCCCTTGGTCGTGTGCAGCAGAAAATTGGTGTTCTCGACGCCTTCGGCAATGCCCTTGTAGGACGTCAGCGTGCCGACGTCGTAGGCTTCCAGAAAACGGGAGAGATCGTCTTCGGTGATGTCGGTGTAAACTGCCAAGGTCTGATCTCGCGGTTAGAAGTGATGAAAGGGATCACCGGAGTATGGATCCTCGGGTCAAGCCCGAGGATGACGGAGGGAGGGAGCATTCGCAACGGGAATGGCTGGTTTGAGAATGGCAGGAAACCCAAGGTCGTCATCCTCGGGCTTGACCCGAGGATCCATGTCGCCTGCCCTCATAGCCTAATCTCCATTCACGAACGCCATGTCCTGGGCGGTCAGCGGCACATGGCGCAACTCGCGGTTGACGAGGAAGTTTTCCGTTTCCTCGACCGTATCGGCAAGCTCCACCGCGGCATCGTAAAGCTCGCGAAAAGCTTCGATGATCTCGTTGACGATGACTTCCGGCGCCGACGCACCCGCCGACAGGCCGACTGTAGAGATATCGCCAAAATCATCCCAGTCGATTTCCGACGCGCGCTGGACAAGCACCGATTTTTTCGCACCGGCCCGGAGCGCTACCTCGACCAGACGCTTCGAGTTCGACGAATTCGGAGCGCCTACGATGATGAAGTGATCGCAACCGGGGGCGGCCTGCTTCACAGCCTCCTGGCGGTTCGTCGTCGCGTAGCAGATCGAATCGGCAGCAGGTGCCGTCAGGTTCGGGAAACGCTCATGCAGGCGCTTGATAACGCCGGCGGTGTCGTCGACGGAGAGCGTCGTCTGGGTGACGAAGCCGAGATTGTCGGGATCCGGCGGCACATAGATATCCGCATCCTCGACCGTCTCGACAAGCGACACGGCGCCTTCTGGCAACTGCCCCATCGTGCCGATCACTTCCGGATGACCGGCATGGCCGATCAGCACGACATGGCGCCCGAGCTTTTGGTGGCGCATCGCCTGCTTGTGGACCTTGGAGACCAGCGGGCATGTGGCATCGAGGTAGAAAAGGTTACGGCTGGTGGCGTCCGCAGGCACCGATTTCGGCACGCCATGGGCGGAAAACACCACCGGCTGCTTGCGATGTTCGGCGGGGATCTCGTCCAGTTCCTCGACGAAGATCGCGCCCTTCGCCTCCAGCCCCTCGACGACATAGCGATTGTGGACGATCTCATGGCGGACATAGACCGGGGCGCCATATTCCTTCAACGCCAGAACGACGATCTGGATCGCCCTATCGACGCCGGCGCAAAAGCCGCGCGGACCGCAGAGGCGAAGGGTGATCGGTTTCTTTGCGAGAAGAGAAGACGCCATTGATCAGGATGCCAGTAATGTAAAGACGAGGGCGAGAATTGCCGGGCCGCCCTGCACCAGAAGGATGCGCGGCTTGACCGACCATGCGCCATATATAGCGGCAACGATCACGCACACAAGGAAGAACAGTTTCAACTGGAAGGCAAATTCCGGCGGCGAGGCAACAAGCGACCAGACGAGGCCAGCGACGAGAAAGCCGTTGTAAAGCCCTTGATTGGCCGCCAGAACCTTTGTCGCCTCGGCCTGCTCCGCCGACATGCGGAACACCTTTCGCCCTTGCGGCCCGGTCCAGAGAAACATTTCGAGCACGAGAAAGCCGATGTGCATGACGGCGGTCAGGGCGACCAGGATATTTGCGAGAATGGCCATTCGATTCCTCCAGCGACAGTTCCGTCCGGACCCTACGTCTTCCGCCGGAAGATGAAAATCGCGCTGACAACGGCCAGCGCCGCGGCCAGCCCGTACCATGTCACGGCATATTGCAGATGACTGTTCGGCAGATCAAACTGCGTCACGCCGCCGATCGGCATGCCGCCGTCATGTGGGGTCGCATCCGCGTCGATGAAGAACGGGACAACCTTTGCAGGATCGAGCCCGACGCTCGATGCCATCACGTCGAGATCCTTCCAGTAGAAGATGTTCTTGGCGACATCATTGTCCGGCACGGCCCAGGATGGCTTTTCTGTCAGCTTGGCGCGGGCAAGGCCGCTCACGGTCTGCTCGCCGGTCAGTTGCCCCTGCTTGCGCGTCTCCGGTTCCTTGCGCTCGAAGGAGACGAAGCCGCGATTGACGAGAACGATCTGTCCATCGGCAAGCTGCAGCGGCGTATAGACGTAGTAGCCGGTGCGGCCTTCATAGGTGGCGAAGAAATGCCGTTCCTTGCTATTGATATAGGTGCCGGTGACGCGAACCGTGCGGTAGTCGACATCCTCGCCTGCCTTGGCCAGCGCCTCGATCCCAGCCAGATCGGCGGGAGGGGCGGCACGCCGCTCGGCGATCGACGCCAGAAGGTCCTCTTTCCAGGCGAGCCGCTGCATCTGCCATGTGCCGAGCGACAAGAGGATGGCGAGCGCGATCAAGACAAGCACGATGCCTGCGACACGGCCCATGAGCCCGCCGCTTTTCTTTCCGCTCATAGTCTCAGCCACGGTCGATCTCGCCCTGCTTCGCATTGTTGCGGAATTGCAGATTGATCAGGACGCCCTTGAGCATACGCATGAGGACGAGGCTGAAGACGGTGGCGAGCGGTATCCAGAGCAGGAAATGCAGCCAGAGCGGCGGGTTGATGTTGACCTCAGTCCACAAAGCCGCGCCGACGACGACAAAACCGACGATCAGAATGACGAAGACCACCGGCCCATCGCCGGAATCGGCGAATTGCAGATCGAGGTCACAATTGCCGCAGGAAGGCTTCACCTTCAGAAAACCGTCGAACAGCTTGCCCTGGCCGCAACGCGGGCAAAGCCCCCTGAGCCCGGCCTTCACCGGCTCGACCGGGGGGAAATGTGCGCTGTCTTCGTTCATGGCTTGATCTCGATCGGCGTATTGTCGGGAACCAGGTCCCAGATTTCGTCCATCTGCGCATTGGTAACTGCGATGCAGCCATCCGTCCAATCGAACATCTGCGTCAAATCGGCCAGCCAACCGAAATAGTTGCGCTGCCCGTGGATCATGATCATCCCACCGGGATCGATACCTTTCGCAGCCGCCGCTTTTACGTCGGCAGGTTTCGGATAGGAGATGTGGATAGACTTGTAATAGCCGCTGCTGGCGTTGCGCCAATCCAGAAGATAGCGCCCTTCCGGCGTTTTCTGATCTCCTTCACGGCCTTTGTGACCAACTGGGTCACCGCCGAGGGAAATCGGGTACTCACGCAGTACATTGCCCCCTTGAAGCAATTGCAAAAGGCGCCGTTCCTTGTGAACGACCACGCTGTCAACCATGTCCACGGCGAAGGCGGAGGCCCCGCCGCCGAAAGCCAAGCCTGCAGCAAGGACCGGAATGCGTATTTTCGAGATCATCTAACACCATGGACGGCAGTTGATGGCGTTGCCTGAAAAGGCATTACGAGGCAGGTCCATTGGGAACGATCTGCATTTTCAAGCCCAGCGTATTGACGATCTTGTGGAGCGTTTCAAAACGGGCTTTCGATCCGCCGCGAAGAGACTTGTAGAGACTCTCGCGGCCCAGCCCGGCCGCCTCGGCGATCCGGGTCATTCCCCGTGCTTTCGCGACATCGCCCAATGCGGCGGTGAAGACGTCAGGATTTTCATCTTCCATGGCGGCGGTGAGGTATTCTGCAATGAGTTCATCGTCGTCCAGAAACTCGGACACATCGAATCTTGAGATCGTTGTCATGATTGATCCTTCTGAAGATATTTCGCCATCTTCAAGGCTGCCGCGATATCCCGCTTCTGGCTGGATTTGTCGCCGCCGATCAGCAGGAGATAAACAACGTCACCGGTACGCTTGAAGTAAAGGCGGTAGCCGGGTCCATAGTGAATGCGCATCTCCGACACGCCTTCGCCCACAGGCGAACAATCTCCCAGATTTCCAAACTCGGCGGAGCGTATCCTCACTAGAATTCTGGCCTTCGCCTTGAGATCTCGCAGCGCAAACAGCCAATCCTTGAAAACATCGGTCGTTTCAAATACGAGCATTACTCTTTGTATCCGAAAGGATACAATTCGTCAATCACGGTTGAATTCCAGCCCAGAAACAAAAACGGCCGCATTTCTGCGGCCGTCGAAAATTCCAACTTAATCCCGATCAGCCGTGGGCGAGCGGTGCGCCCCAGCCGCCCCATACGTAGATCGAGAAGAACAGGAAGAGCCAGACCACGTCAACGAAGTGCCAGTACCAGGCTGCCGCCTCGAAACCGAAATGCTGCTTCGGGGTGAAGTCCCCCTTGACCGCGCGCAAAAGGCAGATGAGCAGGAAGATCGTGCCGACCAGAACGTGGAAACCGTGGAAGCCGGTCGCCATGAAGAAGGTCGCGCCGTAGATCGAATCCTTGAAGGCGAACGGTGCATGGGCATATTCGTAGGCCTGAACGCCGGAGAACAGGATGCCGAGCAGGACGGTCAGCGTCAGGCCGTTGACGAGGCCCTTGCGGTCGCCATGCAGCAGCGCATGGTGCGCCCAGGTGACGGTCGTGCCCGACAAGAGCAGGATGACGGTGTTGTAGAGAGGCAGGTGCCAAGGGTCGAGAACCTCGATACCCTTCGGCGGCCAGACACCGCCGGTAAAGGCAGTGCGGGTGGCCTGGATGGCTTCGCCCGGGAACAGGCTGGCGTCGAAATAGGCCCAGAACCAGGCGACGAAGAACATCACTTCTGAAGCGATGAACATGATCATGCCATAGCGCAGATGCAACGCCACGACGCGAGTGTGATGGCCCTCATGCGCTTCCTTGATCGTGTCCGACCACCAGCCGAACATCGTATAGAGCACGACGGCGAGGCCGATGAAGAACACCCACGGATTGGCAAGTTCAACGCCGAACAGCTTGAACGAACCAGCAGCCAGGTAGCGCATGTAGGCAACACCGCCGAAGGCCATGATGAAAGCGCCGATCGAGGCGATCAGAGGCCAGGGGCTCGGATCGATGATGTGGTAGTCGTGGTTTTTCTGATGCGCATCGGCCATGTGAAGTATCCCCGATAAGTCTTTCTCGTGTCGCTTCCGGCTTAGCCGAAAACGGTGATCTGTCAAAGTTTGTTGTCAGTCCCGGCAGGCTTGACCGTCAGTGCCGCAATCGGCTTGGACGGCTGGCGGGCGTAGAACGTGTAGGAAAGCGTCAGCGTGTTGATGCCCTTGGTTTCGACCGCATTGACGATCTCCGGATCGACGAAGAACACCACCGGCATCTTCATGTCCTCACCCGGCTGAAGCGTCGTCTCGGTGAAGCAGAAGCACTGAACTTTGTTGAAGTAGGCGCCCGCTGCCATCGGCGTGACGTTGAACACCGCCTGGCCGGTCGTCGCCTTCTTGGACAGGTTCTTCGCCTCGAACTCGACTTGCACCGTCTCGCCGATCTTCAGTTCGATCTCGCGCTGGACCGGTTTGAAGTCCCATGGCAGGTCGGAAGCGGTATTGGCGTCGAACGTCACCTTGATCGTCTTGTCGAGGATGACGTCGGAAGCCTGCTCGACGCGCTTCGTCGTGCCATTGTAGCCGGTGACCTTGCAGAACATGTCGTAGAGCGGCACAGCGGCATAGGCCATGCCGACCATGCCGAAGACGAAGGCGAGGCAGGACGCGACGATGACGCCGTTTGCCCGGTCCTTCTTCCCTTCAGCCTTGTCTACCGTCTTCATCACCGTTCGATCCTTACTGGACCATGCCGTTGCTGAACTTGATCAGCGTCACGACATAGAAAATGGCAACGAGACCGAAGAGCACGACGCCAAGCGCAATGTTGCGGCCGCGGCGCGATTTCTTCTGGGCATCCGTGAGTGTCACGAGTTCCATCAGGCAACCTTTCCGGCAGTAAGCCACAGCGTGGCAATCAGGTGATCGATCATCAGCGCGGAGAAAATCGCGAAGAGATACAGGATCGAGAAGGCAAAGAGTTTCTTGGCCGGTACCATCTTTTCGTCACCCTCAGGCATGCGGTGAACGCCGATCGAGTACCAGATGAAGCCGAGGCCGAGGGCGGCGGCGATTGCGCCGTAGCCGGTGCTTGAGAAGCCGAGCGCTGTCGGCACGACGCCGATCAGGGCGGTCAGCACCGCATAGATGACGATCTGGTTCTTGGTGGTCGCCTCGCCGCAGACATTCGGCATCATCGGCACGCCGACGGCGCCATAGTCGCGCATCTTGAACAAGGCAAGCGCCCAGAAATGCGCCGGCGTCCAAAGGAAGGTAATGAGGAAAAGAACGATGCTCTCGATAGCAATGCCGTTGGTAACACATGCCCAGCCGATCATCGGCGGGAAGGCACCGGCGGCACCGCCGATGACGATGTTTTGCGGCGTCGAGCGCTTCAGCCACATCGTGTAGATCACGACGTAGAAGAAGATAGTGAAGGCGAGCAGGCCGGCCGACAGCCAGTTGACGATGACACCGAGGATGCAGACGGAGAAGGCCGAGAGCGTCAGGCCGAAGGCGAGCGCTTCCCGTGGCAGTATCTTGCCCGCCGGGATCGGCCGCTTTGCCGTGCGGGTCATGACGGCGTCGATATCGGCGTCGTACCACATGTTGAGAGCACCGGAGGCTCCGGCGCCCACGGCGATACAGAGGATCGCGATAAAGCCGATGAAGGGATGGATATGCCCTGGCGCCAGCACCATGCCGGCAAGTGCCGTGAACACCACCAGTGACATGACGCGCGGCTTCAGCAATTCAAAGAAATCGCGCGCAGAGGCTTCCGAGAGGCGAACGCCACCCTCCGGGCCCATTGCTTCGTGATTTTCGATGACCGTCATGTCTCGTCCTTGAATTGATCTGGCGCTTCTTCAATCGCCTTTTGCCGGATTTTCCCGGCGTGGAACGAAGCCGCCGTTTCCGGCGGCTTCGGTTTCTATGTGGCGCTTACTTGATGCGCGGCAGCTGTTCCCACTGGTGGAACGGCGGCGGCGATGTCAGCTGCCATTCCAGCGTGTTCGCACCTTCACCCCAGGGGTTGTCACCGGCGACGCGCTTCCTGGCGAAGGCTTCGGCGACGCCGGAGAGGAAGATCAGGACGCCGACGGCCGAGATGTAGGAACCATAGGACGATACTGCGTTCCAGCCGGCGTAGGCATCCGGATAGTCGATGTAGCGACGCGGCATGCCGGCGAGACCGAGGAAATGCTGCGGGAAGAACACCAGGTTCACGCCGACGAACATCACCCAGAAGTGCAGCTTGCCGAGAAATTCCGAATACATGTAGCCGGTCATCTTCGGGAACCAATAGTACCAGGCAGCGAAGATCGCGAACACGGCGCCGAGCGACAGAACATAGTGGAAGTGGGCGACCACGTAGTAGGTGTCGTGCAGCGAACGGTCGAGGCCGGCATTGGCGAGCTGGACACCGGTAACGCCACCAACGGTGAACAGGAAGATGAAACCGATCGCCCAGACCATCGGTGTGGCAAAGCGGATCGAACCGCCCCACATCGTCGCGATCCAGGAGAAGATCTTCACGCCGGTCGGAACCGCGATGACCATAGTCGCAAAGACGAAGTAGCGCTGCGTGTCGAGCGACATGCCGACCGTATACATATGGTGCGCCCAGACGATGAAGCCGACGGCGCCGATCGCGACCATGGCGTAGGCCATGCCGAGATAGCCGAAGATCGGCTTCTTCGAGAAGGTCGAGACGATATGGCTGACGATGCCGAAACCGGGCAGAATCAGGATGTACACTTCCGGGTGACCGAAGAACCAGAACAGGTGCTGGAACAGGATCGGGTCGCCGCCGCCTTCAGGCGCGAAGAAGGACGTGCCGAAGTTGCGGTCGGTGAGCAGCATGGTGATGCCGCCAGCCAGAACCGGCAGCGAGAGCAAGAGAAGGAAGGCGGTGATCAGCACCGACCAGGCAAACAGCGGCATCTTGTGCAGCGTCATGCCCGGAGCGCGCATGTTCAGGATCGTGGTGATGAAGTTGATCGCGCCGAGGATCGAGGACGCACCGGCAATGTGCAGGCCGAGGATCACGAGATCCATCGAGGGTCCGGGCGTTCCCGCCGTCGATAGAGGCGGATAGACCGTCCAGCCGCCGCCCGAGCCATAACCACCAGCAGGCCCTTCGACGAACATCGACAGGAGCACCAGCAGGAAGGCCGGAATGATCAGCCAGAAGGAGATGTTGTTCATGCGCGGGAAGGCCATGTCCGGCGCACCGATCATGATCGGCACCATCCAGTTGGCAAAGCCGCCGATCAGCGCCGGCATGACCATGAAGAAGATCATGATCAGGGCGTGCGCGGTGGTGAAGACGTTGAACATCTGCTTGCCGCCGTCGATGGCAGCATCGCCCTCGAAGCCATAGACCAGGGAAGCCAGACCGTGGAAAATCTGGATGCCCGGCTCCTGCAGCTCGGCGCGCATGAAGACCGACAGGGTGCCGCCGACGATACCCGCGAAGATCGCGAAGATCAGATACAGCGTGCCGATATCCTTGTGGTTGGTCGAGAGGAACCAGCGTTGAAAAAAGCTCAGCGGCTTATGGGCGTGATCATGGTCGTGCCCGTGATCATGGGCATGGTCATGAAGGTGATCGTGTTGCGCGGTTGTTCCGGCCATGGGTCGAGCTCCCCTTCGAATTACTGTGCGGCGTTTTCAGCGACGTCTACGGTCTTGGCCGCGCCGTCGATGGAAGCCATGAGTGCCTTGTTCGCCTCACCAACATTGGTGGCAGCGGCAGCAAGCCAAGTATTGTACTTGTCTTCGCTGACGACGCGGATAGCGATCGGCATATAGGCATGGTCCTTGCCGCAGAGCTCGGAACACTGGCCATAGTAGAGACCTTCGCGGTCTGCCTTGAACCAGGTTTCGTTGAGGCGGCCCGGAACGGCATCGATCTTCACGCCGAAGGCCGGCATGGCGAAGGCGTGGATCACGTCGGCGGCAGTCACCAGAACGCGAACAGTCTTGCCGACGGGAACGACGACTTCATTGTCGACCGCGAGGAGACGCGGATAGGCTTCCTTGTCTGCCTTGCCGAGCGAGGCGCGGTCTTCGTCCTTGAGCAGCAGGCTGTCAAAGGAAAGCGGGCTTTCGCCGACTTCATATTCATAGGACCAGTACCACTGGTTTCCGGTTGCCTTCAGGGTCAGGTCCGGATTCTGCGGCGGCGTCAGCTGCGCAGTCAGAAGCTGGAAAGACGGGATTGCCAGGAAGAGAAGGATGATGACCGGACCAAGCGTCCAGACGATCTCGATCATCGTATTGTGGCTGGTCTTGGAGGGGACCGGATTGGCCTTCTCGCGGAAGCGGATGACGATCCAGATCAGAAGCGCCAGGACAAAAAGCGTGATCGGAATGATGAACCAGAGCGTGTAATGCTCGAACCATGTAATTTCTTCCATGATTCCGGTTGCTGCCGTCTGAAAGTTGGTCTGCCACGCGACCGGCTTGTCAGCAAAAGCGTTCGAAGCAAAAAGCAGACAGGCAATCGATGCCAAAACTGCAAAAGCCTTGTTTTTCACAATAGTGTCTCCCTGGGCGCTTGATCAGGATCAAACCGAAACGCAGAATCCTTAGCCATACTGAAGCGCTTCAAACCACAGTTTGATGAGCGCCGCAACATCTGTCCATTCAAGCCCATGCGGCATTTTGCGCAAACCATGCTTTTCGCACAGGCTCTTAAGCAATGCGGGTCTTGCGAACGCAGGCGACGGTGAAAGACGGCCCGGGTAGCATCCCCTGTTTCACATCGATGCGCGACCCTATACCATATATAAGACAGCCGGCACTACGCGGATGCCTCTTATATCAAGAGCTGGACAAGGGTTTGCCGTCTAAGGCCGGTGCAAGAGCCCCATTTCCGCCACACCGGGCTGGAATGTACCGCCGCAGGGCTTTTCATTTGCGCCTGCGCACTTCAAGAATAGCCGGACTGATTCTTTAGTTTGAGGTTTACATGGGCCTGTCCCTCCTTTGCCGGCTGCCGATCGCGGCGTTCGGACTTGCTGCCACACTTCTTTCCTATACGGCAGCGGCCCAGCAGCCCGGAGCACAACAGCCAGGCACACCCGGCACGGTCAAGTCGAACCATGGCGCGTGGTCGATCGTCTGCGACCAACCGGCCGGTGCGACGGCCGAGCAATGCGCGCTGATGCAGAACGTGATTGCGGAGGACCGGCCGGAAGTCGGCCTCTCGGTCGTTGTTTTGAAGACCGCTGACCGCAAGGCGAAGATTCTGCGCGTGCTGGCGCCGCTTGGCGTGCTTCTGCCGAACGGGCTTGGCCTCAATGTTGACGGCAAGGATATCGGCCGTGCCTATTTCGTGCGCTGTTTCTCCGACGGCTGCTATGCCGAAGTGGTGCTGGAAGAGGAACTGCTGAAGACCTTCCGGTCCGGTACGCAGGCGACCTTCATCGTCTTCCAGTCACCGGAAGAAGGCATCGGCATCCCGGTCGATCTAAAGGGCTTCGGCGAAGGCTACGACGCATTGCCGTAAGTTGCTCCGAGTCAGGCAATTTCAATTTCGGAAAAGCGCGCCCAACGGCGCGCTTTTTATATTTAAGATGACCAGTTGCTGAGATGTTGTTCAGCGCACCGGAAATGCCGGCCAATCGATCAGGTCAGCCTTGCCGCCTGCGAGCCTGTTGCGGCTTCCAGCGACGACATCGTAGGGAAAGCCGAGAGATATGGCGCTTGCGGCGTTGAGGCGGTCGATCTGCTCGTCGGTCAGCCGGACGTCAAGGGATGCGAGGTTGTCCAGTAATTGCTCCAGCGTCCGCGGACCAAGGATCGGCAACGTGCCTTTCTGGAGAACCCAGGCAATGGCGACCTGACCGGCGGAGAGACCGGTTTCTTCGGCGATCGCCAGCACTGCATCGACCGTCGCGGTCTTGCGGGCATCGCTTTCGCCGTGAATGACCACGCCGAGCCCCTGCGCCCTGCCCGTTTCGCCCTTGCGGTATTTGCCGGTCAACAGACCGCCACCGAGCGGAGACCAACTCACCGTGCCGAGGCCGAAGGCAGATGCCATCGGCAGGAGTTCGCGTTCCACCGTGCGCTCGACAAGGCTGTATTCGACCTGCAGCGCCGAGATCGGAGCCCAACCGCGCAGATCGGCAAGCGTCGCGGCCGTCGCCACCCGCCAGGCCGGGAAATCGGAGAGCCCCGAATAGAGGATCTTGCCGGAACGGACGAGATCGTCGAGGCCGCGGGCAATCTCGTCGATCGGGGTCACGGCATCCGGCATATGGACCCAGAGAAGATCGATCCGATCCGTGCCAAGCCGCTTGAGGCTGGCTTCCACAGACTGGATCATCGCCTTGCGGCTGTTGCCGGTCCGCTGCAAGCCGCTGTTATGGCTATCGCCTAGCGCAAACTTCGTGGCCACCACGATGTCGTCGCGGTCACTGGCGATGAATTCGCCGACCATCGTTTCCGACTGGCCGAATTGATACTGGTCGGCGGTGTCGATGAAATTGCCGCCGGCATCGCGGTAGGCGTCGAAGACGCCCTTGGCCTGCTCGCGCTCTGAGCCGTAGCCCCAGCCCGTGCCAAAATTGCCCGTGCCGAGCGCAAAGCTCGAAACGCGAAGGCCTGTGCGGCCGAATACCCTGTAGCGCATGCTCATGACCTGATCCCTTGTCGGTTGATAATTTAAATGACGATCGTCATCATTTGCATTTAAATTACGATCGTCATATAATTTGTCAAGAGCTTTCGAAAGGAACCCGGCGACATGAGACCGACACGCGAACAGGCGAAGGAAAACAGGCAGCGCATTCTCGACACGGCGGCGCGGCTGTTCCGCGAAAACGGCATCCACGCCGTTGGTGTCGATGCCGTGATGAAGGGAGCCGGCCTCACCCATGGCGGCTTTTACGGCCACTTCAAATCGAAGGGCGACCTGACGACGGAGGCGGTCAGCCACGCCATGGATGCGGCGTTGCAATCGGTTGCCGACGTCAAGTCCATGGAAGACTTTGCAGCCGCCTACCTTTCCAGAGAACACCGTGACATCGCCGGAAACGGTTGCACCATCGCGACACTCGGCCCTGAACTTGCCCGGTTTCCTGAAGGGCAGCGGGGAACTGTCAGCGATTACGTCAGCGCCCAGATCGCCCAGATCGAGGCCTTGCAGGCTGCGAAAGATGGAACGACCGATCGCCGCAAGGCAATCGCCGACCTTTCCAGTCTGCTTGGCGCGCTCATCATGGCCCGCACGGTCGATGATCCGCAACTGTCGGACGAAATCCTGACAGAGACCAGGCTCTATTTTGCAACGGACGCGAACAAGCCCACAAACAGTTGATGCCTCGCCCCGCTTGCTCCCTCCCATGCGAGCCTCTACATAAACCTCTCAATTCCCAACGCAGGAGCCTCGCCCATGAACACCGATCTCATCAAACTGTTCGACAGCGACGAGGCCGCAGTTCGTGACGTGCTGGCTCAGACATTGTCCGGCGCCGATGACGGTGAACTGTTCATCGAACACAGCCAGTCGGAATCGCTATCCTTCGACAATGGCCGCCTGAAAGGCGGCAGCTTCAACACTGACCAGGGCTTTGGCCTGCGCGCCGTAGCCGGCGAAGCGGTCGGATATGCGCATGCCGGCGATCTGTCGCTTTCCGCCCTCAAGCGGGCCGCCGATGCGGTCGGCGCGGTGACGCGCGGCTATTCTGGCACCTACGCCGCAGCCCCGCAACGCACCAACAAGAAACTCTACGGTGACGAGAACCCGATCGGCGAGCCGAGTTTCGAAGCCAAGGTTTCGCTCTTGCAGGAGATCGATGCCTATCTGCGCGCCAAGGATCCGAAGGTCCGGCAGGTCACCGCCTCGATCGCCGCCAGCTGGCAGGTGGTCGATATCCTGCGCGCGGACGGTGAACGCATGCACGACATCCGCCCGATGACACGCCTCAACATCTCCGTCGTCGTCGGGCAAGGCGACCGGCAGGAATCCGGCTCCTACGGTGTCGGCGGCCGCCGCGGCTTTGGCGACTTCGTCGCGACGGATAACTGGCAGCGCGGCGCAGACGAAGCGCTCCGCCAAGCTTTGGTGAACCTCGAAGCCGTCGACGCGCCGGCGGGCACCATGGACGTGGTTCTCTCCTCCGGTTGGCCGGGTGTGATGCTGCACGAAGCCGTCGGCCACGGGCTTGAGGGTGACTTCAACCGCAAGAAGACCTCGGCCTTTGCGGGCCTTCTCGGCCAACAGGTGGCTGCCAAGGGCGTGACCGTGGTCGACGATGGGACGATCGAATCCCGTCGCGGATCGCTGACCATCGATGACGAGGGAACACCGTCCGCCTACAATGTCCTGATCGATGACGGCAAGCTGGTCGGCTACATGCAGGACCGGCAGAATGCCCGCCTGATGGGCATGAAGGCGACCGGCAACGGACGGCGCGAATCCTATGCGCATGTGCCGATGCCGCGGATGACCAACACCTACATGCTCGGCGGCGACAAGACGCCCGAAGAAATCATCGCTTCGGTGAAAAAGGGCATCTACGCCGTCTCCTTCGGCGGCGGGCAGGTCGACATCACCTCGGGCAAGTTCGTCTTCGGGTGCACCGAGGCTTATCTGATCGACGACGGCAAGATCGGCGCGCCGGTGAAGGGCGCGATGCTGATCGGCAACGGACCGGATGCGATGCAGCGCATCACCATGATCGGCAACGACATGAAGCTCGATACAGGCATGGGCAATTGCGGCAAGGGCGGCCAGTGGGTGCCGGTCGGCGTCGGCCAACCGCATCTGCGTATGAACGAGATGACGGTGGGCGGAACGCAGGCCTGAGGGCACGCGCCACGGCGTAGCAACAGTCATTCGCCGAACTGACGGAGAATATCGAAGGCGGATCGCGCGAGCGGCCCGCCTTTTCGTTTCACGCGGAGGTGGCGGATTCAGCCGGTGTTAACGCCGACGCCGCTACAGTCCGGCTGCCATGGTGCAAGCCGAGAGAAACGGAACAGCCGCGTGAAAACCATGTTGAAAAAGGTCGCCAAGCGCGCCGCCATCACCGGCGGCCTGGAGTTCGCGCGGGTTGCGAATGCCGCGGGCCTGATGCGGCAAGCGCGTGGCCGCGGCGCAATCTTCACGCTCCACCATGTCCGTCCGAAAAAGCCGCGCGCCTTCGCCCCCAATGCGCATCTGGAAATTACGCCGGAGTTTCTCGACACAGCCATTTGCCGGCTGAAAAGCGACGGTTACCACTTCATCGCGCTCGACGCCCTGCCCGCTCACCTCGCTTCGAACGATCCTCAGCCCGTTGCGGCATTCACGCTCGACGACGGTTATCGCAACAACCTCGACCACGCGGCTCCCGTCTTCTCCAGGCACGGCGTGCCATTCACCGTCTTCGTCGCCGGCGGTTTTATCGACCGGACCGATATCCTGTGGTGGGAAGTGCTTGCCGACCTTTTGGAGCAGCACGCGAGCCTTAAGTTCCAGTTCGACAAAGAGATCGAGACGCTACCAGCCGCGACACTGCAACAGAAACAGGCTGCCTTCGATCGTATCGCCGCCTTCATCCATGCGATCGACGAGACGACGGCGGTGGACCGGCTGAAGGTCATGGCCGATCTTCAGGGCACCGATGCACTGAAACTGACGGCTGACCTCACGCTGGATGACGCCGGCCTGAGGACACTTATTGAAAATCCCCTGGCTAGCCTTGGCGCCCACACGATAACCCATCGCGCTCTGGCGCGCCTGACCGACGATGCCGTGCGAACCGAGATGGACCGGTCAGCCGTGCGCGTGGAGCGGATCACCGGCCACCGCCCGGTATCGATTGCCTATCCCTATGGCTATGCGGGCACTGTTTCGCCACGCGACCATCGTCTCGCAAGGGAACTCGGCTTCACCACCGCCGTCACCACGCAGCCAGGTACGCTGACGGGTACCACTGATACAGCCTCCCTGCCCCGCATCTCGCTGAACGGACATTTCCAGAAAGCCGGCTATGTCAGCGCGCTTGCTTCCGGTATTGCCTTCAAGCTGATGGGCACGCGCTGAGCCGCATCCCTGTCAGGGATACATCCTGACCTTGCTCCACTTGCCCTCCGCGTCATCGCGCCGGAACTCGATACGGTCATGCAGACGGAAAGCGCCGTCCTTCCAGAATTCGATCGAGGTGGGCTTGATGCGGAAGCCGGACCAGTAATCCGGGCGCGGGATTTCGCCGATCGCATATTTGAGCGTGTACTCGGCAACGGCCTTTTCCAGCGCAAAACGGCTCTCGAGCGGCCGCGACTGTTTCGACGCCCAGGCGCCGATGCGGCTGCCGCGGGCGCGTGTCTTGAAATATTCGTCCGCCTCTTCGTTGCTGACGATCTCCACCGGGCCGCGCACCCGCACCTGACGGCGCAAAGTCTTCCAGTGGAAGCACATCGCAGCCTTCATGCTGCCCAGGACTTCCTCGCCCTTCTTGCTCTCGAAATTGGTGTAAAAAACGAAGCCGCGCGCGTCGAAGTCCTTCAGCAGAACCATGCGCACATCCGGCAGGCCATCGGCGTCCACGGTTGCCAGTGCCAAGGCATTGGGATCATTGATCTCGGTTGCCTGCGCCTCTTTCAGCCATGCGCCAAAAAGGGAAAAGGGCTCATTCTCTTCCGTGAAGTCACCAGTTGTTAACCCAGTCTCGCTCATATTGTCATCCAATGCCGTGATGTATGGCGCGATAGAGCCCGAAGGTCCCGCCCGCCGATAAAAAATGTCAGAGCCTGCACGATGCGTCCCAGGACCTCGAAGCGCTCTTTCGAGTCTGACAGGTATGCCGTTGCAAGACATAGCAAAGTGGATCGAGGACACAAAGGTTTTATCCCGGCTGACGGGGTTAGCCGCCTTGTGTCTTATCGCATCCACCGTGTCGGGATGCGTGGGGGCAGGCCTCGATCTTGCCGGATCGACCGATGTCGACCGGACCGTCGCCACCGGTTCCGTGCCGCTTGTGAGAAATGACGAAGACAATTCCGACGCCATTACGGTGCGCAACGCGGTATCGTCCGCCGACGTCACCAAGGTTGCTGGAAACCCCATTCCCTGGGCCAATTCCACCTCCGGCAGCGCGGGCGTCATCAGCAGCATCGCCGAGGAACAGGTGAACGGCACCACCTGCCGCCGCTTCACGACCACGCGTCATTCCTATCAGGGTATCGCGAAGTTCGACGGCAACACCTGCCTGCTCGGCAATGGCGAATGGTACCTGACCAGTTTTGGTCCGCGCAGCTGACCTTAGCATCGATAAACTTCGCTACCGGCCGTTAACCACGCTTCAACAAACACCATACGCTGGCCTTTCAGAGAGCCATTCCAGCCCCGCGGCTAACCGTTATTTAAGCAGCAGCTTCTCATCATCGCCACCATCGGGAACGGGCCTTCACGGCGCGGTTTCCTCGTTGTTTCAACAGGCTGAAACCAACCGCTGGATGCGGTGCCTCAGCCCTCAAGAGCGGTGATATCCATGCGCGATCCCTATTCAGTGCTCGGCGTCAGACGCAATGCCGGGCCGGACGAGATCAAGGCCGCTTGGCGGTCCATGGCGAAAGCCGTGCACCCGGACCAGAACAGGGACGATCCGCTTGCCACCCAGCGCTTTGCCGAAGCCGGCCGCGCCTACGAGGTGCTGAAAGACCCGAAGCTGCGCAATCGCTACGACCACGCCCGCCGCGAGGCCGAACTGCGGCGCATGGAAGAAATGAAGCGCAAGAGCCGGGGCACGGAAGAGGAAACCATCGATCCGGAAACGGCCGAAGATATGATTTCGCGCATCTTCGGCGCCGATGACCGGGCAAAGCCGCAGGGCGCCCGGCCGCAGGAAAGAAAGCCGGCAGCCACAGCACCACAAGCCAAGACCAAGGCCGAAGTGAAGCCTGAGCCAAGACCCGAACCAAGGGCCGAGGCAACGCCGGAAACCGAAAGCAAACCGGAAACGAAAGCCGAGACGGCGGATAAGCCACCGGCCTTTGGCGGATTTCCCCGCGCGGCGGCTCCAGCCGCCGAACTGGTCTCGGCCATCGTCCGGCGCATTCGCGGCGCAGCCAACAAGCCCGCCCCTGACAAGGTGCCGGACATCTTCTGCGACGTCACCGTTTCAGTCGAGGACATCTTTCGCCGCGAAAAGGCGACGGCGACACTGCCTGACGGCCAGACATTGAAGGTCGCCCTGCCAGCCGGCACGACCGACGGCAGCGTCATCCGCCTCAAGGAGATGGGCTACCGCCTCAACGGCATGCTGCGCGGTGACGTTGTCGTTGCCGTGCGCGTCACTCAGGATGGCCCCTTCCGTACCGATGGGACCGACTTACGCACCACACTGGCCGTCAACATCCAGGACGCGGTTCTGGGTTGCGATGCGACGGTGGAAACCTTGACCGGTCCGGTTGCCGTGACCGTTCCTGCCTGGTCCGGTTCTGACCATGTCATCCGGCTCCAAGGCCATGGACTACCCACAGTCGATGGCAAACGCGGCGATCTTCTGGTGGAACTGCGGCTGATGCTGTGGGAAAAACCGGACGAAAAGGTCACCGATCTAATGCGCAGCCTGCGCAACGGCCTGTTCCTATAAAGGTTTTGCGACAGTCCCCGTGGACGACGGCAACGCCGGCGGCCTGCTGACCCAATATTACGGGGACTAACAGTTCCTGATCTCGGCCGCGCTTGAACCACCGGGACGGCTATGTCATAGCCAATGCTCGAAAAATTCAGAGCCGACGCGACCGCAAGGGGCGCGAAGGTTCCGGCAGGTTCAACATATGCGATTTTCCAGTCAGCCAATGCCTGACGGACGGAAGCATAGGCAGTATTGGGGGCATAACATCATGTCGCAAACATCCGGTCTGATGAAGGGGAAACGCGGCCTCATCATGGGTGTCGCAAACAACCGGTCGATTGCATGGGGTATTGCCAAGGCAATTCATGCGCAGGGCGGCGAACTCGCGTTTACCTATCAGGGCGACGCCCTGAAGAAGCGGGTCGAACCGCTGGCCCAGGAACTCGGCGCCGTCATGGCGGGCCATTGCGATGTCACCGACGAATCCACTATCGATGCGGTGTTCGACAATCTGGAAAAGCTCTGGGGCAAGATCGACTTCGTCGTGCACGCCATCGGCTTTTCCGACAAGGACGAACTGACCGGCCGTTACGTCGACACGTCGGCCGCGAACTTCGCGATGACGATGAACATCTCGGTCTATTCCTTCACCGCAGTCGCAAAGCGGGCGGAAAAGCTGATGACCGACGGCGGTTCGCTGCTAACCATGACCTACTACGGTGCCGAGAAGGTCATGCCGAACTACAACGTCATGGGCGTCGCCAAGGCCGCGCTTGAAGCCAGCGTCAAGTATCTGGCCGTCGATCTCGGCCCGAAGAACATCCGCGTCAACGCGATCTCGGCCGGCCCGATCAAGACGCTCGCAGCGTCGGGTATCGGCGACTTCCGCTATATCCTCAAATGGAACGAGTACAACGCGCCGCTGCGCCGCACCGTCACCATCGAGGAAGTCGGCGATGTCGGCCTCTATATGCTGTCCGACCTGTCGCGCTCGGTGACCGGCGAAGTCCATCACGCCGACAGCGGCTATCATGTCGTCGGCATGAAGGCCGTCGATGCGCCGGATATCGCCGTCATCAAGGACTGACGCGACACGAAAGAGTTCCGGGGTTCGGCGTCACTGTCGAATCCCGGCTTCCCAGCTTAAAGCTTGCATATCCTGCCCCCCGGAGTTGATCCGTGCTCATTTACATGATCCGTCACGGACAAACCGACTGGAATGCGCAGATCCGCATGCAGGGCCAGAAGGATATTCCCCTCAACGATACCGGTAGACGTCAGGCGAGCGGCAATGGCCGCGCCCTTCTCGCCCTTCTTGGTAGCGAAATGGAAACCCGGTTCGATTTCGTTGCAAGTCCTCTTCACCGAACACGCGAGACCATGGAGCTCATTCGTGAAGCGATGGGACTTCGGCCCTCCGGATACAGAATGGACGACCGGCTGAAAGAAGTCTCCTTCGGCGATTGGGAAGGCTACACGATGGCCGAACTTGAACGCGAAATGCCTGAGCGCGTGGCGGAACGTGAATTATCCAAATGGGATTTCATCCCGCCAGGCCTGGACGCGGAGAGCTACGAAATCCTCTCCTGGCGCGTCGGCGCCTGGCTCTCCAGCGTTTCAGCACCAACCGTCTGCGTCAGTCATGGGGGGGTCATTCGCACGTTATTCAAGCTCTGCGGCGCGATGGATGCCGAAGAGGCCGCGCTCGGGGCTATTCCACAGGATAGAATCTTGAAGATTGAGAACGGCGCAATCGGCTGGCTCTGAAATGCGATGTAGATGGTGAATACCGACAATAGGCCTATATATTGCAGATCGGACGGTTAGGGGCGCAGGCGATATGAGAATCATTCCGCTGATTGCAAAATGGATTTCTGTCATGATCGGTGCGTATCTTTTGTACAGTATTCCCTTTCTTACTGATTATCCAATCCTTACCGCATTAGGTATCATGACCGGCCTCGCAGTGCCGGTGTTCATTTATAAAAGACTCCGCGGTCTGCCGCCACGCGAATCAAAAAATATCCAAAATTAACAATCGAAGTTGCCCGTTCGAACGACAACTCATCAATCCAGTCTTGCACTGGATTACTGCATGATTTCCAGGTCGTTGATGACGCGCTTGCCATCGACTTCTGTATAGAAGACCAGAACCTTGACGCCTTCCTTCAGGCCATCGAAGTTGAATTCTTCGGGAGCCTGGTAGTTCTTGCCGTCGTCCAGTGACAGGCTCAGCTTGTCGGTATCGACGCCGGTAATCACCGCTTCGACATCAGCACTTTCAGCGAAGGCGGTCAGCGGCGAAAAGAAACCGGCTGCGGCCATCAACGTAGCAACGATGAAACGCATCTGTCTTGCCCTCTTCAGTGATTCATTCAATTTTGTTGTGCCCACTGTTTGACCCCCGATTGTGGCAAAAATCGCCCGTTGCCGTGTCATTTAAAATTTTATCCGATTTGGAACCCCCATGGTTAACCAAATCTTGATCGACGTACACCATCCGCCGCCGAGGCGCGGATTTCATAGCAGGAACAGCCTCTAAAGCCAATCTTAAGACTCCAAAGCTACCGTGAACGCGGGGAATATGGGGTGCATGATCGTTGACTAAAAGCGCTACAATCCGTCATCGCGCCTGGGCGCTCGCTAGGCTTGCAAAGCCGTCTCTTTTTCCCGCGTTCATCGCAGCCGCCGTCGTCTTCACCGGAGGCTATTTCTTCAAGGAGCAGAACCGCGAAAATTTCCGCAGCGAGCTGAAGAGCAATGTCCAGAACGAGCTCAATCTGATCTCCACCCGCCTGCAGAGCGAGATCAACAACAACATCACCGCCCTGCGCGGCTTTGCCAACAATTTCTCCGTCGATCCCCATATGTCGCAAGCAAATTTCGACCAGCTGGCGACCAAGCTCTTGATCCAGAATCCCCAGATGGTGCGCGTCAGTGCAGCGCCCGACGCGGTCATCCGCATGACCTTTCCGCTCAAGGGAAACGAGCGGATGATCGGTACCGACTTCAAGAGATTCCGTTCCTCCAGGATAGCCGTAGACCGCGCCCAGTCGAAGGCAAAACCCGTCATTGCCGGCCCGGTCAGATTGCCGAGCGGCCGTACCGGCTTCAATCTCTTCTCACCGGTCTTTGCCAAGACCGGGGACCGCGTGGCCTTCTGGGGCTTCATGGAAGCTGTCGTCGACGAGAAGGAAATCTACGGCAATGCGCGTCTTCTCAACGACGGCGCCCACGACAACGACGCGGGCGACGGCCACCGCCATGTCCATATCCAGCTGGCGATCCGCGACATCTCGGTGAAGAACAACATCCAGGATGCTTTCTTCGGCGATACCGACATTTTCGAAAAGACACCCGTCATCCGGCAACTGCAGCTGCCAGGCGGCACCTGGGAGCTGGCGGCGATCCCGGCTGACGGCTGGGCGCAGGAGCCGGCCAACGGCACCTGGCTCGAAATTACCATTCTCATTGCCGCCGCAATCGTGATCATTCCGATTTTCCTCACCGGCGGGCTGGTCAACGAGCGTCAGCGCAACATTGCCACGCTGCGCTCGCGCGAAAGAGAACTGCTGACCGTATCCCATCGGCTCAACCTGGCACTCGAATCCTCGAAGATCGGCATCTGGGAAATCGACCTGGACACCCAGGAACGCTCGTGGGACGAGCGGATGTACCATCTACACGGGCTGCCGACAGGCGATGGCGGCCCAAGCTATACGGACTGGCGACGAACCGTCCATCGCGACGATATCGCCGCGGCCTCGCTTACCTTGTTCAAAGCGCTTGACGAGGATCTGGAATATCGTTCGCAGTATCGCGTGGTCATGCCAGACGACAGCATCCATCACGTCCGAAACGCCGGCTCCACGCATGTAGGCGCCGACGGCAAGGCCAAGATCACCGGCATCAGTTGGGACGTCACCGATGATGTGTTGATGACCGAGCAGCTGCTATCCGCCAAGGCCGTCGCCGACGAGAAGAACGCCGAGCTCAAAAAAGCGCTCGACGGACTTTCCGAACGGGAACAGCAACTCGAAGCCATTACCAGGCGGCTCGATCTTGCGCTTGATTCCTATCAGTGCGGCATGTGGGAAGCCGATCTCGACACAGGCATCGCCTACTGGGACGAGCGCATGCACCAGCTCTATGGGCTGACCTATGCCGGCGGCGAGACGTTGCACGAAACCTGGATTGGCGCGCTCCATCCGGACGATCGTCAGGATGCGCTTTCAAGCGTTGCCCGAACGATTTCCGAGGGTGTCCCCTATGTTCAGGCTTCGCGCATCGTGCTCCCGAGCGGGGCCATCCGGCACGTTCGCTCGGTCGGCAAGATTCATCAATCTCCAGGCGGCAACAGAAAACTGGTAGGGATCGCCTTCGACATCAGCGATGACGTCCTTCTGACGGAACAGTTGCGCTCGGCTAAAGCGATGGCAGAGGCCAAAAATGATGAGCTCGCCGATGCCAAGGACCGCATCGAGCATAACGCGCTGCACGACCCGCTGACAGGGCTCGGCAATCGCCGCATGCTCGACAAGGAGCTGGAGACATTGTCCACCGCCCGCAAGGACGGCCTGCAGAACATCGCCATCCTGCATATCGATCTCGACCGCTTCAAGCAGATCAACGACACGCTCGGCCATGCGGCCGGCGACGCCATGCTTGTGCATGCGTCAAAAATCCTGCGCTCCAGCGTGCGCGCCAGTGATATGGTCGCCCGCATCGGCGGCGACGAATTCGTCGTGCTGGTGACGGACCCGCCGAGCAAGGCTTTCCTGTCCAGTCTCTCGGAACGCATCATCATCCAGATGCGCCAGCCGGTTGATTACAACGGCTTCCCTTGCCGCTTCGGCGTCAGCATCGGCATTGCGTGCGCCGGCGACATGGCGATCGATGAGCGCCAGCTTCTGGTCAACGCCGATATCGCGCTCTATCGCGCCAAGGAAAACGGCCGCAACCGTCACGAGTTCTTCACCGACGCGCTGCAGGCCGAGATCATCACGACAAAACGCATCGCCGACGAAATTCTCGAGGGTATCGAGAAGAACCAGTTCGTCGCATGGTACCAGCCGCAGTTCGAGGCAGGCACCCTGCGCCTTTCAGGTGTCGAAGCACTGGTCCGCTGGAATCATCCGCGCGAGGGTGTTCTGACACCCGACAAATTCCTCCACATCGCCGAGGAACTGAACGTCGTCGCAACGCTTGACCGCATCGTGCTGGACCGTGCCTTGATCGACGCCATGCGCTGGGCATCGATGGGCATCGACGTGCCGAAGATTTCCGTCAACGTCTCGGCCAAGCGGCTCAGCGACGACACGCTGCTTGAAACGCTGCACGGCCTTTCATTTACGCCCGGCCAGCTTTCGTTCGAGCTGGTGGAATCGATCTTCCTCGACGAGAGCGACGATATCGTCACCGCCAATATCGAGGGCATCAAGAAGCTGGGCATCGATATCGAGATCGACGATTTCGGCACCGGCCATACGTCAATCGTCAGCCTTTTGAAGATCAAGCCGAAGCGATTGAAGATCGACCGCCAGCTCGTGGCCCCGATCCTCAAGTCCCGCAGCGAGCAGGCGCTCATCCGGTCGATCATCGAAATCGGCCGGTCGCTTGGCATCGAAACTGTCGCCGAGGGCGTCGAAACCATGGCGCATGCCGAAATGCTCGGCCTGCTCGGCTGCGATCTTCTGCAGGGTTATGCCTTCGCCAGACCCTTGAGCTTCGACAAGTTCGTGGCATTCGCCAACAAAGAGGCCCTGCAACTGGCATCCTGATTGGCTTTTCAGACGAGACAGACTGTTCACGCGGCAATTGTCATATTTCGCCAGAAAGGTTTTCCCTTTCCGGCGTTTTCCACTATTAGTCTGCGCCTAATGAATGGCGCATCGGCTCGCCCGGATGCGTTTAGCCTCATATCCGGTTGCCTGATCCATGTCGCACAATACGTTCGGTCATCTTTTCCGCGTCACCACCTGGGGCGAAAGCCACGGGCCAGCACTTGGCTGCGTCATCGACGGCTGCCCTCCCGGCATCCGCTTCACGCTTGCCGAACTGCAGGCCTGGCTCGACAAGCGCAAACCTGGCCAGTCGCGCTTTGTCACCCAACGCCGAGAGGACGACCTCGTCAAGATCCTCTCCGGCGTGATGCTGGACGCCGACGGCGAGACGATGATCACCACCGGCACGCCGGTTTCGATGATGATCGAGAACACCGACCAACGTTCCAAGGATTACTCCGAGATCGCCAAGAGCTATCGGCCGGGACACGCCGACTACACCTATGACGTCAAATACGGCATCCGCGACTATCGCGGTGGTGGCCGCTCGTCGGCCCGCGAGACTGCAGCGCGTGTCGCCGCCGGCGGTCTTGCCCGCAAGGTTGTGCCGGGTCTTCTGGTGCGTGGCGCGCTGGTGCAGATCGGCAAGCACAAGATCAACCGCAACAACTGGGACTGGAACGAAGTCGGCAACAACCCCTTCTTCGCACCGGACCCGGCCATCGTTCCCGTCTGGGAAGAGTATCTCGATGGCATCCGCAAGTCGGGTTCCTCCGTCGGCGCCGTGGTCGAAGTCATTGCCGAAGGCGTGCCTGCCGGCATCGGCGCGCCGATCTATGCCAAGCTCGACCAGGACATCGCCTCCAACCTGATGTCGATCAACGCCGTCAAGGGCGTCGAGATCGGCAACGGCTTTGGCGCCGCCGAAATCACCGGCGAGGAAAATGCCGACGAGATGCGCATGGGCAATGACGGCAAGCCGATCTTCCTGTCGAACCACGCCGGCGGCATTCTCGGCGGCATATCGACCGGCCAGCCGGTGATTGCCCGCTTCGCCATCAAGCCGACCTCCTCGATCCTCACCGAACGCCAGTCGATCGACAGTGATGGCAACAATGTCGATATCCGCACCAAGGGCCGTCATGACCCCTGCGTCGGTATCCGCGCCGTGCCGATCGGCGAGGCCATGCTTGCCTGCACCATTGCCGATCACTACCTGCGCGACCGTGGCCAGACCGGCCGGTTGAAGTAACATCCAAGGAAGAACCCCATGCCCTTTGACCAGAAGCGCGTTGCCGATGCCATCCGGGCCTTCGAGGCCGGCGAAATCGTTGTCGTCACCGATGACGACGGCCGGGAGAACGAAGGCGACCTGATCGTCGCGGCCGTCCACTGTACCCCGGAAAAGATGGCCTTCATCGTTCGCCACACCTCCGGCATCGTCTGCACGCCGATGCCGAAGGAAGAGGCCAAGCGCCTCAACCTCAACGCCATGGTGGCGGAAAACGATTCGGCCCACACGACGGCCTTTACCGTCACCGTCGATTTCAAGCACGGCACGACGACCGGCATTTCGGCCGAAGACCGGACGTTGACGGTCCGCAACCTTGCCAACCCGAATGTCGGCGCTGCCGACTTCACTCGCCCCGGCCATATCTTCCCGCTGGTCGCTCGCGAAGGCGGCGTGCTGATGCGCTCCGGCCATACGGAAGCCGCCGTCGATCTCTGCCGCCTTGCCAGCCTGCCGCCGATCGGCGTCATCTGCGAACTGGTCAACGACGACGGCACAGTCACCCGCGGACCGCAGGTTACTGAATTTGCCGAGAAGCATGGCTTGAAGCAGGTCTCCGTCGCCGATCTCATCGCCTATCGCCAGCGCAAGGAAACGCTGATCAATCTGGAGGCGACGTTCGACGTCGACACGCCCTATGGCAAGGCCAAGGCGCATGCCTATTCCCTGCCCTGGGACCCGATGCAGCATCTGGCCGTCATCTTCGGCGACATCCGCGACGGCGTCGACATCCCGGTTCGCCTGCATCTGGAAAATGTCGCAGCCGACGTCTTCGGCAGGCATTGCCAGCTCGATCCGATCATGAAGCGCATGGCCGAACAGGGCCGCGGCGTCATCGTCTACCTGCGCGAAGGCTCCGTCGGTGTCGGCGTCTCGACAACGGCACGTGCCGGCAAGCATGAGCGCGAAGATCATAGCGAGGCGCAAGCCCGCGAAAGCGAATGGCTGGAAATCGGCCTTGGTGCGCAGATCCTCAAGGATCTCGGCATCACCTCGATCAAGCTGATTTCTTCACGCGAACGCCATTATGTCGGGCTTGAAGGTTTCGGCATCCAGATCGCCGCGACGGAAATTCTCTGACACCCGGGTCTCGATCACCAAATTCAAAGGCCACCGATCAGGACATGACCGGTGGCCTTTCGCATTTCGTCGATATTGCACGCATTTATGCACTCGACGAAAGTAGCCTTGTCTTTCGACGGTGCGCGAGCAAATCTCGGCCTCGAAAAGTCGAAAGATACTCATGAACCCAAATGTCTTATCATCTGTTGTCCTGTTTGCCGCAGTGCTCACGTTCTCGTTTTCCGTGGCTGCGTCCGCGCAGGCTCAGGACGCAGCAGCGCCCGTCGGATACAAGCTCGTCTGGTCTGATGAATTCAACGGCAGCGGCCTGCCCGACCAGAAGAAATGGGTCTACGACACGGAAGCTAACAGAACCGGCTGGTACAACAACGAGCTACAATATTACGCCGTCAAGCGGCCCCAGAACACCAACGTGGAAAACGGCAGACTGACCATCACAGCCCGCAAGGAAAGACTGAAATCGGCCACCGACTACGGCGGCCAGAACTACACCTCCGCGCGCCTGATCACCCGTGGCAAGGCAAGCTGGACCTACGGCATCTACGAGGTTCGCGCCCGGCTTCCCTGCGGGCTTGGCACATGGCCGGCCTTCTGGATGCTGGGACCGGAGAATATCCCCTGGCCGGACAATGGCGAGATCGACATCATGGAACAGGTCGGCAAAGCGCCCAGCAAGATCACCGGCACCATCCACACCAAGGCGACGGCCGGAACCTTCGGCATCGGTGGCGAAACCAATATCCGCGACGCCTGTCGCCGCTTCCATACCTACCGCATGACGTGGACGCCGAAGGCCATCACGATCGGCGTCGATAATCAGACCTATTTCACCTACAAGAACCCCGGCAAGGGCAAGGCAAGCTGGCCGTTCGACACGCCGCATTACCTGCCGGTCAATCTAGCCATCGGCGGCGACATGACCGGCAAGGTCGACGATGCCATCTTCCCGGTCAGTATGGATATCGACTATATCCGGGTCTACCAGAAGAAGAATTGAGGCCGTCGAAGGCTTGGCCAAAAATTGCCTCGAAATGTATCAGGGCCTTCGGAGTAGCCACCGACCCCGTTGTGCCCGGGGCCTTTCACCGTCAGCGCAAGGTTTGATCCAGCTTCTCCCGGAACTGCCGTTTTTCATCGCGCGAATGGGTGGGCGCGGTGAAAGCAATGTCCGCCGTCTTGGCGGTAACCGCCTTTCCGATGATGCGATGAAGCGTCGAAAGCAGCGTCGTATTGTCATTGTCGAAATCGCCGTGATGCCGCGCCTTGCTTGTATCGCCCGGAGACAAATGCTTCTTCCGGCTGGCGGGTTTCCAAAATGCGTCCGGGATTGCCTTCTGGTCGCGATCAAGACCAAGCAGCGGAACACCATCCTTGATAACCGGTATGTGAGCCCATTTCTCGAACGCATTGCTGACCAGATACAGCAGGGATTTGTGATAGATGTCGGCGCAATCGTCGTCCTGCTCGGTCGCATCGTCCATGATGAAGAGATCGAAGGCCTCGATATTCCCCTTCTCGATCAGTGGTTTATAGACCTTGTTGAAAAGCTCCATCGTGCAGGCCGGAGCCCAAAGGCTCAAGCTGGCGATCTTGACCTTGCCCGAGACGAGGCGTTCCACCAGCGGCGCGAGGAAGATCGACCCGGCGCTATGTCCGACGAGATGGACCTCATCGATCTTGCCGGCGGTATAAAGATCGATCAGATGATCCGCCGTCAGGCGCGCCGCGCCCATTTTGTTGCTCGTCGCCCGCTCGGCATTTTCCTTCATCTCGTCCCAGAGTGCCTTTCCGCCGAGATTACGGGCCACGACCTCAAGCGTATCGTCGAGCCGGTCGAGCATGAAGTCCTTGGCCTTGTCGAGAATGCCTTCGTCGCGCCGCCGCGACAGGGCATCCTTCAGGATGTTGCCGATCGTGCTCCAGGCATCGGACCGCCAGATGAACGACAGCGGATAAACATGCGAGTTCAACAGCGGGGCGAGATTGTTGGAAACGGTCTGGACCGCGCCGTCCTGCGATACCAGCCCGCCATGCGCATAGAGAAGCACCCGCTTCTTGTCCCAGCTTGCCATCGCCGCAGGCATCCGCTCCGTGACAAGGGTTTTCAATCCGCTCGGGGTCAGTCCGTAGGTCCCCTTGTCGTCGAGGATGCCGTCGTTCTTCGACGTAATGATATAGGGGCGCAGATCGGCATAGACTTGGCTTTCATAGCTCCTCGGCGCATCGGCACGCATCGTTGCGGACGCCATGGGGGATTTCAGATCGACGGGTGCGCCGAGTGCTGCGACCCAGATGTCCGATCCGTTTGCCAGCCAGTCGACGTAGGAGAGGTTGGCCAGCCCGCCTGAGCCCCATTTCGGCCCCCAACTGTTCTGGATCCAGAAGCCGCGACGGTCATAACCGACGATGGCGAAGGCGTGGCCGCCGATGATCGTATCCTGTCGGTAGTCGATCAGTTCGTCTCCCTCCTCGACACGCTGCCATCCCTCGTGGACGGCCGCGGTGGCATAGAGCATGCCAACCTCGTTGATTGCGGCGTGCATCGCCACGAGATCCTTGTGATTGACCCGGAAATAGGCACCCAGCGGCCTGCCCAGTGCATCGGCGGACCGCTTCTCCTCCAGGGTCGGATCTGGCTCACGCTCGTCCCACAACTCCAGCGCGCACAAGCCATGCTTGAACCAGCCCTTCATAGCGCCGCGCGCGCTGGAGCCTTCGTAGTCTTCACCCGGCCATTCATCGTAGCGCTTGGCCATGGCATAGAGCATCCAGGCGCTGACTTCGTCAGCGGTCGGATTCTGGCCACGTATCCGCAGAAGATAGTTGGCGACCGTCGCAAGACCGAAACCGGTGCATGCGCCTTCCTTGCCCTGATCGAGGACCGGTATGCCGAGCGCGCGGTAACCGGCAAGATCGGACACGGCGGGAACACGAATAAGCGTCGGCACGAAGGTCGCATCCCGAAAATCCACAGTATCAGGAAGCGCATCGAATGTTCGTTTCGGTGGTGACTTGCTCGATTTCTTCGCCATGGCTCTCCCCTTGCCAATTCATGGAAATGATGCCGCTATCGGACGTCAGAATATTCAACCGGAATGCGGCAAATACACGCATATCGAGAATTATAAAGCTAGTACAATCAAATTATATTTCGGAATCGCGTTTGCCGTCGTCCGCAGATGACGAAGCGCTTTCTGGAACAGGAAAGAAAAGCAGGCGATAAGCAGTTATGCTGAGAGACGCTACCGATCCCACCCGTCGAGAAACACCACCTTCTCGACGCCGGCGAACTTCGCGAGGCGCGCCAGTTCCGCCTCCAGCTTTTCCATTCGGCCGGATGACGGGCGGACGCCCTTTTCCCACCAGAGCCGCTTGACGTCGAGCGAACCGGATTTGCGATCGGCCTTCATGTCGACGCGGCCGACGAGCCTGTCGCCTTCCAGCAGCGGGAAAACATAGTAGCCATATTCGCGTTTCGGCTCGGGAACGAAAACCTCGATGCGGTAGTAGAAACCGAACAGGCGTTCCGCGCGGTTGCGGTCGCGGATCAGTGGATCGAAGGGGCTGAGCACGCGCATGCGGGCGGGCGGTTCGGCGAGGTCGCCGAGATTGTCGGGAAACCCGGTGAACGCGTAGGACAGGCGCGGCTTTTCCCCGTCGGCGGGTTCGACCATCACCTCGCACAGCTCATCGCGATGCTGCGTAACCCACGCTTTGGCTTCCTCCGGCGATATCAGGTCGAAGAAGGCCGCGATTTCGCCGTGGGTGGCAAAGCCGAGACGCGTCAATGCTGCGCGGCAGGCCCAGTCGAGGAAGGCCTCTTGGCTTACCTCTGGCTCGAAGTGGTGGCCGGGAATGACGCGCTCGGCGAGATCGTAGATCTTCTGGAAATTCTGGCGGCCGGCAATGGCGAGCTTTCCCGTATGCCAGTAATATTCGAGCGCCGTCTTGTTGGGATGCCAGTTCCACCAGCCGCCCGACTTGTGATCCGCCACCTTGAGGTCACGCGACATCGCCGCGCCGCCTTCGGCGATACGCTGGAATGTCTCTTCAAAGGTGCTGTCGAAACCCTCGCCATGCCATTTGCGCCAGCGCTCCCGGAGAATTGGCTCGCGCCGGGCAAAACGATGCTTCCAGTAGCGAAAAAACACCGAGGGCAGGATCGAGGCGTCATGCGTCCAATGTTCGAACAGCGCCCCATCCTTCTCCAGAAGCTCGGTCAGGTGCTCGCGCCGATAGGTCTGGTTGCGCGAAAACAGGATCTGGTGATGGGCGCGCTCAACGGTCGAGATGCTGTCGACCTGGACGAAGCCGATATCATGGATGAGGTCGAGCAGGCCCTGCTTGCCGAGCGCCCGGTGGGGTGGCGCTGCCAGGCCCTGCTTGTTCAGGAAAATGCGCCGCGCATCGCGGTTTGAAACGAGAATCGCCATCGAACAAACATAGGCTTATATTCCCACAGTTTCAAACGGCGTGGCGTTTGTCTTTCGACCAAACTGCCTTATAGAACGGCCGTTGAAGGAAGGGACGCGCTTGGCCATTCAATTTACCGATTGCTCGGTCCGCTTCGGACAGAAAGTGGCTCTTCATCCGCTGACGCTTTCGCTTTCCGAGCAGCGTATCGGCATTATCGGTCTGAACGGTTCCGGAAAGACGACATTCGCCCGGCTGATCAATGGTTTGGTCAAACCAAGCGACGGACGCGTGATCGTCAACGGCCTCGACACCGTCGCCGACGACAAGGCCGTGCTTGGGCAGGCGGGGTTCATCTTCCAGAATCCGCAGCACCAGCTGATCATGCCGATCGTGCGCGAGGATATAGCCTTCGGCCTCAAGAACCGCGGATTGTCGGGCGCGGAGATCGAGGCGAAGACCGATGCCGTGCTTGCCCGCTTCGCGGTTTCACATTTGGCCAAGCGCCGCGTCCATGAACTTTCCGGCGGCGAGACGCAGCTGATAGCAATCGCCAGTGTAGTCGTGACCGGCCCGAAAATCCTCATCCTCGATGAGCCGACCAACCAGCTGGATCTGAAGAATCGACGTCTCGTGGCAAGCACGATCGATGGGTTGGAACAGCAAGTCCTTGTGATCAGTCACGATCTGGGACTGGTTGAAGACTTCGACCGCGTCTTGCTGTTCCACGAAGGACGACTGATCGCAGATGGCCCGGCGGAGCAGACGATCCGCCGCTATCACGAGGAAGCCGGATGCTGAAGAGTCTCTATATCGAGGGCAACACGCCCTTCCACCGGCTGTCCGTCCGCGTCAAGCTGATCACACTGGCGGCGGCGAGTGTCGTCCTGTTTTTCGTCTCCTCTCTGGCTGTCCTTGTTCCGATCTTCATTGCCTGCCTGTGCCTTTATATGACGCTTGGCCTGCCCTGGCGCGAGGCGTTCAGCCGCATCGGCTGGATCGCCTTTGCCGTCCTCGTTCTGGCGCTCGCCACCTGGTTTTTCAACGGCCTGCACGAGGCGCTGGTGGTTACCTTCCGCATCATGGTGCTGGTATTCTTTGCAGCCGCGATCACCGCGACGACGACCATCAGCGCGTTCATGGACGAGATTACGGTGATGCTGCAGCCACTCGAGCGCCTGGGCCTTGTGCGCGCCGCCGATGTCGGCCTGGCGCTGGGCCTGGTGTTGCGTTTCGTTCCGGAGATCCTTGATCGCTATGACAACATCCGCGAAGCTCACCGGGCGCGGGGTCTGCCGATCCGGCCCTTGACCCTGTTCGTACCCTTGATCATCCTGACGCTCAAAGATGCCGACACGATTGCCATGGCCATTGACGCACGGGGCTTCCGGCGGCAGTAGTCAGGGGTATTCTCATAGACGTTGATTCCCGACGGAGACGACCATGACCACCAGAGACCTCGTGCTGATCGCCCTGTTCGCAGCCATCATCGTGTTCCTCGGCATCATCCCGCCGATCACGATCGGCTTCATTCCGGTGCCGATCACGGCGCAGTCCATGGGCGTCATGCTTGCCGGCTGCATCATCGGCGCCAAGCGCGGCGCGCTTGCCTATGTGCTGGTCATCCTCATGGTGGCGATTGGCCTGCCTGTCCTTTCGGGCGGTCGCGGCGGTCTTGCCATCCTGGCAGGACCGACGGCCGGGTTCATCGCCGGCTGGGTTGCCGGTACCTATGTGACCGGTATCCTTGCCGAGCGTCTCGTCAATGAAAACCAGACCGGCACGCGCCAGATGGCGGGATTCCTCGTGGCCTCGCTGGTCGGCGGCATCGGTGTGGTCTACCTGCTTGGCAACCTGTGGCTCTCGTTTGTCACCGGCATCGGCATCGACAAGGCATTCGCCGGATCGCTCGTCTTCATCCCGGGTGATCTGATCAAGGCCGGCATCGCCACGCTCGCCGCCCGCGCTATCCTCGTCGGCTATCCGCTGTTGCCACAACGCGCCTGATCTGCGAACCGCCAAGTCTCGCTGCGAAGGATAGGCTTGGCCGCCGCTGTTGAAAACACGGCAAACGCCCTACCTATGGCATGGACCTCGTCCCCCCGAAGCCATAGGTTCCCGCCATGACCACGATCCTGTTCGAAAACCCGATCTTTCTGGAGCACAAGGTGCCGGAAGGTCATCCGGAGCGGCCCGACCGGCTGAAGGCGCTCAACATTGCGCTGGAGCACGAGCGGTTTTCACCGTTGTCACGTCAACAGGCGCCGCAAGGCAATGAGGATCTGGTGCTGCTCGCTCATCCGGAAGAGCATCTGCGCAACGTCATGTCCGCCATTCCCGAGGAAGGCATCAATGCCGTCGAGGCGGATACCTATGCTAGCCCGGCCAGTCTGCAGGCTGCACTGACCAGCATCGGCGGCGCCGTGGCTGCGGTTGACGCGGTCTTTTCCGGCAAGGCCGACAATGCCTTCGTCGCGTCCCGTCCGCCAGGCCACCATGCCGAAAAAAACAAGGCGATGGGCTTCTGTTTCTTCAACAACATCGCGATTGCCGCCCGCCATGCACAACAGAGACATGGTGCGGAGCGGGTCGCCATCGTCGACTGGGACGTGCATCATGGCAACGGCACGCAGGATATCTTCTGGGATGATCCGTCCGTCCTGTTCTGCTCGACGCACCAGATGCCGCTCTATCCCGGCAGCGGCGCGAAGACCGAGACCGGCGCCGGCAACATCGTCAACGCACCGCTTTCACCGGACACCGGCAGCGACCATTTTCGCGAAGCGTTCAGAACGCGGGTACTCACCGCACTCGACGACTTCCGCCCGGATTTCATCCTGATTTCCGCCGGCTTCGACGCCCATTACCGCGACCCCCTGGCGCAGATCAATCTCGTCGCCGAGGATTTCGACTGGGCGACGGGTCGGCTTCTCGATGTCGCCGGCAAGACCGCCAACAACCGCATCGTCAGCCTGCTCGAGGGCGGCTACGATCTTCAAGGGCTGGCCGAATCGGCCGGCACCCACATCTACCGCCTGATGAGAGGATGACCATGACCCCTACCGCGCAAACTGGCACCCAACAGATCGACGTCTCGTCCCTCTCCTTCGAAAAAGCCGTCGAGGAACTGGAAGCCATCGTTTCCGCGCTCGAACGCGGCGATGTCGCGCTCGACAAGTCGATCGAGATCTACGAGCGCGGCGAAGCGCTGAAAAAACACTGCGAAGCCCTGCTCGGCGCCGCCGAAAACCGCATCGAGAAGATCAGGCTGGACCGGGCCGGCAAGCCGCAGGGCGTGGAGCCGCTCGATGGGGAGTGATCGCGCGATAGTTGCGTAGATTGGTTGACAAGAATTGTACGTTACCGTTACCTGCAACCAATCTTTGATTGAATTACATTTTGCCGCTTGCGATTGCTTTCACGGATGCCTCGCCTCAGTGCCGGGATAACCGATAGGTAGCCGCACCGGCACACGGAGACTGTGTGGCATGACGGACTTTATCGGGACGACCGGCAAGGACAATTTTGTCGGCGGCAGCGGCAACGATATCTTCGTGTTTACCCCGTCCCGATACCAGATTACCGACAAGATCAGTGGTGGCGGCGGACTGAATGCCTTGGGCCTCTTCAACGACGCGAATAAACAATGGGAGATTTCTTCCGTCGAATGGCTTGGCATGTCGAAAATCCACGGCATCGTTCTCTACAGCGACCCGGCTGATGAGAATATCAACCCATCCAGTTTCAAGCTGACGTTTAACGACAGCTTCTACGAAGCCAACAAAATTTCCGAGTTTGTGATCGATTCGACCGAGATGCCGGCCATCGGGTGGCAGCTCAACGCATCGACCGTGACCAATATGTCTTTCGACATATACGGCTCTTCTGGAAAATTCGTTGACGTCGATAGCGAAACCGGGCCCCTCGATAATCTTCGTACCGGCTCCAAAGACGACAGGTTCGTTTACTACGATAGCACGCTCATTCGGGACCGGATCGACGGTGGAGGAGGAACCGACACCATCGTTCTCGTCGGCGCCGGGAACATCACCACCGAAAATGGCAAGACCCACATCGACCCCAATGGGTTCACCACCCTTTTGAATGTCAAGAATGTCGAGAATATCGTCATTACCGAGCTGCTGGCTGGTCAGTCGCGGACAATCAATTTCTACAGCTATCATTACGTCGGCCGGAACGCCATCAACATCACCACGGATCGAAATTATGGCACCGAAAAAGCGGCGGCTGCCATAGACGGAAAGCTGATCGTCGATGGGACGGAACTAGATTCCAAAAGCAGCAGCCTGACTGTCACTGGCGGCAATGCAGGAGATGAGCTGACGGGAGGTGCGGCCAATGATCATCTCTCCGGAGGAAGGGGCAACGACCTCCTGACCGGCGGCAGCGGAAACGATGTGCTTTCTGGCGGCATCGGCAATGACATTCTTACCGGCGATGACAGGATGGACGGAACCTATACTGGTCCGCCTGGAAACGACACGATGTATGGTGGCGAGGGAAATGATACCTTCGTATCGTCCAGCTATTACTGGGCTGCGAATCCTCAGGGCGACGTGATTTCTGGGGGGGCCGGCACAGACACAATGTATTTCAACGATGGCGGCAACAACAGGAAAATCATTCTTGATGGTCAGACGATCACTGGCATTGAAATCGTTGAACTGAAGAGTGGAATAAACAGTTTGGCCATCAAGCAGAATTTTCTGGAGAAAAATCACGGCGAAGGCAATCAGTTGCTGATCAAAAACGGCGTGGGAGGCTCTGGAGGATCGATTACTGTCGATGCGTCCGATGTGACCAATGCGAAATTTTCCGTTCGGATCGATGTCCGCACGCCGGGCAAGGACATTTTGACCGGAGGCATGGGAGATGACATCTTCGATTATTCGTCCGTCACCAACAAGTTGCCGGGAAGCGGCGTGGAATCCCGGGATATCTTTGCCGGCGGTGGCGGTGTCGATACGATCCTTGTTTCCGAAGGACGAAACACCATTCTCGGCAGCGTGATCACGGGCGTGGAGAAGGTAAAAGTCATCGCCAAGTCAAGCAGCGGCGACAAAACCAGCATCGTCATCGGGACTACCGAGGCAATGACGATCGACGGCAACCGGCTTGATGCCAACGACAACTTGGTCGCCCAAGGTTATTTCAAGGATCCGAGAACCGGAAAAGTCTACGAGGCCAAAGCTTCGGTGATGATTATCGGCGGCAACGGCAATGACAGCCTTTCCGGAGGACGCGCGAGCGACCGGCTGTATGGTGGTGATGGTGATGATACTCTGAGAGGCAATAAGGGGGCAGACCGATTGACGGGCGGTAACGGTGCCGACCATTTCGTCTTCAAAAACACCTATGAATCGCTCGTCACATCCGCGGGACGGGATTTCATCACGGACTTCGATCGCGCGGAAGGCGACAAGATTCAATTTGAGCACGAGGGCACCTCTGCCTATTCGTTTATTGGGTCGGGCACTTTCCACGGCAAGGCAGGCGAAGTTCGGAGTTTCTTCTACGGCAGCAACACCCATGTGCAACTGGATGCCGACGGCGATGGTGTCGCCGATCTCGGCATCGCGCTGTCCGGCAAGATATCGCTGACATCAGCCGATTTCATACTATAGTCTCCTGAAGCAAGCCGTTGCAGGAGACCGCCCATGTCCTTCTTTCCCGGACCAGACCCCGAAGCCGGTGATGCGCCGGCTTGCGATGCGATAGAGCATCTGATCATTCCGCGCACCAGCGATATCGGCAATCTGCAGGTGCGCCGCGCTCTGCCGACGGCCAAGCGCCGGCTGGTCGGGCCGTTCATCTTCTTCGATCGCATGGGGCCGGCACTCCTGAAGGCCGGCCAAGCGCTGGATGTGCGGCCGCATCCGCATATCGGGCTTTCGACCGTCACCTACCTCTTCGACGGCGAGATCAAGCACCGCGACAGCCTTGGTACAGAGATGGTCATCGCGCCGGGTGACCTCAACCTGATGACGGCCGGGCGCGGCATCGTGCATTCGGAACGTTCGCCGGAAAACCTGCGTGGCAAGCCGCAGTCGATTTCCGGGCTGCAGACCTGGCTGGCGCTGCCGGATCAGTATGAGGAAATCGACCCGATCTTTGCCCATACCGAAAAGCGTGACCTGCCCTCCTTCAACATGGACGGTTTGGAAGGCCGCGTCGTCATAGGCCAGTTCGAAGGCATGAAATCGCCGGTCTCGGTGTTTTCCGATACGATCTATGTCGACCTGAAGATCGAACCGGGCAAAAGCGCGCCCTTCGCCGCAGAGTGGGAAGAGCGAGCGCTCTATATCCTCGAGGGCGAGGCGATCATCGCCGGTGATCATTTCGCCGACAATCAGCTGCTGGTTTTCCGGGCCGGCGATGCGATCACCGTGACGGCCGGCCCGACGGGCTGTCATGTCATGCTATTCGGTGGTGCGGCGCTCGGCTCAGCGCGGCATATCTGGTGGAACTTCGTCTCCTCGTCCAAGGAGCGGATCGAGCAGGCCAAGGAGGAGTGGCGCACCGGCCGGTTCGACATCGTGCCGGGGGATGAGAAAGAGTTTATCCCTTTGCCGGAGCGGTAATATTCGTTAAACTCTTTGTTTGCGCCGCAAGAAAACCCGCTTTTGCAATCCATAACGATTGTGTTTAAAGACGCGTTTCTGCGGACACCCAACTGAAATCGCGGCTTCCTCGAGGCGCGAGAACGAAGGCCTTTCAGCGTGACACAATTGCCAGTCAACCCGATGCCGGCGACCCCCCTTCTTGATCAGGTGACTTATCCCGACGATTTGAAGAGGATCGACGACAAGGATCTGCCGCAACTGGCAACCGAACTCAGGGCCGAAATGGTCGATGCGGTGTCGCGCACCGGCGGTCATCTGGGCGCAGGCCTCGGCGTCGTCGAACTGACAATCGCCATACACAAAGTGTTCAACACGCCGCATGACCGGCTGATCTTCGACGTCGGCCACCAGTGTTATCCGCACAAGATCCTCACCGGCCGCCGCGACCGCATCCGGACGCTGCGCCAGGAAGACGGCCTGTCCGGCTTCACCCGGCGGGCCGAAAGCGAATACGATCCCTTCGGTGCGGCCCACTCTTCGACGTCGATCTCCGCCGGCCTCGGCATGGCGGTTGCGGCCGACCTTTCGGGCGAACCGCGCAACGTCATTGCCGTCATCGGCGACGGCGCCATGTCGGCGGGCATGGCCTATGAGGCACTGAACAACGCAGGTGCGCTCGATGCGCGGCTGATCGTCATCCTCAACGACAACGACATGTCGATCGCCCGGCCGACCGGCGCGATGAGCGCTTATCTCGCGCGCCTTGCCTCCGGCCGCACCTATATGGGCTTTCGCGAACTCGGCAAGAAACTGACGGCCTATCTCGGCAAATCGGTGGACCGGGCGATTACCCGCGCCGTCGAACATGCGCGCGGCTACGTTACCGGCGGAACGCTGTTCGAGGAGATGGGCTTTTATCATATCGGCCCGATCGACGGCCATTCCTTCGATCATCTTCTCCCGGTGCTGCGCAATGTGCGCGACAATTCCAAGGGCCCGGTGCTGATCCATGTGGTGACGCAGAAGGGCAAGGGCTATCCGCCGGCCGAAGCCGCTGCCGACAAGTATCATGGCGTCAATACTTTCGACGTCATCACCGGCGCGCAGGCGAAAGCCAAGCCGAATGCACCTGCCTATACAACCGTCTTTGCCGAGGCGCTGACGCTGGAAGCAGACTTCGACGAGAAGATCGTTGCCATCACCGCCGCCATGCCGTCCGGTACCGGTCTCGACAAGTTCGCGCTCGCTCACCCGTCGCGCACCTTCGACGTCGGCATTGCCGAACAGCATGCCGTAACCTTCGCGGCCGGCCTTGCCTCGGAAGGCTACAAGCCGTTCGCAGCGCTCTATTCGACCTTCCTGCAGCGCGCCTATGATCAGGTCGTGCATGATGTGGCCATCCAGGGGTTGCCGGTGCGTTTCCCGATCGACCGCGCCGGTTTCGTCGGTGCCGACGGGCCGACGCATGCCGGCTCCTTCGATACGACCTATCTTGCCACCCTGCCCGGCTTCGTCGTGATGGCGGCGGCGGACGAGGCGGAACTGAAGCATATGGTGCGCACCGCAGCGGCCTATGATCAGGGACCGATTTCGTTCCGCTATCCGCGCGGCGAAGGTGTCGGGGTCGAGATGCCGGTGCGCGGCCAGATCCTCGAGATCGGCAAGGGCCGGGTGATGAAACAGGGCTCGAAGGTGGCGCTCTTGTCCTTCGGTACGCGCCTTGCCGATTGCCTGCTGGCAGCGGAAGACCTCGATGCCGCCGGGCTGTCGACCACCGTCGTCGATGCCCGCTTCGCCAAGCCGCTCGATCATGACCTGATCCGCCAGCTTGCCCGCCATCACGAGGTGCTGATCACCGTCGAGGAAGGCGCTGTCGGCGGCTTCGGCAGCCATGTGCTGCAGTTCCTCGCCCATGAGGGGCTGCTCGACAACGGGCTTAAAATCCGGCCACTGGTTCTCCCGGATATCTGGATGGAGCAGGCCAAGCCCGAGGCGATGTATGCCAAGGCCGGCCTCGACCGCGCCGGTATCGTCTCGACGGTTTTCAGGACTCTCGGTCAGAAGCAGCAGATCGGCTCAAGCATAGCAGGCTGACCGCCTGAATGTCATTCAGCAGGAGACATCGCCGGAACGACGTTCCGCGGCGATGACTGGTGTGATCCGATCGCCGTGCGCACGGTCTTGCGGGTTTCGAGTATCCGGCCGATCGCCAATTGAATAAAGCAGCCGGTAACGAGCACCAGCAGCTGAATCACGAGCGGCATTTCAGGATTTATCTTCATCAGCACCACGGCGCAGAACGACAGCAGGACACCAGCCGAGAAGATCGGGAGACTGTGCCGTCCCGCGATGCAGAGCAGCCGCATGGCCGGATGATCGGCGATTGTCTTCACAACAGGAATGTTCCAGGCGAGATAGAGGATTGCCAGCACATTGACGATCCGCAGCGGGCCGCCATTGGTCTTGGAAACCAGCTGATGATGCAGATCGCCAAACGGCGGTTCCAGGATGCCAAGATGAACGGCAAGATTGATGGGAATAGCGGCAATCGCAAAAACAGCCGCCGCTGCAAATACGCTTCCATTATAGGGCAGAATGGATTGGCCGCGCTTCATGCGCACACCGAGACATATCCCGATCACGAAGATCAACTGCCACGATAGCGGATCGAAATACCAGACGTGCCCCTCGAGGGCAGCATTGGGAAGATTGATGTGTCCCAGTCCGGCGATGAACCAGACAAGGCAGGAAAGTCCGAGCAAGGCGCCCTTCGACCAGTCGTGAAGCAGAAAGGCAAGCGGAGCAAACAAGAGCAGGACGACATACATCGGCAATATGTCGAGATTGCCGGGCATGTAGCTCAGCGACAGGGCCTGTAGCCCATGCTGGAACGGGTCTCGCCAGAAATCCGTCATGTCGACAGCCCATGCCGACTGATCAAACACGCCGAGCGCAACAGCCGCGATTGTCGCCATGATTGCAAAGAGCAGGAGATGGACGATGTAAAGACGGAACGCGCGTTTCCACGGACGCTCCAGCCGCAGCCCGGCGTCCGGACGATAATACGCGAGCGCCGAAGACATGCCGGCAAGCAGCACGAAGATTTCGGAGGCGTCGGAAAAGCCACGCGAATGCTGGAACGTCAGCGAAAACGTGAACTCGGCATGACCGATGAAGATCAACAGAAGCGACAGGCCCCGTAGAAGGTCGATTCTGTTCTCCCGCTGGCCGTACATTCCTAGTCCCCAAGGTTGCCGTCATCGCGGCTAGCAATCAGGACCTGCTTCTAGACGAAATTCGTTACTCTCCCACCCGATGCCGCCGATACAATTTTAGCGATCCATTATTTTCGTTTGATCGACACGTCGGAACTCATTCATCCTGCGCACGCTGGAGAATCAGAATGTCGAGGTCCTTCTCGGGATAAAAATCCTCGGCGCTCATCTGGAATGTCGTCGGCCCGGTTTTCTTCACGCCCTTCCCGCAGAAGCTGATCAGGTTGGCCGGATCGCCCTTGTCGACGGTCAGCGTGAAGGACTTGATCGGTCCGCCCCAGTTGTTGCCGGTCGTCAGGATGTAGGAGATCCAGGCTTCGGTATAGGTCGCCCGGCCATCGTCGCTCGGCGGCGGCAGCTTTTGGGTTGCCTTGACGAAGCTGTCGTCGATGCAATAGCGCGCCTTGTATTCCTCGAAGCGTTCGCCCTGCGGCTTGCCGTCTTCCAGCAGTGTCACGGCCACCGTTCCGCCGACACTCGGCTTGTAGCGGTGCGAGACATGGATATCGCGGCCGGGCGGAAAGGTCGCTTTCCACCAATAGGCGGATCGCAGGGTCCAGAGCGGCGTGCGGTGATCCTGCATGCCATTACCGTCGTCATAGGCATAGTTGAAAAGGATACCTCGTTCGACGAAGTCCGCGGCAACAGCATCGTCCAGATCAGCAAGCGCTTCGGCGGTCGCGTCGGCAAAGGGCAGCAACGGCACCTCCTGCTCGGCGAGATCGTCGGTCACGTCGAGACTGTTGGCGATGGCCCGCTGCTGCAACTGGACCTTGATCGGTTCACCGTCCTGCGTCACCGAAAAGCCGAGGAAATTGTCGGCCTGCATATCGCTCATGGCGATATTGCTTTCCGGACTGCCGGTAATGTCGGGCATAGGAAAGGCAACAATGCCGGAAACCGGCTTGTCGGTGGTGTTTCGAAAGATGTAATCGACGCGGATTTCCTCGCGCGAAATGAACAGGTCTTCCTTGACCATCTCGATGTCGAGCGTCTGCACGTAGCTCAGCCCGCCGGTCTTCAGGTCGGCCATGGTGTCGTTAGCAAGGGCCGCACCCGGCAGCAGGGCAATGGCGAAAAGACAAGACCGCAGGAACATCGATTTTCTCCCCAATATCGTCCGCATGCTGCCATGGCAGGTGTGCCGCCGCCAAGGCGCATGCGGGCATTAGACCGAAAATGGACGCCACCGGCATGGAAAAGCCCCGGTCGATGGCCGGGGCTTTCTGGACACATGCTGCGGATGTCAGGCGGCGCGGCGAGACACGCGGGATACCGATTGGCTGTAGCCCTTGCCGGTGTCGAGCTGGAACTGTGAGATCAGTTCGCGCAGGCGGCTTGCTTCATTGGCAAGCGTCGCGCTGGCTGCATTCGTCTCTTCCACCATGGCAGCGTTCTGCTGGGTGACCTGGTCCATCTGGTTGACGGCCGTATTGACTTCGGCCAGACCAACCGACTGTTCTCGGGCCGAGGTGGCGATCGCGTCCATATGCTGGTTGATCGTCACGACATAGGTCTCGATGGTCTTCAGCGCATCGCCGGTTTCGCGTACCAGCTTCACGCCGCCTTCGACTTCGACGCTCGAATTGCGGATCAGGTCCTTGATCTCCTTGGCGGCCTTTGCCGAGCGCTGCGCCAGTTCGCGCACTTCCTGGGCGACGACGGCGAAACCCTTGCCGGCATCGCCGGCACGCGCCGCTTCAACGCCGGCATTCAACGCCAGAAGGTTCGTCTGGAAGGCGATCTCGTCGATGACGCCGATGATGTTGGAGATCTGGCTGGAGGATTCCTCGATGCGGCGCATGGCTTCCACAGCATTGGCCACCACGGAGCCCGACTGAGCGGCGCTGGCATTGGCCTGGACCGCGACATCGCGGGCCTCGTCAGCACGTTTGGAGGAGTTGGAGACATTGACGGTGATCTGGTCGAGTGCCGCGGCGGTTTCTTCGAGCGAAGCGGCCTGCTGTTCGGTCCGCCGGGACAGATCGTCGGAGCTCTGGCTGATCTCGCGCGTGCCGCTGTCAATCGAACCGGCCGCATTGGAGACGGCTGCGAGTGTTTCGGCAAGCTGCGCGACGGAGCGGTTGAAATCCTGGCGCAGGCTTTCGAAATCGCCGGCGAAGGGTTCGTTGAGCTGAAAACCGAGGTCGCCTGAAGCAAGGCGCTTCAGGCCATTGCCGAGGCTTGATGTCGCCTGCAGCATGGCATCGCGTTCGCGTGCCTTTTCCGTATCGCTGAGACGACGGCTGGTTTCGGCGTCGCTGCGCATCTTGTCGGCTTCGCCGGTAATCTTAAGGTTTTCGAGTGCCGCCTGCTTGAAGACGAGTACGGCCTGCGCCATGCGGCCGACTTCATCAGTGCGGTCGAGCGCCGGCACGGCGATTTCATGGTCGCCGTCTGCCAGACGGCCCATCGCACCGGTCATGTCGACGATCGGGCGAACGATGCCGCGCGACAGAGCCCAGGCGAGCGCGGCTGCAACCAGCGCGGCGGCAAGGCCGCCGACCATCAGGGTCAAGCGCACATCACCGATCGAAGCCGTCTGTTCTGCGGTCTGAAGTTCGGACCAGGCGGCAGCGTCCGCCTTGATCTTGGCGGCAACGCTGCGGAAGGTATCGAGCTGGCCCTTGGAGAGGTTGCGGCCGATTTCGATGATTTCGGCGAGCGGCTTGTCGGTGGTGCGAGCAGCCTCGATCTGCGGCCGGGCCAGTTCGTTGTACCAGACATCGGCAGCCGCCTGCATGGCATCGAGCTGCTTGGACAGTTCGGGCTGATCTGTCGCGGTGGCCTTCGCCTCGGCAATCGCCTTGACCATCCGTTCGCGGTTGACGGCCACGTCGCCATAGGTGCTGTCGCTGCGCAAAAGCAGGAAGCCGCGCTGGTTGACCGCCTGTTCGAGCATGCCCTGCATCGCATCATCGATCAGCACGATCAGCCGCTGCGACGCACTCTGCCGGGTGGAAGCTTCCACCGAGAGATTGGCCTTGAAAAGAACGATGCCGGATACGGCCAGAAAGATCAGAATGAGGCCGGCGAAGGTGAAACCGAGCTTTCGGTTCAGGGAGAGGTTTTTCAACATCGCGAAATATCCTTGGGCGGGCAGCGCCACGGTAAAAACAAAAATTGGCGATCGGCGCCGTGCAAGAGAACGGGCGACCAGCTTCAATATCGGGGGAAATCATCGGTGCCGGCAAAAAGACCATTACCATCATGGTTGATCTTGATAGGCTTTGCCCGCCCGGGAAACCTGCATCGTTTGACTTAATATTCGTTTAAGTTTGCTGCAATGCGCAAGGAGACTTGCAACAGAGTTCGCAACGCGCCATGAGACGCCATGTCAAACGAACCTAAAACAACCGTCCGCCTCGATCAGCTGCTCCTGAACCTCGGGCTTGTCGCCAGCCGTTCACGTGCCCGCGATGCGATCCAGCGCGGCACCGTCACCGTCAACGGCCGCGTCATCACCAAGGCGAGCTCCACCTTTCCCGAAGACGCGACCATCGCCATCGACGATCCGGTCCAGCCCTACGTTTCGCGCGCAGCGCTGAAGCTCAAGGCGGGGCTTGAGCATTTCAAGCTGTCGCCGGAGGGACTGGACTGTCTCGACATCGGCGCCTCGACCGGAGGCTTTACCGAAATCCTCCTGCATAACGGTGCTGCCCATGTCATTTCCGTCGATGTCGGCCATGGTCAGTTCCATCCCCGGCTGGAGGCCGATCCGCGCGTCACCAACATCGAGGGCCTGAACGCCCGGGTGCTGGACGAGGATCATCTCGACGGCCGCGAGATTTCCTTCGTCGTTTCCGACGTTTCCTTCATCTCGCTGAAACTGGCATTGCCGCCGGCGCTGGACCTCGCCGCACCCGGCGCCCATTGCATCTTGCTCGTCAAGCCGCAGTTCGAGGCCGGCCGTGAGGCGATCAGCAAGGCAGGACTTCTCAAGGACCCGGAAAGCGCGCCTGCGGTCGCGGCCGAGCTGGAACGCTGGCTCACCGAGGACATGGGTTGGGAAAGCCTCGGCCTCATCCCCTCGCCTATCTCCGGCGGCGACGGCAATGAGGAATATCTGCTGGCCGGACGCAAGCCGCTGGACGACGACGACGCCTTGGACGAAGAAGCCCCGTTGGACGAAGAAGCATGAGCACCGAAACGCTGACCATCGAAAAGCTCGGTCAGTCGGGCGACGGCATCACGCGCGGCCCGTTCGGGCCGGTCTACGTGTCCTTTACGCTGCCCGGCGAAACCGTGGCGCTGGCGGTCAACAAGGACAAGGGCACGGTGATGTCCATGTCGGACGTCTCGCCCGAGCGGGTTGCGCCGAAATGCCGGCACTTCGGGCCGGACGGCGAGAACGGAACCTGCGGCGGCTGCAGCCTGCAGCATGCGAGCGACGGCCTTTACCAGAACTTCAAGCGGCAACTGGTCCTTGATGCGCTGAAATCGAAGGCGCTGCAGGCCGAGGTGGCACCGCTGGTCCTTGCCCATCCCGGCGAACGCCGCCGCGCGGTCTTCACGGCGCGGCGCACCGAAAAGGAGCTGCTGCTCGGTTACAACCAGCATGAGACCCATCACATCGTCGCGATATCGGAATGTCCCATCGCAAGCCCCGGCATCGTGTCGCGGCTTGCAACCATCCGGACGATCGCCAATGCGATGGCGGTCAACGCCGAACCCTTCCGCATCACCGTGCTTGAAACACTGTCAGGTCTCGACCTTGCCTTCGACGGCATCAAGGCGATGGACGACCGGCAGCGGCGCATGGCGGTCGAAACGGTTCTCGGCCAGAAGGGCATTGCCCGTCTCAGCCTCAACGGAGAAATCCTGGTCGAACCGGTGAAACCCGTCATCGATTTCGGCGGCGTCTCGGTCTCGCCACCGCCCGGAAGCTTCACGCAGGCGACAAAGCCGGCGGAAGAGGCGATGGCGGAACTGGTGCTGGCCCATCTCGGCAAAGCCAAGCGCGTCATAGATCTTTTTGCAGGATCCGGGACATTTTCGCTGCGTATTGCCCGCAAGGCCCGGGTGCATGCCGTGGAGAGCGAAGACAAGCCGCTGAAGGCGCTCGATTTTGCGGCTCGCAACACCCAAGGGCTGAAGCCCGTGACGGTGGAGAAACGCGACCTCTACCGCCGTCCAATGATGACCTCGGAACTGAAAGCCTACGACGCCATCGTCTTTGACCCGCCCCGCGCAGGCGCCGAAGTGCAGACGAAGGAAATGGCCCGTTCCGGCGTGAAGAAGATCGTTGCGGTCTCCTGCAACCCGGTGACGCTAGTGCGCGACCTGCGCATCCTCGTCGATGCCGGCTACCGGATCACCTCGGTCACCCCGATCGACCAGTTCCTCTGGTCGTCGCATGTCGAGGTGGTGGCGACGCTGGAGAAGTGACGCTTTCGCGATACCCGTCGATCGCTTCATTTATACTTCCATGAAAAAGGCCCGGTTTTCACCGGGCCTTTTCGTTTTGCATTCGCTGCGTCTGTCAGGCCGCGCGGAGCCCATAAGCCGGCTGCCTTGCGGCAGGGGCGGTTTCGCCGATGTTGAACTGTGCCAGTAGGTCGTTGAGCGCAGCCGCTTCCTGAGCGAGGCCATGGCTGGCGGCCGTCTGTTCTTCCACCATGGCGGCGTTCTGTTGGGTGCCCTGATCCATGGTGTTGACCGCGGTGTTGATCTCCTGCAGTCCAATTGATTGTTCGCGCGTGGCGGTGACGATCGCACCGATATGCCCGTTGATCTCCTGGACTTCGGAAACAATCGCCTGCAGCGACTGACCGGTTTCGCCGACAAGCGTCACACCGGCGCGAACCTGCTGGCCAGACGTGGTGATGAGCGCCTTGATCTCCTTGGCGGCATTGGCCGAGCGCTGGGCCAGTTCGCGCACTTCCTGGGCGACGACGGCAAAGCCCTTGCCGGCGTCACCGGCGCGGGCCGCCTCGACGCCTGCATTCAGAGCCAAGAGGTTGGTCTGGAAGGCGATATCGTCGATGACGCCGATGATGTTGCTGATCTCGCCGGAGGACTTCTCGATGCCCTGCATGGCGTTGACGGCATTGCGGACCACTTCGCCGGACTTCTCCGCACCGGCGCGGGTGCGGGCGACCAGCTGGCCGACTTCTTCGGCGCGGCGAGCCGAATCCTTGACCGTCGTGGTGATTTCCTCAAGGGCTGCGGCAGTCTGTTCGACGGAGGCTGCCTGCTGTTCGGTGCGGCGGGCAAGGTCGTCGGCGGCATGGCGGATTTCGCTGGCGCCGGCGTCGATCGCCCGGGCGTTGGTGCCGACAGCCTGGAGTGCGTGGTGCAGCTTGGTGACCGAGTTGTTGAAGTCGGCGCGCAGGCGGTCGAGATGCGAGACGAAGGGGATGGAGATGCGATAGCCGAGGTCACCATCGGCAAGACGACCGAGGCCGGTCGCCAGCGCTTCGACGGCCTGCTGGATGTCGGCAGTTTCTTTCGCCTTCAGGGCTTCGCGCTCAAGACGCTCCCGTTCCGAGAGCGAACGGCCGGATTCGGCTTCGCCTTCGAGGCGCACGCGCTCGATGGCATTGCTGCGGAAGACGGCGACGGCAGCGGCCATCGAGCCGATCTGGTCGCGGCGTTCCTGGCCGGGAATTTCCGCCTTCAGGTCGCCGCTGGCGAGCCGTTCCATGGCACCGGTCATGTCGGTGACAGGGCGGATGACGAGGCGGCTGAGCAGGGTGGCAAGGAAGGCGATCATCACGCCGACGGCGAGAAGCGTGGCGATGGTGGCGGCAATCCGGAACTGGCCGATGGCGGAATAGGCGACGTTGGCATCGACGGCGAAGCCGACATACCATTCGACCGTAGGAAGGCCGGCGACCGGAACGAAGCTGACGAGCATTGGCTTGCCGTCAAGCTCGGTCTGCATGATCGTTGAGCCGATCGACGGTGTCGAAGTCGGGAAAGCGTCGGCGAGCGTCTTGGTGACGAGCTTGGCATCGGGATGGACGAGGATCTGGCCAGACTTGTTGACGAGGAAGGCAAAGCCCTCGCCGCCGACATCAATGGCCTTGACCATGGATACCAGCGTTTTCAGCGAGAAGTCGCTGCCGGCGACGCCGGCGAGCTTGCCGTCCTTCTTGACCGGGGCTGCAGCGCTGATGATCAGGTCGCCGCTGGACGCATCGATATAGGGGTCGGTAAGCACGCTGCCGTCGGCCTTGACTGCATCCTGATACCAGGGGCGCTTGCGCGGATCGTAACCTTCCGGCATCGGCATGAGCGGCCAGGTAGTGAACTTTCCGGTTTCGTCGCCGACATAGGTGCTGATGAACTCCTTGACGAGAACATCGTTGTTGAGCGCGGCTTCGAGGCCGGCCTGATCGGCGACACCGCCTGCTGCATTAGCAACCAGCGCGGTCAGCGTGACGCGGCCGTTCAGCCAGTTGGCTACGCTCTGGGCTGCCTGCTTGCCGGAGGAGGAAATATTCTCCTCGACGGCGCGCGTCGTCGCGTCATGCTGCAGCGTATCGATATAAACGGAAAAGCCGGCAAAGGCGGCGACGACGACAAAGGACGCGGCGACAAGGATGCGCGTCATGAGATTCGATCTTTTGGACAAGGCAGGCTTCCCTTTTTCGGCCGGCTTTGCGCCGGTCGGAGGCTCGATCTGATCCGCAAACGGGATCGGCGACCGGCGCAAGAGCGCAGGACCGTTCCAGAATGCGGGAATGGGGGACATGCCCATGTGGGCGGAGACGGCGCGCCTCATGCGGCCCGTCAGGAACCGGACATACCGGCCTGTGATGGCCCGAACCATATCGGCACGTACTTAAGGCAGCGTTAAAATTTCATCGCCGGGAAAGCGAGGATTTTAAGGGTTTTCCGTCTATTCGGCAGCCTGCCTCAGAGCTGAAAGCAAGGCCGCAGGCTTCTTCAATCCCCAGGCGGTCGCCAGATGCGATGATGAGGAAATGCCGGCGTCGAGCATGTAGGGACCGGGTGTATCGGCCTTTGCCCGTGACGCAGGTCTCGGCTTCAACGGCGTCCCGTGTCCCATGCCCTCGACGAGATAGAGTTCGACCGCGACCTTCCCGGAGGCATCCTTCCAGACGCGGCGGACATGGCCGTCCACCTCATTCTGCGTATAGGCCCCGCTTTCAAGACCATGCACGTCAAGCCATTGCTGAAGCAGCGCGTTCGCGTTCGAGATCGAGACGGTGTGGTCCTTCGTGCCATGCCAGATCGAGACCGAGGGGAAATCACGCTTCACGGGCGACGCGGCTCGGACGAGATTGCCCCATTCCTCACGTGTGCGCTCCGGCGCATTCTTCATCGCGGCAAGCGCGCGGTGCACGTCGCGCGCCGCGCCATAGGGCAGTCCGGCGATGATGCCGCCGGCGCGAAACACATCGGGATAGGTTGCCAGCATCGCCGCCGTCATCGCGCCGCCCGCCGAAAGACCGGTGACGAAAACGCGCTTGCGGTCAATGCCATGGGCCGTTGCCATCTTGGCGACCATCTGGCGGATCGACATGACCTCGCCGCGGTCGCGCGCAACGTTACTCGGGCGAAACCAGTTGAAACAGAGATTGGGATTATTGGAGCGCTTCTGCTCGGCATAGACGACGGCAAAGCCGCGTTCCCGCGCCAGCGTCGACCAGCCGCTGCCCTGATCATAGGCTTCGGCCGTCTGATGACAGCCATGCAGGACGACGACGAGTGGTGATTTCTTGGGCAGGTCGGCCGGGACGTAACGCAGCATGCGTAGATGCCCGGGATTGCTGCCGAATGCCTTGACCTCCTCCAGCTTCGTGGCCGATCGCGGCTTCACGGTTACCGGCACCGAAGACGCAGAAACAAGGGCCTTGCGTGTAACCTTGACAGCCTTGGCGAGGGTTCTTTCCCAACGCCGGTGCTGCCTGAGCATATCGGAGAGGGAAAGCTTGAAACGAGACCGCATGGACGAATCCTTGGTTTGGTCGGCACGCCTCCAGTGCCGAAATTCCTCCACGCAACAGGTCCCAATATGGGTCGCAGTCCGCCATCCGGCAAGATGGGACGGCAATATGAATCATAAGGTCGGGGAGCAAGCCCTTCTTCTCCGCAGCGGGGGAGAAGAAGGAAATTGCCGCTGCTGCTGTGCGTCAGCGGCGCATGAAAGCCTCGAAGGCGGCGCGCGCTTCGGCGCTTTTCAGTTGCGCGGCGAAGTGTTTTGCCTCCTCGTCGATCCGCGCCAACACGTCGGAACGGTCGCCACGGATGAGTTGGCGGGCAATGCGCAACGCTTCCGGCGGCTTCTTTGCAAGGTTTGCGGCGAGCGCCAGCACTTCCTCTTCAATGGCATCGGCACCGGTGATTTTCCAGATCAGGCCGGCATCCTGCGCCTCCTCGGCCGTGAAGGGCTCCCCGGCGGCGAGCAGCGCAAAGGCTCGCTGGTGGCCGGCGATGCGCGGCACGATCAGGCTTGAAGCCGCCTCCGGCACCAGCGCCAGATCAACGAACGGCGTTTTGAAGACAGAGCGGGCGGAAGCGATCGTCAGGTCGCAATGGAGATGGATGGTTGTGCCGATGCCGATCGCCAGGCCATCGACGCCGGAAACGATGGGCTTTGTCGCACCGGCAAGCGCGCGCAAAAAGTCGAGCACCTCCTGCCCCATCGTTCCGCCCATGGCGAAGGCCATGAAATCGGCCATGTCGTTGCCGGCCGAAAAGCAGCCTTCGGTTCCGAGAAACGCCGTGACACGGATGGCGTCATCGGTTCCGGCGACGGTAAGGGCATTGGCCATCTTGGCATACATCGCCCGGGTGATGGCATTCTTCTTGGCCGGCCGGTTGAAGCGGATGACCTGAACGCCCGGATAGGCTTCGGGCCGCTCAATCAGAACGTCGTCGGTCATGGCATTCTCCTCAGGCAAGTGCGATACGGGCGGCGGCAAGGCTGGCCGCGCCGTTGACGATGCTGTTCTTCAGCGCCGCCGTTTCGGACAAAAGGTTTTCAGCGGCGAACCGGCAGAGCGCGATGCGGGCGTCACGGCCGCCATCGCCCGCTTCGGCCAGCCCGCCCTTGGCCAGATAAACGCCGGTCAGCGTCAAGCCAAACAGCCGCTGGTAGGCCGTGGCACCGGCAAGCGTTTCGGCGGCCTTGCCTTCGGCCAGACGGGCGAGCAGCCACTCGGTCGTTTCTTCGAGATCGGCGATTGCATCCTTGAGACGGCTGGCGGTCTCGCCGAAATCGGCGAGGTTGGAGGAGCCGACCTCTTCCGCAACGGCCTTCAGCTCGGCGATGAAGCCGCGCACATGGCCGCCATCCGACAGCGGCAGCTTGCGGGTAACGAGATCGATCGCCTGGATGCCGTTGGTGCCCTCGTAGATCGGCGCAATGCGGGCGTCACGCAGATAGCGCGCAGCGCCGGTCTCCTCGATGAAGCCCATGCCGCCATGGATCTGGATGCCCATCGATGCGACGTCGACGCCGACATCGGTGCCGAAGGATTTGGCGATCGGTGTCAGCAGGCTCGAACGCTCCTGCCAAAACCGAGCGGCATCACCCTCGGAAACATGCGCGCGGTCGACCGCGCGGGCGCAGGCAAAGGCGATGGCGCGAGCGCCCTGGGTTGCGGCTTTCATGGTCAGCAGCGTGCGGGCGATATCGGGATGTTCGATGATCGGGCTCATGCCCGTGCCCTTCCAGCCGGGTGCCTTGCCCTGCGTGCGTTCGCGGGCATAGTTCAACGCGTGCTGGGTCGCTGCCTCGGCCATCGCCACGCCCTGTATGCCGACGGCAAGGCGGGCATTGTTCATCATCGTGAACATGCAGTTGAGGCCCTTGTTCTCCTCGCCGACGAGATAGCCGACAGCGCCCTTCTCATCGCCGAACTTGCCGTCGCCGTAGACCATCGTGCAGGTCGGCGAGGCATGGATGCCAAGCTTGTGTTCCAGCGAATGGCAGAACAGGTCGTTGCGAGCGCCCAACGAACCATCCTCGTTGACCAGGAATTTCGGCACTAAAAACAGTGAGATGCCGCGCGTTCCCTCCGGTGCGCCCGCAATCCGGGCCAGCACCAGATGGACAATATTGTCGGTGACTTCGTGGTCGCCCCAGGTGATGAAAATCTTCTGGCCGAAAATGCGATAGGTTCCGTCATCCCGGCGCTCGGCGCGGGTCTTCAGGACGCCAAGGTCAGAGCCTGCATGCGGCTCTGTGAGATTCATCGTCCCGGTCCACTCGCCGGAAATCATCCTGGCGAGAAACACCGCTTTAAGCGCCTCGGAGCCGTGTTTCTCAAGCGCATCGACTGCGCCCATGGTTAGCATCGGCGCCAAGGCAAAGGCCATCGACCCGGCATTCCAGAACTCCATCGCCGCGATATGCAGCATATGCGGGAGAGCCTGGCCGCCGAATTCTTCCGGCGCTGTCAGGCTGTTCCAGCCGCCAGCCGCCCAGTTGCGGTAGAGATCGCTCCAGCCTTCCGGCGTCTGCACCTTGCCGTCGACAAGTTTCGAACCCTGCCTGTCGCCGATATCGGCAAGTGGCGCGACTTCATCCGTGGCAAAACGGCCGGCTTCACCAACAATCGCGTCGACGAGATCCTCATCGAGATCGCCGAAAATACCCTCAGCCAAGTCCTCACCGAGACCGGCCACGTGCTTGAGCGTGAACAGAATTTCGTCAACCGGCGCCTTGTACATGTTGGTCTCCTCCCATAGTCACATGACAACATTGCTGCATGGCAGTCCAGCAATGGCTTGTTCGTTGGTCGAGAAATTATTGATTTTTACGTAAACGTCAATATTTGATTGTTTGGTACGGCGCCGAGGCGTCTAGCGGTGGACGGCCCCTAGCAAAACTGTCATGAAACCTGAATAAAGCGAAGTCTGGCCTCCTCCCGGGATAACGCCGCATGAATCTGATCTCGTCTGAAATACCCGGGCTCGTCTGGGCCTATCGCTTCCTGCCGGGCGAAAGCCGCTGCGTGCGGATCGCCGCCGATTCGTCCATCGACGCTCTGATGGAAGGCGAAGGCTGGGTCTGGCTGCATCTTGCGCTCAGCGACGCCCGCACCCCTGCCCTGATCGAACGCATCACCACGCTGCCGCAAGCGGCACTTTCGACGCTCACCAGCCACGATACCCAGGCAGCCGTGACCGTCTCCGACGACATGGTCTACGGTACTCTGGTCGATTTCGAGCGCACGTTCGATGCGGAAACGAAAACCATCGGCTGGCTGCATTTCGCCGTCACCGAAAAGATCATCATCACCACGCGGCTACACCCGCTGCGCAGCATTGACAGGGTGAAAGCCGCTGTCGAGAAGGCCGCCCGCTGCGCACGCCCGATCGACCTGTTCGAAATGATGGTCGTCGAGTTTCAGCGCACGTTGATCAGCCTCGTGCTCGAATTGACGGAAGACCTCAACGTCATCGAGGATGATGTCTATGGCGAGGCGGGTCACAACCACCAGCCGCGCCTGGCACCGCTCAGGCGAACCGCCGTGCGCCTGCACCGGCATTTGCGGACGTTGCTTGCCCTCCTGCGCCGCGCTGGAACATCCGAGGAAGATGAGGTCCCGGCAGGCTTCATCGACGTGGCCGAGCGCCTGTCGGACAGGCTGGAAGCGGTCGACCGGGATGTCTTCGCGCTGCAGGAACGCGCCCGGCTTCTGCATGAAGAGATCGACAGCAAGCTCTCCTCCGAGACCAACCGCCATCTCTACATCCTGTCGTTGATGACGGCTTTCCTTCTGCCGCCGACGCTCGTCACCGGCTTTTTCGGCATGAACACCAGCGGCCTTCCCTTTGCCGATGGTATTCATGGAACCCTGCTGGCGACATTTTTGATCATGTTCTCCATGGGGGCGGCCTGGACGATCCTGAAGCGGATCGGCATTCTCTGACGGCACGAAAATGGCCGGAGACAATGTCCCCGGCCGAAAGTCCGTGCTGATCAACGCATCGCATCAATAGGGCGAATTGCACTGCCTGCGCGGGCCGTAGTTCGGCTGGTAGGTATTGTCGTAGGCGCGGTAGCTGCGATAGCGGTTATAGCACCACTCGACATGGCTACCGCCGTAACGTACCTGCGGCTGCGCAATGGCGCCGCCGATGATCGCACCGGTCGCAAAGGCACCGAGCGGGAACCAGATGCCGTTATATTCGCGGTAGCCCGGGCGGTAGTAATTATAACCGCGATGGCCGTTGTAATAGGAGTATCCGCCGCGGCGATAATATCCGCGGTCCCCATAATAATCCCGACGGCGATATTGAACGGCTTCGACGTCGCTGGCGCGCTCCGCCTTTATCGGCACCGGAATCTGGGTGAAAGCCTGCGATGGAGTGAAAGATGTGGCAAGCAGCACGGCCGACAGGGCCAGCGACGCCATTCTTAATTTGAAAACACTCATATGTTTCTCCATTCTAATATATTGACAAGATCGTCTTGCCCGGGAAACTGTCCGCAGCTCCTTTTTGTTCCACGAACCACCATAGCTAAGCATGTCCATAGGATTCGCGATAGGCGTGTTAATCCTCCGTTAACCCTCTTTCCGCACCCTCTTACGATGGAAAAGCGCCAAGGCACAGGATTGGGCAAGTTTTTCCGCCTCGCCGTTCTTCTCGGCGTCGCGCTGGTTTCGGGCGGCGCCCTATTCCCGAACACGACGCTGGCACGCGACCTCATGCCGTGGAAGTCGCCGAACCACGCGCTCGTCATCGATGCCTACGAGTTGAACATCATCGACTGGGACGCAATGCTGAAGGACAAGCGCATTGCCGGCTTCATCTCCAAGGCATCCGACGGCCTGCCCGAAAGCTTCGCCTGCACCGGCGACCATGGCGGCGATACCGTCGCCCACTGCAAGACGATGTGGCGCAAATACGCCGTCAGCCGCGAACTTTACCAGACACGACGCCTCGTCGCCCGTGCGAGCGGCCTTCTCTGGGGCGCCTATCACCTCGCCCGCCCCGGCAACCCGGTCGACCAGGCCAACCATTTCCTCGATTATGCCGCGCCGCGCGACGACGAACTGATGGTTCTCGACATCGAGGGCATCGACACTGAGAAATATATGTCGCTGGAGGACGCGGCGATTTTCGCCGGCCATATCAAGACGCGAACCGGCCGCTATCCGATGCTCTATACCAACCACGCGACGGCCAAATATATAGCCGTCAACCGCGGCCGCTTCCCAATCCTTTCGCGGCTACCGCTCTGGTATGCGCGCTACAAGCCTGGCATCCGGAATGTCTTTCCGATGGGCAACTGGGACTCCTATGCGCTCTGGCAGTTTTCAGCCGCGCCCAACTGTGGCAAGCGCCGCTGCCCCTATCGTGTCGCCGGAACGCTGACCGATATCGACGTCAACGTCGCGGCGATGAATGCCAGGGCGCTCAAGGCGATCTGGGCGAAGGGGGAGCTCCTGCCGGAAAAACCACTCGACAAACCGCTGCTGATCGCCACCGGCAAAGCGGAAACTTTCTCAGGTGTTGGCATAGAGGTGGACATGACCGTGACGGGATCGATCGGCCCCGTTTCCGCCGAGCGGATTGCATCCAACGTCAGCCCGCGCAACCGTTGATCAGCAGGTTCGAACCGGTCATCTCGGCTCAGGTCGTCCCCTTTTTCCATCGCTTCGCCCAGCGACATCGTTTTGCCGTGTTATCCATGAATTTACCACGGTGGCGGAAATTCTGCGCCCGGGGCGATCCTGTTCACCCATTTGGCCGTATGAGTGCTCAAGACCAAGGCAAGATCCCCTGCACATGATGAGCAGATGACGACAAAGATTGTAATCAGCAGCAACCGCACGACACCGGTATCGGTGCTTGCGACCGACAGCATATTCGTCCTCAACAAGGGCGTGACGCTCAGCACATCCGCAACCGCGATTGTCGCGACCGGCACCGCAACCGAGCGCGATTTCTACATCAACGGTACGGTGCTCTCCGCTTCCGGTTATGCCTTTCAATTCGGCACGACCTCGGTTGCTGACAGTAAGAGTGAATTCGTTGTCAGCAGTTCCGGCAAGGTCTCCGGCAAGGACTACGGTCTGAAGATCGACGGCGGCAGCCTGGAACTGACCAATGACGGCACGGTCGAGGCGCGTCTGACGGCGATTACAGCAGCAGGCAAGGCAACGCATCTCGTCAATACCGGGCTGATCGAATCCTCCGCCGGCGGCGGCATCTCGGTATCCGGCAGCAGCGCGGTCATCACCAATCACGGCACGACGCATGCGGCGGCCAATGCCGTGCAATTGACCGGCAGTTCCGCGCTGCTGACCAACAATGGCGAACTGCGTTCCGACAAGGCGTCGGCCATCGTTTCCAGCGGCAGCGCCGCAACGCTGACCAATCACGGGACTGCCATTGCCTATGGCACGGCTATCGCCTCCTCAGGCGCGAAGGCCACGATCACCAATGACGGGGCCGTCACCTCGACCCATGGGACGGCGATCCTTGCCAAGGGCGGCGATGCCGTCATCACCAACAGCGGCACGATCAGCGCCGCCAAGACGGCAGTCGCGCTCACCGGCGACGACGGCAAGATCACCAACGACGGCCTGATCAAGACCGCGGGCTACGCGATTGCGGTTTCCGCCGACGACGCGGTCATCACCAACAACAAGACGATCACGGCTGGCGGCGGCATCAAGATGACGGGAACCGACGGGACGGTGACCAATTACGGCACCATCACCGGCACGGTCGCCTCGGCGGCAACCATCGATTTTTCCGGGGCGAGCAAGGCGAGCCTGCACAATAACGGTCTGATAAAGTCTGCCGGCACCGCATTTCTCGGCGGCGACAGTACCGATTCGGTGTTCAACAGCGGCACCATCACCGGCGCGATCAAGTTGGGCAGCGGCAACGACTATTTTGACGGCACCGGCGGCAAGGTCAACGGCACCGTCTATGGCGGCACCGGCAACGACGTCTATGTGATCAGCGACGCCGCGATCAAGCTATCGGAATCCTCCGGCGGCGGCACAGATCTCGTCAAATCGACCGTGTCCTTCACACTCGGGAATTATTTCGAGAACCTGACGCTCAACGGCACCGCCGCCATCAATGCCACCGGCAATGCGCTAGCCAACCAGGTGCACGGCAACAGCGGCAAGAACACGATCGACGGCAAAAGCGGCAACGACATGATCTGGGGCCATGGCGGCGCCGACATCCTGACCGGCGGCACCGGCGCGGACCAGTTCGTCTTTGCGACAGGCGACGACAAGGATACGATCACAGATTTCGCCGCGACCGGCTCGAGCCACGACATGCTGGACCTCACCGGCCTGACCACCATCACCGACTACAAAGATCTGGTGCAGCATCATATGACGCAGGCCGGCAGCGACGTGCTGATCGACGGACTGAACGGCGACAGCATCCTGCTGAAGGGCGTCAAGCTGGCAGCATTGGACGCAGGCGATTTTCTGTTTTGAGGCGTGCGCGACGAGCACAAGACAGTTGATCGGGCGTCAATTCGATATTCGTCAATCGATATCGCGTCCCGCCGACATCGACCAAATTTGACTGCGGACGGCACGATTTGCGAAGTCGCGCGTTTATCATGGGTTCAATCCAGCAAGGAGGCACCCCATGGCCAAGACTTTTGATCTCTCCGACTTGTCCGAAGGCGAACTCACCGTCCTCATCAACGAGGCGACGAGCCTGCGGCAAACGCGGCGCGAAAGTCGTGATCATGAGCGCTCGACAGCCCCGGATGGTTCGAAAGGTCAGGATGTTCATGACCCGGATCATGGCGTCATCACCGCCCCGACCCCGCGCGAAGTCAAGGAAGAAGGTCCCGCACACGGCGCTTCAGGAAAGGCTTAGGCATTTCAGTTGAGCGCGCTGAAACGCTGCGACGCTCAGGACCCATTGATCTGGCATCGGCGTTTGGCAGCAACCGTCACGAGGCATCGCTCGACAAGCGGACCATCACCGGCAACTTTACGCCGGAAGCGGGCTTCCAATGAGAGTTGCAAGGCACTGCTTCATTTGCCGCGGGGCGGCTTATTCGGGTGCGGCGATACGAATGGGACGTGTTCCGACCGGAGCGCCGGTCGCGCGGTCAATGGTAACGGGATCGATCTCCGTTCCGGTCTCGGCGTCGAAGAACCGGGTCACCTTGCCCCCGCCGCGATGCTTGCGTCCCCACGCGCCGATCGCAAACAGAACCGGCAGAAAGTCGCGGCCGGCTTCCGTCAACACATATTCGTCCCGTGGCGGACGGTCGGAATAACGGCGTTTCTCCAGCAGCCCCTCCTCGGTCAGGCCTGAAAGCCGCCCCGTCAGCATCGTCGGCGCGATACCGAGGCTCTTGCGGAAATCATCGAAGCGGGTCAGCCCAGCATGGGCGTCGCGCATGATCAGCATGCTCCATGCGTCCCCCACAAGCGCCAGGCTGCGGGCGATCAGGCATGGCTGGTCCGAAAGATTCTTCATATCGATATCTTTTCAGTAGTGACTTGATACTGATTTGATAGTAACTGATTGTTCATCGCTGTTCCACGACAAAATGAAAGCAGAAGCCGATGAGCAAGACAGAACGCGGCATCGCCCTTGTCACGGGCGCTTCCTCCGGTATCGGGCTGGTAACGGCACGAGCGCTGCGGCGCGATGGCTATCGCGTCTTCGGTACCAGCCGAAAACCGATGCCCGACACCCCGGATGGGATCACGATGCTGATCTGTGACGTAACCGATGACGTATCGGCGCAGACAGTCGTCGACGAGGTTCTAAGCCACGCAGGGCGGATCGATCTTCTCGTCAACAATGCAGGGATCGGACTGGTGGGCGGCGCTGAGGAATCTACGACGGCACAGGCGAAAGCCGTATTCGACGTGAATGTCTTCGGCATCATACGAATGACAAACGCGGTCCTGCCCGTGATGCGACGGCAGCGTCGAGGCCGGATCGTCAACCTCAGCTCGATACTCGGGCTGATCCCCGCTCCCTATAACGCTCTCTACGCATCGACCAAGCACGCCATAGAAGGCTATTCGGAATCTCTCGACCACGAAGTGCGAACGCAGGGCATCCGCATCGTGCTTGTCGAACCGGGCGTCACCCGCACATCCTTCGAAGAAAACATTACGCGACCGGACCGGCCGCTTGCCGTCTACGATACGGTTCGAGCCGACGCGGAGAGGCTGATGCGCGAGATCGTCGCGAAGGGCGATGCACCTGAGGTGGTCGCAGAAGCCGTCATAAGGGCGGCGAATGCGGTATCGCCCAAACGACGCTACACCGCCGGAAAAGCCGCAGGACAGGTCCGCTTCATGCGCCGCTTCCTGCCAGAATCCTTCGTCGACAGAAACCTTCGGAAATTCAGCAGGCTTCCCGGTTGAACCTGCATTGCCGCACTGCCGGCTCACCACAGCAACGAAAGCCAGTCCGATGAAAGCATTCCTGATCGATCGCTACAAGAAGGGCGCTGCTCTGCGCCTTGGCGAAATTTCCGCGCCGGAGTTGCGTGAGAATGACGTCATGATCGAGGTTCATGCCGCTGGCGTGAACCCCTTGGATACCAAGATCAGAGACGGAGAGTTCAAGCTTATCCTGCCCTACAGCCTTCCACTGGTGCTGGGCAACGAGGTTGCGGGCATCGTGGTCCGGGTCGGGGCCAATGTCCGGCGATTCAAGCCCGGCGACGCGGTCTACGCACGTCCGGCCCAGGATCGCATCGGGACATTCGCAGAGTATATCGCCATCGACGAGGCCGATGTAGCGATCAAGCCGAACAATCTGACCATGGAAGAGGCTGCATCCATTCCGCTTGTCGCCCTGACGGCATGGCAGGTGCTTGTGGAGCGGGCCAACCTGCAGAAGGGGCAGAAGGTCCTGATCCATGCCGGCTCGGGTGGCGTGGGTACGATCGCGATCCAGCTTGCCAAGCATCTCGGGGCATATGTGGCCACGACCACGAGCACGGCAAATATCGCCCTTGTGAAAAGTCTCGGTGCAGACGTCGTGGTCGACTACAAGAAAGACGACTTCGAGAAAGTGCTGCAGGGCTATGACGTCGTGCTGAACAGCCTCGGCAAGGACACGCTAGAAAAATCCCTTACTGTGCTGAAGCCGGGCGGCAAGCTGATCTCGATTTCCGGTCCGCCTGATCCGGATTTCGCACGGCAGAACGGCTCTGGCTGGCTGCTTCAACAGGTTATGCGCTTGCTGAGCGGTGGCATCAGGAGAAAATCGAAGCGCCGGGGCATCAGTTATTCCTTCCTCTTCATGACGGCCAATGGTGGGCAGCTAGGTCAGATCACCTCGCTGATCGAGACGGGCGTCATACGACCGATAGTCGATCGGGTCTTCCCATTCGAGAAGACCAACGAGGCACTGGACTATGTCGAAACAGGCCGCGCGAAGGGGAAGGTCGTCGTCACAGTGAAGTGACGTCTGCGGCCAACAGGAACCAAGGGCAGCCGCGCGCAACACCGGATGCAAGGATCAGGATTCGTCTCAATCCTTGCATCGTTGGAAACCGATGGTGTCATGCGCTTCTGAAATCGGTGCCTGTACGCGTCTTTCCGGATCTCGGTATCTGCGGAATATGGGCCGGATGGGAACGTTTGATATCCAAGCCACCCGACATGGACAACTCAGCTTCCAGCAAGGCCATCTCGATGAGGAACACAAGCATCGTTCTGTTGCTGCGTTCGGCACTCATCTTCGAGGCCGTGAGAAGTTCATAAGTCATATCTCTGGTTCGCATCTCCACGCCCCCATCCATTGCTCTTCCATGTTAGGATTTGCAACTTACGCGAGGCTTGTTTTTTCAAAGCATCCTCTAATGGTGGCTGACCTGCGGACAGCTATCGACTGAAACAAGCCCGGCGGGATGACGAGGGCTGGCCGGCGGCGCCCCCGCCACCATCAACTCCTCCGCCGCGCAGTCGTCCTCACGCCTCGATCTGCACATCCCCAACCGGCCGCGAGCAGCAGGCGAGGATATAGCCTTCATCGATCTCGTCGTCGAGGATACCGCCATTGTGGTTCATCTCGACCTCACCGGAAATCTTCATCACCCGGCACGTGCCGCAAAGCCCGCCCTCGCAGGCGGCGCCGATACGCACGCCAGCGGCACGCGCCGTTTGCAGGATAGTCTGGCCTGGCTGACACTTCGCTTGCTTGCCGGCCATCGTGAAGGTGACGTTGGAGACTGAGGCCGGATCGACAGCTGCCGTGACGCCCGCGCGGATTGCAAGTTCCGCCGGATCAGGGGCATTCGCAGGCTGGAAGCTTTCCTCATGATAGCGCGCCATATCGAAACCGGCATTTTTCAGTGTCTCGCGCACGCCGCGCATGAACGGCTCCGGGCCGCAGCAGAAGACTGTGCGTTCCAGAAAATCGGGAGCGAGAAGCGCCAGTTTGGTGCCGTCGACGCGGCCGCGCAGGCCGTGCCAGCTGTCACGCGGTTGATGTCCCTCGACGATGAAACCGAGCGACATGTTGGGCATGTGTGCGGAGAGAACTTCAAGTTCACCGCGAAACAGCAGGTCTTCCGGCTGCCGGGCGCAGGAAATGAAAGCGACATTGCTCTGCGGCGTGCAATCGGCCATCCAGCGCGTCATCGACATCATCGGCGTGACGCCGGAGCCTGCCGAGATGAACAGGTATCTTTCAGCGGGATAACGCACGAAGGTGAAGTCCCCGAGTGCGCCGAAAGCTTTCAGCGTCATGCCGGGCTTCAGGTGATCGAACATCCAGCGCGTACCGATACTATCCTTCTGGGCCTTGACGGTGACCGCTACGGAGAACGGGCGCGAGGGGCTGGAGGAAAGCGTATAGGTGCGCATGACCGGATCGTCCGGCGTCACCGGCAATTCGAGCGTGACGAACTGCCCCGGCAGGTAACGGAACCAGCCGGGTTTGTTGGAGCGGAAGGCGAACGTCATCACGTCCGGTGCCTCGGCGGTCACGGAAATACATTCCAACAGATGCTGCCGGTCGTTCCACGGCTTCAATTCGTCGAGATGCTGGAAGGATGCTGCAATCGTCATATTTAGGCGACCCTAACCAGAGACGGCGATGCCGTGCTGCCCTGCAGGCGATCCTGCATGAAGTTGGTGTACCATTCGACGAACTGCATGACGCCGCCTTCGTGTTCCGGCGAATAGGGGCCGGGCTGATAGGCGGGCGAGCGGATGCCGAAGGCGTTTTCCTCGACGATCTGGCGGTCCTGATCGTTGGTTTCGGTCCAGACATGTGTCAGTTCCTCAAGATTGTAGTCGACACCTTCGACCGCATCCTTGTGCACCAGCCACTTGGTCGTAACCTGCGTCAGTTCCGGCCCGAGCGGCAGAACGCGGAAGGTGATGGCATGATCGGTCAGCACGTGGTTCCAGGTCGACGGATAATGGAACAGCAGCAGCGTGCCGATATGGCTCTGGCTGACATCGTCGGAGAGCTGGCGCTTGACGGCCGGCTTGCCGGACATGGTGTAGCTTTCGGCGTCCTGGATCAGCGGCATGCGGGCGACGCGGAACTGGCCCTTATGGTCCATCTTGAACTCGCTCGGCAGTCCTTCCGCCTCGCATTTCGCCCAATGCTCGGCGATGATCGGATCATCCTTGGCACCCTGCACGCCGGTTGCCGTCGGGGCTTCCGGGTAAGTGCGGCAGAGTTCCGGATGGTTGGCAGCGCAGTGGTAGCACTCGCGGTTGTTTTCCCAAACGAGCTTCCAGTTGCCCTTTTCGATGATCGTGCTTTCGAAGGCGACCTTGGTGTCCTTCAGATTGTGCGGTGTGACATAGGACGAAACCATGTCGCGGACCGGCTGGAAATCCATCGCCTCTTCGGCAAGGCAAATGAAGATATAACCGCCGATGGTTTCGCAATGGATCGGCTTCAGCCCATGCTGGTTCTTGTCGAAATCTTCGCCCATCTGGCGTGCAAACAGGAGCTTGCCGTCGAGTTCGTAGGTCCACTGATGATAGGGACAGACAAGCTTGGCGGACGACCCCTTACTCCCGGCGCAGACGCGCGAGCCGCGATGGCGGCAGGAATTGTGCAGCGCCCGGACCGTGCCTGTGCGATCTCGAACGACGACGACCGGATATTCGCCGACTTGGACCGTGAAATAGTTGCCGGATTTCGGGATTTCGCAATCATGGCCGATGAACAGCCAGTCCTTGTACCAGATCTGCTCCATATCGATCCTGTAGAGATCAGGATCGGTGTAGAAAGCCTGTTCGAGGCTGTGACCGGCGCGCCGGGTCTTCAATTTGCGGAGGACTTCACTGCGGAGATCCATGGTCGTTTCCTTGTGCTCGCCAACTTGTTTTGAAGTTGCAGCAGACAGGAAAGGAACCACCGCCGCGCCGGGAGTGCGCGTGGTTATACTGGTTCTCCTTCCGGCTGCCCGCCGCAACCCAGACATCAATTTCGCCACAAGGCTGGTTTCCGGGCTCTGGAGCTGTCCTTGCGGACCATCCCGGCGCCTTCCCGGATTTCTCCAGTGGCCTTTTGCCGAGGTTTCGCTCCACCACCGTTGCGGGGGCAGCGCCGGATTTCGACCGGCTTCCCAATTCTCCGCCCTCCCTATAAAGGCGGCACCTTGAGTGTCCCCATCTAACCCTGTGTCGCGGCCGGATAGCTGCCGATTAGCGACATCCGATTCCAGAATGACGACACGATCCAAGTTGCTTTGCGGCGCGGTGCGGATGGCTATTTAATAAGCAGAAACAACAGCTTTTCCTGATTTTTCGGCAGATGGCGTCTTTTCCGCCACGCGCCGGCAAATTCTGCGCGAACGCCGTCTCTTTGCGACATTTTTCGGCGCTGGATATAGAAGACGCCGCAAGCCTCGCGCCATGACAAAAGGCTAACGTGCAGAAAGATAGCGTTAACCCTGACAATGTAGCTTCCTCTCATGAACGTTTCCGCCCCGGTCTGCTCTCACGCATTCCGCCGCGATCCTGGTACAGGCCGATGTCAAACTTGAGATATTTCGACGCTGCAGCGATCAAGAAGCCGGTTCAAACACCGAAGACCGCCGTTCACACCGAGTTTCTGCGAACCGGGCGGATCAACCGGCATCATCAGCAGTGGAGCCCTGAGGAAAAACGCTACCTGACGCATCAGGAAGTGGCTGCGCGTACCGGCCGCAAGCTTGAAGCCGCCGGGACGGTCACCCATGACCGGATCAACGGTTTTCATCGTTCGATCCGCTTCCCCAAGCTGCTCTTTCACCGCACGCTCGCCGACAGCCCGCATCTCGGCTATTGCCACGTGACGGCGGCACGAACGAAATTCGCCAAATTCGACGACGTCCGGTGGTCGTTCTACATCGCCAATTTCTTCTCCGACATCGGCGATGACGAGCACTTCTTCGAGAAGATCAAGCTGGGTTATTCTCGAATGTATTTCGCGGTGGCGACGGAGGTGGACGCAGAGGCCGGCAAGCTGACGGTCAACCGCACCATCCATGAAAACGGCCTCTTGTTTCGCACCCGCGATCCGAAAGAGGCCCTGAAGAACGTGCTGATGCTCGGCGCACGCGACGAACAGCTTCGCAAGATCATCAACAGCATCTGAGCACCGCCTCCGCCACCGGAGGCTATTGCTTGTAGATCAGCCAGTCCCGCCCGGCGGGCTGTTCGGTTTCGGCGCCATGTACAATGGTATGGTCACCGCCCTTGGCTTGAGCCCTTGCAAGCGCCTTTTCGGCGGTACCGACAAGATCGAAGGCATTGCCGGCTTCATTCGACATGCACACGCCAACGGAAAGCGTCACGCTGCCGAGATTGCGGCCCGTCTTCGGATGTTTGAAATGAACGCCGCGCAGGGCTGAGCGCAGGAGCGCCATCATCCGCACCACCTCCCGCTCTTCGGTGGCGTTGATCAGGAAGCCGAAACGGGCGCCGTCGAAACGCGCCGCAAGCTCCGATGCCGGAAAAGCCTGCCGGATGACACCGCCGATATGCCGGGCAAGGGCCTCCGCAAGCGCTGCGGCCTGTTCGCCGGAGAGCCGCTGGCTGGTATCGGGCTCGGCAATGGCGACGCCGCAAGCGAGTGGTAGATCGGGATCGGCATAGACCTTGGCGAGCGCCTTGTTGAAGGCGCGGCGGTTGGAAAGTCCGGTTGCGGCATCGGAGAATTTCGTCGCCTCGAAGTCGGCAAGTTCCTTCTGGATGCCGGCGATGACCGTCGATTGCGCCGTGACGCTCTGCTCCATTTCGGCATTTTGCGAAACCTGCCGCTCGGTTGCCCGCTGCAACGCCTGAATGGAATTTGCGAGCGCAGCCTGGCTGGCCTCATCGGAGACCACCAGCGCCTTCGATGCTTCGCCGATCAGGCGGCCATAGGCGTCGAGCGACGTCTTTTCGCGGGTGAGCAGGTTCATGAAATTGCTCATCTCGTCGCGCACGATCGTCGTCGACCGCGCCAGCACGCTCGCCTCGTGATGATGCGGAAGATATTTGCGGCCGAGTTCATCGAGCGCCGATTGCGACTTGTACTTGCCGAGCGCGATGAAATCCCGCACCAGGTCCGGGTTGGCACCGGCATAGGCTTCGTAGACGAGTTCGTAGTTTCTCGGGACGGCATCGATGCCCATCTGGTGCATGGCGGTGGCGATGCGCAGGGCAAGGTCGTTCGGCGTGGATTTCTTGTTTGCCATGAGGGCTCCGGCATTGTGCAGAATGAAACAGCTAGCACGGCCAACTTTCCGCCCCGCTAACCGGAGATGTCGCATTTTAAGAAATCTTAATCCGCACTGTAGCGATCAGGCACAATTGGCCTCATCTTTCGAATGCGCTTGGCAATCTCCCGCCAAGCCCTGTAAAGGAGACGCCGGAGCGCCTGCCTGCCTTTTTGAAAGGGCGCATTGACGTTTGGAAGCTTGATGGCGCTTATCATCGACACAAGGACCGAGCCGGATCGCGCATTGGCGATGGCCTGCAAAACGCTCGGCGAAGGCCTGCCGGTCGCAATCCCGACGGAGACTGTCTATGGACTGGCGGCCGACGCGACGAACCCGGACGCCATCAGCCGTATCTATGAAATGAAAGGCCGCCCGCGGTTCAACCCGCTGATCTGCCATGTCGCCGATTTTGCGATGGCCGAAGCGCATGTCACCTTCGATCCCCTGTCGCGGCAGCTGGCCGAAGCCTTCTGGCCCGGACCGCTGACGCTGATCCTGCCGATCAAGCCGGAGAGCGGCGTGCATCCCCTTGCCTCCGCCGGCCTCGATACGCTCGGCATCCGCATGCCGGAAGGGTTTTCACGATCGGTCATCAAGCGCTACGGCAAGCCGCTGGCGGCTCCGAGCGCCAATACATCCGGCAAGATCAGCCCGACCAGTGCCGCGCATGTCGAGGCCGATCTTGGCGACAAGCTGGCACTCATCCTCGATGCAGGTTCCGCCGAAATCGGGCTGGAGTCGACGATCGTGAAGGTGGACGGTGGCGAGATCCGGCTGCTGCGGCCGGGTGGGCTGGATGTCGCCGATATCGAGAAACTGACCGGAAAGACCGTCTTGCGGCCGGAAACCGCAGGTGCTGCGATCGAGGCGCCGGGCATGCTCGCATCGCATTATGCGCCGGGTGCTGCGGTGCGGCTGAATGCGGCTGATGTCAAGCCGGAAGAAGCGCTGATCCGCTTTGGCGGCAAGCCTTTGCCCGGTGAGGCAAACGCCGTTCTGGTTCTCGATCTCAGTCCCTCCATGAACCTGCGGGAAGCCGCCGCCAATCTGTTTGCCTATATGAAGCAGGCCGACGCCTCCGGTGCGGCGATCATCGCTGTCGGGCCTATTCCCAATGAGGGGCTCGGCGAAGCAATCATCGACCGGATCGAGCGGGCGGCGGCGCCAAGGGAATAGAGCATGAGCAACACCCTCCCCTCCGCCGATCTCATCACCCGCTTCACCGCGATCGTCGGCGAGAGCAATGCGCTGACCAACCAGGCCGAGATTGCGCCCTATCTCATCGAATCGCGCGGCCTCTACAAGGGCAATACTCCACTGGTGCTGAAGCCGGGCAGCGTTGAGGAAGTATCGCAGATCCTCAAGCTCGCCACCGAAACCGGCGTCGCGATCGTGCCGCAGGGTGGCAATACCGGCCATGTCGCAGGCCAAATCCCGCGCACGGGTGCAGCTGATATCGTGCTGTCGCTGGAGCGGCTGAACCGCATCCGCGATATCGATCCGGTCGGCAATATCATCGTTGCCGATGCGGGCTGCATCCTTGCCGACATCCAGACGGCGGCGGAGAACCATAACCGGCTGTTTCCGCTGTCACTGGGCTCGGAGGGCTCCTGCCGGATCGGCGGCAATCTCTCCACCAATGCCGGTGGCACCGCCGTACTGGCCTACGGCAACATGCGCCAATTGTGCCTCGGCCTCGAGGTCGTGCTGCCGACCGGCGAGATCTGGGACGGGCTGCGGCGGCTGAAGAAGGATAATACCGGCTACGACCTGCGCGACCTGTTCATTGGCGCGGAAGGCACGCTTGGCGTCATCACCGGGGCGGTGCTGAAACTGTTTCCACAGCCGCTCGGCCATCAGGTCGCCTTTGCCGGACTGAAAAGCGTTGACGATGCGCTCGCCCTGTTTGACAAGGCATCAAGCCTGTGCGGCCCAGCGCTCACCGGCTTCGAACTGATGCCGCGCCTCGGCGTCGAATTCACGGCAAAACACATTCCCGGCGTCCGCGACCCGATGGACACGGTTCATGCCTGGTATGCGTTGATCGACATTTCGACTGCGGATTCAGCCGAGAGTGCCGAGCGAATGATGCAGGCGCTGCTCGAAACCGAAATCTCCGGTGGCCTGATAGAGAACGCCGTTGTTGCCGCGAGCGAGGCACAGCGCAAGAGCCTTTGGCACATGCGCGAAAGCATGTCGCCGGCGCAGAAACCGGAGGGTGGATCGATCAAGCACGACGTCTCCGTGCCGGTCTCCAGTATTCCGGCTTTCATGGCGGAAGCGGATGCGGCGGTGATGAAAGCCATTCCCGGCGCGCGCATCTGCTCCTTCGGCCACATGGGCGACGGCAATATCCACTACAACATCTCCCAGCCGGTCGGGGCGGACAAGGACGCGTTCATCGCCCGCTGGCGCGAGATGAACGCGATCGTCCACGGTATCGTCTTGAAATACAACGGCTCGATCTCGGCCGAACACGGCATCGGCCAGTTGAAGCGCGATGAACTGGCCGAAGTGCGCTCGCCGATCGAGATCGACCTGATGCAGCGCATCAAACATGCCTTTGACCCGGCCGGGATCATGAATCCCGACAAGGTGCTCAAGGTCGGTCAATGAAATAAAGGTCAGGAGCCGCCGGTTCGCAATTGCGACAGGCTGAGCAACGTGTCAGCGCTGATGCCGTTGCGGCCGCTTCCCGAAAGGATCAATTCCGCGCCGGAAACATCGACATTGTTCTCAACATCGTAGAGCGCGGTGAAGCGGACAAGCAGCTTTTCCAGCTTTTCCGGATCGTGCAGGTCTTCGACATCCAGTACGCGGTTGATGTAGGCATATTGGATATCGACGTCGGCGCTCGACATTTCTTCCGGAATGCTGAACGTGGTCTGGATCACCTGCAGCAAGGCGCTGTCGGCCAGAAGATCATAGGCGGTGCTGATGCCGGACGCCTGGCGCCGGAAATAGAGCGCCAGACGGACGCCGGCATTGTCCTCGCCCTTCTGCTCCTCAAGCGTCTGGTTGTAATAGAGGTCCTCGGTCTCCAGCAGACCGCGCTTGGTCTGTATACCCTGGGTCGGACGTGCGAGGTTGCCTTCAGCGTCGAAATTGTAGGAGGAGACGATCTCCTTATAGATTGTCGTGTTCGGCTCGGTATTGATGAAGCTGTCGGGGTCGCTGAAATCGGATTCGAACATCTGGCGGACATAGTCCGTCGTCACTTCCTCCGGATCGAGGCCTGCGGCAACGAGGATGAAATCGACCAGGCGCCGGTTGGACAACAAGCTGTCGAGCGTTTTGATCTTGCCGATCTCGGCGCTGTAATACTGCGATTCCTCCGTCGCCTTGGTCTTGTCCTCTTCCGTGCCGAAACGGCTCTTCTCGATGACATAGGACTTGGCCGTGTTGAGAATCTCGGATTCGGCCTGGGCCAGCATCGGCACACCGAGCGTTCCGTCGGCGTTGAAGTTGAAGGCTTTTGCCAGTTGGACGTAACGGTCGTCCTTCAAGGTGTAGACATAGCTGTTCGGATCAGTGAGATCGCTGGTCAGCACTTTCTTCAATTTGCGCGCCGTGTCGCCCTCGTCCTCGAGACCGACCGCCGTCAACGCCAGCGTCATAATCTTGTTGTCGGCGAGCAGATCATCGACATCCGCCACGACACCGATCAAGGTCTTGTAGGATGCAATCAGCGCCGCGTCCGTAGCTTCGTCGGCGTCATCGTAACGGTCATTCCAGTAGGCATCGGTAACTTTCGTCTGTTCGGCCGTCTGTGCCGTATCGCCGGCTGCCAGTGTTCCATCCGTCTGGAAGTTAAACGCGGCGGCAAGCTCCTTGTAGATTGCACTGTACGCAGTGCCGCCCTGCGTATTGGCGTAACTTGCCGGATCGCTGAGATCGCTGGTGAGGATATTCTCCAGCGTCGAGGTCAGGAAGCTCGTCGGCAGCCCGTAGGATATCCGGATGTAGGCAAACAGACGGCTGTTGCTCGTGATGTCGCTGACCTTGGTAACGCTTGCAATCGTCGAATCGTAATAGAGCTTGTTGAGCTGCGCCGCCGACGAGGAGAGCCGAGGCTGCATGAAGACATAGGCTTCGTTGGTTGACGCCTTCTGCGTATCCGTCATCGGCAGGGCGCCGGCAGCCAACGTGCCGTCATCCTGGAAGTTGAACGCGGCGGCAAGCGGCGTGTAGTCGGGCGCATTGGTGATGGCAGCCTGATATTGCGCGATCAGCTTGCTTGCCGTGCTGCTGCTGTCGGCTAGGTCCGCCGGCGTTGCTGTGGCCTGGATATTGGCGATCTTGTCCTGCAGGCTCTGCTCGTAGCTCGCAGCCGCCGTGTTCACGTAGCTGTTGGGATCGCTGACGTCGCTGGTGACGACGCCTTTGAAGTGTTCATAGGAGACATAACGAGGATCGAAACCGAACGCGGTGAGCACGTAATCCTTAAGCCTGCTGTTTCCCCAGAGCTGATCGACGGTCGTGACGGTGTCGATCACTGCGTTAAAATAACGCGTATCCTCTTTGACTGCGTCACCCTGGTCTGCGATGCTCTGCGTGTAGAGGCCGATCAGGGCATCTTCCTGTGCATCACTTTGGACCACCTCGGTCGACTGTGAAAAACTGAAGGCCATCGCGAAATTGCGGTAGCGTTCGTCGGTCAGCATATTGGCGTAGCTGCTGTCGTCGCTGAGGTCACTCTCCATGACCTTACGCATGAAGGCCTTGGCATAAGTCATGTCTTCCAGGCCGTGCGCCTTCATGGCATAGGCATAGAGCCGGTAGTCATCAAGGAATTCGTCGATCGAGGTGACGTTGCCGATATTGGCCTTGTAATACTCGGTTTCGCGGGCAACCATCGTCTGCTCGGCAGTACGCTGAATGCTCGTCTTCATATCGCGGGTAATGAGGTTGTAGTCGATATATGTGGAAACCATTGCCGCTCTGCCGATCGCCTGAAATTGCCCGACGGAATGCCGTCCGGACGGACGCAACGCCGCGCGATGCGGCCATGATCGCCGGCACCATCGCCTTCCAGCCTTGTGCGTGGCTTTTCGTTAGACCAGTGGTGTCCGATCGACGGTTGAGCAAATGCTGCCGATTTTCTTCAGATTTGAGAAACCCTGCTGCGTTGGCCTTTGCTAACCATCAGGAAATGCAAAGTTTTTTAACTGCGATTTTTAAGCGGTCTCAAACGGGACCCGCCTATCCTTGAGCCATAGAGGACGAAAAGTCCCAAAGAGAAGACCGGGAACCGGCTCTCAAGGAAAACAAGGGCGATTGAAATGCTGAAGACACTTTCCCAACCAGCTTGGGTCGAAACCACGCTGCGGATGGATCCGAAACGCTTCCCCCAGCAGGCAAGCTACAGCTTGCACGGACAGCCGAGTAATGTCACCATCAGTCTGGACGAGCGCGGAGCAGTGCTGCGCAAGGTTCTGCCATCCAGTGGGTTGCCACTGTCGATCGCACTTCCGGCACGCGCCTTCAAGGGTGTTGCGGCCCGTGCCATCGACCATGGAGACGGAGAAGTGACCGTGACTCTTGAACTTCATCATGAAGACCCGGAACTTTGCATCCCGCTTCTGGTCGCGCATGATCTTTCCGATATCGCCGCCGACTGGCGCACATGGTCGGAAGCCTATCGCATTCCGATGCTGATGGTGGAAGCCGATGGCGTTGCCCGGCCGCTCGAAGATCATCTTGGCGAAGTGCGCACCCGCGATATCAAGCCGCGCCGCCGTCACTCGCTTTTCAACGATCGCCGTCCGCGCTTTCTGATGCGCCGTTCGGCCGGCAATCTCGGTGTCAACATGAAGATCAATGGCCGCGAAATCATCGCCCGGAACTGATTTTCGACACAATCTGCAAGCGTTCCTCCAGTGCAAAAGACCGGCCGTCCTGCGGCCGGTCTTTTGTTTTTATTTTCAATAAGATATCAAGCCTTTGGAAAACCTTGAGAATGCCTTCTTGATGCCACAGGCAGCCTGCACATTGCCGGCACGAGAAGGAGACAGTCCATGCGCAAATTCATCCTCGCGGCCATCGCCGCTTTTTCCGCCCGCTTCGGCAAGACGAAGAAGAACCGTGACACGGAATTGAGCTGGGCTTGATTTATTAGATTACGGCGCTCATGCGCAATAGACGCGCGGCGCCGGTAAAATTTGCTGCGGTGGACCCTTGCCCTCCGGCCATCCGGAGGGCTTTTTTTATACCAAGCGAGCAATCAGGGCCAGGCAAAGCCCGGCAAAGACGATCAGCCCTACAACATTGTTGAACTTGAACAGAGCCAGGCACTGCGCGGCATCGTGGATATCGAGCACGAGGATCTGGTAAAACAGCATGACGGCCGCGACAAGCAGGCCGATATAGGCGAGGAAACCCGCTCCGGCGATGGCGAGCGCGATGAACAATAGCAGCACCGTCAGGCCGTAGAGACCGAACAGCCAAGGCCGGGGACGCTCTCCGAACCGCCGCGCCGTCGAGCGCACGCCGATCAATTCGTCGTCTTCCTTGTCCTGATAGGCATAGATCGTGTCGTAGCCGACCGTCCAGGCGATGGCTGCGAGATAGAGAACGACCGACGCCAGCCCGATCGTCCCGAATTCGGCCGACCAGCCCATGATTGCACCCCAGGAAAAGGCAAGACCCAGGAAGAATTGCGGCCAGTCGGTAAAGCGCTTGGCAAAGGGATAGATGGCGACGAAGACCAGCGAAAAGACGCCGAGAAAGATCGAAAAGCCATTGAACTGCAGAAGCACGATCAGCCCGGCCAGCGCCTGAAGAACCATGAAGATCTTTGCCTGCGGCCGCGTGACCCGGCCGGATGGCAACGGCCGCGAGCGGGTGCGCGCCACCTCCATGTCGATATCGTGATCGACGATATCGTTATAGGTGCAGCCCGCCCCGCGCATGGCGACCGCGCCGATGAAGAACAACAGCAGATGGAAGACAAACCGCCCTGCCGAAAAAGTGCCGAGCGAGGCCGCCGCATTGGCGGCCAGCGCCGCCGACCAGAAGCAGGGCCACATCAGCAGCTCCCAGCCGATCGGACGATCCCATCGGGCAAGCTGCGCATACGGCCAGAGCGACCGTGGTAGGACGCGGTAGACCCAGTTGTTGGACGGCGCGTCGCGGACGCGCCCGGAATCGGCTGGATTGGTGCTCATGTGATCTGTTTGCAACCGCCAAGGAGCGCGGTCAAGCGATCTGGTTAGGAGGCCGAACTCAATCCAGCGTGAAATCGAAGCGGTAGGTGGCGGAAAGGCCGACCAGGAACTGGTTTCGGCTGCCCCCTTCCCTGACGAGGCTGGAATCCGCCGCCGGCCCCATCAGCCGCTTGTATTCGGCAAAGGCGCTGGTTTCGAGCTTTTCAGTCGCCTGCCAGGTAATGGCAGCACCGGCGCCGACCGAGTTCAGGCCGCCGGACGGGGTGTATTTCGAATAGCCGGACTTTGCCGCTTCCGATGAACTGACGCCATAATAGGCATCGAAATAATCGCTTGTCGCGGCCGACAGGCGCGGGCCCGCGGAGAGGCGCACATTGTCGCTGACATCGACGAAACCGTCGGCCGCGACATCGGCGACAAGCCCGTGATGGCTGCGGATGCCCTGGCGCAGTTCGGCGCGGATGCGCAGCCAGTCGGTCGGGTAGACCTCGGCAAAGCCGCCGAGTTCGCCGCCGAAGCGGACGGGATCGAGACCCTCGAGATCGGACGAGGTGTCGTCGTCGCGCTCGAAGATCAGCTTGCCGACAACACCGGCGCGAAACGCGCCCTTGTCGACGAAGGCGAAGGCCGGATTGTCGTTGCGCGAGGAAAATCGCACCGTGCTGCCGGCCCGGCCGAGCGAAATCAGCGGCGCTGCCTGGAACAGGCGATCCGATGCGCCGTCATATTTGGGACCTAGAAACCCTGTTGCTCCCACTTTCAGGTACCAGTCGCCGGACCAGAAATACTGGCCATCCTGCGCCTGGGCAGCGGATGCGACTGTCAGAAAAACACCAACGGAAAGGGCAAGGGTAGATCGGCTGGTCAACTCGGAACTCCGGACACAAAGCCCCGCAAGGATCAATCACCAGCGTCACGGGCCGGCGGCGAAGAACGGGGCAAAACTGAAACGGTTCGTTTCGGCGGGTTTATAGGCCTTAGCCTACTACCATCCCGTTAACCAGACGCATTCAGCCTTTCTTTTCCATGCCGGCGCGACATCAACAAAGAAAATCTTTTCTTTACAGAGTGATGGCTGGTTACCGAAATTGACGAGCGCCCCGTTAGGCCGCTCGCGTCTTGAGGTATGTGCTCGGCGAACTGCCGAGCATCCGACGAAACATCGTGGTGAAGGCGGCTATATTTTCATACCCCGCGTCCAGCGCGACATTGGTCACCGGCTCGCCTTCGGCCAGGCGCGGCAGCGAGGCGAAAATGCAGGCTTGTTGCCGCCAGGTGACGAAGCTGACGCCGGTTTCGACGCGAAACAGCCGGGTGAAGGAGCGCCGGCTCATGCCAAGTTCGCGCGCCCAGTCGTCTATCCCTGCATTGGCATCGGGCGATTTCAGGAAATGGCGGCAGAGACGGCCAAGCCGCGCATCGCGGGGGAACGGAAGGCCAAGCGGCCGCTCCGGCAACTGGCCGATCTCGTCGAGCAGCAGCTCCATGATCAGGCGATTGCGCCGCGGGGTCAGCGGCTTTTCGTTCGATTGCACCAGTTCCTCGATGAGGCTGCCGGCAAGCTTCGTCACTTCCAGCACCCGCGGACCGTGTGCGGCTATGACCGACGGATCGACGTAGATGGAATGCATGTGCACTTCGCTGATCGTCTCGCTGAAATGTTCAAGACCCGCCGGAATGAGCAGTCCGTGACCAGGCGGTATCATCCATCGACCGCCGGCGGTGCTGACCAGCACCACACCATGGCGGGCGCACCAGAGCTGCGTCTTGGTGTGGCTGTGCGGCGGCCCCCGAAAGCCCGAGGGATAAACGCGGCCGAGTGCAAGGACAGGCTCTTCGGCGCTTTCGATCCAGGAAAGGCTCGCGAAATGCTCGTTGTCGCCCTGGCTGTTCTGTCCGATGAGATCGATTGTCCGCATTTGGCCCACTCTCGAAAGAATGAGACCAGAGCACAAAAGCAGGCCAGACTCAAGCGATGTAGACACAGCGCATAGCCAAAACACGGTATTCAACGGGCGAGGACGACAGCATGGCGACCGTATCATCAGCCAACGGCATTAGCGCGGAGAAGACGGCGGTTTCCGTCATCGTCGCGGTCAGCTTCTGCCATATGCTGAACGACATCATGCAATCGCTGCTGACCTCGCTCTATCCGCTGTTGAAGGCGAACTATGCGCTCGACTTCGTGCAGATCGGTCTTCTGACATTCGCCTTCCAGGTCACTGCATCGCTGTTGCAGCCCGCTGTCGGCGTCGTCACCGACCGCTGGCCAATGCCCTTTTCGCTGCCGGCAGCCATGCTGTCGACCTGCGCCGGGCTGATCACGCTTGCCAATGCCCATCACTTCTACGTTCTGGTCGCGGGCGCCTGCCTGATCGGCATCGGCTCGGCCATCTTCCATCCTGAAGCTTCGCGTGTCGCGCGCCTTGCCTCCGGCGGACGGCATGGACTGGCGCAATCTCTCTTCCAGGTCGGCGGTAATACCGGCACGGCGATCGGACCGTTGCTCGCGGCCTTCATCGTCATTCCGAGGGGCCAGGGCAGCCTCAGCTGGTTCTCGATCATCGCGCTAACCGGCTTCATGGTGCTGTCCTGGGTCAGCGTCTGGTACACGCGCCACCGCCGCAGTTCGGCAGGCCGGAAGGTCGTCAGCCGCACCCTGCCCCTGCCGCGCAATCAGGTCATCTGGACATTGATCGTCCTCGTCATCCTGACGGCGACGAAGAACGCCTATTTGTCCAGCCTTTCCAGCTATTTCACCTTCTTCACCATCGAGAAGTTCGGTGTCGGCGTTCAGGATGCGCAGCTGCTATTGTTCCTTTTCCTCGGCGCATCCGCTGCCGGCGTGATTTTCGGCGGGCCGATCGGCGACCGCTTTGGTGCCCGATTTGTCATCTGGTTCTCGATCCTCGGCGTGATCCCGTTCGCCCTGCTGCTTCCCTACGCCAACCTGTTCTGGACGGCTGCTCTGGTCATTCTCATCGGCTTCATCTTCTCCTCTGCGTTCTCGGCCATCGTGGTCTTCGCACAGGAACTGGTGCCCGGCCGCGTCGGCCTGATCGCCGGTATGTTCTTCGGCTTCGCCTTCGGCTTCGGCGGCATCGGCGCAGCCGTGCTCGGCATCTTTGCCGACCGCAACGGCATTGAGTTCGTCTATACGATCTGCTCCTACATGCCGCTGCTCGGCCTGCTGACGATTTTCCTGCCGAAGCTACCGAGCCACCGGTAGGATCAGAACGGCTTGAGAACGACCAGAAGGACGATCCCAAGCATCGCCGCAAGGGTGAAAAGCCCGGCATACGCCAGGTAGCCGGGCGGCTCTCGGGCCGGATCGGTCTGCAGACGACGCAGGCTTGCCGACAGGTTTCCATGCAATGCCGAGAGCGCGACGACTAAGGCGAGCTTGGCGTGCAGCCAGGGCTGACTGAACCAGTCGCCCTGTACAGCAATGACGATGCCGAATAACCATGCCAAGCCCATGGCCGGCGACGTCACGCGGCTATCCCAGCGTTTGATGGCCGCGACCAGAGCCGTTTCCCGCTCGCTACGCGGCCCCTCCCCGCGACACAGCCATAGCAAAGCCACCGACAAAAGCACCATCCCGCCCATCCACGTGATGACGGACGCTATATGCAGGGATTTGAACATCAGATAGCTCACAGCAATTCCTCCTCGAAGACGCGCATGATTGGCATCAATCGGTGCGGATTTCGAGCCTCGGACTCATGCCATGGTGCCGCACCCCGGGGAACTCGATACAAGTTTCATCCATGCGCAGCCGCGTTGTTGAGACCAGACGCCACTAAATCCGAATAAACTTTGCCGCATCTCACGGCGCGCCTTGACCACGAACGTGCCAGCGCGCAGCAAGTCTTTCACTGTGCCTGGACATTCGGAGCCATCGCAACCCGGCGCATCTCCTTGTAAGTATTCATCAAGCATTGCGCGCTAAGGTTCACCTCGGGGGCTACCGGGGTTATTTCGATGCGCAAAACGTTTATTGCCGTTTCCGCCGTGCTTGGCGCGTCTTTCGCAGCCTCGCCCGGATACGCGGAAACGCTGAACCTGTTGATATGGGAATCCTATATCGACCAGAAAATCCTCGATCGCTGGACGGAAAAGACCGGCGTTGCCGTCAACCAGATCTACTACGATAGCGGCGATGCGCGCGACGAGGTGCTTTCGGACCCGAGCAGCAATATCGATCTTGTCGTCGTCGGCGAGAACGGTGCTGACCTGTTCGGCAAGCGCGGAATCCTGGAGCCGCTCTCAGAGAAGAACGTTGCATCGTTTAACGACTACAAGCCCGAGTGGAATGCCCGCTGTGCCGGCTATGCGATCCCATACCTCTGGGGCACGATGGGCATCGTCTACCGTTCCGACATGGTCAAGACGACACCCACCTCCTGGAACGACCTGATGTCGCCTGCGCCGGAGCTAAAAAAGCACATCGCCATGTATGACGACCACAACGAGGCCTTCGTTGCGCCGCTGGTATTGCTTGGCAAATCGATCAACGCCAATGACAACGAGACGCTGAAAGCCGCATTTGAGGTCATGAAAAAGCAGGCCCCCTTCGTGCTCACCTACGACTATGTGATCACCTCGATCCAGAACCCCGACTTCGGCAAAGATATCTACATGGCGATCGCCTATAGCGGCGACCAGCATGTGCTCAATGACAAGGCCGGCACACCCGGTGTCTGGCGCTATGCGGTACCGAAGGAAGGCACGTTCTCCTGGCTCGACTGCATGGCCGTGACGGCAGCCTCGCCGCGCAAGGCGCTTGCGCTGCAACTGCTTGATTTCATCGGCTCGCCGGAAAGTGCCGCAGCCAATGCCGAAGCGTTGACGATGCCGACCGCCAACGAAAAGGCGCTTGATCTCATTCCGGCCGAGATGCGCTCCGACCAGGAAATATATCCGCCAGCCGATATTCTCGCCAAGAGCCAATACCAGAAGGAACTATCCGTCCAGTCGATCCAGACGCGCAGGCGCATTATCAGTTCGATGGCCAATTTCCAGTGACACTCGGCAAGCGCGCTTTCTTCCTGATCTTTCCGGTCGTGCTGGCAGGCTATCTGCTGGCCGCGCTCTCGGTCTATTTCGCGCAAGGACATTCGGTGTTCGCGCTGGAGCGCGCCCGTCTTTCGCAGCAACTCGACCATCTGGCAGCCCTCTTTCGCAACGAGGTCAACCAGAGCCGCGGCTTTCTCTACTCGATCCTCGAAGGCAATGCCGTGCGCCTTTTCGTTTCGGAAACCGACCAGACCTATCGCGACAACGCCCTCGCGCTCCGGCTGCAGCAAAGCATCCGGTCGTTGTCCGACGATCCGAAGATGTTCATCTCCTTCACCATCCTCAATCCGGATCTGACGCCAGGCTATTATTTTGAAAACAGCGAAGATCCTTTTGCCGAGATCGGCATGTCGCAGCTTTTGCTGGCCCGTCGTCTGACGGGCGGCAGCCAGTTGCGGGACTGGACCTATCTCCACGACCCGCAAATGCGGCCATTGATCGTCTATTCGGAATTCATCGACCCGGTCACTTTCAGCCGCCCGCTGCCGAGCGCCAAGAAGAATGCGCTGCTGGTTCAGGTCGCCATCGAGCCAACCCAGTTTCTCGGCATGCAGCGTGCATTGCAGAAGGAATATGAAGCAGCGATCGGCTTCGATACGACGCCGTCCTTGGAGTCCTCCAGCGAACTCTCCGCATCCGTTCGTCTGGCGCCATCGCTGTTTGTCACGCTTGCCGTTCCGCCGTCACACAAGTCCGGGCATATGGCGCAGCTGAAGCTCGGCCTCGGCCTCGGCGCGTTGGCCATGAGCCTGATTTCGGTCGGATTGATGATCATCCTCATTCGTCGTTTCATCACCAATCCGATCTCGGTGCTCGACCGCCAGGTGACGGCCGTGATGAGCGGCGAGCACGACAGTATCAGGGAAACCGGTGCAGCCGGCGAAATCGGCCGGTTGACGGGAAATATCAAGCAATTGCATGACCAGTCGCAGCGCGTGCTGAAACTCGTGCAGCACGCTTCCTGGACCGACACGCTGACCGGCATCAGCAATCGCGGCCACTTCAATATGCTTGCAGCCGATGTCGTGCATCAGGTCAGGATGGAAGGCGGGCATTGCAGCCTGCTGTTCATCGACATCGACAACTTCAAGTTCGTCAATGACAAATACGGCCACGAGGTCGGCGACGATCTCTTGAAAACACTTGCACTCAGGATCGAAACCGTGGTCGGTGCGATCGTCGCGCGCCGGGCGTTGCCGCCAGTGATCTTTGCGCGGCTTTCCGGCGACGAGTTCGCCGTGCTTGTTCGGTCGGCGTCAGGCGACGGTACGATCCGTGAAATGTGTGCCGCTATTCTTTCGCTCTTCTCCAACGGTTTTGAAGTCCGCGGCAAACACTATCCGGTCACCGCCAGCATCGGCGTCGCCATCTGCCCGACGGATGCGACAAACCTTGCCGAGCTGATCTCGAATGCCGACGCGGCCATGTATCAAGCCAAAACCAACGGCAAAAATCGCTCCTCACGCTTCTCCCGGGCTCTACAGGACAAGCGTGACCGGATTCGCCATATCCAGGAAGAGCTGCGGCTGGTCGATCCCGACGAACAGTTCCACCTCGTCTACATGCCAATCGTCGATGCCGGTGGCAAGGTGATCGGCTGCGAGGCGCTGCTGCGCTGGGTGTCGCCGACGCTCGGCAACATCACGCCAGACGAATTCGTGCCGATCGCCGAAAGCTCCGGCCTGTTCAACAAAATCGACTGGTGGGTGATTAACCAGGCGATGTCGGAGCATCACCGGCTGAAGCAATTGTTCGGACAGGAGACGCTGCTTGCCATCAACATCTCGTCGGCGGAACTGCATTCGAAATCGATCAGCGACTATTTCTGTGCCTGCCTCGACAAGCATGGGCTCGACCCGCGCACGATCGAGATCGAACTCACAGAAACCTTTGCCGTCAAGCTCGGCGACCAGCTGCACCGGAACATCGAGACCTTGCGCGAAAAAGGCTTCCGTATCTCCATCGACGATTTCGGCGCCGGCTATACCTCGGTGCAGCAGATCATCGAATACACGGCCGACACCATCAAGCTCGATCGGGCATTGGTGGAAAACCTTGCAAACGAGGCATCGCTGCCGGCGCTGAAAGCAATGATCGCGCTCTGCCATGCGCAGCAGATGTCAGTTATCGGCGAAGGCGTCGACAGTCACGAAAAGCTCGCCATGCTGACGGCCGCGGGCTGCGATCACTTCCAGGGCTACCTCATCAGCAAGCCGCTGACGTTGCCGGACTTGTCGATCTGGGCGCTGAAGCAGACTGCACAGATCGCCGGCCGTGACGGAGACCGCATTCTTGTCGCCAACCACAGGCGCCGCGCAGGATCATCCCGCCTGCTCTGAACCGCCGGTAATCCGGGCATAGTCCCGATTTCTCCTTGACCTTGGACCGCCCTCGTCTTAACCGCACCTCAACACTGCGGGCTGCGGGAGTAGGCGATGAAAGTTCTGTTGATCGGGTCGGGCGGGCGCGAACATGCGCTGGCATGGAAACTGGCGCAATCGCCGCTTCTGACGGCGCTGTATGCGGCTCCCGGTAATCCCGGCATCGCCGAGGAAGCGACGCTGGTCGATCTCAACACCGAGGACAATGGCGCGGTGCTTGCCTTCTGCCGCAAGGAAGCGATCGATTTCGTCGTCGTCGGCCCGGAAGCGCCGCTGGTGGCGGGACTTGCCAACACCTTGCGCGATGGCGGCATCGCCGTTTTCGGCCCGTCTGCGGCGGCGGCCCAGCTTGAAGGCTCCAAGGGCTTTACCAAGGACATCTGTGCCAAATACAATATCCCCACCGGCGCCTACCAACGTTTCACCTCCGCCGAGCCGGCAAAAGCATACATCCGCGAACAGGGCGCGCCGATTGTCATCAAGGCTGATGGCCTTGCCGCCGGCAAGGGTGTCACCGTTGCGATGACGCTCGACGAAGCGCTTGAAGCCGTGGACAGCTGTTTTTCCGGCACCTTTGGCGCTGCCGGAGCGGAGGTCGTGGTCGAGGCCTATCTCGACGGCGAGGAGGCGAGCTTCTTCTGCCTCTGCGACGGCACATCGGCACTGACACTTGCCTCAGCGCAGGACCACAAGCGCGTGGGTGAGGGTGACACGGGACCGAATACCGGCGGCATGGGCGCCTATTCCCCTGCCCCGGTGATGACGCCGGAAATGGTCGAGCGCACGATGCGCGAGATCATCGAGCCGACGATCGCCGGCATGGCCGATAGCGGCCATCCATTTACCGGCGTGTTGTTCGCCGGGCTGATGATCACCGCCAAGGGGCCGGAACTGATCGAATATAATGTCCGCTTCGGCGATCCGGAATGCCAGGTGCTGATGATGCGGCTGAAGAGCGACCTGTTGCCGCTGCTCTATGCCGCTGCGACCGGCACGCTTGCCTCCATCACGGCAGACTGGAGCGACGAGGCGGCGTTGACCGTGGTGATGGCCTCGAAGGGCTATCCGGGCACCTACGAAAAGAACACCACAATCGTCAGGTTGCCGCAGGAAGATAAGGCGACGAAGGTGTTTCATGCCGGAACGGCTCTGCAGGATCGGCAGCTGGTGGCAACCGGCGGCCGCGTGCTGAACGTGACGGCCACGGGCCGTACCGTCAGTGCCGCCAGAGACGCCGCTTATACGGCGCTTGACCAGGTCGAATGGGACAACGGTTTCTGCCGCCGTGACATCGGCTGGCAGGCGATCGCGCGCGAGAAGGCCTGACTCGTGACTGGCGTGCGCAACGGATCAAAAAACTCACTCAATTTTTACCAATTCTCCTGACGGGAACGTAACGGAGAACGCATATTCTCTCCTTACGGATTATCGAGGAGAATGCCGATGCGCGCGCTTTTGTTCACACTCGCAAGCCTGGCTGCGGCCGGCACGGCCAGCGCGTCTTCGATCGAAACCATCGCATCGGGACAGGATGCCAACAGCAGCATCTCGCAAATCACCTGTGCCCAATGCCCGCCGCCGGTGGTCAAGAAGAAGACCGGCTACATCGTTCCAGAAATTGCGCCCGGCACCGAACGGGTGGAACTGAAGGAAATCAACGGCGAGATGAAGCTGATGCGCACCGAAGCCTGGCTCGGCGGTTCGCCGGTGGTCTTCATCAGCAAGGCTTCCGAAGCAGACGTCAAGGCAGCGCAGGCAAAAATCGCTCCTGCCGAACATCTGGCCAAGGCTGCAACAACGGATGCCCTGCCTGCCGAAGCGGAGGCAACGGCGACGCTTTCCATCATCGACAGCACGGCGAAAACCAGCGCGGTCTCCACTGCATCGATGGCCGGCATGGCAGCGGTAACGCCGCAAGACAGCCAGTCACAAGAAGTTGATCTCGAAAACTTCCAACTTCGACTAAAATAATCCCGGAACATCCCTGTCCCTGCCCTAGCCAGCCGCGCTTGAAAGGCTGATCGGGCATTCGCCTTCCAAGGCGAGAAGTTACGCCCCTGAGAGAAGCAGGGGCGTAATTTTTTTTGCGGCTCACTCCTTTGCCAATCCGATCAGCGCCGCCAGCGTTTCGATCTGCCTGTCGGAAAACACCCGAATTCCGTTTGCTTTCAAAAGCGCCGCCGTCACCCCCTCGCCCGGCTGGCGGCGACCGGCAAAGTGGCCATCATAGACGAAGCCTGAGCCGCAGGAGGGGCTGCCGTCAATCAGGAGCGCAAAGCGACAGCCGGTTTCAAGCGCCAGTGCCAGGGCATTTTCCGCCGCCTGCCGGAACCCTTCCGTCACATCGCCGCCGCTGCTTTCCAACACGCGGCCATGGCCGGACAAAACGTCTTCGGCAGATTTTCCTGGTTCGATCTCCGCCGGCAGGCGCGGCACCTGCATGCCGGCCGACATTTCCGGACAGATCGTCACCAGCCGCCCCTCTTCCCGCCAGCGATCGAGCGCCGGATGCACAAGCGGCTTCGGCTGTCCGTCGTAACGAACGGCATGGCCCATGAGACAGGCGCTGACGAGGATTTTTGCGGTCATGTGCATGGGATAACGCGGTGCTAGATCGAATTCCAGAGGGAATGGGTGATGATGCGAAACTGATCCGCTGCTCCGCTTTAACAACGGTGGTCATGGCGCTCACCCACCGGCGCGCCATGTTCCTTGGGATTTTGCCGGTCAGTCACAAAACAACCGGTCAGCTAATCTGTCCCCCCTGTTCTTTTAACTCCCCTACTCCGCCGCCTGGGGCAGCGCGCCGATGGCCGTTTCCGTTCTCCCGCCACCCAGAGTTTTCTGACCCAATACGATGGTGATCACAACCGCCACGCCGGCAGCCACGGAGAGCCAGAAGCCGTTTTGCGCCCCGAAATTATCGACGACCCAACCCGCGAGAAACGCCCCCAGAGCCATGCCAATTCCGATGCCGGTCATGACCCAGGTGACGCCCTCGGTCAGCATGGATTCCGGGACCCGGCGCTCGATCAGGCCAAAGGCGGTGATGAAGGTGGGCGAGATGGCAATGCCGCTCAGGAAGACGGCGAGAGCCAGAAGCACCACCGTATCGGCAAACAGCAGGGGCACGGCGGTGATGGCAAGCACGCTGACGGCGATCAGCAGCTGCCGCTGCAACGGTGTGCGCAAATTCAGGGCACCGAGGATGAGCCCGACAACGAAGGACCCGATCGCATAGACGCCGATGACAAGACTTGCAGCGCTTGGCTGTCCGAGTTCCTTGGTGATGGCAACGGTGGTGACTTCCGCCGTGGCGAACATGGATCCGACAAAGATCAGCGCCAGCGTGATGATCTGCACCGACCGCAGGCGGATGGCCGACGTCCGCGACGTGCCTGCCTCTACCGGACGCACGGCCGGCTCCGTCGACCGCTGCAGAATGAAGGCCGAGGTTCCGACAGCAAGGAAAAGGGTGCTGGCGAGCATACCGGCTTCAGGAAACAATGCGACCGCCAGACCGACCGAGAGCGAGGCTCCGGCGATGTAAACCAGCTCGTCGGCTGCGGATTCAAAGGCGAAGGCGGTGTTGAGCTCGGGGCGATCGCGGAAAATTTCCGTCCAGCGCGCCCGCAGCATTGCGGGAATGCTGGGCATGACCGCTGCCAGAAAGGCGGACACGAACAGCGTCCATTCGGGCCAGTCCCGGTGGGAGGCAAGGATGAGGGAAATGAAGGCAAGAACAGAGACAAGCGTGGTTGGCACGATGACCGGGCTCTGTCCGAACCGATCGACCATTCGCGAGATTTGTGGTGCGAGGAGTGCGTTCGTCAGCGCAAACGTCGCGGAAACTGCGCCGGCGATCCAATACTCGCCCCGGGTCTGCGACAGCATGGCGACAATGCCGATCGGCGCCATGGCAATCGGTAGGCGGGCAAGGAACCCGGCCGCCGAGAAACCTTTGGCTCCCGGCACGCTGAATATTTCTTTGTAGGGATTAGGCATCCGATGCTCCTTCCATAGTCGGGCGCACCACTTACATACGTGGCGTATGTCATTAGGTAGTTGCATACGTTGCGTATGTCAAATAAAATACGCTGCGTATGTCATTCAGGAGAATTCATGATCAAACCGCGTCCGGAAATGATCGCCGAAACACGCGCCAAGCTGCTTGCGGCCGCCCGGCACGCCTTCGGAACCGTTGGGTACGCGCAATCCTCAATGGATGATTTCACGGCGGCGGCGGGCCTCACCCGTGGTGCGCTTTATCACCATTTCGGCGACAAGAAGGGATTGTTCCAGGCAGTCATCCAGGAGATCGACGCAGAGATGACGGCGCGATTGCACAAGGTTTCCGCCAGTGCGCCGACACGCTGGGACGGGTTCGTGGACGAGTGCGCGACCTATATCGAGATGGCGGTTGAGCCGGAGATCCAGCGGATCATGTTCCGGGACGGTCCTGCGGTCCTCGGCGACATATCCCAGTGGCCAAGCACCAACGGCTGCATTGCAGCCATCAGAAAAAGTCTCCATGAACTGAGGCAGGACGGCCTGATTATCGATGTCGACGAGGAGGCGACGGCGCGCATGATCAACGGCGCCAGCAGCCACGCCGCCCTGTGGATTGCCAACTCCGAAGACCCGCAGGAGACATCCAAACGGGCGGTGCAGGGTTTTCGCATGCTGCTCGAACGGTTGAGGTTGGAAGAGGATTGATGAGGGGGCGGCCGAAGCAGGTTCACGTGAGTGTTCGCTTATAGGCTCTGCGAATGACGGCCTTGGACGGATAGCGTTGAAAACGCCAACCGACTATCAGGCTTGGCGGCATTTCCTTCAAGTGTTCACGGCAGGAATTGCAGAAGCAATGCGGGTGAGCTTGCGATGAACGCGCTGACGACCAGGCCAACAAAACCGAGGGCTATCGCTCCCACCAATCCATGTTGCTCCCAACCATATAGCGCGCCGAAGGCAATTCCGGTTACGACGACCGAAAACACCCAGATACACCTGACCGCGATCACGAAAGCCTTGCGCATCGTTCTTTCCAGTCGAACCGCCTCTACCTCGTGGGTAATGTCTCGCAATTGTATTGGCCAGGAGTCGCCCGGCAAGATAATAACGGCGGCTTCGGGCCGGAAGCTGTTGCGAGCCGCGTGTTGGCTGTTTGGAGCGGTATCTCTCAGCGTCCTTCGCGTGAAAGACTCTTTTGACCCGACGGACGTCGGGTCGCTGGATGCCCGCCACGAGGGCGAGCATGACGGAGGTGGGAGGTAGCTCTTCTGCCCAATCCCGGCGGCGTTGTTTGCGCCGCCGCAACAGCGTTATCCCGAAATCTTCGAGAAATCCGCCACCGTTCCCGTCGCCGCGCGGATCAGGCCGAGCAGGGCGAGGCGGTTGGCGCGGATGGCCGGGTCTTCGTCGTTGACGAGGACATCGTTGAAGAACTGATCGACCGGGCCGCGCAGCTTCGAAAGCGCTTCCATGGCCGAGCGGAAATCTTCCTTGGCGATGGCGTCGCTTGCCTCGGTGGAGGCTTGTGTCACGGCGGCATAGAGCGCCTTTTCGGCGTCGAGCTTGAAGAGTGCGGGATCGACGGTTGCGGCGACCGCAGTACCTTTCTTTTCCTCGGCGGCCAGAAGCTGCGTGGCGCGCTTGGTGCCGGCGAGCAGGTTCAGGCCCTCTTCCGAGGTGATGAAGGCGGTCAGTGCCTCGACGCGGCGGGCGACCATCAAGAGGTCGTCATTCGCATTTGTGGCTGCGCCCCCCTCACCCGGCGCGTGCGCGCCACCCTCTCCCCGCTGGGGAGAGGAGGTCTCTGCCGCAGCCCCTTGCTCCCTCTTCTCCCCAGCGGGGAGAAGGTGGCCCGAAGGGTCGGATGAGGGGGGCGTAGCCAGCACGGCGTCGATCAGGTCGTAACGGGCGCCGAGGTCGCGGAGGTAGACTTTGAGGCGGTCGTGGAAGAAGGAGAGGAGGTCGTCTTGAAGAATATGAATGTCCGGCCCACTTATCCCATCAGGATTTTCAAGCACCAGGATCGTTGCTTGCCTGGATAACTTCGCCAGAGGCAACCGCACCTTCCGCTCCAGCATAATCCGGATGACACCCAGCGCCGCACGTCTCAACTGATACGGATCCTTCGAACCCGTCGGCTTCTCGTCGATGGCCCAGAAGCCGACCAGCGTATCCAGCTTGTCGGCCAGCGCCACGGTCAGGGCGACCGGATCGGTCGGCACGCTGTCGGACGGGCCTTGCGGCTTGCGGTGGTCGCCGATCGCGGTCGCGACGGAGATATCTTCACCCTGCAGAGCTGCGTATTTGCGGCCCATGATTCCTTGGAGCTCGGGGAACTCGCCGACGGCTTCGGTGCGCAGGTCGGCCTTGGAGAGGACGACGGCGCGGTCGACCAGCTTCGGGTCGGCGCCGGTGACCTTGGCGAGTTCGGCGGCAAGCGTGCGGATACGCTGGACGCGCTCACCTTCGGTGCCGAGCTTGGCATGGAAGGTGACGTTCAGCGCGTCGAGCTTGGCCATGCGCTGGTCGAGCGGCTTTTTCAGGTCGAGGTCGAATTTTTCCGCCGAGGCTTCGAGCGTTTCAAGGTCCGGCAGGTTGCCCTGGTCGCGGGTCCAGAAGTGCTTGGCGTCCGACAGACGGGCGCGAACAACCTTGCCGTTGCCGTGGACGATTTCCTTGCCGCCGTCCTTGGCTTCGATATTGGCGACGAGGATGAACTTGTTCGACAGGGTTTCCTCGCCCGGCTTGCGGGTGACGAAACATTTCTGGTTGGTCTTGATGGTCAGCCGGATGATTTCAGACGGGATCGCCAGATAGTCCTCCTCGAAGGAGCCCATCAGCACCTGCGGCCATTCGACGAGGCCGGAGACTTCCTCCAGCAGAGCCTCGTCCTCGACCAGTTCAAGGCCGCTGGCAAAGGCGATATCGCGGGCGTCGTGGAGGATGATGTCCTTGCGCCGGTCGCCATCGAGCACGACCTTGGCCTTTTCCAGCTTCTCGGCGTAATCGGCAAAGCGACGCACGGTGATGGCTTCCGGCGCATGGAAGCGATGACCGTAGGTGATGTTGGAGGCGGTGATGCCATCGACCTCGAACGGGATGACCTGCGTTTCCTCGTGTTCCGGGCCGAACAGGCAGATGATCGACTGCAGCGGTCGCACCCAGCGCAGCGAGCCCGGCTTTGCCGAGGCGACGCCGGAACGCATCGGGTTGCCCCATGGGAAATTGCGGATGATGCCGGGCATCACCTCGGCGATAATCTCTTCGGTCGGGCGGCCGGGCTTGACGAGGTGGGCGACATAGAAATCGCCCTTCTTCGGGTCGCTATGGACATGCGCTTGCTCTATCGATGTCAGCCCCGCGCCGCGCAAAAAGCCTTCGATCGCCTTTTCGTTGGCGTCGGTGCGCGGGCCTTTGCGCTCTTCGCGGACATCAGCCGAGCGGGTGTTCAGGCCGCGAATATCGAGCGTCAGACGACGCGGCGTCCAGTATTCCCGGGCACCCTCATAAGTTAGTCCCGCCTCGACCAGCGCGTCGGTCAGGAGCTTCTTCAGGTCGCCGGCAGCCTTGCGCTGCATACGAGCCGGGATTTCCTCGGAGCGGAGTTCAAGCAGAAGATCGGGCATGGACTGTTCAACTGTCTGTTGATTGTGAAAAGGTGCGGTGGATTTATCAAGCCCGCCGGGAAAAGTCACCCGACAGAGCGCGTAAAAATTATGCCTTCGCCGCCGTCCATTTTTCGATGGGCATCGGCGTGGGGGAGTGCCGTTATTTGCCCCCGTCATCCTCGCCCTTGTGGCGGGGATCCAGCAGCACCGCGTCTGCGGTGCGAAGGACTCTTTTCACGCGACGGACGTCACGCGGCTGGATCCCCGGGACAAGCCCGAGGATGACGGAGGAGAGAATGGCAGACGCATGAGAGCCCAGAGACATAGGAGAGTACCGCCACTCTCTCCTCGCAGGTCCGGGGAGGTAAGGGCTCACCACCCTCCTCCACCGCCACCACCGCCGCCACCACCGGAGAAGCCGCCGCCACTGGAGAAGCCGGAGGATGAACTGCTGGGTGGAGGGGGCAGCGAGGCGGTCATGGTGCTGGCCATCGAACCCGCGAAGCCGCCCATGCGCTCGCCAAAGGAGCCGGCGGTAAAGGAATTGCCGTGATACCAGGCGGGCTGGTAGGCGGCGGCACCGGCGGCCGCGGCAAGCAGCCAGCGGTCGAAGGTCTGCGACCAGGGCTTTTCGACGCCGAGCGCAACCGCGTAGGGCAAAAGCTTTTCGAAATGCTGCGGCGACATTTCCGGCGCGCCGGCCATGTTCATCCGCTCTTTTTCGGCCAGCGTTAGATATTGCCGCAGGCCGTCAATGCCATCCATCATCTTCGAGCCCAGCGGCGTCGGTGCGCCCATCAGGTAGAAGAACAGCATGTTGACGAGCACGATACCGCCAACACCGATAAGCAACGGCAGTTGATGCGCCTCCAGCGCGTCGAAGAAGAACACGGCGCCCATACCGAGTAGGAGGCTGATGCCGAAGAAGCCGGCGAAGCCGACAGCCAGAACGGAGAAAATCCGGCCGGCAAGACTGTCCTGACGGCGGAAGATGTGGCTGAAAACCACGATGAAGATCATCACGAAGACCGCGGCGGCGACCGGCACGATGACGAAGCCGATGCTCCTCTCGTCCAGATTGCCGAACAGGAAGATGGCCGCGAGGAACAGGAAGGAAAGAACGACGCCACCGACGACATAGACGGTATTGGCATTGTAGTACTTGCCGCGATGCTCGCTTTCCATAGCGCTGCGGAAATCGGCGCCTGCCTTCTGCACGGCGGGGCCGTTCTCCTTGTCGATCGTCAGTTCGCCGCCATTGCGCTGCACGGCGGACAACACCGCTGCCTCGCCTGTCGAAAGCGACGGCGGTTTTGCCTTGGCTGTCCGGGTGATGACCAGAGAATTCTTGAAGTCTTTCAGGACGACGTAGCCATCGACGGCCAGATTGAGGGCGGCGGCCGACAGGGCCGTCCAGCCCTGGCCGGAAAAGCCCTTGTTGTCGATGTAGTTGACCAGCGCCGGCGAGATGCCGTCCGGTGCATCCCAGCGCGGCACGATGACGCCGCGGGCCGGATCGCGCCCGACTTTCAGCCACATGCGCGAATAATACAGCGCCGTGATCGCGAAGCCTGCAATCGCGAGGATCGGTGGCAGGTTGTCGTAAAACCACCAGACCCTCTCTTGCGATACAGACGGCGGATCGATGCTGCCCTTGGGCATCTTGATGGCGATCGTCAGCCCCTCGTTCGCCTCGAGGCGGCGCGTCGTGGTGAAGACCAGCCGGTCGCCATCCTCAAGCGCCCGGGCGTTCTTGTCGGTCGCGCCATGGCGGCCGGTGAAGACGTCCAGCGCCTCGGGTCTCACGCCTGCCGGCAGGGTGACCGTCGCGGATGCCTCTTCGATGGGAAAAACCCATTCGGTGCCGGTCACATTCCAGTAGAGTTCGTCGTGATCGTCGAAGAAGCGGATTTGGCGCGCTGTCTCGTAGGTGAACTGGAAGACGTGCTCGCCACGGGGCAAAAACACATCCTTGTCGCCGGTATAGATGCGGATGCCGCCGCTGATGCCCTCGGTGCGATAGGGTTCTTCGGCGCCATCGCGCTCGACGGACAGAAGCTTGAAATCGACTTTGGCGGTGCGGCCACGACTGTCGGTGAAGGTCAGTGGAAAATCGCGGTAGATACCGCGCCTGATCTGATTGCCTTCGACATTTGCGGTAATCGTTTCCGTCACCGTCAGCAGGCCGCTTTTCGCGACATCGATCGCCGAATGATAGGTAGTAAATATCTCTTCTGCCCGTGCCCCGACAGCCATTGTCAGGAACAGGCAGATGAAGCCCAGGGCCGCGAAGAAACGTGTCATGCGATCGATACCTTCCCGGTTCACGGAGCCATGTTTGCCGTTTCCCTACGGCCGGTCGCCCTCAAGCCCAACGCCGAGCGAGGCAAGTTCGTCCCAGTAACGCGGATAGGTCTTTGCAACGCAGCCGGGATCGAGGATGGTGATGCCGTTGATCTTCAGCCCTGCCAGGGCAAAGCTCATCGCAATGCGGTGATCGGCGAAGGTATCGATGTCGGCGGGCAGCGTCTGGCCGGCGAGCGCGGGATCGGAGGCAACAAGCAGATCGTCGCCCTCCTCGACGGCAAGACCGGGGCGGATATTCGACAGGCCGGTGGAGAGCGCGCGAATGCGGTCGCATTCCTTGACGCGCAGGTTCTCGATCCCGACGAAACGGACCGGGGTCTCGTTGAAGGCGGCCAGAACGGCAAGCGTTGGGATGGCATCCTGCATCTGCGAACCGTCGATAATAGCGGGCATATGCGGGAAGCTGGCAATCACTTCATGGGATTTTGCGTCTGGCTGCGAGAACGCGGCCGCCGCGACGCCGAGATCGATCTTGCCGCCGGTCAGCACTTCCGCCGCCCAGAGATAGGTCGCCGCGGACGCATCGGGCTCTATGACGTAGTCAGTGGCTTTGTAGCCGGTGGGCGCGACCTGCCAGATCGACGGGCTCGCCTGCGTGACGTCGGCACCGAATGCGCGCATGGCGGCAACGGTGAGGTCGATATAACCGCGCGCACCTATTTCTTCACCGGCAAGCTCGATATTGACGGGATGGGAACCGCCAGCGGCGGCCATCAGAAGGGCAGAGACATATTGGCTCGAGAGGCCGGCGTCGATGGTGACGTGGTCCTTGGCAAAGTCACCTGTGCCGCTAACCACCACCGGCGGGCATCCGGTTTCGGCCTCCACCGTCACACCGAGCGAGCGCAAGGCAGTCACCAGCGGCGCGATCGGCCGCTTGCGCATATGCTGGTCGCCGTCGACGACCACCGTTCCCTCGACAAGGGCCGCGGCCGCCGTCAGGAATCGCGTCGCCGTGCCGGCATTGCCAAGGAACAGCGACTTTTCCGGCGGCGACAGTTTTCCGGTTCCGGTGACGACAAAGGTCGTGTCGTCCGGTTCGGAAATCTCAACGCCCATGGCGCGGAGCGCGTCGGCCATATAGCGGGTGTCGTCGCTCTTCAGCGCACCCGTCAGGCGGCTCGTGCCCTTGGCAAGGCCGGCAAGCAGCAGCGCCCGGTTGGTGATCGACTTCGAACCGGGCGGGCTGACGCGGCCTTCAAGCGGCTGGCCTGATGGAATGATGGTCAGTTTCTGATCGGCGTTGGTCATGCTCATGTCTCTTGATGCCTTCAGCATGGCCGCGTTCCCGGCCGCGCGTCTATCGATTGTCGACAGCCGTCTACGACGGAATGCCGTTTCGGGCTAGATCAAAACTTCACCACCGGTACGGCGCGGTCGGCTTCGTTGGTGATTTCGAAATAGGCGGCCTTGGCGAAGCCGAAGGGGCCGGCGACGAGATTGGAGGGGAAGCTCTCGACCTTGACGTTGAGATCACGGGCGGCGGCGTTGTAATAACGGCGGGCCATCTGCACTTCGCTTTCGATCTCCTCCAGCGACTGCTGCAATTCGGAGAAATTCTGGTTGGCCTTGAGGTCCGGATAGGCTTCCGCCAGAGCAAAGAGCTTGCCGAGCGCCTGGCTGAGCAAGCCTTCGGTCGCGGCACGTCCGGCGACATCGCCCGTTGGCAAGGCCTGCGCCTTGTTCCGAAGCTCGACGACCTCCTGCAACGTGCCCTTTTCATGGGCGGCGTAGCCTTTGACTGTCTCGATCAGATTGGGAATCAGGTCGGCGCGGCGCTTCAGCTGCACGTCGATGCCGGACCATGCCTCCTCCTTCACCTGCCGGGCCTTGACCAGGCCGTTGTAGATGAAAATCAGGTAGAGGATCACGACCGCAGCGATGGCCAGAGCAATCATCAGGATTTCCTTCCGGGAACATTTGTTTTCCGCAACTTAAGGATCGAACGCTGCCGTTGAAAGACAAATTTCAACCGCTCACGCCACCCCGCCGCTTTTCCCATTTCAGCCGTATCGCCCTGTTCCGGCGGGAACCGCGCGACGACGGTGTTTGATCGATAGTGGGTCCATCAGATCAACACCGAACATGCAAAGCACCGGACCCATGAAAACGCTCGCAACCTTCATCAACGTCATCGCCTTTACGGCGTTGTTCGTCGCCTATGCGAGCGGCGCTTCCGTGGAACAGCCGACCGGTGTTCGCCGCGCACTGCAGACCTATGCCGGCCAGTTGCCGACCGGCAGCTATCCGACTCTCAAGCCGGTGTGGCAGGTCGGCGTCGATGCCAGCGATCTGGTTTGAGGTCGGCTTTCCCGCCAATGGCTGATTTCCCTATCGCTCGAACGGACAACATTGGATTATGTTGCAAATGGCTCCATACGCTCATCGCTTACCGTTTGCGGGTGCGAGATAAGGGAAGCGCCGACGATATGCGGACATGACGAACGAAAGCACTATCAACCACGATCCCCGCTACTTGCACGCGAAGGCATGGGCCGAGGAATACGAACTCATTGATCGCCAGCTTTCCCCGCTTGGGCTGACAGCCATGCACGAGTTGCAACTGGTTGGCGGGGAGACGGTGCTCGACGTCGGCTGCGGCACTGGGCAAACACTTCTACAGTTGGCCGAGCGAGTTGGGCATGAAGGACAAGTCTTAGGCGTGGACATCGCTAGGCGGCTTCTCGAAGTCGCCGCGAGAAGAGCTGGGCAACTCTGCCATGTTAGGTTGATCGAATCCGATGCTCAGACACTTGATCTGCCGCCTCACAGTGTCGATGCCATATTCTCTCGATTTGGCGTGATGTCGTTCAATGACCCGGTCGCTGCGTTCTCAAATTTTCGCCGGGTTCTAAAGCCGAACGGAAGACTTGCCTTCAGTTGTTGGCAGGCTCTGCAGGAAAACGAATTGGACCGGTTTCCGCTTGTGGCGGCGGGTTTTCGATCAGCCACCGACGAAAGCCCGTTCAGTTTCGCTGACCCAAAGCACATTCAAACTGTCCTGGCTGCCGCCGGGTTTGAAGCCGTTGCCGTTAGACCTCACAGGGAACTCGTCACGAGTGGTGATGTGGAAGCGATGACGCGGGTATTACTCAAAGTAGGTGCACTGGGTAAAATTGTCCGAGAAAACCCGACTATCCAGTCGACGGTGGAGCCCAAGCTAAGAAAAGCCCTTGCGGATTTCAGTGATCAGGCCGACGTAAAGCTCGCTGCTTCAATTTGGATCGTGACAGCTCGGGGCTAATGGAGCAAAAAATGGCCTGCCCCCTGCCCCACTAACCTACCCCGTTCAAACGGCCCTTGTGTGATGGCGCCGAGGCTGACTCCAAAATCTGCCCGAAACAGACGACGGCCACGCGCTGTTCGCTTGCCTTGGCAATGTACATGTACTCGTCGGCTCTCCGGATGAAGGAGGCGACGGTATCATCCGGCTTCAGGAACGTGACGCCGACGGCCGCGCCGGTATAGGTGACCTTTCCGTCTATGGCGATGGGCTTGAAAACCCGCTCCATGGCATCCTGGACATTCTGCTGCACATCAGCGGCAAGCTTCAGATCGATGTCGAGCAGGACGACGAATTCATCGCCACCGATTCTTGCAATGAAATCCGTGGCGCGAAAGCTTTCGCGGAGGCGGCTGGCGATGGTTCTGAGAACCTCGTCGCCTGCGGCATGCCCCATCGTATCGTTCACCGTCTTGAAGTCGTTGAGATCAACGAATGCCAGCGCGAGCTTGCGGTCGTTCAACATGCTGCGCGCGACAGATTCGACAACGACCTCGTCGAAGCAAGCCCGGTTCGGAAGGCCTGACAGTGCGTCGGTCCGCGCCGATGTCTTCAGGGCATTTTCAATTTCGCGCTGCTGTCTGACGCGCGCCGATACGTCGACGATCACCTCGACATCGAAAGAAACGCCATCAACGACGGTTCTCTGCGCGGAGATCAAGGTCGGAATGATCGTACCATCGGCGTAGGCAATATCGACTTCCTCCAGCTCATAGGCGCCCTCTTCGGCAAGCAGACGATGACGGCGGTCGCGGGCGGGGTTGTCGATCGCGGCCCCATCCGAAGTCAGTCTCTTGCCCCGGATGTTTTCCCATTTCAGGCCGGTCAGCTTCAAATAGGCGTCGTTGACCTTCGCATAGCTGGACGTCTTCGCATCACTGGTCGTAATCGCCATCGCGATCGGTGCGAACTCGAACATTCGCATCAGCATCGAGGCTAAAACCGCCGGCGGGAGAATGTCCTCGTCTTCCATGGTGCGTCCTGAATTCTTCACGTGGACGCAGCTTAAAACAAATTCTTTAAACGCTTGCTGAACAGCTCAACAATTTAATTGCACATGCAGATCGATAAAATAACAAAACACCCCCACTGATTGCATTTCTGTACCGCTTTCCGGCTTTTTTCCTTGAACCGGCCTGATTTGGCGACACTTGCACGTCCCGATCGCCTAGCTAGAAATCGCGATTTTCTGCCGGCGGCGGAGAGCATATCCTGCGGTGATATTTTCAGCGTAAGTGCGACAATGGCGTCGCTCCACCGGCCATGAAAGCCGTTCCGAAACCTCACCGGCAGGTCCATTTCGCGCCGGCTCAACATTCGGTGAAGTGCGAAACTTGAAACATGACCATCATCTCCATGATCACCCTGTCGGCACTGGTTCTGGTCTGTCTGAGCCACATGACGGCCAGCCACGCGCAGAAACAGCAACACCAGCAGAAGAGCTTCGTGCCGGTACGGGTGCGCTATTCGCGCAGGCCCTGACGGCATCGGAAAATGCAGTCGATCATTCGACGTCCGGCTTCGATCGGGGTAAGCCCATCCGGATTGGCTTCCCACGCCGTCTTGGCCGCGCCTGGTGTTGACGGCATGCCGAAGCAAGCTGGCTACTCCGCGCCCTCGCCTTTAATCGCCAACTGAAATCAGGATACCGAAGTCGCTATCGTTTCGGTTTCTCGATTGCCGATTGCTACCGCGGCCTTCACCTGAAGCGCATGGATTTGGCTGACCATTTGTGTCCAGACAACGATCAGCACGATGACAACCGCCAACGCAATCAACTGCCACGCAATCGCGGGATGATTTTCAGAGTAATAGTCGGCGACCATAAAGGCAGCGCCACACAAGGCGAAAAGCAGCCACCATGCACTGACAAGCGACGGGATCGGCTGCTCCTTCCAATTGGCGGGATCGGCGCTGACCTGTGCGACTTCGATCATGGCGAAGTAAGGTTTCCACAGCTTCATGATCGGGACGACATACCAGCCCAGCGACCAAAGGGAACCATATTCGCGACCTTGAACATCAAGCCGGTTAAGCAGACGGTTCGCGAAGGCAAGCCAACTCAACCAAAGGAGGCCGGTAATGGCGGCCAGCGTCATGTAGATGTAGTTCAATATGACTGCTCGTCCGTCCAAGGCCGTGGCGCGCGCCACTTCGGAAGAATCGGCGACTGCCCCAAGCGAATTGATGAAATCGAGTGTTTCGGCCAGCGACGCCATGACGATCAAAACGGCAAGCAAATCGACCGCAAAAACGATCAGCAGCAGATTTTTCACCAGACGAAGAGACTTTAGGGAGACCGGCTGCCCTTGCTCCCTCATCCCGATCAGGCCGCCTGATTGGCCACGTTCACCCCACCGGCATCCGTCAGCAGAAACGCCTCGCCGCAGGCCTTGGCGAGCGTTCGCACGCGCAGGATGTAGCTCTGGCGCTCGGTGACCGAGATCACGCCGCGCGCATCGAGTAGATTGAACACGTGGCTGGCCTTGATGCACTGGTCATAGGCCGGGAACACGCATTTGTGCAGGACTGCATTGGCGCTACTATCGGGCGCGCCGGCGGCGAGAAGCGCCAGGCACTCCTTTTCGGCGTCGACGAAATGCTGTTGCAGCATGGCGGTGTTGGCATATTCGAAATTGTGGCGTGAGTATTCCTGTTCGGCCTGCAGGAAGACGTCACCGTAGCTGATCTTCTCATCGCCCTCACGGCCGTTGAAATTCAGGTCGTAGACGTTGTCGACGCCCTGCACGTACATGGCGAGGCGCTCGAGACCATAGGTCAGTTCACCGGAAACCGGCGAGCACTCGATTCCGCAAACCTGCTGGAAATAGGTAAACTGGGAAACTTCCATGCCGTCGCACCAGCACTCCCAGCCAAGGCCCCAGGCACCGAGCGTCGGGCTTTCCCAATCGTCTTCGACAAAGCGGATGTCATGCAGCAACGGATCGAGGCCGATCGCCTCCAGCGAGCCGAGGTAAAGCTCCTGCAGGTTCGACGGATTGGGCTTCAGGATCACCTGATACTGGTAATAGTGCTGCAAACGGTTCGGGTTCTCGCCGTAGCGCCCATCGGTCGGGCGGCGCGACGGCTGCACATAGGCAGCCCGCCACGACTTGGGGCCGAGCGCGCGCAATGTCGTTGCCGGATGGAACGTGCCGGCGCCGACTTCCATGTCGTAGGGCTGCAGAACCGCGCATCCCTTGTCCGCCCAGTAGTTGTGCAGCGTCAGGATCAGCGCCTGAAAGGAGCGCTTCGGGTTCATGTGGTCCGGGAGGGCGGCGGGCGTCATGGCGTCAGTCCAGATTGAAATTGGCTGGCTGTCTGGTGCCATGATGGGCGAAAGGGGTCAAGGGGCGGCGGAAGTGCGGCGAACGGCCATTAGCGTGCATTTGCTTCATCGCGCTCGAATTTCCAGTCGCAGGCAGATGCTTCGCAACGGCCTTGATGCGTTCCAACGACAGAATCTTCCTATTCTCCAGCGCTTGAGCGGGCTCGTCGAGGACCAGACCGCTTTCCGATTTTGAAGACTGCATGGTGCCTCAATGATTTGCCGATGCGTAACAGAAATCAGGCAGACGGGTTTGTCGGCGAACTGCGATCCCGATACACAGCCGGCAGAATTCTAAACCATTGAACGTATCCAAGCACTGCATACAAAGGCGTAAACAGCGCCATCGCCTCTGAAGGAGTGGCTATGCCATGGTAAAGAAGAGGGATTTGGGCTAACCACGCAACTGCACCGAGCGGAAAAGTGAGTACCGCAAACACCACATTGACAATAGCCATGAAGAGCGGCTCGTTGTCCGGGAAAGAAAAAACCATCCCGATGATGCTACCGAAGCCAAGTACGACCAACGCTGCGATATAAATTCTTCCGTATCTACGCATCGGCAGCTCGTCAATTTCCCCAAGATCGGACGTTGATATCGCAACCAAAGGATAGCGGCAACAACAGGAGGTGGCGGTGGAGCGAGGAAGTCACCTGGGGCCGCATAGTAAAAATATCTCTTGATCGAAAGCATGATGCGTCGCGAGCCTATGACGAGGCGCAAAAACATCACTCCGGCTTCTTCAGCCTATACTCCCCCGTAACCGGGTCCTTGACCAGTGTCCCTTGCGTGCCGGTTTCCTGCTGGCGGCGCGCCTCCTGCTGGCGGCGGGCGAGTTTCTCCGCGTCTGCCACGAATTTGCGGTAGCCCATCCAGGCGACGGCTGCGAACAGCAGCAGTAATATCAATTGCGGCATGCGCGCTCCCCCCGTTTTCCTCAGATGCTCAAAGGCCGAAGCGGCCCCATAATGCTCTTTCTTCCGCCACCTCCGCAAGACCGGAAACAGTGGAGACCGCGAAGCGTTCGGCCATCCCGCTTGCCAGCGACGCACCCGGTTGACGGCGGCCGAACAGGCCGCGCGAGGCGGAAACGAGCTGCAGCTGGGTTTTCTCGCCAAATCGCTTTTTCAACTCGCCGCGCATGTCGCCGAGGCTATCGACCAGCCCAAGCTCCTGGCCGCGCTTGCCTGTCCAGAACAGGCCGGAGAAAATATCGGGCGTATCGGCAAGCAGATGGCCGCGCCGAGCCTTGACCATGCCGATGAAAACATCGTGGATTTCAAGCTGCAAGCTCTTCAGGAATTCGATGTCAGTTTCCTTTTCCGGCTGGAAGGGATCGAGCATCACCTTGTTGGAACCAGCCGTATAGACGCGGCGCTCGACACCGATCTTCTTCAGCATCTCGGGAAAGCCGAAGCCGCCGGACACGACGCCGATCGACCCGACGATGGAGGTCGGGTCGGCAATGATCTCGTCACCCGCAAGGGCGATCATGTAGCCGCCGGAGGCTGCGACGTCCTCGACGAAAATGATGACGCGCTTCTTCTTTTCTTCTGCCAGATCGCGGATGCGCTGATAGATCAGCCGCGACTGGACGGGCGAGCCGCCGGGCGAATTGACCGAGATTGCAACAGCCGGCGCACCTTTCATGGAAAAGGCTTTTTCAAGCACCGGAGCAATAGTCGCAAGATTCAGCGCCGGGCGAAACTGGCCGCCGCCCGCCATGATCGCACCGTGCAGCCTGACGACCGGGATCGTCACGCCGTCCTTGCGAAAACGCCTCGGCAACAGCTTCCTGAACAGTCCGGCCATCTGAACTCCCTGCATTCATTTATCATTGTGCTGGCATGTATGTATTGGCACGGCAAACGCAATGGCTGACAGCCAAAATCATCGCCGGCGATGATAGGCGGCGCGGCCGTTGTTCAGATCATCCACGAAGGTTGCGAACCTGTGCGTATCCTCCTCGTGCATGACCAGCGGCGCCCGCAGCGTCAGCCTGGCGCGGCTCTGCTTGATGGCGGTGACGAGGATGCGCACCGCGTTTTCGCCGGCGCGCGGATGCAGGGGCGTGATCTCGATGCCGCCGAAACGGCGCCCGCAGGCGGAGATGATGTGGGCGATCGATTCGGGCCTTGCGATCAGCGACAGTTGTCCGCCCGGTTTCATGATCGCACCCGCCGTGCGTATCCAGATGTCGAACAAGCCCTCGGTCATCGCATGCGCCTCGGCCTTCAAGGCATCCGGTGTCTTGCGGTCGGAGGCGTCATTGAAGGGCGGATTCATGATGACATGATCGAAGCTGTCGTCCGCAAGACCCGCCGCAACGCGTGCCCGGCCCGTCAGCGAGACATCGGCTTCCAATACGGAGATACGGGAGACGAAACGTTGATTTTCCGGCAGGGCAAGGCTTTTCCGGGCAAAATCCGCCATCAATGGCGACCGTTCGACCAGCAGAACCTCGGCATTCTCCAACCGCGAGGCAACGGCCATGCCGGCCGCACCCGCCCCTGCACCGAGATCCGCGACACGGCACGGCTTGGCGGAGGCGACCAGCGAGGCCAGGAGCATCGCGTCCATTCCGGACCGATGTCCCTGCCCCAGCGGCTGGATCACATGGAATTGACCACGATGAAAAGAATCAATGGTCTCGCTGGCAGCAGTCGTCATTCGTCGCGCAATTCCCCCTCAAGACCGGCATCGACCAGTATCTGCCGGGCTTCGTCCGCTTCCTCGTCAGCCACCAGAAATCGGCGGGGCAACAGGCCGAGCGAGCCCTCGAGAATACTCATGCCCTGATCGGCGATGAAACAACCGATGCCTGCTTCTTTCATCAGACTTTCGGCAAAAGAGAGCACGACTGCGTCATTGGTACGGATCAATTCCTTCATTCCGGATCGTTTTCCTGCCTTATTTGAGCAAGCGGGACAATTCGCCTCTTGCCGCCACAAGCCCCCCTTTCTATTGTCCGAACTGGAATTTGAACAGGAGTCCCTTGTGTTGGGCGTAGTGATACCGCTGGAAGACAGCAAAAACAAACAGGCATCGGTGAAGCCGCTCGTCGACCTGACGAAGGCCGACATGGAGCGCGTCAACCAGTTGATCCTGTCCAAGGCCGGCTCCGACGTCCAGATGATTCCGGAAGTTGCCAACCACCTGATCTCCTCCGGCGGCAAGCGCCTGCGCCCGATGCTGACGCTGGCTTCCGCCGCGATGTTCGGCTTTACCGGCGATGCGCATGTGAAGCTCGCGACCTCAGTCGAATTCATGCACACGGCCACATTGCTGCACGACGACGTCGTTGACGAAAGCGATCTGCGCCGCGGTAAATCGACCGCGCGGATGATCTGGGGCAACCAGGCGAGCGTTCTCGTCGGCGATTTCCTGCTTGGCCAGGCGTTCCGCATGATGGTCGATGTCGGTTCGCTGGAAGCGCTCGACGTGCTGTCGACGGCAGCATCCGTGATCGCCGAGGGCGAAGTGCTGCAGCTCTCCGTCGCCAAGAACATGGAAACGACCGAGGACGACTATCTCTCCGTCATCCGGGCCAAGACGGCAGCGCTGTTTGCCGCCGCCGCCGAAGTCGGCCCGATCGTCGCCAAGACCGACAAGGCGAGCCGCAACGCGCTGAAATCCTACGGCATGAATCTCGGCCTCGCCTTCCAGTTGGTCGATGACGTGCTCGACTATGGCGGCAAGGCTGCCGATCTCGGCAAGAATGTCGGCGACGATTTTCGCGAAGGCAAGATCACCCTGCCCGTCATCCTCTCCTATCGCCGCGGCACGGCTGACGAGCGCAGCTTCTGGCGCGAGGCGATCGAAGGCGGCAAGAGTGATGACCAGAACCTCGAAAAAGCGCTGGGCCTGATCACCCGTTACGGGGGCTTGAGCGATACGATTGCACGGGCGCAGCACTACGGCACGATCGCCCGCGATGCGTTGGCACCACTGCCGGAATCCCCCTGGAAGGCGGCGCTTCTTGAGGTCATCGATTTTTGCATCGAGCGGGTGAGCTGACAAACCGATCGAAGACCGTGCAAGACCACAGAGGAATTTCTTGCCGCATTGCGCCAAAAAAGCCATTCTATCCGTTCATGATACAGATGTTGTCGGCGACCATCCCATCGAATGGGCGGAGTTGAGGGCAGCATGTCGAATTGCGTTTTGCCTTGCACTCAAACCGATTCCGGTTTGCCGGGTTATGCGTTAATGATTTGGGACTGATTCCGCGCGAATCCGGCGACGGCGCCAAGGGGCACCGACCGTAACGAAAGGCTTGTCATGCGGCAAAAACACCTTCTTCGCCTGCTCAGCGGCGCAGCATTCCTGGCCTTGGCGTCTCTCTCCGGCGCTTCCCAGGGCTTTGCCGAGGAAAAGGCTGCCGTGGAGGAAAGCAAGCCTTTCGATCTGAATTCGGTCAACAGCTTCTCGGGCGCGTTTCTCGCCGCCCGAACCGCCGATGTCGATCATGACCTCGATACGGCGACCAAGCTCTACCGGACGGCTCTCGAATTCGAACCGGATAATGTCGACGTCAAGCAGCGCCTGATGATCACTTTGCTGATGAACGGCAATTTCGACGATGGCGTGAAGATCGCAGAAGAATTGAAGACGGACGGTTCCGTCGAGCGCATCACGACTATCGCCCGCGCTGTCGAGGCAATCCGCAAGCGGGAATACCGCCACGCCCAGAAAATCCTGAATTATGAAGGCCCGAACGATCTCGACCGGATGATGAACGGCCTGCTGCTCGGCTGGGCGAAAGCCGGCGAAGGCAAGCCGAAGGACGCGATCGCCGGGATCGAAGCCATGGAAGGGCCGGAATGGTTCCGGATCTTCAAGTCCTATCACGAGGGCGCCATCGCGCTGGCGGCCGGCGACAAAGCCACAGCCCGCTCGAAGCTGAACGATGCCGTTCTTGACCGTGAAGGCGGCAGCGCTGCACCCGATACGTTCATGCGCGCCGTTGTCGCTCTGGCAAAGCTGGAAGCGCGCGACGGCAACAAGCAGAAGGCGCTGGACGCGGTGTCCGTTGGCGAAGGTTTCATCAACAACTATGCGCCGCTGAAAGCACTGCGTACGAGCATCGAGGACGGCAAGCCGCAGGAGCAGCAGGTTCGGAGCGCAACGCAGGGTGCCGCGGCCGTGCTTTTCTCGATCGGCGCAGCGCTCAACCGCGACGGCGCCGAGGATATCGTCTCGCTCTACCTGCAGACAGCTCGCGCTCTTGACCCTGAAAGTGCCGATATTCTCGTCATGCTCGGCGGTATCGCTGAGAACCTCAAAAAGCCGGAGCGAGCCATCGCGCTCTACAAGAGCGTGCCGGAAAATTCGCCGATGCGGCGGCTGTCCGAAATGCAGCTGGGTTTGAGCCTTGCCTCCATCGGCAAGGTGGACGAAGCCAAGAAGCACCTGAAGGCGTTGATCGATCTCGATCCGAAGGATGTGCGCAGCTATATCGCCTATGGCAGCGTGCTGTCGGATGCCAAGGATTACAAGGAAATGGGGCTGGTCTATGACCGCGCGGCAGAGGCCATCGGTCCGGTTCCGCAGCGTAGCGACTGGACGATCTTCTTCCAGCGCGGCATCGCCTATGAGCGCCAGAAGCTCTGGGACAAGGCCGAGCCGAACTTCAAGAAGGCGCTCGATCTCAACCCCGACCAGCCGCAGGTCCTGAACTATCTCGGCTATTCCTGGGTCGACATGAACATCAATCTCGAAGAAGGCCTCGGCATGATCCGCAAGGCGGTCGATCTGAAGCCGGATGACGGCTACATCGTCGACTCTCTTGGCTGGGCCTATTACCGCATGAACCGCTTCGATGACGCCGTCGTCGAACTGGAACGCGCCGCCGAACTGATGGCCGGCGATGCGACGATCAACGATCATCTGGGTGATGCCTACTGGCGCGTCGGGCGCAAGCTCGAAGCGGTGTTCCAGTGGAACCAGACGCTGGCGCTGAAGCCCGAGGAAGCGGAAATCCCGAAGATCAAGGCAAAGATCGAGAACGGATTGCCACCTGTCGAGGCCAAGGTACCGGCAGCGGCCGAAGCGGGCGAAACCCTGCCGAAGAAAGTGGTGCCGGACACGACGACAGGCAAGAAGTCCTGATTTCGGCATAAGATGAAAACGGATGCAGGCATTCCAGGCTTCGCGTTTACCCGAGTGGCGCCCGCGAAGATCAATCTCGCCCTGCATGTCGTCGGCCAGCGGGCGGACGGCTATCATCTGCTGGAAAGCCTCGTAACATTCGCCGATGCGGGAGACCGCATCGGCTTTGCCCTTTCCGACGAGGACCGTTTCACTGTCTCTGGCCGCTTTTCCGTTGATCTCCCGCTCACGGGCGAAGCCGCCGCGAGCAATCTTGTCCTTAAGGCGCGTGACCTGTTGCGGGCGTATCTGACTGATCGCGGCATCAAGGCCGGTCCGGTTCATCTGCATCTCGAAAAGAACCTGCCGGTCGCCTCCGGCATCGGCGGTGGTTCTGCAGACGCGGCTGCGACGCTTCTCGGATTGCTGGAGCTCTGGGAAACGTCCGTTCACATCGACAGACTAAAGCAAATCGCGCTGAAGCTAGGTGCCGACGTGCCGATGTGTCTCGACGGTCGGCCACTGATCGCGCGCGGCATTGGCGATGAGATCGAGCGTTTTGCCGAATTTCCGTCCTTTCCGATACTGATCGTCAATCCGTTGAAGGCCGTTTCGACGCCGGTCATTTTTCGGATGCTGGCGAGCAAGACGAACCCTCCGCTGACTGTCCCGCAGGCACATGAGGATCGCCCTCTCGCGACGGCCGATTGGCGGGATGCAATCACGGGAATGCGCAACGATCTGGAACCTGCAGCGCGCGCCATCGAGCCAGAAATCGACATGGTCGACAACGCGCTTGGTGCATCCGGCGCACGTGTCAGGCGCATGTCTGGTTCTGGCGCGAGCTATTTTGCCATCTATGGCACAACGGCTGAGCGCGATACCGCAGCGCTGGCGATGTCGCACCAGCATCCTGACTGGTACATTCTTTCCACCGACAGCATCCCGGCAAAAAACCTGAAGTTGCCCGGAATGAGAGCCCAATTCGTCGATTATTTGGAAGGTCTGGCCGATCACGACTACCAAAAGGAAAATTGGCAAGTTTTTCGCGAGGGTATGACGCAATATGACGAGTTGGATTACACCATCCACTTTCTTTACGATGATACAGATCTATCGCGAGACGCTAAATCCTATGTGGGTGACATCCTGTATGACATGGATGAAGTAGTCGCCGTTGAACAGATCATCGCATCGCTCGATGCCATCTTTGATCAATACGGACTTGCTGAAACGGATCGCGCGTACATCAACAAGCCGGAATGGACATCGGTAGTTAAAATGACGGCCAGAGCTCTGCCCATTTTCAGAGCGAATGGCAGAGGCTCCCTCACCGGTTGAGAACACCACAATCATTTTGGAAGAATTGGTTCAAGGAAGATGACAGACAGCAAGGAACCGAGACCCTTCGTTCCGGTCGGTATCGCGGTCCTCACCGTATCCGACACCCGCACGCTTGCCGATGACCGCTCAGGCGACACGCTGGCCGCCCGCATCATCGACGCAGGGCACCGGTTGGAAGCGCGTGCGATCGTACCTGACGACAAGGTTGAGATCGCAGCACAGGTAAAAGCCTGGACGCTCACCGAGGCGATCGACGTGGTGATCACCACCGGCGGCACGGGCTTTACCGGGCGCGACGTGACGCCGGAGGCGCTGGAGCCGCTGTTCGAGAAGCGCATGGATGGCTTCTCCGAGGTCTTCCACCGGATTTCCTATGACAAGATCGGCACCTCGACGATCCAGTCGCGGGCAACCGGCGGCGTCGCCAATGCGACCTTCATCTTCGTATTGCCGGGCTCACCCGGCGCCTGCCGCGACGCCTGGGACGGCATTCTGAAGCAGCAGCTCGACTACCGGCACATGCCCTGCAACTTCGTCGAGATCATGCCCCGGCTCGATGAACACCTGAAGCGCGCGTAGCTCCTCTATTTAGCGATTCCTTATTTATCCTGTTCCATTTGGAACAGCGCCATCCACCGCACCAGTCTAAAACTGTTCTCATCGGCAACACGGGATGGGGACACGGACATGGCGCGGATACGCATCGACGGCACCAATGGTGCGGATCGCATCGACCAGGGCAACCGCGCCTTCCTCGATATCTTTGCCAAGGACGGCAATGACGTCATCAACCTCAACCGCTCCGACGATCTCGGCGGCTTCAATTTCGTCGATGCCGGCAAGGGCGACGACGGCGTCTCCAGCCTGTTCGAGGGCGGAAACGACATCCGCCTCGGCGACGGCGACGACCTCTATGTCGGCCAGGGATTTGCCTTTAGCGGCTCGGCCGCCGATATCCTTCGCGCCGGTGCCGGCAACGACACGATCGCCGTCTCAACCTTCCACAGCGACTATTCCGGCGACGCCGGCAATGACACGTTCTTTTCCGAGGGCTGGCAGAATGTCTTTCGAGGCGGCGCCGGCAGCGACACGATCAGCTACGAGCCGCGCGACGACAGCAGCACGCTTGGCGGTTCGGGCGTCGGCATCGATCTCGGCCAGGGGTTTACCCAGACCGGAGCGAACCGCTTCGAAACGCTGACCAGCATCGAAAATGCCGCCGGCACCAATGTCGGCGATACGATCATCGGCAAGGATGGCACCAACACTTTGAACGGCCGCGGTGGCAACGACATTCTCTCCGGGCTCGGCGGCAATGACAAGATCATCGGCGGAGGCGGCCGGGACGAGCTGCATGGAGATAGCGGCGCCGACACCTTCGACTTCAATGCCAAGACCGAGAGCCGCACGGGCACCAGTCGCGATGTCATCGTCGATTTCAGCCGTAGCCAAGGCGACAAGGTGGATATCGCAACCATCGATGCGAACAGCATCGCGGCCGGCAATCAGGCCTTCACGTTCATCGGCTCCGCCGCTTTCGGTCTCAATGCCGGCGAGCTGCGCTTTACCAGCGGGATCATCGTTGGCGATATCGACGGCAACGGTGCCGCCGATTTCCAGATCGCCATCAATGTTGCCAGCATGAATGCAGGAGATTTCATCCTCTGAATTTTTAACACCGGAATACTGCGAGAAGTATACGACGACGCGGCCTCGGCCACTCGGACATCCATTTTCAGTTTAAATTTTTAATGAAGAGCGGGCAGGCCTGAAAGGGCCTGCCCTTTTTGCCGTGCATGGTCCCCCGCAAAAGGCCTGCGGAGGCGGCGTGGATGCGATAAAATGAAGCGAGCCTGATCTTGTCACGTGGGGAGGATATTTTGTTGTTTCGCGAAATGCAGGACCTCATGAACCGGATGGCCGCCGCCTATGCCGCCGGCGACGCGGCCGCCTGCGCGGCGCTCTTCGTTCCCACCGGCGAACTCTACTCGCCCTTTGCGCCGCCGGCGCGCGGCCGCGCAGCGATCGAGGCGCTTCACCGCGTCTGGACCGAGGGCGTCGAGGGAAAGCGGCTCGATGTCGTCGATGCGGGATGTGCAGGTAATCTCGCCTGGTGCCATGCGTCCTATTCGGAAGGCGATCCCTCCGACGACGGCAGGTCGCTCAGCGTGCTCGAGCGGCAGAAGGATGGAACATGGCTCATCCGCATCTGCATGCTCAACGGTGCCGATCCGCAAAGCGATGCGTGAGCAGGCTTCGCGCTAGCAATCGTCCGCGCCGGGACGATTGCCGATCGCGACCCAGGCTGGCACCAGTTGGCTGCCAAGCCGGCGAACTGCCCTGCCGGAAGCAAAATCGGAAAGCTGCATGCTCGATTTGGCAATCGCCGTTGCCTGCTGCCTGGACAGAAGGAATCCGAACTCCAGCGGCGCGGCGCGCTTCACGACGCGTTGCAGGAACGGTCGGCGATGCAGCCGCGAGGGTGAGAAACGCGCCGGCGTCTTGCTGAGCGACATATATTCGGCAATGTCGTCGATCCAGCGGCCAGCTGGTCGTGCGCCTGGTTCAAGCAACAGGAGCCAATCGCCGCGCGCAGAACGGACGATGTCCTTCATGTCCCAGTTGGTACAGAAGCGGGCACCGGCAGCATCGGCGACACGGCTGGAACCGTCGCGCGACGCGTGGTCCAGAATGATGACGTCGCTTACCAGCCCTTCCACGGCACCGGCAACCAACGCCGACAGCGTCTGCGCCAGTTCAGCCTCATTGTTGCGGGTTTCCATGATGATCGTCAGCATCGCCGTCCATACCGCATCGCACACAGAATTTCCACAAACCCCTCGTTTCCGGGCGATTAACTTTTCATTCATGATGAATGCGCGGGAAAACGAACCCGGAATTGACCGCCCGTCCTCTGCGATCTAGCGGCTTCGATCATTTTGTTCTTGCATTGTTCTCTTTTTCACGATAGGAAAATAATCAGAGGATATCGGAAAGTCCGCAAGGACATTCCCCCGGAGAAACCCATGAATGAGCTGTCTCAGATCAGGCAGGGTGCCTTGGCACCTGCCAATACGGCAGATATGGCCGAGGCGATGATCGCCGGTTCCGGGTTGCGGATCGAGATCGACCGCCGGCGCGGCCGGGGTGCCGCCATCAATTCGTCGGGCCGCTTCGAGCCTGTGTCGCGCGAGCTTGAGGACGACGGCTGGAATTCGCTGGAGGAGCTGCCGGCCTTCAAGACCGAAGTCCAAATCGAAAAACCCCGCTCGATCATCAGCCGCAACGATTCGCCCGATCTCGTCTTCGACCGCTCGGTCAATCCATACCGGGGATGCGAACATGGCTGCATCTATTGTTTCGCCCGTCCGACCCACGCCTATATGGGCCTGTCGCCGGGGCTCGATTTCGAGGCAAGGCTGTTTGCCAAGCCGGATGCCGCGAAACTCCTGGAACGGGAACTGGCAAAGCCCGGCTACAAGGTGCGCCCGATCGCGATCGGCACCAACACCGACCCCTATCAGCCGATCGAGAAGGAATGGCGGATCATGCGCCAGATCCTCGAAGTGTTGAAGGCCGCCGACCATCCGGTAATGATCGTCACCAAGTCGGCGATGGTGATGCGCGACATCGATATCCTGGCCCCGATGGCCGAGAAAGGGCTGGCAAGGGTCGGCCTGTCGGTCACGACGCTGGATCGCAAGCTTGCCCGATCGATGGAACCGCGCGCTTCGACTCCATCCAAGCGCCTAGAAGCAATCAAGGCGCTGTCCGAGGCCGGCGTCCCGACGACGGTGATGATGGCCCCGGTCATTCCGGCGCTCAACGACCACGAGATCGAACGGGTGCTGGATTCCGGCAAGGCAGCAGGCGCTACGAACGCAAGCTATGTGCTGCTGCGCCTGCCGCTGGAGGTGAGCCCGCTGTTTCGCGACTGGCTGCTCAGGAGTTATCCCGATCGTTACCGCCACGTCATGTCGCTGGTGCGCTCGATGCGTGGCGGCAAGGATTACGATGCCGAGTTCGGCAAGCGCATGAAGGGTGCCGGTCCCTATGCCTGGCAAATCGGCAGGCGGTTCGAGATGGCGGCCAAGCGGCTGGGGCTGAACGTGGTGAAACGGCCGCTGAACTGCGATCTGTTCGTGCCACCTCTCGGGACTGGCGTCCAGCTGTCGCTGCTCTGACGAAATATGGATTTTTTTCCGGGAGCTCTGCCCGGAAACGTGAATACCGATGCTGTTTCTTGCCCCGAGGCAGAATCGGTCATCCTCCGGCAGCCGCCTCATTGCCGGAGGACTTGCAGGGAATCGGGCTTGTGTGCGAGTTTCGCCGCATGTCACGACGCACACCGCCCGATTCCCCTTTTCTTTTCGACACTGTCGAAGGCCCCGATTTCAGCTTCGAGCTGACGGGACGGCGCGATGGGCTCTGGCCTGTCGCCGGAACGGATGAGGCCGGCCGCGGACCACTGGCAGGCCCGGTCGTCGCTGCGGCTGTCATCCTCGATCCGGACAATATTCCGGACGGGCTGAACGATAGCAAACAGCTTTCGATCGCACGGCGCGAGGAACTGTTCGACATCATCCTGTCGTCGGCCATCGTCTCGATAGCCTCCTCGGCGGCGGGTAGGATCGATGGCACGGATATCCGCAAAGCCAGCCTCGACGCGATGCGCCGGGCGGTTCTCGGGCTTTCGTCGCGTCCGTTGCTCGTGCTGGCCGATGGCCGGGACGTGCCGCCCGGACTGCCCTGCCAGGGCAAGGCGGTCGTCAAGGGCGATGCGCGGTCGTTCTCGATCGCGGCCGCCTCCATCGTCGCCAAGGTGGCGCGCGACCGGATGATGACCCGTGCCGATCTCGTTTTTCCAGCCTACGGCTTTGCCACGCATGCGGGCTATGCCACCCAACGTCACCGCAACGCCATCGACAATCATGGCCCCTGTCCACTGCACCGCATGAGCTTTCGCCCGTTGCGGCAGGATGGCGTGGAGATACCGGAAGAGGAACTGCCCGCCTGAAACCGGTTTTTGTTTTTTCGGGAACAAGCAGGCCGGCCACGCATTGAAGATTTGGAAGACAGGTTATCGGCAGCGAAGACACAGCGGGAGTTTTTCTTCGAATATGCGTATCCCCGGTAACAAACGGCAAAGCGGACGGGTTATAGGATCGCACGAAATATCTACCCGCGATTCCCTTGAAAGGATCGAAATTTGCTCTTTGGTCTGATTTTGATGGCTGCCACGGCAGCAGTAGACGTTTCCGCGGCAGGGCAGCCGACAGTGGATGCGATGCAGTCCGACCTGCAGACGGCCTATGCCTGCAAAGACATCGACGGCCGCAAGGTATGGAAGGGCGGGCTCGCCTACTACATCCAGTCCTTCGTCTATGACGGACAGACCGTGGACGATGCGACGGACATGGCAACCGATGCCGTGCTTCCCGAAGACAACAGCCCGGAGACCATGCGCGAGTTCGAGCAGGCCTGCCTGACGATGGCACCGTCGGCGTTAAACGACAACTGATCTCCCGTCTTCGCTTTTCAACGGCCATCCTCGGCGCGAACGTGAAGCGTCCATCTTATAACAGCCATGACGTCCAGTACCGCATTGAGCCGGCGGCTCGTCAGAAAAGTCATATATAAAACTGCGGCGACCGCTTCGGTGCGCAACAAAAAAGGCCGGCGCAAGCCGGCCTTTTTTTCATTTGGAATAAAGCAATCGATCAGTTCAGGCGGGTCTTCACATCGCTGATCGCCTTGGCAAACAGGGTAGCCTGCGTTGCGGCATCCGACTTTGCGGTGATGACGCTCTCGGCAGCGGCAATGGCGATGTCGACGGCGACAGCGCGAACCGAGTTGATGGCGTCGGCTTCTGCCTGCTTGATCTTCTGTTCCGACAGAGCCGTGCGGCGGGCGACGAATTCGTCGGTCTTCTGCTTGGCTTCAGTCGTCAGCATCTCGGCTTCGCGTTCGGCTGCGGCCACGATGTTGGCGGCTTCGGCTTCAGCTTCCTTGCGCTTCTTCTGGTATTCGACGAGCAAGCCTTGCGCTTCTGCCCGCAGGCGCTTGGCTTCGGCAAGTTCGTTGGTGATGCGGGCGGCGCGCTCGTCGAGCGATTTCGCCAGCATGCCTGGAACCTTGAGATAGACGATGAGAGCGAGGAAAAGCACCAGGCCGACGAAAGCCCAGAATGTGGCCAGTGAGGTCATGTCCATGATGCTCTCCTTACTTCGCCGATGCCTTGACCGCGGATGCGATCTCGGCCTTCGATACCTTGCCGCCGATCAACTGCTCGACAACGGCGGTGGCCGTCTCTTCGGCAATCGCGCCAACGTCGGCCAGCGCCTTCGTCTTGATGTCGGCGATGCGGGCTTCGGCTGCGGAAATCTTGTTGTTAAGGCTCACTTCGACTGCGGTGCGGTCGGCAGTTGCCTTCGCCTTTGCGGCTTCACGTGCCTCGGAGGCAATTGCGTTGCCCTTGGCCTTGGCAGCGGCCAGTTCCTGTTCGTAAGCAGCAATCGCGGCGTCGGCCTCGGCCTTCGAACGAGAAGCGTCGTCGAGATCGCGGGCGATCGTATCCTGACGCGTTTCGAGAATGCTGCCGATGCGCGGCATGACGACCTTCGACATAAGAAGGTAGAAAAGACCGAAGCTGATCGCCAGCCACAGAAGCTGCGATGCGAATGTCGAAGAATCGAAGGGCGGGAACACTCCCGAGCCATGTCCGCCTTCATGGGCTACACCGGTCTCGGTGTGGACCTCGCCGGCAGCGGCGTCGTGGGTCTCTGCGCCTTCGGTGGTGGTTGACTGGGCGTATGCCGAAGTCACGATCATGCTCACCTCCAGGTGCATTCAGAAAAGATGCGGGTCGCGACTTAAAACCGCGACCCTGCCTTCAAGCCGATCTTAGACGGCGAAAAGGAGCAGCAGCGCGATGAGCAGCGAGAAGATGCCCAGAGCTTCCGTAACGGCGAAGCCGAATACGAGGCGGCCGAACTGGCTGTCAGCGGCCGACGGGTTGCGCAGGGCGCCCGACAGGTAGCTGCCGAAAATGTTGCCGAGGCCGAGAGCCGTGCCGGCCATGCCGAGGCAAGCGAGACCTGCGCCGATGTACTTTGCTGCTTCCGCTTCCATGATTTTCTCCTTCGAAATGGTTGTTGCGGCTAACTTTGGCACTTTCCTGATCAAGACCGATTACCGATCAAGACCCGGAAAGCCCCACGACTTTATTCCTCAGTGGCCACCCGGATGCACTGCGTCGTTGAGGTACATGCATGTGAGCACCGCAAAGACATAGGCCTGGAGGAAGGCGACGAGGAATTCGAGACCCGTAAGGGCCACGGTCATGATGAGCGGCAGAACCGCCCCTCCGATACCCAGCGCGCCGAGGGTTCCAAGCGAGGCGACGAAGCCTGCGAACACTTTCAGCGTGATATGGCCGGCCAGCATGTTCGCGAAGAGACGAACGGAAAGACTGACCGGGCGGGACAGGAAGGAGATGATCTCGATCGGAACTACGATTAGCAAGAGAATGACAGGTACGCCAGAAGGCACGAACACGTTGAGGAAGCCAAGGCCGTGCTTATAAAAACCGTAAACCAGAACCGTGCCGATCACGAACAGCGCAAGCGCTGCGGTTACGATGATCTGGCTGGTAATGGTGTAAAAATAGGGGACCATGCCGAGCATGTTTGCCGTCAGGATGAACATGAACAGCGAGAACACCATCGGGAAGAACTTCATGCCGTGGGAGCCGGCGCCTTCGCGCAGCAGCTTGGCGATGAAGTCATAGGAAAGTTCGGACACGGACTGCATGCGACCCGGAACCAGGCTGCGCGTCGACGTCGTCAAGTAAAGGAACGCGGTTGCCACAACGAGAGTCGCAACCATGAATAGAGATGCGTTGGTGAACGAGAAATCAATACCGCCAATTTCGATCGGAACGATCTTGTTGACCACAAACTGGTGTATCGGATCTACCTTGTCGCCTGCCACAGCCGCTCTCTCTCGTTCTGGACCGCCTATATGGCGGACATTTCACCCTGCAACGACTGCGCTCAGGCGTCGTCACTCTTGTTCTTGATGTCCTTGCCCAGCTGATCCGCGGGATGGGGCGCTGCCACCATACCCGCCGAACGCAGCACGTTCAGCACACCGGCACAAAATCCAAGAAGGAGAAGTATGATCATCCCCCACGGCCCTGTACCCGCAAAACGGTCCAAAAGATAGCCTAGAAGTGCACCGACGATGACAGCTGCCACAAATTCGCTCGAAAGCTTCACAGCAACCTGATAGCCCTTGCGGTTTTCGGCGGCCCGCGCCTCGTTCGCAGCGTACTTCGGATCTTCCTTGCGCTTTTCAGACAACTCGGAACCGAGGCGTTTCAGCCGATCTTCCAGACTCTCTTTCCGGTTATCCGTCATGTGGCGTCCTCCCTTTTGCTGCCTGCGATGGTCATAAACCACGCGCTTGGTCATACAAAGGCCGGATTTGAAGCCACCGCTCGGCCCGTTTTGAAGTCGGCCGCAACATAGTTTTAGGGGCCTGTATAGTCAAGGCACCACAGGACCTTGTTAGGCCACAATATTATTCAATAAGAACAATATCTTATATGATTTTCGCGGAGCACACGCCGGAATCATCGGGAATCACTGCGGGCTTTGCCGAAATGGTGCATGGCCCGCACCTGCCCGGCCATCGTCAATCCGGAGGGCTCAACTCCATCCGCCCCCATAGGTGCGGTAGAAAATGTGTTTGCCGATCTTGGACACTCGCTTCATCGTCGGCCCCCAATCCGGCTTTACGTAAGTTGCGTGGTAATGCGTCGCGGAACCGACTTCCGGAAACCATATCTTGCCAGCAGTGACGGCAAGCGCGATCTCCTTGGCGGTCAGCCAGTTCGCGCGCGACCAGACAATGTCGGGAATGCCATCGCAGGCGAATGAGAACTGGCAGCGATTGAACCAGCCCTTGTTCTGATAGACGACGGCGCAAATCGTATCCGGATAGGCAGGATTGCGGACGCGGTTGAGGATGACCTGCGCGACGGCCGCCTGGCCTTTCAGCGATTCGCCCCGCGATTCGAAATAGATGCCGGACGTCAGGCATTTCTGCTCGGCTTCGGAAAACACAGTCGCCGGCAGCGGGTTTGCCGCCCAGGCGTGATCTTCCGGCGATATCTCGGGAATGAAGCGTCCGCCGGCCTTGTCTTCCCGCAGGATCGAATCGAACGGCGACTGGCGCGCATAATCCGGTTCGGCCGGCGCATATGCGGTCGCCAGCACGTCAGCTGACTGGTTCGTCACCAGACTTGCCAGCATTGGCGACATGCCGGGATCGATCTTCGGTGCCTTCTTCTTGTAGAAAGCGGTTGCGATCTGGATTTCCTTGCCCCTGATCTCAGGCTTTGAGAAAACCATCCGCTCCTTCGCATCGAACAGCGGATCGGTCAGCGAACTGGTGCGCTGCAGGATCGAACCCGCGGTAAAATCCTTCGGCGGCGTCACGGGGGCAACGGCGATGATGCGGCCCTTCTTGCCCTTGCGGTTGACCCGTTCCTCGTCGGTGCGCGGATCGGCCTGCTTCTCCGCAGCGACGAGCGACACCTTGCCCACGCCCGGCATATCGATCCCTGCCCCATCGCCGATCGCGCCGGTGACGAGCGGATCGGTAAAGACCATGTCGACCTCGTGCAGCGAGCCCGCCGGAGAACGGGTCATGTGCACGCGCCAGCGCTCGCCGGTGCGATTGATGCCGGATAGAAAGGTTGCGAGGTCGGAATGCGCTGAGATCGAAGGGAACCCGACGAAGAGACCGATGCCGAGCATCAGGGGAGCAGTCCAGCGCGACGACAACAAACCGGACTTGAAACGCGACAGCCTACTCATACGCACCAACCGTACTCCACGCACTGGCAGACGCGGGTTTCCATCCGGCAAATAGGCCCGGAACGCATTTTCCCGCGGAACTGAATCGGATAAGCGGTCCTGCCGCGCCAATCGCGCGTTTACCGCTTCAACATGCTCCGACAATGAAGCATTAACCTTGATGCTTGGTTAATGGCGGCCGCCTGGAATGCGGGAGCACAACGCAAAACGCCTCCGCGCCGAAGGAGGCGTTTTGGTAATTTGGGTCACTCAGATGATGACGTGCGAGCCCAGTTCCACCACGCGGTTGGTCGGCAGGCGGAAATAGTCGGAGGGGTCGATCGCAGCATTGGCAAGGCCGATGAACAGCCTGTCCTGCCAGTGCGGCATGCCCGACTGCGCGTCCGGCACCAGCTTGCGCCGCCCGAGGTAGAACGAAGTCGACATGATGTCGAACTTCAGACCGGTCTTGCGGAACAGGCCGAGCGCCTGCGAGACGTTCTGCGTCTCCATGTAGCCGAAGCGCATTTCAAGCAGGCTGAAGCGCTCGGAGAGGCTGCTGGCGCTGACGCGCTGGTCCTTGGCAACGACCGGCGTATTGAGCGTGCGGATCGTCAGGATAAAGTTCTGCGCGTGCAGGACGTGATTGTGCTTGATGTTGTGCAGCAACGCCGCCGGCGTCGATTCCGGATCGCTGGTCAGGAAGATGGCCGTACCCGGCACGGAGACCGGTGCATGCTCGCTCTTGCGTTCGATCGATTTCACGAAGGAGGCGAGAGGAATGTCCGTATGCCGTGTCTTGTCGTGCAGGATCTTGGTGCCGCGCTTCCACGTCCACATGACGATGATGATAGCGGCTGCGATCAAGACCGGCACATAACCGCCGTCGTGGATCTTCAGCATATTGGCGCCGAAGAAGATCAACTCGAGAACGAGGAGCGGCAGCAGCGTTGCGATTGCCAGGGATAGCGGCCACCGCCAGCGCACCCGCACGAACTCGTAGGCAAGAAAGGTATCGACGACCATCGCGCCGGTGACGGAGATACCATAGGCGGTCGCCAGCGATTCGGACGAGCCGAAGACGAAAACCAGCACCATGACACCGAACATCAAAAGCACGTTGACGTTCGGCAGATAGATCTGGCCTGTCTGGGTCTCTGACGTGTGGAAGATGGCCATGCGCGGCAGGAAGCCGAGATGGATCGCCTGACGCGTCAGGGAGAAAGCGCCGGTGATGACGGCCTGAGCGGCAATGATCGTCGCGCAGGTGGCAAGGATGACGATGGGCAACAGCGCCCATTCCGGGAACATCAGGTAGAACGGATCAGACATAGCCGCCGGATTTTTCAGGACCAGTGCCCCCTGCCCCAGGTAGTTCAGCGCCAGCGCTGGAAAGACGAGACCGATCCAGGCCCACTGGATGGGTTTGCGACCGAAATGTCCGAGGTCGGCATACAGTGCTTCTGCCCCGGTGACCGTCAGAAATACTGCACCAAGAACGACGATCCCGACATAGCCGGCATGAAAGAGGAAATGGACGGCATAATAGGGGTTGAAGGCGGACAAAATGCCGAAATCATCGCGAATATGATTGATGCCGGCGATGGCAAGCACGATGAACCACAGAGCCATGATCGGGCCGAAAAATTTCGACACAGCGGCGGTGCCGTGTGACTGGACCGCAAAAAGCAGCAGCAGAATGACGACCGAAATTGGAACCACGTAAGGGGAGAGCGTCGGGGTCACCAGCTTCAAGCCCTCGACGGCCGACAGCACCGACAACGCGGGCGCAATGATCGCGTCGCCTATGAAAAGGGCAGCGCCCGCAATTCCCAGGAAGAAGAGCCGATTTGCACGGGTGCTGGCATATTTCATCAGGAGCGCCAGCAAGGACAGCGTACCGCCTTCGCCATTGTTGTCGGCGCGCAGAAGGAACAGGACGTACTTCAAGGTGACGATGATCGTCAGCGTCCAGATCATCAGCGAGATCAGGCCGATGATTTCTAAACGGGTGACCCCGTCATGAGCGACCGGGCGCAGCGCTTCACGGAACGCATAGAGCGGGCTTGTGCCGATATCGCCGTAGACGACGCCGACCGACCCAAGCGCAAGAGCCAGAAGCTTCCGCATTTCCTTATCGCGCGTTCCGGAGGTAGCTACCGAATGGGACATCTGAACATTTCCGGCTTAAAGCCAGCCTTTCCAGCGAAAGAAATAGTAGGGGACGATTGCCGAAATCACCATGGCGACGATCGCCATGGGATAACCAAAGGCCCATTTCAGCTCGGGCATGAAATCGAAGTTCATGCCGTAGAGCGAGGCTACTAGGGTCGGCGGGAGAAAGACGACCGCGGCGATCGAGAAAATCTTGATGATGGCGTTCTGTTCGACGTTGATCAGCCCGAGAGAGGCATCGAGCAGAAAAGTGATGTTTCCCGAAATGAAGGATGCATGTTCCGACAGGGACTGGATATCGCGCGAAATGGCGCGGCAGAGTTCCGTGGCTTCCCGGTTTTCTTGCACGGATGGGACCGTGTAGAGAAACGTCAGAACACGGGAGAGCGAGGCAAGGCTGTCGCGCGTCTTTGCCACCAGCCGGTGATGCGACGCGACATCCATCAGCTTGGCTTCGAGAAAATGGGGCGGACGGCGTTGTCCGGCGGGGCGATCGCCAAAAACCTGCAAGGACAGAGCGTCGATCCTGGCAACGGCGGTCTCGAGGATTTCCGCGGTGCGATCGGTGATGGTTTCAAAGAGGCGCGTCGCGAGGATCGTTCCTGTCGCGCAACCGCCCGGGATACGGTGCATCGCAGCCGTGAACAGATCGAATGCCTTCGGCTCCTCATAACGGATCGTGATCAGCAGCCCCCGCGTCAGGACGAAGGCGACATCCGTCAATTCCGGACGCCCACTATCGGCCTTGCAGACCAGCGAGGCCGTCATGAACACTGCATCCTTTGCCGTGTAGAGACGGCTGGAAGGCTCGATGTCCTTCATGTCTTCCCGTGTCGGCACTTCGATGCCGAGAAAACTTTCGACCAGAAAATCCTCTGCCTTGTCCGGACGCAGCATGTCGATCCAGACGACATCGGACGGCAGGGAGGCGGGCGGCTTCACCGCGCTGATAACGACGGCTTCGCCATTGTCGCGATAGGCTGTGATCATTCCGCGGCCCTTGCATGGGCACCATCGGTGCAGGCGCGGGCGACCACCGCATCGCTGCGGCGACAGGCGGAGATAGAAGCCAGGCTATGGCGAACCGGACAAACCCGGCCGTATGACATCAAAGCTGCGCACGGCAGATCCATATGGAAACTCTCGTCGTTTACGACAAACCCTCAAACGGTCATCACGGTCATGCGGAGCCCGACGGAGGGCAGCACCGCTGGTGCATCCTTTTGGATGCGGGGAGGCATATGGAACAAGGCACACTCAAAATCAATGCAGAAAGTGGCGAAGCGCCACAATGTCGCCTAAAGACTTAACGACGCGACGCAACAGAATGTCAACAGCCCGCATGCGCGGGATGTGTTTTCCAGAGACCGAGCTCAGCGCATGACGTGCCGATTCGTGTCCTCGATCTACTACTCGAACACGATGTTCGGCATGGTCCGGGCCTTGTCGCCCTGGTGGGCGGCGACCTGCTCCCAGACCTTTCTGGCGATGTCGCGATAGACACGGGTGATCTCGCTATCGGGCTCTGAAGCGACGACGGGCGTTCCGGCGTCTGACGTTTCGCGGATGCCTATGGTCAGCGGCACTTCCCCGAGGAACGGGACGCCGATGCGTTCTGCCTCCTTGCGCGCACCGCCATGGCCGAAGATATTGTAGCGAGCGCCGGTATCGGGCGCGATGAAATAGCTCATGTTCTCGACGATGCCGAGAACCGGCACCTCGACCTTGCGGAACATGGCAAGCCCCTTGCGCGCATCGATCAGCGCCAGATCCTGCGGCGTCGAGACGATGACGGCACCGGCGAGCGGCACCTGCTGGGCCATGGTCAACTGCGCATCGCCGGTGCCCGGCGGCATATCGACCACGAGCACGTCGAGATCGCCCCAGGCAACCTCGCGCAGCATCTGCAACAGCGCCGACTGGATCATCGGGCCGCGCCAGATCATCGCGACTTCCTCATCGACAAGGAAACCCATCGACATGACCTTCAGGCCATAATTTTCCATCGGCCTGATCATCCGGCCTTCGATCTGCTGCGGGCGCCCTGAAATCTTCAGGAGGCGCGGCATCGACGGGCCGTAGATATCGGCGTCGAGAATGCCGACGCGCAGGCCGTTGGCCTTCAGCGCCAGAGCAAGATTGACCGAGGTCGTCGACTTGCCGACGCCGCCCTTGCCGGAAGCAACCGCAATGATTGCGCCGACGCCTGGGATGCCGGCCTTTGCCGACGCAGTGGGTGTACGCTGCGCGGCGGCAGGCGTGTGGCTGTGGCCCGCATGCTCGGCATGCGAATGACCAGCGTGCGACGGCGCCGCCGTGGGCCGCTGTACCGGCGCGGAGGATGACGTGGCCTTCTTGTCGGCGGTCAGCGCCACCATTGCCCCCTTGACGCCGGGAATTTCCTTGACCACCCGTTCGGCTGCCGCACGCAACGGATCGAGTTCGCGTGCCCGCTCGGCCGGAACGGTGATCGAGAAATAGACCTTGGAATCGGAGATGAAGACATCCGAGACCAGACCCATATCGACGATGTTGCCGTCCATATCCGGTCCACGAACGCCTTTCAGCTTGTCGAGAACCTGTTCCTTGGTCACGTCGGTCATGTCATTCACTCCTGCCGCCAGCGCGGCTGGTTTGCCCTGCTGCCTGTTTCGATGCGCAATGCGCTGGAATTTAAATAATCGAGCCGGAGTGTTTCGCCAATGAGCCCGCGCAGAAAAACCGGCCCAAAAAGCAAAGGCCGCTTCCAGCCAAGTGGTGTCCGTACATCCGGGATCACCTATGGCTGAAAGCGGCCTTGTTTGTCGCGACCTTCATGGGCGCAGTTTTATTATTGCAGTCCCCTCTGGACCTGCCTTTTACAAAGCAGGAACCGTGCCAGTTTGAGAAAGCACTTCAAAACCCGCGAATCACAGTCGGTCGCGTCGCAGTGCAACATTCAACCCGCTTACTTATTGTGCAGATGCGTTAATCCGCTTTCGGCATTGCCGGATTTTGAAACAAGGGCGCGGAACGAACGGCGCCCTGTTTCTGCTCAGAATTCGTCCCAGCCGTCATTCGCCGTAGCAGCGGCAGCACCATGCCCCTGGAATGCACCGGCAAGTTTCTGGCCGAGAGAACGCGCCGGAGACTGTACGGCCGGTGTCGTCACTGACGCGGCGCGAACAGTTGCCCGCGGCGTAGCAATGCTGCGCGGAGCGGGCGCGTGAGCGACGCGCTGGCTGACGACGACGCCCGCCTCCCCAAGCTTGAAGTTCGACAGAAGCGCAGTCAGTGCCGAAGCTTCGGCCGCAAGCGTATGGCTGGCGGCGGTCGATTCTTCCACCATTGCCGCATTCTGCTGCGTGCCCTGGTCCATGACGTTGACAGCGCGGTTGATGTCGTTGAGCCCGATCGACTGCTCGCGGGCCGCCTCGACGATGGATGAGACACGCAGATTGATTTCGTCCACCTCGTGAACGATCGCTTCCAGCGCCTTGCCAGCCTGGCCGACCAACTCGACACCGGTCTTGACCTGGTTGCCGGATTTCGAAATCAGCGCCTTGATCTCTTTCGCCGCGTTTGCCGAGCGCTGGGCAAGTTCACGCACCTCTTGGGCAACGACGGCAAAACCCTTGCCTGCATCGCCGGCACGCGCCGCTTCCACGCCGGCATTAAGGGCGAGAAGGTTGGTCTGGAAGGCGATCTCGTCAATGACGCCGATGATGCTGCTGATTTCCTGCGACGAGCTTTCGATCTGGCCGACGGCGTCGATGGCATTCTTGACGACGGCGCTCGACGTCTGCGCGCCGGACTTCGCCTTGGCGACCAGCTGGCCGGCCTCTTCGGCGCGCACAGTCGAATCCTTGACCGATGCGGTGATCTCGTCGAGAGCCGCGGCGGTCTGCTCTACGGAAGCCGCCTGCTGTTCCGTGCGCTTGGCAAGATCATCGGCAGAAGAGCGGATTTCCGCCGAACCGGCCTGAATGCCGAGCGCGTTGTTGCCGACCGATTGCAGCGTCTGCTGGAGGGTGCTCATGGAACTGTTGAAGTCTTCACGCAGAGCATCGAGCGAGCCGATGAACGGCGTCATCAGCCGGAAGGTCACATCGCCGTCGGCGAGGCGCTGCAGGCCGGTACCGAGTTCGGTGACGGCAAAGCGCATCTGGCGCTCGTTTTCCTGCACCTCGGCGGCGCGGCGCTGGCGCTCTTCCTCGCCCATCGTGCGGCTCTCTTCCGCTTCGGCCTCGAGGCGCTGCTTGGCGATCGTCGCGTCACGCAGGATCGCAAGCGAACGCGCCATGCCCCCGATCTCGTCGTCGCGATCCGCATCCGTGATAGCGACGCCCGTGTTGCCCCTGGCGATCTCTCCGGTGGCGTTGACGACGGCTTCCAGGCGGCGGCGGAAGCGATTGGAGATCAGCACGCCGAGCAGAACGAGCAGCACGGACGCGACGCCAATGATGATGACGGAAATCCAGGCCATATGGGTGAGATAGGCAAAGACGGTCGATTTCGGGACGGAAACGATCGCATACCATGAAGTATCCGGCAGCAGTTGCACTGGAACCGCGACCGAAAGGAAGTCGACACCATCTTGGCCGACCGTATCGACCGGCTTGCCGGGGTTGTCGATCATTTGCTGCCACGCCGCGGCGTCGACGCTGCTATCCTTGAAAGCCTTGCCAAGATTGGCGGTATCGATATGGCTCAGGAAACTTCCACCCTGGGACACGAGTGCGACATTGCCGTCGCCGAGCGGCTTCATTTCGGCGAGCTTCGATGTCAGGCTGTCGAGCGCGATATCAATGCCGGTGACGCCGAGCGGCTTGCCATCGACGGTGACGGGACCGACGAGCGTGGTCATCATCACGTCCTTGCCGTCCACGACATATTTGTAGGGCTCGATCACGACCATCTTCTGCGCCTTGAAGGGCAGCTGATAGTAGTCACCAGGGCCGGGCTTGTCGTAATCCGTGAGCGGCGTGACGATGATGTTGCCGCCGGAGCGCACCCAATAGGGCACATAGCGGCCGGTCGCGTCGTGCCCCGGCTTGTTGACGTATTCGGCATCCTTGCCGTCAAAGGCGTTCGGCTCCCAGCCGCTCCAGACGCCGAGCGCAAAGGAATGGTCCTCAAGCGCTTTCTTCATCATCGCATCGGCCGATGTGCGGTTCGCGGCTCCGGATGTCTCGATGGCAGTGAAGACGCTCTGGAATGTGCTGACGAGCTGGAGACCCTTCGACATCTGTGCCTTGAGATCGGCAGCGGTGAGTGCTGCGGCGGCATTCATTTCATCGACACTGCGGCGCTTCACTTCCGAGTAGGATATCCAGAACAGCGTACCGGCGGTGACCACCGTGGCAAAAAGCCCGGTTGCAACGACGGAAAAGATATTTCGGGAAGTCGCAGTCTTGAACAGCATCTCGTATCCTCGAAAGCGCGGCGGCAACGGGCGGATGCCTCTTGGTTGCGGCGTCGCGGATGTCATCTTTGGGAAAAGGTGCGGAGGATACGGTTCCGGCAACAACGCGCCGCATGTTGGATCAGGGCGGCATTGTCCGGACTTTAAAGCGCTGCATAAAACCGGATCGATGACTTTCGATCGCGGAATTATTCGATAGCCTCCCAGTGAAATCATTCCACCGGCAGCAAAGGTGCACCGCAAAACTTAAAGATCATCTAAAATACCGAGGATATTCTCAGCTTTTGTTTAAGCGCGGCCCGCCAGACGTCGGGGGCAAGACCTCAGCTGATATAGCCCTTCTTCATCGCCTTCACGACAGCCTGGGTGCGATTGACCGCATCAAGCTTCTTGCTCACGTGGTTGAGGTAGTGATTGACGGTATGCTCCGACAATCCAAGGATACCGGCAATCTCCGAACTCGTCTTGCCAGCGGCGGTCCAGTTGAGGCATTGGATCTCGCGTTCCGACAGTGTGACGGAATTATCCTTCCAGAACGAGCCGATCTCGGTCAGCCGGTTATAGACATGGATGGCGATCATCTGCAGTTCCATCATCGCCGTCATCGGCAGATCGATGCGTTTCCCCATCCAGATGACGGTGGCACGGCTGCCGTCGGCATCATGAACGGGGAAATAATTGGCCTGGAAGATGCCGTGGTCCCGCAGCATGGAAATATAGTCGTTCGACTGTGGCGGCCTGCCGCTTTCCTTTTCCCAGTCTTCGAGCGTCAATTGGAACGGCGTCGTGGTTTCCCTTAGACGGCGAATGCCTGTCGAATGCTTGAGAAGCGAGATGCTGTCATATTTGTTGACGAGATCCGTCGGCATGTTGGACAGGATCGAGGCGGTTGCCAGTTTTTCCGCATCGAAAGACGGGACCACGCAGATGAGGAATGACTTGAAGCCGAATGCCAGCGTCGTTCTCTTCATATAGCGGATCGCGTCGAACTGCGTTTCCAGCGCGGCAATTTCGGAAGCGAAATCTCCGCCGCGCGGCTGCTCTTTTTCCATCGGTTCTGCCATTAAAGTATCGCGCATTCACAGACTCCACCGCACGGCCACGTGCGTTGTCGGGCAAGCGATCTTCCGCCTATCCGGTATTGCATCCTAGCCATCATGCCGGTTTCCTGCTCGCATTCATAAACATTTCTCAATTGATCAGTCCGGCACGTATCGCCTTCGCCACGGTCTGCACGCGATTGACGGAGTCGAGCTTGCGGGTCGCGCGGCTAAGATAGTGATTGACGGTATATTCCGACAGATCCAGAATCTTTGCCATTTCCGTGGTGGTCTTGCCGGCTGCGGCCCAATGCAGGCATTCGATTTCGCGGCGCGACAGTCCTCCGGGCGCGCGGGCGCGCATTTCCTTCAGTTCGCTCAGACGGCTGAACAGATATCCAGCCATGAAGGTCAACTCCTTCACCTCACCGGAATTGACCGCCTCGCGATTGCCCCCGAAAGCGACCGCGCCACAGGTGCCATGCACGTCATGAACCGGAATGTAGATACCACGCCGCAGGTTGACCCGCTCGAACAGGCTGAGCACAGCATTGCCCTTTCCATCCGAACGTCTGCGGGAATCAAGTGCGGTATCATAGGTAAACGGAATGGTGCTGCGCCGCAGGCGCTCGATGACCGGGCTGCCGGCCATCATGCTGGCGGCGTCGTAGCTGATGAGGAAGTCCTTCGGCCAGTTCGTCATCACGACCGATTCCGAAAGGCTACGGCAGGTTTTCCCCGGCACGACCATCACCAGAAAGCCATGGAATCGATAGGCGTTCGTGACCTGCTCCAATGCCTGCCGGACATCCGATTCCCGCGTCATGGTTTTGGTAATTCGCTGGGTTTCGGCAATCCGCTGGTCGGCGGGAAGCGCGATGGATGATAAATGTCCGCTGAAATCGACCATTTTCTACTTCTTCCAGGATCGCGGCCGATTGATTCGACGTTGGCGAAAACTCCGTTCCACCGCCGCCCAAAAGGCCTTTTCGTTACCGGTTGAATCCCGGCGAAGCTCATTCTTGAAGCGGGAAATCGAACGTCGGCAGGCACAGAATCTGATATATTAAAGCTACAACCCCGATCTGATTACGTCCAGTCGATTTACCTAATTAACCGTAAAGGCGGCACGAAAGTCTAACGCCCTGGTCCCATTCGGATTTCCACGTCCTCGCTGATGGCCATCGCTGCCTGACGAACCGCATGAGCCCAGATTTCCAGCTGCTCCATCGTTACCCGATAGGCCGGCCCCGTGACCGAGATACCGGCGACAAGACCGAAACCGGCATCATGGATCGGAGCGGCAACACAGCGGATTTCCGTTTCATGTTCCTCACGATCAAAGGCATAGCCGCGCAATCGCGCCTCGTCCAGATCGCGTTTCAGAGAGGCCGTGGAAAGATGTGTATTGGCCGTAAAGCGATGGAATGTCAGCTTGCCAAGGGTTTCGGCGAGCCTGTCGGGCGGCAGCACGGAAAGTGCTGCTTTCCCAAGGCCGGTGCAGTACACCGGTGAGGCATTGCCGATCTGCGATTCCATCCGCACAGTCTGGCGGCTTTCCACCTTGTCGACATAGATGATCTCGGTGCCACGCAGAACACCCAGATGAACCGTCTCTCCGGTTTCTTCGTGCAGCCTGCGCAAATGCGGCGCGGCGACGGCGCGAAACTGATTCCTCGACCAGGATCGGTAGGCAAATTTCAGCAGGCGCAGACCCGGTTCGTAGCAGAGATCGCGGCCTTGCGTCAGAAGCCCCTCTTCCACCAGATGAGCGAGTTGGCGATGCAGCGTGCCACGCGGCTGGCCGGACACAGCCAGGATATCACTGAACCGGAGAGGCTTGTCCGAAGTCACGACCGTCTCCAGCACGGCAAGGGCCTTGCCCAACGTACCGGTACCGCTATTCTCAGTGACTGCGGAAGAGGAGATTTCCGCTTCATCCCGTTTCATGGATTCCATCTCGTTCATCGTTGCAGCTTCGACCTTGACAAGCCATCGCTACCAGCGCGATAATTCCAAATAATAAGAGGTAGTTCCACATAATGGAACGACGATGATGCAAATGCAAGCCCGTTTTCGGGAGGCGGCATCCGGGAGAGCGAAACATCATGGCTTTGCCAGCCGCGCAATTTCACGACATCAAGGGGCGTGGCGTCCTGATTACTGGCGGCGGTTCAGGCATCGGCGCGGCGTTGGTCGAGGGCTTTGCACGGCAGGGTGCACGCGTCGCCTTCATCGACATCGCCGAGGAGGGCAGCCGGGCGTTGGTGGAACAGATTGGTCCATCGGTCGAACATGCTCCGGTCTTCATTCAGGCCGACCTTCGAGACGCGCAGAATATAAAGTTCGTTGTCGATCAAGCGGCGGATGCGATCGGTTCTCTCAGCATCCTCATCAACAATGCGGCGCGCGATGACCGGCAACCGCTCGAAGACGTGACGGAGGCAAGCTGGGACGAAAGCCAGTCCGTCAATCTGCGGCATGTCTTATTCACGAGCCAGGCTGCGGTGCCGCATATGCGGCGGGCCGGCGGCGGTTCGATCATCAATTTCTCGTCGATCGCTTTCATGCTCAATATGGGCGAAGTTCCTGCCTATGCGACAGCCAAGGCCGGCATCGTCGGGCTCACCAAATCGCTCGCCGGCAAGCTCGGGCCGGAGGATATCCGCGTCAATGCGGTGCTGCCGGGCATGGTCGTGACGGAGCGGCAGAAGAAGCTCTGGATCAACGATGCCGCAATTGCCGCCATGCTGGAACAACAATGCCTGAAGCACTCGCTGGTCGCAGAGGATATGGTGGGGCCGTGCCTTTACCTTGCCTCCGATTGTTCGGCGCGGATGACGGCACAGACCATGATCATCGACGGAGGTGTATTCTAATGACGGCAGCATCCTATGCGGCGGTGGATTGGGGGACATCGAGCTTCCGCCTGTGGATCGTCAGCGAGAGCGGCGAGGTCCTGGCCGAGCGCCGCAGCGGCGAAGGGATGACGACGGCGGCCAAGACCGGCTTCTCGCCCATCCTCGAATCCCATCTTGCCGCCGTCTCCGCGCCGCCGCATCTGCCGGTGATCGTCTGCGGCATGGCGGGCGCCCGGCAGGGCTGGGTCGAGGCAGGGTATCTCGATACGCCCGCCCCCTTGAGCGGCATCGTCAAGGCAGCCGTGACCGTAGCGGACGCCAACCGCGATATCCGCATCCTGCCGGGTCTCGCCCAGCGCAGCGAAGAGGCGCCCGATGTGATGCGCGGCGAGGAAACGCAGCTGCTCGGCGCGATATCGCAACTCGGAAACGGTAGCCATCTCGTCTGCATGCCCGGCACGCACAGCAAATGGGTGCGCATCACCGGCGGCATCGTCGATGGTTTCTCGACCTTCATGACCGGCGAACTGTTCGACGTCATCACCAAACATTCAATCCTCAGCCACGCCGTTGCCGATGCTGGCGCCTTCGAGGGCAGCGATCCTGTCTTCCTCGGCGCCGTCGCAAAGGCCGCAAGGAACCCGGCTGTCGCGACCAATCTGGTCTTTACCGTGCGCAGCGGCCAATTGCTGCATGGACTGACCGCGCAGGCCGCCAAGGCTCGCCTCTCCGGCACGTTGATCGGCCTTGAAATCGCCGGTGCGCTTTCGACTGCCAAGCCCGGCAGCAGCGTCAGCCTTGTCGCCTCCGGCGCGCTTGCGGGTCTTTATCAATCCGCCCTGTCAGCCCTCGACCTCAAACCCGTCACCATCGATGCCGATGAAGCCGTTCGCCATGGCCTTGCAGCCGCCGCCAACGCCATCTGGCCTGCCTGAAGAAAGAGAGATCATGCACCGCATCCCCTTCCCGCCGATGAAGTATCCGCTGATTGCCATCCTGCGCGGGCTGAAGCCCGAGGAAACTGAGGGAGTCGTCGGCGCGCTGATCGAGGCCGGCTTCACGGCCATCGAAATTCCGCTGAACTCTCCCGATCCGTTCCGCTCGATAGAAACCGCCGTGAAGATGGCGCCGGCCGGCTGTCTGATCGGTGCGGGTACGGTGCTGACCACCGAACAGGTCGAGCGGCTCGATGGCGTTGGCGGCAAGCTGATGGTGAGCCCCAATGTCGAGACGGACGTCATCGCGCTAGCTGCTGCCCGGGGCATGGTGACCATGCCGGGTGTCTTTACTCCCACAGAAGCGCTGGCCGCTGCCCATGCCGGGGCGACGGGTCTCAAGTTTTTTCCCGCCAGCGTGCTTGGTCCTTCGGGCATTTCGGCGATCCGTGCCGTCCTTCCACCGGAACTGGAAATCGCCGCCGTCGGGGGTGTTTCGGAAGACAATTTCGCCGAGTACGCCAAGATCGGCGTGAAAAGCTTTGGGCTTGGCTCCAGCCTCTACAAGGTCGGCATGGATGCTGCTGAAGTCGGCAAGCGGGCGCAGGCGACGATCAAGGCCTATGACGCGGTTTATGGGGCATGACCATGACCGAGACCGTTCCCTTTTCCGGCAAAATCCTCTGCGACCTGACACTCGAACTTGGCGAAGGCCCGACCTTCGATCCCGCGACCGGCACGGCCTGGTGGTTCAACATCAAGGGCCGCGAGCTGCACGAACTGCATCTCGAAAGCGGCCGCAAGACCGTCCACGCCCTGCCCTTCATGGGCAGCGTCCTGGCGATCATCGATCCCTTGCGGCAGCTGGTCGCCTCGGATCGGGGGCTGTTCATTCGCAACACCGAGACCGGCGAACTGACTGCCCATGCCGTTCTTGAAAGCAATCCCGGCAACCGTTCCAATGACGGCCGCGTGCATCCGTCCGGTAGCCTTTGGGTCGGCACCATGGGCCGCAACGCTGAAAAGGGCGCCGGCGCAATCTATCACGTCGCCAAGGGCGTCGTGACCCGGCTCTATGGCGATGTCAGCATTCCGAACAGCATCTGTTTTTCGCCGGATGGCGCGATCGGTTATTTCGTTGATTCCGCCGTCAATCATATCATGCGGGTCGACCTCGATCCGGAGACAGGCCTGCCGACCGGTGACGCGACCGTGTTCAGCGACCAGAGCGGCAATCCCGGCGACGTCGATGGTGCGGTCTGCGATGCGGATGGCCTGATCTGGAATGCGCGCTGGGGCCAGGGTGCCGTCGACGTCTACACGCCGGACGGCACGCGGATCAGCCGCTATGCCGTGCCGGCGACGCAATCGAGCTGCCCCGCCTTCATCGGCGCCAAGGCCGACCGGCTGCTCGTCACCTCCGCATGGCAGGATATGGATGATGCGGCCCGGGCGGGCGATCCGAACGCCGGCAAAACCTTCGAACTGGGCATCACCGTCAAGGGCCGGTTCGAACCGGCCTACAAGCTCTGAGAGCCGGATAAGATAATTTACAGGAGCCTCGGCAAAAGTAATACAATTGACTTCAGGTCAGGATCGCTAACCCAAGGGAGTGCTCCGATGAGCGACGAGAAGAAAAAGGAACTGCGGAGCCGGCACTGGTATGGCGGCACCGACAAGGACGGCTTCATCCATCGCTCGTGGATGAAGAACCAGGGTTTTCCCGATCACGTCTTCGACGGGCGGCCGATCATCGGCATCTGTAACACCTGGTCGGAGCTCACGCCCTGCAACAGCCATCTGCGTATCCTCGCCGAAGGCGTCAAGCGTGGCGTCTGGGAGGCCGGCGGCTTTCCGGTCGAGTTTCCGGTCTCCTCGCTCGGCGAAACGCAGATGCGCCCGACCGCGATGCTGTTCCGCAACCTGCTCGCCATGGATGTCGAGGAAGCGATCCGCGCCTATGGCATCGACGGCGTCGTGCTGCTGGGCGGCTGCGACAAGACCACGCCCGGCCAGTTGATGGGTGCGGCATCCGTCGACCTGCCGACCATCGTCGTTTCCTCCGGCCCGATGCTGAACGGCAAGTGGAAGGGCAAGGATATCGGGTCAGGCACCGACGTCTGGAAGTTCTCCGAGGACGTGCGGGGCGGCAAAATGAGCTTGGCTGAATTCATGGCGGCCGAAAGCGGGATGTCGCGCTCGCCCGGCGTCTGCATGACCATGGGCACGGCGACAACGATGGCCTCCGTCGTCGAGGCCATGGGCCTGTCGCTGCCGACCAACGCAGCCCTTCCCGCCGTCGACGCGCGCCGCATGGCGCTTTCGCATATGACCGGCAAGCGCATCGTGCAAATGGTGCACGAGGATCTGCGCCTGTCGAAGGTGCTCACCAAGAAGAACTTCGAAAACGGCATCATCGCCAATGCTGCCGTCGGTGGCTCGACCAATGCCGTCGTGCATCTGCTCGCCATCGCCGGACGCGCCGGCATCGACCTGACGCTCGATGACTTCGACCGTGTCGGCGGCCAGATTCCCTGCATCGTCAACTGTATGCCGTCGGGCAAGTACCTGATCGAGGATCTTGCCTATGCCGGCGGCCTGCCAGCCGTCATGAACCGCATCCAGGACATGATGCACGCCGATGCGCCGACCGTGATGGGCTGTCCCATCTCGGACTATTGGAAGGATGCCGAGGTCTATAACGACGACGTCATCCGTCCGCTCGACAACCCGCTTCGTGAACGCGCCGGCATCCGCGTGCTCAAGGGCAACCTGTCGCCGAACGGCGCCGTCATCAAGCCGTCGGCCGCAAGCGAGCACCTGCTGGCGCACGAAGGACCGGCCTATGTCTTCGAGACCATCGAGGACATGAAGGCCAAGATCGACGATCCGGACCTGCCGGTGACGGAGGACACCATCCTCGTCCTCAAGGGCTGCGGCCCGAAGGGCTATCCGGGCATGGCGGAAGTCGGCAATATGCCGATCCCGCGCCGCTTGGTCGAAAAAGGCGTGCGCGATATGGTGCGCATCTCCGATGCCCGCATGTCCGGCACCGCGTTTGGCACCGTCGTTCTGCATGTCAGCCCCGAGGCGAATGCGGGCGGGCCGCTCGCCATCGTCAAGACCGGTGACCGCATCCGCCTCGACGCGATGAAGGGTGAATTGAACCTCCTCATCAGCGAAGAGGAGTTCGCAAGCCGCATGGCCGCCTGGAAGGCGCCGGAGCAGAAATGGACGCGTGGCTACTACAAGCTCTACCACGACACGGTCTTGCAGGCCGACAAGGGTGCCGATCTCGACTTCCTTGTTGGCGCAAGTGGCAGTGAAGTTTTCCGCGAAAGCCACTAATTGGCAGTTGACCGAAACGACGAAAGCCGGGGTCATCGCCCGGCTTTTTTCTGTGGGGAACGGTGTGCTCACAGACGAGCCTTGCCGCCATGGCGGCGATCGAAATGACGGCCATGCGCAAGACATGCAGTGGTATAAACATCGCGACAGCCCCCTGACGCAGCCCTTTCAACTGATATTACTCCACAGCCGGAAATAGAAAAGCAGCGAGCTGGCTTTCATTAGAGAGTGGTAAACTGATAAAATTTTATGATTTCAGCCTGTTAAGCACTATCCCGCAAACCAAGCTCCAATTCCCAGGATCATTTCCGAAGCTCCCAATCTACAATAGCGCTGGATTTCCTTACTGTTTTGCTGTTGGATTAGACCTTTTACGATAAAAAACTTCCTTAAAAGTTCCATTTCCCGTTGCGTAATTTTTTACGGAACCACTCCACGCCTTTGACGTTTCATCTGTATCACCGGTGCGGCGGCAAGGATTTGGACCCCGCGCCCTGATCGACAAAGAGAACGAAAAGGTAGGTTTAAAATGACCAAGAAACTCGTAGCTTCCGTCGCGGCAGGCGCACTTTTTGCAGGTGTAACCGTTTTTGCACCGCTTGGCTTCGCGCAGGATACCACCCAGCCGTCAGCCCAGCCGCAGACCATGGAAACGCCGGCAACCGGTGCAGAACAGCCGGCCGACGCCATGAAGAAGCCGGTGGATCAGGCAGCCGAAGCGGCACCTGCTGCTGGTTCCGGCTATCTGACAGAGCAAACTAAAGACCAGATCGCGGCCAGCACCTATATCGGTCAGTCGGTCTACAACGCTGCTGATGAAAGTATCGGCGAGATCAACGACGTGATCTTTACCAAGGACGGCTCGGTTGAAGCAGCCGTCATCGGCGTCGGCGGCTTCCTCGGCATCGGCGAAAAGAATGTCGCCGTTCCGCTGGATACAATCAGCGTTGCCGAAGTTCCGAATTCGGACGATCTGAAGCTGACCACGCAGGAAACTGCCGATACGCTGAAGGCTGCGCCTGAATTCAAGACCAAGTCGCAGCAGGTCGCCGAACAGAATGCCAATGCCCCGGTCGACACGACGACAACGTCGTCCACGGCTCCGGCAACGGACGTGAAGCCGGCTGAACAGCCTGCAACCAACCAGTAACCGCATTAGACGGTTAGGTGAGGTGAAACGGCGGTGCGAAAGCGCCGCCGTTTTTCTGTTCCCGATCAATAATGGCTTCAGACATCAACCCTCTCCTCCGTCATCCTCGGGCTTGTCCCGGGGATCCAGCCACGGCGCGTCTGCGCCGTGAAAATAGTCTTTCGCGTTCAAGGACTTGAACGCACTGGATGCCCGCCACAAGGGCGAGCATGACGGAGGAGAGAAATGTGCCAACGAACATAGGCATGCTTGAGAACGGAGAGCCCCGCCTGGTTTTCAGCGGCGTTGCGGCGGCACGAAAAGCATCACCGTTTTTTGTTCAGAACAGCACGCCATAACGAAGCGCATCATAGATGCCGGCGTGAATGTTGCGGCTGGCGACTGCGTCACCAATACGGAAGAGATCGAAGGCGCCATCCGGATTTTTCACCTGGATCGGATTTTCCTGGCGGATCAGGGCCTTGTAGTCCACCGCGCCGAGATTGCGCGATAGCGGTTTGAGTTCGAGATAGAGATCGGCCATCGGCAGGGTTCCGTGCTCGACCACGACCTGCGCGACGCGACGCTCTATCAACGCTGTTTCTGAGAAATCCGAACCAAGGACCGCGACCAACTGGTTGCCCTCGCGGCGCACCGACTTCAGCCGCGTGTTGATCGTCACCCGGACATTCTTTTCCGCAAAAACCTTGGCATAGGGCACATGGTTCATACCGCCGATTTCCGGCGCGAACATGCGTTCCGGCGAGACGATCTCCAGTTCCGCTCCAGTCGCCGCAATCATTTCCGCTGCCGTCATGCCGGTATGGGCGCCGTTGTCGTCGTAAAGCAGAACCGACCCCTCCGACTTGATCGCCCCTGCGATGATGTCCCAGCTGGAAACCACCAGATCATCGCCCGCTTCAAGCACCGGGTTTTGGGCGATGCCGCCGGTGGCGATGACGACCAGATCGGGCTCACGTTCGAGAACGTCGCCTGCCTCGGCAAAGACATTGTAGTGAATGGGCACGCCGAGCCGCTCCAACTCCGACAATCGCCAGTCGACAATGCCGATCATTTCCTTGCGGCGCGGATTGCGGGCTGCGAGCAGGATTTGCCCACCGGCCTCGCCGGTTGCTTCCAGGACTTCGACATGGTGTCCACGTTCGGCAAGCACCCGTGCCGCTTCCAGGCCGGCAGGCCCTGCGCCGACGACGACGGCTTTGCGGATAGGGCCGGTGGTTTTCGAAATCACATGCGGAATGGTTGCCTCACGGCCTGTGGCCGCATTGTGAATACAGAGCGCACCGCCGCCCTCATAGATGCGGTCGAGACAGTAGGTGGCACCGACGCAGGGGCGAATCTGGTTTTCGCGGCCCTCGATGATCTTCCTGACGATATGCGGATCGGCAATATGGGCGCGGGTCATGCCGACCATGTCGAGCTTTCCCTCGGCAATCGCGTGACGGGCGGTCGCGACATCGGCGATGCGGGCAGCATGGAAGACCGGGAATTTTGTCGCGGCGCGGACCTCACCGGCGAAATCGAGATGCGGCGACGAGGCCATGCCCTGGATGGGAATGACGTTGGTCAGGTGGGCATCGTGATCGATATGGCCGCGGATGATGTTGAGGAAATCGACCTTGCCGGAGCCAGCAAGCCGCTTGGCGATCTCTACACCCTCCTCCTTCGACAGGCCGATATCCCATTGCTCGTCGGCCACCATACGGATACCGACGATGAAATCGGGGCCGACAGCCTTGCGCACCGCGTCCAGCACCATGTTCGAGAAGCGCATGCGGTTGTCCAGCGAGCCGCCATACTCATCGTCGCGGTGGTTGGTCGCGGGCGACCAGAAGCCGTCCATCAGATGACCGTAGGCCTCGAATTCAATGCCATCGAGACCGGCCGCCTGCATGCGGCTCGCGGCGCTGGCGTAGTCGCCAATGATACGCTCGATGTCCCAGTCCTCGATTTCCTTGGGAAAGGTGCGGTGCGCCGCCTCGCGAACAGGAGAGGCACTGAGAACCGGCAGCCAGTCGCCCTTGTTCCAGCCGGTGCGGCGGCCGAGATGGGTGAGCTGGATCATCACGGCGGCGCCGTGCTCATGACAGTCGTCGGCAATCTTCTTCAGCCAGGGCACGATCTCGTCGGAATAGGCGTAGAGGTTGCCGAAGGCGGGCGGCGAATCTTCAGAGACGATCGCCGATCCCGCCGTCATCGTCAGCGCGATACCGCCCTTGGCCTTTTCGACATGATAGAGCCGGTAGCGGTCCTTCGGCATGCCATCTTCCGAATAGGCCGGCTCATGCGAGGTCGACATGATCCGGTTTTTCAGCGTCAGGTGCTTCAGCTGGTAGGGCTGGAGAAGAGGGTCTTTGGATTGGATCATTGTCTCCGGCTCAGGTTTCATATTCGATGCTGTTGTATACCCCTCACCAAGCGCGCCCAAGCACTCAGCTTTGCTTCGTGCGGGCTTGCTATCCTCTCCCACAAGGGGAGAGGGAGGGTGCCACGCGCTTGGCATTCGCTTGGGGCATCGAGCGCACCGCGAGTTTACCTCTCCCCTTGTGGGAGAGGATACGAAGGCCGCGAGAGGCGGAGCCGATCGCTTGGCCGAAGTTGGTGAGGGGTAAGAACGTCCTCAATACCAAGCATCCGCCATGCTGTTCTTGCGTCTTGCCATATAGTCCGTCAGCGCCTCGTCGATTGCCACATCCAAGGGCGGCGCTTCGTATTCGGCCAGCGTCTTTTTCCAGCGCCTGTTGGCACGCGTCGCCATATCGGTCGAGCCGCCCTCCTCGCTCCATTTCTCGAAGGGCTCATTGTCTGAGAGCGTCGAATCCCAGAACGCCGTCTGATAGTTGCGCATGGTGTGGTCGCAGCCAAGGAAATGGCTGCCGGGACCAACCTGCAGGAAGGCGTCCATGGCCAGCGTATTGTCATCAACCACGACACCGGCGAGATAGGAATGCAGTGCGCCGCAAAAATCGGTGTCCATCACGAACTTCTCGTAGGACATGGCCAGTAGCCCATCGAGGAAACCGGCCGAGTGCAGGATGAAGTTGGCGCCGCAATGCACAGCCGAGAGCATCGACATGACGCCCTCCTGCATGGCCTGCCCATCCGGCAGCTTCGAATTGGAGAAATTGCCGGCGCAGCGCAGCGGCAGCTTCCGCCGCCGGGCAAGCTGGCCGATGACCATCGAGCCGATGGCTGGTTCTGGCGTGCCGAAGGTCGGCGAGCCTGAACGCAGCGACATGGATGAGAGGAAGTTGCCGAAAATGACCGGGGCGCCCTTGCGTTCCAATTGCGTCAGCGCGCAGCCGGCCAGCGTCTCGGCATAGGACTGCGCAACTGCGCCGGCATTGGTGACCGGCCCCATGGCCCCGCCGAGGATGAAGGGGACGATGACGGCAGCCTGGTTGGCGCGGGCATAGGCACGCAGAGACTTCGTCATCGTGCCGTCCCAGACGAGCGGCGAGTTGACGTTGACATTGCCGAGGATCACGCAGTTTCGGTCGACGAAATCGCGGCCGAAGACAAGGCGGGCCATGTCGATCGAATCTTCGGCCCGATCCTCGGCCGTAATCGAGCCCATGAAGGCGCGGTCGGAATATTTGATATGGCTGTAGACCATGTCGAGATGGCGCTTGTTGACCGGCACATCGACCGGCTCGCAGATCGTGCCGCCGGAATGATGCAGCCAAGGGCTCGACTGGGCGAGCTTGATGAAATTGCGAAAATCTTCCAGCGTGCCGTAGCGTCGGCCCTTGTCGAGGTCCATGACGAAGGGCGAGCCATAGGCCGGGGAAAACACGACGTTGTTACCGCCGATCTCGACATTGTGGGCGGGATTGCGGGCATGCTGGGTAAACTGCGACGGCGCGGTGGACACGATCTCGTTCAGCATACCCGGTTCGAAGCGCACGAGCACGCCGTCGACCTTGGCGCCTGCCCGTTTCCAATGCTCCAGCGATGCCGGATCGTCGCGGAATTCGATGCCGACCTCGGAGAGTATCCGGTCGGCGACCCGCTCGATCTTCAGCAGGTTTTCCTCGCTCAGGATGTCGTACGTCGGAATGTTGCGGACGATATAGGGAACTCCGGCGATCTTTGCCGCATTGTCGCGCCGCGCCGAACGCGCCGGGCGTGTGCGTTTTGCCGGTTCTGCCTCTACGGCCACGAGCGTTTCCATCTGTCACCTCCCATTGTCTCAGTCGAGGCTACCGATGAAAAAGGTCACTGTAACGCTGGAAAAATTCAACACATGATATAAGCTCAATTTATGGAAACCCTGCGCCGCCTGCTGCCCTCAGCCTCCAGCCTGATCGTCTTCGAGGCGGCCGGGCGTCATCAGAATTTCACCCGTGCCGCCAATGAGTTGGCGATGACGCAGGCTGCCGTCTCCTATGCCATCCGCGGGCTGGAGGACCAGCTCGGCGTGCCGCTGTTCCATCGGGTCCACCGCGCTGTGCAGTTGACGGAAGCGGGCGAGAAATTCCATGCCGATGTGTCGCTTGGTCTGTCCCGTATCCAGAAGTCGGCGGAGGACATCCGTGCGAAGCGGCGCGAGAGCAATGTGACGCTTGCCGCATCCACCGCCTTTGCCTCGATGTGGATGCTGCCGCGGCTGACCAAGCTGCGCGAGGATCTGCCCGAGATCGATTTGCGCATCCAAACCAGCGTCCGCGATCTCGATCTGGAGGAAGAACCGATCCCGCTCGCCGTTCGCGGCGGCGGCGATCCGGCCAACTGGCCGCGCTATCATACGGCATTGCTTGCGCCGGAGGTGATCAGCGCTGTCGCATCCCCCGCTTTCGTGGAAGCCAACGGCATGCCGCAACGTCCCGCCGATCTCTTGCGGCATCCGCTTATCCATCTGGAGGAGCCGGTCAGGCGGGCCTATAGCTGGCAGGAGTGGTTTGCCAGCGCCGGGGTTGCCTATCCTTCACAGGCAAGGCGGTTGACGCTCAACGACTATGTCCTTGTCATACAGGCAGTGCTGGCCGGCGAAGGCGTAGCACTCGGCTGGAATCATCTGATCGAACGGCAGGTCCGGTCCGGCGCGCTCGTTCCGGTCGGCAATCATGTGTTGAAGACGGATCTGGCCTTTTACGTCGTCTGGCCGCGCTCGCGAGAGCTCAATCACCAGGCCCGCCGGGTGCGCGACTGGCTTCTCGAACAAGGGCATCAGGAACGGGAGGGGTGAGAGCCTCAGACCGCGACCGAGAGCGCCGGTCCGGTTTCGTGATATTTCTCGGCGAGATAACGCAGCGTCGTGACCGAGTCGGCGGGTTTTCCGTAGAAATAGCCCTGCCCCATGCCACAACCGAGGCCTTTCAGCTTCAGCGCCTCTGAAAAATCCTCGATTCCCTCGGCAACGACTTCGAGGTTCAGGCCATCGCACATGGCGATGATCGCCTTGACGATGTGCTCGGACGCCCGGTCGGCGGAGATGCGCGAGACGAAGGCGCGGTCGACCTTGACCTTATCGAACGAGAAGTCCCTCAAGCGGCCGAGGCTCGACTGGCCGGTCCCGAAATCGTCGAGCGAAATCCTGACGCCGGCAGCCCGAAGCTCGGTCACGATCTTCTGGGCGACGTCCGCATCGGTCATGACGGCGGTTTCGGTAATCTCGAGCTCCAGCCGGCGCGGATCGAGGCCGGCACGCTGGACGATCGACAGGACATTGGTGCTGGTCATCGGATCCATCAACTGTGCCGACGACAGGTTGAAGGAAAGGAACAATTCCTTCGGCCAGAGCAGCGCCGTCTCGGCCGCCTTGCGCAGCAATGTCTCAGACAACGAGTCGATGAAACCACGCTCTTCGGCAAGCGGCACGAAGACGGCCGGCGAGACATAGCCGAGATCCGGATCACACCAGCGTGCAAGGGCTTCGAAACCGACGACCGTATCGGTTTTCAGATTGACGATCGGCTGGAAATGCACGTCGACCTCGTCGGCGATGATGGCGTTGCGCAGCGCTTGCTCAAGCTGCGTCGCACGTTTCATCTCCTGGGCGATTTCCTGGGAATAGACGGTGATCTGCCCGCGGCCGCGACGCTTGGAGCGGTAAAGCGCGGTATCGGCGCTTTTCAAGAGATCCTCGAATTCCTCGCCGGCAAAGGGATAGACGGCGAAACCGAAGGATGCCGACAGGCGGACATTGCGCTCGCCGAGATCGAAGGGGGCGGAAAGAACCTCCTTGAGCATGTTGCCGACCTTTTCGGCGGCCTTGCGCTCGAAGACCAGCGGCAGCACGAAGGCGAATTCGTCGCCGCCGGCGCGGATCACGGTCGCACCATCCGGGACGCAGGCAAGCAACCGATTGGCGACCTGGCAGAGGATTTCATCGCCGGCATTTGGCCCGAAGAGATCGTTGATCGGCTTGAACCCGTCGAGATTGGCAAGGCCGATCGTAAAGGGCGCAGGATCGCTGGCGCGATCGGCGGCAATTTCGCGCACCTTGTCACGCAACCTGTATGAATTGCCCAGACCGGTCAGAGGATCGGTGTAGGCCATTGCATGCAGATCATTCCGGCTGATGTGCTGAGACGGGGTTTCAGCAGAATTCATAAACGCATTCCCGGGATTGGATTCAAGGCAGTGTCAGGAACAGACGATGAGCATCGAGGGTTAAGATTTCGAAAGCATCCCGCCCCCACTTCCAGCATACTCCTCCCCAATTCTGGGGAGTTGACATGGAGATCGGTGAAGTCCCCGCTTTTTCCTTCCCTTTTCCGGATATTCCCCGGCAATTCGGATAGAGGATGTCAGCCTGCCATGCGCTCGATTTTGGTGCTGACGAACTTGCGATAGACGGCTTCGATCATGTCCGGGCTGATCGGCTTGGTGATGTGATCGTCCATGCCGGCCAGCTTGCCTTGCTCGATATCGATGTCGAGTGCCAACGCGGTGACGGCGATGATCGGGGTCTGGAAGCTTGCCGTTTTTTCAAGCGCGCGAATTGCCCGCGTTGCGTCGAAACCGTTCATTACGGGCATCGAGACATCCATCAGCACGAGGTTCGGCCGATACTGCTGCCAGAGCTTGACAGCTTCCTCGCCATTGGCAGCGATGCGGTAGGATATGCCAAGGCCTTCGAGGATCTGTGCGAAGACGAACTGATTGATTTCGTTGTCTTCGGCGACCACCACCTCGACTTCCGGCGTGGGCCTGCCGGTCATATTCAGGTCCGGAACGATGATGTCCCAGTCCGCAGGGCCATCGGCATCGGCCGAAGGCAATGCGCCGATCCCGTCTTCGCATAGCGCAAGGATGCTGGCGCGCAATTCGACAGCCTTCCAGTCCTTGGCGAGGACCAGTGACGGCGATGTCGTCCAGTTGGCGACGATTGTCAGCGCATCTGCCATCGTGCCATCAATCAAAAGCGCGTCGATGTCGATACCGCGGGCGGTGCACGCGTCCTTGAAGGCCGTAAGTTCGGCCGTGCTTCTGACCGCACAGGCATCGAAACCCCACCGGCGCAACTGCGGTACCAGGTTCACCTCAAGAGCCGTCGCACCGGTCATCAGTAGGATTCGCTGCTTGCCCTTCGAATCCGGGTCGATGATCGCACCCGCTTCAACCAGATGCTGCATATCGATCGAGCGGAACGGATCGTAACAATTCTGCGCCGGGGCAAAAACGCCGTAGTCCTTGATTTCCAAAGGCGACCGGCCGGGCGAGAGCTCGTCAAGTCCATCATAGCCGACCACGAGATCGGTCACATCGTTCATGCAGGTGACCAGCAGATATTTGCCGGGAGCGCCGACACGAAATTTGCGGGTGACGACCCAAAGATCCTCGCCGTCCGACTGGACGAGCTGTTCCGGCAGGCAATGGATCTCTCCGGTCTCCAGTGTCGCACGGTCGGAGCGTTCGAATTTCTCGGCCAGTTCCGGCTCCAGCAGATCCCACACGGAGCGCCCGAGAATGGCGTCTGCCGTCATGCCGTGGATGGCGCAGAATGCCTTGTTGACCGCGATGTAGTTGAGGCTGCGATCCTTGACGCAGATCGGATTGGGCAGGCCGTCGAGGATGCCCTCGGTCAACTCGACCCGTTCCATGTCAAGCTGCATCTGCTCTTCGCGCTTTTTCTGCTCGGAGACGTCGCTGATCGCGACGATGCCGAGGCCGCTCGACAGCCGGCGCTTGCGCACGTTGATCCAGCGATGGCGGCCGATGCGCTCGACGACGTCGAAGCGCTCGCGCCAGTGATGCGAGAGTTGTTCGGAAATCCATTCGTCGCGATTGGCATGGCGACGGCTCGATTCAGGCGCCGTGCCGCTGCGAACGCCGGAATCGAAGATAGCACCAAGGAAATCCTTGAGCCGCGTTCCGGTTTCCAGGAATTGCGCCGGAATGGGATAGAACTGGAGAATGGGACGGCTAGCAAAAACAATCTCGTCATTCTTGTCGCAGACAAGAATGGCCAAGCCGAGCGCGTCAGACGTCGCTTCGAGCACGGTTTTCTGGATGTTCGCGCCGAAAGACGCTACATCATTCATTGCATAGCCCTCATATAACCTTGGCGGCTTCTTTTTCCGGGACATGCTGACGGACGCGCCTGGGAGGCCGTATTTGGGGTTCAACTCCCGGGCGGACAGCTGCGCCTCGGGCTCCAAATGACAAAACCCGTGTTCATTCAGGTTCTTGGCGAAGGTCGCAGCTTTGTATTAAGGCCTGATTAAACTCAGACGACTTTGTCAGGCACCTCACCTCGTCGCGGCCGGGGATAGACGGTGCGAAACACTTTTCATGCGGCTGCGAATCCCGGACAATAGGCCATGGCCATCAAACAGCTCTCCGAGACCCTCATCAACCAGATCGCTGCCGGCGAAGTCATCGAACGGCCAGCGAGCGCCGCCAAGGAACTGATCGAGAATGCGCTGGACGCCGGCGCTACCCGTATCGAGATCGCCACGGCTGGCGGCGGCAAGACGCTGCTCAGGGTCATTGACAACGGTTCCGGCATGGGACCGGACGACCTTGAGCTGGCGGTGCGCCGCCATTGCACCTCGAAGCTCGATGACAATCTCCTCGATATCAGGACGCTCGGTTTTCGCGGCGAAGCCCTGCCCTCGATCGGTTCGGTTGCGCGGCTGACGATCACCAGCCGCCCGGCCGGCGCCAGCCATGGCGCCGAGATCGGGGTTTTCGGTGGCAAGCTGCAACCGGTGAAGCCGGCAGCCGTCAACCAGGGCACGGTGGTCGAGGTGCGCGATCTGTTCTTCGCGACACCGGCACGGCTCAATTTCATGAAAACCGAACGGGCGGAAGCCTCGGCCATCTCCGATGTCGTCCGGCGCATGGCAATTGCCTTTCCGGGCGTGCGCTTCGTGCTTTCCGGATCCGACCGGACGACGCTGGAATTTCCCTCTACCGGCGACGACCGGCTGGCCCGCATCGCCCAGGTGCTCGGCCGCGATTTTCGCGACAATGCGATCGAGATCGATGCGGAGCGCGAAGGTGCCCGGCTGACCGGCTTTGCCGGGGTGCCCACCTTCAACCGCGGCAACTCGCTGCAACAATACGCCTTCGTCAACGGTCGGCCGGTGCAGGACAAACTTATCTGGTCAGCACTCAGAGCGGCCTATGCCGAAACCATCCCACAGGGCCGCTATCCGGTGGCCGTGTTGTCGCTCACCGTCGATCCGGATGTGGTTGACGTCAACGTGCATCCGGCGAAATCGGACGTGCGCTTTCGCGACCCCGGCATGGTGCGCGGGCTGATCATCGGCGCAATCCGGCAGGCGTTGGCACAGGACGGAGACCGGGCCTCGACGACGGGTGCCAGCGGGCTGATGCGGGCCTTCCGACCGGAACCACAGCGGCAGAATGGCGGCTGGACAGCCGCCACCTCGCCCTACAGGCCGATGGATTTCGGATCGACGCCAAGCGGATTTGCTGAGCGACCACAGGCAGCCTTTGCTGAAATGACGACGCCATCGGCCCGCGCGCCGATGGCCGAACCCGAGGTCGTGTTCAGTCCGCCCCCGGAAAAACCACATCCGCTGGGTGCCGCGCGGGCGCAGTTACACGAAAACTATATCGTCGCCCAGACGGAGGATGGTCTTGTCATCGTCGACCAGCACGCAGCCCACGAGCGGCTGGTGTTCGAGGAGCTTCGCAAGGGTCTGAACGCGCGACCGATCCCGGCACAGGCATTGCTCATCCCGGAAATCGTTGATCTGCCGGAAGACGATTGCGACCGGCTGATCAGCCATTCCGCTGAATTTTCGCGGCTGGGGCTTGGCATCGAACGCTTCGGTCCCGGCGCGATCGCCATTCGCGAAACACCGTCGATGCTCGGTGAAATGGATGCGGCAGGCCTTGTGCGACAACTGGCCGACGAACTTGCCGAATGGGACACCGCCAATGGCCTTGCCAGCCGGCTCGATTATCTGGCCGCGACCATGGCCTGCCACGGATCGGTTCGTTCCGGCCGGCGATTGCGGCCGGAGGAAATGAATGCACTGCTCAGGCAGATGGAAGCGACGCCCGGCTCCGGCCAGTGCAACCACGGACGGCCAACCTATATCGAGCTGAAGCTTTCCGATATCGAGCGATTGTTCGGCCGCAGTTGATGATTTGCTCTATCAATTGCGCTGGAAATCCGGGCGGTGTCGCGCTAGAGCATTCATTTCAACAGATGATGCTTGGATACGGATCGCCTGATGTCTCGACTGTGTCCCTTTGGGTGCATGTCGAGACTGCGCTTCCGAAAGGCGGGCGAAATGATGCGGGGTCGAAGGACGATGAACAGGTTTGAAGGCAGCGGCAACAGGGAAGCCAAGATTCGCTATCTCGATGGCGATTTCCAGATTGTGCTGCCCGGATCGCATGTCATCTGCGCGGTCACCGGCGCCACTATCCCCGTCGATGAACTGCGCTACTGGAGCGTCGCCCGTCAGGAGCCCTATGCCGACGCGGAAGCGTCCTATGAGGCGGACAAACGCGCCGGAATCCTGCCGAACCAGAAATCCTAGCATCAATTCGATTTCGGCCGCGACGTATGCCGCCATGCTAATCCTGCGATTTGCGCAGGTTGCGCGTTCGCGCCGCCTTGAGCGCCGCGTCGATGATTTTGCCAGGTGAGCCGGGATCGTCAAAGCGGACCTCCACCTCGATCACCCTGCTCTTTCGCATCAGTTCGCCAGCGCGACCATGTTCGGGTTCCAGCCGCACCAGATCCTTGGCGGTGGTCACCAGCTGGTAGCCCTTGGCGGCAGCGTGATCGATGAGATCGGCGATCTCGTCCTCGGAAAAATGGTGGTGATCGGGAAAACTGCGGCTCTCGGCGAGCACCGCGCCCGTTTCCCGGACCGTGCGGAAAAACTTCTCCGGATCAGCGATACCCGCCCAGGCCAGAACCGGCACATCCTTCAGCCCGCCATCGTCGAGATGCTCGACATTGGCCTGGTAGATCTGCTTGCCGGCACGGGCCGCGCGCCGGATCAGGGCGTCGGCACGGTCGCCGTTGCCGATCTTCAACAGGGCCGATGCGTGGCTGATCTGCTGGCGCACCGGCGCGCGCACCGGGCCGGACGGTATGAGGAAACCGTTGCCGATGCCGCGGCGGCTGTCGATCACCAGCAGGGAAAAATCGAATGTCAGCCGGGCGCTCTGAAAACCGTCATCCATGATGATGAGGTCGGCTCCCTCTGCCACCAGCCTGCGGGCACCTTCGACCCGCCGGCGGCAAACCACCGCCAGGCCTTCGCGTGCCAGAAGCAGCGGCTCGTCGCCGACATCGCGCGCGCGGTGATGGGCGGGATCGACAACAGTGGTGACATCGAGAGAGCCGCCATAACCGCGGCTGAGGAAGCCCGGCTTCAGTCCACGCCGCCGGGCGGCGCGGGCAAGTGCAATCGCCGTCGGCGTCTTTCCGGCGCCGCCGACGGTGAAGTTGCCGACGCAGATCACCGGAACCGGCACGGAGACGCGCCGCGCGTGGTCCATGCGCGAGCCGGAAATGCGTCCGTAAATCCAGGAGAAAGGCCAGAGGCCGTAGGCGCGCCAATCCGCTTTGGTCCACCAGAACGGTGGTGCATCAGAAACCATCAGTCCTTCCAGGCCTCCCAGCGCCGGCCGGTTGTTCCCGGTTTTCGCAATATTCTGCGCGGCAAAATTTTTGTCGATTCCAAAACATTTTTTTCCGCAGGAAAAAGCCGTCTCAATCGGCGACACAAAACGGCAGATTGCCGGGAATTGCAAGCCTTGCGCGCATCGGCGGACACAATCGACCATTCACGCCGCGCTTGAAAACGCCGTCCCGGCTCGCGTGCCAACCGGCTCGATATACCGGGTGTTAACCAGTCTGCGGCACTCTGAATTAACCACATTCGGTAACTTCCGTTTTCCTGTTTTTCGTAGCGGATCTTAAAATGAATATAAGTTTCAACTCGGCAGCCACCGCCGCTTTGGCGATTTTGCGCCACAACGACAGCACGCACGACAAGATGCAGAACGTTGTCACGACGGGCATGCGGATATCGGAAGCGGCCGACAATGCCGCCTACTGGTCGATCGCAACCGACATGCGCAACACCACCAAGGCGACCAGCACCGTCATCGACGCATTGGAGCTGGGCGCCGCTCTCGTCGATGTTTCCTACCAAGCGATGGAGGATCTTGTCGACATCACGTCCGAAATCAAAGCCAAGATTGTGGCTATGAAGGAACCGGGGATCGATCGCTACAAGATCAGCTCGGAAATCTACGAGCTGGAAAAACAGTTTCTCTCGACCACGGAATCCGCGTCGTTCAACGGCCGCAACCTCCTGGCGCCGGGTGAACTGAATTACACGGAAAAGAGCTATGTCGACGGCAACGGCAAGACGCTGAAATATATCGAAATGAGCGCTCCGGACGCGAACATCGTCTTCGGCGGCATCGTTTCGAGCTACGCCAAGGGCCGTGTCGGCATCATCAATATCTATGGCGACAGCAACCTCAACGTCTTCGGCCCGGCCAATTACAAGAACGACGACGGTACCATCACCGCGCAGAATGGCCTTGTCGACACTCCGCAAGCCGACGGCATGACGGGCGGGGTGACGCACCAGGATCCCGCCAAGACCACGGCATGGCTGCCGGCCTTCAACGGCCGCACCCAGATCGCCTTTGCCAATGGCGCGCAGACCGACGACATGTTCAGCGCCTCGCATATGGGGGAAGTACCCGACGATCTGGTCGGCTATGCCACCGATCTGCTTCTCACCCGCTACGACGATATCCACACGACGCTGACCGACCGGGCCGCGACGCTTGGATCGCTCAGCATGCGCATCGACATGCAGACCGACTACAACAGGACCTTGACCGCGACGATCCAGAAGGGCGTCGGCCGTCTGGTGGATGCCGACATGAGCGATGCCTCGACCAAGCTGAAGGCCATCCAGTCGCAGGTGCAACTGGCCGTGCAGGCGCTGAATATCGCCAACAACTCGCCGTCCTTGCTGTTGCAATTGTTCCAGTAAACAAGCGGTTCGAGAACGCGCTAGACCAGCACAGCCTCGAGTTCCGTGATGTCGTTGAGGCAGTGATCCGATGCCGCCGCCAGCGATTGCGGCGAGCCGGTGCCGGTCAGCACCGCAACGGTCATTCCGACGCCTGCATTGCGGCCCATGTGGAGATCGTGGTTGTTGTCGCCGACAACGGCGACCTGATGGGGTTCCAATCCCGTCGCGGCGCAGAAGCCATGCACCATGCCCGGCTGCGGCTTGGTGCCGAAGCCGCTGTCATAACCGGCGACATAATGCAGGTAGCCATCGAAGCCGAAGCGTTTGGCGGTTTCGCGGATCGAGCGTTCGTTGTCGCTGGAGGCGACACCAAGCCAGTAGCCCTTGGCGTGCAGGCCCGCGAAGAACGTGGCGAGATCGGTGACAGGCACGGCATATTCCGCCGAATTGGAAAACAGGCCATCGAGCTTTTCCGTCAGCGCCTCGACTGTATAGGGGGCACCGGCGGCGACCATACCGGTGGCGATCTCGACTGTATTTCCCGCAGCCAGCAGGCTATCTGGCGTCACATGGCCGGTATCGGGATCCATGCCGCCCGCGACGAGAAGACGCCGGGCAAGCTCCTCGTCACCATCGGCGGCGATGCTGGCAACTTCATAGTTCACCGGAACCCAACTCTTCACATAGTCGAGCAACGTCCCGTCCTTGTCGAAGAGAATACCGGTTATGGTCTTGTCTGTTATCATCGGGCATCCCGCCGGAGATGGAAAAAGATCAGCTGTCGCTGCGCGGCTGCAGCCGCGCCTTTACCGTCAGCGGATTGATGTAGGGCTCCAGGCCCCTGATCGTCGCCGACAGTGCTCCGCGCATTTCATGCACGGTTTCCAGTCCGGCGTCGATCATCTTGCGACGCACCTCGTCGTTGACGAGCAGATAGTTGACGCCCTTGGCCAGCATCTCGACATCGCGAATGATCTTGGCGCTGCCGTTCTTGGCGAGCATCTGGTAAGTGTCGCGGAAGTTCTGGACATTACCACCCGACAGGATGGCGCAGCCGAGCATCGCCGGCTCCAGCGGGTTCTGACCGCCCTCAGCAAACAGCGAGCGGCCGACGAATGCCACTTCGGTCAGCCGAAGATACAGGCCCATTTCGCCGATGGTATCGCCAAGGAAAATGTCCGTTTCCGGCGTGATCGGATCGTTGCGGGTGCGCCGCGCGACCGTCAGCCCCTTGGAATTAAGCATCGCCTCGATCGCATCGCAGCGTTCGGGATGGCGCGGCACGATGATGGTGAGCAGGCCGGTGCGCTCCTTCAAGGCGCGATGGACGATGCCGGCGGCATTTTCCTCACCCTCGAAGGTCGAGATAGCAGCCCAGGTCTTGCGGTCCCGGATTTGCTGGCGATAGTGCCTCAGGACATGACCGTCATGCGGCGGCGCATCGGTATCGACCTTCAGATTGCCGGACACCATGACCGGCAGCGCACCAAGCGTGCGGAAGCGGTCGGCATCGAGTTCAGACTGGGCGATGACCAGTGCCAGGTTCTCAAACAACGCATCGGCGAGCCAGAGGCGCTTCTTCCAGCGACCGAAGGTGCGGTCCGACAGGCGGCCATTGACCAGAACCTGGGGAATATGGCGCTGCCCGAGCTCCACCATGGTCATCGGCCATATCTCCGACTCCGCGATGATCGCGAGATCCGGCTCCCAATAGTCGAGGAAGCGGCTGACAGCCGGCTTGAAATCGAGCGGCACATATTGATGGATGATGCCAGGCCCCAGCCGTTCCGCGGCAACGCGTGCCGACGTCGTCGTTCCGGTGGTCAACACGACGGCGATGCCGCGGCGCGAAACTTCCTTGATCAGCGGGATGACGGCCGTGGTTTCGCCAACGCTTGCGGCATGAAACCAGACCAACGGCCCCTGCGGGCGCGGCGCGCTGGCGTGACCGTAGCGCTCCTGGCGGCGACCGCTGTCTTCCTTGCCTTTGGCGGCGCGGGCAGCCAGATAGGACCAGACAAGCGGATAGATCGCTGTGCCGATCCAGCGATAGCTGGACAATGCCAGCCGGGCAAGCATGCGGCTCATGAGGACATGCCTCCCCCACGGCGTCCAAACCGCAAGGCGCCCGCGCTTGCGGCAACGGCCGCTTCAGCCGAGCGTCCTGCCTGTCCGAAACGTCCCAGCATCAAGCCTGTTCCGGATCGAGCAGCCGGTGCATGTGCACGATGAAATAACGCATATGGGCGTTGTCGACGGTCATCTGCGCCTTGGACTTCCAGGCCGTCAGCGCGCTGTCATAATCAGGGAAGATGCCGACGACATCAAGCTTGTCCAGGTCGCGAAACTGCACACCGGTAAGCGTCGTCAATTCGCCGCCGAACACCAGATGCAGCCGCTGTTTAACTTCCGAATTCTGAGCCATCAGACCTTCCAATTTTCTTGACGTATTTTGCTCGTGGTTTGCGGCATTCAGCCGGAAAGGTCAATGGCCCTCCAGCCCTTGCGATGCCGCAATCAGCGCCGGTAAAGCGGCCTTTGCCGCAGCGCACAAGACCGTGTGGCGAACATTGGGGCGATTGTAGGAAAGCGGCTGTCCGTCAAGGCCGAAAAGTGCCCCACCCGCCCGCTCGAGGATCAGGTCGGCCGCGGCCAAATCCCAATCGTGAGAATTTTTCTTGACGACGGTGCCATCGATCCGGCCATCGGCAATCATGGCGATCCGATAGGCAAGCGAAGGCACATGGGGAATGCGCGATACGCCGGACCGGTAGCCAAGCTCAAGCAATCCGACGGTTTCCTCGGCAAGCGCGATCCTGAGAATTTCGCCGTTCTCCGCCGTGGCCATGATTGGCCTGCCGTTTTTCAGGGCCTCGCCCGTCAACGTTGCCTGGAACAGCTCGCCAAGCGCCGGCGCAAAGAGCACGCCTGCGACCGGCCGCCCCAGATGCACGACGGCGACGCTGACGCACCAAACGTCCTTGCCGGCGATGAAGGCGCGGGTTCCATCGATCGGATCAACGACGAACACGGTATCGCAGCCGAGCCGGGCCTCGTCGTCGTCGGTCTCCTCCGATAGCCAGCCATAATTGGGCCGCGCCGTCAGCAGCTTTTCCTTGAGGATGTCATTGGCGGCATAATCCGCCTCGCTGACCGGCGAACGGCCGCCATTCTTCCACTGGACGTCCGGATCCTTGCGGAAATAGGACAGCGCCTTTTCACCCGCAGCTTTCGCCGCCATCGTTATCAATTCCAGATCGATGATCCACTGCTCCGGCGATGGGCGGGCGGCATTCATTTCAGTCTTTCCATTTCCCGCAGCATCGTCAGCCGCGTTGAAAATCTGTGTCCGACAAGCTACTTGCCCGCCAGCGTCATGCCCTCGATGGCAAGCGTCGGTGCTGCCACGCCGAACTTGCGATCGATATCGTCGGCAAGGGTTATGGCGAAGAACATCTGCTTGAGGTTCGAGGCGATCGTGACCTCCGACACCGGGAAGGTCAACTCGCCGTTCTCGATCCAGAAACCCGAAGCGCCACGGCTGTATTCGCCGGTCAGCATGTTGACGCCCTGGCCGATCAGTTCGGTCACATAAAAACCCGTCCCGACATTGCGGATCAGGTCCTCGCGCGAGATATCGCCCGGTTCCAGCGCGAAATTGGTAGCCGAGGGTGAAACGGCGGGGCCGCCACGCACGCCGCGTCCGTTGGTTTCCAGGCCAAGCTCGCGGCCGGTGGAGGTCGAGAGGAACCAGTGCTTCAGCACGCCGTCCTCGATCATCGACAGCTTTTGTCCCGTGACACCTTCGCCGTCAAAGGGGCGCGACGAGGAACCACGCACCACCAGCGGATCGTCGGTCACGGTAATGCCAGCCTTCATGACCGGCTTGCCCATCATGTCGCGCAGGAAGCTTGTCTTGCGGGCAACCGACGCGCCGTTGATGGCACCGGCAATGTGTCCGGCAAAACCGCGCGACATGCGCGGATCGAAGACAACGGTAACGTTCTTCTGGGTCGGCACCTGGCGTGGGCCGATGCGGGCGACTGCCCTTTCGCCGGCGGTGCGGCCGATCTCGATTGCGGATTTCAGATCCGCAAAATAGAGGCGACTGTCGAAATCATAGTCGCGCTCCATCTTGGTGCCGTCGCCGGCAATGGCGCTGACGGAGCGGCCGAAGCGCGTACCCATATAGGCGCCGGAAAACCCGTGTGAGGTGACGAGCACCATGCCGCCCATGCCGGCGGAGGCGCCGGCGCCACTGGAATTGGTGACGCCGCTGACGGCAAGTGCTGCCTCCTCCGCCTCGAGGGCCGCCGCAGTCAGGGCCTCTGTCGAGACGTCTGTCGGATCGAAGAGGTCGAGATCGGGATAGGACCGCGCCAACCGTTCGGCATCTGCAAGACTTGCGAAGGGGTCTTCCGGCGAGGCCTTGGCCATGGCCACCGCCCGTTCGGCCAAAACCTTCAGATCGAAGCCGGGATTGGCCGAAACGCTGGCGACACGGCGGCCGACAAAGACCCGCAGGGAAAAATCATCGCTTTCCGATGCTTCCGTTCCCTCGACCTTGCCGAGGCGCACAGAGACGGAGCGCGAGCGGCCTCTGACCACCACGGCATCCGCCTGGTCGGCGCCGGCTTTCAGCGCCAGATCGACAAGCTGAGCCGCGCGGGTCTGGAGAACGTCGGAATCGATAATATCGGACATGATTTAGCCTTTCATTCCCGCTCCATTTATTGTGCAGTGGCACGGGCATCAAGGGCATATCCTGATTCTTGCCCGAGGCCCCCGACGAAATACCTATTCCCGGGCAATCTCCTGCCCAAGAGAGACACTAAAGCCTCTGCCAAAACGGCGTGGGCCAAGAAAGAGCAGACGCATGTCGACGACACCCGCCCTCACCTCACAGGCCCTGCTGTTGCTCGGCGGCGCCGTCGTGGCAGCCCCCATCTTCAAGAAACTCGGGCTCGGCACCGTTCTTGGCTATCTGGCGGCTGGCATCATCATTGGTCCGCTCCTGCACCAGATCACCGAGGGCGAGCAGATCCTCGGCTTTGCCGAACTCGGCGTCGTCTTCCTGCTCTTCGTTATCGGGCTGGAGCTGAAGCCGTCCCGTCTCTGGCAGATGCGGCGGGATATTTTCGGGCTCGGAACCGCGCAGGTGATGCTGACCGGTGCTGCCATATCGGCAATTCTCTACTGGACCAACATGCTGGATTGGAGTGGCAGCGTCATCACCGGTTTCGGACTGGCTCTGTCATCGACTGCCTTTGCGTTGCAGATTCTTGACGAAAACGGTGATACCAACACCCGCTACGGCCAGCGCGCGTTTTCGGTCCTTTTGCTGCAGGACCTGGCGATCGTGCCGCTTCTGGCGCTGATCCCGCTGCTTGCCCTGCAGGCGCCTGAGGATACGAGCCCGCCGCTGCAAGACTTTGCCGTCGCCGTTGGTGCGATCCTGGTCATGGTGGTTGCCGGCCGCTATCTGCTGAACCCGCTGTTCCAGATCATCGCCCGCACCGGCGCACGGGAGGTTATGATCGCCGCTGCGCTGCTGATCGTTCTGGGTGCTGCAACCATGATGCAGCTTGCCGGTCTTTCCATGGCGATGGGTGCCTTCCTCGCCGGCGTGCTTCTGGCCGAATCCTCCTACCGGCATGAGCTGGAAGCCGATATCGAACCGTTCCGCGGGCTGCTGCTCGCTCTGTTCTTCATGGCCGTCGGCTTGTCGCTGGATATTCAGGTTATCCTCGAAAACTACCTGCGTATCCTGGTCGCCGTGCCGGCGCTGATGGCACTCAAGACCGTGATTATCTATGCGCTCTGCCGCCTGACGGGATCGCCGCACAATGATGCCGTACGCATCGGCCTGCTTTTGCCGCAAGGCGGGGAGTTCGGTTTCGTGCTCTTCACCGCCGCCGCGATCGCCGGGGTGTTTTCCGCGGGCTGGGCGTCGCTGCTGATCGCCATCGTCACCCTGTCGATGGCTCTGACACCCGCAGCCTCCGCGCTCGCAGGTCTCCTCATGCAGGAACAGGACGAGGTGACCGAAGAACTCGAGGAGGATTTCGACGGCGCGGGGGCCGACGTGCTGATGATCGGGTTTTCCCGCTTCGGCCAGATCGCCTCGCAGATCCTGCTCGCCGGCGGTCGTGAAGTGACGATCATCGACCATTCCGCCGCCCGCGTCCGCCAGGCGGCGACCTTCGGGTTCCGTATCTATTTCGGCGACGGCACGCGGCTGGACGTATTGCGTGCGGCCGGCATCGAGCGCGCCAAGATCGTCGCGGTGTGCACCCAGAAACAGGAGATCACCGACCGGATCGTCGACATGGTGCAGGCGGAATATCCGAACGCCCGCATCTTCGCGCGCGCCTATGACCGCCTGCATACGCTGTCGCTCAGGGCGCGCGGCGTCGATTACGAGCTGCGCGAAACATTCGAGTCCGGCCTCGTGTTCGGGCGCAAGACGCTGGAAGGACTAGGGGTTGGCGACAACGAGGCGCTGGCGATCATGGAGGATATTCGCAAACGCGACGAAGCCCGTTTGGTGATACAGGAAGCTGAAGGTATCAGCGCCGGGCGCGACATGCTGCATTTCGAACCGGTCAAGCCGGAGCCGCTGATCAAACCCAGACGCGAGACGCCGCCATCGCTCGCTGCAGACGACGATATCCTGCCGGCCTCTCCCAGCAGCAAAGCCAAGCCGGCAAACGATGTGCTGGCGGGCGCCGACTGATTTTCATCAGCCCCGGTTCCTTGCCGTGAAGGCGGTATCAAGGGCTGCTTTCAGCTGGTCCTTGACGCCTGCGGTCGCCGCGAGCACTTCTTGCGCCCTCAGGAAATCCATCACTCGAAAGCGGCCGACCTCCGGACGCAGCAGGATATCCGGTGGATGCGCCTTCATCTTCATGGCGATGATCGATTGCATCATCAACTGACTGGCGCCGAACAGGCTGTCGATCCGGCTCGGCATGGTTTCGCCGTCGCCGTCCGGGCCGCCGACCACATCGACGCCGATGACGATATCGGCCAACCCTATCAGATGATCGAACGGGATCGGATTGTAGATGCCCCCGTCGATCATCACGCGGCCGTCGATCCGGACTGGCATGAAGACGGCTGGTAGCGCTGACGAAGCAGCCAGTGCCTGATGCAGGTCACCGCTTTGGCAGACGCGCTCGGTCTGTCCATAGTAATCCGTCGTCATCACCTTCAAGGGGATGTTGAGGTCGGCGAAATCCTTCGGGATCGTATCCGGCAGGAAAACCGGAAGGATGCGCTCGATATTGAACTGACCGATACGGAAGCCGCCGGTCACCGCCTTGGCGAAACTCGATGGGCGCAGGCTCCAGAGCCGGTTGACGATCTCCTTGCGCCGGCCGACGGTCGCAAGCGTATGGTCGCGGATTTCCGCGCCACTGAGGCCTGCCGCCATGCCCGCGCCCATGATCGCGCCGATGGAGGACCCGGCGATGACGACCGGGCGTAAGCCCAACTCATTCAGCGCTTCGATCACGTGAATGTGGGCAAGCCCGCGCGCACCGCCGCCGCCGAAGGCGATTGCGACAGTCGGGTCGGCTGATTTTTTTGCGGTTTCGAGGCCTTGCGTCATGCTCAGCGTCTTTCCGGTATCAGGCGGCGCGGTAACGATAGAAGTGCATCTTGGTGTCACCGAACACGCGGTCGTCGATGAACTCGAAACCATCCTGGAGCACTGGCTGAACATCGGCCTGTTCTTCGAGAATGGCAAGGGCGCCCGGCACCAGCCAGCCGCCGTTGGCAGCCGATGCAAGTGCCTTTTCGCCAAGACCCTTGCCATAAGGCGGATCGGCAAAGAGGAAATGGAACGGCTCGACCGTGCCGGCGGGACCAAGGTCGGTCGCATCGCGGCGGAAGACGCGCGCCCGGCCGGTCAGGCCGAACGCTTCGATATTGGTGCGCAACAGACCCCTGCCCTCAGTACCCATCTCAACGAACAGCGCCTGGCGGCAGCCGCGCGACAGGGCTTCGAGGCCCACCGCGCCGGTGCCGGCGAAGAGATCAAGGACGCGCGTCTCCTCGAGCGCTTCCGGATAGGAATGGCTCAGGATATTGAACAAGCTTTCGCGCGTCCGGTCCGTGGTCGGCCGGATGTCGTTGGACCTGGGCGTTGCGAGCCCGCGCCCGCGAAACTCGCCACCGACGATCCGCATGCGCGATTAGTTCCCGCGTCCGCGCGGCTTGCCGCCACCAGCCGGACGGCCGCCTGAAGGCTTGCCACCGCCAGGCTTGCGAGGACCACCGGTTTTCGCACCGAACGGCTTTGCCCCACCCGGCTTGCCACCGAAGGATTTTCCACGCGGCTTGTCGCCCGCGGGGCGATCACCGAACGGACGGTCACCTTCGCGACGCGGCGGGCGGTCGCCTTGCGGGCGATCTCCACGCGGCGGACGATCGCCGAAATCGCGCGGCTTGCGGTCGCCATCCTCACGCGAGAAAGACTTCTCGCCGAAGGGCTTGCGCGGCCTGTCGCTTGGCGGACGATCACCGGCAGGCCGGTCGCTTCTCGGACGGTCGGAGAACGAGCGGGCACCTTCGGCGCGCGGCTTGCGGTCACCAAACGGCTTGTCACCGTCGCGGCGCGGCGGACGATCACCGCTTTCACGCCGCGGCGCGCGGTCGCCGAAGCTGCGGGAGCCACGATCATCGCCACGCTTGCGATCACCACCGCGGCCTTCGTCGCGGCTCGGCTCCTCGGTTGCTCGGATCCAGTCGTTGTCGTCATCGGCACGCGTGACGATGACGCGCGGGCCGCGATCGGGACGATCGTAGACGGAGGCCTTCTTGCGGTCCGGATCGAATTTCCGGTTGGTTTTTGTCGGCAGACCGTCCTTGGTCTTGCCGTAGCGCTTGCTTGTCGGCGCGCCTTCCGGACGCTCGCGGCGAACGGGCTTTTCAGCGACGTCGGCACCTTGAGCATCCTTCGGCTTCTTCTCCGGCAACGGTCGTGCGCCCGGTGCCATCCAGACGTTGGCCTTGCGGGGACGCTGGCCGGGCTCGCGCTTGGGTCCGTCGAATTTCGCCTCGGGCGCGTCGCGTCCGCCACGCTCTTTCCGGTCAGGGCGGCCGCCGCTCCGATCGTCACGCTTGGTGTCGAGACGCGACAATGCCCGCTCGCGCTTGTCGCCGGCCTTTTCCTTGAACGCACCGCGCTCCCGGGCTTCCGGCTTTCCAGCGGCCCACTCGTTCTTCTGCGGTTTTTCCTCTTCAGCCACTGCGGCATCGAAGATCGGCGCGTCGAAATTCGCCTTGGCGTCCTCGATCAGGCGCGGGCCGAGCTGGTCGCGCAGCGTGCGGCCGCGGATTTCCTGGGCATGGCCTTCCGGCAGTTCACCGAGCTGGAACGGGCCGTAGGAAATGCGGATCAGCCGGTTCACGTCGAGGCCGAGTGCGCCCATGACGTTCTTGATTTCGCGGTTCTTGCCTTCGCGCAGGCCCATGGTGATCCAGACGTTGGATCCCTGGACCTTATCCAGCGTCGCTTCGATCGCGCCATAGAGCACGCCGTCGACGGCGATGCCGTCCTTGAGCTTGTCGAGCGCTGCCTGCTCGATCGTGCCGTGGGCGCGGACGCGGTAACGGCGCAGCCAGCCGGTCGACGGCAGTTCGAGCACGCGGGCAAGACCGCCGTCATTGGTCAGCAACAGCAGGCCTTCGGTGTTGATGTCGAGGCGGCCGATAGAGAGCACCCGCGGCAAATCTTCCGGCAGGTTGTCGAACACTGTCGGACGGCCTTCCGGATCGGAATTGGTGGTCACGAGACCGGACGGCTTGTGATAGAGCCACAGGCGAGTGCGCTCGATGCCGCGGATCGGCTGGCCATCGACTTCGATATGATCGGCGAGCGTCGCGTTGACGACCGGGCTGTCGAGTAGCTTGCCGTTGAGCGAAACGCGGCCTTCCATGATCATGCGCTCGATATCGCGGCGCGAGGCCACGCCTGCGCGCGCCATGATCTTGGAAATGCGCTGCGGCACATCGGCGCCGAAGGTCTCCGTCGCCGCCGGCCGTGGCTTGCGCGGCTTCTCGCTTTCGTTGATTTCAGCACCCGAATGATCGGCAGCAGTTTTGCGCGCGCCGGTATAGGGCTTCTTGTCGCGACCCGCGGGCTTGCCGCCGGGCCGCTGGGGCTTGTCTTTGAATGTCATTTGTGTTGCCTGCCTTTTGGGCTGTCCTATCAGGTCGAAGCCCTTGGGTTAAGAGAAATTATCACGGGTCTCAACGATGGCTGAAACGAGCCGCTTCATGGATTTGGCCTTGGAAGAAGCCAGAATGGCGGCTGCGCGCGGCGAAGTGCCGGTCGGCGCAGTCGTTGTCTTCAATGGTGAGGTCATTGCGAGCGCCGGAAACCGCACGCGGGAACTCAACGACGTCACTGCGCATGCCGAGATCGTGGTGATCCGGGAAGCCTGCCGCATCGTCGGCGATGAGCGGCTTATCGGCGCGGATCTCTACGTGACGCTCGAACCCTGCACCATGTGCGCGACAGCCATCTCGTTTGCCCGCCTGCGCCGGCTTTACTATGGTGCCGAAGATCCGAAAGGCGGCGGCGTCGACAATGGCGTGCGCTTTTTCAGCCAGCCGACCTGCCATCATGCGCCGGATGTTTATTCCGACATATCCGGACAGAGCGCAGCTGAAATCCTGAGAGAATTCTTTGCCGAAAGGCGCTGAGCGCCAAACCGAAAAGCGTCAGCCAGCGGCGAAGGTTTCAAGCGCTGGTCCCGACAGACGGTAACGCGTCCACTCCGTCAGGGGTTCGGCGCCGATTGCCTCATAGGCCTTGATGGCCGGCTCGTTCCAGTCGAGCACACTCCACTCGAACCGGCCGCAGCCTTTCTCGACGGCAATCCGCGCCAGATAGCGCAGCATCAGACGTCCAGCGCCCGATCCGCGCTGATCCGGCGTGATGTAGAGATCCTCAAGGTAAAGACCGTTACGCGCCTGCCAGGTCGAATAGCTGAAGAACCAGACGGCGAAACCGACCGGAACACCGTCGCGCTCACAGATTGCCGCTTGCGAAACGGAATTCGGACCGAACAGGGATTCAGTCACCGACTGAACGGTCGCCTCGACCTCGTGTCCGGCTTTTTCGTAGATTGCCAGTTCAGTGATGAAGCGCAGGATGGTGCCGGCGTCTTCGGGAGTGGCCTTGCGAATATCAAACATGGCCGATCAGAAGATCTGGTACCATTTCTTGCCGCTGCCCTTGATCGCGGCTTCCTTCTTGCGGCGGCGTTCCTTGACCTGCTCCGGCTCGCCGAGATCGGCCGTCGCCTCTTCCGGCAGCTTGCGGTATTCAAGCGGCGGATCACTCAGGAAGCGGCGCTTGTCGGCATAGGCGCCCATCTGGATCTTGCGGGCTTCGCGGTAGGCCTGCGTCTGCTCGCTCGCCGACAACTTGCGGCCATTGGCACTCGCCTTGGCAAGCGGAGAGACATAGTTCGGATTGTCGGCATTGGCGTCGGCTTCTTCGCGAAGGCGCTGGCGCGTGTCTTCAGGCGATTCGATCCACTGCGGATTGTCCTTGCTGGCAAGGTTCTGCTGCGGCTGAACCAGCGCTGCCTTCTCGTTTTCCGGCGGCAGGACCAGGCCGGGACGCGGCTGATACTTGACGTTGCTCGGGTTGGCCTGGGAGATGCTGACTGCGCTACCGAGGTCGTCAACCAGATGTTCGCCGGCGGTCTTGTCGGTGCCGTAGGTCGGGCCGCCGATGCAGCCGGTCAGAACGAGGCTGCCAGCCACAATGCCGAACAGACCGGCATACACTCGAAACTCTCGCGTCATTCCCATGAAAACCCTTCCAGCGGCGCCGGCACGATCGAACTCTGAGGCGGCATTGCTGCGCCCATGACGGATAAATCCGCCGATTTTCAGGCAGGTTTACCGGATGAGCCGCAAAAGCGCAATTCACCCGGTAAACAATCCCTTAAGAAGCGAACCCCAGCTCCTTCAGCGCCGCCGCGTCGCGAGCGGACACGTCCGGGAAGGCCGGATCGGAGCCGACATCAGCCGTGATTCGCCACGAGCGGGCGCATTTGACGCCCTCTGCCAGTTTGGGCTCGACGCTGACGGTCGACAGGTCATCAAGCCGGAAAGCGCCTTCCGGCCCCTTACCCTCGACGATGGCGACGCCGGAGGTGATGCAGATTTCGGCGAAATCCTGACCTTCCAGCGCCTGCAGCAGGCCGGCATCGGTGATGTGCACGATCGGAGCCGCCTCAAGCGAGGAGCCGATGCGCTTGTCGCGGCGTTCGACTTCCAGCGCGCCAGTAACGGCCCGGCGCACCTCGCGGACCTTCTTCCACTTCTCGGCCAGCGCTTCGTCCCGCCACTCGGCCGGCACCAACGGGAACTGTTCCAGATGGACGGAAACAGCCGACGGATCACGCGACAGCCAGGCCTCTTCCGCGGTGAACGGCAGGACCGGAGCAAGCCAGGTGACGAGGCATTCGAACAGCTTGCGAATGACCGCAAGGCTGGCACGGCGGCGCAGGCTGGATGGCGCGTCGCAGTACAGCGCATCCTTGCGGATATCGAAATAGAAAGCCGACAGCTCGACGTTCGAGAAATCGATCAGGGCACGGGCGATGCGCTTGAAGTCAAAGGCATCATAGCCGTCGCGGACGATCTGATCGAGTTCGGCCAGACGGTGGAGCATCAGCCGCTCGAGTTCAGGCATGTCGTTGAAGGCGATGTCCTCGCCCTTGTCATGCGCCAGCGTGCCGAGCATCCAGCGGATGGTGTTGCGGAGCTTGCGGTAGCTGTCGATATTGGTCTGGATGATCGCCTTGCCGAGGCGCTGATCCTCCCAATAATCGGTGGTGGCGACCCAGAGGCGCAGGATGTCGGCACCCGATTCCTTCATCACGTCCTGCGGGGCAACGACATTGCCCTTGGACTTCGACTGCTTCTCGCCCTTCTCGTCCATCGTGAAGCCATGGGTCACGACGGCATTGTAGGGCGCGCGGCCACGCGTTGCGCAGCTTTCGAGAAGCGAGGAATGGAACCAGCCGCGATGCTGGTCGGAACCTTCCAGATAGAGATCGGCCGGCCATTTCAGGTCAGGGCGGTCCTCCAGCGTGAAGGTGTGCGTCGAGCCCGAGTCGAACCAGACGTCGAGGATGTCCATGACCTGCGTCCACTTCGCATGGTCATGATCATTGCCGAGGAAGCGATCCTTGGCGCCTTCGGCGAACCAGGCGTCTGCACCCTCGGCCTCGAAGGCTTCGAGGATGCGGGCATTGACGGCTTCATCGACGAGCACTTCGCCCTGCTCGTCGGCGAACACGGCGATCGGAACGCCCCAGGCGCGCTGGCGGGAAAGCACCCAATCCGGGCGGTTCTCGATCATGGCGCGCAGGCGGTTCTGGCCACCGGCAGGCACGAAGCGCGTGTCGTCGATGGCGGACAAGGCGCGCGAGCGCAACGTCGTGCCGTCGGCGAGGTCCTTGTCCATATAGACGAACCATTGCGGCGTATTGCGGAAGATCACCGGCTTCTTCGAGCGCCACGAATGCGGATAGGTGTGCTTCAGGCGGCCGCGGGCAAACAGTGTGTGGCGGGCGATCAGAGCCTTGATGACGCGATCGTTGGCATCGCCCTTCTTGCCGGTGTCGTCGATGACGCGAGCGGCGCCGCCTTCGGCGTCGGGGCCGAAGCCGGGCGCGTCGACGGTGTAGAAGCCGGCGTCGTCAACAGGGAACGGGATCGTCGAGGAGATGCCGCGCGCTTCGAGCGCCCGCGCATTGTCCATCCACGCGTCAAAGTCCTCGCGGCCGTGGCTGGGGGCGGTATGAACGAAGCCGGTTCCCGTATCGTCCGTGACGTGTTCGCCATCGAGCAACGGAACCTGGAAGTGGTAGCCACCACCAAGGCCGTGCAGCGGATGGGCGCAGGTGACGCTGGACAACTCACCTTCCTCAAGGCCACGCACCAGATTAAGCGTCACCTTGGCTCTCGCGGCGCATTCGCCGGCAAGACGGGTGGAGAAGATCAGCTTCTCGCCGGGTTGCGGGCCGAAGTCGTTCTCGGCGCTCGCGACTTCGTAAAGCGCGTACGGAAAGCGCGACGAATAGGCGATGGCGCGATTGCCCGGGATGGTCCAAGGCGTCGTGGTCCAGATGACGACGAAGGCATCCTTGAGGCTCTCCGGCCCCTCGACAACCGGGAACTTCACCCAGATCATGTCGCTCTCGACGTCCTGGTACTCGACCTCGGCTTCCGCCAGCGCCGTGCGCTCGACGACAGACCACATGATCGGCTTGGAGCCGCGATAGAGCTGGCCGGACTTGGCGATCTTCAGGAGTTCGCCGGCGATGCGGGCTTCGGCGTGGAAGGCCATCGTCGTATAGGGATTGTCGAAGTCGCCCTCGATGCCCAAGCGCTTGAACTCCTCCGACTGGATCTTGATCCAGTTGGCGGCAAAGTCGCGGCATTCGCGGCGGAATTCGTTGACCGGGACCTCGTCCTTGTTCTTGCCCCTGGCGCGATAGGCTTCCTCGATCTTCCACTCGATCGGCAGGCCGTGGCAATCCCAGCCCGGAACATAGTTCGAGTCATAGCCGCGCATCTGGAACGAGCGGGTGATGATGTCCTTCAGGATCTTGTTCAGCGCGTGGCCGATGTGGATGTTGCCGTTGGCATAGGGCGGGCCATCATGCAGCACGAATTTTTCGCGGCCGGCGGCGGAGGCGCGGAGCTTCTTGTAGAGTCCCATCTGCTGCCAACGGGCCACCGTTTCCGGCTCCTTCTGCGGCAGGCCGGCGCGCATCGGAAATTCGGTTTCCGGCAGATAAAGGGTCTTGGAATAATCGAGCTTTTCGGAGGTATCGGTCATGGTTTCAGCAATCATATCTGGGCGCGTGTCGCCGCGCATGCGAATGGGATATCATAAGGGAAACGGTGGCGCTCGGATCGAACGCCGAAAACCCGGACCTTCCGGCGGCTATCAAAGCGCTGGGAAGGCCGGGCCAATAATTCGCTGATCACGTATCAATCGACGATATCGGGTCATGGTGGCCGGTTGTTTAAGCGGTTTTTGCGCGAAAAGGAAGAGGCTTGCCGCAGCCGCGGCAGGATTGTGGGACCATCGCGCATTTCCGATCGCAGGAACCAGATGCAAGCTCAATCCTTGGGGTTCGCCAGCATCACGGCCCGCAGCGCGTCGTTGATGCGATCCTGCCAACCCGGGCCATCGTCCTGGAAATAGTGCAGGATGGCGCTGTCGAGTTTCAGCGAAACAAGTTCCTTGGTTTCCGGCAAAGCACGTTTTTCGACGGCAGGTGCTGCCACCTTCTTGGCGGGCTTGAACAGGGCTTCAGCGGCATCCATGGCGCTGACGGGCCGGCGTGGCGTGGTGGCCATAATGATCATCCTTTACGGGGTTGCATCCAAGGCAAATGCGATCTTGCTGTCGATGATGCTGAGCGGCTTGACGCCGGACAGAAGCGCCCGCGCTTCCGCATCGTCCTGTTTCATCTGCACCACCAGCGGATCGAGGCCATCGAATTTGAGTTCGTCGCGCAGATGGCCGAAGAAGGAGACCGAACAGATTTCTCCATAGAGATCGCCCGAAAAATCGAAGACGAAGGTTTCGAGCAGCGGTGCACCATTGCTATCGACGGTCGGGCGGCGGCCGAAGCTGGCGACGCCATCATGGATGCTGCCATCGGCGCGGCGGAAGCGTACTGCGTAGATGCCGTTGCGCAGTTCGACCTCGGGTGGCAATTGCATATTGGCGGTGGGATAACCGAGCGTGCGGCCGAGCTTCTTGCCGCCAATCACTTCCGATTCCACGGTGTAGCGATAACCGAGCATTCCGGCTGCCTGCGAAACATCGCCCTCGCCCAGCAGCCCGCGAATGTGGCTGGAGGAAATCACCGAGGCGTTCTCATCGCGGAAAGCATCGACCAGCGTGACGCCAAACCCATTTTCGCCGCCGGCCGCCATCAGGAAGGCCGGGCCGCCTTCCCTGCCCTTGCCGAAATGAAAGTCGAAGCCAGTGACCACATGGCCGGCATGCAACCAGTCCATCAGAATGGAGCGGATGAAATCGGAAGCGGACAGCTGGGAAAAGGTGCGGTCGAACGGATATTCGATGACGGCGGAAAAGCCCATACCCTCGAGGATGCGGGCCTTGAGCGGCGCCGGCGTCAGGCGGAAAACCGGCTGGTCAGGACGAAAGACTGTTCGCGGATGCGGCTCGAAGGTCAGTACCAGGGCCGGAACACCGCGCTCCCGCGCCTCCTCCAGCGCCCGGTTCAGCACCGACTGGTGACCGCGATGCACGCCATCGAAATTGCCGATGGCGATGACGCCGCCGCGCAGGGCTTGCGGCAGGGGCTCGCGGGTCTCGTTGCGATGGAAAACCGTCATATCCGTCACACCAGTCATCTCTTATGCAGTTCGATCACGCTGGTCCGGTTGGCCGGAACAGTTATGCTAGCCGGGGCATCCACCATTTGGGCGTGGCGCCTTCGCTTTTCAAAAATGCCGCAAGTTTGGCCTCGTCGGTCTTTTCGGCCGTCATATATTCTGCAGCATGAATGCCGGCGCTGATATAGAGGACATCGAGGCCGAAATCCTGCGCGCCCTTGACGTCCGTCGGCATGCCGTCGCCGACCGCGATCACCCGCGACAGATCGAGCCCGTGGCGCAGGAGCTTGGCTTCCGAGAGCGATGCACGATACATCGGCACATAGGGCTTGCCGGAAATCCGGGTTTCGCCGCCGAGCTCCTCATAGACCTTGGCAATGGCGCCGGCGCAGGGAATGAGCTTGTGGCCGCGCTCGACCACCAGATCCGGATTGGCGCAGATGAACGGCACCTTGCGCTTGGCAAGACCGGAGAGCGTTGCGCGATAGTCGTCTGCTGTTTCCGATTCATCGTCGAAAAATCCGGCGCAGACGATGATTTCGGCCTCTTCGGATGAGACCATGCTGACGCCGAGACCTTCGAGCAGCGGCAGGTCCTTGTCGGCGCCGATGAAATAGATCTTCTTCGGGCCGGCGGAAATCAGAGCACGGGTGACGTCACCGGAGGTGACGATCCGGTCGTAGGCTGTATCGGGTACGCCGAGACCGCGGATCTGGACGATGACGCCGGGATGCGGACGCGGCGAATTGGTGATGAGAACGACGGTCAGGCCCTTGGCTCGAGCCTCGGTCAACGCTTCGCAGGCGCCTTTGAAGGCTTCGACACCATTGTGCAGCACGCCCCAGACATCGCACAGAACGACGTCATAGCGGCTGGCAATGTCGCGAAAACTGTTGATCCGAACGGCCATGCTGGCTTCCCGCAGAAAAAATTGGTCGGGGTGACATCGCAGGCAGGCGGCGAAAACACAAGTCTTCATCCGGAAAATGGCGCCCGAATTCCAAGGTTTCGGGCGCAGAATTCGACGGAACCGCTAAAATCCACGGATCAGCCAACCGGCAACTGCGCAGATGGCAAGCGTTGTCACGACGCCGCGCTTGAAGCGAAACAGGAGAAAGGCTGCCAGAAGCGCCAGAAAGAATGCAGGCAGCTGGAATGTCTGCCAGACCGGCAGCGGCATGGAAATCGGCCCTGCCGCGAACCGGTTTACCCCGGCGAAAAGAACGTGCAGCCCGAACCAGACGGCGAGATTGAGGATGACCCCGGTAACCGCCGCCGAGATCGCCGCCAGCGCGCCCGACAGTGCCCTGTTGTTGCGCAAGGTCTCGACATAGGGCGCGCCGAGAAAGATCCACAGGAAGCACGGCACGAAGGTCACCCAGGTCGCAAGTGTCGCGCCGAGCATGCCGGACAGAAGCGGATCAAGACCGAGCGGTGCGCGAAAGGCTGCCATGAAGCCGACGAAGCTCAACACCAGCACCAGCGGCCCCGGTGTCGTTTCCGCCAGCGCCAGACCATCCAGCATTTCGCCGGGTTTGAGCCAGTGATAGGTCTCGACCGCCTGCTGCGCGACATAGGCAAGCACGGCATAGGCGCCGCCAAAGGTCACCACGGCCATCTTCGAGAAGAACAAGCCGATGGCGGTGTAGACATTGTCGAAGCCGAGTATCCCGCCAATGAGGATGAACGGCGCGATCCAGAGGACCAGCCAGGTGGCGAGAATCCGAAACGTCCGGCCCCAGGATGAAACGGTATCCGGAAAATTGCTGTCGATGACGGACGGCATGTCGGCGAGTGCCTGTTTTGCCGCTGCCGCCAGGGCTTTTTCGCCCGTTGCCGGCTGCAGACGGGTGGCGATGTATCCGGCGAGGCCTGCTGCCAGCACGACGAGCGGAAACGGCAGATCGAAAAAGAACAGCGCGGCAAAGGCGAGCGCCGCGACCACCAGGGAAAAGCGGGTTTTCAGAGCCCGGCGGCCAACACGGATGACCGCCTCGATGACGATGGCCAGCACCGCCGCCTTCAGCCCGAAAAACAGGCTCGTCAACCAGTCCGTCTGCTGAAACAGCGCATAGGCCGAGGACAGGCCGAGAATGACGAAGAAGCCCGGCAGCACGAACAGCATGCCGGCGACGATGCCGCCGCGCGTGCCGTGCAGCAGCCAGCCGACATAGGTCGCAAGCTGCTGGGCCTCCGGGCCCGGCAAAAGCATGCAGAAATTCAAGGCATGCAGAAACCGGCTCTCGGAGATCCAGCGGCGCTCCTCCACCAGCTCCTTATGCATCAGGGCGATCTGTCCCGCCGGGCCGCCGAAACTCAGGAGCCCGATCTTCGCCCAGATCCTGGTGGCCTCGGCGAATGTCGGATGCGGAGGCGGCAACTGTATCTGTACCGCCTCATTCATTGTCCTTGGCCTTCTTCGCGACGTGCTGCACCCATTCGTGTTTTTCCTGTGTGGCATCGCGCGCCCAGCGATAGAAGGCGTCGTAGAGCATCATGCCCGCTTCCAGTTGCTCCAGATCGTCGGCAAACATCCGCGAAAGGCCGAGCGAGGCCGCGAGCAGACCGGCGGCTTCGGGGACCAGGTCGAGCCGGTCGGTATCGGCAGCGCGGACAATCAGGGCGAGATGTTGAAGTGCCGGAAATGCGAGACCAAATTCCCTGACCATCGTGTCGAAGGTGCAGTCCTCGCCCCTATGGCTCCAGATGACATTTTCCACATCGAACGGCGTTGCGCCGAAACGATCTGCGACGGCTTCGACTTCCGGGGCGGCAACAAAAAGAAAGGTCGCGGCTGGATCGACGAAGCGGCGGATCAGCCAGGGACATGCAATGCGGTCGATCTTGGGACGAGAGCGCGTGACCCAGACCGTTCCGCCATTGGCGTTTTCACCTGGTAGGGCCGTGAGCGGAACGAGCGGCAGGTCAGCCGCCTGCCAGGCTTCGAACCCACCTTCCAGCGTCTCAGCTGCAGCGCCGGCATTTCTGAGCCAGGCGGCGACGCCCTCGGAGAGCTTCTTGCCCTTCTGGCAGACCACGACGACCCAGCGGCCGCGATAATCCGCCCCCCATAGTTGCACATCCGCGTAAGGGCGCCGGAAAGACGATGGAATAAAAAGCGGCTGGGCGGCGAAATCTTCATCGTCGCGCACATCGATAACGACCGGCCCCTTGGGGGTTCCGATCAGGCGGACAAGCTTTTCAGTGGAAATAGCATTATACGAGGCCATGGTTTACGTCCTTTTCGTGGGATTGGACGCGAAGTGATGGCATGACGCCTCGTGGGGCATTCGCAGACCCCATATGCAAATTAGACAAAAAAGCGGAAACCGAGTCAACCATTTTCCGGCCGTAAAGAATCTTGCCGGCCCGTCCTTGACTCAATCGGCGGCCACCCCTATCTGCAAGCCGCTAGCACTCAAGCAATAGGAGTGCTAACATCCATCCAGCGGGTCGGTTCACGATCCGTGAAGTCATTTGATCGAGGGATTAGACAATGACAAGCACCAATTTCCGTCCTCTGCATGACCGCGTCGTCGTACGCCGCGTCGAGTCTGAAGCCAAGACCAAGGGCGGCATCATCATTCCGGATACCGCCAAGGAAAAGCCGCAGGAAGGCGAAATCGTCGCCGTCGGCACCGGCACCCGTGACGACAAGGGCGCCCTCATCGCGCTCGACGTCAAGGCTGGCGACCGCGTTCTGTTCGGCAAGTGGTCGGGCACCGAAGTCAAGCTCAACGGCGAAGACCTTCTGATCATGAAGGAAGCCGACATCATGGGCGTTATCGGCTGATCTAAGCCGGTTCCCTTCATATCAATTCCATAAAACCAGTTGGGCACCAGCCCGGGAGTTTTTAAAATGGCAGCCAAAGAAATCAAGTTCGGCCGCACCGCGCGCGAAAAGATGCTGCGCGGCGTCGACATCCTCGCTGACGCAGTCAAGGTAACGCTCGGCCCGAAGGGTCGTAACGTCATCATCGACAAGTCGTTCGGCGCACCGCGCATTACCAAGGACGGCGTTTCCGTCGCCAAGGAAATCGAACTCGAAGACAAGTTCGAAAACATGGGCGCCCAGATGGTCCGCGAAGTTGCTTCGAAGACCAACGACATCGCCGGTGACGGCACGACGACTGCAACCGTTCTTGCTCAGGCCATCGTTCGCGAAGGCGCCAAGAGCGTTGCCGCCGGCATGAACCCGATGGACCTGAAGCGCGGCATCGACCTCGCTGTCACGGCAATCGTCAAGGACATCGTTGCCAAGGCCAAGAAGATCAACACTTCGGAAGAAGTGGCCCAGGTCGGCACGATCTCCGCCAACGGCGAAAAGGAAATCGGCCAGTACATCGCTGACGCGATGCAGAAGGTCGGCAATGAAGGCGTCATCACGGTTGAAGAAGCCAAGACCGCCGACACCGAGCTGGAAGTCGTCGAAGGCATGCAGTTCGACCGCGGCTACCTCAGCCCCTACTTCGTGACCAACCCTGAAAAGATGGTTGCCGAACTGGACGACGCTTACATCCTTCTCCATGAGAAGAAGCTCTCCAACCTGCAGGCCATGCTCCCGGTTCTCGAAGCCGTCGTTCAGACCGGCAAGCCGCTCCTGATCATCTCGGAAGACGTTGAAGGCGAAGCGCTTGCGACCCTCGTCGTCAACAAGCTGCGTGGCGGCCTCAAGATCGCTGCCGTCAAGGCTCCGGGCTTCGGCGATCGCCGCAAGGCCATGCTCGAAGACATCGCGATCCTGACCGGTGGCCAGGTCATTTCCGAAGACATCGGCATCAAGCTTGAAAACGTTACGCTCGAAATGCTCGGCCGTGCGAAGAAGATCTCGATCACCAAGGAAAACACCACGATCGTCGACGGTCATGGCAAGAAGGCCGAGATCGAAGGCCGCGTTGCCCAGATCAAGGGTCAGATCGAAGAAACCACATCCGACTACGACCGCGAGAAGCTGCAGGAACGCCTTGCCAAGCTCGCTGGCGGCGTTGCCGTCATCCGCGTCGGCGGTGCGACTGAAATCGAAGTCAAGGAAAAGAAGGACCGTATCGACGACGCGCTGAACGCGACGCGCGCTGCTGTTCAGGAAGGTATCGTTCCTGGCGGTGGTACGGCTCTCCTGCGTGCCTCGATCGTGCTCAACATCAAGGGCGCCAACGACGACCAGACCGCTGGTATCAACATCGTCCGCAAGGCACTTCAGTCGCTGGTTCGCCAGATCGCTGAGAACGC
>UCEZ01000073.1 GCA_900471525.1 Hyphomicrobiales bacterium | reverse complement strand
GACTCGACGATCCACTGGGATGCGAGCGGCCGGACGGAGCAGTAGACGTTCGGATTGCGCTTCAGGAAACCCATTGTGGTGCGCTGAATAAAGGCGTCGGCGAGCGCAGGAATCACGCCCACAGCGAGTTGGCCCTGGTTCTCACGCCTTACGGTTTCGATTGCACTCTCGACCTGGTGCAATCCAGCGAAAATTCGGTCGATCTCCTCGTATAGACGCAGACCGAGTGCTGTCGGCACCAGACGGCCTTTATGGCGGTCAAAAAGTTTGAGACCAGTATCGCTTTCCAGATGCATCAGAAGCTTGCTGGCGGCCGGCTGGGATATCCACATGACCTCCGCGGCCCGGCTGACCGTTCCGTGCTCGATCAGCGCCTTGAAGATCTCGACCTGACGAAGATTGATGGCACGGCGCATTCTATAACCTTGAGAATAATCTTCGCGAATTGGGCTGCTATTTCCAATAAGTGCCAGCGCTCCGACCTTGTCAACACGCGTGGAGTGCCTGTCCCGCCGGCCTCAACTTCCTCCCTTGAACTGGCAGGATAAATCCTGGTGTAAACATTGGTCTATTTCTTGGCTATGGGATCTGAAAACAGCGGCCAATCACGTTGGAGAATTGAAGCACAGCTTACGTAAACGATGATGGCATTGGGTCACGTGAGATGAAGGTGCATATGGAGAAGATCGTGTATTTCTTCTAGCTAATTCGGGCAGTGCCCCTATGGTTATGTAAACTATTGCTAAGAGAGTGGACGGCGCAATTTATCTGCAGCCAAATATTCAAAAAACAAAAAATCCCAAAACAGTCTCATTCTCAGGTCGGCGCATTCCGCGAGATGCCGCTGTCCCACACTCACTTCCTGGCCGCGACGTACTGGCCGTACACAAACTCGGTGACAAAGAGGTCGAAGATGCCGAGACCGACACAGGTGACGAGAACCGGCTTGCCGGGCTTGCCGGTGTAGGGGCCGTTGAGCTCGGCCAATTCGCGGACACCCAAACGCTTTCCAGCATCCTCCAGTGTCTGCCCGGAGCGCGAAAAGGCAAGGGCCAAGCTCTGGCTGTTGCGGCGGGAGACCTCCTTGATGCTGTCGCAGAAGACGCTGCCCTCTGCAACGGCGAGGTCGATGAAGGCCTTGGGGGCCTCGTCGCCGGACAGGTGAAGGACGACGGGGTCGGCGGGGAGGTCTTCGAGCGCGTAGAGGGGGACATCCGAGGTGGTCGCGGTGATGATGAGGTTGGAATGCTTCATCAAACTGTTGTCATCGGCGACGTGGAGGGGGAAGGACACCTTGTCCGACAGCTCATCCACAAGCTTGCCGGCGTTGCGGGGACTGCGCACGGCGACGCCGCGGATGCGGTCGGCGGCATGGTGGTTCAGGATCTGGATGCACCAGCGGGCGACGGGACCGGAGCCGTGAATGAAGACCCAGATGTCGGTCTTGTCGGAGAGGAAATGGTCCACGACCTTGGCGACGTTGGCTCCGGTTCTGGCGGCCGAGATGTCTGTTCCGTCGGCGATGAAGAGGGGCTGCATCGTGAACTTGTCGGAGAGGATGTTGGTGGAAACCGAGCGGGGGAGGCCCATCTGGCGGTTGAGGTTGTTTGCGCCGATTACCTTGGCGAGGCTGTACTGGTCATTCATTCCGATGAGGGCGGACTGCTTCCAGCCAAGTCGTTCGGTGCCCAAGTCCTGCTTCTTCGCCGCATAGTCAGGGTTCTTCCCGATGTCGCTCGGGTTGGGCGCCACGACGAGCTTCGCGAATTCGCCCTCTCCGGTCTGGAGGTAGGCCCATGCCGCATAGCATTGCTTCAGAACATCGCCAGGCTGGAGGGTAACTCCCAGCTGGGCCAAAGTCGGAACGGGGGATGCGGTGGCCATTGTCGTGATGGTGGTATTGGCAGGTGGTCTTGAAAGGTTTGTGTAGATGGATGTTGAAGAAAGAGGTGCACTGAAGAGAGGATGTGTGCTGATGAAG
>UCEZ01000068.1 GCA_900471525.1 Hyphomicrobiales bacterium | reverse complement strand
TTCGTCGGGAAAATGGTCGAGAGCCTGCTGGAAGCCGGCGGCAATTTCATCCGCAACGGGTCCGGCGCGCTCATGCTCGCCTATGTCGCCGCCGGGCGTCTCGTCGGCTACTACGAGCCCTACATGCACGCCTGGGATTGCCTGGCCGGCTATTGCCTCGTCAAGGAAGCTGGCGGCTGGCATCACCCCTTTCCGGTCGAGGGCGAACAGCTGACCAAGGGCGCGCCGGTGCTGGCTGCCGCCCCCGGAGCCCGCGACGACCTGATGAAAATCGCCGGGCTGTAGCTTTCAGGGCGTATTAGAAGGAGGTTCTTGAGCCGCCGAGACGGCGGTGAACGATCGCCTTCGCGCGCGATACAAACGACCAATGACTTTTGTAATCCGGCTGATATGCACAATATCAGAACGCCAATATGCTTTGGGGACATTGGGTTCGAATCTCACCAAGAGCGCCAAGCCAGCATGGCTCCTGATGGCCCGCAGCGGTCGTCGCCCCTAGACCCGCGTGAGCATGTCGTGGACTATCTCTTCAATATCTGCGTCAGGCCAGTGTTCGGCGTGGAGCAGTTCCTGCGGTGGGGCTTTACCGACGAAATAGCTTCGAGAGGCGAGGTTGAGCATTGGAATATCGCCGTAGGAGTCACCAACCGCTGCCAACGAGCCCTGTTCTAGTTTGAGTTCGGCGAGCAGAGAGTTCAGATAGATGGCCTTATCCTCCGGCCAGAAATGGCTGAGGGTGTTGTCCTCCCGCCAGCCCGTACCGACCGCATAGTCGGCACCTAACTCTGCGGCGAGCCATTTGACAGCGAATTGCCAAGTAATCGAGACAAGGGCGATCTTTACCCCTGCGGCCTTTAGCCGGGCGAAACCTTGTGTGACGCCCGGAGCAAGTCGAAGTTCAGCAAGATGCTTGATCAATCTCGCCTTGCCGAAAGGAAGGTACCATTCCAGCATAGTCTCCCGTCCCGTGGTGATGTCCTCGCGTGAACGCAGAAGCTCGAAGGCATCCATCTCCGTTGAGCGCCCGATATGTCTGCCAATGCAGCCGCAGATGTTTTCGCCTCGGAGCAGTGTTCCGTCCACGTCGAACGCCGCTAATCTGATATTGGTGATCTTCGGTCCCCCGGTATTCGTCCTACAAAGCACTACCGCCTGACTAAGATTTTGTCATGCGTGTACGCTGTGTTCAACCCAAGCTGGCAACGTCTGCCGTTGGCGCGAACGGGACGCTGGCCAAGGCTATCCCCTCCAGGATTTCAGCGACGAAAGCCGCTCAACCACCTGTTCCATGACGCTGCAAACATGTTCGGTGCCCGCGTCCATCAGGCGGAAAGCGAGACTGCTATAGGCATGCGCCGTCTGTGAAACCCAAAACTCTCATCCCAGCGCGCCTCGCGGCCAGCACTCCGGCGACGGAATCCTCGACCACGATCGTTTCGGCCGGGTCAAACCCCATCTGGGAGGCCGCAAACAGGAAGACGTCAGGCGCAGGCTTTGGGCGCTTGACCTGGTCGACGGAAAACACGTGTGGTGCAAACAGTGAAAGCAGACCCGTGCGCTCCAGATTATCGCGAAGACTAGGAAGCTCTGTTGAGGAGGCAACGCAAACGTGATCGCCGCTTTTCAACAATCATCGTCACTGCGCTCGCTGCCCCAGGGATTGGAGCCAGTTCGGCGGGGAAGCGTCGCCGACACTCCAGCAAGAGATCATCGATCCAGTTTTGCGGAAGTTGCAGATTGAGCTCAGTGCTCAGTTGGCTCCATGCGATCTGATGCGGAACGCCGGCAAATCGCTCCGATATTGTCGCGGCTGTCGTCGGGTAGCCACGGCGGGTCAACGCTTCAGCATCGACTGCGCAAAATATGGCCTCGGAATCTATGAGCACACGATCGCAATCAAATATTATCAACATAGCGATCTGGCCGTCCTCTCATTCTAAAGCTATCGCAGTATTCTCATCACTCGCTCATGGAGCTTGGCAAACAAGCGGCACGGCTCCTTACGGACAAGTCGGGTGGTCCATCATCGATAGAGAAATCAACAGTCATGTTGGATCAACCACGGCCGACCGGCGTCTTTCAAGCAGGACCAGGCCGAGAATGCCGGCAAGCGCCATGGCGACACCAAGCCATGCCGTGCCCGAATAGCCCAGGTAATGCGCGCCGACGGCAAAAGTCAGCGCCGTCAGCCCATTTCCCAGAAAAGAATTGATCTGGTTGAACGATGTGCCCAGGCCCGGCCGGCCCGGAAAGAGATCCTGGAAATAGGTCAGCGGCATGGAGAGCAGCGCCGCCGCGCCGGCTGCTGCGGGAATGGTCAAGGTATAGATTTGCCAAGGGGTCGTGGCAAAGGCCAATGCGACCATGAAGGCGGCATAGATCAAGCCGGCGGTGATCAGGATCGAAAGAATGGTGAGCCGTTTCAGCAGGTTGGACCAGATCAGCATGAACGGAATTTCGAGAAAGGCGATGATCCCAGCGATGATCCCGACATCGGCGGTCTTGCCGCCGAGATTGACGATGAGGATCAGCGGCCAGAGCGTGCTGGTAAGCCGGATCGTGCCGGTGAGCGCGGCCATGGAGAGCATCCGCGCCAGCATGACCGGCGCCGCGAGTTCGCCGAGCGCGGAGAAGAAGCCCGCTGGCGATTTTGCCGGGGCCGCATCACCCGCCGGCTTTGCCAGCAGGAATGTGGAGCACAGGAAGATCGAGAGCGCGCAGAGCCCGGCAACACCCCAGGCGCCCATCATGCTCGCCGAGCCGGCGAACGCCAATCCCATTGCCGCCGGCATGACCACCCACGAGGCCGACATGAAAGCCCGGACGGTGGCGTTGATCGCCGCGGCGTCGCGGCCCCTAAGACCGGCTGTTTCGGCCCGAACGCCCACGAAGATCAGCGAGCTGACGGACTGGAAGAACGGGATGACGAACGCCGTGGCGGCGATGAACATGGGCACGGAGGGGAAGAGGAAGATGGCGCCATAGCCGGCCACGCCCATGAGTGCCATGGCGATCATGATCCTGCGCCGGTCGCCGATCAGGTCGGAGAGAATGCCGAGCGAGACGCTGATGGTGACCGCTGACACCGATGTCACGAAGACGAGAACCGAATAGGCCTGATCGCTCATGCCCAGTTCGCGGATTGCCGTTATCGAGAGATAGGGCAGGGTCGAGCCATAGGCGGAACCCTGGACGAAGATCATGAAAGCAAGGAGCAGTAATTGCGGCCGGGCATGGATCTGGCGAAGGGAATGAAACATCGAAATGCAATCTCAAAGCGGACCTCCGTCGCATCGCCGACGGGAGGGATTCAGGGCGATCTGCCTAGCAATGTGAAATGCGGGCAGTTATCCGCATTCCACTCAGGGTTACAAGCGAATTGAGTCAATGGGGGCCATCCTGAAAGTGCTTACCTGATGGCCTGATCGTGGTCCGTTGCGGTAGCCGCTGAGGCGCAGCCTCGCCATGCGATTTACCGATCAATTCAATGCCGTGCTGATCTGCCAATCCAAGGGGTTGCCGAGAATCACGTGACACCACATCTTCTGTTCGAGATTGGAACGAAGACCGATGACAAAAAAGGAGCCCCATCTTGCGCGTCTAGCCGCTTACGCGGGCATGATTATGCGTGGTGGGATGATTGAGCAGGTCGGAGCAATCTGCTTTCGCACAGGTCTTGAAGGAAACACCGAAGTCCTGCTTGTCACGACCCGCGAGACGGGTCGCTGGACGATTCCAAAAGGCTGGCCCATCAAAGGGCTGAAGTCGCACGAAGCCGCCGAGCAAGAGGCTTGGGAAGAGGCTGGCGTAAAGGGCAAGGCAAGAAAGAGGCCCCTCGGCTATTTTACGTATCTCAAGACGCTCGATGACGGAACGAAGGTACCATCCTTGGTCGAAGTACATCTCGTTGAGGTCAAAAAAGCTTTCACTGAGTTTCCAGAGTCGAAGGAGCGTAGCGTCGAGTGGCTATCGCCGGTCGCAGCTGCAGTGCGGGTGCAGGAGCCGGAGTTGAAGGGATTGCCGACGAGCTTGGTGACCCGCTCGGTCGCTTAGACAAAAGCTTGATCGCCCGCCGTTCCTGGTGTCAGCTATCCGATGAAAGCTGCTTCCCCGCCGGAGAGCCTATAGAAACCATTCTGTGGAACAGGTAGCTCCAGCATCTCTCTTCGGGACAAGCCAAGGTATACACCTCTGATCAGGCGACCGGTCAGCCCATGCGAAACCGCAATGGTCGGCGCTGATATCTCCGAAAGCCATGTTCCCACCCGCGAACAAGCATCGTCGAACGTCTCACCGTCCGGAGACCGAAAAAACCAGTCGAAAACATCAGCACCTTTCAAGGCACCTGGATATTCAATGTCTATTTCGTAGTGGGTCATGCCGTCCCACGATCCCACCGTCACTTCCATCAAGCGCGGCTCATCCTTGGCAACCAATGGAACGGACCGAACAATGCGAGCCGCTGTCTCCTTTGTCCGACCAAGCGGGCTGACATGAAACTCGAACTGTCCTTCCCGTCCCCGGATTGCGGTAGCCAAGAGATTTCCAGCTTCATCAGCCTGCTCGATCCCACGCGGCGTAAGTTGCGAATCCTTTTGTCCCTGAAATCGACCCGCCGTGTTCCAGACGGTCTCGCCATGTCGTAAAAGATAGATCATTTGCATTGTCCAACGTGTCCGCAACCGGCTCATTTCCCATGCAAAACAGCAACTTTGTCAATTGAATGTTGCGATGCGCACAACTTTCCCTTACAGCGCATTTGGGGCCTCTGCGAACGTCGCGACTGGCTCGAAGCAGTCGTTCACCTCCCCGCCAGATACCGCCATTCGCAGATCAAACACGTTCATTACCTGAATCGAAAAAGGCGTCTAATTCCGCCAGCTCATCCGCGCGTTGTCGGACGCGGGATGGCGATCTCCGCAAAGCTGGAAATGCTTTCAGCGTTTTCCACCCGTGCTTCATTACCCCAGGCGTGCGATGGCAGAGGGACGCCGCTGGCCAAACAACCGGACTTCTTTTTCCAAGAACCGTCACGAGCGTTTCAGGGAGAGCGATCTGTTTCGACGCGTGTTCGAGATGGTAGTGTCTCGCTGCATGGAAGAAGGGTTCGTTGGCGGTGAAGGCTTTTGACCGTGGAAGTGCCCATCGAGCGACAGATATCATGCATTGATTTGGAGATGGCTTCCAGAAACGCGCCGCTTGCATTTTCCATCAGATGCCAGCGATCGGCGACCTGCATTGCCTTCGGCAAGCCAATTGACGCAAAAGCTGCATTCACGTCGTCGCGTAGTTTGGCAGGAATTGATAGCTTATTGTCATTGCTGCCAGATTTGCATTTGCCGATAGTGCTTTCCACGCAGAAATCGCGTGGGAGAGACCTGTGACAACGACGACAGCTTCGAATTCGGTCGGCAATCGCAACGCTAAAGTGCTGGCCTTGTGCCAGGGACTTTACGTCTGTGCTATATCCGTTGACCTGACGTTGACCGGCATTACAGGCTATCAACTTGCACCCGACAAGGCGCTCGCAACGCTGCCGTTCGCCTTGATCACCGTGGGCTCTGCCGTCGTCACGGTCCTTGCTTCTTTCGTGATGGCGCGGTTCGGTCGACGCGCCGGGTTCACGCTTGGTGCGCTCTTTGGCGCGGCGGGCGGCCTTGTCTCGGTATGGGCAATCCTGCGAGGTGATTTCTGGCTTTTCTGTCTGGGCACAGCCAGTGTCGGCGCCTTTCAGGCGTTCGCTCAGTTCTATTCGCTTGCTGCAGCCGACTCCGTCGATAAAACCCGCAAGAGTCGCGCGATTTCGACCGTATTAGTCGGCGGCGTTGCTGCCGCCGTCGCCGGTCCCGCACTTGCTGACTGGGCGCAGGACCTGATTGTCGATGCATTCTTTGCCGGCGCCTATCTGATGGTGGCCGGGTTGGCGCTGGCCTCGGCGCTTATTGTGATGGCGGCATATCGTGACATTGAACCGGTCGATGCCAAGACGACCGACGAGGTCGTCGAGCCGCGTCGGCTTGCAGAAATCATCCGCCAGCCGATTTTCATCGCCGGCGTCGGCACGACGATGGCAGCTTCAACGGCAATGCTGTTCGTCATGACCGCGACGCCGCTTGCAGCAATTGCCTGCAATCATTCGATCAGCGATGGCGCCAGTATCATTCAATGGCATCTCATCGGTATGTTTGCGCCGTCACTGTTCTCGGGCAAATTGGTGGCGCGCTTCGGCGTGCCGTCGGCACTGATCGCTGGACTGCTGTTGATCGCGTCGTGTAGCATCATCGCCGTCAACTCGACAACGCTTGGCGCCTTTTATCTTGCCCTGCTGGCACTGGGTCTCGGATGGAACTTCATGATCGTCTCAGGAACGACGCTGTTGTCGCTATCGTATCGTCCGAGTGAGGCCGGCAAGACGCAGGCCCTTGCCCAACTGTTAGGGAATGTGGCTGCGACCCTCTCAACTCTGTCGGCGGGGGCCGCGTTCGCAGGCTCTGGATGGTCTGCTCTCAACCTCGGTATGCTATCGTTCCTGATGCTCTGCGTCGCTCCGATCCTTTGGGGATTGCAGGCAGAGCGTCGAAACCGGAGGCTGAGCTTTGCGTGATCGCCTCGTCATCGTTCTCGCTTTCGACAACGTCAATCTGATCGACATCGCGGGACCGTTGCAGGCATTCCAGACAGCCAATGATGCCGATACGAATTCCGGCGTTCGGACTTATCGTCTCGTCACGGCGTCCGAAAATGGCGGCCTGGTGCTGACCGATCCAGGCCTGCCCATCATGACTGAGCCGCTGAATTTGCTGCAAGGCGAGGACGTCGACACGATCATCGTGCCAGGGGGATTGCCGCGCAATGGTCCCCTCGGCCTCGATTCACTCGTCGGATGGCTGGCAATTCATGCCCCGAAAGCCCGCCGGCTCTGCTCCGTTTGCACCGGAGCTTTTCTCCTGGCGGATGCGGGGCTGCTTACCGGCAAGCGCGTGACCACGCACTGGTCGCGCTATGCGGAGTTGCAGGCCAGGCATCCGGATCTTCTGCTTGACGCAGACCGGATCTTCATCAACGACGGCCGGATCTGGACATCGGGCGGGGTCACGGCTGGCATCGATCTCGCGCTGGCCCTGATCGAGGCCGATCTGGGCCATCAGGTTGCGGCGGATACGGCGCGCCAGTTGGTGATGTTCATGCGCCGCCCGGGAGGCCAGAGCCAGTTCAGTGTGCCGGCAACGCCCAGGGCCTCGGTTTTTGCTGGCCTGCATGAGTGGATAGTGAACCATTTGTGCGAAGATCTCAGGGTCGAGAGGCTGGCGGAGCAGGCGGCTATGAGCCCCCGCAATTTTGCGCGGGTCTATGCGGCGGAAACCGGCTTCACGCCTGCGAAAGCGATCGAAGCCATACGGCTCGAAGCGGCGTGCCGCGCCCTGGAAGGGACCGACCTGCCGATCAAGGCTATTGCCGTTCAAGTTGGTCTTGCGACGGAGCAGAACCTGCGCCGCGTGCTGCATCGTCAGTTCGGCATCCTGCCATCCGACTACCGTCTTCGCTTTCGCGAGCGAACGATAGCTGAGGTTGGGGGCTAGCCACCGGTGCAAATGTTCGCTGTAAACGCTTCAACACTTTCGGGCTGTGGGTCTCGAAGTGTTTTTCGGGTCAGTGTCCAGCTTGTTCGATCTAATGGTCTCGGTCGTGATGATTTCTGAATTGGCCTTTTTTGATGACCCCAGCCATTCAGACGGTGGGACGGAAATGTCCGGGCGAGTGTTTTGTAGCACGCCTGACCAATCGGCGAAGAGTGGAGGGTTCCGCATATCCTACCTGTCGCGCTATTTCCTCAACCGACAGGCGCGTGGTCTCAAGAAGATGTCGTGCGGTTTCAATTCTAATCTGCTGTACGAACTGGATGGGTGAAACGCCGCATGTCGCTGCGATCCGGCGGGCAAATGTCCGAGGCGCCAACGCCATCGCCTTGGCGAGTTCTTCCATGTTGAAATCACGGCCGATATGCTCGCGAACCCAGCTCTCAGCCTTCGCGATCCTGGGGTCCTGCCCTGCGAGGTATGTTATGGCCATGAATGGTGCCTGGGACCGTCGCTCATCGAGCAGAAGATAATTCGCGCAGGCTCTGGCCAACCCAGGTCCGGCAAATTTGGCCACCACCGCGAGCATCAGATCCATTTGCGCCATTGCAGCGCCACCGGTAGCGATGGGCCAGGCAGCTACGACCATCTGATCGGCTGTCAATTCCACATCGGGATAGCGTTGCCGAAAAGTTGGAGCGAGCCACCATGTCGTGGTTGCCCGTCGACCGTCCAGCAATCCTGCGTCCGCGAGCAGGAATGTACTCGCACATGACGCAGCGAGTATCGCGCCGGACCCGAATGCCTCAACCAGCAACCTGCCCGCACGCCGGCACGCAGAGCTCTTGAGCTTTTCGTCCAGTTCAGTGACGGACGCGACCCCGAGGCCCGGGATGATGGTCAGTTCGGCGTCGGCGAGATCGGCGTTGGTGCTCCTGCGAGGCCCACAGCGAACGGTTCTGATTTCGAACGGCAACGCGCGCTTGGACGCTGCGCTGATCCTATTGGCCGTAATCATCACGTCGTACGTGATCGCGGCGCTTGACGCCCAGCAGCCATCGACCTCTAGAACTGCAACAATCGTCATGTCAAAATATCCGCGAATATTGTCATTTACGACACTAGACCGCTCTGCGATGAATTGCAAAGATGCCCACGCGGCGCTCCGAGGCCGTTCTTACATGGAATGCCGAGGGTCGCGAACTTTGACGAAACGAAGTATGAATGAGGAGGACCCGCTCGAGGACTTCAATTCCCGCGATGTCACTCTCAATGGCGTCACCAAAGTCGTTCATGTCAGTGGCATGGGCCCTGCTGTCATCGTCTTGACGGAAATGCCAGGCATAAGCCCGCAAGTCGCCCGTTTCAGCCGCTGGGTTCGCGACGCGGGATTCACGACATATATGCCCTCGCTGTTCGGCCGCGCCGGTGCTGTACCCAATGCAGAAGAGGGTATCGCCGTCTTTAGGCGGGCATGCGTCAGTGCCGAATTCCGCGCTTTTGCCGGCAATCAGTCGAGCCCGGTGACTCAATGGTTACGGGCGTTGGCAAAACAGGCGCATGAGGAGTGCGGCGGCCCAGGTGTCGGCGCGATAGGCATGTGCTTCACCGGCAATTTTGCCCTGTCAATGATGCTTGAGCGATCGGTGCTTGCGCCGGTTCTCGCACAACCGTCACTCCCTTTGGGTGACCCCGCCGGCCTTGATATTTCGCCGGCCGAACTTGTTGCGGTTCGGCAGCGGCTGGAGCAGGATGACCTTACCGTAATGGCCTATCGCTTCGAGGGGGATCAGGTCTGCCGTGTGGAACGGTTCGCAGCTCTATCCGAGGCGCTCGGTGACCGCTTCGTCAGCCGCACACTTCCAGACAGCGCAGCGAATCCCGACGTATCACCGTTTTTTCAACGCTACGTTCCGTTCCCGCACAGCGTGGTCACGGCGCATCTGATTGACGAAGCCGGTCAACCGACGACCGCAGCCCGCGATGAGATTATTTCATTCTTCACTCTCAGGCTTGCTTCCCAACATCTGGAGGGATGAATGTCGCTCGTGTGGAGATCCGGCGGAGGAAGTGCATGAAAGAAGTGTTTACGGGATGCTGCCAATGTGGGCACTGCCATTACCTTGTCCGAGGCCGGTCGCTATCGCTCTTTGCCTGCCACTGCCGAGAATGCCAGAAGCAATCCGGCAGCGCGTTCGGCATGGCCTTGTGGGTTCAAACATCACAGATCGAACTGCAGTCAGGCAGATTGTCTTCGTGGACGCGGGAGACCCCGAGTGGGCAACGCATGATCTGCGAGTTCTGCCCGCAATGTGGCACTCGCCTGTTCCACCGCCAGGAGAACCGCTCTGACTTCGTCAGCATCAAACCTGGTACGCTCGACGACCCATCATCGTTGATACCAGTCGCTCATATCTGGCTCGACAGTGCTCTGGCCTGGAACGAGTTCAGTGGCGACTGCCTGCGCTATCCGGGTAATCCAGAAGATTTTGTACCGCTCTTCGAGCGCTGGGAACAACGGCGGTGATCCCGGACATTGATCCTTGATGCGGAATTGCGGCGATATGCTGCAGTTTCGTGGTCATGTCCCGCTTGCATTTATCGACTGCTTTGACGCCTCGGGATATCGCAGTTCTCGACTTGGGAACAGGCGGGTCGCTTCTGGGAAGTTAAGCATCAGTCACGCAACAATAGATCTCGGGAGCCGCTATGCCGTATGTCTTAATCATTCACGAGGTGGAGAACTATGCCGCCTGGAAAGTCGTTTTCGATCGTGCCGCTGTCATGCGGCGAGATGCTGGGGAAATTGCATACCAGGTCTTGGCCGATCAATCGGACCCAAACAAAATTGTTCATTTCTCAAGGTGGCGATCATTGGATGCTGCCCGCGCATTTTTTGAATCCGAACAACTGATCGAAATCCGCAAACGGGCCGGTGTGAAGGCGCCTCATTTCATCTACCTGGACGAACTTGAAAATGGCATGCTCGCCGACGTGAATTCGATGCCGTAAGCCAAGGCAAATTCTGTTCACGTCTTCGATAGTAAGCATTCCTGCGGCGTCATGAACCATTTGGACGCGAACTCGGCGAACCGGCAGGCCGGCCGCTCTGCCGGTTCGTCGGGCCAAAAGGCGACTGCCGAAGACTATTGATATTTGTAAGGAAAAAGGCTGCGTCAAAATCGTCGATCGCCGTGGGCGAGCAAAACATGGAACCCAAGGCGCAGGAAGTGGTCAATCTAAGTTTGTCGCTGACCTTGCATTATGGTTCTCAGACGGCGGATGGGTTCCGCGCCGCCGCCCGGCTGTGTGGTGAGCCGGGAGCGGCATTGATGTAGGCACGCCCGCTGCCGTGTGATGGTTCCTGTCAGGTGGCGTAGGCCACTAATCTTCAAATACGGGCAAATGGTAAGCGCGCGCGGATGCGAGCCAAGGTGACCGAACCAGAACGCATCATTCGCGATAGCGTTGCTATTTCCGTTGATAACAGTGCGTTTTATGAATGATCGGTCTTAGGTGAACGAGCGCGGTACAGCATCGGAAGCAGTCACTTAGAAGAGTCAATGCCGGTTCAAAATCGCATCGAGCTTTCGCCTCGGTAGGAAAATCATGAGAAATCAGTTGCCTCTGTTTTACGGACGAAATGGTTTTCACCAATTTGAATGACGTCCTCCGAATAAACACGGCTGATGGCGCGTATACGGGTTGCTTCATTTAAATATTCCATGCTGTTTTCGACATGGAAACGTCTCTCTGGGTCCGGTACGGCGGAAAGCAAGAGCTTCGTATACGGATGGCGAGGCTGAGAAAGGACTGTCAATGAATCACCCCATTCGACCATCTGTCCCGCGAACATTATGACAATGGTCTCGGCCACCTGATACGCTGTTGCGATGTCGTGGGTGATGTATAGCATCGCCAGATTACGCTCTCTCTTTACGCGAGACAGGAGCTTGAGAATATCGAGGCGGATCGATACATCGAGCATCGAAGTCGGTTCGTCAGCAAGCAACACGCTCGGTTGTACGGCAAGAGCGCGCGCGATGTTAACCCGTTGGCGCTGTCCTCCCGACAACTGATGCGGATACTTCGAGGCTGCCGTCTCGCCTTCAAGACCAACCAGATCGAGAGTTTCCAGGACCCTTCTCGTGCGATCGGCGCGGTTGATTCCGTGCCCGTGTATTTTGAGCGCACGAGAAATATGGTGACGGATCGTAAAGGCGGGATTGAGGGAAGAAAACGGGTCCTGAAAAATCATCTGGACGTTTCTTCTAAACGGCTTCTCGTCCTTTATTCTCAGAGGCGATGGAACCTCCGACCCGTTCAGCAGAACATCACCGCCCGACTGCGCTATTGTCCGAGAAATAATATTTGCACAGGTCGATTTCCCGCAACCTGACTCGCCAACCAAAGCCAGCGCACGCCCGGCCTTTAAGTCAAACGTTATCCCGCGAAGCGCGTGAAGCGAACCAAATTGCTTGGTCACGTTCTTGAGTTGGACGACTGGCAGCGTTTGTAACTGCGTCTCGCTGACATCATCGGCGTGTGTGATCACAATCGTGCCTCCGCCGTCAGCCGGTTCTCGGGAAGTTTTGGAACGGCAGCCCATAGCGTCTTTGTATAATTATGCTGCGGCCTGTTGAGCATCTGGGCGACGTCGCCGAGTTCAACGACCTCGCCTTTCAGCATGACTGCCATTCGGTGGCATATCTGCGCCATCAGATGGAGATCATGCGTGATAAACAGAATGGAAAACTGCCGTGTTTTCTGCAGTTCTGCTATTTGCTCCAGAATTTCACGCTGAACGACGACATCGAGTGCCGTTGTCGGCTCGTCCATGATAATGAGATCGGGATCTAGCGCCAGGCAAATGGCGATGACGATCCGTTGGCGCATGCCGCCGCTGAACTGGTGTGGATAATTCGACAATCGATCTGGAGATATGCCGACAAGGAGCAGCATTTTCTCGGCGATCTCTCGTGACTGCTCACGAGAGGTATCAAGGTGTCTATGAAGCACATCATGGAATTGCCGTTCGATGCGCATTAGCGGATTGAGCGAGTTCATCGCACTTTGGAACACCATGCCGATCCGTCGCCAGCGCACCTTTTGCATCTCGCGTTCCGTCAGCTGCAGAAGATCGCGACCATCGAGCATGATTTGGCCATCCACTATCCAGGCGGGAGACTTGGACAGCCGCGCTACCGCAAAGGCAATGGTGCTTTTGCCACAACCGGATTCTCCCGCCAAGCCGAGTATCTCGCCGCGTGCAATGCTGAGATTGACAGATTTGACGGCCTGAAAGCTTCCGTGATCGAGCAGATAGTCGATACTCAGATTTTTGATTTCGAGGAGGGGCTCCATCATCGCTTCGCCTCCATTGCCTTTGCGCGTTGTCGGGTCAAACGCAGCCAGCGGCTAAGGGCCGGTCCAGAGCGCAATTGTGGATTGCTGATCTCATCGAGCGCGAAGTTGATCAGTGCAAGCGCCAGCCCCACAAGCGTCACGCCGAGACAAGGCGCTGCGACATCCCACCAGGCTCCCACCATAATGGCCGAGGAGTTCTGCGCGTTATAGAGCATGGTTCCCCAGGTGACACGAAGAGGATCGCCAAACCCAAGATATTCGAGGGTGGTTTGAGTCACGATGGCAAAGATGATGCTGCCGACAAGATTGATGCCGATGAGGGGTAGCAGGTTCGGCAAGATTTCGACCATGGCCACGCGAAGTCTCGATTCGCCGATCATCCGGGCGGCCACGACAAATTCACGGTTTTTGATCGCCAGGGTCTGGGATCTCGTCATGCGGGCGCCCCATGGCCACGACGTCATCGTCACAATGATCATGATGACGGTCGGCCCCACGGTACCGGCGAACGCCGCCAGAAGGATCAGCAGCGGTAGGTTGGGGATTACCAGAACGGCGTTGGTTACAAGGTCGAGAACCCTGTCCACCCAACCGCCAATGTACCCCCCAATCAGGCCGACCGCCGTGCCAAGGATGGTAATGGCGACCCCAGTGACAATTCCGACAGACAATGACGAGCGCGCACCCCAGACAAACTGGCTGAAGACGTCGCGCCCCATTTTTGTCGTTCCCATGATGTGCTCAGTCGACGGCGGCTGATGCGAGCGGGCGACTCTGGCTTCCGGGCTGTAGGATGAAATGGCGGGTGCAAATATCGCCATCAGGCATAGCGCAAGGACCAATGTGATCCCGACTAAAACCTTTTTCTGGTGAAGAAAAAAGCTCAATTCGAGGTTCCTTTCAGGCGAGGATCGACGAGGCCATAGACGATGTCCACAAGCATATTGGCGCCCAGGGTTATGACGGTCATCAACATCAATTGGCCTTGGATCACAGGATAGTCGCGGGCAAGCGTCGCCGTAAACAACGTCAGTCCAAGGCCGGGATAGTTGAATACAACTTCGACGACGATCGAGCCGCCAAATATACTGCCGAGCATCAGCGCCAGATGCGTCAACATTGGCAGCATGGCATTTCGAACGCCATAACTGTACATGACCATGGTATTGGAAAGGCCTTTCGCCCGCCCCAGCGTCACGTAATCTTCGTTCAAAACGGAGATCATCGACGACCGCATGGTGCTTTGAAAACTGGCGATCAAATACGGTGCGAGACTGAGAACCGGCAAAACTATATGGGCCGCGACACTCCGAACGAAGGTGAGGTTGAACCCGGGATCCAGATTGGGATCATAGGCGTAGCTCACCGGTGCGAGCCGGTAGAAGACGCCGAGCACGAACAAGGTGGTCAGCGCGAAGACCACCGGAGGAACGGCGGTCACGACGAACGCAAGCGGGGAGAGTATGGAATCCGTCTTCCCGCCGCGCCGCCATGCAGACAGCGCGCCGAGAAAGATACCGACGATGAAGGACAAGATGATTGTGGTCGTGATTAGGAACGCGGTCCAAACCAACGGTCGCGTCAAGACCTCCACAACGGTCATCGGATAGTAGCTCGTCGACACCCCAAGGTCCAAGGTCAGAAGACCTTTGAGGTAATCGGCAAATTGCACCCAAACGGGCTGATCGATCTGCCCGAACTTGGCCTTCAACGCGGCAATGACGCCAGGGGTTGCCCGTTGACCCAGTTGAGCGATCATCGAGTCGACCGGCCCCCCTGGCATCAAGCGAGGAAGCGCAAAGTTCACGACGATCGCAATAGCAAGGGCAATAAAATACGTGCCCGCTCGCTGAAGAAGTGCCTGCATCGATTTGATAATCTCCAGCTACGCTTAGGCAATCGGAGAAAGTTGCAGCAGGTGCATCAGGCGCATGTGATTGTTGTCGTGATTTTCCGGATTCATCGTCGGCGCATCCTTGTTCACGAAGCCCGTGAAGCGCTTGGTGGAATACTGATACCAAACCGGATTGTTGAATGCGGGAATGACCGGGAAGTCTTTGGCGATCACAACCTGGATCTCGTTAAAGATGGAATGTCGCTTGGTATCGTCCGCAGTGGCGCGGAAATCGGCAAAGAGCTTGTCCAGCGCGGGCGATGTGTAGCGCGAGGCGCTGTGTCGCGTCTTGCCAACGAGGCTGCTGGAATACGACCCATAATAGGCGTCGAATGGCGTTGCCCCATCAGGCCGCGCGTGCATTGCGACGTCGTATTTGCCCTCGAGAAGCTGCTGGACGTATTGTGTGAATGCTGGCGTTGCCACATCGGCATTGATGCCGGCCTTTCGAAGTCCTTCAATGGCAATCTGAGCGTCGTCGATCCAGTCCGTCCAGCCATTGGGAACAATGATCGAAAACTTGATGGGCTTTCCAGTTTTGGTCAGTCGAAATCCATTCGCATCGCGCTTGGCATAGCCCGCCTCGTCGAATGCCCTGTTGGCGCCGTCGATGTCGAACGCGACCCACTTGTCATCGTCCTTGCCGGCGTCGGGATTGCGCCAGCTTTCAAATGTTTGCGGAAGGCCAGTCGCACTGCCATTGGCTGTCGGGTATCCAAAGCCGGCGATATCGACCATGGCCTTTCTGTCCAGCGTCAAACTAAAAGCGTGACGGAAGTTTAGATCGGTAAAAGCTTCGTTGTTGCCGGCGTCGGCGGTCTTCCAGTTCAGATCGAACGACACGGTGTCGCCGGGCGGCTGCCAATACCCATTGTGCTCTGGATCCAGGGCGACGAAAGTCTTTTCGATATCCGGAATAAATGAGCCGAACCAATCCAATTCGGCCGACGACAGCCCGGCCAATATCTGGTCGTTGCCTGTGATCTGCGGAAATCTAAGAACGTCGACCTTAAGGGAGGCTGAGTCCCAATAGTGCGGGTTGCGCCCTTGCTCATAGACCTGTGGGGTGAATCGCAGAATTTCGGTCATCGGGCCAGAGCCGACCGGCGTTTCATTGTGAAAAGTTACCGGATCAGAGACGTCCTTCCAGACGTGCTTAGGCACCACAAAGAAGCTGCCAAGAATTTCTGGAAGTAGCGAGTTGACGGCTTTCAACGTGAGTTTCACCTCCGAATTGCCGACCTGCTCAACACCCGAGACCGCTTCGCTCAATCCGACCAGATCGAGAGCCGAATTCTTGAGGACGAGCTCGAACGAATAGACCACGTCTTCGGCCGTTAGAGGCTGTGCGTCGGACCATTTCAAGCCGTCGCGGATGGTGAAGGTAAGCGCGAGGAGATCGTCGGAAAATTTATAGCTGCTGGCCAGACGATAGACAGGCTTGCCGCCATCGAACTGGTTGAAAATAACAAGAGGCTCATAAATAAAATCAGTGGTGCTCAAACGGCGGCCGGCCGCGTCGAAGGGGTTGAAGTTTCTAACCCATCCCGTTTGCTCTTCGATATGAACTGTGAGCACACTTTTAGAAGCAGCCCTTGCCGTTGTTGGAAACAGGGAAGATGATCCGCTGACGGCTACGGTGCCGGCTAGCCCCCCCGCGACGGTCAGAAAAGTTCTGCGAGATATTTCCGCGATGTTTCCATCGTTAGCATTAGGACCAGTTCTCATTGTCAGCTCCTCCACGTGTTAGAATTTGATTTTATTCCCCTTGAGCAGGCTACGTCTCTTCGTACGCCAACCCCATCCCGCTTAGCAAGTTTGTCTTGTATATCGGATTTACATCTTATATATGGGACGGTATAGTATTTCGTGCTCGATTGCAATGGGAGCGGTCGTAGCCTCTGCGGGGAGGAGTGAGTTGCGTTCGAAAACCAGGCGTATTGCTGCAGATCGATCCAACGAGCCCAGCGCCCCACGCGCTATTCGACAAGCCCTGAAGAGGTGTCGGCAACGTCCGGAGAAACCGTTTCGACTATCCGCCGCATGGCACCAGCAACCCTGACAAAGAGAGATACATGATGGCATTAACGCTTACCAATTTCAGACCTATGGGTTTCGCTGCTGCAGCCGAGACTATCCATGTCCGCGAGGATGGAACCATCGCCGCAGAATCCTCGGCGGACGCAGATGTGATCGATTGCAAGGGGCGCTGGCTCTCGCCGGGGTGGTGCGACCTGCATGTTCATGTCTGGCACGGCGGTACGGATATCTCCATCCGCCCCGGTCAGGCCGGACGAGGCTCGGGTGTTACAGCTATGGCTGACGCTGGTTCGGCGGGGGAGGCAACGTTTCACGGGTTGCGGGAATATGTGATCGATCCCGCCGCGGAGACAATCAAGGCCTTCATCAATATCGGCTCAATTGGCCTCGTCGCCTGTAATCGCGTTCCGGAACTGATCGATATGCGGTCAATCGACGTGGACCGCACGCTCGCCGTGATCGAGGCGCACCGGGACGTTATTTGCGGCGTCAAGGTCAGGGCCTCCGGCGTGATTGTCGGCGCGTGGGGCATAACACCCGTTAAGATCGCCAAGCGCGTGGCGGAAATCAGCGGATTGCCCCTCATGGTCCATGTCGGCGAGCCGCCGCCGCTCATTGACGAAGTCTTTGACCTGTTATCCCCGGGCGATATCGTCACCCACTGCTTCAACGGCAAGCGGGCTGGCTCACTTGCAGATACTGACTCTCTTTGGGCACAGGCCAAGCGACTTGCGGCGGAAGGCATCCGAATGGATGTCGGCCACGGTTCAGCCTCGTTCAGCTTCGATGTGGCCCGCCGCGCAATCGCGGATGGCCTGGAGCCGTGGTCGATCTCCACCGATCTCCACCTGCATAGCCTCCCCGGTCCGGTTTTCGACCTTGCATTGACCGCATCGAAACTGCTTGCCCTTGGCTTGCGGTTAGAGACCTGCATCGACGCAATCGCAGCCCGTCCACGCTCCATCCTGGGACTACCAGGCGCGAACGCCCTGACGCCGGGATCAAGGGCGGATTTCACCGTATTCGAGCTGATCGCATCCAGCTTTGAGGCAACCGATAGTCTAGGTGCGAACCTCAAACTCCATCAAGTGTTGTCACCCAAGATGACAATTCTCGGCACATCGGTTGCGGCGGCAAGTGGATATGCCTAGACGTGAAAGATCTGACGCCATCTAGATGAAATTTGGCGCCATGTTGCTAAAACGGACAGCTGCATGGCGCCTGCATGCGGGACGAAGCTAGCGATTACGGGCTAAGCCAGTGGCCAGACATGGTCACCATCGCCAGAAGTTTCAACGTGTTGCCGTAATAGTCCTCCTGTGAAAGCGGCTTTGCAACTGTGGTGTCCCAGATTGCGTTGAGCCATTTTTGATTTACAGGGTCAATCATCGCCGCCACGCCCAGCATCGGTACGTAAGCCATTTGATTGCTGCCGTGCTCAGCCCGTGTTTTCCCATTAAGCCGGTAGGTATCGGCAAAGCGAGCCGGGATGCCGCCGGTCACCGATTGCGCCCAGGCATTCAGCGGAACCAGTGCCGAGCGCGCCCGAGCATCGCCATTGATCAGATAGTCAAGGCCGATCCGCCACGGATAGCGCGCTGCATTCCAAGAGTAGTCGCCGTCGTTGGGGCCTTCGAGAAATCCCGCAGGGGCCGGCTTTGGGTTGTCCGGCAGGTTGACAATGAAGTCGGGCATCAAGCCGGTGGTCTTGCTATGGCTGGTACGGATCGAGTCCATGATCGAATAGGTGCGATCCCGGATGGCGATCCACCTCGTGTCACCTGTTGCGTTGGCAAAGGCTTTCAGATGCGAAACCATGAAATCCGAAGACCGCGTTGTCGCGGCGTAGGTTGCATCCTCTCCACTCCCGGCCCAGTCCCCAACCAGCAGGTAATTCGCATCGGAGTCCACCTCCTTGTCGAGAATGGCGTAGAGAACCTTTTCAGCTTCCACTCGATAATTGAATTTGCCTTTGCTACCCCACACCTTGTCCGCCAGCAGCAATGCGTAGGCGATGTCGAGGTCGCCGTCGGTAGCGGAATTGTCCCCCGTGACCTCGGGTGCGTCACTACAATCCGCGATCTGGTTCCATGCAAGCAGGGCGGGGTTGGACTTAGCGGGATGGTCTTTAAGGTACAGAACCATGCCATCAAAGATGTCATGCGCCTCAGGATCGACAGACGCCATCATCGTCATCAACATCATGCCGTAGCCATGCGCTTCCGACACGGTAATTGTTCCTGCTTTCGTGCCACCGCCAACTGGCTTGTGATCGGCATCGACCTTGACGATGAAGCGGCCGGGGCCACAGGCTTGCTTGATATAGAGAGCCTTCCAGGCCCGAAAAAAGTCGACCAGATTCCGGTCAAGCACCGATTGTGGGACATGATTGGGTGTGATGGAAGCGGGGGCGTAACTGACTTTGGAGAGCGAGTCAGCCGACACCGGACTTGCGGCCACAACGAGTGCCGCGGCAATTGAAATAATTTTAAGCATGGATTGCTCCTGAAAACGACGCGAACAGGCGACCGCTCGTCTAGTCCGGCCAGCGCAGGATTCCTGCGGATGACTTGTTGACCTTAGCCTGGGCGTCGGCTGGCCGGTCGGGGCGGTTGATGAGCCCGATCAACTGCTCGGCGACGATCGTTTCCTCACCTGGATGCAGATTGCATGGATCAAGGAAGAGGATGCCGAGCTCGGCTTGATGGCCCCGTACCATTATCGGGGGGGTACACGAGGCCAAAGCGGAAACCAGCCCAGGCGCTGAATATCCACTGGCCGGTTCCACTCTGATTTCCAGGCGATCGAGGGGGTTTCCCGTGGGGTCGGGAACGATGCGGGCGCTGATTCCCTGCAACTCGCTGAAACTACCCAACCAGTAGTCCAATGCGGCCCGCTCGCTCGCGCGAATTCCATCGTGGTCGCGCACAGCCCAGGCTTCCAACGCGGCCATCACGCCGGCCACGCTCTCCTTGCCTACTTTCATGCCGCGCCCTATGCCGCGGTTTTGAAGGTAGCCCGCGCGGATGAGGTCCTTCCTTCCCGCCACCAGACCTGTGGTCGGGCCGCCCAGAAACTTATGACCAGAATAGATCACTATGTCGGCGCCCTGCTCAATGTATCGCCGCAAATCGTATTCGGAAGCAGCATCGACGATCACAGGCACGTCTTTGGCATGGCAGATCGAAACGAACTCGGGCACCGTCAGCATGCCGTAGCCGATGGTGGAGTGGGCCACCACAAAGAGGCCCGCCGCCGTGTTCTCATTGATCGCGTCTGCAACCTGATAGGGCTGGGTGGAACTGACAGCGCCTGCAAATACCGTCTTTGCGCCGGATATGCGGACCGCCTGGTCAATGGTATTGCCATAACCGACGACATGCCCCAATTGCACGATGACCTCAGTCTTGAGCCCAGCGGTATCGAGGGGCAGCCTGTCGATGGCAAGCAGGCGTGAACCTGTCATCGCGGCAGCGACTGCCATGACTATGCCGCCAGCGGCCGAGGCTGTCACAAATCCGCTTTCAGCCCCGGTCAGCCGGGCTATGACAGCGCTCGCCTTCCGTTGCAGATCATCGATCTCCACGAATTGCGGGGCAATTTCGACCATGGCATGGATGGCCTCGGGTACAATGATCGAGGCGCCGAGCGCAGTCATGGTTCCCGAGGCGTTGATTATCGGCCTTAGTCCCAGCCGTTCTCGAACATTAGAATTCAGGTGATCATTCTGCTGGGATGGCATGATGCAAATCTCCGGCTAAGAGCGCAGTTCGAAAATAGCTTCGATTTCAACAGTGATATTGTTGGGAAGGGAGGATACCCCAATCGCCGATCTGGCATGCTGGCCGATATCTCCGAATACGTTGATAAAGAGATCGGAGCAGCCATTGATGACGTCTGGATGATCGGTAAAATCGTCGCACGCGTTGACGAACCCTAAGAGCTTGACGACTTGACTGACCCGACCGAGATCACCGATGGCATGAACAAGAACGGACAAGATATTGAGCCCAGTAAGTTGGGCATGCTTGTAACCATCGATTACAGATACATCACGTCCAAGCTTGCCTCGATGAAGGAAACCGTCGGCTTCGCGCGGGCCCTGGCCCGAGACATAAATAAGTCCACCCGCCTTGACCGCATTGCGAAATTTTCCAATCGGAACGGGCACCGGTAAGGGCTTTAATCCGAGCGCATCAAGGCGCTCAAAATGCGACATCAGCTTATCCTCAATCTTGATGGGAAGCGGGCGGCACAGCAAAACCGCGAAGCCGGCTAAAGGGTGAGTGCGCATATCAAAGCACTCGCCATCGTCCCGGTTTGCGATATTACTCTTAATCGGTGGAACCCAAATCTTATATAATCTTCTATACAGGATTCAAATCTCGTATATAAGACGATATCACTTGACTAGGACAGATGCAATGCGCAAGCGAGATGTGAGGTATTTTCTGTGAACGCAGTAGGAATGGGAGATCAAGGCGGACGCGAGCGAGGGATCGACCGGGTTCTCAAGCTGTTTTCATACCTGAATCAACACAACGAACCCATCAGGGTAGCTGAACTACCAAAGGCATTGGGGGCCCCTCGGTCGACCATATACGAATTGGTTCGTGTACTGACCGAGTCAGGCCTCCTTGAAGTAAGCGGCGACGGAAACAAGGTGTTTTTCGGGAAGCTGATGTATCTTTACGGTGTAAACTATCTGCGTGAGAACGAATTTATTCGCAAGGGTGCCCACGAGGTCGAGCAACTATCGAAAACAACCGGCGAAACAACCGAGCTGTGTGTCTTGCACCGCAATAAGCAGGCCATCGTCCATACGCAGCCCGGTTCCAGGCCGATGAGGATCAGCTCGCAAGTCGGTGCTCAGATTCCAATTCCATGGACGGCCTCCGGCAGGCTTTTGTTGTCGCATTTAGAAGAGGATGAAATCCGCGCTCTTATTGGGCCGGAAGATCTTATTCAGCCTGACGGGACAGAGATCGATGTCGAAGACTTTATCAAAGACTGTATAAACGCCAGGGGGAGGGATGTGATCGTTACCAGCGGTCTGATCAACAGTTTCACACAATGTTTGGCTTCGCCGATATTCGGCGTTTCGGGGAAAATCGAGGCCACGATCTGTCTTGTGCTGCCAATCGACATCCCGTTGGAGCAAAGGGACACCCTTCAGGCAGCATTGATCGCAAGCAGTCGCCGCCTCTCCATGAAAGAGTAGGGCTGTAGTCACGCGTCAAGCACGCGACGCCGATAAAGCTCGGAGCGAGATTGAACCACTCAGCGTGTGCAAAATGGTACTACCCACAAGCAGCAGCCACACATTGGTGCGTAACAATGAACTGAGGTCCAGCTCGTTCAGAAGGAATTGATATGGCCGAGTTTGCGCTGCGACCGTTTGTTCCTCGTATGTGGCCTCGGGATCAAGTGTGGTATCCGCACGCCATACCTTATTATGCCTCCCATCTCCGAAGTGAACGCGAAGTCGACAATACACGTTTGATCCCACTATCGCTCGGGCGGCAGGGCAGGGTCGTCCTTGATGCGGCCGACGACGACACTGGTTTCGATGCCGAAGACGCCGGGGAACTCGGCCAAAATCTCGCGGATGTAGCGGTTGTATTCCTTCATGTTGGGGATGCGGATGGTCAAAAGATAGTCATGCGCGCCGGTGATCAGCGCGCATTGTTGAAATTCGGGCTGGCGGCGGATGCAGGCTTCAAAACTTTCGATGGTCTCGCGGTCATGGCTTTTCAGCTTGATGAAGACGTAAAGCTGGGTTTCAAACCCGCATTTCTCGGGGTCGATCTCGGCCCGGTAGGCGCGAATCACGCCCTGCTCTTCCAGCACCCGGATGCGCCGCCGCACCGGGGTTGGCGAAAGGCCGACGCGTTCGGCCACCGATTCAACGCTGGCCCGGCCATCGTCGACCAAAGCGAATAGTATCTTTCTGTCAATTCTATCCAATTCCATAGCGTAAATCCTCTGCAAGAGGTGCAGTAGATAGCAAAAATAACCGGATTTCTCTATAGATAATAGCATAATATCGCTTGACCAACCAGAGACCCAAGCGAGGCTTCCATGACCAGTGACAGCAACTTCCGCCGCACTCATATCGGCGGTCACCGCCTGCATCCTTCGACGCAGATGATGTCCTATGGTTATGATCCGAAGATGTCCGAGGGCGCGGTGAAACCGCCGGTGTTTCTGACCTCGACCTTCGCCTTCGCCAGCGCTGAAGAGGGGGCCGAGTTCTTTGACGTGGTGGCGGGGCGCAAGTCGGCGCCGCAGGGTGGTGGCGCGGGCGGGCTGGTTTACAGCCGCTTCAACCACCCCAACACGGAGATTGTCGAGGACCGGCTGGCGCTGTTCGATGGCGCGGAACGGGCGCTGCTGACTTCATCCGGCATGGCGGCAATTTCGGCGGTGTTCCTGACCCATACCCGTCCCGGCGATGCCATCGTGCATTTCACCCCGCTTTATGGCGGCACCGAAACCCTGATCGGCAAGGTGCTGACAGGCTGGGGCATCAAGCCGATCCCGTTCACCGACGGGCTGTCGGATTCGATGCTGCTATACGCGCTGGAAAAGGCGGCGCGGCATGGGCCGGTGAAGATGGTCTATCTGGAAACCCCGGCCAACCCGACCAATGCGATGACCGACATCGCCATGGTCCGCCAGGTGGTCGATAAATGGGCCGAGGTTTCGGGCCAGCGCCCGCTGATCGTCTGCGACAACACCATGCTGGGGCCGGTGTTCCAGCGCCCGATCGAATTGGGAGCCGACATTTGTGTTTATTCACTGACGAAATATGTCGGTGGCCATTCCGATCTGGTGGCGGGCGGAATCACAGGGTCGGCGGCACTGATCAAGCCGATCCGCCAAAGCCGCAGTGCCTTCGGCTTTCAGCTTGACCCGCATTCCAGCTGGATGCTGGCGCGGTCGATGGAAACGCTGACGCTGCGGATGGAGCGGGCGGCGGAAAGTGGGTCGAAAGTGGCGGAATGGCTGGCCACGCAAGATATTCTTCCCTGCAAGGTGCTGCATCCGAACCATAGCATCAGCACGGCAGAGCGGGCGGTTTATGACCGGCAATGCACTGGTCCCGGCTCGACCTTTGCGCTGGTGGTCGAGAATGACCGGGCGCTGGCCTTCCGCATCGTCAACGGGCTGCAACTCTTCAAGCTGGCGGTCAGCCTTGGCGGCACGGAATCGCTGGTCTGCCACCCGGCCTCGACCACCCATTCCGGCGTGACGGCAGAGGCGCGGGAACGCGCGGGCGTCACCGAAGGGCTGATCCGGCTTTCGGTCGGGCTGGAACATCCCGACGATCTGATTGCGGATCTGAAGGCGGCGCTGGAAGGGGCGGTTCGCGGATAAGGCGGGCGCAAGTGGGACATCAGGATGAGGGGAAAAGATCACGAAGCCCTGGAAATTTTGCACAAGCGGCTACTGTGGCTGGCCTACGCGAACCTTTTATCGGAGATTTCTCTCAAATTTAAGTATTACTGTTTAGCGACGATGGCGGCGTCAAGCTTCATACGGCAACCTCCATAGCTGCGGTAGCTCGCCGCTTTCGCGGTGACGGTTTCGAACCGCGGTTGCAAATCGCCCGGCCGACCGCCTCGGCGACAGCGATTTCGAAAATTTCTGCTTCAGTGTTCACAGGTAGGCACGTCGGGTTGACTCCCAACATGCGAGCAACGTGTCACGCTTTTAGTCTGAAACTTTGCACACCAGTCGCAGAATTGTCTCGATGTTAAACGCGATGCGATCCGTCAGCGCCTCCGGCGCCATCAAGTCGCGCTCAAAGACGATCGAGCCGGTGTACCTGTTGGTGAGGTAATAATAGCCGATTGCCGCAATGGTGATATTAAGCTGCACGGGGTCGACGTTCTCCCGGAAAACGCCTTCCTCCACGCCGCGCCGCAATATGCTCGAGACCATGTCCACAAGCCGTCTGCTTACGACATGGATGACTTCCGATTTCTTCAAGTGTTTCGCCTTGTGCAGGTTCTCGCTGTTGACCAAGGTTATGAATTCGGGATTGTCCAGATAGTATTTCCATGTGAACCGGACCAGTTTTTCGAGCGCGGATTTTGCGTCGAGGTGATCGAGCTCAAGTTTTTGTTCCGCCATGCGGATATCGGTGTAGGCCTCTTCAAGCACACGCTGAAACAGCGTCTCCTTGCTTTCGAAATAATGATAAATCATCCGCTTGTTGGCCTTCGCGCGTTCGGCGATATCGTCGACGCGAGACCCGCCTAGGCCGCTTTTGGCGAATTCCTTTTTGGCCGCCACCATAATGCGCTTCTGTGTGGCCTCGGCATCACGAATACGGGGTTTCTGTGGGGCGGATCCTGTCATGATCTCGTGAGCCTTCTCAAGTTTGCTGTTTCGCTCTCGGCTTGTAAGGTAGCGAAGATGAACTTCGCGTCAACTGAGCGGTTGAGCCGCTTTTGCTTGACATCAGGGTGGAAGAAGCACGGCTGCTCTTATCCGAGACGCCGTAAAATCCGGCCCCACCCACATCCAAAGCATCTAACTCGATAGTTATTTAACGCGTGGTGCGCTCGCCGCGCAAGCTGCGATTTCTGTATCAAGCTGCCTTGACAATTTTGCGGTAAGAAAGTAACTAGTTAGTGCACTGTAAATGTAAGTGGCGACGCCGGGAGGGGTTCGCGACGTCACCTGCGGGCAGAGGAACGCAGGCCGAACGCAATTTTCAATGGGAGAGAGAAATGTCCTTTATCAAGAAGTTCATCGAGCAGGAGGCGATCAACCGCCGCAATTTCCTTTTCGCATCTGCCATGGGCGCAGGCGGGCTTGCCGCTGCGACGATGTTTAAGGCTGGCCCGGCCCGGGCAGCCATCGAGGATCCGGCGATTGCGTGGAGCTATCGCGACCGCACAAACCCGTACTGGAATGCAATCGTTTCGGGCGGCGAGTCCTTTGTTGAAAGCATCGGCAAGTCAAAGGCCGACCTGATCAATCTGATCAACGAGGGCAGCAGCGAAAAGTCGCTATCGGACGTTAAGGCGTTGCTGTCGAAGACCAACGGTAAGCTGGCACTGGCGATCGACACGAACGATTCACCGAACGCCCGTCCGGTGGTCGAGGCCGTTGTCGAGAAAGGCGCCTTCGTCTCCACCCTGTGGAACAAGACGGCCGACCTGCATCCGTGGGACTTCGGCGATAATTACGTTTCGCACATGGCCTGGTCGGATGTCGGCCCGGCTGAGCAGACAGCGACAATCCTGTTCAAGGCGATGGGAGGCAAGGGTGCGATCGTAGGCCTCGGCGGTATCGCATCGAATAATCCGGCCATCGAACGCCGCAATGGCCTCGACAATGCGATGAAGAAATTCCCCGATATCCAGCTCCTGGACTATCAGGCCGCTGACTGGGATACGCAGAAGGCCGCCACCATCATGGCGAGCTACCTGACGCGCTTCGGTGACGAAGTTAAGGGCGTTTTTTGCGCCAACGACACGATGGCCTACGGCGTTCTGGAAGCGCTCCGGGCCGAAGGCCTGGCTGGGCAGATCCCGATCGTCGCCTATGACGGCAATGCGCAGGCCGTCGATCTGATCATGGCTGGCGAGCTTCTTGCCACGGTTTATACCAATCCCTACTGGGGCGGCGGCATCACTGCGGCCCTCGCCTATCATGCAGCGGTCGGGACCTTCAAACCGTCCGAGGAGCCGCACGAGCACCGCGAGTTCAACGGTCCGACGATCCTCATCACCAAGGACGATGCCGAGAACTTCAAGAAGCAGTACGTCGATGCGACTCCTTCCTACGACTGGAAGGACTTCTGGGGTCCTTCCACCGGCGCCATCACGTATTGATCGGTAGCCGACGCGCCGCGACTTCCGGCATGTGTCCGTCCATACGGATGCATGCCGAAACCTGGATACTTTGAAGTCTGTTTGTGAAACTGCAGAGAACGCGGAATTGCCGGCGCCCAACGCCCGCAAGTGCCGCTTGGCGGCGCGATGCGTGCTTGCCAAAGGAGACGATCATGTCCTTTCCCGACCGGGATGTCTTGCACAGGTGGGCGCCGCTACTGGTACTCGTTGCGCTGGTATGTTTTTTTTCGCTGGTTAATCCCAATTTCATGTCGCTGCGCAACTTCGCCCGCATAGGCATTTCCGCGACGCCGCCGCTAATGGTCGCCGTCGGCGTGACCTTCATCATCATCATGGGTTCCATCGACCTGTCGATGGAAGGCGCTGTTGCCGTCTGCGCCGTGGTGTTCGCCGCCATCTTCATATGGCTCGGGGGAACGCTTGCAAGCTGGGCCTGGCTGGCACTGCCCGCCTGTATCGTAGTCGGTGCACTTTACGGGCTGCTCAACGGATTGGTCCATGTGAAGCTGCGGATTCCGTCGTTCATGGCGAGCCTGAGCATGGGCTTCGTCGGTATAGGTCTTTCGCTGCTGATGACCGGTGGCGATCGCATCCGGGTCGAGGACAAGATTTTCCGGTCGTTGCTGACCGAGCGTTATCTCGGATTTCCGCTTATGGTTCATGTGGCGCTGCTGGTCATTTTGATTGCCTGGTTTATCCAGAGCCGCACCGCTATCGGGCGAAATTTCTATGCAGTTGGTGGTGGCGAAGAATTGGCCCATGCATCGGGGCTGGACGTCAAGCGGGTGCGTGTCCTCGGCTTTATGCTGGCCGGCGTTTTCTATGCGCTGGGCGCCCTTTTCGCCGTTGCACAGATCGGTATCGCCGAGACGGCAACCGGCTACAACTTCATGTTTGTCTCCATTACCTCGGTGGTCGTCGGCGGCACGGCGCTCTGGGGCGGAAACGGCGGTGTCTGGAACACGCTGGTCGGCGTTTTGATCGTCAATGTCATCAACAACGGCATGATCGTCATGGGGTTGCCGCGCTACCTGCAGGATGGCGTGCTTGGCCTGCTGGTCATTCTTGCGGTCGTCCTGTCGACGGATCGCAAATCCCTCGCATTCGTGAAGTGAGCGGACCATGTTTGAGCTGAAGAAAGTTGAAAAGACCTTCCCGAACGTCCGGGCTCTGAAGGCCATCGATTTCCACATTGAGCGGGGCGAGATCGTCGGTCTCGTCGGAGAGAATGGCGCCGGAAAATCGACACTGATGAAGGTCATCTACGGCGCCTACCAACATGATGGCGGCGAAGTCCTTATCAATGGAAAACCGGTGCGCTTCGAAAATCCGCGCCAGGCGATGGACAAGGGCGTCGGCATGGTTTTTCAGGAACAGTCGCTGATCGGCAATCTTACGGTGATGGAGAACATTTTCCTCGGCTTTGAACGTCAGTTCGTCAAGTTCGGCATTGTCGACTGGAAGAAGATGGCGGCCGCCGCGCGTCACCAACTGGCCAAGGTCAAGCTGTCAATCGACCCGAAGATGGTCACATCGAAGCTTTCCTTCGCGCAACGCCAACTGGTCGAACTCGCGAAAGTACTTACTCTCGAAGAGCGGGTCCACGGAGATCTCGTTATCCTTCTCGACGAGCCGACGTCGGTGCTTGCCAAGGAGGAAGTACAGCTCCTTTTCAAGCTGGTGCGCGAACTGCGCAGCCGCGCCTCATTCATCTTCGTTTCGCACCGGCTGGATGAAGTTCTTGAGCTGTCTGACCGGGTTTATGTGATGAAGGACGGCGAAGTCGTCGATCATGTCAAGACATCCGTCGCGACGGCTGAAAGCATTCAGCACAAAATGGTCGGCCGCGATATCAACAAGGAATACTACCGGGAAGAAAAGCAGCTTTCCTACGATCCGGCAAAAGTTCTGGTTGAACTCGATGCAATCAGCCTTCCGGGAAAATACCAGGATATATCGCTGACGCTGCACGCAGGTGAAGTCCTGACCCTCGTCGGCACAGAGGGCTCGGGTCGCGAAGCCATTATCCGGACCATCTTCGGCATGCAGAAGCCGCAGTCAGGCTCCGTGACGGTCAAGGGCCGCAAAATTACAACCTACAGCGCCGATGCAGCCGTGGCCAACGGCATTGGATATATTCCGCGCGAGCGCAAGATCGAAGGCATCGTCGCCGGCATGAGCGTCTATGAAAACCTGACGCTTTCGCAGATGGGGCGGTATAGCCGCTTCGGTTTCCTGCGGATCGGGGATGAAAAGGCGTTGGCGCGCGAATGGATCAAGAAACTCTCCGTCAAGGCGTCCTCCGAATATGCCGATTGCGGCAATCTTTCAGGCGGCAACCAGCAGAAGGTCGTGCTTGCCAAGTGGCGCAGCGGCGGCTCGGACATCATCCTGCTCGATCACCCGACCCGCGGCCTCGATATCGGGGCGAAGGAAGATGTTTACGAGATGGTGCGCGCGATGAGCGCCGACGGCGTCGGCGTTATCCTGATCGCCGACACGCTCGAAGAGGCTATCGGCCTCTCGCACACGATCGCCGTCATCAAGGATGGAGAGATCCAGAAGCGGTTCGACGGCAAGCCGGGTCACAAGCCGTCCTTGTTCGATCTCATCCATTACATGATCTAGGGGCAGGCCATGACTCTCGAAAAACTCAAAAAACACTTTCCGTGGATCACGCTGCTCACACTCGTCGTTTTCGTCGGTGCGCTCGACAGCAATTTTCTGCGGCCCGAGAACCTGCTGCAACTCGCAGGTGACATTTCAACTTTGTTCGTCATGGCGCTCGGCATCACCTTCGTCATCTACCTCGGCGGCATCGATCTTTCGGCACAGTCGGTCGCCAACATGACCACGGTGTTGGCAACGTTGATGTTGCCGATTTTCGGCGCCTCGACCGCTGTCATTTGCGTTCTCATCGGGGCATTGTTCGGTTTCGTTTCCGGCTTTGTCTCGACAAAGCTGAAGGTGCCGTCGTTTATTGCTACGCTTGCCGTCGGCGGGATAGCGCTGTCCGTCGGGCAGTTCGCATCCGGCCAGCGCGCGCTCTATATGGATGCGGTGCTGCGCGACCAATCGTTTAGCTGGCTTACCGGAAACATTGGCGGCATCCCGCGCGAAATGATCATTGCGCTGGTGCTGCTGGTCGGCGCTCTCATTCTTGAGCGTCGCACGACCATCGGCCGCGCCTTCAAGGCGATCGGCGCCGGCGAACTGGCAGCGGTTGCGTCCGGCCTGCGCGTCGGTCGCTACAAGATGGCCGCCTTTGCAATCTCCGGCGCCTTCGCGGCGACCGCCGGTCTGCTGTTCGCTGTAAAGCTCTCCGGCGGGTCGCCGGAAATGGCCAACGGCTTTCTCCTCCCTGCGATCGTCGCAGTTCTGGTCGGCGGCACGCCGTTGACAGGCGGGGTCGGCGGTGTGCTCAACACACTGATCGGCGCGCTGATCGTCGCCGTTATCCGCACGAGCATGCTCTATCTCGAAATCCCCGCGACCGCCCAGCAGATATTCTTCGGCGTGGTCCTGATCGCTGCGATCGCCTTTACGATCGACCGAGGCAAGGTGAGGACGGTGAAATGACGGTCGATAGGCCTGTTATGCGGGCGGCCGTATTGGTCGAGCCCAAAAAGTTCGAGATTCGCACCGTGCCAGTTCCCGAGATCGGGTCCGACCATGTGTTGATCAGGGTCGAGCGTTGCGGTATCTGCGGCACGGATCTCCACATGTTCAACGGCCACTACGCGGCCGACCAACTGCCAATCATTCCCGGGCACGAGTTCTCTGGCCGGATTGCCGCCGTTGGATCCAACATTGCCCATCTTGAGATCGGTGCCAAAGTCGTCGCGGATATCAACATCGGATGCGGCAACTGCTTCTACTGCCGCCGCAACGAGATCCTGAATTGCGCCGAAGTCAGGCAGGTGGGTATATCGCGCGACGGTGCTTTCGCCGAATACGTCTCGATGCCCGCTCACCTGGTCATTCCCGCGCCCGCCGATGCGCCCTTCGATCTCCTGGCATTGACGGAGCCCGTCGCTTGCGTGGTGCGGGCGGCACGAAAGGCCGATGTGCGTTTCGGCCAGTCCGTCCTGATCTTCGGTGCCGGACCGATCGGCAACCTGCATGTGCAGATGATGCGCCTTGTCGGCGCGGCGCCCATCATTGTCGTCGAACTGTCGCCCGAACGCGCCCGGATGGCAAAGGACGCCGGGGCCGATGTGGTCATCTCCGATCCTGCGACCGTTAGAGATACGGTTCTTGCGCATACAGGTGGTCGCGGTGCAGATGTCGTCATCGAAAGCGTCGGCATTCCCGCACTTTACCGGCAGGCATTCGATCTGGTCCGGCCCGGAGGGCACATTGCGGCCTTTGGTATCGCTGGCCCGGACGACAGCGTCCCGCTGCCGCTGCTTTCAACGGTCCTGAAGGAATACTCGCTGAAAGGATCGGTGGCCGGGATGGGTGTCGACATGCACGACGCGCTGACGTTGTTGATACATGAGAGATTCTCGACGGCTCCGTTCCGCGACACGTATTTTGCGCTGGACGATATCCAGAATGCTTTTGAGGCCGTGCCAAAAAATCCGGCTGCCTTGAAAGTTCAAATCGCCATGTAGAATCGACGTCCGCTGCACTTTGAGCGGCCGCGGCCGGTTCCGCTTGACAGCGGGCCATGCATATAACCATATAGTTACTTAATTTGACGGCCTTCACTGAAGGAAGGCCGCAGCAGGGAGAGAAACATGGATCAAGCCAAACAGTTCAATCTGCCGGAACAGCCGCGGGATTTCGGTTTCTTCGTCGATGGAAAATGGGTTGAAACAGGAAATCGGAAACTTGTCGAGCGACGTAGTCCCGCACACGACGTGTTGGTGACGCGCGTTACCCGATGCACAGTCGAAGACCTTGACGATGCCGTTGCCGTCGCCCGCAAGGCCTTTGCGGATCGGCGCTGGGCCGGACTTTCCGGTTCCGATCGCGCCGACGTGCTTTTGCGCGCCGCCCAGGGAATTCGCGCTCGCGTCGATGAATTGGCGCTGCTCGAAACATTGGAAACAGGCAAGCCCATCGCTCAGGCACGCGGGGAGGTTCTTGGCGGCGCAAATATTTTCGAATATGCCGCCGGCGGCGCCCGTGCTCTGCACGGCGACACGTTCAACAATCTCGGCGACAACATGCTGGCGCTTGTGACCCGTGAGCCCATCGGGGTCGTCGGGCTGATCACGCCGTGGAACTTTCCTTTCTTCATTCTGTGTGAGCGCGTTCCCTTCATTCTCGCTTCAGGCTGCACGATCGTCGCCAAACCCAGCGAAGTCACGTCGGCAACCACGTTGTTGCTGGCCGAGATCGTATCCGAGGCAGGACTTCCAGACGGCGTTTTCAATGTCATCACCGGCAGTGGCAGCGAAATCGGTCAGGCGATGACCGAACACGCGGATATCGACATGGTTTCATTCACCGGCTCCACCGGTGTCGGTCGCAGCACACTGTTGGCATCGGCCGGCAATTTCAAGAAGGTCGGCCTTGAACTGGGGGGAAAGAACCCGCAGATCGTCTTTGCCGACGCCAATCTCGACGATGCCGTCGACGGCGTTATTTTCGGCTTGTGTTTCAATGCGGGGCAGTGCTGCGTCGGCGGCAGCCGCGCCGTGGTCGAAAAATCGATTGCGGCCGAGTTCGAAAAGAGGCTGAAGGAAAAATTCGCAAAGGTGCGCATCGGCGATCCGCTTGATCCCCGCACACAGATGGGCTCGATCATTACCACAGGGCAGAACGACACCATTCTCAGCTATATCGAGAAGGGCAAGGCCGAGGGCGCTCGCCTGGTTTGCGGTGGCGGAGCTCACGCGGCCAAGGTCGGTCAGTTCATTCAGCCGACGGTGTTTGCCGACGTAACGATGGACATGACGATTGCGCGCGAGGAAATCTTCGGGCCGGTGCTGACGATCACCACTTTCGAAACCTTCGAAGAAGCAATCGAGATCGCCAATGATACGATCTACGGCCTGTCCGCCAGTATCTGGACCACGAACCTCGACAAGGCGGCACAGGCTTTCCGGCGGGTCCAAGCCGGGCGCGTCTGGGTCAACACCACGATCACCGGCGGTCCGGAAACGCCCATCGGTGGTTTCAAGCAATCCGGAACAGGCCGCGAGACGGGTATCTATGGTGTAGAGGAATATACCGAAATCAAGACGGTTCACATCGCTCTGGGCGGCCGCAACCACTGGGTCGCATGATGGCGCAAAAGGGATACGACTACGTCATCATCGGTGGCGGTTCGGCGGGCTGCGTGCTCGCCAACCGCCTGAGCGAAAACCCGGCCGTGCGGGTCCTCCTTCTGGAGGCCGGCGGAAGGGATAACAATCCCTACATCCATATGCCGGTGGGTTTTGCCAAGATGACCACCGGTCCGCTGACCTGGGGGCTGGTGACCGCACCCCAGAAACACGCGAACAATCGCGAGATCCCTTACGCGCAGGCGCGTGTGCTCGGCGGCGGCAGTTCGATCAATGCGGAAGTCTACACCCGCGGCACCGCTTCGGATTTCAATCGCTGGGCGCGGGAGGAAGGGTGCGAAGGCTGGTCGTTCGATGATGTCCAGCCCTATTTCCTCCGGTCTGAAGGCAATGATACGCTTGCCGGCCAATATCACGGCACGGACGGCCCCTTAGGTGTTTCCAACCTCAATCCGCTGCCGCTGACAAAGGTCTTCGTCAAGTCCTGCCAACAGCTCGGCATGCCCTACAATCCGGATTTCAACGGCCCGGTACAGCGGGGTACGGGCGCCTATCAGACGACGATCCGCCATGCGCGCCGTTGCTCGGCGGCCGTTGCTTATCTGGGCCCGGTCAAAGGCCGCAAGAACCTGACGATCGAGACCGGCTGCCTGACGACACGCATCCTGTTTGTGGGAAATCGCGCTGTAGGTGTCGAATATCGGCAGGACGGTGCATTAAAGAAGGTGCGTGCCGAGAGCGAGGTTCTCGTGACGGGCGGCGCCATCGGCTCTCCGAAAATGATGCTGCTGTCGGGTATTGGACCCGCCAACGATTTGAAGGCGCACGGCATCCCCGTCGTTCATGACCTGCCGGGTGTCGGCCAGAATCTCCAAGACCATTTCGGTGTCGATATTGTCTACGAACTGAAAGACGCCACGAGCCTCGACAAATACAACAAGCTGCACTGGATGATCTGGGCCGGACTGCAATATGCGCTGTTCAAGACCGGTCCGGTTGCCTCGAACGTCGTTGAAGGCGGCGCCTTCTGGTATGCAGATAAGAGCCGGCAGGATCCGGACCTGCAATTTCATTTCCTGAATGGCGCCGGCGTCGAGGCAGGCGTACCCGCCATTCCGTCGGGTTCGGGCTGCACGCTCAACTCCTACACGCTGAGGCCTAAAAGTCGTGGCTCCGTCACCCTTCGCAGCTCCCGTGTGGAAGACCGCCCGATCGTCGACCCCAACTTCATCGCGGATCCGGACGATCTGAAAACCTCCGCCGAAGGTGTGAGGATCAGCCGCGAGATCATGAATCAGCCGGAATTCCTGAAATACATCAAGCAGGAACACTTTCCGGGCAAGGACGTGCGCACGCAGGCGGATTTCGAGAATTACGCCCGCCAATACGGCCGCACCTCCTATCACCCGGTCGGCACATGCAAGATGGGAACGGATTCGCTGGCTGTCGTCGATCCGCAATTGCGGGTGAGGGGGCTGGAGGGCATTCGTATCTGCGATTCCTCCGTCATGCCGAGCCTGATCGGCTCGAACACCAATGCGCCGACGATCATGATCGGCGAAAAGGCAAGCGATCTCATTCGTGGAAACAGATAGATCAGCCAGACTGCAACAAAAAGACCGGCGGCCTATTGGGCCGCCGGTCTGGTTTTCAGCTTCGCATTTTAATTGATCAGTCCCAATCCGGCGCCCAGGGAACCTTGTCGCTGTCGACGACGCGGTAATTGGTGCCAGTGAGCTTTGATATCCGGGCCATGTCGACACTTGAGAGGACGAAATCCATGATTTCGAAATTTGCCCGGATATTCTCTTCCTTTGTAGACATTGTATTTATGGAAATCCCTTGCTGCAGGATCCAGCGCAGAACGACCTGTCCGGCGGATTTTCCATAGATCGCTCCGATCTCGCCGAAAATTGGATACTTGAACACTTCACCACGCGCTACCGAAGAATAGGACGCCAGCGGTATGCCGGTCTCAGCCGCCGCCCTGAGGAGTATGCTTTGGTCGAGCAGGGGATGGAACTCCACCTGGTTCGTAACCACTGGTTCCTCGGAGATGGCTGCAGCCTCGCGCATCATCTTTGCTGTGTAATTGGAGACCCCTATATGGCGCGTCAACCCCTCCGCTTTGGCCTTCGCCAACAGTTTCAGGGACGGGGCTATGTTGTGGTCCAGAGGCGGCCAGTGTACCAGCAGCGCATCGACGTAATCGAGCCGCAGGTCCCGCAGACTTTGTTCGACCGAGGCCAGGAACTTGTCTTCTCCGAAGCTGTCGGGATGCACCTTGGTCGTTACCAAAAGTTCATCGCGCGGCACGTCGATCGTGGTTAGCGCGGCGCCCACATCGGCTTCGTTCTGATACAGCTGCGCGGTGTCGATCGAGCGGTAGCCAATGTCGATTGCTGCTCTCAGCGCCAAAGCGAGCGCCTCGCCGCGCAGCGGAAACGTCCCGAACGAACGCTGAAATGTCTTGGTGAAATAGAGACTCATTGATCCTCCTCCTTTGATCCGGTGCTGTCGTCGACGAACCCGAATACGAGCGATGCCGTGGCCGCCGTTATCTGAAAGCGTTGTTCTTTTCGTCCGATTTCCTCTTGATCGGATTGAAACCCTCGACTATCTTATAACCAACCAGTTACTTAATAGCAAGCTGGCTGAGCTGAAGTGGGAGAGGAAATGTCCAAGATCAAAACCGCCGCGGAAGCCGTCGCGGGCATCCAGGACGGCGCTACAATTGCCGTCAATTCATCAAGCGGCCTGTGCTGCCCTGATGCGGTGCTTGCTGCGCTGGGAGAGCGCTTTCGCGCGCAGGGTTCCCCCCGAAACCTTACGACGATCCACCCGATCGCTGCCGGCGATATGTTCGGAACCAAGGGCATAGACCATCTTGCCCAGCCCGGAATGATTTCCACCGTCATCGGCGGTTCCTATCCCTCCGGCCCGTCATCGGCGGAGCCGCCGCTTATCTGGCAGATGCTCGGGCGAAACGAGATCGCCGCCTACAACGTGCCGAGCGGTGTCATCTTCGACATGCTGCGCGAGGCTGCCGCCAAGCGTCCCGGCGTTCTCACCAAGGTCGGCATGGAGACGTTCGTCGATCCGGCGCAGCAGGGCTGTGCCATGAACGAGGCGGCTGCCCGCAAGCCGATCGTGCGCAAGGTGGAGTTCGACGGCGAGGAATGGCTCTATTTCCCAGCGATCGCGCCGACCGTCGGTATTATCCGGGCAAGCACGGCGGATGAGCGCGGCAACCTGACATTTGAACACGAAGGCGCTTATCTGGGCGCAATGGAAGTGGCACTTGCCGCCCACAACAGCGGCGGCAAGGTGATCGCCCAGGTAAAGCGCATCGCCCAGGCCGGCTCTTTGCGGCCCCATGACGTGCGTGTTCCCGGCATTCTTGTCGACTATATCGTCGAGGCGCCCGACCAGATGCAGACGACGGCGACGGTTTACGACCCGGCGATCTCAGGGGAGTTGTTCCGGCCGCTCGACACGTTCCGCACGCCGGAATTCGATGTGGCCAAGGTGATCGCCCGGCGCGTTGCCACGGAGCTGAAGAAGGGTTGGGCCGTAAACATCGGCTTTGGCATTTCGGCAAACGTGCCGCGCATCCTTTTGGAGGAAGGCAGACACGGCGACGTCACATGGTTGATCGAACAGGGGGCGGTCGGTGGGATTCCGCTTCTCGACTTCAAGTTCGGCTGTTCATCGAACGCCGAAGCCTTCGTCGCCTCGCCGCACCAGTTTACCTATTTTCAGGCAGGCGGCTTCGATGCGTCGCTCCTCTCTTTCCTGCAAATCGACAAGGAAGGCTCGGTCAACGTTTCCAAGCTCGCCGTTCGACCGCATGTGACGGCCGGTGCTGGCGGCTTCGTCGATATCACCTCCCGGGCCAAACGGATCGTCTTCTCCGGCTATTTCAATGCTGGCGCTAAGTTCGACATTGTCGACGGCAAGCTCATCATTGCCAAGGAAGGCAAGGTGGCGAAGGTCGTCGACAAGGTCGATCATGTCTCCTTCTCAGGCAAGCGCGGCGTCGCACAGGGTCAGGACGTCACCTACGTCACGGAGCGTTGCGTTCTCAAGCTGACGCAGCAAGGGCTGGTGGTGATGGAGGTGGCTCCGGGCATCGATCTCGATCGCGATATCCTGGCCCAGGCGCAGACACCGTTGAAGGTTTCGCCCGACCTGCGCGTTATGGACGCTCTGCTGTTCCAGCCAGCGGCTTTCGGGCTGGATCTCGAGCGATGACGGAGAAAGCGGAGGATTGTCACACAATCACGCTCGACGTCGACGGCGCAATCGCGACATTGACCTTCAGCCGTCCCGCCAAGCTGAACGCCTTTGACGAATTGATGGTCGAACAGCTCGCCGCGACCTGCCGCAGGATTGAGCGCGATACCACTATCCGCGTCGTCATTGTCACCGGACGGGGCAAGGCCTTTTCCGCCGGCGGCGACATCGACGCTTGGGGGGCGAATACGCCGGTGGAATTCGGCCGTTTCTGGCTGCGGGAAGGGCATACGGCGTTCGATGCACTTGCCAGATTGCGTCAGCCGGTGATCGCGGTCCTGAACGGCCACGCGCTCGGCGGAGGGCTGGAGCTTGCGGCACTTGCCGATATGCGTATTGCCGAAAGCCACGTGAAGATAGGGCTTCCGGAGACAGGTCTCGGCATCATCCCCGGCTGGTCGGGCACACAACGTGCCGTGCGCCGTTTCGGTTCGCAGATCGTGCGTCAGATGGCAGTATTCGGGGAAATCCTAAGCGCTGCGGAAGCACACACGTTCGGTATCGTCGATCGCGTCGTGCCGACGGGCGAGGGGATGACCCTTGCCCGCGCAATCGCCGAACGCACGGCGCTTCGCGCACCGCTCGCGACAGAACTTGCCAAGATGCTCGTCAATGCGGCGGAAGGCGAAGAGCGGGAGAGGGTACTCGAATCCATAGCCGGTATCGTTGCCGCGGGCACCGAGGATCTGAAGGAAGGCACTGCCGCCTTCCGGGAAAAACGAAAGCCCGATTTCAAGGGGCGATGACCACGCCGGCCGGCGGCCGGACCTGCATCTGGAGAACTAGACAATGATACGGCATTTCGTGCTTCTACGCTTCAAGGACGACGTATCCTCGGAGACAAAGCAGTCGATCTACGAGGAACTCGAAGCATTGAAGCTTCACGTCGGTGGTATTCTCGCTTTCCACGCCGGCCCGAATGTCAGCGTCGAAACGGATCTTATCCGTGGCTTCAAGGACGTCTTCTGGTTTGACTTCGCGGATGAGGCTGCGCGTGACGCTTATATCGTCGAACCTCATCACCAGGCGGTCGGCGCCCGTATCGTTGCCCATACCGAAAACGGCAGCGATGGCGTTGTCGTCGTCGATGTAAAGATTTGACGATGCTCGATCCGCGCGAGTTCCTTATCTCGTTGTTCGATGCCGCCGTCGCTGCGGCGGATGCCGACCGCGCTGTGCGCGCCTGTCTGCCGCAAAAGCCGAAGGGGCGCACTGTCGTCGTAGGAGCCGGAAAGGGCGCTGCTCATCTGGCCCGGGCGCTGGAACACGCCTGGCAGGGTCCGCTCGAAGGCGTGGTCGTCACGCGCTACGGTTACGGTGTCGCATGCGAAAATATCGAGGTCCTGGAAGCCGGGCATCCCGTGCCGGACTCTGCGGGGCTTGCCGCCTCCGGGCGGCTGTTAGACGCCGTCTCGGGGCTTGGTAAAGATGACTTGGTGATCGCACTGATCTGCGGTGGCGGTTCCTCTCTTCTGCCGGCGCCGGCAGAAGAGTTGACGCTCGCCGATGAGATCGAACTGAACAAGGTTCTGCTTTCAAGCGGTGCGCCGATTTCAGCTATGAACACCATCCGCAAGCACGTGTCGCGAATAAAGGGGGGCCGGCTCGCCGTCGCTGCCTGGCCCGCCCGGGTAGTCAGCCTGATCGTATCGGATATTCCGGGGGACAATCCGGCCGCCGTTGCATCCGGCCCGACAGTGGCCGACGCAACGGGCCCGGCGGAGGCCCTGGCGGCGATCCGCCGTTACGGCATTTCCATGCCTGAGAAAATCATCCGGCATATTGAAGGACGTGGATCGGCCGCGCCTCTCCCGAACGATCCAAGGCTTTCGCGCAACACGCATCAGATCATCGCATCTTCCGCGGTGTCGCTGGAGGCCGCAGCAGCCAAAGCGATGGCTCTGGGCATCCCAGCAGTCATTCTGTCGGATTCGGTGGAGGGGGAGGCGCGGGAGGCTGCGAACATGCATGCGGCCATCGCACGCGAGGTGATGAACAAGAACAGGCCGTTTTCAAAACCGGTCGTCTTGCTGTCAGGCGGTGAAACAACCGTAACGATTTCAGGGTCGGGCAAGGGCGGTCGGAACTCCGAGTTCCTTCTGTCCCTGGCTTTGGGCATAGATGGTCATGATAATATTCACGCGCTTGCGGCCGATACCGACGGGATCGATGGGAGCGAGGATAACGCCGGCGCATTTGCAGATGGCTCGACCGTTGCCCGTTTGAGAATGGCCGGCGTTGATCCCGCAGCATTTCTTTCGAACAACGATGCCTGGACTGCCTTCAATGCCGTCGATGATCTCTTCGTACCCGGCCCGACGGGAACGAATGTCAATGATTTTCGGGCGATACTGCTTCTCTAAGCGCTGCATATCGGCCGCACTGTCCGATTTGTATACAGAAAGGATAGGACAAGGCGAGCACAAGGATGGCTCGCCGTGTCTCTTTTTGGCTAAGCCGGTGTGGGGGCGTCTTCGCGCAATAAGCCCTTACGCTTCAATTCGCTCCAGAAATCCGTCGGGATTGGGTGGCTGAACCATTCGAGATTCTTGTTTAGCTGCTCGACGGTCCGTGTCCCCGCGACGAAGGCAGGGATTGCGGGATGCGCGACCACGAACTGCATCGCGGCGGCCGGCAATGGAACGTCGTACTCCTTGCAGACGGCCTCGATGCCCCGGACCTTTTCCATGATCGGCGCCGGCGCCGGCGCATAATTGTATTTTGCCCCGTCGATAGCACCCGTCGCCAAAATGCCCGAGTTAAAGCCACCCCCGATGATCACGGCGGCATTGCGCTCCTGGCAAAGCGGCAGGAACGCATCGAGCGATTCCTGCTCGAGCAGTGTGTAGCGGCCGGCAAGTAGAAAACAATCGAAATCGCGCTGCTTGAGCGCTTCGTGGCAGACTTCCCACTCGTTGACGCCGACGCCGATCGCCTTGACGACGCCCTCGTCGCGTAGCTGCGACAAGGCTTTCCAAGCGCCGTCCATCGCCTGCCGGAACACTTCGGGCTGATCGGCACCACGCGTGAAAACGTCGATATCGTGGATGAAGCAGATATCCATACGCTCGAGTGCCAGGCGCTGCAGCGAATCCTCGAAGGCGCGCATGGTGCCATCGTAGCTGTAGTCGAAGATCATCTCGTTCGGTGCGGCATTGTTCCACGGCGAGAAATCGATTTCGGAGCGGCGCTTCGGCTTCAGCACGCGTCCAACCTTCGACGACAGGACGAAATCGTCGCGGTTCTTCCAGCGCAGAGAATGTCCAGTGCGCAATTCCGCGAGACCATGGCCGTACATAGGCGCCGTGTCGTAGAATCGGACGCCACCGTCCCATGCGGCCTGGATCATTGCATCCGACGTCTGCTCATCGATAGGGCGAAAAATATTGCCTATCGGCGCGGTGCCGAAGGCAAAATTGGTCACCTCCAGATCGATCCGACCAAATCTCCTCTTCGCTAACGTTTTCATGTAATCCTCCCTTGATGCAGTAACCATTTAGTTATTTATAATAACCCACGCAGAAATCGTGGCAAGAGCCCGGCGGCGGATTCGTCCTGGAAAATTACGACTACACTATGTGCGGACCGCAATCTTCGAACACCAGCGCACGGGTGTCGAGCCTTCTCCCGCCACGTGTTTGCAAAACTCCAATCGCACTAGCGCACTATGCCGTTGACAAGGTAACTGCATAGTGCATAGTTAAATAACTAACTGGATACATACCCATCCGGTTTGGAACCGCCCGGGGAGGGGCGAGAATGGCCGGCCGCAAAGGTCGGACGGCGGGAGGGAAAATTGAAAATCTTTGGTATTGAGCATATCGGCTTCACCGTGCCTGATCTCGACGAGGCCGTCGCGTTCTTTGAGACGATTTTCGGTGCGGTCACCGTCATGACGACAGGTAAGATCGACGTTGACGGCGTGTTCATGCGCCGTCGTCTTGGCGTGCCGGAGCATTGCCGCATCGAAAATATCAAGGTGCTTCGCTGCGGCAATGGCAGCAACATAGAACTGTTTGAGTATTCGGGCGAAGCCACGGAGGACGCCTTGAAACGCAACAGCCAGCCGGGCGGTTTTCACGTGGCCTTCCAGGTCGATGACGCGGTTTCGGCCGCCGAGCGGTTGCGCGAGCGCGGCGTCGATGTGCTCGATGGACCAACCTATGTCGACGCAGGCGCAATGAAGGGGCTCACTTGGCTCTATCTGCGTGCACCGTGGGGCCAGTTCCTCGAAATCGTCAGCATGACGGGTCCGCTTGGCTACGAAGCCGATGGTGGTCCGAAACTCTGGTCGCCCGTCAGCGGCGCATAAAGATATCCCATTCCGCCTCACCAAGAGGCGTGTAATCCGCCCGCCGGTTATCCGAGGGCGGCACTGAGCCGCCGCGCCCGGCATCGGGTGCGGTTTCCGATCGTTTTCATTCGAATGTGGAGGAGCAGTTCGATGGGCATATGGAACAAATCCCTTTTGGCAGCCAGTTTCGTGGCGATGATGTGCGGCAGCGCATTGGCGCAAGACAAGCCATTCGAGGGGGTGCAACTGAAGATGCTGGGCATCGGCGACACCTCGGTGACGCGCCTGGCGAAAATCACCAGCGAGTTCGAAGAGCAGACGGGCGCCAAGGTGCAGATCGACATGCTTCCCTATCCGGGGCTGATCGACAAGATCATTATCGAAGCGAGCTCCGACAATCCGACCTATCAGCTTCTCTGGGTGGATAGCCCCTGGGTGGGCATGCTTGGCGAGGCTGGGGCACTGCAGGACCTCACTGACTACGCCAAGCGCGACGCTGCCGAAATCGGGCTCGACGACATCATTCCGGTGCAACTGCAGGAAAACAGCTGGCAGGGCGCGCTTCTGGCCTTCCCGGCCTCCGGCATGATCTGGCACGTCAACTATCGCCAGGACCTCTTCGACAATGCCGACGAGAAAGCGGCCTTCAAGGCCAAATACAGCTATGATCTCGCGCCGCCGTCCACCTGGCAGCAGTTCCACGACATCGCCGAGTTCTTCACCCGCAAGAAGGGAGATAAGCTCGCCGGCAAGGTGCTGGAGCAGGATTTCTACGGCAACGCCGAATCCTATAGCCGCGTTCAGGGCGCCATAACACACGACTATTTCCCGATCATGCGCGGTTTCGGTGGGGATTACTGGGATCCGGCAACCGGCCTTTGCGCCATGACGGGTGAGCCGCATGTCAAGGCCGCTGAATTCATGAAGTCGCTGGTTCCCTTCAACCCGCCGGACTATCTCGGCCTGATGTGGGATATTCAATCCGGCTACATGGAGCGTGGCGAGACAGCGCTTTCCGGCTACTGGAGCGTACGCACCGTACGCCTGACCAACCCGGAAGAAGCCAAGCTCCCAAGCCTCGGCAAGGCTGGCTTCTCCGGTGGCCCAACCGTCGATGGCAAACCGCAGCCGACCTATACCGGCGCATTGTCCTTTGCCATCAACGCCAAGGTTTCCGACCAGGAGAAGGAAGCCGCCTGGGCCTTCATCAAGTGGGGCACCAGCGAGAAGATCATGCGCCGCCTGGCGGATGAGGGCTGGGGCATCAGCCAGTTCCGCAAGTCGATCCTGTCCGATCCGGCGCTCCAGGAGAAATATCCTTACTACAAGGTGCTCCTCGACACACAGGCGAATGCGCGCCGCCGCATCTTTCATCCCTTCTACGCGGATGTGGAGGAAAACTTCGGCGTCGAGCTTTCCAAGTACATGGCGGGCGAAACGGCAACGGCGCAGGAGGCGTTGAACAACGCCTGCACCGCCGTCAATTCGCGGCTGTCCATGTTCCCGGTCGAACAGCGGCTTCGCTGGATTAACGACGCACCGGTCACCGTGCTGCAAAAGTAGCCACACGCCGCTCGCTCCGGTGGCCTGCGCCGGAGCGAGCGGGTAACGAAATTCGGGAGAGTTCAATGGGTTATGTCAACAGGCGCAACAGGACGATTGCGGGGGTGTTTCTGCTGCCGACGGTAGCGGTTCTCTTCCTGACGACCATCTATCCCATGCTCTACGCGCTCTATCTGAGCTTCCGGAACTATGATCTGGCAAAGCCCTTCATCCCGCGAATTTTTGTTGGCTTGGCGAACTTCCAGGAAGTGCTGACCTCCGGCCCATTCATGCATAGCATGTGGATCACCTTCAAGCTGATGGCGGTCACACTGACCTTTCAGTTCGTCATCGGCGTGGGCCTGGCGCTTCTGGTGACGCAGCGGCTGCCGGGGATGGCCGCTATCCGCACTCTTCTTCTCATTCCGATGATGATCTCGCCGGTCATCGTCGGTCTCGTCTGGCTGTTCATCTACTTTCCCGAACTTGGCTATCTGAACTACTTCATTGGCCTGATCGGCATCAACCCGATCCCGTGGATCACAAGTACCCAATGGGCTCTGACGGCGATCGCGATCGCCGATATCTGGCAGTGGACACCCTTTGTGATGATGGGCACGGCCGCCGCTCTCCAGAGCCTGTCGCCCGAGCCCTACGAAGCGGCGCTGATCGACGGCAATTCCAGGATCGACGTGTTTCTCTATGTGACGTTGCCACAGCTGAAACCGGTGCTCATCAGTCTCCTGTTCCTGCGCGCCATCGATGCGTTCAAGATCTACGACATCATCTTCGTCCTGACCAAGGGCGGGCCTGGCGACGCGACGGAAACGATCGCACTCTACATCTATCGTCAGAGCTTCACCTTCTGGCGCATGGGTGTCGGTGCTGCAGCCTCCTTCGTTTCGCTGATCATCATTTCGGTGCTGATCACCCTGTTCTTCAAATCGATGCAGAAAAGCGCTGTCGCCCGATAAGGCGCGCCGGCAGAAGGAGAACCTGCAATGAACAAGATCAGCACCAGACAGGCGACGTTCGTCTACATCGTGACCGGGATCATCCTGATCATCTTCATGATCCCGATCTACCTTATCCTGGCCTCCTCCCTGAAGCCGTCGGCGGATATGTTCTCGCGCCCGCCGACGGTTTTTTTCACACCGACGCTACAGCACTATGTCGATCTCTTCACGCTGCGGCCGTTCCACCAGAACATCCTCAACAGCCTTATCGTCACGCTTGGTTCCACCGCCTTCAGCGTGACGGTCGGTTCGCTTGGCGCCTTTGCCCTGTCGCGCATCCGCCATCCGCGCATCAACGATGCAGCATTCTGGATCCTGTCAATGCGGATGTTCCCGCCGATCGCCGTCGTCGTGCCCTATTACATCATCTTCAAGTCGGTGGGTCTGCTCGACACGCCGCTGGCATTGATCATCGTTTACTCGACGGCGAACATTCCGCTGACGGTCTGGCTGATGAAGGGTTTCTTCGACGAGGTGCCTGAGGCGCTGGAGGAAGCCGCGCAGGTGGACGGTTACGGGATCGTGGAGATTTTCTACCGGATCACCCTGCCGCTGGCAGCGCCCGGTCTCGCCGTCTGCGCCGTCTTCTGCTTCATCTTCTCGTGGAACGAGTTCCTGTTTGCCCTGATGCTGACCGGTTCCAGCGCGCAGACCGCCACCGTCGCCGTCATGTCGTTCTGGAGCAGCGACGCGGTGCAGTGGGGCCGCATCATGGCCGGCTCCTTCATCATTCTCATTCCCGGCGTCATCTTCGTGCTCACCTGCCAGAAATGGCTGGTCAAGGGCCTGACGCTCGGATCCGTCAAATAGGCCCGGCAGCAACTGCGACTGCCCTGCGGAGGAAAAATCTTGGCATCTGTTTCCCTTACCAATGTTGTGAAAGCCTTCGGCGCCTTCAAGGTCGTGCATGGCGTCGATCTCGACATCACCGACGGCGAGTTCGTCGTCCTGCTCGGGCCATCCGGCTGCGGCAAGACAACGACGCTGCGCATGGTTGCCGGTCTCGAAGACGTGTCGGGCGGTGAAATCTGCATCGCCGGCGAAGTCATCAACGACCGTCCGCCGAAGGATCGCAAGATCGCGATGGTGTTCCAGAATTACGCGCTCTATCCGCATATGACAGTGCGCCAAAACATGGAGTTTGCGCTCAAGCCACAGAAGCTTTCGAAGGCGGAGGTCGATGCCAAGATAGCGGGTGTTGCCGGCATGCTGGGGCTGGACGCGCTTTTGCAGCGCAAGCCGGCGCAGCTTTCGGGGGGGCAGCGTCAGCGCGTGGCGATGGCCCGGGCGATGGTGCGCACACCGGAAGTGTTTCTCTTCGATGAGCCGCTGTCAAATCTGGACGCGAAACTGCGCACGCAGGTCCGAATGGAAATCGCCAAGCTCCACAAGCAGCTCGGGACCACGGTCATCTACGTCACTCATGATCAGGTAGAGGCGATGACGCTCGCCGACAAGATCGTCATCATGAAGGACGGCTATATCGAGCAGATTGGCTCTCCCGAAGAGGTCTTCGCGCATCCGAAGAACCTCTTTGTCGCGACATTCATCGGCAGTCCTTCCATGAACCTCTTCCGCATGACGGTGGAGCGCGGCGACAAGGGACCGGTGCTCTCATCCGCCGCATTCACCATCGCCGCGCCGGTGGACAAGAGCGGAAAGCTCACACCCGGCCAGGCGGTGACGCTCGGCATCCGCCCCAGCGACGTCCGCCTTGCCCGGGCCGGTGAACCGGGCGCCATCGAAGCCCGCGTCGAGGTCGTGGAATATCTCGGTGTCGAGGCCCTCGTCGATCTCCGGGTCGGCACGCAGGAATTTATAGCGCAAATCCCCGCCGGTGAACGGCCGGCTCCGGATGAGACCGTCAAGGTCGTCTTCAATCAGGCGGGTCTGCATTTGTTCGACAGCGAGAGCGGTCAGGCGCTCTGAAATGGAAAAAGGATTAGACCATATGTCCGGCAAGGAGATCATTTTCCCGCACAGAGGCAGCTTCATGCTGCAGGACTGCGAAAAGCCGCCGCTTGGCGACTGTGAAGTGCGCGGTCGCACGCTTGCAACACTCGTTAGTCCGGGTACAGAACTCGCATGGGCGGAGGGCGACGAATTTCCCGTCCGGCCCGGCTACGCCGCCGTCTTCGAAGTTGAGGAATGTGGCAAAGACGTCAAAGATATCGAAACCGGCGAGCGCCTCTTCTGCATGGGACCACATAGAAGTTTCCAGCAGGTCGACCGTCGCTTCACCCTTCCTGTGCCGGACGGTCTTGCCGATGAAACGGCTGTCGTTGCACGCCTGATCGGCGTTTCCATGACGACACTGATGACGACAAAGGCGAGACCGGGCGACCGCGTCATCATTAGCGGCGCAGGACCTGTCGGTTATCTCGCCGCCCATATCTTCAAGCTTTCCGGTTACGAGGTGTCCGTCGTCGAGCCGGACGCCGTTCGCCGCGCTCAGATCGAGACCTCCGGCGTCGCCTCGACCTTCGCCGACATGCCGGTAGACGATCCCAAGATATCAGGCAAAGTTGCACTGGTCGTCGATTGCTCCGGTCATGAAAAGGCCGTTCTGGGTGGCTGCCGCGTCGCTCGCCAGCATGGCGAAGTGGTGCTGATCGGCGTTCCGTGGAAACGTCATACCGAGCTCTACGCCCACGACATCCTGCATGCGGTCTTCAACAATTTCGTCCTTCTGCGAAGCGGCTGGGAGTGGGAGTATCCGCTGCTTGGCAAAGGGTTCAAATGGGCCGAACTCCTGGAAGGTTACAACAACAGCCCACACAGCATCTTCACAGGATTTGCCAAGGCCTTGAAGTGGCTTTCCGAAGACCGCATCCCGTTGAGCGGGCTCATGCGAAAATTGTCGCCGGCAGATCCAGCCGCGGTTTACGGAGCTTTGCTGGAACGCAGGATTTCTGAGCCGTTCCTTGTTTTCGAATGGCCAACTTCCTGACGGTGGAGGCGCGGCTCAGGCCATCCCGTATCGACATGCATCGACTTGACCACGGCCACTCGCGATGCTAATAAGTAACTAACTGGTTATAGTATTGATAGGAGTTCGTCATGATTTTGACCGAGGTTCAAGAGCAGGTGCGGGACATGGCCCGGCAATTTGCCGAGGACGTGATTCGCCCGGTTGCTGAAACCCTGGATCGCGAAGAACGATTTCCCGCCGAGCTCTACGAGCAAATGGGTGAACTCGGTCTTTTCGGCATCGCCGTGCCGGAAGCCATGGGCGGTCCGGGCTTTGACACGTTGACCTATGCCCTCGTCATGGAAGAGCTTTCACGCGGTTACGCATCGGTTGCCGACCAATGCGGCCTTGTCGAGTTGATCTCCACGCTGTTGGTTCGCCACGGAACGTCTCAGCAGCGGGACGAGTGGCTTGCTCCGGTGATGACGGCGAAAAAGAAGGCCGCCTATTGCATCACCGAGCCGGAAGCCGGAACGGACGTTTCGGGCATCCGCACCACGGCGGAGCGGGACGGAGAGGGTTGGCGGCTGAATGGTGGAAAGATCTGGATCCACAATGCGCCGGTCGCAGATGTCGGTTTCGTTCTCGCAAGGACAGACAAAAGTGCCGGCCACAAGGGCATGAGCATTTTCATCGTCGATCTCCATGCCAAGGGTGTCGAGCGGGGACCGAAGGAACACAAGATGGGTCAGCGGGCGAGCCAGGTCGGCGCGCTCAATTTTACCGATGTGATACTGCCGCCCGAAGCGCTCCTTGGCGAGGAAGGGCGAGGCTTTCACATGATGATGAGCGTACTCGACAAGGGTCGGGTCGGCATCGCTTCCCTTGCTGTCGGCATTGGCCAGGCAGGTCTGGAGGCAGCACTTGACTATGCGCAGCAGCGCAAGCAGTTCGGCTCGAAGATTGCCGATTTCCAGGGCGTGCAATGGCTGTTGGCCGACATGGCCAAGGACATCGAGGCCGCGCGTCTCCTAGTCCACAGCGCGGCGGGAAAACTTGATCGCGGCGAAAACGCCACCAAGGCCTGCTCGATGGCCAAGTGCTTTGCAGGCGACATGGCGGTCGCCCGTTCGGCCGACGCCATCCAGGTCTTCGGGGGCAGCGGCTACATTCGCGGTTTCGAGGTAGAGCGGCTCTATCGCGATGCCAAGATTACCCAAATTTACGAAGGAACCAACCAGATCCAGCGCATGATCATCGCGCGCGAGCTGGTCAAGCATGGAGCGCGAGGATGAGCGCAACTCTTGCACATGCTGCCCTTGTCACCGGCTCCAGCCGTGGCATCGGCCTTGCGATCGCTTTGGATCTGGCTGACCACGGCTTCAACGTCGCCATCAACGGCTACAGCGAGAGCGAGGAACTCGATGCCGCCGTAGCCACCGTTCAGGCAAAGGGCGTCAAAGCGGTCAAGGTCCCCGGCGATATCAGCCTGCTTGCACGGCACGAACAGATGCTGGATGCGGCCGAGGCCGAATGTGGCCCGCTGACAACCCTGGTCAACAATGCGGGCGTGTCGGTCCTGCGGCGCGGCGATCTGCTCGACGTCACCGAGGAAAGCTACGACCGCTGCATGGCCGTTAACGCCAAGGCGCACTTCTTCCTGTCGCAGGCTTTTGCACGCCGGGTCGTCAAGCGCGATCGCGCAGATGGGCGGTTCTACAGTATCGTCAATGTAACCTCGTCGAACGCGACAGCGGCATCGATCCTGCGCGGTGAATACTGCGCCTCCAAGGCCGCTGCTGCGATGATCTCCAAGGTCTTCGCAGCACGGCTCGGCTCAGAAAACATCGCCGTTTTCGATGTGCAACCTGGACTGATCGAGACGGATATGACGAAGGCGGTGTCGGAAACCTATCGCCGCCGCATCGAGGACGAGGGGTTAACCCTTATTCCTCGTCTTGGCAAACCCGCTGATATGGGCCGGATCGTCGCGACACTGGCGACAGGCGGCCTGCCGTATATGACAGGGCAGGTTCTCGCCGCAGACGCAGGCATGCTTGTTCCCCGGTTTTGAGGATAGAAAATGGACTTACAGCTTCCCGATGAGAACGGCGGCCTGTCGCCGTATCGCCTGACCGGCACGCCGATCCAGACGGCCGAATTTTCGCGCGACTACAATCGCGTCGTCCTTTCCGCCGCCCATGTCGTCGCCAATCCCTGGACCGCAAGCGATCCGTCGGGTCCGGCGTCTGTCGATTGGACGGCCACAATGGCCTTCCGCCGCCACTTGCACGAACTGGGCCTGGGCATCGCCGAAGCCATGGACACCGCGCAGCGCGGCATGGGGCTGGATTGGCCGGGGGCTTTGGAGCTGATCCGCCGCACCAAGCAGGAAGTGCCCGACGCGCTGGTCTTCAACGGCGCCGGCACAGATCATCTGAGCCCCAATGATGCACGCTCGCTCGATGACGTCCGCCGCGCCTATCGCGAGCAGATCGAGGCCATCCAGAAGATTGGCGGTCGCATCATCCTGATGGCGAGCCGCGCGCTCGCCACACTCGCCAAGGGGCCACAGGACTACATAGACATCTACCGGGATACGCTTTCAGCTTGCGACGAACCAGTGGTCCTCCACTGGCTGGGCGATATGTTCGACCCGGCACTTACCGGCTACTGGGGCTCCGCCAGCTTCGACGAGGCGATGGAAACGGCGCTGACGATCATCGGCGAAAACATCTCGAAAGTCGATGGCATCAAGATCTCCCTGCTCGATAAGGACAAGGAGGTTGTCATGCGTCGGCGCCTGCCGGAAGGCGTCAAAATGTATACGGGAGACGATTTCAACTATCCCGAATTGATCGAGGGCGACGCGGAAGGCCATTCTCACGCCTTGCTGGGCATCTTCGATCCGCTGGCGCCAGCCGCGGCCTTCGCGTTGTCGCGACTGAAGGACGGCGACGCAAAGGGATTCCGCGCGGTGCTTGATCCGACGGTGCCCCTGGCGCGGCTGATCTTCCGGGCGCCGACGCAGTACTACAAGACGGGCGTGGTATTTCTTGCCTGGCTGAACGGGTTCCAGGATCACTTCATCATGCTGAACGGCGCGCAGTCCATGCGACCGCTGCCCTATTTCACCGAGGTCTTCAAACTGGCCGACCAGTGCGGCCTGCTTAGAGACGGCGATCTTGCTATCGGCCGGATGAAAAAGACGCTGGCCTTCTATGGAGCGTAGTGTGGACGGATTGCGAGATTTCTTCGACGATCACTCGGCGCTTGCCCTCAACACTGCGACCCTCGGCCACAATGTTGAAGGGCAGGGGGCCGGCTGGTCGCCGGAGCAGATTATCGATGCCTGTGCGAAGCGCGGCTTCGGCGCCATCGCCTTCTGGCGGCGGGAAATCGGCAGCAGGGCCGTGGAAATCGGCGAGCGGACACGCGCGGCGGGTCTGGATGTCTGCGGCCTTTGCCGCGCGCCTTTCCTCGTCGGCCCGCTCGCGCCAAAGCCGCGGCAGGCCGCGATGGATGATTTTCACGCGTCGATCGATATGGCCTCGGCACTGGGCGCCTCCTGCGTCACCATCTGTGTCGGCGGCATCGTCGAGGATACCCATTCGATGAAGGAAAGCTTGAAGCAGGTGCGCGACTTGGTTGCCGAAGCGGCACCCCACGCGGCCAAGGGCAATGTAACGCTGGCACTAGAGCCGCTGCATCCCGTCTATGGGGGAAACAGATCTTGTCTGGTCACCGTTCGTGACGCCGTCGACATGTGTGAGGCGATCGGGCATCCGGCCGTCAGCGTCGCCGTCGATGTCTATCACGTTTGGTGGGACTTGTCCCTTGGGGCGGAATTGAACCGGCTCGGCAAGGAGCGGATTGCTGGATATCACCTGTGCGACTGGATGGCGGATACTCAGGACGTCCTCCTTGATCGCGGAATGATGGGCGACGGTGTCGCCGATCTGAAATCCATCCGCCGTGCCGTCGAGAGCACCGGTTATGAAGGCTATTGCGAAGTCGAGATCTTTTCAGCCGGGAACTGGTGGAAGCGCGATCCGGGTGAGGTGCTGGATATTTGTGTCGACCGTTTCAAGACGGTGTGCTGAAGGCACTTCGACGCTGACCGTCGCAAACGTTTCGTAAGGA
>UCEZ01000069.1 GCA_900471525.1 Hyphomicrobiales bacterium | reverse complement strand
CGATAAGGCAAGATTATCGGATGTTCTAAGGTAACGACGAGCGGTGCGGTTGTTGGAGATTATCGATCGAAAACTGCACGCGGCTGGAAATGAATGCCGTCGTGTTTTCAGGCGGTATGTCCCATGGCCGCCAACCCGGCGACGGTTTTGCCTACGGAAGTAGGTGCCGCATGACCTCGGCGAGGAGCAATTTCAACGCCGCTTCAGGATGCCAGCTTCATCCGCTGCGGCTTCAAACGCGGCGCGCGCTTCTGCATTGCTCTTGGTGCCCTCCAGCGCGTCCAGGCAGATCTGACGAGCGATGGCGTAGTTGGAACCTTTAATGTCCGGCCAGCGCGTGGTCAGGCACGCAATCGCCTCACGTGCGTTTCGAACAACATGGAAATGATCGCTGCATTCTATGGCCAACTCGACGTTAACATCCCAGATGCTGTTGTTCATGGCGTGCTCCTACGGCCGCATTTGCCAAACGGATGAATTTACCCGTGAATAGGTGTCCGCAGTTCGCGGCCTGGTCTCAAACAACTCTCTGCGTCTGCCCCATGGTCGCCGCCATAAATGCAAGCCTAGCTTCATCTGATGACATCTTGCGTTCCAACGCCAACCGGCAGCACTCCCGAGCGTGCTGTTGAAGCGGACCTGGTTTCGTGATGGTCTGCCGGTTCAATATTGCGAACGCCTGTAGCGGTCCGCAGATCTTCACCACCGGCCCTTCGCGCATCTTAAGGATGACAGGTATCCATTGGATTTCGGCGGGCTTTGGGACTTTAATCGGATGCATTGCTTCCCTCCTAAACATCAACATGTGTTCCCGCGCCACCAGCAACGCTGTCCGAGAGGAATTGTTCCTGAGGGAAAGCTAATATTTATGGTCGCCGCATGACCACCCCGCTCTACCAAGCGCAAGAAAATGTCGGTCAGTTACCCGGCCTCTCCGAAACGTCTCTACAGCACGTGCTAGCATAGCGGTGGTCAAATACCGGAGACGAGTTCTGTAGTTTCTGTATGCAGCACCCGCTCTGGCGGTCTCAAGGTGCTGTAGCCGCAGACCGAGGGTGGCTATCGGCGCTCGGAAAAAATCCGCGCAGCGCTCAACGCAGCAACCGCAATTAGCGCGGTCGCAATTCCAGAAAGCGGGGCAACACCTTTTGGGAAAACTCGTTTCTTCGCCGCTTGAACTTCCGGTCCATGGGGGAGTTCCGATATTTTGTCCCCGAGATATGACACATATGCTCTCAAGCGGCGCAGCTCTTCCGCCATTGCGGACCTATCGGGCGGCGGCCCAGGCCTATAACTATCGGTGGGATGTTCATTCGCTCCGGTGCCCAGCTCGGCAAAGTATTCCTCCAACTCGTTGGTTTGGACGGAACTGTTTCGCCTGCCTCTTTTACCGTTGCCACCGTGCATCATGGACTGTCCTCACAATTGTCTCTGGTTGAGCAAACGCTTCGAGGGGCAAAAGGATGCATGGTGTTTGCAATCTGCACCTCATCCTCTTGACGTGGAGGTGGTGCAAAGCATTTGAGAGACGATCGCGCCGCGTCTGCCGCCTGTAGTTAAAGATGCCAAAATCGGCTCCCGCCCCTGGTCGAACGGAAATAGTGAGAGCGGCGCCCACCGCTTAGCTGGAACGTTAAGCGGCGTGAGGAGTTATGCGACAAAGGACACCGCCATGGAAATCTCGGCACCAGTTAACCCTGTCGGCGATATGCAGCGCGCACTGGAATGTGAGGAACTCGTTCGCCCAGGTGTCGTCACCTTGGTAAGAGGCGCCGTGGCGGCCGGCTGGATTGCCGACGAAGTCGTTATCGCTGTTGAGGAAGTGCTGAAGGATATCCGGAACGCCAAGCCACCTATGAACGCCAACGACGCTGAACAGTTCTGATAGATAGTCGGATAGAACCCATAAACCGATGGATGGTGGAAACTGCTGAAAAATCCACCCGAATTACATGTTCTGAAGCAACTCAAGACCGGCCAGATACTTCGACGTATCCAGCCCCGCCTGCTCGGCCTGAACGAGGTTGTCCTCGAGATCAGCCCGCTTCACTACCCGCGCCAGCGGGTTGGAGGCTACCCTCCGTAAAAACTCGTCATCGGGTTCGCCCAATCTTCGGGACAGCGCTACCACGGCTTCAATTATGCGCAGAGAAAAGCCCTCCTGTGCGAGGCGACCTACCGTCCAGCCCGAACCTTTTTCCAGAACGTCGTGGAGAAACGCAACGGTTCGCTTCTCATCGCCCACGACGAGTGCCGCGACCCGTTGGCAGTGATCGAAATATGGATTTCCGACCTTGTCCTGCTCGCATTCATCAGTCATCCCGGCAAGAAATACGTGCATAATGACGCGGGAAAGTTCCTCTCCTTGGATGCTATCACGTCGGATCATACGGCGTGTACATTCGTCGGTGAGCACCCGCCTCATCATTTCCAGAGATTCATTGGAAACGGCGCCGCACTGATTAAGATAGTTAAATGTCAAAGCGCCATTGCGGGCGTCTAATGGGCGCCCGATCGCTTGGCAGTCTGATCGGGAACTATGAGGAAAACCGTGGCCTCTCCTTTGCCACAGGAGAGGCCTTTTTTCGTGGATCGGGTCAGTCAAGGATGTTGCACCGAAATGAAACTCAGTCTGCGTCCATATCGAGCGTAACGAACTCCGGCGGCGCGATACCGGGCAGATCGAGAGGCAGTCGATCACTGGGCATTCTGTGTGATTCCGCACCATGCTCCGGGACCGAGTTGGCGAGCCTATCCTCCGACGCGCTCCATATACTCGAAGGAAAGCACCTCATCAGATCGACACGGGGAATTTGCACCGTCATCGATCGACAGGGCTTGATCGACCTGGTCGGCGGAATATACGGCGTGCCCGAGGCGGAGTATGATCGTCTGGTAGGATCGGAACC
>UCEZ01000029.1 GCA_900471525.1 Hyphomicrobiales bacterium | reverse complement strand
GGCGTGGATGTCGGCCAAGGCGACGACCCGGAGCTTGAGCCCCGGCGTCCAGCCCGGCGGCGTCAGCTTGTAGCGGGTAACGTTGAGCCGGACGAGCGGCTCGAAGGCGAAGGCATATCCGCCGAGCGCCATCACCCCGGCGACGCTGCCGCCGAGAAATTTCAGGAAACCGCGCCGTGTGATCAATCAGTCATCCTCTTGGAACAGGCGGAACTGGGTGGCTTCCAGATCCTTCGGCACCTGCAATCCAAGGTGTTTCCATGCGTTTGCGGTTAAAATACGCCCGCGCGGCGTGCGCTGTATGAAACCCTGCTGAATCATGTAGGGCTCGATGATGTCCTCGATGGCATCACGGGGTTCGGACAGTCCCGCTGCAATCGTTTCGATGCCGACCGGACCACCGCCGAAATTGAGCGCGATCATGGTGAGATAGCGCTTGTCGAGTTGATCAAGCCCCATATTGTCGACCAGAAGCCGGGTCAGCGCCTCGTCGGCAATCTGCCTGGTCACCGCTTCGGCCTTGGCGACTTCGGCAAAATCGCGCACGCGGCGCAAGAGCCGCCCCGCGATGCGTGGCGTCCCCCGCGCGCGCCGCGCAATCTCGCGTGCGCCGTCATCGGTGATACCAAGCCCCATCAGCCGGGCACCCCGGCGGACGATCAGCTCCAATTCCTCGACAGTGTAGAAGCTTAAACGCACGGGAATGCCGAAACGATCACGCAGCGGCGTCGTGAGCAGTCCGAGCCGGGTGGTGGCGGCGACCAGCGTGAATTTCGACAGGTCGATCTTGACCGAGCGGGCCGCCGGCCCCTCGCCGATGATCAGGTCGAGCTGGAAATCTTCCATCGCAGGATAGAGAATTTCCTCGACCGCCGGGTTCAGCCGATGAATTTCGTCGATGAACAGCACATCCCGGTCTTCAAGATTGGTAAGCAGCGCGGCAAGATCACCCGCCTTGGCGATCACCGGGCCGGACGTCGAACGGAAATTAACTCCGAGTTCCTTGGCCATGATCTGCGCCAAGGTCGTCTTGCCGAGGCCCGGCGGACCGACGAACAGCACATGGTCCAGTGCCTCGCCGCGGTTCTTTGCCGCCTCGATAAACACCTTCAGATTGGCGCGCGCCTCGGCCTGGCCGGTAAATTCGTCCAGCGACTGCGGCCGCAGCGTGGTATCGAGGTCCTCGCCCCGCTTTTCCGGTGTGATCAGTCTCTGCTCTTCACTCATAAACACTTCAATCTCACGCCCCGCACATCATGGCAACGCACCCTAGCGCGCCAGTTCCTTCAGCCCCAACCGGATCAGCTTGGCGCTATCCAAGCCCTCACCGCCATTTTTCAAGGCTGCAGCTACCGCATTTGCCGCCTGGTCACGCGAATAGCCGAGATTGCTCAACGCCGAAACAGCATCGGAGACCGGCGCGGAGGCGACCCCCTCGCCAAGCTCCTGCTTCAGTCCGATATTCGCAGCCGCCTCGCCGGCAAAGGCTGGCGCCTTGTTCTTGAGTTCGGTGACGATACGCACCGCGACCTTCGGACCGACGCCCGGCGCCCGCGACACCGAAGCCTTGTCCTGCAGGGCAATCGCATTCGCCAGCTCACCCGGCGTCAGCACGGACAGAACGGCGAGCGCCACCTTGGAGCCGACACCCTGGACGCTCTGCAGCAATCGGAACCATTCACGCTCTAACGCCGTCAGAAAACCGAACAGCCGCAGCTGATCTTCGCGCACATAGGTTTCAATGAACAGAATGGCGGCTTCCCCCGGCGAGCCGAGCCTGGACAATGTCCGCGACGAGCAATGAGCGACATAACCAACTCCATGCACGTCGATGACCACATGGTCGTCACCGATCTCGTCGATCGTTCCCTTGAGCTTGCCGATCATGGCGCAAAATCCTTCATGGGTGGGTTTCCGGCGTGATCAGTTCGACGGAGGGGAAATAGAGTTTGTATCGCGCGGGATCACGGGTCAAAATTCTGTGGCCCCGCACCGCTGCATGGGCGCCGATATAGAAATCCGGTAGCGGGGATCGCTTGTCCCCGCCGGACTTTTTGTACCTCAGGAAGGCCTGCCCAGCTGCGTGCGCCGCCTCCCAGGGCAAGTCCTCCCGCTGAAAAGCAGATGGAGAAAGGACTGCGTCGAGTGTCGACGACAGGACGAAACCGGCCGCCATTTCGGCGTAGATCAATGGATTGATAACGACAGCGCCTTCACGTTTGGCATCGGCCAAACGCGAAGCCGACCAATCCTCAAAGGGGCTGCCCGTGTGGAATACATCGATCAGCACATTTGTGTCGACCAGCGTCGCCATCAGTCCCTCAACAGCCGATAAAATTCGTCGCCGTCCATGCCGCCGAGGTTCATTGACCCTTTGTGGCGATTCAGATGATCGGAGAATTCCTGAACTGAACGCTCCACCATCGCCCGAGCAGGCTCGACCCGGCGCAGCACCGCTTCATTTCCCTTGAGAATAAATTCCACGCTCGATCCCGGCTCGATGCCCAGATTCGACCGTACATTCTTCGGGATGGTCACCTGACCTTTTTCCGTAACACGCATGGTAATACCTCCAGGGTATTACTTAGTGGCCAAAATAGAACAAGTCAAGAACAAATCACCCGGCGAGCGCGGCCATCCGCATCCGCGCTGCGCCGCGATTATGCGCGTGGCAGACGGCGATCGCCAGCGCATCGGCGGCGTCGTTGCCCTTGAATTCCGCCTTCGGCATCAAGATTTTCAGCATCATGTGGATCTGCTGTTTCTCACCGTGACCGACGCCGATCACCGCTTTCTTGACAGCATTCGGTGCGTATTCAGCCACCTGCAGCCCGGCGCGCGCCGGAACCAGCATGGCGATGCCCCGTGCCTGCCCGAGCTTCAACGTCGCCACCGCGTCCTTGTTAACGAAGGTCTGCTCGACGGCCGCTTCGTCCGGCTTGTGGCTGTGGATGACATCGGCCAACCCGTCATGCAACTGGCATAGTCGTGAGGCCAGATCCATATCGCCGTCGGAGGTGACGGTGCCTGAAGCGACAAAGCGCAAGGAATTGCCAAACGTATCGATAATGCCCCAACCGGTACGGCGGAGGCCTGGATCGATGCCGATGATACGAATCGTGTTCTGCATGGTCGGGAGCCTAATACTCATGCCAGGACGCTGCCAGTAAAATGTGAACAAAACAAAAACATTCGCGATAATTTGGCGGCATCGACCTCTTCACATCTCGTTGGCAACCTTGGATTTACGAAATTCGATCTTACATACGCTTCTATCAGTTCCATTCATCGAAGGCTTTCCCATGGTGCCCTTTTCGATCCTCGACCTCTCCCCGATCACGCAAGGATCAAACGCGTCGCAAGCCCTGCAGAACTCCCGCCGCCTGGCGCAGGAAGCGGAAGCCGCCGGCTACAAACGTTTCTGGCTCGCTGAACACCATGGCATGAAAGGCATAGCCAGCGCTGCAACCTCGATCGTCATTTCTCATGTGGCGGCCGGCACCAAGACCATCCGGGTTGGTTCCGGCGGCATCATGCTACCGAACCATTCACCGCTGGTGATTGCTGAACAGTTCGGCACACTGGCAGCGCTCTATCCCGGCCGCATCGATCTCGGCCTCGGCCGGGCGCCAGGAACAGACATGCGCACGGCCTCCGCACTCCGCCGCAACATGGAGGCAAGTGCCAACAATTTCCCGAACGACGTGGTCGAACTGCAAGCCTTGCTCGGCCCGGCCAAGGAGGATCAGGCTCTGATCGCGGTTCCCGGCACTGACAGCAACGTGCCGATCTGGCTGCTCGGCTCCAGCCATTTCAGTGCACATCTCGCCGGCATGCTTGGGCTGCCTTTCGCCTTCGCCTCGCATTTCGCGCCCGACATGCTCCTGTCGGCACTGGAAATCTATCGCGAGCGTTTCGAGCCGTCGCAATATCTCGACCAGCCCTATGCCATGGTCGGCATCATGGGCGTCGCCGCCGATACGGATGACCAGGCAAACCATCTCTTCACCTCGATGCAGCAATCGTTCGTGGCGTTGCGACGCAATGCGCGCGGCCAATTCCCGCCGCCGGTAGAGTCCATGGATGGCCTGTGGAGCGAAACGGAAAAGATCTTCGTCGATCACGCGATGACCTATGCCGTCGTCGGCGGGCCGGAAACGATCCGGACGAAGCTCCACCGGTTCCTCGATCAGACGCAAGCCGACGAGCTGATCGTCTCCATGCCAATCTACGATATGGACGCGCGGCTGAAATCAGTGCGGCTGTTTGCGGATGCGCAACAGAAATTGGCGAACGCGGCATAAAAAATACCCCGGAGAAGCTCCGGGGTAGCCATCAATTCTATCTCTTAATCACGCCGAGACTTTAAAATCGAAGTGCTTGCGCACCGTTTCGAGGATTTCCCACGTGCCCTTGAAATCGGCTTCGACGACGAATGCGTCTCCGGCGCTGACGGTAACCGGCGTGCCGCCGTCCGGCGTGATGATGATCTTGCCGGCGATCATATGCACGAACTCGTAGGCCGTATAGGTCGCATGATAAGTACCGGGCGTCGCTTCCCAGTAGCCCGAGACCATCGAGCCATCCGAGGAGGTGTGCAGCGCCCAGGTCTTCATGGACGGTGCGCCCGCCACGACAACCCAGCCGTCGAGCGTTGCCGGATCGCCGTCTGCGGGCACGGGCGCCGCCAGTTTCGTCACAGTCTGCATGATCAACATCCTCTCCAGAAAAGAAGAACCTAATGCCTGACTGCCGGGACTGGCTCGCCAATTCCGACAGACCGTGACGTGAACCGGCGCGATAATGCGAGGCTCAGGCCGAAAGCTTGGCCATCACTTCGTCGGAGACTTCAAAGTTGGTGTAGACGTTCTGCACGTCGTCATCGTCTTCCAGCGTGTCAATCAGCTTCATCAGCGACTGGGCGCGCTCTTCGTCGACCGGCACGGTGTTCTGGGCCTTCCAGATCGCCTTGACGGTATCGGCCTCGCCGAGCGTTGCTTCAAGCGCCTTGGAGACGTCGCCGATATCCTCGAAACCACAGATGATGAAATGGCCGTCCTCGTCCGTCGTCACGTCATCGGCACCCGCGTCGATCGCCGCTTCCATCACCGCGTCAGCATCGCCAGCCGACAGCTTGTAGGAGATTTCGCCGACGCGATCGAAGGAGAAGGAGACGGAACCGGTTTCGCCCAATGCTCCGCCAGCCTTGGTGAAGGTCGAGCGGACGTTGGAGGCGGTGCGATTGCGGTTGTCGGTCAGGGCCTCGACGATAACGGCGACGCCGCCCGGGCCATAACCTTCGTAGCGGACTTCTTCGTAGTTCTCGCCATCGGCGCCGGAGCCCTTCTTGATGGCACGCTCGATATTGTCCTTCGGCATCGACTGTGCCTTGGCGTTCTGGATCGCCAGACGCAGGCGCGCATTCATCGTCGGATCGGGCAGACCGCCCTTGACCGCGACGGTGATTTCGCGTGCGAGCTTGGAGAACATTTTCGACCGCACGGCATCCTGACGGCCCTTGCGGTGCATGATGTTTTTAAACTGTGAATGGCCGGCCATGGCGCCCTCTTCTCATGCTAGTCATGTTTGGAATTGGGCGCCTTATAGTTTCATTGGCGCTTTGCGTCCAGAAGGTGGCGCCTTTTTTCAGTTGACCGGCTTTTCAGTTGGCGTCGAGCCGCTTGCGGCTGAGAAAGAAGGAATGGCCGTCGCTGCGTTCGCAGGATAGGCCCGTACGCGTCGAAAGACAGGAAAAAGGCCCGGCCGACCATGTCTGGCCGTAGTCGAGCACGGGACCGACCGAGCAGCAGCTCTGGTCACCCACGTCGTTGAAGAGTGTGGCAGCACCCGCGCTCGAAAGTGTCGCCCGCACGTAGCGTGGCTCGACGCGGTCGCAGGACAGTTCCGGGCCACCATCGGCAGGCTGGTAAACCTCCGTCCCACCCTGCGGCGTGTATACGCAACCAATATTGCCGGAGGGCAGAACGAATTCCTCCTGCAGGCCATGAGATTTTGTCTCCGGCACGGTGACGATCTTGTCGCCTTCTGCCGACGGCAGGCGTGGCGGCGGTGCGCCGTCGGCCAGAACCTGAGTTGTCATGGAAAAAACGGCAAGAAGAAACGCGGCGAAAAATTTCATTCCATGGTTCCCGGGGTCAGACACCCTGCAGGATATAAATCAGCGGCTTCCTTGGCAAGGAACGCAGCGACACGGTAACACTCGCTTGTGTCGCAAAGCTCTTGTCGAAACCATCGCCGAACATCTGCAGGAAGTTGGTAACCGGCGGGCCACGCCGGTGCATCGGCAGGATGAGTGACGAGCGCAGCCGCGTCACCACCCGGCTCATGCTTTCCGCTCCCATCGTCAGGCCGCCATCGACCGGAACCATCAGCACGTCGAGACGGCCGATTTCGGCATAGTCCGTGTCGTCAAGCTCGTGATGCAGATGACCGAGATGACCGATGCAGAGGCCCGCGACCTCGAAGATGAAGATAGAATTGCCGTCCGGCTCCATTGTTCCGCCAAACGAGCGGATATCCGTCGTCACGTTGCGGATATAGGTGTCACCAATGACGACGTCGTGATCCGCCGGTTGCCCGTCGTCGCCCCACCCATGCAGCACATGCTTGATCGCCGGATCGGGGGTCAATGTGTAATGGCTTGAATGCGCCTTGTTCATCGTCACTACGTCGGGCACCTTCGGCGGTGCGTACCAGCCGCTATAGTCCGTGGCGATTGACACACCGCCCGGCGTTTCGATGAGGAATGTCGAATGACCGACATAGGTAATGTTCACCTCATCGGTAGCCGTCGCCTGCACGCCAAGCGCAGCGGGAGGCTTGAAACTGGCAAAGGTGACATCCGGAAGAGACTGGGCAATCGCCTGGCATTGGCTGACCGGTGGCGGCGAGCTTTGCGCATGCGCCGGCATCGGCCAGAGAAAATGCAAAAGTGCGATGACAGCAAACGTGAGCAGGAACAATCGCGACATCATGCACCTCACAGTCCAAGGTTGGCATGGGCGCAGAGGATAGGCAGGATGGGCAACAGGTCCAGCGACTATTGCACGCAACCGCTCACAATCGCGTCATTGCCTAGTTTGGAATCCTCATAAATAGACGAAGCGATATTGGCATCGTACTTTGGTGCGAGTAATGCTCCTTCAGCCCTATCTATAAGAGGCAACGCAATGAACAGCTATCCGGAATGCCCCAGCTGCGGTTCCTGCAGAGCGGTCAAGCCGAAGCTAATTTTAGTCGATAAAGCGTGGATTGATGAGCCGGGAATCGATCCCCGGCTAAAATACTTCACTGATCTTAGAGCCGATGATATTCGCCCTGAGTTTTTGAGGCAGGACCCGTTCCAGCAATTTGTCGACGCCTTTTATTGCGAAAACTGCTCGAAAGGGTTCATTCCTGAGTCAATGCTGACTCCAGACCCAGACCACCGGCGCGACCTCTATCGGTAGCCAAAGATTTCTCGCAAGCGTTACGTCTGTCATTCATCAACAGAACTTAGTCAGATGCGGCCGTTTCAGGCCCAGAACGCCGGTATCGTTTCGGCCAGCCGCGGGCCGATCCGGAGCGGTGCGATGTTTTCCGCAAGCCCGGTACGATCGGAAATCTCGACGCCGACGCCGCAGATCGTGGCCGGTCCTGAGGCGGCCTCGAAACGCCCCTTCGGCATCTTGGAGATGAAGCGGTTGAGCGGCTCTTCCTTTTCCATGCCGAGCGACGAGTCATAATCGCCGCACATACCGGCGTCCGACATATAGGCCGTGCCACCGTTGAGGATGTGCGCATCGGCTGTCGGCACGTGGGTGTGCGTGCCGACGACGAAGCTGGCGCGGCCATCGACGAAATGACCAAAGCACTGCTTCTCGCTGGTCGCTTCCGCATGAAAATCGAAGATGATGGCGTCGGCCTGTTCCTTCAGCGGGCAGGCAGCAAGGATATTTTCCGCGGCCTTGAAGGGATCGTCGAGTTCCGGGTGCATGAAGACGCGGCCCATGACGTTCGCCACAAGGACGCGGGCACCGTTACGGGCGAAATAGAGGTTTGAACCACGCCCGGGCGTTCCTGCCGGATAATTGGCAGGCCGCAGGAACTGGTCGTGCCGTTCGCAGAAGGAAACGGCCTCCTTCTGGTCCCAGACATGGTTGCCTGTCGTCACGACATCGGCGCCGGCATTGATGGTCTCGAGAAAGATATCTTCGGTGATGCCGAAGCCACCGGCGGCGTTCTCACCGTTAACGATGACGAAATCGAGCTTCAGGTCGCTGATCAGGCCGGGCAATCGGTCCCAGACCGCCGTCCGGCCAGTCTTGCCAACCATGTCACCCAGAAACAAAAGTCTCATATTTGCTTATTCCTAGCCCGAAGATCCGGAGCCCGCTTTCCGTCAGCATGGCGTCCAGCGCCACGTCATGTGGCTCCGCGGGCACTGATGCCACTTCCTGGCAGTTAAATGCAATCCCGATCAGCCTCGGCATATGGCCTTTCCGGCGCAAATGCTCGATTGCACGGTCGTAATATCCGGCCCCATAGCCGATCCGGTGGCCCGCCTTGTCGAAGGCCGACAACGGCACCAGCATGATATCCGGATCGACCACCGGCGCATCCTCGCCTGGCCCGATGGTGCCGAAGCCTGTTTCGACGATAGGCGCGCCCGGCACGAGTTCGCGAAAAACAATCGTCTTCTTGTCGAGAATGACGGGCAGGCAGAGACGGGCTCCACGCTCGCGCAAGCGCGCCATCAGCGGCCGGATGTCGACCTCCGAGCGGATCGGCCAGAAGCCGGAAATCATCTGTCCGGGCTCGAATTCGATGATGTCGCCGGCATGGTCGAGCATCCTAAGGCTTGCCTCGATACGCGCCTCCGGCGTCATCGAATCACGCAGCGCCAAGCGCTCCATGCGCAGCGCGGCCTTCAGTTCCCTGGGTGTCATGCACATGCTCTCCTGCCTGCCAGTCTGCATTTCTAGTGCATCGACCGGGGACAGGGAAACCGTGCACCCGCCGCTTATGCAACTTTTTGCGACGGAAAGACATTGATTGCCCATTCTGGCACACCATTAGAGGACTGTTCATTATGCAAGGCGGTTCCGCTTTCGCGCACTCTGATGCCCATGCAAGAGAGGGACACGATTTACATCAGAAAAACAGTTCGATGGCCGCTTCCGGCGATGCGGGGAACTGTTCAATTTCAAGACGGAACCGGACATGTCCATGAAGGACAAGATGCTGCTGGAACTCGATCCACTCGAACTGCGCTGCCTGTCGTTGGCCGCGCGCGGCCGGACCCGGGAAGACATTACCCGCCAAACAGATATCTCCCATGACAAGGTCGACGAAGCCTTCGACAGCGCCATGCGCAAGCTGCAGGCAGGCAACGTCGCCGAAGCCGTCTTCCGCGCCGCCCGCATGAAACTGATCTCATAGCATCCAGAAACGACGCCTTCCGTCCTCTTGCTCTGGATTGCACCGGCAATCGAAGGCTGCCCTGTCTACCCCGATATCATCAAGCAGATGCGCGTTTTGGCGTCGTGATATCTCTGTGAAAGCCAGCCGCAGCCGGCGCTTTTGTTGCCATGCAGCAAGAGCACACCAAACCCTTTTGGTCATCCTGACGGGCCACCGCCGTGTTCTGTGATTGTGCTTCATATCCGGAAACTCCGACTTGTTCGCGCCAAGTATCGGACTTTCGTTGACATCACACCAACGAATTGCGAACATGCCTATCATTAGAAAAAATGATGGCGAGTGCGATGTTTCCTCCTCTTGAAAGCGATCTCCTGCGCACCTTCGTTGCCGTCGCGGAAAGCGGCAATTTCACCAAGGCCGGAGAGGCGGTCGGGCGGACGCAGTCGGCTGTCAGCATGCAGATCAAGAAGCTCGAGGATATTCTCGGCGAGACACTGTTCGAACGGGGATCGCGCGGCGTCAACATGACCGGCCCCGGCGCGCGGCTTCTCGACAATGCCCGCCGCATCGTGACGCTGCTGGACGACACCGCAGCATCCATCCGCCTGCCCGCCCTCGATGGTTCGGTCAGGATCGGAATTTCGGAAGAATATATCAATTCGACCCTGCCAAAGGCGCTGGGTGCTTTCGCCGCCATCCACCCCGGCGTCGAGGTGACGGTGCAGCAAGGCGTCTCCATGTCCAACCTGGCGGCACTGGATGCCGGCGAGATCGACATCGCCGTCGTGTTCGAACCCGGTGGTCACACAAGAAACGAAGTCCTCATGGTGGACCCGACCGTCTGGGTGACCTCCGATCAGCATTGCGCGCATGAGCGCCGCCCGCTGCCCATCGCCACCTATACCTACCTCAAGAACGGATGGTGCGACGAACTGGCGCTCAAGTGCCTGAAGAAGTGCGGGTTGGAAAGCCGCGTCGCCTATGTCAGCCGCACAAGCAGCGGCCTGATTGCCGCGGTGACCTCAGGCCTTGCAATCGCTCCGCTCACCCGCAGCAGCATCCCCGCCGGATGCCGGGAACTGACGGCTGCGGACGGATATGATGTCATCGATTTTTCGAACGTGGTGCTGAAGACCAGAGGACGGGGCACGAACCCGATCGTGGAAAGCATGTCGAACGCCATCCGCGAGGCGTTCCGTGCACCGGCTGTACCAGGCTGAACATCTTCAGAAAGAGGGAAAGTGCGATCCACACAACCGATGGACTGTTTACGATCCTGGGTGCCTACAAACGTAGGTGGGCGCCATGTGACCTAGCCCACGGGCCAGGTCAGGGACAGCTCCCTTTGGATCGAGTATGGCCCCAGGGATTGTGGTGTCCTGTCGGGAAGCGCAGACCGCAGCCTGAATATAGAGTGCATCGGGGGCTTGCGCCAGTGTTCGTGAAAAATTCTGTAAATCGCATCTGATGGCTTTACAATTTTGACTTGAAAAGACCATTCTTAGAAAACAGCCAGATATTGAAAAGTCACATGAACCTCGCACATTCCGCACCTTTCCGCTTGATCGTCATTGCGACGCTCATCAGCATCATCGCCAGAACCCTCGTCAATGTCACCCTTTCTGCGAATGGATTCCAGGAATGGTTTTGGCTGTTCGACACCGTTCTGAGCTGTTCCTTTGCCTATCTTGTTCATTGGGCAACGTTAAACAATATCAGAGACATCCGGCTCGTTATTTCGATCCCTTCAACCGAAATCAATCTGAAGAGAGTTCTATCTTTCAGCCTTAAGCTGATCGGTCTGACATTGATCGCAGTGGTGCCAATTTTGGTCATGGTTGTAATTTTCACCCCCTTTGTCGAGGAAGCGGCGCTACGCGGTCAAACCTTCGCTGGAAGGATCATCTACATTATTTGCACAATCATATTTATCGGTGCCGCTGTTGGTTATTGGGGAACATGGCTGCCGGCGACAGTCGCTGGCCGAAACGCAGGCTTTAAAGCTGCAGCGGTACGCGGCAAAGCGTCATTCGCAAGAAACGCTCCATTGATAAGTGCAATCATTCTTGCGCAGACTATCTTTTTTCAGATTGCCATTTTTGTATTTTGTTATTTCGCAGGACTGGATTCGGCCATGAAGGTCCCGGCTTTCGAAGACATCCGCTTCATGGCCGCTTTCGAATTCCTCACCGGCTTGGTCAATTTCGCAGCTTATGCGGCGATCGCCGTCATTCTGTGCCAATCCTATAAGGACACCGAAGGCGTCCTAGAAGGCCAGCCTGTACCAGCCGCCTAACTCTCAGGAAAGCTGCGGAGCCGCCTTGCCGCTGAGCTTCGCCGCAATCTCGTGAATCTGCGACGTCACCTCGGAAAGCGCAGAGGCCAGCACCTCCTCGCTCTTTTGCTGGTCTGACAAGGTCGCCGCGCGGCTCTGCTTCAGAGTGTCGGTTTCCGCCTGAAGGCTTTTCAGCTTTCGGTTCACTTCGCTGAGTTCGTCCATCACCATGATGCCAGCCATCACGGTCAGCCGCAGATCGCCGATTTCACCGAATTGAGTCTTCAGGTGACTGACATACTGGTCGAAGCGGTTGGCAAGCTCGGTGAGATGATCTTCCTGCCCCTCCTCGCATGCCATGCGATAGGCCTTGCCGTCGATCATCACCGTTACTTGCGCCATTCACGTCACCTGACTCGCAGGCGGACCACGCCTCAGCGGTCCAGCACTGCCCTTATCGTTTCCATGGCCGTCACCAGACGGCGCGAGACTTCGCGGTTGACTTCCTCGAGGCGGTTGGCCCGGAATTGCGACTGGTCAAGTTCCTGTGCAAGGCGCGACCGGTCGGTGTTGACGCGGCGCACTTCGCCTTCGATTTCGCCGCGATCACGCTCCCGGTCGAAGCGCCCGTCAATGGCATTTTCGAGGCTGCTGACTGCGCTGCGCAACTCTTCGATCGCCGCCTTGACTGTCTTTCCTGCCGCCATCACGCTTTCCCGATACGCACCGGTCCGCGTCGAATCGCCGCCCGGAGCCTGTATTTCAAGCCAATCACACTAATAAACCCATTCGGCAAGTCTCCACAACGCCAACGGCTTGCACGGGCTGCGTAACCTGTGGATCACGTTTTTTAAATCGATTAGTACGCTTCCCGAACGTTTACGGGATTTGTGCCGGAAACACGCCAAAAAGCGCCTTCCGGGCCGCTCAAAGAGCCCGTATTTGTTGACTCCGTCGAAGCAGGTGCTATGTGTCAGCCGCTTCTCATACGGTCTTTGGAGGATAGAGACCGTTCCCTGTCCACCGAACTCAAGCGGAACAGACAATGATCTCTCGCGAAAAACACGACCGGATGGCAAATGCAATCCGATTCCTCTCCATGGATGCCGTCGAAAAGGCCAATTCCGGCCATCCCGGCCTGCCCATGGGTGCCGCCGACGTGGCAACGGTTCTATTCTCCCGTTACCTGAAATTCGATCCGAAGCACCCCCTGTGGCCAAACCGCGACCGCTTCGTGCTGTCCGCCGGCCACGGCTCCATGCTCATCTATTCGCTGCTCTATCTGACGGGCTACGAAGACATGACGGTCGAGGATCTCAAGCAGTTCCGCCAGCTCGGCTCCAAGACCGCCGGCCACCCGGAATACGGCCATGCCTCGGGCATCGAGACCACCACCGGCCCGCTCGGCCAGGGCATTGCCAATGCCGTCGGCATGGCAATCGCCGAGCGCAAGCTTTCTGAAGAATTCGGCAGCGACCTGCAGGATCACCACACCTATGTGCTCTGCGGCGACGGCTGCCTGATGGAAGGCATCAGCCACGAGGCGATCGCGCTTGCCGGCCACCTGAAGCTCAACAAGCTCGTCCTCTTCTGGGACAACAACAACATCACCATCGACGGCGCCGTCTCGCTGTCGGATTCGACCGACCAGATCGCCCGCTTCCAGGCTGTCCACTGGAACACGATCGCGGTCGATGGCCATGATCCGGACCAGATCGCCGCTGCGATCGACGCCGCCCAGACGTCCGACCGTCCGACCTTCATCGCCTGCAAGACGACTATCGGCTTCGGCGCCCCGAACAAGGCCGGCACGCACAAGGTTCACGGCTCGCCGCTCGGTGCCGAGGAAATCGCGGCAACCCGCAAGGCGCTCAACTGGGAATCCCCGGCATTCGAAACGCCAGCCGACGTTCTCGACGCCTGGCGCGAAGTCGGTACCCGTTCGATTGGCGAACGCAAAGCCTGGGAAGGACGCCTGGCTGAGACCGAAACTGCCAAGAAGTCCGAATTCACCCGCCGCTTTGCCGGCGCGCTTCCGGGCAATCTCGACGCTGCAATCGACACCTACAAGAAGAAGCTGGCCGACGCTCCGCCGACAGTTGCCACCCGCAAGGCTTCCGAAGACGCGCTTGAGGTCATCAACGGCATCGTCCCGGAAACGATTGGCGGTTCGGCTGATCTGACGCCGTCCAACAACACCAAGACCAGCCAGATGAAGTCGATCACCCCGACCGATTTTTCCGGCCGCTATATGCACTGGGGTATCCGCGAACACGGCATGGCGGCCGCGATGAACGGCATCGCGCTGCACGGCGGTCTTATCCCCTACTCCGGCGGCTTCATGATCTTCTCGGACTATTGCCGTCCGTCGATCCGTCTCGCAGCCCTCATGGGCATCCGCGTCATCCACGTTCTGACGCACGATTCGATCGGCGTCGGCGAAGATGGCCCGACGCATGAGCCTGTCGAACACATGGCAGCGCTGCGGGCGATCCCGAACCTTCTGATGTTCCGTCCGGCCGACGCGGTGGAAACCGCCGAATGCTGGCAGCAGGCCCTGAAGGAACAGCATCGTCCGTCCGGCCTGGCACTGACCCGCCAGAACCTCGCGCCGTCGCGCCTGACCTATTCGGCTGAAAACCTCTGCGCCAAGGGTGCCTATGAACTGATCGCCGCCGACAATGCCAAGGTTTCGATCTTTGCATCGGGCTCGGAAGTCGAACTGGCTGTCAAGGCTGCAGCCGAACTGAACGGCAAGGGTATCGCGACCCGCGTGGTTTCGGTTCCCTGCTTCGAACTCTTCCAGGAACAGCCGGACGACTACCGCAAGGCCGTCATCGGCGACGCCCCGGTGAAGATCGCTGCAGAAGCCGCCGTCCGCCAGGGCTGGGACTACTTCATCGGCAATGACGGCGATTTCGTCGGCATGCACTCGTTCGGCGCTTCCGGCCCGGCCAAGGATCTGTTCAAGCATTTCGGCATCACCTCCGACGCCATCGTCGCGGCTGCCGAAAAGAAGCTCGCCTGATTTTCCCCTTCGGAGCGCGGCCCAACGCGCTCCGTTTTCCACATCGAGACCTAGATAGGGAGAGACCTGAAATGACTGTAAAAGTTGCCATCAACGGCTTTGGCCGCATCGGCCGCAACGTCCTTCGCGCCATCGTCGAATCCGGCCGCACCGATATTGAAGTCGTTGCCATCAACGATCTCGGCCCTGTCGAGACCAACGCGCATCTGCTGCGTTACGACAGCATTCACGGCAAGTTCCCCGCGGACGTGAAGGTCGAAGGCGACACCATCAGCGTTGCCGGCGGCAAACCGATCAAGGTCACGGCGATCAAGGACCCGGCAACCCTGCTGCATGGCGAAATGGGCGTCGATATCGCGCTCGAATGCACCGGCATCTTCACCGCCCGCGATAAGGCTGCCCTGCACCTTCAGGCCGGCGCCAAGCGCGTCATCGTTTCGGCGCCTGCCGACGGTGCTGACCTGACCGTCGTCTTCGGTGTCAACCACAACGAACTGACCAAGGAACACCTGGTCATCTCCAACGCCTCCTGCACGACCAACTGCCTCGTTCCGGTCGTCAAGGTTCTGGACGATGCCATTGGCATCGACCATGGCTTCATGACGACAATCCACTCCTACACCGGCGACCAGCCGACGCTGGACACGATGCACAAGGATCTGTACCGCGCCCGCGCCGCAGCCCTGTCGATGATCCCGACTTCGACCGGCGCCGCCAAGGCCGTCGGCCTCGTCCTGCCGCATCTCAAGGGCAAGCTCGACGGCACCTCGATCCGCGTACCAACCCCGAACGTCTCTGTCGTCGACTTCAAGTTCGTCGCCAAGCGCGACACGACGGTTGCCGAAGTCAACGCCGCCATCAAGGCAGCATCCGACGGCGCGCTCAAGGGTATCCTCGGCTACACCGATGAGCCGCTGGTTTCGCGCGACTTCAACCATGACAGCCATTCCTCGATCTTCGCCAACGACCAGACCAAGGTTCTGGAAGGCAAGTTCGTGCGTATCCTCTCCTGGTACGACAATGAATGGGGCTTCTCCAACCGCATGGCCGACACGGCCGTTGCAATGGCCAAGCTGATCTAAAGCCATGTTTCGGCCCCTTCCCCTCAAGTCGGTACGCTGGCGTCCGCTCGAAGGGGAAGGGCTCGAACATCTGACGATTGGACCTTCTGAAGCAGGTATCCGTGCTTCAAGTGTCCTGATCGGCGAACGCGGTGGCCGCCCCTATGGCGTCCGCTACACGATCGACTGCGATGCGGCCTGGACCGTCATGTCCTTTAACATCGACACGACAGCTGGTCAGCGGCTTTTCCTGGCATCCGATGGCAATGGCCACTGGCGCGATGCGGACGGCAATGCCCTGCCCGCCTTTGACGGCTGCATCGACATCGACCTTGCCGGAACGCCATTCACCAACACGCTTCCCATCCGCCGCCGCCTGAAGCCTGAGAACGGCATCGCGAAACTCACCATGCTCTATGTCCCCTTCGACACGTTCGAGCCCTTTCCCGATGGCCAGAATTATACCTGTCTCGAAGAAGGCCGGCTCTATCGATACGAGGCCGAGGACCGTTCCTTTGCCGCCGATCTGCCGGTGGACGAGGACGGGCTGGTGATGGACTACCCCACCCTTTTCAAGAGACTATGACCGGAGACCGATCATGACTTTCAAGACCCTCGACGACCTCACCGATATCGCCGGCAAGCGCGTGCTTGTCCGCGTCGATCTCAATGTCCCGGTCAAGGACGGCCAGGTGACGGATGCGACCCGCATCGAACGCGTCGTGCCGACCATCCGCGAACTCTCCGAAAAAGGCGCCAAGGTCATCCTGCTTGCCCATTTCGGCCGCCCGAAGGGTGAGCCGGTCGCCGACATGTCGCTGTCGTTGATTGCCCCTGCCGTCGAAGACATTCTCGACCAGCGCGTCCATTTTGCTGCCGATTGCATCGGCGACAAGGCCGTAACTGCGATTGCCGGTATGAACGATGGTGATGTTCTGCTGCTTGAAAACACCCGCTTCCACAAGGGCGAGGAAAAGAACGACGCGGATTTCACCAAGGCGCTTGCCGCCAATGGCGATATCTATGTCAACGACGCCTTCTCGGCCGCCCACCGCGCCCATTCCTCGACAGAAGGTCTCGCTCGTCTGCTCCCCGCTTATGCCGGTCGCACCATGCAGGCCGAGCTTGAGGCCCTGGAAAAGGGTCTCGGCAATCCGAAGCGCCCGGTCGTCGCCATCGTCGGCGGTGCCAAGGTCTCCACCAAGATCGACCTCCTGATGAACCTCGTGAAGAAGGTCGATGCCCTCGTCATCGGCGGCGGCATGGCCAATACCTTCATCGCCGCCCGCGGCACCAATGTCGGCAAGTCGCTCTGCGAGCATGACCTTGCTGAAACCGCCAAGCAGATCATGATCGAAGCTGCGACAGCCGGCTGCGCCATCGTGCTCCCTGTCGACGGCGTCGTCGCCCGCGAATTCAAGGCGGGTGCCGAAAACGAAGTGGTCGATATCGAAGCGATCCCAGCCGACGCCATGGTGCTCGACGTCGGTCCGAAGTCGATCGCTGCCGTCAATGACTGGGTGAGCAGGGCCGAAACACTGGTCTGGAACGGCCCGCTCGGTGCCTTCGAGATCGCGCCGTTCGACAAGGCAACCGTGGCCGTCGCCAAGCACGCGGCCGCCCGCACCAAGAGCGGTGCTCTCGTCTCCGTCGCCGGTGGCGGCGATACGGTTTCGGCGATGAACCATGCCGGCGTTGCCGACGACCTCACCTATGTCTCCACCGCCGGCGGCGCTTTCCTCGAATGGATGGAAGGCAAACCGCTTCCAGGCGTCGATATCCTGCACCAGCAGAAGTGAGTTGACGCGGCTCGCACCGATTATCAATGACACCGGTGCGCCCTTCTCACCCTCGGCTTCGGCCGGGGGTTTTCTTTGCGTTGCACCAATATTTGGGTGCGTTGCAAAAATAATCCCAATATTTCAAACGATTAAATTTATTTCAATCGTTTAAACCAATTTAACTTCCATTTTCGTTGCCGTATTCTTCTGCTATCGGCGAGCCGTAGCGACAAACAGGAGAACGCATATGAGCGAAAGACTGGAAGACATTGCAGCAGCCATGGTGGCCACCGGCAAGGGTCTGCTGGCAGCGGACGAATCCACCGCGACGATCGGCAAGCGCTTCGACACGATCGGTCTTGCATCGACCGAAACATCGCGCCGCGATTATCGCGAGATGCTGTTTCGCGCCGACGAGGCGATGAAAGCCTATATCTCCGGCGTCATCCTCTATGAGGAAACTCTTTTCCAGAAGGCCGCCGACGGCACGCCTCTTGTCGATGTCATCCGCGCGGCGGGAGCCATTCCCGGCATCAAGGTCGATACGGGTGCCAAGCCGATGGCAAAATTTCCGGGCGAGACGATCACCGAAGGCCTTGATGGCCTCGCCGCCCGCCTGAAGACCTATTATGATGCCGGCGCCCGTTTTGCCAAATGGCGCGGCGTGATCTCCGTCTCCGACGTGCTTCCGAGCTTCGGCGCGATCAAGGCTAACGCCCAGGCGCTCGCCCGTTACGCAGCCCTTTGCCAGGAAGCCGGCATCGTGCCGATCGTCGAGCCGGAAGTGCTGATGGACGGCGCACCGGGCAACCATTCAATCGAGCGTTCGGAAGAAGTGACCGAAGAGACGCTGCGCATCGTCTTCGAAGAACTGAGCGACGCCCGCGTCAGCCTCGAAGGCATCATCCTGAAGCCGAGCATGGTCATCGACGGCAAGAAGGCGCGCAAGGCCTCGGTCGCTGAAGTTGCCGAACGCACGGTCAAGGTGCTGAAGCGCACCGTCCCCTCAGCCGTTCCGGGCATTGCCTTCCTCTCCGGTGGCCAATCCACGGAAGAAGCGACAGCCCATCTCTCGGCCATGAAAGCCGGCTACGAGTTGCCCTGGGGCATGACTTTCTCCTATGGCCGGGCTCTGCAGACTGAGGCACTCAATGCCTGGGGCGGCAAGCCGGAAAACATCGCTGCCGGCCAGCGCGCCTTTAGCCATCGCGCTCAGATGTGCAGCCTTGCCGCCAAGGGCGGATGGAAAAAGGAACTCGAAAAAGCCGCGTGATTTTCAAGTTACGGAGGGAGAGGAGAAAGCCCGACCCGCGCAAGCGGCCGGGCTTTTTTCGTGGTGTGCAATAACCGATTGTCAGGGTGACAAGAACTTTGTTCGCACTGCCTCCGCCCTGCGATATTCCCTGAAGCCGGATCAGCCGGAACAAGGGAGAACCCTATGGACAGTATCGCCTACGTCACCGTGGATGTTTTCACCAGCGAACGGTTTTCCGGAAACCAGCTTGCAGTCATCCCCGACGGGCGCGGACTGTCCGATGCCCAGATGCAGCATATTGCCGCCGAGTTCCGTTATTCCGAAGTCACCTTCGTGCTGCCGCCGGACGATCCAGCCAATACCGCCAAAGTCAGGATCTTCACGCCGACGATGGAAATCCCCTTCGCCGGGCATCCGAACGTCGGTACGGCCTTCGTCCTCGGCGGACAGGGCGACATCTTCGGCAAGCTGGCTGGAAATGTGCTTCGGTTCGAGGAAAAGGCCGGCCTCGTCGAGGCGGCTCTGATACGCGATGATGGCCGGCATGTCGTCGGTGCAGGTATTTTCGCGCCGCAGCCTCTGTCACTCGGGCCACAGATCGACAGCGAGACCATCGCCAGCTGCGCCTCGATCGAGGCATGCGCCATTCGCACAGAAACGCACGCGCCTGTCATTGTCTCCGTCGGACTGCCTTTCGCGGTCGCCGAGTTGACGAACCTTGAGACACTCTCGAGCGCCTGCCCGAACACTGCCGGCTTTGCCGAGGCTGACCGGCGATACTCGCCGAACGACGACCAGTTCGCTCTCTTTCTCTACGCGCGCCTGCCGCAAAACCCGTGGCATCTTCGCGCCCGGATGTTCGCCCCGCTCGACAATGTCATCGAGGACCCGGCGACCGGAAGTGCGTCCGGTGCGTTGAGCGCGCTTCTGGTATCACTGTTGCCGGACAGCGATCTCGACATGGACATCGTCATCGAGCAAGGGGTCGAAATGGGGCGCCGGAGCATGATCGAACTCAACGTCCGCAAATCGGAGGGATTGCTGCGCAGTGTGCGGATCGCCGGACGTTGTATCTCCGTCATGCAGGGTACCATCAGCCTCTAGGGCCGGATCAGCACCGTCACCATCATCACCACGATCGCAAAGACAGCGATCTTCCAGAAGTCTCGGCGGTGGCGCAACCCGGGCAGGTTGAGCGGCTTCAAGAGCTGGATCAGCATGGCCAGCAGCAGGAGCACCGTTAACGCTTTCGACATCGTTTTTCTCGTTTGTGGAAAAGAAATTGGCAGGACTTCGGCCGTCACACGCGCGTCACTTTTGCGCGCGAACAGGGTTAGAACGTCTTTTCCAATCTCACTCAATAAAAATTTCCGGCTGGCAATTGTGGTGGCATCGCCCTACCTTTCGGCGCAACCCGGAACCAGCGGATTTCACATGCGAAAAAACCTTCTTCCCGTCGCCTCTCTCCTGCTTGGAACGCTGTTTCTTTTCCTGGGGAACGGCCTGCACAGCCTGCTACTGCCCGTGCGCGGCACGACGGAAGGATATTCGACGACGTTGCTCGGTCTGCTCGGCACATCCTGGGCCAGCGGCTTTGTTCTGGGTTGCCTGCTCGCGCCAACGATCGTCAAGCGCGCCGGCCATGTGCGCGCCTTCAGCTGCTTTGCCTCCATTCTGGCAATCATCGCGCTTCTGACCGGCCTCCTCGTTGATCCGATCTGGTGGGTAGTCTTGCGCGCCTTCACGGGTTTCTCGACGGCTGGCACATCCATGATCATCGAAAGCTGGCTGAACGAGCGCGCGACCAATGAAAGTCGCGGCGCGATCTTCTCGCTCTATATTGCCATCACCCTGATGGGCGTTGTCGGCGGCCAGTTGATGATCCCCTTCGGCGACACATCGACGACGCTGTTCTTCATGATCTGCGGTATCGTCTATTGCGTTGCAATGCTCCCGACGCTGCTTTCGACAGCGGCCTTGCCGCAGCCGCTGAAGCAGGTCAGCCTCGACTTGCGCGGCCTTTACCGCAATTCGCCTATTTCCTTTCTCGGCATCCTGCTCGTCGGTATCGCCAACGGCGCCTACGGTACGCTCGGCGCCGTCTTCGGCCGTCAGGTGGGGCTGACGGACAGCAATGTCGCCCTGATGATGAGTACGACGATCTTCGCCGGAGCGGTGATGCAGTTCCCCGCCGGCCGTCTCTCGGACATGATCGACCGACGCTATGTTCTGGCAGCCCTGGCGGCCATCGCAGCCATTGCCGGGACGCTGATTTTCCTTATCGAACCGACCCATGTCATCATGCTGATCACACTCGTCGGCATTTATGGCGCGACAGCAAACGCGCTCTACCCGATCGCCGTATCGCACGCCAACGACTTTGCGACGCCCGAGGATTTCGTCAAGATTTCCGGCGGCCTGCTGCTGCTCTACGGTATCGGCACGATCATCGGCCCGACGATCGGCGGCCCGATCATGACCGTCACCGGCCCCTATGGCCTGTTCATGATCACCGCCTGCGCCCATGTGCTGATCACGGCCTATGCGATCTTCCGCAGCCGCATGCGCGCTGCGTTGCCGGCATCCGAGCGCGATGCCTATTCAACCATCAACCCGGGCACGCTGACGACACCGCAGAGCCTACAGCTATCACCGCGTGCAGCCCCGCTCGATGAACCGAATGGCGAAGAGCCGACAAGGAGGCCGGAATGAGCCTGTTTGATGATGACCGTCCGAAAAAGCAGCTGGCCCACGAGATCGGCTGCGACCTGTCTCTGCTATCGGCCGATGAGCTTTCGTTGCGTATCGACTTGTTGAAACAGGAAATCGAGCGGCTGGAAACGGAAAGAGCGAGCAAGTCGGCAAGTAAATCCGCCGCCGAAAACTTCTTTCGGAAATAGCGCGCCACATCAGAGCAACGCTTACGGGCCTGATTGCCGAAAACATGACATCACATCCGCGTGAATCCGGCGGCCCTAACGCTTCGTTAAGCCTTATAAGGTATTACTAACACATCCAGATCGCTCTGGACTCAGACAATTTCCCGATTGGCGAATGGTCTGATTTTTCTCCCTGTTTTACCTTGAGAGCCGCTTTTGCGGCTCTTTTTTTGTCCTTTTTTCCCCAGCCTGCAAAGAATTGTGGAGATTAACCCTTTCTTAAGAATAGGCTTGCGCGGAATGCGCTATGAGATCATGTTCAAACTACAAGACGAGCAGCAAGAAACTTTCTGTTAACCTGTTCGTTACCTGACAGAGTTGATGCGTTTAACCAGGGAATCAAACCATGTCCGAACGGGGATTGAATACTGTGAGCTTCGCGGGGCACGCTGCATCTTCGGCGCAGTTCAAGGTGCTGTACGCGGAAGGCATGGGTCTGGTTGAAGAAACGGCAAGCTATCTCGACGGCCCTGGCCGCGCCGCATCCAAGGTGCTGCCGCGCATGGCGTCGGTGCTTTATGCTGCGGAATCAATGCGCCTGACCACCCGCCTGATGCAGATGGCATCCTGGCTGCTTCTCCAACGTGCCGTCAACAATGGCGAGATGAACCGCGAACAGGTCCTGTCGGAAAAGAACAAGGTCCGCCTCGACAGCTTCAATGTCGATCGCACGGCACCGGGCTGGAACGATCTGCCGGAAGGTTTCCGCGATCTGATCGACCGCTCCCTGCGTCTGCAGAACCGTGTCGCCCTGCTCGACCGCGAAATCTACCGCCCGCAGGAAGCCCAGAACTTCACGCCCGACAATCAGAACGGCGTCAAGGCGCAGCTTAGCCTTTTGCAGACCGCCTTCGGAACCAACTGATCGGAGCTGGACAGGCAACAGAATACGTCAAACCCGGCCGTCGTGCCGGGTTTTTTGTTTTTGGACAGAACACCATATCACCAGCGAGCGTATAAATCGGGCGCGATGTGAGCCGGATCAATGTTCACGCCGGCGGCATCTTTTCGAATTTCGGCAGGGCGGGGTCGAGTTGGTCCCAAGCGTAGCCGCGCATATTGTATGTCACCATCTGCGGCTTGTAGCGGCCGGGATCGTCGAGGCTTGCGGCGTGGATCGTGAAAAAATCCGACATGGCCGAAAACGTCAGATATACCGGTGATCCACAGGTGGGGCAGAACGAATGCGTCTTGATATTGCCGCTATCGCCGGCGACATCCCACTGCGTCGCATCGCCCTGAAGCTTTACGTCCTTCCTGTCCGCGAACGTCAGATAGGAACCGTGCCCAGTACCGCTCTTGCGCTGACAATCTCGGCACTGGCAATCATTCATCACCAGTGGGTCTGCGGAAATTTCATATCGGATCGCGCCGCAAGCGCATCCGCCAGTATAAGCCTTGCTCATCTCTTTTCTCCTCAAGGTGCTGCTGGGATGTACATATTCGAACGCGCAAGCGCGCTTCGCCGCCGTGCCAGGTCAGGCACGCACCGCTTCTTCTGTTGGGTATCTCTGGCGTAAGTCTCTAAACGGGAGCAGCGTTCAAGCACGCAACGGGCTCACGTTTCCATTTTCAATATTGATCGCGCGGGTGGAGCCATTCCAGCGAGAACTTTAGACCTTCCTCATTGGCCCCTTGGGCGCAAGATCGGGAAAATGACAGGCGCCGTTGACCACCTCGACGCCCGGCGGCATTCAGTGTAGCGATTTCGAACTGTCCTGTTCCGCAGCAATGGCATCAAGGTTTCGGACAACCTTTTTCCAGCCGTCACTCATGTTCCTGTAGGCGGTATCATTCTTCGGCAGCACGAAGCCGGAGTGAACAAGGCGAACACGCGTGCCGGTTTCAACCTGGGTGAGGACCCATGTGACGACAGTATCCAACCGCGAGCCGTATCCGACGTTTCCCTCATGTCCGCCTTTCCAGGCATAGGCCAAGCGCTGCTTGGGGATCACCTGCAGCACCTGGCAGCGGATGACGCCATCCCACTCCCCGGCTGGCGTCGTCTGGTAGGTGAAGTGCGTGCCCTCTACCGGCTCGAACCCCGTCGGCGGCATCAACCAGCGGGCAATCAGTTCGCCCGATGTCAATGCCTTCCAGATCGTCTCAGGCGCATGCGGGAAGACCTCGTCGACCACGATATCCTGGGTATCGGATTTCAATGCAGCGTCGTTCATGGATCGATCTCCTTGAGCAGGGTTCGAAGATTTGCGAAGCGGTCACGCCAGAAGACACCATAATGGCTCATCCAGTCGACCAGCGGGGCAAGCCCCTCCGGCTCCGCGCGATAATAGACGTTGCGACCTTCCGGTCGCTCGGAGACCAGGCCAGCCTGTTTCAGCGACTTGAGATGCTGGGAGATAGCGCCCTGCGTCACACCGCTCCCGCGGGTCAATTCGACCACCGTGATCTCCTCGGACCGGACAACCCGTTCGAAAACGGCACGGCGCGTGGGATCGGCAAGTGTGCGCAGGACAGCGGTGATGTTGGCGGTTTCGAACATGACTATTCAAATAGCCAATACTAATTGATAAGTCAACACTAATCTTTTTTCACCGAGGCGACCCGGAAGCGGATTCTATTCCCCACGGCCAGGGAAGAAATCCGGCGCCACATTTCTCTTCCCGCGGCAAAGACAAGCAGGTACGCATAGGCAGGCCGGTCGCGGGTGCAGATACCCCAAACGCAAAAAAGCCCGGACGAACCGGGCTTTCTCAAAATCGTCTTCCAGCAGGAGAAGCTTAGAGGCCGAGGCCTTCGAAGCGCTTCTTGAACTTGGAAACGCGACCGCCGCGGTCCAGCATCTGCTGGTTGCCGCCGGTCCAGGCCGGATGCGACTTCGGATCGATTTCGAGGTTCATGGTCTGACCTTCCGAACCCCAGGTCGAGCGGGTTTCGTATTCGGTACCGTCGGTCATAACGACTTTGATCATGTGGTAAGCGGGATGGATATTGGCCTTCATAACAATCTTCCTGCAAGTTCCAGGGTCCAATTGTCGCAAGCCATTTGCGGGCCATTGCGGCATGGGGACCGAACACGTAAATGAAGCCGCAGACCACTGAAGGGACCACGGCTTCCCAATTTGATGCCGTGCCTATACATGATGGTCACCTGGATAACAAGTACCGCCGGAGAAGACTTATGCGAGAAAAGCTGCTTCTTCGGTATTGGAGGTAACGTGTCGAATGAGGTCGTTCAACCGGCGGGACGAAAGTCCGTCCGCCCGCTGGCCAAGCTGCTGCCGTATATCAGCCGCTATCGCAATCTCGTCATAGGTGCCGGCATTTCGCTTGTCGTCGCAGCGGTGACGACACTGACGTTGCCGATGGCCGTGCGGCGCATGATCGACCATGGGTTCTCGACCTCCGATTCCGGTTTCATCAACACCTATTTTTCCATGCTGTTGATCCTTGCCGTCGTGCTCGCCCTTGCGAGTGCCGCCCGCTACTATTTCGTCATCACGCTCGGCGAGCGGATCGTCTCGGACCTGCGCCGGGATGTCTTCGATCATGTCACCCGGCTTTCCCCGTCCTTCTTCGACGTCAACCAGTCCGGCGAGATCGTCTCGCGGCTGACGGCCGATACGACGCAGATCAAGTCCGCCGTCGGCGCAACCGCTTCCGTGGCGCTGCGCAACACCATCCTGTGTCTCGGGGCCATCGGCATGATGGTCTATACCAGCCCGAAACTCTCAAGCCTCGTCATTGCCGCCATCCCGGTCATCGTCTTCCCGCTGGTGGGCTTCGGCCGCTCGGTGCGGCGCCGGTCGCGCGAGGCGCAGGACACGCTGGCAACGGCCTCGGCCTATGCCGGCGAAGCAATCTCGGCTGCCCGCACCGTCCAGGCCTTCAACGGAGAGGCCGCGGCACAGGCGCGTTACGGCAGCGCCGTCGAAAGCGCCTATGAGGCAGCGCGCTCCGCCATCAAGGCCCGCTCCATTTTGACGGCCTTTGCGATCACCATGATCTTCGGCAGCGTCGTCGCCGTGCTCTGGTTCGGCGCGCAGGATGTGCTCTCCGGCACCCTTTCGGCCGGCACGCTCGGCCAGTTCCTACTCTACTCGGTCTTCGCCGCCGGCAGTCTTGGCGCGCTCTCGGAAGTCTGGGGCGAACTGTCTCAGGCAGCGGGCGCCGCGGAACGCTTGAACGAACTTCTGGCTGAACGGCCCGAAATCACCGCCCCCGCCGATCCGGCTCCCATGCCCGAGCCGGCACAAGGCGCCGTAACCTTCGACGATGTTCATTTTGCCTATCCCTCGCGGCCGGGTTACAAGAGCGTCAAGGGCCTGAGCTTTGCCATCAAGCCGGGCGAAACGGTTGCCGTCGTCGGCCCCTCCGGCGCCGGCAAGAGCACTGTTTTCTCGCTGCTTCTACGCTTCTACGATCCGGTCAAGGGCGCAATCAGCGTCGACGGCGTCGATATCCGCGCCGTCGATCCGGAAGACCTGCGCCGCTGCATCGCCATCGTGCCGCAGGACGTGACGATCTTTGCCGCCTCGATCCATGACAACATCGCCTTCGGCCTACCGTCAGCATCGCGTGACATGGTGAAAGCCGCGGCAATCGCTGCCCAGGCAGACGAGTTCATCGCAAGGCTCGATCAGGGCTACGACACGCAGGTCGGCGAACGCGGCATTACACTATCCGGCGGCCAACGGCAGCGCATCGCCATCGCCCGCGCGATCCTCAAGGACGCGCCGGTGCTCCTGCTCGACGAGGCAACCTCAGCCCTCGATGCCGAAAGCGAGACGCTGGTTCAGAAGGCGCTGGATGGCCTGATGCGCGAACGCACCACGCTGGTCATCGCCCACCGGCTGGCAACGGTGCTGAAGGCCGATCGCATCCTGGTCATGGATCAGGGCAAGATCGTCGAGGAAGGCAACCACGCCTCGCTCGTCCGTCAAGGCGGCCTCTATGCCAAGCTCGCCCGGTTGCAATTCGACTATGACGCCCCGGAGGCGAACAACGTCGTCACGCTTGGCTAAGACGTTTAACCGTTAATCCTCCTCCCAAGGTTGCCCTCCCGGCTTCCCGCGCTATTGTTGCCCGCAGAAACGGCTTCGGTGCCGTTTTCCGGACAGGAACGTCTTTGGGAGGAGATTGGAATGGCATTGTCTTTGTTGAAGCGGCGGACGGCACTTGGCCTTGCAATGGTGGCGGCATCAGCGCTTGCCTTGGGCACGAAAGCGCAGGCCCAGGAATTCCCCGATCGCCCGGTAACCCTCGTGGTGCCGTTTGCGGCCGGCGGTTCGACGGACGTCGTCGCCCGCATCATCGGCCAGAAGATGTCCGAAGATCTTGGCCAGCAGGTCGTGGTTGAAAATGTCGCGGGCGCCGGAGGTAATCTTGGCGCTGACCGCGTGGCCAGGGCCGAGCCCGATGGCTACACGATCCTGATGGGAACGGTCGCAACGCACGCGCTCAATCCGCTGATCCTGAAGACAAAGCCCTACGATCCGGAAAAGGATTTCGCCCCGGTCTCGCTGCTCGTGCTCGTACCCAACGTGCTCGTCGTCAATCCGGAACTGCCGGCGAAAAATGTCGCCGAGCTCGTTGCCCTGCTGAAGGCGGCACCGGAGCAATATTCCTACGCCTCTTCGGGCAATGGCACGCCGCTGCACCTGTCAGGCGAATTGTTCAAGAAAATGGCCGGCGTCAGCATGCAGCACGTTCCCTACAAGGGATCAGGCCCGGCGCTCAACGACGTCATCGGCAATCAGGTTCCGATCATGTTCGACAACCTGCCCTCATCGTCGGGCCACATCAAATCCGGCACGCTCAAGGCGCTTGCCGTGACGACCAAGGAGCGTGCACCCTCCTTCCCCGATGTCCCGACGATCGCAGAAACCATCCCAGGCTACGAAACCTATACCTGGAACGCGCTCTTCGCACCGGCAGGAACGCCGAAGGAAGCCATCGACAGGCTCAACGCATCAGCAAAGAAGGCCCTGGCTGATCCGACCGTGGCCGAGAAGATGAAGGATTTCAGCGCCACCATCGTCGCATCGACGCCGGAAGAACTGGCAACGCATGTGACGGCCGAGCTTGCAAAATGGGGTCCAGTCGTCAAGGACGCCAACGTCCAGCTGGATTGATCTTCACGGCTCTCCGGACAGTCCGGAGAGCCGTCACTCACGCACCGATACTTCGTCCGACAATTCTTCCCGAGAACAGGCACCCGCCGAGGAACGTGCCTTCCAGCGCGTTGTAACCATGCATGCCGCCGCCGCCGAAGCCGGCCACTTCACCCGCTGCATAGAGCCCCGGCACCGGCTCGCCGGACAGCTCCAGCACCCGGCCTTTCAGATCCGTCTGGAGGCCACCCAGCGTTTTCCGCGTGAGAATGTTAAGCCGAACGGCGATCAGCGGCCCGGCCTTGGGATCGAGCAGCCGGTGCGGCCTGGCCGTCCGCATCAGCCGGTCGCCAAGATAGTTCCGCGCGCCGCGAATGGCCGTGACCTGCGCGTCTTTGGAGAACGGATTGCCGATCTCCCTGTCCCGCGCCTCGATCTGCCTGCGCAGATGCTCCTGCGAAAGCCGTCTTTCCCCACTCAACGCATTCATGCCCTTGACGAGATCGTCCAGACGGTCGCGAACGACAAAATCCTCGCCCTTTTCCATGAAGGCCTGAACCGGGCCTGGTGGATTTTTGCCGAGCCTCTTCAGAAGCAGCGGGATGTCCTTGTTCGTCAAATCCGGGTTTTGCTCCGAACCGGAAAGCGCGAACTCTTTCTTGATGATCGCCTTCGTCAGGATGAACCAGCTATAGTCGGCACCGCTCTTGCGGATCGCCTTCAGCGTGCCGAGCGTATCGAAGCCGGGCATGGCGGGTGCGGCAAACCGGTTGCCGTCGGCATCGCACCAGAAAGAGGACGGTCCGGGCAGAATGCGGATGCCGTGGTTCGGCCAGACCGGATCGAAGTTTCTCAGGCCCTCGGTATAGTGCCACATCCGATCCTTGTTGATCACGGAACCGCGGGCATGCTCGGCAATTTCCACCATCCGCCCATCGACATAATGCGGTACGCCGCTGACCATGAAGTTCGGCGGTGGGCCGAGGCGATCGACCGGCCACTGCTTGCGCACCATATCGTGATTGCCGCCAATGCCACCAGATGAGACCACCACCGCGCCGGCTTCGAACCAGAACTCATCGACCACGTCACGTGAGCTGCGCTGGCCGCGCGGCACTTCGTCGTTTTTCAGAACCGATCCGCGTGCGCCCGTGACGGCGCCATTGGTCATGATCAATTCGTCCACCTGATGGCGAAACCGGAAGCGGATGCGGCCCTTGCTTTCCAATACACAGGCACGCGCAATAAACGGCGCCAGAACGCCCGGCCCGGTGCCCCAGGTGACATGAAAACGCGGCACCGAGTTGCCGTGACCATGCGCAAGCCCGCCACCACGCTCTGCCCACCCAACCACCGGAAACCAGCGCATGCCCAGCCCATGCAGCCAGGCGCGCTTCTCGCCGGCGGCGAAATCGAGATAGGCTTCCGCCCAGCGGCGCGGCCAGAAATCCTCCGGTCGGTCAAACTGCGCCGAACCCATCCAGTCCTGCCGCGCCAAGTCGATATTGTCTCGAATGCGCATGCGTCGCTGTTCGGGACTGTCGACGAACAGAAGACCGCCGAGCGACCAGAACGCCTGTCCGCCGAGGTTCTGCTCGCCTTCCTGATCAAGTACGATGACCCGCAGGCCTCGATCGGCGGCTTCCACCGCCGCGACGAGGCCTGCAAGCCCCGCCCCGATCACTAGCACATCACAATCCACGTTCGTCCTCCCGCAGCTCCGTCCCGCGTGAACATTACGCATACGTAAACGTCAGGGCAACGGTGAAACGCAGCCGGAAAATAGCAAGGTTGGTGTGCACATCACCGGGTTAGCCGGCAAAGAAGCCTGTCACTTCTCTGTCAGCTTCAATTCGATACGCCGGTTCTGCGAACGTGACTCCGGGCTGTCGCCTTCGGCGATCGGCTGGAACTCGCCGAATCCAGCAGCAACCAGCCGGTCCGCCGGAACGCCCTTCGAGATCAGGAACTTGACGACCGATGTCGCGCGCGCCGAGGAGAGTTCCCAGTTGTCGGCGTAACGTCCCGTGCCTGAGAGCGGAACATTGTCCGTATGTCCGTCGACCCGAAGGACCCAGTTGATCTCTGAGGGTATTTCCTTGGCAAGATCGAGCAGCGCCGATGCGAGCTTGGCCATCTCCTCCTGCCCCGCCGGGTTCAGTTCATTGCCGCCCGACGGAAACAGCACTTCCGACTGAAAGACAAAACGGTCGCCGACGATGCGGATATTCTCGCGGTCCGACAGGATTTCGCGCAGCCGCCCGAAAAAGTCGGAGCGGTAGCGGTTGAGTTCCTGCACCCGCTGCGCCAGTGCGACGTTGAGCCTGCGGCCGAGATCGGCGATCTTCGTCTGCGATGCGTTGTCCTTGGCCTCGGAAGCCTGAAGCGCCCCTTCGATGGCAGCGATCTGGCTGCGCAGCGCGGCAATCTGCTGGTTGAGAAGATCGATCTGGCTCATCGCCCGGGCGCTGGCCTGCTTTTCAGCATCCAGCTTTCCGGTGAGATCACCGATCTGCTGGTTGGCCGTATCAGAGCTGCCCGCGCCCTGCTCGAGCAGCGCCTGCAACCGCGAGCGCTCGCCCTCCGACGAAGCCAGTGACGCCTGCAGATTGGCAAGCGAATCCTCGAGATCCTGTTTGCCACCCTTTTCCAAGGCCAAAAGCTGGGTCAATTCGTTGATCTGGCTGTTCAGCCGGTTGAGCACGTCCTCCTTGCCGCTGATTTCGCGGCTGAGCAGAAACTGCGCCAGCACAAAAACGGAGAGCAGGAACATGATGGCAAGCAACAGGGTCGATAGGGCGTCGACGAAACCCGGCCAGTAATCGACCGTTCTCTTTGTCCGGCCCGTGCGTGCAAGTGCCATCGATCATTCCCCCCCGGCGTCTTCGAAGCGCGCCAGCTTCGGCGGCGTTCTCTCCGAATGCACGGGAACCTTATCAGCTTGTCCAATGCGCGCAGAAAGCTTGTCCAGCGTCTTGCGCATCGACTTTGATTCTTCCTGCTGTGCTTCGATCCAGTCACGCAGCATCTGCTGTTCGCCGCGCATGTTCTTCACCAGCCCCTGGATGCCTTCCGCAAGGCTTGCCATCGCCGCGGTCGTGCGCTGATTCATGCCGCCATCGTGATTGAGCCGGGTAAGCTGTTCCGTCAGCTGGCGAAGCTCCTCGACCGGCGCCGTGGCCGGCACGCCGGGGGCGGCTATAAGATCCGACCTGACGTCAGTCACCGAAGACAGCCAGTTTTCGAGCTCGGTATAGAAGCGATTCTGCGCCCGTCCTGCCTGCAAATCGAGAAAGCCGAGAATCAACGATCCGGACAGACCGAAGAGCGAAGTGGAGAACGCCGTGCCCATGCCGGTCAAAGGCGCAGACAGGCCTGTCTTCAAGGCGGCAAGTACATCCTCTGTGCTACCCGTTCCGGCATCGAGCGACTGGATGACCGTGTTGATCGAGCCGATGGTACCGAGGAGACCCCAGAAGGTACCGAGCAGACCGAGAAAGACCAGAAGACCGATCAGGTATCGCGAGGTGTCGCGTGATTCGTCGAGCCGCGTGGCGATCGAATCGAGAATGGACCGCAGCGCCGTCGTCGAGATCGACATGGAATGGCGCTGGCCGATCAGCGCGCGCATCGGCGCCAGAAGCACCGGATCGCGGCCGACCTTCTCGGCACTTCCGGCTGCGCGGAACGAATTGAACCAGCGAACCTCGGGCCGCAAGCTGAAGACATGATTGAAGACCAGGAGAATGCCGATCAGCAGCACGCCGAGAATAAGGCCGTTCAGCCCGGGATTGCTGAGAAAAGCGGCATGGGCCTGGCGAAACAGGATGGCTCCGACAAACCCGACGATGATCAGGAAGATCACCATGGTCCAGAAGAACACCATCGGGCTCGACAGCTTGTTCGGATTATACCCCTCGTTCGATCCTCCGTCGGCATCCCATCCCGACAGTTCCAATTTCGCCATGGGGCTCTACTCTCCGGTTTGCCAGTGCTGCGGCCTTGCCTGCAAGAACAGGTAGGGCGGCGCTGGGGCGGAGACTAGAGGAACTTTGCGCCAAATTGAAGGGGAAACAACGGGCAACATCAACAGGATGAAACAGCCGCCCGTTCACACCATTCTGTGCTTATTTGCCAGGAATGGGGCGGTGCAGCACGTCATGCAGCGCCTTGCGGATATATTCGTTGCCCGCCACGATCGAGCCATCGTCCATCGGCTTGTTGCCGCCGTCGATATCGGCAACCCAGCCGCCGGCTTCGCGAATCAGAAGGATGCCCGCAGCAAGATCCCACGGCATCAGGCCGCGTTCCCAGAAACCGTCGAAACGGCCAGCCGCGACATAGGCAAGATCGAGCGAGGCAGCCCCCATGCGGCGCACGCCGGCAACTTCGCCCATCACATGGCGCAGTTCCACCAGATAGGTGCCGTGGTTGCCGACGCCCAGATGCGGCGTACCGGTGCCGATGACGGCATCCGACAGGTTCTTGCGGGCGGCAACGCGCAGGCGGCGATCGTTGAGAAAGGCTCCGCCGCCACGTTCGGCGGTGTAGAGTTCGTCGGTCGCCGGATTGAGAATGACGGCGGCGACGACTTCGCCCTGGCGCTCCAGCGCGACGGAAATCGCAAAATGCGGAATGCCATGCAGGAAGTTGGTCGTGCCATCCAGCGGATCGACAATCCAGCGATGCGCACCGTCGGTGCCGATGATCTCTTCGCTTTCCTCGCCGAGGAAGCCGTAGGTCGGGCGAGCCTTCAAAAGCTCCTCGCGGATCAGCTTTTCCGCCTTGCGGTCGGCCTGCGAAACATAGTCGCCGGGACCTTTCAACGAGACCTGCAGGTTCTGCACTTCGCCGAAATCGCGCGCCAGGGACTTGCCGGCCTTGAACGCGGCCTGGACCATGACATTGAGAAGAGCTGAGCGTGCCATTTTTGGCTTTCCTTCGAAACAGAAAACCGGCCGCAGGAACGGCCGGAGAATTTTGGACGTGCCGCTGCGGATCAGTCCGCGCGGCGGAGATAGGTAATTTCGTTGGTATCGACCAGAATGCGCTCCCCGGCTTCCACGAACGGCGGAACCATGACGCGCACGCCATTCTCCATGATCGCCGGCTTGTAGGAGGACGCTGCCGTCTGCCCCTTCACCACCGGATCGGCTTCCGCGATCGTCAGAACCACCTGGTCGGGCAGCGAGATGCCGATCGGCTTCTCGTCGTAGAGCTTGACCGAGACCATCATGCCGTCCTGCAGGAAGGTGGCGCGATCGCCGACGAAATCCTTCTGCAGTTCCAGCTGTTCATAGCTTTCTACATCCATGAACACCAGAGCCTCGCCCTCTTCATAGAGGAACTGGAAGTCCTTGAGATCGAGCGTCACCAATTCAACCGTTTCGGACGAGCGGAAACGCTCGTTGAGCTTGGTGCCGTCGATCAGGTTCTTCAGTTCGACCTGATTGAAGGCGCCGCCCTTGCCCGGCTTTACCGTCACGCTTTTGACCGCAGCCCACAGGCCGCCATTGTGCTCGATAACGCTGCCGGGGCGAATTTCGTTGCCGTTGATTTTCATGGGGGTGCATTCCCTAAAGAACTGAGAGCCGCCCCTGCGGCCAGCCAATCCGGCGCTTCAAGACCACAAAACCCCCGAAAGTTCAAGTCTTGCGGCTAAAACAGGGTTAGGACGACCTGTATTTGTTGGCAGCGCTCAACGCCGCCTTCTGTTGCTCATCCGTCAGACCGAGATAAAAATCCTCAAGCGCAGGATCCTTCAACCCGGCGCGACGCGAGAGAACGTACCATTTGGCAGCCTCTATCGGATCTGGACGCGTGCCGATCGCGTTGATGTAAAGATGCGACAGCTTGTTCTGGGCAACGACGTTACCGCCTCTTGCTGCCCGCAGCATCCACTTGAAGCCCTCGTCGAGGTTGCGATCACCACCGACGCCATCGACCATCCAGATGGCAAGATCGAGCTGGGCCGTGTCGAACCCGGCACGGGCCGCCCTCGTCAGCCAATCGCGTGCCTTCACCCGCTTGTTCTCATCGATCCCATCAACATTCAGATAGATCTGCGACAGAGCATATTGCGCATCGGCAATGCCCTGCTCTGCCGATTTCTCATAATAGGGCAACGCCGCCTTCAAGCCCTTTTCACCTGGCATGTCGGCGACCAACAGCTGACCATAGTTGAACTGGGCGGAGGAATTGCCGAGATCGGCCGCCTTCTTCATCAGCTCTTCTGACTTCTTCTTGTCCCTTGGAACATCGCGACCTTCCATGAGCAGAAGCGCGTATTTGAACATGGCGGCGGGATCACCGGAATTGGCCGCCTGGCCATACCAGAAGGCCGCGTCCTTGCTGTTGCGGGCAACACCGAGCCCTTGCGAGAAAATTTCCGCCACCAGCGTCTGTGCGGCTGCATCGCCGAGCTGCGCCCGCGGCAGGGCCAATTCCATCGCCGTCAGGTAGTATCCGCGCTGGAACGCGCCGTAGGCATCGTCGGCTTTGCCGGAGAAAGGCTTTTCTTGGGGCAGAGCGGGCAGTTCGGCGCCCATCCGCTCAAGCACATTGACACCGGTCGAAGGCTCAAGCTTCTTTGCGTCGGCCTTCCTTGCGTCCTCATCAGCTTTCTTCGCCTCTTCCGGCGACTGCAAAGCCGGAATTTCGCCCTCGGGCAGGGCTGCTCCGTTGAACGGCGTGATGCGGCCGCGTTTTTCAACCGCGCCTTCATCGTTTTCGCCTTGTACCGCAACGGGTGCAGGGTCGTTCACGCCCGGCAGCGCATCGTCGGCACGAAGGCTGGCAGGAGCAACCAAAAGGGCAGCGCCTAACAAAAGAAGCGGAAATCGGCGCAGCGATGGAGAAGGACGGATCAACATGAAAATGTCTTAAGCTTCAAACCGTGGCGCTTTTTCGTCAAGAAGAGCATTCACGCTTGCAACGATGGCAGGTGCCTGTTCCGGCTCGGCGAAGACGGCCAGACGCAGCGCCACGAATTCCGCGCCGCTCTCGGCAACGGCCACCACCGATTCCGGATCGGTGCCACCCATGACGATGCACGGGATTTCGATCATTGAGGCCCACCATTCCGCGAGCGCCACGTTCTTCGGATGCGCCTCCGGCTTGATATCGCCATCGACCTTGCCGAAAAACACGTAATCCGGACGGATTTCACCCATTTCCAGCGCATGGTGACGGTCCGTGGCATTACCGCCACCGACGATCAGCTTGGGTGAAAACTTCTCCATCGCCTCGGCAAGTTCTTCCGCATTGCCCGTGACATGCAGGCCATCGGCCTTTACACGGCCCGCAACCCGCGTATCGCCGGCGACAAGCGCCGCGGCGCCCGCTTCCTGGATCAGCGGCACCAGCGCTTCGGCATGTTTCTGGAAGGTGTGATCGTCCAGGTCATATTGCGGCACGATCACCGAGGCGACGTCGCCGCCCCGCAGCGCACCGCCAAGGATTTTCGCGCGGCTGTCGACATCGGCGATATCCGGCGCGATGAGGACGAGGCGGCAGCGGTTGTCTGTATTGCTCATAATGTCTCTGTTCCGGGTGAAATGCGCTTTCGTGCACCATCCCTACTCGATTTCAATCTGCAAAAGCGATAGACCCTGCGGGCAAAAGGATCAACCGATACCCATGCTTCCCGATTTTCACTTCTATGCCATCGCCATACCGGCGGTCTTGCTCGTCGGCTTCAGCAAGGGAGGGATGGGCGAGGCGCTTTCGCTTATGGGCGTGCCCTTGCTCTCGGTGGCCGTTTCGCCGGTACAGGCGGCGGCCCTTCTGCTACCGATCCTGATTGCCGCAGATCTGGTCTCATTGTGGATGTGGCGCCAGCACGGCGACACGAAGACGCTGAAGATCCTGTTGCCCGGCGCTCTCATAGGTATCGCCATCGGCTGGGCAACGGCAGCCTATGTGCCGCGCGACGCGCTGCGGCTGATCATCGGGACAATCACCATTCTTTTCGTGCTGCGCTATGTCTACAATATCTGGCGCACTCGGCGAGGCATCATCACGCCTGCCAAACCGCAAAGACCGGTTCAGGCAACGTTCTTCGGGGCCTTTGCCGGTTATGGCAGCTTTGTCGCCCATGCCGGCGGCCCGCCGTTCCAGATCTACGCCCTGCCGCTCAAATTGCCGCCGCGTGAATATACCGGCACGATCGTGCGGTTCTTCGCCATTCTCAATGCCATCAAGCTTATTCCCTATTTCGCGCTTGGGCAGCTGGACCTCAGCAACCTCACAACATCGATGACGCTTTTCCCGATCGCAATGCTGGCAACAGTGGCCGGCGCTTGGGTGGTCCGGCGCATGCAGCCGCAGGTGTTCTATCCATTCATGTACGCGATGGCGTTCCTTGCGGGATCGAAACTCGTCTATGACGGGATCATCGTACTTGCGGCAACGCACTGAGCGCTTCAACTGCCGAGCCCGGCAGCACGTTTTGCAACGTATAAATCCTGCACGCCGGGCTTGCATACCGCACAGCAAAATTCCATTGCCGCATTGCACAATTTACTTGCCGAGCGCTTTGAATTCTCCTAGCTTTTACTCATGTCACACGCTGATCCCTTCGATGCGATCTCGGATCCGAACCGGCGATATCTGCTGGAGGAGTTGCGTCGCGCACCGCGTACCGTGAACGAACTCGCCGAAGGGTTGCCGATCAGCCGCCCTGCGGTGTCGCAGCATCTCAAGGCGCTGCTGGACTCAAATCTCGTCTCCGTTTCCGCAAGCGGCACGAAGCGGATTTACGCGATCAACAAGCCCGGCTTCGACCGGGTCAATCTATGGCTGGATCAGTTCTGGTCGTGAGGATCGTGGCCCTGAAAGGGCAGACATCGGGAAACTCAGTACTTGCGGCCTTTCGCGGACCTCATGTCCGCATCAACCAAGTCCGCTTATCGACAACGCTTGAAACCGGCCGTCAAAATTCACTTTGGCTTTCCGGTCGTCAATTTTCGCGCTGGAACAAAAGTCTCCCGATGAATGAGATTGCGTTACGTAATCAATGAGTTGAGGAGCGAATCTTTTCGATTTCGTCCTTCAAGCGCAGCTTCCGACGCTTGATGTCGGCGATGTGTTGGTCCTGGACAGACGGCTGGGTGAGAGCCGAGTGGAGTTCCTCTTCCAGAACACCATGTTTTTTCTCAAGCGTTGCAAGATGAGCCTCAATGGTCATGTGGCAGTCCCTTCCTTTTGCTTGCACCCGGCGGGGAAGGCCGGATGTTCCACGTTAACCGAGTTAGTGTGCCATGCAATTTTTCATTTGTCGAAGGCGAAATCGTGGCGAAGGATAACTTCCCGTTACCAACAATTCTGTGCTAGAGCGACGCTCGATTTATGCGGATAGCAGACTATCTGCTGCCGGCGCCGACGGGGAACCATGAATGCCAGATCAGGATCAGGCCGAACTCAGACTGAGCGTAGCGCGGCTGAGGCAGGAACATGAAGACTATGATGTTGCGATCAACGCCATGATCCAGACAGGCTGCGATGCCCTGCGCATCCAGCGGATGAAAAAGAAGAAACTGATCATCAAGGACAAGATCACCAAGATCGAAGATCAGATCATTCCTGATATCATCGCCTGAACCTGCCGCGTACCCGAAAGGGTGCGCCGCAAACGGCAGTCGCCCACGCCACGGCCTTGCAAACAAAGCGGAACGAACAACGTGACGAAAGCAGCAACCCCGCCCGTCGCCATCATCATGGGAAGCCAGTCCGACTGGGAGACCATGAAGAATGCCGCCGATACGCTCGATGCCCTCGACATCGCCTATGATGCCCGCATCGTTTCAGCACATCGCACGGTGGACAGGTTGATCAATTTTGCCAGAGGCGCCCGCGACGAAGGCTTCAAGGTCATCATCGCCGGTGCCGGCGGCGCGGCGCACCTGCCCGGAATGACCGCAGCGATGACACCGCTGCCGGTGTTCGGCGTTCCCGTCCAGTCCAAGGCACTATCCGGTCAGGACAGCCTTCTGTCGATCGTCCAGATGCCTGCCGGCATTCCCGTCGGCACGCTCGCCATCGGTCGGGCGGGCGCCATCAACGCAGCACTCCTTGCTGCTGCCGTTCTGGCGCTGAGCGATCCCGATCTCGCCGATCGTCTCGACGACTGGCGCGAACAGCAGAGCGCCGCGGTTGCCGAATATCCCGTGGACAAGGCATGAGAACGATCGGCATCATCGGTGGCGGCCAGCTCGGCCGCATGCTTGCCATGGCCGCAGCACGACTGAATTTCCGCACCATCATCCTGGAACCCCAGGTCGACTGTCCGGCCGCGCAGGTCGCCAACGGCCAGATCGTCTCAGCTTATGACGACAAATCGGCGCTGGAGCAGCTCGCTGCCGCTTGTGATGTCGTCACCTATGAATTCGAGAACGTTCCGGTCGATGCTGCGGAGTGTCTCGCCCGCTCGCTTTCCGTCTTCCCGCCTCCGCGGGCGCTGGAAGTGTCGCAGGACCGCGTGACCGAAAAACAGTTTCTCAACGGCTGCGGCATCGAGACCGCGCGCTTCCATGCCATCGACAGCCAGGAACAGCTTGAGCAGGCGCTCGCCGACTTCTCCGGCAAGGGTGTGCTGAAAACGCGGCGCTTCGGCTACGACGGCAAGGGCCAGCGCGTTTTCAAGAACGAAGGCGACGATCCCGCAGGCGCCTACCTTGCGCTTGGCGGCGTTCCACTGATTCTCGAAAGCTTCGTGCCGTTCGAGCGCGAAATCTCGATCATTGCCGCACGCGGCACCGATGGGACGATCGCCTGCTTCGACCCGGCGGAAAACATCCATCGCAACGGCATTCTTCACACCTCGACCGTTCCGGCTTCGGTCAACGAAGCAACGGTGGAGGCCGCTCGGCTGGCGGCGACCGCCGTGCTGACGGCCCTCGGTTATATCGGCGTGATCGGCATGGAGTTCTTCGTTTTGGCAGACGGGACGTTGATCGCCAACGAGATAGCGCCGCGCGTGCACAATTCCGGCCACTGGACGGAAGCCGGCTGCGTGGTCTCCCAGTTCGAACAACATATCCGCGCCATCACCGGGTTGTCTCTGGCGGACGGTGCCCGCCATTCTGATTGCATCATGCAGAATTTGATCGGCGACGACATCAACGATCTGCCGGCCTGGCTCGCCAAGCCGAACGCGCTGGTTCACCTTTACGGCAAGACAGAAGCGCGGCCAGGGCGTAAAATGGGACATGTCACCTGGCTTGTCTGATGGTTTAACCCATAGAAAAGCCGAAAGACGCTGCGAAAACCGGCTCTCTGCGGTTGACACTTTTGCGACGCCGGGTTATTTGCCTGCCACCCTAAGAGCGCGCTCGGCCTTAACGGTCTGCAAGCGCGCTTTTGATTGTTAAAGACCGGCGAAATCAGATTCGCCGAAACTGCGGATCAGAAAAATGAAGATCAAAAATTCGCTCAAGTCGCTGAAGGCCCGTCATCGCGAAAACCGTCTGGTTCGCCGCAAGGGTCGCGTCTACATCATCAACAAGCTGAACCCGCGCTTCAAGGCCCGTCAGGGCTGATCCATAGTGTGACCCGAAAACCAAAGTTTTCGGAACGATCACATATGGATTGAGTGCGTTCGGACGCCGCTTTTCAAGAAAGCTGGGCGTTCAAACGGTTCAACAGTTTGATGTCTCAAATTTGATTTGATCTTCGGCCATGGCGGACTACCTTATCTGCCATGGCTAATCTCATGTCTTCATTTTTGATTCTTGGCTTTGCGCTGGTAGCTTCTGTTGTCAACGCCCCTTCCCTCCTTGCCGCCGATGCAGCTCAAGCCGCGGTAACGTCAGAATTGACGACGCCCAAGCAGCGGCTGGACACGCTTTTTGCCGAGTTAAAGCGGGAACGCGATCCGGACAAGGCACGCGAGATTTCCGACCGGATTCGTATCGAATGGCAGGATTCCGGCAGTGCTTCCGTCAATCTCCTGATGCAGTGGGCGGCAAAAGCAGTCGAATCGAACCGCAAGGCAACCGCCCTCGATATCTTCGACCAGGTCATTTATCTCTCGCCGCAATATGTCGAAGGCTGGAATCAGCGTGCCACGCTGCACTACCAGATGGGCAACTACCGCAAATCCATGTCCGATATCAACCGGGTGCTGGCCATCGAGCCGCGCCATTTCGGCGCTCTTGCCGGCATGGCCGCAATCCTGACATCCGCCGGCAAGGATGAGCTGGCGCTTCGCGCCTGGGAACAATTCCTCGACATTTATCCAGCCGACCGCAAGGCGCAGGAACAGCTCGGCGACCTGGAAGAAAAACTTGCCGGCAACCGCACTTAATTCGTCTTGTCCCGTGAAACTGCGGGCTGCTCTCCTTCGTATCGGACGATAACCGACCCATCCGGCCGATTGCGTATGCGCGAGGAAGAGTGATTGATGTATTTCGCCTTCAGGAAACTCATGCTGTTCATCGCCTCCATATGTCTCGCCGCGCTTGTTACAGGGTTCGGTTTCAGTTCCTACCAGGCGGCAGCTTTTGAGAGGGACAATCCCAACACTGGTGAACGGATCGACGTCGGCGGATACCGGATGAACAGCGTCTACGTGCCTCGTCCGAAAACCGCCGATCTTCCGACCCTCGTCTTCATCCACGGGGCGAGCGCCAATCTGCGCGATCCGATGGTCGCCTTCAGAAGCAAGCTGGAGGGACGCGCGGACATGCTGTTCCTCGATAGACCGGGGCTGGGCTTTTCGGATCGCGGCGGACCACAGAATGCCTATCCGGACGGACAAGCCGACGCGATCGCAGCCTTGATGAAGAAACGCGGCATCAAGAAAGCCATCATCATCAGCCATTCCTTCGGCGGCGCCATCGCCGCCACCTTCGCCCTGAACCACAGGGACATGGTCGCAGGCCTTCTGTTTCTCTCCCCTGCCACGCATCCCTGGCCGGGCGGGATCGAATGGTATTATACCGCGACCAAGACACCCGTTCTTGGCTGGCTGTTTGCCACGCTCATCGCCCCGCCGGCGGGTCTCGCTTCGATCGACAAAGCCACGAAGTCCGTCTTCGCGCCCAATCCTCGTCCGGACGATTACATAGAGGAGACGGCTGCATACCTGGCGATAAGACCGAACGCCTTTCGCTACAACGCGATCGACATCGGCAATCTGCTCGAATACGTGAAGCGGGTCTCGCCGCGCTACAAGGAGATCAAGGCACCGACGGTGATCATCACCGGCGATGCCGACCGCGTCGTCCTTCCCGAAATCCACTCGCGCCAACTGCACGAAGACATCACTGGCTCGACACTGCTGCGCATCCACAATCTCGGCCACAAACCGGATTACATCGTCACGGACCTGGCGATCGCGGCGATCGAGGCGCTGGCGGGAAAGAAGCGCGATCTAAACAAGCTTGCTGCGCAGGCCGAAGAGCGCATTGCGGTGGTTAAATAGTTGGAGGCAGCGTTCGGCAATCCGGCACAGGGCAATATGTCCGGCAGTACAGTGACGGCGCCCGTCAGCGTCACGATCTGACGACCCTCTCCCGCCAGCAAAAAACCGCCGGATCGCTCCGGCGGTTTTTTCATTCGATAGTTTTAATGGGTTGCTTCAGACGCCGCTGAGGCCATCCGAGCCGATATAGGCGATGCGCAGCATGTTGGTCGCACCCGGCGTTCCGAGCGGCACACCGGCCGAGATGATCACTCGGTCACCCGGCTTGCCGAAGCCTTCGGTCGCAACGATGCGGCAGGCACGGTTGACCATGTCGTCGAGGTCGGTCGCATCGCTGGTGACGACGCTGTGCAGGCCCCAGACGACCGACAGGCGGCGTGCAGTCTGGATCACCGGCGACAGCGCGATGACCGGAACCTGCGGGCGCTCGCGCGCGGTACGCAGACCGGTCGTGCCCGACGAGGTATAACAGACGATGGCCGACAGCTTGAGCGTTTCGGCGATCTGGTGGGCGGCGAGCGAAATCGCGTCGGCGCCGGTTGCTTCCGGCGGCGTGCGCTGGGCGTAGATGATGCCCGGATAGTGCGGGTCGGTTTCGATCTTGCTGGCGATCGAGGTCATGGTGGCGACCGCCTCGACCGGATAGTCACCGGAAGCCGATTCCGCCGACAGCATGATCGCGTCGGCGCCTTCGAACACGGCGGTGGCGACGTCGGACACTTCGGCGCGGGTCGGAACCGGTGCAGAGATCATCGATTCGAGCATCTGGGTGGCGACAACGACCGGCTTGCCGGCGCGGCGGGCGGCGCGGATCAGCTGCTTCTGCAGACCGGGAACGGCTTCGAGCGGCATTTCAACGCCGAGATCGCCGCGGGCAACCATCAGCGCATCGGACAGTTCGATGATCTCGTCGATCCGCTCGATTGCTTGCGGCTTTTCGATTTTCGACATCAGGCCGACGCGGCCACGGGACACCTTGCGGACTTCCGACAGATCTTCCGGGCGCTGGATGAACGACAGGGCGACCCAGTCGACTTCATCGGTTTCGAGCACCGCATCAAGGTCGGCACGGTCCTTTTCAGTCAATGCGCCGACGCTGAGCAGCGTATCAGGCAGGCTGACGCCCTTGCGGTCGGAAATCTTGGTACCGGCGATAACGGTGCAAACGATGCTCTTGCCGTCCGCCTTGTCGGCGCGCAGATGCAACTTGCCGTCGTCAATCAGCAGGCGGTGGCCGGCCTTGACCGATTCCAGGATTTCCGGATGAGGCAGGTAGACGCGCGTTGCATCACCCGGCTCGTCCTTGTTGTCGAGCGTGAAGGTCTGGCCGGGAACCAGATCGACCTTGCCGGCGGCGAACTTGCCGACACGCAGTTTCGGACCCTGAAGGTCGGCCAGAATGCCGATCGGGCGGCCGCAGCGCGCCTCGACGTTGCGGATACGCTTGATCAGCGTGCGCATCATGTCGTGGCTGGCATGGCTCATGTTGATCCGGAAAAGATCAGCACCCGCCTCATGCAGCTTCTGGATCATCTCTTCTTCGCTCGATGCCGGTCCGAGCGTTGCGAGGATTTTGACTTTTCTGTTCCGCTTCATCAGTTGTGGCTTTCTTGGGTCCCTGGGGTATCGGACAACTGAACCATCCAGCTTCCCTGACGCCCCGTGTCGTATTCCTTGAATCCCATCCGCTGGAAGCCGCGTGCGAAACAATCCTGCACGCCGGTGACCTTGAACTCGTTTTCGGCGACACACATGTTGACGTCGCCCGTCCAGCGGCCGCCGCGAGCCGCATCCTCAGCGTAGAGATAATAATAACGTGATTGCAGTTCGCCTTCGATAAGGGTCGCGCAGGTGGTCGCGGGAACCTGCCACCATCCCTCCGTGATCCAGCCTTCCTTGGCCCGGTAGCCGATGGCAACGCCAACCAAATTCTGGGTGCCATTGCAGACACGGAATTCGGCCCGCGCGTCGCTCGCCACAAGAACCGGCGAGAACGCCGTCAGAGCGAAGAGGAGAATGGCGCTCAAGGACCAGTTCCGCAGATTCAGCCTGGAAAAAGGATATCTGGACACGGTTTCCAATGGGTCTCCATTGTGATTTGTCGTGGCACTTTCTTGCGACGGTGGGGCTCGAATGTCAACGCGACTCTAATCGATTACATCCGGCTTTTTGTTGACTGAAACATCGTAAATTCGCCATTCTCTTGCGATTGCCACCACAGCATGCCATCAAATTTCGTCAAGTATGCAACGAGTTGAAACTGTATGCCGCAAACGTCGTCTTTCGAGATCATTGAGGGTAACAATGCAGCCGGGCTGGTGCTTCTGGCCGATCATGCGACGAACCGGTTGCCATCGGAATATGGCCGGCTCGGCCTTCCGGAAAGCGCATTCGCCCGACATATCGCTTACGACATCGGCGTCGAGGCACTCGTTCGCCGGCTGTCGGCGCGGCTTGGCGTTCCCGCAGTGCTCAGCTGCTTCTCGCGCCTGCTGATCGATCCGAACCGCGGTGAGGACGACCCGACGCTGATCATGAAGATCTCCGACGGCGCCATCATCCCCGGCAATCACCCAATCACATCGGAGGAATGGGAAAACCGCCTCAATCGCTTTCACCGCCCTTATCATCGTGCAGTTTCGGAGACCATTGCCGAGGTTGGCAATGCGAGCGGCAAGGCACCGCTCATCATCTCCATTCACTCCTATACGCCTGCCTGGAAAGGCGTACCCCGCCCCTGGCATGCGGCGGTTCTCTGGGACAGCGATCCGCGCGCAGTCCGCCCGTTGATCGAGGCACTGGAGGTTTCGGGCGACGTTCTGGTGGGCAACAACGAACCTTATGATGGCGCGTTGCGCGGCGACACGATGTTCCGCCATTGCATGGAAACCGGCATGGCCCACGCGCTGATCGAAGTGCGGCAGGACCTGATCGGCGACGATATCGGCGTCGCGGAATGGGACGAACGGCTTGGACCGATCCTTGCCGATTTGAACGCGCGCCCTGAATTGCACGAAATCAGGCGCTATCCTTCCCGCACCGGACCCTACGCATTCTGACAGTTGAAAGAGATCGACGATGAGCGACCTGACACCGCAACAACAGCTTGAGTTCGAAGCCGCCGCCTTTCGCCGCCTCGTCGCCCATCTTCGCGAACGCAGCGACGTGCAGAACATCGACCTGATGAATCTCGCCGGTTTTTGCCGCAACTGCCTGTCGAACTGGTATCGCGACGCGGCCAACGCCGCCGGCGTGCCGCTGGACAAGGAAGCATCCCGGGAGATCGTCTATGGCATGCCGTATGAGGAATGGCGGAAGCTGAACCAGCGGGAGGCATCCGACCAGCAGAAGGCAACCTTTGAGGTCAGCAAGCCCAAGGAATAACGCCGACCGAGGTTGGAAATCCGCGTGATGTTACGCAATGTCACTTGACCTCGAACGCACTTCGCGGCAGGTCACAGCCTCACAAATTCAAGTCCCCAACCCCATTCAATCCCCAACAAGGAGAACAACCATGTCGGATGCCCACGGCGTCGCACGCGACCAGCTCCGCTCGTTCATCGAGCGCATCGAGCGCCTGGAAGAAGAAAAGAAGACCATCGCGGACGACATCAAGGACGTCTATGGCGAAGCGAAGGGAACCGGCTTCGACACGAAGATCCTTAAGAAGGTCATCGCGATCCGCAAGCAGGACAAGGACGAGCGCATGGAGCAGGAAGCCATTCTCGACACCTATCTCGCAGCGCTCGGCATGATCGACGCACCGGAAGCGGAATAACCCGGTTCACGTGCTGACGCTCTCATCAGCGCGCATGGAAACATCGAAAAGGCCGGTGCATGACCGGCCTTTTGCTTTTCAAGAAACACAAGCAACAGCAAGCGTGAACACTATCGGTGTCACGCGGCGTCGCTGCTCTTCTCGCGTCGCGGCAGCTTCCAGCCCGAACGGACGAAATGGCAGGTATAGCCATTCGGTATCCGCTCCAGATAATCCTGATGCTCTGGTTCCGCTTCCCAGAAATCACCGACGGGCTCGACTTCCGTCACCACCTTGCCCGGCCAAAGGCCTGAAGCATCGACATCGGCGATGGTCTCGGCTGCCACGCGTTTCTGCTCGTCGGTGGTATAGTAGATCGCCGAGCGGTAGCTCGCGCCTCGGTCATTTCCCTGGCGGTTGAGCGTCGACGGATCGTGGATCTGGAAGAAGAACTCTAGGAGATCGCGATAGCTGATCCGCGAAGGGTCGAAGGTGATCTCGATGCCTTCCGCGTGGCTGCCATGGTTGCGATAGGTCGCATTCTTGACGTCGCCGCCCGTATAGCCCACCCGGGTCGAAATCACGCCGTCATAACGGCGGATAAGGTCCTGCATGCCCCAGAAGCAGCCGCCGGCCAATACTGCGCGTTCAGTTGTCATCGGATATCCTCCACCTGATCGAGATAATCACCGTAGCCTTCCGCCTCCATCGTGTCGCGATGAACAAAGCGAAGCGAGGCCGAGTTGATGCAGTAGCGCAGGCCGCCGCGATCCCTCGGCCCATCGTTGAAAACATGGCCGAGATGGCTGTCGCCATGCGCGGAGCGGACTTCGGTTCGGATCATGCCGTGCGACGCGTCGCGCAGTTCGGCGACATGGTCCGTATCGATCGGCTTCGTGAAGCTCGGCCAGCCGCATCCTGATTCAAACTTGTCGGAGGACGCAAACAATGGTTCGCCCGAGACGATGTCGACATAGATGCCCGGCTTCTTGTTATCGAGATATTCCCCGGTACCCGGCCGTTCCGTGCCGCTCTCCTGCGTGACGCGATACTGTTCCGGAGACAATTTGGAAATCGCTTCCGGGGTCTTGCTGTATTTGGGCATTCGCACACTCCTTGTCCGTTTCAGACGGGGTCATCTTTTCCGGCTTTCTATTGCACGCGTAACATATCGTGCAGGGAACTGCAGCGAGATGGGAAACACGCGACCGGCGAAAGAGATGACGGTGATATAGGAAGACAGATTCGCTTTCGCCACACTAGGCAAAGGCGGATTGCGTTTCTCAACCACACACAATGCACACATTCACGTGATGCTGATGCGCCAAGCGCCATAGTCAAAAATGCAAAAAGCCCGCTGTCGCCAGCGGGCCTTGTCTGTTGTTTCGCAGGTCTCTTCAGTTCGTGCTGAACTTCTTCACTTCGAGGAAGTTGACGGCATTGCCGCTGAACCGGGCCGTGTCGATGGAAACGGCATCGTTCGAGAAACCGGCGGAATAGACCGTTGTCGGCGAAGCGCGCAGGGTCTTGCTGACGAAGCGCGGTGCCTTCACCGGTTTCGACAAAGTTGCCATGCGGCCGTTCGTCAAAGCCCACGAGGAGATGATCTGCTGCGTCAGCTTCGGCTCGGTGCGGACTGACGAGCGGGTCGCCGCGTCGGCCTCCTGTTTCTTTGGACGCTTGCCTTTGGTCGGAGCTTCAATGTTGCCCTCGAAAGCATCGTCAAAGATCGCGGCACGCGCTTCGGCGCCGGACTGCGGCGCGAAAGCGGCCATCTCGATCGGCTGTTCCTGCCGCGTCGGCTGCGCCAAGGCAACGCGCGTCTGTGCCTGCGCAACGGCTTCCACCGGCTGCTCTGCAAGTGCAACAGCCTGCGGCTGGACACGTTCGGCGAAGGATGGAACGGCGACATTGGCGTCAGCCGCAGCCATCAAAGCTTCCTCGCCCGCCGGACGTTCGCCCGGAACCGGCACGAAACCGAGCGCTGCAACATCCTCCGGAAGAACTGCGGCATTCGGATCCGTCGAGGCCATCAGCGTGTCGCTGCCGGCATCGCCGTTCGCGCCGCGCTTGCCGAGCATCTGCGGCACCGGAATCTTGTACGTGTTCAAATCGGCATATTCACCTTCGGTGGCGGCTGGTTCAGGCAAGGCCGCAGCCCAGGCTTCCTGCGCCGTCTCCTTGGTCGGAGCGACCAGAGCCGTCTGCACGCCGCCGTCCGCCGGTACATCCTTGAAAGCGGGCCTTACGCCGGGAACGGGTGCCGCAACGTCCTTTTCCTGCGCAGCGACCTGCTCGACGGAATTTTCCACACCGGGCAGGGCCTGCTCCGCTGCGGCAACCTGCGTGACCTTGGCGGCCGGCTGCTCATCGGCACCTTCCAGCTCACCGCTGGCGATTGCGTTGGGTTCTTCATCCTCGTCACCGCCGCCAAACAGCATGGCGAAGAGGTTGCCCTTGCGCTTGGTATCCTTGTCGCCGGCACCCTTGGCACCGCCACCCGCCACTTCGATGGCACTTTCGCCAACACGACGCTTATAGTCTGCAACAGCAACCTGATAACCCGGCAACGGCTTGCCGTCAGCCGGAACATGCATGGTCTTGCCATCGGGGAACAACCGAACGAGCTCGTTGCGGCTCATGCGCGGCCAGGCGCGCACGCCGCCGACGTCCATGTGCACGAACGGCGAGCCGGAGGTCGGATAATAACCGACGCCGCCGACCTGGAATTTCATGCCGATTTCACGCAGCGTCTTCAGCTTGACGTCGGGCAGGTAGAAATCCATCGCCTTGCCGAGCATATGCTGGCTCTTCTTGGCCACGCCCTTGGAACGCGACCGCAGCATGCCGTTGGTGGCCGGCGATCGATAGGCGGAAACCACGTGGATATAATCGCGCGAGCCGCTCTTCTGATAGACTTCCCAGACGAGATCGAGAAGACGCGGGTCCATCTTCGTCGGTTCGTTGCGGCGCCAGTCACGCAGGAAGCGATTGATCTGCTGCAGCCCCTTGGCGTCGTAGCGGCCGTTGCGCTTGAACGTGATCGAGGCCTTTTCCTGGGTGTGAATGAAATAGAGTTTGAGCGTGCGTGTCTGGCCCGCCGCTTCGACGGGCGGGGCCATGCCGGGGGTAACGAGGGAAGCTGCGATCAGGAGCGATGCGAGAACACGCGGCATCTTACGGGCCGCGGCGGCGCAAAAGCGGGTTATCACGGAGCCGTTAGGCTTCTTGAATCCGAACAAATTTTGCAAACTCAATCCCCGTCCGACGGACAATGCGTCCCGTGGCTGCTCAGATGACTGTCAATTGCGGTCACAGAATGGCAAATATGCCACAGTCATCGGTTATCCTTATAATATAGTGAATGGTTCACTAACAAGGTCTAAACGACAACAGCCAAATACGACGGATCGTTACGCTTTGTTATCCCTGACTTTATGCGGCCTCGCTGAAGGGATCGTCCGGATTAATGCCGTAATCCTTGAGTTTACGGTACAATGTCGAGCGTCCGATGCCGAGTTTTCGCGCCACCTGGCTCATTTGGCCACGGTAGAATTTGAGCGCGAAGCGAATCAGTTCCTCTTCCACATCGGCCAGTTTTCGCACATTTCCGCCATCATCGACGCTCGCAATCGCGTTTTCGGGATGATGATCCGCAGCCGCGTTTCGCGAATCCGCTCTCTCAGCGGCGCTGAAATGCGGATAGACCGGCGGCAGGTAATCGGCTTCGACAACCGACGTTTTTGAAGGCCCCGTTTCTTCCCAGGTGAAGCCTGACTTCTCCGCGACGACGTAGCCGGGGATCTGAGTAGCGATTTGCGGGAAATCCTTGACCGTCAGTTCCGCGCCTTCGGCAAGAACGACAGCCCGGAAAATGGCGTTCTCCAGCTGACGGATATTGCCGGGCCAATCATAGGCCGTGAGCAGTGCCATCGCCCCGCTTGAAACCGAGAGCGATGCCGTCAGCCGCTGCTCCACAGCAAAACGCTCGACAAACGTGCGCACCAGAACCGGGATATCTTCCTTGCGTTTGCGCAGCGCCGGAATGGCGATGGGGAAGACGTTCAGCCGATAGTAAAGGTCCTCGCGGAAACGGCCCTCGCGCACTTCGTTGATCAGATCCTTGTTGGTGGCCGAGATCAGCCGGACATTGACCTTTTGCGGATGGCGCGCGCCGATCGTCTCGATCTCGCCCTGCTGGACAGCACGCAAAAGCTTCACCTGGACCTCGAGCGGCAGGTCGCCGATCTCATCGAGGAATAGCGTGCCGCCGTCGGCGTCGGCAAATTTGCCGGAGTGTTTTTCGGTGGCGCCGGTGAAGGCACCCTTCTCATGACCGAAGAGAATGCTTTCGACGAGATTGTGCGGAATGGCACCGCAATTGACGGTGACGAACGGCTTGCTGGCGCGCTCGCTCGCATGCTGGATGGCACGTGCGACCATTTCCTTGCCGACGCCGGATTCCCCTTCGAGAACGATCGGGATGTTGGACTGCGCAGCACGGCGCGCGAGGTCGAGCACCCGGATCATTGCCGGACTTGCCGAAACGACATCGTCGAAACCGACGGAGCCACTGCGCGAGCGTTTTGGCGCACGCCCCTTGCCGTCGCGATGGTCAAGCTTCAGCGCGTTGGTGATGGCAACGTTGAGACGTTCGGGCGATACCGGCTTGACGACGAAATCGAAGGCGCCGGCCTGCATCGCGAGAACGACCGTCTCGATGCCGCCCTGCCCTGTCTGCACGATGACCGGCGTATCGATGCCACGTTCGGCTATCGCTTCGAGGAAACCATGTCCGTTCATTTCCGGCATCATCAGGTCGAGCAGGATCACGCTGATCAGGCCCCGCTTGCGTTCCAGAAGCTCAAGACCGCTGCGGCCGTTGTCGGCGAGATGTGCAATATGACCGAGACGCTCGATCATGTTCGTCAGCAGCCGGCGCTGAACCGGATCGTCATCGATGACGAGAATCTGGGATGTCATGAAGGCCTCCTGCTTTCCGCGTAGAACCCGATCGCCACATCATGTGCCGTATCGTGAGAAGCATTCCTGTCAGAAAGGCCTGAAAATCCTCTTTTGAGAAATGCTTGCATTTTAACCATTGCCGACGTTAGGTCATGGCCCCATATCCGCCCTCTGCTTCGCCGCTCGAATCCGGGCCGGCATCGACAAAAAGAGTGAACGCTCATGCACCGTCTTCCTTCTTTCCAGACATCTTCGCGCATCGCCCATGCGACCGCTTCAGGCGCTGCGGAGGCGGCGCAGCTTGGCGACCTGCCGTCCTGGAAACTGGAAGATCTCTATCCTTCGGCGACGTCTCGGGAATATCTCGACGACATGGCCAAGGCAGAGACCATGTCGGTGGCGTTCGAAGCCAAGTGGAAGGGCAAGCTGACGCAAGCGGCCGCACTTTCGGGCGATGAAGGGATCGGCGCAGCCGTGCGGGAATTCGAAGCGCTCGAAGACCTGATGGGCAAGATCGGTTCCTTTGCCGGCCTTACCTATTTCTCCGACACGTCCAATCCGGTCAACGGCAAGCTCTATGGCGACGCCCAGTCGAAGCTGACGGACATGGCGAGCCACCTGCTGTTTTTCTCACTCGAAATGAACCGCATCGACGATGCCGTCATCGATAAAGCACTCCAGAACGACACGCTGGCTGCGCACTACAAGCCGTGGATCGTCGACCTGCGCCTGGACAAGCCCTATCAGCTCGACGACAAGCTGGAGCAACTCTTCCTCGAGAAATCGATGACCGGCGCCAGCGCCTTCAACCGCCTGTTCGACGAAACCATGGCGGCACTGACATTCAAGGTGGACGGCGAGGATCAGCCGCTTGAAGTGACGTTGAGCATGTTGCAGGAGGCTGATCCGGCTATCCGGAAAAAGGCAGCGCAGGCGTTGGCCGAAACCTTCAAGGCCAATATCCGCACCTTCACGCTGATCACCAATACGCTCGCCAAGGACAAGGAAATCTCCGACCGCTGGCGTGGCTTCGAAGACATCGCCGACAGCCGCCACCTCGCCAACCGGGTCGAGCGCGACGTGGTCGACGCACTGGCCGCCGCGGTGAAAGACGCCTATCCGCGCCTGTCCCATCGTTACTACGCGATGAAGGCAAAATGGCTCGGCATGGAACAGATGGAATTCTGGGACCGCAACGCGCCGCTGCCGGAAACCCCGACCTCGCTCATCCCCTGGAGCGAAGCCAAGGAGACCGTACTGTCGGCCTATAACGGCTTCGAACCGGAAATGGCCGATATCGCCCGCCGCTTCTTCGACGGCGGCTGGATCGATGCGCCGGTCCGTCCGGGCAAGGCGCCCGGCGCCTTCGCACATCCGACCGTGCCGTCGGCGCACCCCTACGTGCTCGTCAACTACATGGGCAAGCCGCGCGATGTGATGACGCTTGCCCATGAACTCGGCCACGGCGTGCATCAGGTTCTCGCCGGCGACCAGGGCGCGCTGATGGCCTCGACGCCGCTGACGCTTGCCGAAACGGCATCCGTCTTCGGCGAAATGCTGACCTTCCGCGCGCTCCTCGACAAGACCAAGGACAAGCGCGAGCGCAAGGCAATGCTCGCCCAGAAGGTCGAGGACATGATCAACACGGTCGTGCGCCAGATCGCCTTCTACGAATTCGAGCGCAAGGTCCACACCGCCCGCAAGAACGGCGAACTGACCGCCGACGACATCGGTCAACTCTGGCTATCCGTGCAGGAGGAAAGCCTTGGGCCGGCGATCCGGATTTCCGAGGGTTACGAGACCTATTGGGCCTATATCCCCCACTTCATCCATTCACCGTTTTACGTCTACGCCTACGCCTTCGGCGATTGCCTGGTAAACTCTCTCTATGCCGTCTACCAGAAGGCTGAAACCGGCTTCCAGCAGAAGTATTTCGAACTCCTGAAGGCCGGCGGCACCAAGCATCATTCCGAACTGCTCGCCCCTTTCGGCCTCGACGCAACCGATCCGTCGTTCTGGGCACAGGGCCTGTCGATGCTGGAAGGGCTGATCGACGAGCTTGAGGCGCTTGATAGACAGGCGTAATTCTTGAGCGGATGCAGGATATGGAAGCGAGCTTAGCGGATCCCGGCTTGGGTCCTCGGGTCAGACCCGAGGATGACGATCCGGAGACTAGGCTCACTGAAAAGCCGAGACCGGCATTCTGCAGGCAACCCCATTCTCCGTCATCCTCGGGCTTGACCTGAGGATCCATGCGGACGCTATTGTGAACAGCATGACCGACACCGGCCCTTTTGTCCTTTTCCGCGACGACAGCGAAGACAGGACGACCGTCTTTGCCGAACCTTCGCGCGTCATCACCGCTCACACGAAGGCGGAATTCTGGCGCGGGCTGAAGGAAATGGAAGCGGCGCACGCGACAGGAAAATGGCTTGCGGGCTTCATGAGCTACGAGGCGGGCCATCTCTTCGAGGAGAAGCTCTCCCCCTTCGCCGAGGAAAACCGCCGCACGCCGCTGATGTCATTCGGTATCTTCGACGGACCTGCGGAAGAGCATCCGCTCATCGAGCCCCGTCGCCGTATCGAGAACGAACCCTTCATCACCGAGCCCCGCGCAAGCTGGAATTTCGCGGCCTACAAACAGCGCTTCGACCGCCTGCACCAGCACCTGCGGCAGGGCGATTGCTATCAGGCCAACCTCACCATGCAGGTCAACGCCCGCTGGAATGGCGATCCGCTTGCCGCCTTCTGGTCGCTGATCGAGCGGCAGCCGGTCAAATACGGTGCGCTCGTTTCGCTCGATGGCCCGATCCTTTTATCGCGATCGCCCGAACTGTTCTTTCGCGTCGACAAGGACGGCTGGATCGAAACGCATCCAATGAAAGGCACCGCGCGCCGCGGCGCGAGCCCGGCGGAAGACCAGGAAATCATCCGCGAGATGCGCGAGGACCCGAAGTCTCAGGCCGAGAACCGGATGATCGTCGACCTCTTGCGCAACGACATTTCCCGCATCACGGAGGTGGGCACGCTCGACGTGCCGAAGCTGTTCGACATCGAAACCTATCCGACAGTACACCAGATGGTCAGCCACGTGCGGGCGAAGCTCTTGCCCGACACCGGCATCACCCGAATCTTCGAAGCACTCTTCCCCTGCGGTTCCGTCACCGGCGCGCCCAAAATGCGAGCGATGGAAATCCTGCATGTTCTGGAGTCCGGGCCGCGCGACGCCTATTGCGGCTCGATCGGCTTCATCGCGCCGGACGGCACCATGCGCTTCAATGTTGCCATCCGAACGCTCTCGCTCTTTCCGGATGGCGAAGCCGTCTTCAACGTCGGCGGCGGCATCGTCTTCGATTCCACCGCCGAAGCGGAATATGAAGAATGCCTGCTCAAGGCCCGCTTCGCCGTCGGCGATGCCTGGATCGAGCGATGAACGATTTTTCGCTGATCGAGACGATGCGATGGGAACCCGGCACCGGCATCGTCCGCCTGCGGCTGCATCTGGCACGACTGAAACGCTCGGCGGGGCGTTTGGGGTTTGTGGGGGCGGAGAAAGCGGAGGATGCGTTAACGGACGCACTACCGAACGAATTCCCAATGCCAGGCCCATTGCGCGTCCGTCTGACGCTCAGCCCCTCCGGCGAGATCGCCGTCACCACAGCCCCCTTCACCCCGCTGCCCGAAAACACTATCTGGCGCATCGCGATCGCCTCGACCCACCTTGATTCCGCCAACAATCTCTTGCGCCACAAGACCACCCGGCGCGAGATCTACGAAACCGCCCGCGCCGAATATCCGGCAACGGATGCGGATGAGGTGCTGTTGCTCAACGAGAAGGGCGAGCCCTGCGAAGGCACGATCACCTCGATCTTCCTAGATGACGGATCGGGCATCCTCAAAACGCCGCCGATTTCCTGCGGGCTTCTCGCCGGCGTGCTGCGGACCGAACTGATTTGCGCGCGCCGAGCCCGCGTGCAGCACCTGACACTCGAGGATTTGCGAATGGGCACCCTCTATATGGGAAACTCGCTGCGCGGCCTGATCCGTGCCGAGCTTATTTCAGCGTAGGCTCACCGCGATCCTGTCGCGTCCGGAATGCTTGGCCTCGTAGAGCGCGGCATCGGCCCGTGAATAGAGTGTCCTGGCGCTGTCGCCCCGTTCCAGAACGGCAATGCCTGCCGAACAGGTGTAGAAAAACTGCGGCACGGCCGCCAAGGGGCGCGCGGTTCTGATGTTGTCCAGCACGCGGTCGACGATCTTCCGGCCTTCCGGCAGTGTCGTTTCCGGAAAGATCAGCATGAACTCCTCGCCGCCGATACGTCCGAAGCAATCGTGGCGCCGCACGATTGGATGCACACGGCGGGCGAAGTCGAGGAGAATATCGTCGCCGGTCTGATGGCCGTACCGGTCGTTGATGCCCTTGAAGAAATCGATATCGAGAATGCAGACGCAGCCGCTGAGCGATCCGAGCGCGGTCTGGTTGCGGATCATCTCCTCCAGTTTCGACATCATGTAGCGGCGATTGGAAACACCGGTCAGTTCATCGGTCTGTGATGCCTTGACCGCAAAATCGCGATCCTGCCGCAAGGTACGCTCGTCAGCCCGCAGATGGGTGATGTCATTCGCGATGCAGAGCATCCAACCGTTCCGATCGACGGTTTCCGTCATCCAAAGCCAGCGGCCGTCGACGAGGTCGGTCTCGAAGGCACGGAACTTCACCTTGCCGCGCCGCGATTGCGCCGAAACCACCCAGGCCTCGAAGTCCGGCACGCTGATAACCGTACCAAGGCCAAGTGCATGATTGCGGCGCATCAGGTCGGGCCAGAGCGGCGTTTCGTGATCGCCAAGAGCGAAGGCCGAACGAAACGCCCGGTTGGCATACCGCAGGCGGTCGTCATGATCATAGAGCGCGATGAGGACGTCAGTGTCGTCTCTCAGGGAGGCAAGGCTGGCTGCTAGATCATCCATCGCATTGATTCCGTATCATGCCTTCATTGTAGGGCGGGCATAACGCGGCACCATCCCGAAATATGAGGAGTTGCGCAGATTCGACAGGCATGCCGTTCGCATGCTTAATCAACAGGGACATTGTGTCCGAAGAAGGAACATCGCAGAAGAATCAAGGGGCTGGCGCGTCTGAACGTTCCAATAGCGTTTTCAGCGTCCAAATTCAAACGCCTGAAATGAAAAAGCCCCGCCGGCGCGAACCGGCGGGGCTGATCACGGAGAAACCGCAGTTTATTCGGCAGCAGCCGGATGCAGCACGCCGCGACGGATCTGGTCTGCTTCGATCGATTCGAACAGTGCCCGGAAGTTTCCTTCGCCGAACCCTTCATCGCCCTTGCGCTGGATGAATTCGAAGAAGATCGGGCCGATCACCGTTTTCGAGAATATCTGCAGGAGGATACGGGTCATGCCGCCATCGACCACGCCTTCACCGTCGATCAGAATGCCGTGCTGCTTCATCCGCTCGATCGGTTCGTCGTGACCGTGCACGCGGTCATGCGAGAGTTCGTAATAGGTATCCGGCGGGCCGGGCATGAACTTCAGATCGTTGGCAGCCAGCTTGTCGGTCGCCTCATAGATACCGTCCGTTCCAACGGCGATGTGCTGGATGCCCTCGCCCTTGTACTTGCGCAGATATTCCTCGATCTGGCTGGTGTCGTCCTTGGACTCGTTCAGCGGAATACGGATCTTACCGCAGGGCGAGGTGATCGCCCGGCTCGTCAGGCCGGTGATGCGGCCGTCAATGTTGAAGAAGTGGATCTGCTTGAAACCGAACAGCTCGCGGTAGAAATCCCACCACTTGTCCATGTTGCCGCGATAGACGTTGTGCGTCAGGTGATCGAGATAATAGAAGCCGACCCCTTCCGGCTTCGGATCACGTTCGCCCAGCCAGTTGAACTCGGCTTCATAGGACGAACCTTTCTTGCCGTATGTTTCGATGAAATAGAGCAGTGAACCGCCGATGCCGACGATAGCCGGCACATCAAGCGCCTTGTCGTTGCCTTCATAAGGTGTCGCGCCCTTGGAGACGGCGTGCTCGAAGGCATGTTTTGCATCGACGACACGCCACGCCATCGACGGTGCGCAAGGGCCGTGATCGGCGACGAAACGCATGGCATGGCTGCCCGGTTCGGCATTCAGGATGTAATTGATATCGCCCTGGCGCCAGACGGTGATGTCCTTGGTACGGTGCTTGGCAACGCAGACGTATCCCATGCGGGTAAAGAGCTCACGCAGCTTTTCCGGCTCCGGATGGGCAAATTCGACAAATTCGAAGCCGTCCGTGCCGGCCGGGTTTTCGGTGGTGATGCCGGTCGGGGGCGCATCATGCGGGAAGGGTCCCATGGTTCTCTCCTCTGAACTCGATCGTGGTGCGCATGATGGCGCAAATCTCGTGCATTGTGCTTGCATTGTCGCGTGATATAACCAGAACAACGCACGGTTTGTGCATTTCTTGTGGAGTTCATGCACGAATGGAACAGCTTGACGGATATGACCTGAAGATCCTCGCACAGTTGCAGGATGATGGCCGCCTGACCAACAACGAGCTGTCCGAACGGATTGCCCTGTCGCCATCGCAATGCTCGAGGCGGCGGGCACGACTGGAGGCCGACGGTTTCATTTGCAGCTACCGGGCCATGCTCGATCGCGGCCGGTTGGGGCTCGATCTCATGGTGGTCATCGCCGTCACCCTCGCTACGCATAATCGCGACAATGCCAAACGTTTCGCAGCGCTGATCGCCGATCTGCCGGAGGTGCTGGAATGTTATGCGCTGACCGGGGAGATGGACTATCACCTGAAGGTCGTGACCTACGACCTCGCCGGACTTTCGCACTTCGTCAACGAAGTGCTCCTGCCGCATGACAGCGTGCAACACGTCAAGACCTCGATCGTGCTGGCGACGCTGAAGGATTTTCAAGGGTTGCCGGTTCGCCAGCGCGGCAGGACACAAGCTGGATATTAGCGACGCGCCTTTGCCATGGCCGTTTCGACGGCAGCCAATCCCGCCGAAAGCGCCTTGAGGCCGTCCTGTCCCAGCAAGGTTTCCAATTCCGCCGAATAGTCGCGGGCCAGCCTCGTCAGTTCCTGATAGGCTTTGGCCCCGGCGACCGTCAGTTCCAGGTGCTCGACACGGCGATCATCTTCATGCTGCATCCGCTTCAACCAGCGGCGCTCCTCGAGCGCGAAGACAGCACGGCTGACCTTGGTCTTGTGCATGGTCGAGTGGACCCCAACCTCGGTCGCCGTCATGCGTCCGGAGCTGCCGAGCGCCGCAAGTGTCCGCCATTCCGGCCGCGTCAGGCCATATTCTGCTTTATAGGCAGCCGCAAACCGCAGGGCGATGAATTCCGCCGCGCGGTTGAGACGGAACGGCAGGAATTGCTCAAGATCGAACTCTTCGGCCATGGCTTCCTTGATAGTTACAAAATAGACAGTTACATTTGTAACCATATTGATGGAGGAGATGCAAGCCATGCTAGAGAAAACCCGGACAGTCGATGCGGTGGCCAACAGCCCGCAATACATGCCGGGCTTCGGCAATGACTTCGAGACGGAGAGCCTTCCCGGCGCGCTGCCGCAGGGCCAGAACAGCCCGCAGAAATGCAATTACGGCCTCTATGCCGAGCAGCTCTCTGGTTCCCCGTTCACGGCACCGCGCGGAACCAACGAGCGCTCCTGGCTCTACCGCATCCGCCCGAGCGTGCGCCACACGCGCCGCTTCTCCAATGCCAGCTACCCCTTCTGGAAATCGGCGCCGTGCCTCGACGATCATTCGCTGCCGCTCGGCCAGCTGCGGTGGAACCCGATCCCGGCGCCATCTGGAAAACTCAACTTCCTTGCCGGCATCCGCACCATGACGGCCGCCGGCGACGTCATGACCCAGGTCGGCATGGCGGCCCATGCCTATGTCTTCAATGACGACATGATCGACGACTATTTCTTCAATGCAGATGGCGAACTGCTGGTCGTGCCGCAGCTCGGCACTATCCGCGTGTTCACCGAAATGGGCATCATCGATGTCGAACCCTCGGAAATCTGCCTCATCCCGCGTGGCATGATGTTCAAGGTCTCGCGTCTCGGCGAGGGATCCGACTGGCGCGGCTATATCTGCGAGAACTACGGCGCCAAGTTCACCCTGCCGGACCGCGGGCCGATCGGCGCCAATTGCCTTGCCAATCCGCGCGACTTCAAGACGCCGGTTGCCGCCTACGAAGACAAGGAAACGCCGTGCCGCGTGCACGTGAAATGGTGCGGCAAGTTCTACGTCACCGAGATCGGCCATTCGCCGCTCGACGTGGTCGCCTGGCATGGCAATTACGCGCCGTTCAAATATGATCTCAGGACCTTCTCGCCGGTCGGCGCCATCCTGTTCGATCATCCCGATCCGTCGATCTTCACGGTGCTGACGGCACCGACGGAGGAATCGGGCACAGCCAATGTCGATTTCGTCATCTTCCCGCCGCGCTGGCTGGTGGCCGAACACACCTTCCGACCGCCCTGGTACCACCGCAATATCATGAGCGAATTCATGGGGCTAATCCACGGCCAGTATGATGCCAAGGAAGAAGGCTTCGTGCCCGGCGGCATGAGCCTGCACAACATGATGCTGCCGCACGGCCCGGACGCGCCGGGCTTCGAGAAGGCTTCCAATGTCGATCTCAAACCGGTCAAGCTCGACCACACCATGGCCTTCATGTTCGAGACCCGCTACCCGCAGCAGCTGACGCGTTACGCTGCCGAACTCGAGACGCTGCAGGACAACTACCTCGAATGCTGGGATGGGCTGGAGCGCAAGTTCGATGGAACGCCGGGTATCAAGTGACGTAGTTCGTAACAATGGCCCCTCATCCGCCCTATCGGGCACCTTCTCCCTGTCGAGACAGGGAGAAGGACCAAGCGGCAGCCTCACCCTAGCCCTCTCCCCGCATGCGGGGAGAGGGCTAGGGTGAGGGGCAAGCCAGCGAAGAAATATGCCGTATCGTGTCTGTGAATAATTTACGAAAGCCAAGCACATGAAACTCGCCACCCTCAAAGATAGCACCCGCGACGGCCGCCTGGTCGTTGTCTCCAGAGATTTGACCCGCTGCTCCGAGGTTGGTCATATCGCCCGCACGCTGCAGGCGGCGCTGGACGACTGGGCCTATGTCGGCCCACGCCTGAGCGAGGTAGCAGAAGGCCTGGAAACCGGCGCCCAGCCTTCGATGCGCTTTCACGAACACGAAGCCACCTCTCCCTTGCCCCGCGCCTATCAGTGGGCGGATGGCTCGGCCTATGTCAATCATGTCGAGCTGGTCCGCAGGGCCCGTAACGCCGAGATGCCGGCGACGTTCTGGACAGAACCCTTGATGTATCAGGGTGGCTCGGACTCGTTCCTCGCGCCGCGCGATCCGATCGTCATGGCCGACGAATCCTACGGCATCGACATGGAGGCTGAGATCGCGGTCATCGTCGATGACGTGCCAATGGGCGCAACGCTCGACGAGGCCCGCGCGGCCATCCGCCTTGTCATGCTCGTCAACGACGTTTCCCTACGCGGACTGATCCCGGCGGAACTCGCCAAGGGCTTCGGCTTCTTCCAGTCCAAGCCATCCTCCGCCTTCTCGCCGGTCGCCGTCACCCCGGACGAACTCGGCGATGCCTGGGACGGCGGCAAGCTGCATCTGCCGCTTCTCGTCGACCTCAACGGCAAGGCCTTCGGCCGCGCCAATGCCGGCATCGACATGACTTTCGATTTCGGACAGTTGATTGCCCATGCCGCCAAGACCCGGCCACTGTCAGCCGGTACCGTCATCGGCTCCGGCACGGTCTCCAACAAGCTGAACGGCGGCCCCGGCAAACCTGTTCCAGATGGGGGCGTCGGCTATTCCTGCATCGCCGAGATCCGCACCATCGAAACCATCGAAACAGGTTCCGCCGTCACCCCGTTCATGCGGTTCGGCGATACGGTCCGCATCGAGATGAAGGACACGTCCGGACATTCCATCTTCGGAGCGATCGAGCAGACTGTCACGAAATACGAAAAGCACTGAGGGTATCTCCATGAGCGATACGGTTCTGTTCGACTACTGGCGCTCGTCGGCGAGCTACCGGGTGCGGATCGCGCTCAACATACTGGCGATCCCCTACCGCGCCGTTCCCGTCGATCTCTTGGCTGGGGAACACAAGCAGGCGGAGCATCTTGCCCGAAATCCGCAAGGGCTGGTGCCGGCGCTTGCGATCGACGGACAGATGCTGACCCAGTCCCTGGCAATCATCGAATATCTTTCCGAGACGCGATCGAATGCCGGCCTTGTGCCCTCCGATCCATTGGCACGTCAGCGCGTCCGGGCACTGTCCTACGCAATCGCCGTGGACATCCATCCCGTCTGCAATCTCGGCGTCGTCTTCCATGTGATGCGGCAATCGCAAGACCCCGACGCGGCCCGATCAGCCTGGATGCGCAAATTCATCGGCGAGGGCCTCGAAGCCTTCGAGCGCATGCTGGACAGCCCGCATACCGGCGAATTCTGCAATGGCGATCGGCCCACCATGGCCGACCTTTGTCTCGTTCCGCAGATTTACAATGCCCGCCGCTGGAACGTCGATCTTTCCGCCTGCAAACGCCTCACGGCCATCGCGGAGAGGTGCGAGGCTATTCCGGCATTTGCGGCAGCTCATCCGGACAGGAACGCACCGGCTTCGAATTAATATTTTGAAAAATAATGTTTTTTCTGTCATAATGCGGTTGTGGCGGCACCTTTTACGCGTGTCGCGTCAGGTTCCGACCATAGAAATGCCGACCCCGGCAGGACAGGTCAGACACAGCCTCCTCTTCGGCCAGGTTACCGGCAAAGGAGGTGCGTCATGGTACGCAACACGATCCGAAACCTAGTTGGAACCGCCGCAATTATTCTTGCGGTAACGGCCCATCCGGCGGCAGCGCAGCAGCCGGTGTTCAACTGTGCAGAACGTTCTAAAGTCGTCGAAAGCCTCGGCACCCACTATTCCGAGACCCTTCAGGCGGTCGGCCTCATCAACCAGGCCGCGATCCTCGAGGTCTTTGTTTCCGAGAGCGGCACCTGGACCATGCTGGTGACCAACCTTAGCGGTCATAGCTGCGTGGTCTTTGCCGGTGAAGGCTGGGAAACACTCGCGATCGTTCCGGGATTGAAGACGGAACTGCCGGCCTTTGGCCAGACACGCTGAAACCGCTCCGTGGCTCGCAGTCCACGGAGCATGCGGGTGTGAACAACCGCCTGTTTTCATCCCTTGCGGGACAGGATTCCAAGCCCTGCGCATCAATTGCGGTTCCCCGTGACCATCTTCCCCCGGGACACATTCCGGAACGCTCCACCCGGTGCGCCAAATGGCCGCTGGACGACGTGCGGGTGCTGACACCAGCCGGCCGGATGGCGCAGGCCGGGCTCTTTATTGTGACAGAAATCTATGCTCTAGGGCCATTCAAGGAATGACAGGGCGAATTCTGCCCGTTAAACAGTCAAACGAACCCGTCCCCAGGAGAAAAAGCAAAATGGCAGAAACGACCTACCCGGTTTACGGCGAAATTACCGGCCCGATCGTGATGATCGGTTTCGGCTCCATCGGCCGCGGCACCCTGCCCCTGATCGAGCGCCACTTCAAATTCGACAAGAGCCGGATGGTTGTCATCGACCCGCGCGACGACGCTGACCATACCGAAATCATGGCAAAGCACGGCGTCCGGCATATCAAGTCGCATGTCACCAAGGACAACTATAAGGAACTCCTGAAGCCGCTTTTGACCGAAGGCGGCGGCCAGGGTTTCTGCGTCAATCTTTCCGTTGATACCGGCTCGGTCGACCTGATGAAGCTCTGCCGCAAGCTCGACGTTCTCTACATCGACACGGTCGTCGAGCCGTGGCTCGGCTTCTACTTCGATAAGAACATGAAAAACTCCGAGCGCACCAACTACGCGCTGCGCGAAACGCTCCGCAAGGAAAAGGCAAAGAACCCGGGCGGCGCAACGGCCGTTTCCACCTGCGGCGCAAACCCGGGCATGGTCTCCTGGTTCGTCAAGCAGGCGCTGCTCAACCTTGCCAACGATCTCGACGTGAAGTTCGACGAGCCGGACCAGCATGACCGCGAAGGCTGGGCCAAGCTGATGAAGAAGGTCGGCGTTAAGGGCATCCACATCGCCGAGCGAGACACCCAGCGCACCAAGCATCCGAAGCCGTTCAACACCTTCTGGAACACCTGGTCGGTCGAAGGCTTCATCTCCGAAGGCCTGCAGCCAGCGGAACTTGGCTGGGGTACCCATGAAGAGTGGATGCCGAAGAACGCCAAGAAGCACAAGAAGGGTTGCCAGGCGGCAATCTACCTGGAGCAGCCGGGCGCCAACACCCGCGTTCGCACCTGGTGCCCGACCCCCGGCCCGCAATACGGTTTCCTTGTCACCCACAATGAATCCATCTCGATCGCCGACTTCTTCACGGTCCGCGACAAGGATGGCGACGTGACTTTCCGTCCGACCTGCCACTATGCCTATCATCCGGCAAACGACGCCGTGCTGTCGCTGCATGAAATGTTCGGCAATGGCGGCAACGCGCAACCGGTTCACCACGTCCTCGACGAGGACGAACTGGAGGACGGCATCGACGAACTCGGCGTGCTGCTCTACGGCCACGACAAGAACGCCTACTGGTACGGATCGCGCCTGTCGCTGGAAGAGACCCGCCGCATCGCGCCTTACCAGAACGCGACTGGCCTGCAGGTGACGTCGGCTGTTCTCGCCGGCATGGTCTGGGCGATTGAAAACCCGACGGCCGGCATCGTCGAAGCCGACGAGATCGACTACAAGCGCTGCCTCGAAGTGCAGACGCCATATCTCGGCCCGGTTGAAGGGCATTACACCGACTGGACCCCGCTCGACGGTCGCCCGGGTTTGTTCCCGGAAGAACTCGACACAAAGGATCCGTGGCAGTTCAAGAACATTCTCGTTCGCTGAACCGACTGATTACGCTTGAATATCCGACGCCCGGGGAACGATCCCCGGGCGTTTTTCGTTGATCACCGAATAATACCCGCCGTGCTTACGCCCCACTCTTGCATTCAACTCCTGATCACGGCATGGTTTTTTCACCTCAAAGCAGCTTTCCGCGCACCAACCGGGAGACACATATGAAGCCGATCGCAATCCTGACCCTTCTGTCCGCAGCAGCGGCGCTGGCCTCCTGCATGGGCCCGCGGGAAGTGCGCGAGCTGCCGTCAAACCGGCAGGTGGCACCGGCCGGCGTCGAGGGCTCATGGGTCGATCCGAACGGCATCGTCTCGACATTCTCGAGCGGAACCTTCACGACCCGCACGACGGATACGAACCAGGTGCTGGCATCCGGAAACTACGTCAATCTGTCGCCCACGCTGGTCGAAATCAACATGACTTCAATGGTTCGCAATACCCAATCCAAGGTCAATTGCGCCATGGTCAACCAGACGCAACTCAACTGCACCACCGATTCCGGCGCGCAGTTCTCGCTTGCTCGCAAGGTGTGAGCCGGCTGAAGACAGAAAACTCGGAAAGCCTCCCTTTGCGGAGGCTTTTTTGTTTTGGCGTCACCGATTTTAACCTTGCTCCGAGGCTCTGAAGAAATCGATCGAATTACTGCTTGATGTCGGCGCGTCCAAATGAAACCATCAGCCACGACCCCGCAGGTCATCTTTTGAGCGCAACAGCGATCCACGCCGTTGTTGGCTGACCACACCCGTCAAAACAGGAGACATCCATGATCAGACATTTGCGAACCGGGCTGATGACGGCCTCGATCCTTGCGCTTTCATCCGGTGCCGCCTTCGCCGATTATGAATTGAACATCCTGCATATCAACGACTTCCACTCGCGCATCGAATCGATCAACAAGTTCGATTCCACCTGCTCGGCCGAAGAGGAAGGCAAGAACGAGTGCTTCGGCGGCGTTGCCCGGCTGAAGGTCGCCATCGACCAGAAGCGCCAGGAATTGACCGGCAAGAATGTGCTGCTGCTGAACGGCGGCGATAATTTTCAAGGGTCGCTGTTCTTCACGACCTACAAGGGGGCTGCCGAAGCCGAATTCCTCAATCTGATGAAGTTCGACGCCATGACCGTCGGCAACCATGAATTCGACGAGGGCGAGGATGGCCTCATCACTTTCCTCGACAAGGTCACCTTCCCTGTTCTCTCCTCCAACGTGCTCGCCGGCTACAAGTCCAAGCTCGTCGATCGCATCAAGCCGTCGCTTGTTCTCGATGTCGGCGGCCAGAAGGTCGGCATCGTCGGCGCAGTCACCAACGACACCCCGGAAATCTCCTCTCCGGGCGACAACGTGCTGATCGGGATCGACGTCGATACGATCACCACCGCTGTTCAGGACTTGAAGAAGCAGGGCGTCGACAAGATCATCGCGCTCACCCATGTTGGCTACCCGCGCGACCTCGCCGTCATCGCGAAAATCCCCGATGTCGATATCGTCGTCGGCGGCCATTCGCACAGCCTGTTGTCGAACACCGACGAGAAAGCGGAAGGCCCCTATCCGACGCTGGTCGACAATCCCGGCGGCTACAAGGTGCCAGTCGTGCAGGCGGGTTCCTACAGCAAATATCTCGGCGATCTCGTCGTCACCTTCGATGATAGCGGCGTCGTCAAGTCGGCCAAGGGCGATCCGATCCTGATCGATTCCAAGTTCAAACCGGACGAAACAATCCTTGCCCGTATCAAGGAACTCGGCAAGCCGATCGAGGAGTTGAAGACGAAGATCATCGGAAAGACCGATGCGCCGATCGACGGCACGCGCGAATCCTGCCGCGCCAAGGAGTGCGAAATGGGCGACCTCGTGGCCGACGCCATGCTCGACCGCGTCAAGGGCCAGGGCGTGACCATCGCCATCACCAATGGCGGTGGGTTGCGCGCCTCGATCGATGCCGGCGACGTCTCGATGGGCGAGGCGATCACCGTCCTGCCGTTCCAAAACACCGTGGCCACCTTCCAAATCAAGGGTGCCGACATCACTGCCGCATTGGAAAACGGCCTGAGCCAGATCGAGGAAGGCGGCGGCCGCTTCCCGCAGGTGGCCGGCATCAAGTTCTCCTTCGACAAATCCAAGCCCGCGGGCAGCCGTGTTTCAGTCGTCGAAGTCAAGGAAGGCGAGGCTTATGTGTCGCTTGATCCGGCAAAGACCTACAGCGTCGTGTCCAACAATTTCATGCGCAATGGTGGCGACGGCTATAGCGTCTTCAAGACCAAGGCGGAAAACGCCTATGATTACGGCCCGGGGCTGGAGACGGTGCTTGCTGACTACCTGACGGCGAACAATCCCTACAAGCCATCGACTGACGGTCGCATCACCGAAATCGCCGCTGCGACCCCAACGGAGCCGTCGACGCAGACAAGCACGGACACAACAGCGAAAACCGTGACGCCGGATGCAAAGCCGGCGGACACGACGACACCGGAAGCCAAACCTGCCGCAGGCACCGCGACAACGGCCGAGACCAAACATGTCATCGTCAGAGGCGACACGCTATGGGATCTGGCGAAAGCCGTCTATGGCAATGGCGAACTCTGGAAGACGATCGCGCAGGCCAACGGCAACCCGGCTCCAAAGCGGCTGGAAATCGGCAAGGAACTGACGATTCCGGCCAAGTAAGACAATATGTCTCTTGCCGAACAGCCGGTCCGGGCTTTCCCGGGCCGGCTTTTCTTTTTAAGAACGGCATGAACCGTGGGGCAGCCTTTCCGTATAAGAAGCAAGACCCGTCACATGCAGGATATCCGAATGACCGCCACCGACATGACCGCTCCGAACCATCCACCCGTCAAAGTCGGAAAAGTCGGCGTGCTGCTGGTCAATCTCGGCACGCCGGATGGTACCGACAAAGTATCGATGCGGCGGTATCTCAAAGAATTCCTGATGGATCGGCGCGTCATCGAATGGTCGCCGTTCTTCTGGTATCCGATCCTCTTCGGCATCGTCTTGAACACAAGGCCCGCCAAGGTCGGCAAGGCCTATGAGACGATCTGGAACAAGGAGCTGAACGAGAGTTACTTGCGGACCTATACCCGCAATCAGGCAGAACAGATGGCGAAATCCTTCGCCAACCTTCCGAATGTTCGGGTCGATTGGGCGATGCGCTACGGCCAGCCGTCGATAAAGTCGAAGATGGATGAATTGCAGAAGGACGGCTGCGAAAAGATCCTCGTCTTCCCGCTCTACCCGCAATATGCGGCGGCAACGACGGCGACCGTCAATGACGAGGCGTTCAAGGCACTTCTCAAGATGCGCTGGCAGCCGGCCCTACGCACAGCCGCACCCTATCACGACGATCCCGTCTATATCGACGCGCTGGCGAACTCGATCACGAACCATCTTGCGACGCTCGACTGGGAGCCGGAGGTGGTACTCGCCTCATTCCACGGCATCCCGCAATCCTATTTCGACAAGGGCGATCCCTATTACTGTCAGTGTCAGAAGACAGCCCGCCTGCTGCGCGAAAAGCTCGGCTGGCCGAAGGAGAAACTCCAGGTCACCTTTCAGTCCCGCTTCGGGCCGGAAGAATGGCTGCAGCCCTATACCGACAAGACCGTCGAAAAGCTCGGCAAGGATGGCGTCAAGCGCATCGCCGTCATCAATCCCGGCTTCGTCTCGGACTGCCTGGAAACGCTGGAGGAAATCGCCGAACAGGCGGCCGAAAGCTTCCATCATTCAGGCGGCGAAAAATTCACGCATATCCCTTGCCTGAACGACAGCGCCGACGGAATGCGCGTGCTGGAGCATGTCGTGCGCAAGGAGTTGCAGGGTTGGGCGTAGGGACACCATGATATCAAGCTTACGACGACTGTAATTCCAGCCGAATATTCCAACAATCCTTGCAAATATCCCTATCAACTGCCACGTCTTATCCTAGAGTGCACTCACCACAAGACGCACCCCAAGGGAGAACCGCCCCATGCCTCTGGCCGGACTGGATATTGCAGTTATTGGACTTGTCGTCTTAGCCGTTCTTCTGATTTTCAAGGGTGTCAAAACAGTACCACAAGGCTATCGCTACACCGTCGAACGTTTTGGACGCTATACGAAAACCCTTGAGCCGGGTCTGAACATCATCATCCCCTTCATCGACAGCATCGGCGCCAAAATGAACGTGATGGAGCAGGTGTTGAACGTCCCGACACAGGAGGTCATCACCCGCGACAATGCCAGCGTGTCGGCCGATGCTGTCGCCTTCTTCCAGGTGCTGAACGCCGCCGAGGCCGCCTATCAGGTCTCCGATCTGCAGAGCGCCATTCTCAATCTCACCATGACCAACATCCGTTCTGTCATGGGCTCAATGGACCTCGACGAGCTTCTGTCCAACCGCGATGCGATCAACGACAAGCTGTTGCATGTCGTCGACGAAGCCGTCGGCCCATGGGGCATCAAGGTCACCCGCGTCGAGATCAAGGATATCCAGCCACCCAAGGATCTGGTCGATGCCATGGCCCGGCAGATGAAGGCTGAGCGCGAGAAGCGCGCACTGGTGCTGGAAGCGGAAGGCGCACGCAATGCGCAAATCCTGCGCGCCGAGGGTGCCAAGCAATCGGCGATCCTCCAGGCCGAAGGCCAGCGCGAGGCGGCTTACCGCAACGCGGAGGCTCGCGAGCGATTGGCAGAAGCCGAAGCAAAGGCGACGACAATGGTCTCCGAAGCCATCGCGGCCGGCAACGTGCAGGCCGTCAACTATTTCGTCGCGCAGAAATACACCGAAGCCATGGCCTCGATCGGCACCGCGCCGAACTCGAAGATCGTGCTGATGCCGATGGAAGCCTCGTCGCTGATCGGCTCGCTCGGCGGTATCGGGGCGATCGCGAGGGAAGTGTTCGGCGATGGCGGCAATTCGCCGGCACCGGTGCGGCAGACGACGCCGCGCACGGAGCCAGTCCGCAACCCTTTCGAGACAACCCGGCAGGAAAGCTGATCCATGATCGAGCGCATCATCCTTGAACTTGGCCCATGGAGCTGGTGGGTGCTGGGTTTCGCGCTGCTCGCGGCCGAAGTGGTGGCGCCCGGTGTGTTCCTCGTCTGGATCGGCATTGCCGCTATTCTTACCGGCGTCGTCTCCCTGCTGCTCTGGGATGCGGGCTTCTGGGTCTGGCAGGCACAGCTGGTGTTCTTCGCAGTTCTTTCCGTCGCCGCGGTTTTCGTCGGTCGCCGATTGCTCGCTCGCTCCGGCGACACATCGGACGAACCGCTCCTCAACCAGCGCGGCGCCCGCCTGGTCGGCCGCACGGCCGTGCTTGAAAAGCCGATTACCGAAGGCCGGGGCCGAATTAGGCTCGATGACACGACATGGACCGTCAACGGGCCGGACCTGCCGGCCGGCGCGCGTGTCAGGGTGATCGGCAGTGACGGCGGCCGGTTGACCGTGGAAAGCGCCTGAAATTCAAGCCGCAAGCCATTTCAGAAAGGAATGGTTAACCACATCCGTTTACGGTTGCTCAACACTGGTAAACGGATTTCCGGGCATTCGGCAGATGACGCCATTCTTTCCACGCACGAAGAGGACGAGCCTCCCGCGCCCGGCGACCGCTGCGGCCTGGCTTATGGCCAGCTGTGCCCTGTTTTCACCGAATGCCACCTCCGCGCAACAGCTTCTTTCGGGATCAGACGGCACTTCCGCGGACACCACGACGATCACGACCGGTACCGCCAATACCAATGCCGCAGCGCTTCCCGGCGCCCCGGCCGTCGAGGATACGGCTGCGATCACCACCGGTTCGATCAGCACCGATAGCGGCGAACCGCTGCTCAACGATCCGACAATCGACGAGGACATGGCCCGCACGAACTTGCGCGAAAACACAGTCGACGGTCTGAGGTCGCAGCTCGATATCGACCGCAACGATGCGCAGGGCATCCGCCTTGGAAGCTTCGTCCTGAAACCGACGCTTGGCCAAACCTACAATTTCGAAAGCAACAAGACCGGCAGTTCGAAGGAAAGCCGCAGCTATCTCGAGACCGGCCTGAAAGGCACGCTGACCTCCGACTGGTCCCGTCACCAACTGACGGTAACGGGCGAAGGCACCTGGCAGCACAACGTCTCCGGTTCCGGCGAGACCGAACCGACCGCCGACCTCGAAGCGGCCCTGCGGCTCGATCTCTCCGAGCAAACGACTGCGACCCTGAAGGCCGGCTATCATTTCGAGCGCGAAGACTCGACCGATCCGAACGCCGTCAGCGACGCAAGCACGCAGTCCGGCATTGATCAATATACGCTCGGCGCCGGTATCGAGCGCGATTTCGGCATCCTGCGCGGTTCCGCCAAGGTTGATTTCGATCGCTACGTCTATGGCAACGTTGACCTTGAGAACGGTGATACCCTGTCCTTGAAGGACAGAAACCGCAATGCGGGCGCTGTCACCGTACGCGTCGGCTACGAACTCTCGCCGGCGCTCATTCCGTTTATCGAGGCTTCCGCAGGAAAATCAATCTACGATCTTAGGGAAGATACGCTCGGCTTCGAAAGATCCTATGATAGCTACGGCGCCCGGGCCGGCATCGAGGCCGATCTTGGGGAAAAGCTCAACGGCGAGGTCGCGCTTGGGTATCAGACGTATCGGTTCGACGACAATCGCCTCGACGAATTGAAGGGCTTCACGATCGACGGGCTGATCAACTGGTCGCCGCAGCGCGGCACCGATGTGACCTACGGCATTTCGACCGGCCTCGAACCCTCGACCACCGCCGGCGAAAGCGGCGCCATGGTCTACACGCTGAGCAGCCGGGCAACCCACGAACTGCGCACCGCGCTTGTGGCACGCCTGTCGAACAGCCTGACTTTCCGCAATTTCCCGACCGGCAGTTCGGACGACGAAAAGGTCTGGCTGACAGGCGCCGGCCTCACGTGGGACTTGAACCGCTATCTCGCGCTCACGGGCGATGTCAGCTACGAGCACACGACGCGCGATAGCGGTCCGGCAACCAACATCGCACGCGTCGGCGTCGGGCTGACGCTGCGGCGCTGACACGAAAAACCCGCCTGCGTTTGCGCAAGCGGGTCTCATTTTCCAGGCAGAGTTTACTTCAGCTTCGCCGCAAGGGCTTTGAACTGCTCCTGCACATGCGGTCGGATGTCGTCGCGCTCGAGCGCAAAGGCCACGTTTGCCAGGATGAACCCGTCCTTTGCACCGCAATCATATGTATCGCCGCGGAACACATAACCCGCGAAATCCTGCGAGTTCAGAAGCTTCAGCATGCCGTCGGTCAACTGGATTTCATTGCCGGCGCCGCGTTCCTGGCTCTCCAGGATCGAGAAGATTTCCGGCTGCAGGATGTAACGGCCGTTGATGAAGAAATTCGATGGAGCGGTGCCCTTGGCCGGTTTTTCGACCATGCTGGTAATGCGGAAGCCGTCGCCGACCGTCTCGCCGACACCGACGATGCCATACTTGTGGGCTTGGTCCGGCGCGCATTCTTCAACCGCGATGATGTTGCCGCCGCTGTGGGAATAGAGTTCGATCATTCCCTTCATGCAACCCGGCTGGCCGCGCATGATCATATCAGGCAGAAGCAGCGCAAACGGTTCGTTGCCGACGATCTCGCGGGCACACCAGACGGCATGGCCAAGACCGAGCGGCTCCTGCTGGCGCGTAAAGCTCACCGTGCCGGCCTTCGGCAGCTGCGCGGCCAGGATGGTCATCTCGGCCTTCTTGCTGCGCTCACGCAGCGTCTGTTCGAGTTCGAAGTGAATGTCGAAATAGTCTTCGATCACATGCTTGTTGCGGCCTGTGACGAAAACGAAATGTTCGATACCGGCTTCCAGCGCCTCGTCGACGACATATTGGATGATCGGCTTGTCGACGACCGTCAGCATTTCCTTGGGAACAGACTTGGTCGCGGGCAGGAATCGGGTTCCAAGACCGGCCACGGGGAATACGGCCTTACGAACTTTACGCTTGTCAGTCATTGACATCTCCAGGATCACGGCACTGTGATTTAAATCGAGCTCGATTGCTATCAATAGGGATTAAGCGACAAATTGCTATTTTTTTACGAAAGAAGACGGCACCACCCATTCATGGTAAAGAATTTGTTGACTTCATTTTTGTAAGATTCCGATTCTGGCGGTTGCCTCTTTGGCTGAACAGCCCGAAAATGGAAGCACATGCACTTAATCTGTGCATGAAGCTGGCTCTAAGACTGTAAATTTGCGCACCGCCGATCAGCCTCTTGGTCCGGCAGCGCGCCGACCAACGGAAACGACAGCTGATGACAAAGATCCGAAAAAACCTCCTTTGCCGCGCCGCCGCCTTCATCACAGCCGCAGTTCTGTTTGCCTCGTCGCCTGCCTCGGCTGACGACGGTTTCGAGACCTGGATCAACAGCTTCTATGCCACCGCGGCAAAGAGCGGCATCACCAAGGCAACCTATCGCCAGGCCTTTTCAGGCGTCAAGACGCCCGATCCGGATGTCCTTGAGAAAGCACGCTATCAGCCCGAGTTCAAGCACAAGATCTGGGAATATATCGATAGCCGCGTGAACCCCTACACGCGCAAGATCGGGCAGGAAATGGCGGTCAAGCATGGCCGCACGCTCGCAGCGCTTGAGAAGCATTTCGGCATCGACAAGACCATCCTTCTGGCGATCTGGTCGATGGAATCCAACTATGGCGCCGTACTGGAAAAGGACGAACGTCTGCACTACGTTCCGCGCGCGCTGGCGACGCTTGCCTATGCCGATCCAAAACGCGCAAAATATGCCAAGACCCAGCTGATCGCGGCCCTCAAGATTTTGCAGAACGGCGATATCAGCCCACGCGAGTTGAACGGCTCCTGGGCCGGCGCCATGGGCCACACACAGTTCATTCCGACCAGCTATCTGCTCTATGCTGTCGATGCCGATGGCAACGGTCACAAGGACATCTGGAACTCGGTACCGGATGCCTTGGCAACCGCTGCGAACCTGCTGAAGAAAAACGGCTGGCAGCCGGGACAGACCTGGGGCTACGAGATCGCGCCGCCATCCAACGGCAGCCAGTATGCCGGCCAGACGAAGACACTGGCGCAATGGGCAGCCCTCGGTTTCACCCGGCCGAACGGCAAGGCGTTCCGCAATGCGGATCAGCGCGCCGAGCTGAAAATGCCCGGTGGTGGTAGCGGCCCTGGTTTCCTGATGACCAAGAACTTCTTCGTCATCAAGCGCTACAACGCCTCGGACTCCTACGCGCTCGGCGTCGGCCTGCTGGCTGACGAGATCGCCGGCTATGGCGGCATGCAGCAGGCATGGAGCCGGCCGGATGGTTCGCTCGATATCAAGCAGAAGTTCGAGCTGCAATCCCGCCTGAAGGAACTCGGCTATTATGACGGCGAGGTCGACGGCAATTTTGGCTCCGGCTCCAAGGCCGCCATCCAGGCCTTCCAGAACCGCAACGGCATGGCACCCGATGGCGAGCCGACGCAGCACCTGCTGAAGGCGCTGCGGAACTAGCGATCACGAGCGCCCGGTGCTCGCAATTACGGCACAATCCGCAAGCATCCTTCTGCGCAACGCCTTTCGAAAGAGAGGCGTTGCGCGCTTGCGGAGAAACGCACTACAGCGCCGCGCGTCAAATATGACACGCAAAGGTCGCTGTAACGCATTAAAAGTGCTGCATAATTTTGTCCTTAAATCGATTCCGATTTAAGGAATTATGCAGTAGACTTCACGGGCAAGAACATGCGGAACGGTGGCATGAGCGGCAAGAACAGCGACAGGATAGGTCTCCACTGGCTGCTGCACGGCCTGATCGTTATCGCGATCGGCATCACGGCCTTCGTGATGGAGCCGCCACGTCAGGCGGGAGCGCAGGAGCGCAGGTCGATCCTCGACATGCTGTTCGGTTTCGGCCGGCGACGCCAACCTCCGGTCTATGAAGACGTCCCCATCTACGAGCCGCGGCAGCGACAGCCGCAACAGCAGCGCCAGAAGCCAAAGAAGGCGCGTCAGAAGGCCAAGCCCGCGCCAGTCGAACCGGCCCCCGTCGTGGTCGAGAAACTTCCGGACGCCAAGAAGGTGCTCGTCGTCGGCGACTTCGTCGCCGGAAGCCTTGGCGATGGCTTGAAGACAGCATTCGAAACGACCCCAGGCATTATCATCGAGACCCGCGCGAACGGTTCATCCGGCCTGGTGCGCGACGACTATTTCAACTGGCCGGAGAACCTGCCGGCCTATGTTGCCGAGGTGAAGCCCTCTGTCGTCATCGTCAGCCTCGGCGCCAACGAGCGCCAGCAGATGTCGATCGACGGGGAAAAGGAAAAATTCCGCACCGACCGCTGGCTTGCAGAATATACGCGCCGCACCGGCGCCTTTGCCGCACTTGCCCGCAGCGAGAAGATACCGCTCCTGTGGGTCGGTATGCCGCCCTTCCAATCGACGTCGATGACTGCCGATATGGTCACCCTCAACGGCATCTTCCGCAACGAGACGGAAAAGGTCGGCGGCACCTTCGTCGATATCTGGGACGGCTTCGTCGACGAGGACGGAAAATTCGTCATGACCGGCTCGGACATCAACGGTCAGCAGGTTCGTTTGCGCGGCTCGGACGGTATCAACATGACGAAGGCCGGCAAGCGCAAGCTCGCCTTCTATGTCGAGAAGGACATCCGCAAGCTGCTCGGTGACGCCGCCGCCTCCACGCAGGATGTTCCGGGTGCCGGCGGATTGAAAGACCTGGTCGTTGCGGCCCCGACCGCCAATGAAGACATCATCCAGACCCAGCCGATCAGCCTCGACGATCCCGAGCTTGATGGTGCATCCGTTCTTCTTGGCGGAAATGCAGCGCTCACCAGCAACGGCAAAAGCCCGCGTGATCGCCTGGTCGAAAAGGGCGAGATCGCGGAAGCTCCGGCGGGCCGCGTGGATGACTTCCGGCTGGCGAAACCGGAAACGGTGATCAGCAATCCGGTGATCAGGAATTGAGCCAAGGGAGCCGAGGCGATGACCGCAAAACCTTTTCTTGCAGCGGTCGAGCCGCAACTGTTCGTCTCGGATATCAATGCAGCCTGCGATTTCTAGGTCGATAAACTCGGTTTCCAAACCGTCTTCCTCTATGGCGACCCACCCTTTTATGCCCAGGTTCAGCGCGACAATGTGCGGCTGAACCTGCGGCATACCGTTAGCGCTGCTTTCGACGATCGCTTCCGGCAGGCCCAGCCAGACGCGCTGTCGGCGACGGTCACGCTGGATGATACCGCATTGCTGTTCGAAGAGTTTCAGGCATCAGGCGCTACATTTCACCAGTTGTTGCGGGAGGAATCCTGGGGCGCAAGAACGTTCATCGTGCGCGATCCCGACGGCAATCTTCTCGCCTTTGCGAGTTAGAGCATCGTTCTTGCAGGCAACGCGAAAAGGGGCCCCGCATCGTGCGGAGCCCCTTTTTGACACATCAGAACCGGATTTGATCGTCACCGCGGCAGGACGGTCGAGCCCATCAGCGCCTCATCGACCGCGCGCGCCGCCTGGCGACCTTCGCGGATCGCCCAGACGACCAGCGACTGTCCACGACGCACGTCACCCGCGACCCAGAGCTTGTCGACCGAGGTGCGGTAGTCCTTGTCGTTGGCAACGACATTGGTCGAGCCGCGGCGGTCGGTATTGATCGTCAGCTTCTCGCCGAGATCCTTCAACACGCTGTCGGTGAACGGGCCGCTGAAGCCGATGGCGATGAAGGCAAGGTCAGCCTTGATGACGAATTCCGTGCCCGGGATGGGCTTGCGGCGTTCATCGACCTGACAGCATTTGACGCCGGTCAGCACGCCATCCTCACCGACGAATTCAAGCGTCGCCACCTGGAACTCGCGCACGGCCCCTTCAGCCTGCGAGGACGAAGTGCGCATCTTGGTGGCCCAGAACGGCCAGACGGCGAGCTTGTCTTCCTTTTCAGGCGGCTGCGGACGGATGTCGAGCTGGGTCACCTTGACGGCGCCCTGGCGAAACGCGGTGCCGACGCAGTCGGACGCCGTATCACCACCACCAACGACGACGATATGCTTGCCGCCGGCAAGGATCGGATCCGACGGCCAGCCGACGCTGTCGATATTCTCGCGGCCGACACGGCGGTTCTGCTGGACGAGATAGGGCATGGCATCATGAACACCGTGGAACTCGACACCCGGAATACCGGCATCGCGCGGCGTTTCGGAACCACCGCAGTAGATCACGGCATCATGCTCTTCGATCAAGCCGTCTACGGTCTTGTCCACGCCGACATTGACGCCGCAATGGAAGGTGACGCCTTCGCCGCGCATCTGGTCGACGCGACGGTCGATGAAGTTCTTCTCCATCTTGAAGTCCGGAATGCCGTAACGCAGCAGGCCGCCCGGCTTGCTTTCACGCTCATAGACATGAACCTCGTGGCCGGCGCGGGCAAGCTGCTGCGCCGCTGCCATGCCGGCAGGCCCCGAGCCGATGATCGCAACCTTCTTCCCGGTCTTCACGACAGCCGGCTGCGGTACGATATAGCCCATCTCATAGGCCTTGTCGGCGATCGCCTGCTCGACGGTCTTGATGGCGACCGGCGCATCTTCGAGGTTCAGCGTGCAGGCTTCCTCGCAGGGTGCCGGGCAGATGCGGCCGGTGAACTCCGGAAAATTGTTGGTCGAGTGCAGGTTGCGGATCGCCTCGTCCCAGTTGCCGTTGTAGACGAGATCGTTCCAGTCGGGGATCTGGTTGTGCACCGGGCAGCCGGTCGGACCATGGCAATAGGGGATGCCACAGTCCATGCAGCGCGCGGCCTGTTTCTGTACTTCCGGGTCCGACATCGGGATCGTGAATTCGCGGAAATGCCGAATGCGATCCGACGCCGGCTGATACTTCGCCAGTTGCCGGTCGATTTCCATGAAACCTGTAACCTTACCCATGCTTCGTCCCTTATATCATAGAGGAGGCCACGCGGGACCCCAGTACCAGCAGGCGAAGCCGATCAGCGCCCCCAGCACGATGAATTCCATATTGATCTCGTCGTTCACCATGAACGCGGTCGCCGGAACAGCGACCGCGACACCCGCCGAAATCACCCGATGAATGGCAGCGCCACGCGGCATTACTCCGCCGCGACGCCCATCCGCATGCGCTCCATTTCCTCCAGCGCACGCCGGTATTCAACCGGCATGACCTTGCGGAATTTCGGCCGGAACTCGACCCAGTGGTCGAGGATTTCCTTGGCACGCGGCGAGCCGGTATAGTGCAGGTGGTTCGAGATCAGCTGGTAGAGCCGCTCGTCATCATGGCGCGTCATGTCGCCGGAGATGTCCACGCGGCCCTTGTGCATGAGATCGCCACCGTGATGATGCAGCTTCTCAAGCATGTCGTCCTCTTCCGGAACCGGCTCGAGTTCGACCATGGCCATGTTGCAACGCATGGCGAAGTCCTCGCTTTCGTCCAGCACATAGGCGACGCCGCCCGACATGCCGGCCGCGAAGTTGCGGCCAGTCTCGCCGAGAACCACTACCACACCGCCGGTCATGTATTCGCAGCCGTGGTCGCCGACGCCCTCCACCACCGCGATGGCGCCGGAGTTGCGCACGGCGAAGCGTTCACCGGCAACGCCGTTGAAGTAGCATTCACCCGAGATCGCACCGTAAAGCACCGTGTTGCCGACAATGATCGACTTGGCCGCGACGATCTTCGAATTTTCCGGTGGGCGCACGACGATGCGGCCGCCAGAAAGACCCTTGCCGACATAATCGTTGCCGTCGCCGATCAGCTCAAAGGTGATGCCCCGCGCCAGGAATGCGCCGAACGACTGGCCCGCCGTACCGGTGAGCTTCACCGTGATCGTGTCGTCCTTCAGGCCCTTGTGGCGATAACGCTTGGCGACTTCGCCCGAGAGCATCGCGCCGGCCGAACGGTCGACGTTCTTGATATCGACTTCGATCGAAACCGGGGTCTTCTGTTCGAGCGCAGGCTTCGCCGCCGCAATCAGCTTGCGGTCGAGGATATCGTGGATCGGGTGGTTCTGCTTTTCGGTCCAGTAGGTCTTTTCCTTCGGCGCATCGACCTTGTGGAAGATGCGGGAGAAGTCGAGACCGTTGGCCTTCCAGTGCGAGATCATCGCGTCCTTTTCGAGCAGTTCGGAAAGGCCGATGATGTCGTCGAACCTGGCGAAGCCGAGCGACGCCAGGATTTCGCGCACTTCTTCGGCAACGAAGAAGAAGTAGTTGACCACGTGCTCCGGCGCACCCTTGAACCGCTTGCGCAGGACGGGATCCTGCGTCGCCACGCCCACCGGACAGGTGTTGAGGTGGCATTTGCGCATCATGATGCAGCCGGCGGCAATCAGCGGCGCCGTCGAGAAGCCGAACTCGTCGGCCCCGAGCAGCGCGCCGATGATGACGTCGCGGCCGGTCTTGAGACCCCCGTCGACCTGCAGGGCGATACGCGAGCGAAGCCCGTTCAGCACCAGCGTCTGATGGGTCTCGGCAAGGCCGATTTCCCAGGGAGAGCCCGCATGCTTCAGCGATGTCAGCGGCGAGGCGCCTGTGCCACCGTCATAGCCGGAGATGGTGATATGATCGGCGCGCGCCTTGGCAACGCCCGCCGCAACCGTGCCCACACCGACTTCAGAGACGAGCTTGACCGAAACGTCCGCCGCCGGGTTGACGTTCTTCAGGTCGTAGATCAGCTGTGCCAGATCTTCGATCGAATAGATGTCGTGGTGCGGCGGCGGCGAGATCAGGCCGACGCCCGGCGTCGAATGCCGGGTCTTTGCAACCGTCGCATCGACCTTGTGGCCGGGCAGCTGGCCGCCTTCGCCGGGCTTTGCACCCTGCGCCACCTTGATCTGCAGCATGTCGGCATTGACCAGATATTCGGTCGTGACGCCGAAGCGGCCGGACGCCACCTGCTTGATGGCGGAACGCTCGGGGTTCGGCGAACCGTCATAGAGCGGGAAGTAGCGGTCGCTCTCCTCGCCGCCTTCGCCGGTGTTGGATTTGCCGCCGATGCTGTTCATGGCGATCGCCAGCGTCGTATGCGCCTCGCGGCTGATCGAGCCGAAGGACATTGCGCCGGTCGAGAACCGCTTGACGATATCGGCAGCGGGCTCGACCTCGTCGATCGAAATCGGCTTGCGGCCGATCGCTTCTGCGTCCTTGACCGAGAACAGGCCGCGGATAGTGTTCATGCGAAGCGCTGCCCCGTTCACCATCTCGGCGAATTCGCGGTAGCGATCCTCGGCATTGCCGCGCACGGCATGCTGTAGCGAGGCAACCGCATCCGGGGACCAGGCATGACCTTCACCACGCATACGGTAGGCATATTCGCCGCCGATATCGAGCGTGTTGGTCAGGATCGGATCGGACCCGAAGGCTGCCTGATGGCGGTTAAAGGTTTCCCTGGCGATCTCGTCAAGGCCGATACCTTCGATCTGCGTCGCGGTGCCGAAGAAATAGCGATCGACAAGCTCCGACTGCAAACCGACGGCGTCGAAAATCTGGCCGCCGCAATAGGACTGGTAGGTCGAGATGCCCATCTTGGACATGACCTTGAGGATACCCTTGCCGACCGCCTTGATGTAGCGATAGACGACTTCGCTACCATCGACTTCCTTGGGGAATTCGCCACGCTTGTGCATGTCGGTCAGCGTATCGAATGCGAGATAGGGGTTGATCGCTTCGGCGCCATAGCCTGCCAGCAGGCAGAAATGATGCACTTCGCGCGGCTCGCCGGATTCGACGACGAGACCGACGGAGGTGCGAAGCCCCTTGCGGATCAAGTGATGGTGCACGGCGGCCGTTGCCAGAAGCGCGGGGATCGCCAGGCGATCCGGGCCGATCTGCCGGTCCGACAGTACGATGATGTTGTAGCCGCCCTTGACGGCCGCTTCCGCCCGTTCGCAGAGCCGGTCGAGAATTTCCGGCATGCCTTCTGCGCCGCGCGTCACGTCATAGGTGAAGTCGAGCGTCTTGGTGTCGAAGCGATCTTCCGTATGACCGATCGAGCGGATCTTTTCGAGATCGCCATTGGTCAGGATCGGCTGGCGCACTTCCAGCCGCTTGGCATGCGCCATGCCGGCATGGTCGAGCAGGTTCGGACGCGGGCCGATGAACGAGACGAGGCTCATCACCAGTTCTTCGCGGATCGGGTCGATCGGCGGGTTGGTGACCTGCGCGAAGTTCTGCTTGAAATAGGTGTAAAGCAGCTTGGTCTTGTCCGACATCGCCGAGATCGGCGTATCGGTGCCCATCGAGCCGATCGCTTCCTGGCCGGTCGTCGCCATCGGCGACATCAGGATCTTGGTGTCTTCCTGGGTGTAGCCGAACGCCTGCTGGCGATCCAGCAGCGACACGTCGCGGCGCAGCGCGCGCGGCTCTACCGGCTTCAGGTCTTCGAGGATCAGCTGGGTGTTGTCCAGCCACTGGCGGTAAGGATGCTGGTTGGCAAGGTTCGACTTCACTTCCTCGTCGGAAATGATGCGGCCTTCCTCCATATCGATCAGCAGCATCTTGCCCGGCTGCAGGCGCCACTTCTTGATGATGCTCTCTTCCTTGACCGGTAGCGTGCCGGCTTCGGACGCCAGGATGACGCGGTCATCGTCGGTGACGAGGTAGCGCGCCGGACGCAAGCCGTTGCGGTCGAGCGTCGCACCGATCTGCTTGCCGTCGGTAAAGCAGACTGCAGCCGGACCGTCCCACGGCTCCATCAGGGCGGCGTGATATTCGTAGAACGCCTTGCGTTCGGCCGCCATCAGCTGGTTGCCGGCCCAGGCTTCCGGGATCAGCATCATGACGGCATGCGACAGCGGATAACCGCCCTGCACGAGGAATTCGAGCGCGTTATCGAAACAGGCCGTGTCGGACTGACCTTCATAGGAGATCGGCCAGAGCTTGGAGATATCGTCGCCGAACAGCGGCGAAGACACCGATGCCTGCCGCGCAGCCATCCAATTGACGTTGGCGCGCAGCGTGTTGATTTCGCCGTTATGGGCCACCATGCGATACGGATGCGCCAGCTTCCAGGACGGGAAGGTGTTGGTCGAGAACCGCTGGTGCACGAGCGCGACGGCGGATTCAAAGCGCGGGTCGGCCAGATCCTTGAAATAGGCCGCAACCTGATAGGCAAGGAACATACCCTTGTAGACGATGGTCTTCGACGACAGCGACACCGGATAGAAGCCGGTCTCGGCGCCCTCGAAGGCATCATAGATGCGGTTGGAGATCACCTTGCGCAGCGTGAACAGGCGGCGTTCGAATTCGGCGTTGGTCGCAGCATCGCGGCCGGCGCCGATGAACACCTGCACGTGATGCGGCTCGGTGGCGGCAATTTCCGGCGCCTTGGAGAGCGAAGCGTTGTCGACCGGCACTTCGCGGAAGCCGAGCAGGGTCTGCCCCTCCTCAGCAACGACATCGGCGATGACCTGCTTGAAATGGGCGATCTGCGCCTCTTCCTGCGGCATGAAGAGGTAGCCGACGGCGTATTCTCCAGCCTTCGGCAAGGTCACACCCTGCGCGGCCATCTCTTCGCGGAAGAAACGATCCGGAATCTGCACGAGAATGCCCGCGCCGTCGCCCATCAAGGGATCGGCACCGACGGCGCCACGATGCGTCAGGTTTTCCAGGATGAACAGGCCATCCTTGACGATCTGGTGCGACTTCTGGCCCTTCATATGGGCGACGAAGCCGACACCGCAGGCGTCATGCTCGTTGCGCGGATCATAGAGACCCTGTTTTTTCGGCAGGCCGGACGGAAATGCGGTGTTTTTCTCAACCGTCGCCGTTTGGCGCGCAATGTTGAGTCCAGTTACGGTGGATGGCGTAAAGTCCGTCATCGTCTTCCCTCCTGTTAACCCGATTGATACCGGGTATTTCCGCAGTCCAGGCAGGCTTTGCGGGCAAGAGTCCCGTTCCGGCCGGCACCGGCATTATCGTTGCATGATCCTGATCCGGTCGCAAATGAAGCATTTACTGCATCAGGCAAAGAGTATCCGCGACCATCGCGATTGCTGCGTCAGCACGGGCTTCGAACGCCCGGCGCGGTTGCCAATCGTCGGCCGGCGCCCCGCATTGTGGGGGCTGTCCGGCGTCTTTCTGGTCTCAAGACCGAAATAGGACAGGCTTACTGTCCTATTTCATAGGCTCTATGCCAGAAACACCCCTGGACCGCAAGACCACTAATGCAAAATATTCGATGAGATTTTACCGAACATTGCGGTTAATTTCGTGATTTTGTAATTTTATTTCAATAAGCCGCGATTTTCTTCAGTTTGGTTTCAAACTGGTCTGATATTGTCCTTATCTCGCCTTCTGTGGATTGATTGCGCCGACAGCATCCTTATGGTCTCTCACAAGCCATCAATCCGGGCATTGTATGCCCGAAAAATACAGGACCGCATCGATGATTTTTTCCTCCGACAACTGGGCGGGCGCCCATCCCGTGATCGCCGAAAGCCTGGTCAAGGCAGCCGGTGGCTTTGCGTCCGCCTATGGCACCAGCGAACTGGATAAAAAGGTCGAGAAGGCGTTCTCCGAGGTGTTCGAACGCGACGTGGCCGTGTTCTTCGTCGCAACCGGAACCGCCGCCAACTCCCTGGCGCTCGCCAGCGCCAACCGCCCCGGCGGCCATGTGTTCTGCCATCGCGAAGCGCATGTGAATGTCGACGAATGCGGCGCGCCCGAGTTCTTCTCCCATGGTGCAAAGCTCTCCCCGGTGGACGGAACGCACGGCAAGATAAACCCGGCCCTGCTGGAGAAACAGATCAAACACTCACGTGGCGGCGGCGTCCACGGCGGCCAGCCGATGGCCATCACCATGACCCAGGCTACCGAAGCCGGCACCGTCTACAGCCTCGACGAAATCGATGCGATCGCCAACATTGCCAAGTCGGCCAATCTGCCACTGCACATGGACGGCGCCCGCTTCGCCAACGCGTTGGTCACGCTTGACACGACACCGGCCGAAATGACCTGGAAACGCGGCGTCGATCTGCTCTCCTTCGGCGGCACCAAGAACGGCTGCTGGTGCGCCGAAGCGCTGATCCTGTTCGACACGAGCAAGGCCGAAGAGATGGGTTACCTGCGCAAGCGCTCCGCCCAGCTCTTCTCGAAATCCCGTTTCATCGCCGCCCAGTTCGACGCCTATCTCGAAGGCGGCCTCTGGCTCGATCTCGCCCGCCACGCAAACGGCATGGCAAACCGGCTTGCCGAAGGCGTTGCCGCATCGAACAGCACAAGGCTCGCCTGGCCGACGGGCTCGAACGAACTCTTTGTCATCCTGAAAAAGGAAACGGCATCGAGGCTGGAGGCTGAAGGCGCAGTCTTCTATGATTGGCCGGTGCCGCACACGCTGGCCGGATCAGTTGCCGAAGACGAGGGCCTCTATCGCCTCGTCACCAGTTTCGCGACACAAACCGCCGATGTCGATCGTTTTCTTGATGTGGTGCCCTAAACAGAGCGCACGGCAGCCGAAGGAGCCGGACACCCGTTCCAGCGCGGACGCGCTAGGGCACGACGATGCTTTAGTCCGGGACGGACGAGCCCCCGATTGGACGCGCTGAGATCGGATCGACGTTACCGGCGGCGGCAAGCCGGCTCTTGAGCTTGAGGACCCTGCGATAGGCCGAGGCGATCGCTTTTTGCACCGCTACGTCCTTTGCCGCCGCGGCCTTCAGGATGGCAGTGACCTTCGTGTCGATCTCCGGATCTACGGATTTGGAATTGCCGAAGACAAGAATGTCGTTGCCGGCGAGAACAGCGCTGACGACTGCATCCTTGAGCGAGAATTGATCGGCAATCGCAGCCATCTGGAGATCGTCGGAGATAACCGCACCACGGTAGCCAAGCTCTTTCCGGAGCAGATCGCGAATGACGCCCGGTTCGAGGCTGGCCGGCAACTTTCGCGTGCCGGTCCGGAATTTTGCGTCATAGGTGTGTCCGCTCATCACGAGGTCGGCATAGCCCTCGGCGATGAGTTTGCGAAACACCTCGATCTCTGCAGGCTTCGATGTTTCGGTCACATCAGCCCATCCGTCGTGACTGTCACGCCGACTGGAACCATGCCCGGGGAAATGCTTCAGCGCCGTCAGCACCCCATGCTCGCGATGGCTTTCGACGAAAGCTGCGGAATATTGCACCACCGTTGATGGATCGGCGGAAAAGCTCCGACCGAGGCGGCCGATAACCGGATTGTCGGGGTTAATGTCGAGATCGGCGACAGGCCCCAGATTGAGGTTGAAACCCCATTTGTTCAAATAGCTGGCAAGACCACCATAGGTCTCATAGGCTTCGCGGGGGGTTGTCTTGCGGGCAACCGAGCGGGCCGATGGCACGCGCGGGAACCCGGCTTTTTCGGGCACACGCTGGATGGCGCCGCCTTCCTGGTCTATGGCAATCAGAAAGGGGTGGCGGGCGGAGTGCTGCAGCGCCTTGTTCATCGCGCGTACACTGCGGTGGTCTACGATGTTGCGCTGCAGATAAAGCACACCGGTAATCCGTCCCTTATGAGCTTTTTCAAGGATCTTTCGAAAATCGGCATCGTCGGTCGTGGCCCCCTCGAAACCGACCATGATCATTTGACCGATCATTTCGGACAGGTCGTTGCGTGACGCGCTTTTGGTGTCGGCCAACTCCTGCGCAAGACACGCCGGCCCCGCCATCGAGCCAAGGAAAAAGAGAGCAATGAAAGTGGCTGCCCGCAACATGCGTTTCCCCTAATCAAATCGCTCGGCGTCCTTCCGGTACAGTGTCTCTCAGAAGGTATTGGGCAGGCGGGACGTGCTAGTCCTTCGACACTGCCGGCACGACCAGGAACGGCGAAACAATCTCCTGCGCGCGGCGAGCGGAAACGACGCCGCGGGCGTCGACTGAATTTCCCGCATACCCACCCTTCAACCAGCATTTATTTCGCTTTGCCTTGTTGGCGAAGGAAAGAGCGGTGCAGCGGTTGTCGCCCCTGCAATTCTGGAAACAGCCCGCATAGGTCCGGTCATCTGTTGGGCCAAGATCGAGCGCCTGGATATCCGCCGAAACCATGAGCTCCCACTCGATAGTGATCACCGCCGGCGGATCGCTGAGCCCCGCCTTGAAAAAGAAGCCGCTGGTCACGCCGCTCGCCTTTTGCGCCACCTCGTAACTGCTCTTGAGGAAGCAGCGCTGGGCCTTCCAGTTGAAGGTGAACATGCGACAGGCAAGATTACTGCTGCAAAGGGCTGCGCATTGGTCGGCCCTTTGCACTTTCAAGCCGGTTTCGTAGAGATCACCGCCAAAGAAATCGATATCGGCATAGGTCGCCATGAACCAGCTCTTCGGTGTGCTTTGGTCCGGTGTCCGCTGCATCGTACCGGTGAAATCGCCGGTCGTGTTGACGGCGACTTCGGTAGCCTCGCCCGGTTCGTGTGTTTCATCGGCGGAAATCTGAGCAATCCTGGCCTGGGCGAGATCGGCATAGACGGTACCCGGAAACATCCGCACGATCGTCGCCATATCCGTGGGATTGTTGCTATTGCTGACCGCCTCCCAGGCTACGCGGGCCTTGTCGGTTTCGCTGCGCACTTCGCTCTGGGCCGGCGTTTGGGAAGCGCCCTGTCCGGGCTTCTGTCTTTCAGCCGCCGCGGCCTCGTCAGTCTCGGCCAGCGTCAGGCTTTCGGCGGGCAGCGAGCCATATTTGTACGGTTCCTGCTTGCCGCCGGTTTCTTTCAGCACATCGTCGCGCACATGGCGCAGCAGAAAATCGACGTCGAGGCCCGGTTGGACAATGTGTTTGAGCAGTGCCTTTGTGAAAGGGCTGTTGCGCTCGGCGCCGTCACTCGCCGTTGTTCCATCCTTGGCTGCAAAAGCAACGACCGTGCCCTCGTTCGGCTCGATGGGGGCCAGCCCGCGCCCGAGCGCCGAACGGCTCGTGCCGAGACGCGACTGGATCTTCTTGAGAAACGGATTATTGCGACAGGCGTCGAGGAAAACGATGCGCAAACGCGAGGCGCCACTGACCGAATTCAGAACCAAGTCCAACGGCAGAGCCTGGAAGGCGATCTGGCTTTCGTTGTCGAGACGGGCGTCGATAGGAATGAGATAGTTGGTGCCGGACATCTCGATGCCATGGCCGGCATAAAATACCGCCGCGATTTCGGCCTGGTCGGCGAGTTGAGTGAATTCCATCAGCGAGTTTCGCAGGGAATTATAGTCAAGATCGAACTTGACCATGACCTTGAAGCCGATACGCGACAGCACCTCAGCCATATCCTCGGCGTCGTTGTGCGGATTGGTCAGCGCGGCCTCATTGGCGTAATGGGAATTGCCGATAACGAGGGCAACCTTCTTGTCCGTTTGCGCTTGCGCCAATCCGCACATGAAAAGAAGGACTGCCGCGACGAGAGCAGGCAGCGTGGCGAAACGAACGCGGAAAAGGCCAACGGCACACACGGTCACTCCCCCGGTGCAGGATCGGACATTATACATGCGATCCGCACGCTTTTTCAGATTGACACAGTTGCGGCAAGAATCCAACGCCGCTGAGTCTATGACGAATCAGAAGAGAAAATGAGCCAAATAAAAAAGTGCCCTTGCAGGCGCCATTTGTTCAAGTATTGGTTTGTCCGAATGCTTGGTCTCGGTCAGCGCTGCTTCGGATATGGATGAAGCCTCCAGCTTGGCGACAACGGCTGAAGACATCGAGCAATTTATCGGGGCTTGCTAAGCCCTCCTTGGGGGTAAAGGATTGGGGTGCCTGATACCATAAAGAGACACCATGCGCCGCTTCCTGCCTGACACCTTCACTATCCTCCTTGTCCTCACGGTCGTTCTTGCCTCTCTCCTGCCGATTTCCGGCGAGCCGGCCGAATGGTTCGGCCTGGCGACGAAGATCGCGATCGGCCTTCTGTTCTTCCTGCACGGCGCGCGGCTGTCGCGTGATGTCGTGCTGGCGGGCCTGCTGCACTGGCGGCTGCATATCGTCATCCTGGCCTCGACCTTCGTCCTCTTCCCGCTGCTCGGCCTCGCGGTCGGCTTTCTGCCGCCAACCCTGCTGCCGCCGGCGCTCTATACCGGCATCCTCTTTCTCTGCGTCCTGCCCTCGACCGTGCAATCGTCGATCGCCTTCACCTCGATGGCCGGCGGCAATGTTCCCGCAGCCATCTGCGCGGCATCCGCCTCCAACATTTTCGGCATGTTCCTGACGCCATTGCTCGTCGGCCTTTTGTTTGCCGCCGGCGGTCATGGCGGCTTCTCATTCGATGCGTTGGAGCAGATCCTGCTGCAATTGCTGGCGCCATTCGTCCTGGGCCAGATTCTCCAACCCTGGATCGGCAACTTCATCCGAGCGCGTAAAAAACTGCTGATGCCGGTCGATCGCGGTTCGATCCTGATGGTGGTCTATCTCGCCTTCAGCGAGGCGGTGACAGAGGGCATCTGGAACACGTTTTCAGCGCGCGACATTGTCGTTGTGGTCGCCCTCGACGTTCTGCTTCTCGCCATCGTGCTCATCGTCACGATGTTCGGCAGCCGCCTGCTCGGATTTTCGAAAGAGGACGAGATCGCCATCACCTTCTGCGGCTCGAAGAAGAGCCTTGCCAGCGGCGTACCCATGGCCAACGTCATCTTCGCCGGCCAGGGCATCGGCAGCATCGTCCTGCCGCTGATGCTGTTCCACCAGATCCAGTTGATGGCCTGCGCGGTGATTGCCCAGAAATACGCCGCAAGGGGTCGTCGTCGGGAGACGGAAGCAGCGGCCGCCGCCGCACAATAAAAAAGCGGCGCCACCCGGACGCCGCTTCTTCATGCCGCAATCGAGGCTAATCGCTTAGTTGGCGTTGCCATCGATCTGGGTTGCTTCGATCTGCTTCGGCGCCGACTGCGCGGCAACGATGTCGATGCGGCGCGGTTTGGCGGCTTCCGGAATCTCGCGCAGGAGATCGATGTGAAGCAGGCCGTTCTTCAACGAAGCGGACTGGATTTCCACGTGATCGGCGAGCTGGAAGCGGCGCTCGAAGGCGCGCTTGGCGATGCCGCGATACAGGAACTGGTTCTCGCTCGCCTTTTCTTCGCTCTTCTCGCCCTTGACGGTCAGCGTATGTTCCCGCGCTTCGATCGAAAGTTCGCTTTCGTCAAAACCGGCAACAGCCATGGTGATCCGGTAGGTGCTCTCGCCGGTCCGCTCGATATTGTAGGGCGGATAGGTCTGCGACTGGTCCGGCTGGCCGAGGCTGTCGAGCATGGTGAAGAGACGGTCGAAACCAACCGTGGAACGGTACAGGGGGGAAAAATCAACGTGACGCATGGTGTCCTCTTTTGAGCAACTGGTGTGCGATCTTGGCTCTGTCATCCCGTACGCGGCGACGGCAGAACCGGTGAACGAGCCCGTCTTCGGCGCCCGTAACGATGAAATGGGAATTGTTTTTGTGGCCTTCAAGACCCCGGCAAAACAAGTTCAAACGACCAATGAGGTGGCCCTACCCGCCGATAAACGCAGGATGAACGACCAGTTCCATATCCATTCAGCTTGCGTGCGGTAAAAACCGATCATCGGACGACAGGGCAGGCAGAACGGTGAACGTCCCTTCTCCCGCATGCTGCTTGTCTTCAGCCGACCGACTGTCTCTGGCCGGGAACGGTAATCAGTCCCCCACCGTTTCCGGCCCTTTTTCTTTGACCGACAGGATCGCCTCGCCTATCCCTGTTGCGTGGCCTGCACCGTTCCTTAAGTGGTATGGACCAAGGATAAGCTTTTACCAATCCGGTGTGTTGCCTGTGCACCCTTGTGCCGCCATCACACCGTCGCAAAGACCTGCCGGACCTTGCCCATGACGCCGACCCTTTACTCCACGCCCGACAATCCGATCCCCGGCAATCACACCGTTGGCTACTTCGATGGCGTGGGGAACAGGAAGATCCGCTATGCGATCTTCAAATCGGATGCACAGGTTGCTAAGGGCACGGTGGTGCTGCTGCAGGGGCGCAATGAATCGATCGAGAAATATGCCGAGACCATCGGCGAGCTGACCGCGCGCGGCCTCTGGGTGGCGACCTTCGACTGGCGCGGCCAGGCAGGCTCCGAACGGCTACTGAAAAAGCCTCGCCGCGGCCATGTCCGCCGCTTTTCCGACTACGAGCGCGATCTTGCCATCTTCCTTGAGAAGATCGTGCTGCCCGATACCCGCCTGCCCTTCTTCATGCTCGCTCATTCCATGGGTGCGCTGATCGCGCTGTCGCAGGCGCCGCTGCTTGCCAGCCGCATCGACCGCCTGGCAATCGCCGCCCCCTTCGTGGCGCTTGGCGGTCAGAAGCTCGGTCACGGCATGATCGGCCTTATGGCCGCCGTTTTCAGCCTGTGCGGCCTCGGCTTCCTGCCGTTGATGCGCGACAGAGGCTCACTGCCATTCTCCGAAAACCTGCTGACATCGGATGCAAGACGCTTTGCCCGCAACAAGGCACTGACCGACACCCACCCGGAACTGGCACTCGGGCCACCCACCGCCCGCTGGCTGCATGAGACCTTCAAGGCGATCAAACGCGTATCAAGCCGCGAGCACCTGACGCAGATCCGCGTGCCAACCATTGTGCTGGCCCCGACGCAGGACAAGCTCGTGCCGCATCTCGCAGTCGAAAACCTCGCCCGCAATTTCCGTGCCGGCCACATGATCCCGATCGACGGCGGACGCCATGAGCTGCTGCAGGAAGCGGATCACTACCGTGCCCAGGCGATCGCCGCGATCGAAGCATTCATACCGGGTAGCACAGCGGATGTGGCGATGATGGAACACGAGGATCTGTCGGCTTAGAACACCTGTTTCCGGTTCTCAGCCCTTCAGGATCGCCAGTGCCTGTGCGTGAATTTCAGCGCTTCCGGCCGCAATGATTTCGCCACCCATTTCCGCCGGTCCGCCGTTCCAGTCGGTGACGATGCCACCGGCCTGCTCGATGAGGGGAATGAGCCCGCCGACATCATAGGGCTTCAGGCCGCATTCGATGACGAGGTCGATATGGCCGGATGCGAGCAGCGCGAAGGCATAGCAATCGCAGCCATAGCGGGCCAACTGCACCTTGCTCTGGACAGCCTCGAAGCGGGTCTTGATATCGCCGGTGTAAAGATGCGGCGAGGTGGTGAACAGGATCGCCTGCGAAAGATCGGCGCAAGGCCGCGTCGAAATCACCTTGTTTTCGCCGGGGCCGCGATAATGCGCGTTCTTGCCGTCGGCAAAATAGCGCTCGCCGGTAAACGGCTGATCCATCAGCCCCATCACCGCCTCGCCCTTGTGATAGAGACCGATCAGCGTGCCCCAGACCGGCAGGCCGGAAATGAAGGCCCGCGTGCCGTCGATCGGATCGATTACCCAGACGTAGTCGCGGTCGAGCCCGACATTGCCGAACTCCTCGCCAAGAATGCCATGTTCGGGGAAATGCGCCTCGATCAGAGCCCGAATCGCCGCTTCCGCCGCGCGGTCGCCTTCGGTCACCGGATCAAAACCGGCGGCTTCCTTGTTGGCGACACTGATGCCGGTGCGGAAGCGCGGCAGGGTTTCGGCCTTGGCGGCATCGGCAAGGCGATCAAAAAATTCACGGTCCGGCAGCATGAAACCTCGCGAAAATCGGAGAATGGAAGGCTGAGTGTGCTTATGGCACATTTTTTTGAAAAAGAAGTCATTGGTGAAAAAATAGAAAAACGGAGCGGATTCACAGACGCGAAGGCGATCTTGGCCAAACTTCTCGAAGAACGTGCCTCAAAAAACGAAAAACGCGGCAAAATCGAGCGTTTCATGACGTTTCGGTGACGGCGCGTCGTGATGCGGCGCACCAATTGTGGCGAAATCTGGCTTGACAATTGTGCGCTGCAATATTAACTTTTTCCTACAGTCACTTGTGACTGTAAATACCCTCCTTGGGTGTTTCCTCCCTAGACTTAGCCGCGCCACAAGCGCGGTTTTTTTTGTCATGATCTCGGGAAACGAGCGGTGGCTCTACTCGGCCGCCAGCGAAGAATTTCCGGCGTATTTTTCCACATGCGCCGCAAACCCGCCAAGGAACATGCCGATCGCCTGCGAGAGCATCGGAAAGTCCGGCTTCTTCTGCAGTGTCGCCTCATCGACATAGAGACCACGATTGATCTCGATCTGCAGCGCATGCAGCCCGCGCGCGGGCCGGCCGTAATGCTCTGTGATGAACCCGCCGGCATACGGCTTGTTGCGAGCGACGGAAAAGCCGAGGTCCTCCAGCAACGACACGGCGGTGCGCGACAGGTCAGCCGAGGCGCTGGTGCCATAACGATCGCCGATGATGAAGTCCGGTCGCTGCCCGGTTCCCGCCAAGCGGATATTGCCGGGCATGGAATGGCAATCGATCAGCACTGCCAGCCCGAACTGGACATGCGTGCGCGCGATCAGCCGCCGCAAGCAGGCATGATAGGGCTTGTAGATGGTCTCGATCCGCTCAAGCGCTTCTGAGACCGGAAAGCGGCCACGGTAGATCTCCATGTTTTCCGCCACCAGTCGCGGCACGGTGCCGAGACCGCCGGCCACCCGCATCGAGCTGATATTGGCATGCGGCGGCAGTTGTCCGTCGAACATGCGCGGGTCGAGTTCGTAGGGCTCGCGATTGACGTCGAGAAAGGCGCGCGGGAAATGCGCCATCAACAGCGGCGCGCCGAGACTTGTTACGGAATGGAACAGTTCGTCGACGAAATGATCTTCCGAGCGGCGGATCGACAGGCCGTCCAGTCGAGACTGATCAAGGAAGGATTGCGTGTAGATCCGGCCGCTGTGGGGGGAATTGAAGACAAAAGGAATGCGTTGCATTTCCGGCTCGCGAACTTCGAACTGTTCGGTTTCGCTGACGTTCTGCGTCATCGCAGCCCTTTTTTACCATGTCACAATCTTGATGCTTCGTGTATGTTGCCAGTAGGCAGCAATCATGTCCATAGTCGTTTCCTGCCGGTGAGCGGGGCTTGATCTTCAGTCTTCACCGGATATTTACCCAACTGCGGTTTCATGATGTTACCGCAATTCCCGACATCGACACGTAAGGTGCAACGGCTTTAATCCATGAGTCCAAAAATTCTCCTCGCCGAAGACGATAACGACATGCGCCGCTTCCTGGTGAAAGCCTTGGAAAAGGCCGGTTATAAGGTATTGTCCTTCGACAATGGCGCCAGCGCCTACGACCGACTGCGCGAAGAACCGTTCTCGCTCCTCCTGACCGATATCGTCATGCCTGAAATGGACGGCATCGAGCTTGCCCGACGGGCAACCGAACTCGATCCGGACCTCAAGGTCATGTTCATCACCGGCTTCGCCGCCGTGGCGCTCAACCCTGATTCGAAAGCCCCGAAGGACGCAAAGGTCCTTTCCAAACCATTCCATCTGCGTGATCTTGTGGATGAAGTGAACAAGATGCTGGCCGCATAAGGCCGGGCGCAAGGGCCGCAAAACTTCCTGTCAAAAAGCTGATAAAAGCCTATTGACGCTCCGGGGGCTTTGTGGTCTATGCGCCGACATCGGATGGGCGTGTAGCTCAGCGGGAGAGCACTACGTTGACATCGTAGGGGTCACAGGTTCAATCCCTGTCACGCCCACCATCCAGTTTCAAAAGGCCTTTCGAGAGATCGAAAGGCCTTTTTTCGTTTCACCCGCCGGCTTGGCGAATGACGAAAACCACGGTCACGTTTACCCGCATCACCAACACTGCCTGTCTGAAAAGCTGATCCACCGGTATCCCCGCTGGCAAGCTTTTAATCCTACATGCCACCACGGTTCAAACGCGGAGCAGTCGGCCGACAGCACGCACCCGCGTTTATAACACCCCCAATACAGCCCCCCTCAACCGATCTCCTCGCCAGTGTTTGCCCGCAAATAGCGGGGCAGACGTTCGACCGTAGCGGCAAGAGCGAACGATCATCCTTGCAAAATTCATCCATATGTGAAAATCTTCTTTACATAAGAAAATAGGAGGCACACATGGACATGGAAATGCCGGCGGCAAGTGGCTCGGGCTTGATGCCATGAGTGCATCACCGCCAACCGTGGGCGTTTCCACGACCCATCCTTCCGACATGCCGGCGGACCATGCTTCCCTTCCGGTCTGGAACGCCGAAAACTGGTTCTATGAGGATTGGCCGGCCGGCCAGCGCATCCGCTCTTTGCGGCGCACGATGGCCGAGGGCGACAGCCATCTGTTCAACATGCTGGTCACCGACATCCACCCTTATGTGCAGGACCAGATGTTTGCCGAACGCGAAGGCATCTTCGGCAAGCGGCTGATTGCCGGCGCCTTCGTGTTTTCAGCTGGCCTCGGGCTTGTCGCCACCAATTGCGTCAACGCCTTCTCCTATGGCTATGACAAGTTGCGCTTCATCAAGCCGGTGTTCATGGGCGACACGATCTACGCCATCCGCACCAACCTCGATAAACGGCCGCGTTACAAGGACATGGGCCTGATCCGCGCCAGCTACGAGGTGTTCAAGGGCGAAGGCGAACTGGTGCTCTACTGCGAGCACCTGCAGACGGTGAAATACAAGAACCCGGCCGATTTTGCCGGCAAGACGGAAAAAGAATGATGCCAGCCGATACCGACCTTCCCCTCGCCGGCCTGATCGTCGTCGATCTCAGCCAGTTTTTGTCCGGCCCCTACTGTTCGCTGCGGCTGATGGATCTCGGCGCCCGCGTCATCAAGATCGAGCGGCCCGATGGCGGCGACCTGTCGCGGCGGCTTTACCTCAGCGACACCGAGATCGGCGGCGATTCGACGATTTTTCATGCGATCAACCGCGCCAAGGAAAGCCTGTCGATCGACCTGAAGGACGAGAAGGATCTGGCATCACTGCGGACGCTACTCAGCAAGGCCGATGTCCTGATCCAGAATTTTCGGCCGGGTGTCATCGAGCGGCTTGGGCTCGATTATGAGGCCGTCAAGAAGATCAACCCACGGCTCGTCTACGCCTCGATCAGCGGCTACGGCGAGGAAGGCCCGTGGGTGAAGCGGCCGGGACAGGACCTTTTGGCGCAGTCGCGTTCGGGCGTGATGTGGCTGAACGGCGACGACGACCAGGGACCGGTCCCGTTCGGCCTTGCGATTGGCGACATGCTGGCCGGGGCTGCCCTTGCCCAGGGCATCCTCGCGGCGCTTGTCCGCCGAAGCATCAAGGACACCGGCAGCCATGTGGAAACCAGCCTTCTCGAAGCACTGGTCGATTTTCAGTTCGAGGTCCTCACAACCCATTTGAACGACGGCCGACGACTGCCGAAGCGGGCGAATTTCCGCAGCGCCCATGCCTATCTCTCCGCGCCCTATGGTGTTTACGCGGCGGCCGACGGCTATCTCGCCATCGCCATGACGCCGATCCCGAAACTTGCAGACCTGCTCGGCATGGATGAACTGGCACCTTACCGCGACGATTCGGCCAGCTGGTTTACCGCCCGCGACGAGATCAAGGCGCTGATCGCCAAGCGCATCGCAGGCAAGACAACGGACGAATGGCTGGCAATTCTTGAGCCTGCCGACATCTGGTGCGCCCGGGTGCTGAACTGGAACGAGCTTCTGGAAAGCGATGGCTTCCAGGTCCTCGACATGCTGCAGACAGTCACTCGCGAGGATAATATTTCGATCACGACGACCCGCTCGCCGCTCCGCGTCAACGGCGTGCGTGCCAAAGTCGATCGCGCAGCACCTCGCATTGGCGAACACAGCCAGTCCATCCGCGAAGAATTCGGCCTATGACCATTACACTCAAGGGCATGACGTGGAACCACCCGCGCGGCTACGACCCCATGGTCGCCTGCTCGCGCCGCTGGTTCGATCAAACCGGCGTCACGGTCGAGTGGGAAAAACGCTCGCTGCAGGATTTCGAGACGTTTCCGGTGGAAGAACTGGCTCGGCAGTTCGACCTCATCGTCATCGATCATCCCCACGTTGGGCAGATCACCCATGAGAGATGCCTGCTGCCGCTGGATGTGGCCGGACGCGAAAACGAGCGAACCGCGTTTGCGGCCGCCAGTATCGGGCAATCCTATCCCAGTTATGCCTGGCAGGGCCGCCAATGGGCGTTTCCGATCGATGCGGCAACGCAGGTGCAGGCCTGGCGGCCCGATCTACAGGCCAAGCCGCCCGTCAACTGGGCAGAGGTGCTTGAGTTGGCCCGAGCTGGAAAAGTCCTCATACCGCTCCGCCCGCCTCATTCGCTGATGAGTTTTTACACGCTCTGCGGCAATCTCGGACGTCCCTGTGTCGTCGAAGGCTCGGGTGAACTGATCGACCTTGAGACCGGCGCACAGGTTTTCGAGATGCTGCGCGAAATCGCCGGTCTGGTTGATCCGGCCTGTTTCGAGATGGATCCGATCGCGGTTCTCGAACGAATGGCAACGCCAGAGACAAATACCATCGTTACCCCCCTGATCTACGGTTATGTCAGCTATTCCGTGAACGGGTTCCGGCCAGGCATCATCCGCTTCGGCGACATTCCGCCGGCGGGCAAAAGCGGGCCGGTGGGTTCGGCGCTGGGAGGAACCGGCATTGCCGTTTCGGCTTTTTCCGAAAACCCCGACGCTGCCATCGACTTCGCCTACTGGATCGCCAGCGGCGATGTCCAGAAAGCCGATTATGCCGCAGCAGGCGGACAGCCCGGCCATGCGCAGGCGTGGGAAGACGCGGCTGTCAATCTCGCCACTGCCAACTTCTATCGCGCCACGCGCGCGACGCTCGATGCCGCCTGGGTTCGGCCCCGACACGATGGCTACATGGCATTCCAGCAATCGGCATCAGACCGCCTGAACGAAGGACTGTTGCAGCGTCAATCCGCCAAGATGGTGGTGAGCGACATCAATCGATTGTTCGCAGAGAGTTTTCGATAAAGGGACAGGCCTTCAACCGATCATCACTATTAAAAGTGATTGGCCGGCAGGCCTCACCGGTCCGGGCCGCTCACAAACCCCGCGGAAGTTGTTTTTGGCAAAGTGTTTAGCCACTCACCGTCATCCTCGCCCTTGAGGCGGGGATCCAGCGACCCGACGTCCGTCGGGTCGAGAGACTTTCCGGCTCAAGTCCTTGAGCTGGCTGGATCCCGGAACAAGTCCGGGATGACGGAGAATGGGGAGGCCTTTTCCGCAAACTACAACCGCTGCGAAGTGTCCATATGACGTTTGCCAGCGCCCTCCGCAGTGCCGGTCACCTGCCGCGTTCTCAAAGTTTCCAAAGCCTCTTTGCGTTAACGGACAAAAGCTTCTCCCGCTCCGTATCCGAACATCCGGTCAGCAACGCGTGGGTTGCCGCCACCCAGGTCGACAGGCCGCCGCCAAGCGTGCAGACCGGCCAGTCACTGCCCCAGACGACGCGATCCCAGCCGAATTGCGCGATCGTGTGCTCGACATAGGGGCGCAGGGTCTCGACCGACCAGCTCTCTGCCTCCGCATAGGCAACGACGCCGGAAATCTTGGCGGTGACATTCCGGCGTTTGGAAATTTCGCTCATATTGTCCCGCCACGGCTGCACCGCCCCCGATGCGATCGCCGGCACGCCGCAATGGTCGAGGATGAATTGAACGTCCGGCGCCAGATCGGCAAGCACAATCGCCTTCGGAATCTGATGCGGCAGCACGCAGAGATCGAACGTCAGGCCCGTTCCGCCGAGCCGCCGGATGTTTTCCCGGAACAGTCCGCCTTCCGAGACATCATCGGGCACCACATGCAGCACGCGGCGGAAGCCTTTGACAAACGAGTTCGTCCGCTGTCGGTCAAGGTACTCGGCAAAGCCCGCGCCCTCCGGTCGGCAAGCAGCGATGGCGCCGACGATCAGGTTTTCCGGCCGTCCGGAGAGGTCCTGGACATAGTCGATTTCAGCCTCGACCTGAGCGGTATCGACATCGACTTCCATATGAAGGGCGCCCCCGATGCCGCAGCGTTTTGCCTCGGTCGCGTAGATTTCATAGAGAAAATCGCGATCGAGCGCCGGAACGTCCGATAGCCACGGATAGGCGAGAGCTGCCTTGTCGATCAGATGCAGATGTGTGTCGATGATCATCCCCATGCCCTCCCCGGCACCGCGAATAGCTATTTCACACAAGAAGATGTCATTCAAATAAGAATTTCAGGAAAGCTTCTTCGAGCTGGATGCGGAATAAGCCTGTTGAAACAGGCTTATTCCGTATGGTTGACGTCGGAACCGGCAAGCAGTGAAAGCTGGGCGGCGGTCTTTTGCAAGAGCGCGATGGTCTCGGTAATATCCGGCGCCGACGGCGCGTTGACCAATGCGATATAGGGGCAGGTCAGCGCCGCGATCCCGCGCCCATCAGGCCCCAGGATCGGCGCCGAAAGATTGTAGACACCGGCAGTCTGGGCGCTCGCCATCATTTCGTGGCCGCGCTGGCGGATCCGGTCGAGCCGCTCGAAGAAATCGTCCGACAGCGGCGGTTCCGATTGGCTTTTGACATGCTCGGAAATCATCATCTGCCGCTCCTCCTCGCTGCGGAAGGCGAGCAGTACGTGGCCCGATCCGGTGTCGAACAGGCTGATATGGGAACCGACACGGATCGAGATACCCCAGTAATCCGGCGCTTCCTGCTGGGCGATGACCACGGCGAAGCCACGGTCGAACACCGCCAGATGGTTGGCCTGGCGGCTGCGTTGGGCAAGATCGCGCATGAGCGGCGTCGCATAGGATGCCAGCCGCCGGACCGGCGCATGCAGCTGCGCCAGGCCGAATAGCTTGAGCGTCAGCGAGTAGCGATCGCCGTCGATCCGAGTGACATAGCCGCGCCGTACGAGCCGGTCGAGCATGCGATAGAATTCGTTCGGGCTGCGATCGAGCTTCTTTGAAATTTCGGCCTGCGTCAGGCCGCCGTCCACACCGGCCAGAAGCTCGAGAATATCGAGCCCCTTGTCCAGCGCCGGCGCGCGGTAACGATCGGATTCGTCAGCATCCATGAACACATCCCCTGTGAATGATTTACTTCATATACGCATACAGGGCATTCGACAAAGCAAAGTTGCGCCTTGACGCACGGGGTCGTTTGCTGTTTGTATATAAATCAATTCCTCACAAATGAGGAATTCTCGCCATTGGGATGGCGTGGATGTGAGGAGGAGAAATCATGAACAAGCTGCTTTCCGGCGTGTCGGCCGGGGTAATGTTGTTTGCCTGCTCGGTCGCGGCGCATGCCGCAGACCTTCCGGGCAAATTCGACGGCGTGACCATCGATGCGAAGCTCATCGGCGGCCAGCAGTATGAAAAGCTCTATGAACGTATCGGCGAGTGGGAAAAGGCGACCGGCGCCAAGGTCAACATCCTCTCGAAGAAGAACCATTTCGAACTCGACAAGGAGATCAAGTCGGACATTGCGACCGGTGGTCTCAGCTGGTGCGTCGGCTCGAACCATTCCTCGTTCGCGCCGCAATATCCCGACATCTACACCGACCTGACGCCGTTGATCCCGGCCGAGGAGATCGCCAAGTTCGTGCCGGCGCTGATTGCCGCTTCGACCCTTGACGGCAAGCTGGTCATGCTGCCGCGCGCCCAGTTCGACGTTTCGGCGCTCTACTACCAGAAGAGCCTCTATCAGGACGAAGCCAGGAAAACGGCGTTCAAGGCCAAGTACGGCTACGACCTGACCCCGCCCGATACCTGGGCGCAGGTGACCGACCAGGCCGAGTTCTTCTCCTCGCCGCCGACATTCTACGGCACCCAGTTCGCCGGCAAGGAAGAGGCGATCAACGGCCGCTTCTATGAAATGGTGGTCGCGGAAGGCGGCGAATATCTCGACAAGGATAGCCGTCCGGTCTTCAATTCGGAAGCCGGCGTGCGTGCGCTCGACTGGTTCGTCAAGCTCTACAAGGACAAGGCCGTTCCGGCCGGCACCACCAACTATCTCTGGGACGATCTCGGCCAGGGCTTCGCGTCCGGCTCGATCGCTCTTAATCTCGACTGGCCTGGCTGGGCGAGCTTCTTCAACGACCCGAAGTCCTCGAAGGTTGCCGGCAATGTCGGCGTGAAGGTCCAGCCGGCGGGCTCGTCCGGCAAGCGCACCGGCTGGTCCGGTCATCATGGCTTCTCGGTCACGGAACCCTGCGCCAACAAGGAAGCAGCCGCATCGCTGGTCTGGTGGCTGACCAACGAAGACAGCCAGAAGCTCGAATCCGCAGCCGGCCCACTGCCGACGCGCAGCGCCGTCTGGGAATACAACATCAAGGCTGCCGAAGGCGACGCTTACAAGACCGAAGTGCTGCAGGCCTTCCAGGAAGCGGCAAAGCACGCCTTCCCGGTTCCGCAGACGCCCGAGTGGATCGAGATTTCCAACGCGGTCTATCCGGAACTGCAGGCAGCAATCCTCGGCGACAAGACCTCGAAGGAAGCGCTTGACGCTGCCGCCGAGAAGGCCACGACCATTCTTCAGGACGCTGGCAAGCTCTGATCACATTGAGGCGGCGCCCGGCCTTGCCGTGGCGCCGCTTTCATTTTCTGGCGTCAACAAAGGCCGAGACATGAAACTATCCAGATTATCGGCACCGGCGCTCCTGTTGTTTCCGGCGTTCCTGGTTCTGGCGGCGGTCGTCGTCGTGCCGCTGGCGCTCTCCTTCTATTCGAGCTTTACGCCGTTCCGGCTCACTAAGCCGGAATCGCTCTATGTCTTCATTGGCCTGCGCAACTATTTCACCGTCTTTTCCAGCTGGGATTTCTGGGTCGCCTTCGGCCGCACTGTGCTGTTCCTGACGATCGCGCTCAATGCCGAAATGCTGCTTGGCCTCGGTCTCGCGCTGCTGGTCTCGAAGGCCGTGCACGGTCAGCGCCTGCTGCGCACCATGATGATGTTTCCGATGATGTTCTCCCCGGTGCTCGTCGGCTTCCAGTTCAAGTTCCTGTTCAATGACAATATCGGCCTGATCAACAACGGCCTGCAGTCGCTCGGGCTGACCGATCAGGCGATTCCGTGGCTGATCAACGGCAATCTGGCGCTGTTTTCGATCACCGTCGCCGAAGTCTGGTCGTCGACCTCGGTCTTCGCCATCCTCATCCTTGCCGGGCTTCTCGCCATGCCGCGCGATCCGATCGAGGCGGCCCATGTCGATGGCTGCACGCCGCTGCAGACCTTTCGCTATGTCACATGGCCCTATCTGATGCCCTTCGCCTTCATCGCCATGACCATCCGCTCGCTCGACGTCGCAAGGGCCTATGACATCGTCAAGATCATGACCGATGGCGGACCGGCCAAGCGCACCGAACTGTTGTGGACACTGGTCGGCCGGACCGCCTATGGCGATGCCCGCATGGGGCTGGCCAATGCCATGGCCTATTTCGCCATCGTGCTGTCGATCCTCTTCACCGTCTATTTCTTCCGCAAGCTGGCAGCCGCGCGCCAGCAGATCGGAGCCGAGTGGTAATGGATATCAATTCGTCCCACCGCCTGCGCAAGCGCCTCTATTCGCTCGCCCATATCATCACCCTGTTCGTGGCGATGCTGATCATCTGCCTGCCCGGCTTCTGGATCGTCCTGTCATCGCTGCGCCCGACCGTCGAGATCATGGCGAAGCCGCCGGTCTGGATTCCGCAGGACCTGTCGCTCGATGCCTACCGGTCGATGTTTTCCGGCGCCGGTCAGGGCGGCATTCCGGTCTGGTCCTATTTCCGAAACTCGCTGATCGTCTCGATTACCTCGACATTCATTGCGCTCGGCATCGGCATGGCCGGCGGCTATGCCTTCGCGCGCTATCGCTTCCGCGGCAAGTCGGCGATCTTCCTTGGCTTCATGCTCACCCGCGCCGTACCGGGCATCGCCCTGTCGCTGCCGCTGTTCATGATCTTTGCCCGCACCGGTATCATCGATACGCATTTCGCTCTGATCCTCACATATGTCGCGCTCAACGTGCCCTTCACCATCTGGCTGATCGACGGCTTCTTTCGGCAGGTGCCGAAGGATCTGGCCGAAGCTGCCCAGATCGACGGCTGCACGCGCTGGCAGGCCTTCTGGCAGGTCGAGTTTCCGCTGGCCGGTCCCGGCATCGCATCGGCCGGCATCTTCGCCTTCCTGATCTCATGGAACGAATATGCGCTGGCCTCGCAGATCACCCGTTCGGTGAATTCCAAGACGCTGCCGGTCGGCCTGCTCGACTATACCGCCGAGTTCACCATCGACTGGCGCGGCATGTGCGCGCTGGCAGTCGTGATGATCATTCCGGCGCTGACGCTCACCTTCATCATACAAAAGCACCTCGTCTCCGGCCTCACCTTCGGCGCGGTCAAAGGATAATTTCATGGCTCCTGTCAGTCTCAAGAAACTGGTCAAGCGCTACGGCGCTCTGGAAGTGGTGCACGGCATCGACCTTGAGGTGAAGGACCGTGAGTTCATCGCCCTGGTCGGCCCGTCCGGCTGCGGAAAATCGACGACATTGCGGATGATCGCCGGCCTGGAAGAGGTCAGCGGCGGCACGATCGAGATCGGCGACAACGTCGTCAACGATCTGCCGCCCCGCGCCCGCAACATCTCGATGGTCTTTCAGTCCTACGCGCTCTATCCGCATATGACGGTCGGCGAAAACATGGGCTTTTCGCTGAAGATCGCCGGGCGTCCGGCCGATGAAATCAAGGAAAAGGTGGCCGATGCCGCCGCCATCCTCGATCTGTCGCATCTGCTCGAGCGCCGCCCGTCGCAACTCTCCGGCGGCCAGCGCCAGCGCGTGGCCATGGGCCGGGCGATCGTTCGCCGTCCGGACGTCTTCCTGTTCGACGAACCGCTGTCCAATCTCGATGCCAAGCTGCGCACGCAGGTGCGCACCGAGATCAAGAAGCTGCATGCCCGCATGCAGGCGACGATGATCTATGTCACGCATGACCAGGTCGAGGCGATGACCCTGTCCGACCGTATCGTCATTATGCGCGACGGCCATATCGAGCAGATCGGTACGCCGGAAGAGGTGTTCAACCGACCGCTGACCAAGTTCGTCGCCGGCTTCATCGGCTCACCGCCGATGAACATGGACGACGTGACGGTGGACGACGGCAAGCTGGTCTTTGCCACCGGCGCCACCCTGCCGATCCCACCGAAATTCCGCCAGAGCCTGACGACGGGCCAGAAGGTGACGTTTGGCCTGCGGCCCGACGATCTTTATCCGTCGGGCCATGGCCTGAATTCCGGCGACGCCGAGGCAGTCGCGGAACTGGATCTTCCGGTTTCCATCACCGAACCGCTCGGCAACGAGACGCTGGTCTTCGTCGGCTTCAATGGCCGCGATTGGGTCTCGCGCATGCTCAATCCACGCCCCCTGCCCTCCGGCATGAACATCAAGATGAGCTTCGATCTCTCGCAAGCACATCTGTTCGACCTGACCACCGGCAAGAGCCTGGCAGCTTGAGGAACCCTTGATGGCCCGTATCGAGAAAATTGAACTGCGCATGGTCGACCTTCAGCCGAAGATGAAGCGGACTGACGCCATCCAGAGCTTTGTCAGCCAGGAAACGCCTTTCGTCACCATCACCGATTCCGATGGAGCGACCGGCACGGGATACAGCTATACGATCGGCACCGGCGGCTCCTCCGTCATGCGGCTGCTGTCGGACCATCTCGTGCCGCTGTTGATCGGCGCGGATGCCGATTGCATCGAGGCGATCTGGCACAAGCTGGAATTTGCCACGCACGCAACGACCATCGGCCCGATCACGGCGCTCGCGCTCGCTGCCGTCGATACAGCATTGTGGGACTTGCGGGCGAAGAAGCAGAACCTGCCGCTGTGGAAGCTCGCCGGTGGTGCCCGCGACCGTTGCCCGCTCTACACGACGGAAGGCGGCTGGCTGCATATCGACAAGCAGGCATTGGTCGATGATGCGCTGCAGGCAAAGGCGAGCGGCTTTTCCGGCTCCAAGATCAAGATCGGCCGGCCGCATGGCTCGGAAGATTACGACCGGCTGTCTGCCGTCCGCGCTGCCGTCGGTCCCTCCTTCGAGATCATGACCGACTGCAATCAGGGTTTTGCCGTCGATGAGGCGATCCGGCGCGCCGGGCGCTTGAAGGAACTCGACCTCGCATGGATCGAGGAACCGCTTCCGGCCGATGACCTGGACGGCCATATCCGGCTTTCGCGTTCGACCACGACGCCGATCGCCGTCGGCGAATCCATGTATTCGATCCGCCATTTCCGCGAATATATGCAGAAGGGGGCCTGCTCGATCGTTCAGGTCGACGTCGCCCGGATCGGCGGCATCACCCCATGGCTGAAGGTTGCCCACGCGGCCGAAGCCTTCGACATTCCCGTCTGCCCGCATTTCCTGATGGAACTGCATGTCAGCCTCGTTTGCGCCGTACAGAACGGCAAATATGTCGAGTATATTCCCCAGCTTGATGACCTCACGGAAAAGCGCATGGAGATCGTCGATGGCAAGGCCCTCGCCCCATCCGAGCCGGGCATCGGCATTTCCTGGGACTGGGATGCGGTCAAATCGCGCTCGGTCGAAGAATTCACCCGCGAATTCCGGGCCTGACGGGAGACGGTTATGCAGCGCATGGGCATGATGATCGGGCTTGAGCCGGCCAAGGTCGAGGAATACAGGCGTCTTCACGCGGCTGTATGGCCGGATATCCTTGCCCTGATCTCGGACTGCAACATCACCAACTATTCGATCTTCCTGAAGGAGCCGGAAAACCTGCTGTTCGGTTACTGGGAATATGTCGGCAGCGATTTCGATGCCGACATGGCCAGGATGGCTGCGCATCCGAAAAACAAAGAATGGTGGTCGGTCTGCATGCCCTGCCAGAAGCCGCTCGCCACCCGCAGGCAAGGTGAGTGGTGGGCGATGATGGAAGAGGTTTTCCATCATGATTGACATATTTTCAGGGCCGGCCGAGCCCGCACAAGAATTGCCCCTCACCACGCAAGCGATATGGAACCTTGTCGGGTTTGCGGCAACGAAGAACGCGGACAGGGAGGCGATCTCAACCGTGAATGCCCGGCGCACCGACCAGATTTGGAAATCACCCCTGACACTCAAAATCCGTTGTCTGCCACAGATGCCGAAATCTGCAACACAAACCCAGCGCGCGGATCAGAATTTCCGCTCTTTTGGACAAGGCAAGAAACGAACAACGTCGCCAAGGGGAGAAGAATCCCCAGGCGGCATAGAGATGGAGGGAAGCCGATCCATAAGGTCTTGTCGTTTGAGCGCTTCCACGAGTTCCGGACGAAGTCCATCACCGCGCTCCGCGGCGAGGACATGAAGTGCCAACATGGATGACATATCGCGTTTCCTAGTTGCAGCAATCTCCATGGTCGGACCGGAGGGCTCTAAAAGCCACCCGTTTCATGCGGATGTGGCGACAGCTGCACGAGCGAACCGAGCTTCTTTGGATCGACCCAATGTGATGCGATCGGCTCGACGCAGAGTTGTCGCAGCTTTTCTTCGGAGGTGTCGCATGACCAAGAACCACACCCCATCACTCTCAACGAGAACCGACAGGCCGGATGAGGGGCAGCTTCGGAGTTTCAACCCATGACCTTTGACCCAAAGTCGTTGCAACAATGGTGGCTGAAGCCCGCCAATCCGCGCCCCATCGTCATCTTCGGCGCCGGCAGCATCGTTGGCGATGCGCATCTCCCGGCCTATCGCAATGCCGGTTTTCCCGTCGCTGGTCTCTATGACCCGAATGCCGAAAAAGCGCGCGTATTGGCCGAAACTTGGGGCATCCGAGCCTTCGCCAGCGAGGACGAGGCGCTCGCGATCCAAAACGCCATTTTCGATCTCGCCACGCCCCCGGCGGCGCATGCTGCGATCCTATCGAAACTGCCCCATGGTGCGGCTGCGCTGATCCAGAAGCCGATGGGTTCCGACCTGGCGGCCGCGACGGAGATTCTTTCGATTTGCCGGCGCCGAGACCTGAAAGCAGCTGTCAATTTCCAGCTACGCTTCGCGCCGATGATGCTGGCGCTGAAGGATGCAGTCGAGCGCGGACTTCTCGGCGAGATCGTCGATGTCGACGCCTTGCTGGCGCTGGCGACGCCGTGGGGTTTGTGGCCTTTCCTCAAGGGCCTGCCACGGATCGAAATCGCCATGCACTCCATCCACTACCTGGATTTTATCCGTGGCCTCATCGGCAATCCGCTTGGCGTCCACGCCAAGACCATCGGCCATCCCAACCATGACGTAGCCCAGACCCGCACGGCCGCCATTCTCGATTATGGCGACAGGCTGCGTTGCGTTCTCTCGGTCAATCACGACCATGATTTCGGCCGCAAATTCCAAGCCTGCGAATTCCGCATCTCGGGCACCAAAGGCGCCGCCTATATCAAGCTCGGCGTCAATCTCGATTATCCGCGGGGGGAACCGGACGAACTCTGGATCCGCCCGGCGGGTGGTGACGAATGGATTTCCGTGCCGCTGCAAGGCGCATGGTTTCCCGATGCCTTTGCCAATCGCATGGCCAATCTGCAACGCGTTGCCGCCGGCGAAGACGAGGTGCTGATCGGCTCCGTCGAGGATGCGTGGCAGACCATGGCGCTGGTCGAAGCCGCCTATCAATCCAGTGCGCAACCGGCGACGCCGCTTGCGCCATTGCCAGGGCTTGAACCGTGAGCGAACAGATCATCCATTTCGAAGACTACGAGCTCGGTTCGGTTCGGCTGACCACCGGCCGGACGATCACCGAGACCGATTTTATCGTTCATGCCGGTCACACGGGCGATTTCTTTCCGCACCACATGGATGCCGAATTCGCCAAGACATTGCCGGGTGGACAACGTATCGCCCATGGAACGATGATCTTTTCCATCGGCGTCGGCCTGACCGCGTCCCTGATCAATCCGGTTGCCCTTTCCTATGGCTACGACCGGTTGCGTTTCGTCCGTCCCGTCCATATCGGTGATACGATCCGCACGCGCGTCACGATCTCGGCCAAGGATGACGACCCGAAACGCCCGGCGTCCGGCCGCGTCACCGAACGCTGCGAAGTCTTCAACCAGCGCGACGAAGTCGTGCTCGTTGCCGATCACATTCTTATCGTCGAACGCAAGAAAACCTGAAAGAGGCCAATGACATGACCGCCAATCTGACCGGCAAGAAAGTCCTGATCACCGCTGCGGCGCAAGGCATAGGCCGGGCGTCGGCCCTCGCCTTTGCCAAAGCGGGCGCGATCGTCCATGCCACCGACATCAACGCCGAGGCGCTTGCCAACCTGACAAAGGAGCCCGGGATCTCGACACACATTCTCAATGTGTTGGAAGTCGATGCGGTTTCGACACTGATTGCCGAGATCGGCGACATCGATGTGCTGTTCAACTGCGCCGGTGTGGTTCATGGCGGCTCGGTTCTGGAGATGAAGGATAGCGATCTCGAATTCGCCTTCGATCTCAACGTCAAGGCAATGATCCGCACCATTCGCGCCGTTCTGCCAGGCATGCTGGCGCGCGGCGATGGCGCGATCGTCAACATGTCGTCGGTCGCCTCCAGCATCAAGGGCGTGCCCAACCGCTTCGCCTATGGCGTCACCAAAGCGGCCGTCATCGGCCTGACCAAGGCCGTCGCCGCCGATTATGTCGCGCAAGGCATCCGCTGCAATGCCATCTGCCCCGGCACGGTCGAAAGCCCGTCGCTGCAGGAGCGTATGCGCGCGCAGGGTGATTACGATGCTGCCCGCGCCGCCTTCATTGCCCGCCAGCCCATGAGCCGGCTCGGCACGCCGGAAGAAATCGCCGACCTTGCCGTCTATCTTGCCGGCGCCACCTACACGACCGGCCAGGCCTATGCCATCGACGGCGGCTGGACGATCTGACGCTCTAAAACAGGAACCACGCTCATGAAACTTCTCCGCTACGGCGAACCCGGCGCCGAAAAACCGGCAGTGCTCGATGCCAACGGCGCAATCCGCGATCTCTCAGGCCATGTTTCCGATATCGGCGGCAAGGATATCGATCCGACAACGCTTGCCGAATTGGCAAAACTCGATCCGGCCAGCCTGCCGCTCGTCACTGGCACGCCGCGAATCGGCCCCTGCGTCACTGGAACCGGCAAGTTCATCTGCATCGGTCTTAACTATGCCGACCACGCCGCCGAATCCGGCATGGCGGTTCCGCCCGAACCTGTGATTTTCATGAAGGCGACGTCGGCGATCGTCGGCCCCAATGACGATCTGCTGATCCCGCGCGGTTCGGAAAAGACCGACTGGGAGGTTGAACTCGGCGTCGTCATCGGCAAGACCGCAAAGTATGTTTCCGAAGCCGACGCGCTTGATTATGTCGCCGGCTACTGCACCGTCCACGACGTCTCCGAACGCGCGTTCCAGATCGAGCGTTCCGGCCAGTGGACCAAGGGCAAGTCCTGCGACACGTTCGGACCGATTGGCCCCTGGCTGGTGACCAAGGATGAGGTCGCCGATCCGCAGAACCTCGGACTCTGGCTGAAGGTCAACGGTGAAACCGTACAGTACGGCACGACCAAGACCATGGTCTATGGTGCCGCCTTCCTCGTCTCCTATCTCAGCCAGTTCATGTCGCTGCATCCCGGCGACATCATTTCGACAGGCACACCGCCCGGCGTCGGCATGGGCATGAAGCCGCCGCGCTACCTGAAAGCAGGCGATGTCGTCGAACTCGGCATCGAAGGTCTGGGAAGCCAGAAGCAGACAACACGGGCGGATATCTGAGATTTTGGTCGGCGCGGGCATTTGCCCCGCACCGACCGCTCACCGCCGCTGCCCGTTCTGATAAAAAATCCGGAGCAAACCCATGACCCGCATCACCGACCTCCGCGTCTTCGACCTGCGCTTCCCCACCTCGCAAAGCCTTGATGGTTCGGACGCGATGAACCCCGATCCGGATTATTCCGCCGCCTATGTCATTCTGGACACCGATACGGACGGGCTCTCCGGCCATGGGCTGACCTTCACCATCGGCCGTGGCAACGAAATCTGCTGCGCGGCGATCAATGCGATGAAGCATCTGGTTGTTGGCGCCGAGCTTGGCGATATCCTCGCGCATCCCGGCAAATTCTGGCGGCACCTGACCGGCGACAGCCAGCTGCGCTGGATCGGTCCCGACAAGGGCGCCATGCACCTTGCCACCGGCGCCGTCGTCAATGCCGTCTGGGATCTGCTTGCCAAGCAGGCAGGCAAACCCGTCTGGCGGCTGGTCGCCGACATGCCGGCCGAAGAGATCGCCGATATCGTCGACTATCGATATTTGACCGATGTGCTCACCCGCGACGAAGCGATCGCCATTCTCAAACGCGGCGAAGCCGGCAAGGCGGAGCGCATTGCGACGCTCGAAGCGGAAGGTTACGCCTGTTACACGACATCGGCCGGCTGGCTCGGTTATGACGATGAAAAACTGCGCCGCCTTTGCCAGGAAGCAATCGACGCCGGCTTCAACCACGTCAAGATGAAGGTCGGCCGCGATCTCGACGACGACATCCGTCGCCTGCGCATTGCCCGTGAAGTGATCGGCCCGGATCGCTATCTGATGATCGATGCCAACCAGGTCTGGGAAGTCGATGAGGCCATCGACTGGGTCAACAAGCTGGCCTTCGCCAAGCCGTTCTTCATCGAGGAGCCGACGAGCCCCGACGACGTTGCCGGCCATCGCAAGATCCGTGCAGGCATCGGTTCCGTCAAGGTCGCGACCGGCGAGATGTGCCAGAACCGCATCATGTTCAAGCAGTTCATCGCCGAGGGCGCGATCGATATCGTGCAGATTGATTCATGCCGCATGGGCGGGCTGAACGAGGTTCTGGCCGTTCTTCTGATCGCCGCCAAGTATGATCTGCCGGTCTGGCCGCATGCCGGCGGCGTCGGCCTTTGCGAATATGTCCAGCATCTCTCGATGATCGACTATGTCGCCGTATCCGGCACCAAGGACGGGCGGGTGATTGAATATGTCGACCACCTGCACGAACACTTCCTCGAGCCCTGCGTCATCGAGAATGCCGCCTATATGCCGCCGAAGGCCGCGGGCTTCTCCATCGAGATGAAGGCAGCTTCGATCGAGCAGTATCTGTTCAGGGGTGTATAACTGGGAACGGCGCCCGGTTCGCCCGAGCGCCGATTTTTGAGGATTAGGTTAGCCTTTAGTTACGCTTGCGGATGACGCCGTAGATGATGGTGCCGTTGGCGCCATATTCGACGCGCGCTTCGAACTGATCCCTCGGCGCGCTGGCATGGATGATGTTCCACATGTCGACTTCCGAGCGCAGCAACAGCGCCCAGTTCATGAACGTCTCCATGTAGCCGTCGTCGGGAACGTCACGCGAGAAATTGGCGAAGAGAAAGACCCCGTTCGGCTTCAGCATGTCCAGGCAGGTCTGCGTCAGCTTCACCGCAACCTTGTCTGCAAGATAGTCGTAGAGGCCGGCCGCGTAGATAAAGTCGAACGTGCCGATCTTGTGCGATTTGGTCAGCAACCCGCGGACGGAGCCGTCGATCGCTTCAATGCAGGTGCCGCTGAAGTCCCGCACCATCGACCCGACGCTGAGCGGGTCTTGGTCGAGCGCCACCCACCGCTTTATCCGCTTTTCCTTCAGCGCGACCGAGCGATCGGCCTCGCGCAGATGTCCGGCGGCGACCGTCAGGATTTCGGTACCCGGGCCTTTTTCGGCCGCGATTTCATCGACATAGCGCGTCAGGATATCCCGGCGCTCCCGCACGGCGACCGGCGACGGCGACTGGCTGGTGTAACCATAGAGTTCCTTGCCAAGCGGCGAGGCCTTGGCGATTTCCTCCGAAATGCTCGGATGGCCATAGATGAAGTCGATCAGTTGAGCATCGCCGGAATAGCCGCGGGGCTTCATGAACGACCAGCGCGTGAAGGGATCGTTGTGGAAGAAATCCGCCACCGGATGGTTCTGCACGATCGGGATCAGCTCTTGCCAGACATTCGGGTGATACTTGCGGCGCGCCTCATGAAGCGACCCGATCAGCCGGTGTATGATCTGTGCCGGATTTTGATCCTCCTGGATTTGCTGCTGGGCGATCTTCAGCACAAGCGCAAGTTCGACTCTTCCTGTTGCCAGTTGCTCGTAGTGAAGATCATCTGTGGATGAAGAAAGTTCGCTCCTTATGGCCGCGGGGGTGATCAGGCTTGCGCCGTCGAAAGCAGTCTTAAATTGGGTCACACGAACCTCATCCGTTAATAGATCATTAAGATTATGGCCAAGAATGAGTGAAGTTCCAACCGAAATTGCACGTATCCGCATGGCATGGTTAACGCACTCGCGTATCAGTTGGCACTGCTACCCCCGCCTGCAGCCTTAGCTAAATTCAGGAAAACTTAATGTACCTCCCCTATTGTGCCGAAAAGTGCTGCCTCTTCCTGATGGGTTGCCTATCCGGATTGCGGGCGCGGGCGTCTGCGACAATGTCATTTGTCAGAAGGAGAGCTCGGGCCCGGGAGAATGCGCCGCAACACAATGGATCGTGCATGAAGCACACGCTGGCCGACGTAGTAGAGATCGATCTCCGCACCGAGCCGCTGAGGCCAGCGGCGGCGGAGCTTCGCGCGCTCTACCAGCAGGAAGGCCAGGACACGCGGAGACAAGCCACCAGACAGGGCATGTGGATCGCGATCACCGTCTACCTGCTGTTTTCGATCACCGACATTCTTCTGGTTCCGGACGTCGCGCGCTACACGGTCGCTGCGCGTTTCACAATCAGCTTGATCGCCTTCGTCCTGCTGGAAATGCAGGTCCGCAGGAATGCCAGCGCGGACGCGATCGACAGCCTCTGCGCGGCCGGGCTCGTTGCGGCGTATGCCGGTTGGCTATACCCGTCGCTGATGACCGCGGATACGCAAAGCATTTCCTACTACATGGTTTTCGGCTCCATCTTCATGATGAGCGTCAACCTGTTCTTCAGCTTTCAGTTCCGCCTTTCCCTGGTCGCATCGATCGTCATTCTCCTGATCTTCCTTGCCGCCCTGCAGTCCTTTCCACCCGTGGACGCGTCCTACAAGCTGGCTTTCGGCACCTTCTGCATCTCGTGTTTCGTCTTCACCTCCTATGTGAATTGGAAGCTCAACCGGGAACGCTACAAGGTCTTCCTCAACGCCTTCGAGGCAAAGGTCCAGCACAATGAGGCGTCCGAGCGGGGCAAGGCCCTGCTCAGGCTGTCGAACACCGATCCCTTGACAGGGCTGGAAAATCGCCGGGCTATCGACCAGAGACTGCGGGACCACTGGGACGATTGGCAAAAATTCGGCAAGGGCTTCGCGACGATCCTGATCGACGTCGATTTCTTCAAGATTTACAATGACTGCTATGGTCATCAGGAAGGTGATCGTTGCCTCATTCTCGTCGCCAACGCTCTTGAGGAGTCGATACAGCCGTACAAGGGCTCGATTGGGCGCTACGGCGGCGAGGAGTTCATTGTTCTCGCCCCACTGGACACCCGAGAACAGGTGGCCGAACTGGCGGAAACCGTTTGCCGCACGGTGGAAAACATGGCGCTGCTGCACCAGCAGCGCCGTGATGGCGTTTCGATCGTCACCGTCAGCGTCGGCGCCTCGTTCACCAGAAACCAGACCGGCGCGAAGCTCGAGAAAGTCATCCACGAGGCGGATCGAGCGCTCTATTCGGCGAAGGCGAACGGCCGGAATTGCGTCAGGCTGTTCGATCCGAATGACCCCCAGAGCAGCGACGAGAGCGAAAATATCGCGGCCCTGCTGAAAATCGCGACCGATCAAAACCTCGTGTCGCTGGTCTATCAACCCATTCGCAATGTCTCGTCAGGCCGCGTCGAAGCTGTCGAGGCTCTGATGCGACTGAAAATGCTCGATGGCACTTCGGTTCCGCCAGGCCTTTTCATACCCATCGCGGAACGAACCGGTGCGATCCTGAACCTTGGATACTGGGCGATCCGTACGGTCTGCCACGAACTGTTGATGGACAACCACGTGCGTGTGGTGAGCGTCAACGTTTCTCCGATCCAGCTCAAGACACCCGGCTTCGCAGCATCCGTTGCCGCCATCCTGGGCGAGACCGGAGTCGCTGGTGGCAGGCTGGCCTTCGAGATCACCGAAGGCCTCGAGATGGAGATGAATTCGCACATCCTGCGTTGCATCAGCGACCTGAAGACGCTGGGGATCAGGATCTGGCTTGATGATTTCGGAACCGGTTTTGCAGGTCTTTCCTGGCTTCGCCTGATCGATTTCGATACGGTCAAGATCGACCGCTCGTTCCTGCATGACAGCAATACCCCACGGGGCAAGGCGATGCTCCAGGATATTATCGGCCTTGTGCGCAATCGCGGTCACAAGATCCTGGTCGAAGGCGTCGAGACCGACGAACAACTGGCGCTCATGCGCGAGTTTCGCATAGATCAGGTCCAGGGGTTCCATGTCGGCCGGCCGGCACCCGCGCAAAATTTCCTTGTGGACCCAACGCCCGATACCCACACCGCTCGGCTGCGCAGACCAGCGTAGCAACGGTCTCCACTAGCTGCGCCTCGCCACGCCGGAACTTTTCTTCGCGCGAGCTGGCATCTCCCTGTGAGAACTGTTTAAGACACCGCGTCACGTAGACATGCCTTGGACAGCGCCTGAGGCAGACATGCGCGCCTGGCGCCGCTTTCATCCCATACAGCAGGTCTTTCAAGACGCTTGCCTCGTGCCGCCCGACGGGCCGCGCGAGCGTCAACCATGCGATCTATACCTCAGACACGATCTGTCAGAACTCAATTTCCAGAATAAATTGAAATAATTTCAATACGTTGAGCATATAAATTTACAAAAGTCATAGCATTCAGACATAAGTAAATAATCATGATTGACATTTGTCGACTTCAGATTGATATTTGTCAAATAGCAGCTGAAAAACTGCCAGGACTTGGGAGGGTCGCAATGCAATCGCTATTGAAGGTGGAAGGACTGACGAAGTCGTTCGGCGGCGTTGCAGCCCTTCGCGATGGCCGCTTCGAACTCGATGGTGGCTCGGTGCACGCGCTTTGCGGAGGCAACGGAGCCGGCAAATCGACGTTTCTCTCCATCCTCATGGGCATTCACAAGCGCGACGGCGGCAAGATCTGGCGGCGCGGCACGCCCGTCGAGTTCAACAGCCCGGCGGAAGCATTGGCCTCCGGCATCGCCATCATCGAGCAGGAACTGAGCCCCGTTCCGCACATGACGGTGGCGGAAAACATCTATCTCGGACGCGAGCCTTCCGCCCGGTTCGGCGGCATTGATTTCAAGACGATGAACCGCAATGCGCAGGCGCTGCTCGACAGGCTGGAATTCAGCATCCGTGCCAATCAATACATGATGAACCTGTCGGTCGCGCAGATGCAGCTGGTGGAGATCGCCAAGGCACTCAGCCATGATGCCGAAGTCATCTTCATGGACGAACCGACCTCGGCAATCGGCGAAAAGGAAGCCCAACAGCTCTTTGCCGCGATCGCCCGGCTCAAGGCCGAGGGCAAGGGCGTGGTCTATGTGTCGCACCGTCTCTCAGAAATCTTCCAGATCGCCGACAGCTATACGGTCTTTCGCGACGGCTCTTATGTCGGTAGCGGCGCGCTGGCCGACATCGATCGTCGCGGCTTGATCCGCATGATCGTCGGCCGCGAACTCGGCGAGGAATATATCAAGACCAATGCGCCGACGGATATGACCGGCTTTGAGGTTTCAAATCTCACTGCGCCCGGAAAGATCGAGGACATTTCCTTTGCCGTCCGCAAGGGCGAGATTTTCGGCATTTACGGCCTGATGGGATCGGGACGCACCGAGATCTTCAACTGCCTGTTCGGCCTGGATACGCCAACCACAGGCGAGATGCGCCTCGGCGGCCAGCCCATTTCGGTGTCGAAACCGGCGGATGCGATGCAGCAGGGCATCGCCTTCGTCACCGAAGACCGCAAGGTCACCGGCCTCAATCTTTCCGACAGCGTCCGCAACAACATCTGTCTTGCAAGCCTGCCGGAAATGAGCCCTGCCTTCACCATGCGCAGGCATGAGGAACAGGCTGCGAGCCGCGACATGATCGCCCATTTCGGTATCAAGGCCGCGCGCGACACCATGCCGGTTTCCGGCCTCTCTGGTGGCAACCAGCAGAAGGTCGTACTCGGCAAATGGTTTCTGCGCAAACCCAAGGTCCTGCTTTTGGATGAGCCGACGCGCGGCGTCGATGTCGGTGCGAAGCGGGAAATCTATCGCATCATCTGCGACTTCGCCGCTGATGGCGGCACGGTCGTGATGATTTCGTCGGAAATCGATGAAGTCCTCGGCATGTCCGACCGCATCCTCGTGATGCGAGGCGGCCGGTCCGCCGGAATCTACGCCCGCGAGGAGACGGATGCCCAGGCGCTTGTCCATCTGTCCACCTGACAGGTCGATCAACCGTCTCAGCCCGCGGCATCATAGAGGTAACAAACGTGTCCAGCATCGATAACAAACAGGCCAGCACCTGGTTCAGCTCCGACAACCGCCGGCTGATCATCCAGGAATACGGGATCTTCCTCGCCTTCCTGCTACTCGCCTTCATTCTTTCGCTCTCAAACGAATATTTCCTGACGCCCGGCAACATTTCCAACGTGCTGCTGCAGACCTCGATCAACGGTGTCCTGGCGATCGGAATGACCTTCGTGATCCTGACGCGGGGGATCGACCTTTCGGTCGGGTCGGTCGTGGCGCTCGCCGGCATCATCAGCGCCAGCTTTGCAACAACATCGGCGACCGCGGGCATCTCCGGCGGCCCCTACCCCTTCTATGTCGCGCTGGCGATCGGCATCCTTGTCGGCCTTGCCTGCGGTGCGCTGGTCGGCTTGATCGTCTCGCGTTTTGCCGTCCCGGCCTTTGTCGCAACGCTTGGCATGCTATCGGCGGCGCGCGGCGCAACGCTGATCTATGGCGGCGGCAAGCCGGTTCCGGCGCTGACGCCCGAATTCCGCTGGATCGGCACCGGCAATATCCTGGGCATCCCGATGCCGGTGATCCTGCTCGCCATCGTCTTCGCCGTCTCCTGGTGGGTCCTGACCCGCACACGCTACGGCCGCTACATCTATGCGGTCGGCGGCAACCCGCATGCGGCAAAGACCTCGGGCATCAACGTCACCCGCATGAAGTTCTCGGTCTACATGATCTCAGGCAGCCTCTCAGGTCTTGCCGGGATGATGCTCTCGGCACGCACGGGATCCGCCCTGCCGCAGGCCGGCATCGCCTACGAACTGGATGCGATCGCAGCCGTCGTCATCGGCGGGACAAGTCTCTCCGGCGGAGTCGGCCGTGTCACCGGCACGCTGATCGGCGCCCTCATCATCGGCGTCATGAACAACGGCCTCGATCTGATGGGCATCCAATCCTATTACCAGCAGGTCCTGAAAGGCGCCCTCATCGTCGGCGCTGTCATGCTCGACCAGAAACGCAATCACGGTCTCTGAACCAAGCCAATTCGGGTGCGTCGCACCCGTCACTGCAACGGTGCGCCATGACGGCTGCCGGACTTTTAAACGGAGGAGAATGACATGAAGAAACTATTGATTGCCCTTGCCGCAACGACGGCCCTGATGATGTCGCCCGCAATGGCGCAGGACAAGAAACTCAAGATCGGGGCTGCCCCTTATGGCCTCAATGCCGAGTTCATGCAGATCTGGTCGGCAGCGCTCGAACAGCATCCGGCCGTCAAGAGCGGAGAGATCGAACTTACCGTCTTCGACGGCCGCTACGACGCTCTGGTCCAGCAGGAACAGTTCAACACGATGATCACCCAGAAGTTCGACGCGATCATCTTCGTGCCGATCGATATCGAGGCCGGTGCCACCGCCGTTCAGGCTGCGTATGATGCCGGCATCCCGGTCGTCGGCTCCAACACGCGTGTCAACTCGGACCTCCTTGCATCCTATGTCGGCTCCGACGACACGATCTCTGGCTACATGGAAGCCAAGACCGTGCTCGACAAGATCGGCTGCAAGGGCAATGTCGTGATCCTCGAAGGCCCGATCGGCCAATCGGCGCAGATCTCCCGCCTCGAAGGCAACAAGAAGGCGCTGGCCGAATGCCCGGACGTCAAGGTTCTCGAAGACCAGACGGCAAACTGGTCGCGGGCTGAAGCCCAGACGCTGATGGAAAACTGGCTGACCTCGCATTCCGGCCAGATCAACGGCATCATCGGCCAGAACGACGAAATGGCGCTGGGCGCCATCGAGGCGATCAAATCCGCCAATCTCAAGACCGAGGACTTCGCAATCGCCGGCATCGACGGCATCACCGACGCGCTGACCGCCGTCAAGGCTGGCACGATGACCTCGATCCTGCAGGATGCCAGCGCCCAGGCGCAGGGCGCGCTCGATCTCGCGATCTTCCACGCCAAGAAAGGCGACTACAAGCCGGAATCGGCCATCTGGAGCCAGTATCCGGACATGCCGTTCAACGACGGCAAGGACAAGGAATACAATGTTCCGTGGACGCCCGTAACGTCTGAGAATGTCGACAAGCTTCTGGAAGCGCGTCAGTAAAGAGACAAGAGTGGGGCGGCCACACCACCCGGGCCGGCCGCCCCGCTTCACTCACAAACGAGGTTTGACGAAATGACCGACACTGCTCCCCACATCGACCTGAACTTTCCCCTGACCGGCAAGGTGGCGCTGGTCACCGGCGGCGCCTCCGGCATCGGTGCTGCGATCACCGCCGCCTTCGCCTCAAAGGGCGCGACGATCGCCGTCCTCGACCTCAACGCCGATGCGGCTGCGGCTCAGGCGGTCCGTCTCGGCGGCGGGGCAAAGTCGTTCGTCTGCAACGTCGCCGACCCCGCCTCGGTCCAGGCTGCCGTTGCCGATGTCGTCACGGCCTTCGGTCAGATCGATATTGCCGTCAACAGCGCCGGCGTCGCCTTTCTGGCACCCGCCGAAGACCTGCCGCTCGAGCATTGGGACAAGACCATCGACATCAATCTCAAGGGCACCTTCCTCGTCACCCAGGCCGTCGGCCGGGCGATGATCGCCGCCGGCAAGGGCGGCAAGATTGTCAACCTCGCCTCGCAGGCCGGTACCGTCGCCATCGAGGAACACGTTGCCTATTGCGCCTCCAAATTCGGCGTCATCGGCCTGTCGAAGACCTTTGCCGCTGAGTGGGGCAAACACGGCATCTGCGTCAACACGCTGTCGCCGACCATCGTGCTCACCGAACTCGGCAAGAAGGCCTGGGCTGGCGAGAAGGGCGAAGCCGCCCGCAAGCGTATCCCCTCCGGCCGCTTTGCCTATCCGGAAGAGATCGCGGCCGCCGCCGTGTTCCTGGCATCCGCTGGCGCGGACATGATCAACGGTGCCGATCTGCTGATCGACGGCGGCTACACGATCCTCTGACGCGCGACGATCATTCACAGGAGTTAGCATGCAAAGGTTCATCAACAACCCGGACGAAGTGGTCGAAGACACCGTCAAGGGCTTCGTCAAGGCCCATTCCGATCTGGTGCGGCTCGGCGAAAACCCGCGAGTGATCGTATCAAAGCACGCCCCGGTTTCCGGCAAGGTCGGCGTCGTCACAGGCGGCGGCTCCGGACACGAGCCGGCTTTCATCGGCTATACCGGCCGCAACATGCTGGATGCCGTGGCAGTCGGCGAACTGTTCTCGTCGCCAACGGCCAAGAGCTTCTACGACGCTGCGCGCGAAGCCAATGGCGGCAAGGGCGTGGTTTGCCTCTACGGCAATTACGCCGGCGACAACATGAACGTGAAGATGGCCATCAAACTGGCAGCGAAAGACGGCATCGAGATCGCAACGGTGGTCGCCAACGACGACGTCTGCTCGGCACCACCGGAGGAGCGCCACAAGCGCCGGGGCGTCGCCGGCGAGATCTTCATGTGGAAGGTCGGCGGCGCCAAGGCCGCCACCGGCGCAACCCTCGAAGAAGTGCGGGCAACCGCGCAGAAAGCCATCGACAACTGCCGCTCGATCGGCGTCGGCCTCGGCCCCTGCACCCTGCCGGCTGTCGGCCACCCGAACTTCCAGATCGAACCGGGCACGATGGAAGTCGGCATCGGCCACCACGGAGAGCCGGGCGTCCGGGTCGAACCGCTGAAGACCGCCGATGAAGTCGCCAGGGATATGTGCAAGATCGTGCTCGACGATCACGACCTGCCGGCCGACACCGAAGTCGCCGTCCTGGTTTCCGGTCTTGGCGCGACCCCGCTCAACGAACTCTACATCCTCTACGATACGATCGAGCAGGAGATCACCGGGCGCGGGCTGAAGATTCACAAGACCTATATCGGCAACTATTTCACCTCGCTCGAGATGGTCGGAGCGACGCTGACGGTGATGGCCCTCGACGACGAGCTGAAAACGCTCATCGACACCGAGGCGCGCTGCACGATCGTACTTTGACGGGGGACTTCACCATGCAGACATTTTCAAACGCCGCCGCCGGCACCATCGTTCTCTCGCTGGCTGATCGGATCATCGAGAACCGCGCCTATCTGAGCGAGATCGACGGCAAGATCGGCGACGGCGACCACGGCGTCAACATGGCCAAGGGTTTCGGCATGGCAGCCGAACGCCTGAAGGGCAAGGACGCTTCGCTCGCCGTCGCACTCGATACGCTCGGCACTGTGCTGATGACGGAAATCGGCGGCTCGATGGGCCCGCTCTACGGCGTCATGTTCATGGAATTTGCCGAAAAGCTGCAGGGCGTCGAGTCCGTGGACGCAAAGACCTACAGCTCCATGCTGCATGCGGGGCTTGCGGGCATCCAGTCGATCGGCTCGGCCAAGGTTGGTGACAAGACGCTGATCGACACGCTGGTCCCGGCCGTCGAGGCTTTCGACGCAGCCACGGCGGCGGGCAAATCCTTCAGCGAGGCGCTCGATGCACTGGTCGCGGCGGCGGAAGCCGGGCGCGATTCCACGCTCAATCTCGTCGCCAAAATCGGTCGCGCCAGTCGCCTCGGCGAACGCTCGCTTGGCGTGCTCGATGCCGGCGCGACGTCCTGCGCGATCATCCTGAAAGAGCTGTCGCTCGGCGCTCGCGAGCGGCTTCAGTAAGTCTCCCAAGACTGTGCGACCGCAGCGACAAAGGCTGTGGTCGCACGCCGCTCCTTTCGGATTGCGGTTGCAAACTGCGGGCATTGCTTCCATCTTCGCGGCCAACGGATGAGGGAACACCAGAATTTCATGACACCCAAGGCACTTTCGCCCCGCAAGGGCGGCGCAAGCAGGATCGGCACGACGGAGAGCCTCGACGTCATGCCGCTGCGCTATGGCGACGACCCCTATGTCTGGGCCTGCTGGCTCTACTACGAAGACGGCATGACCCAGGGAGAAATCGCCGATGCGATGGGGGTATCGCGCGCCACCGTCAACAGCTATCTCGCCGATGCGCGCGAAATGGGCATCGTCAACATATCGCTGGAGCCAGCCCGTCTTGCCTCGCTGACGATCGCGCAGGAACTCAAGCGTCACTTCGGTCTTGCGGACTGCCTCGTCGTTCCAAGCGACGACAATGCCCGGCCGCTGATCGACCGGCTCGGCGTTGCTGGCGCCCATGCGCTGCAGAAGCTCCTGAAATCCGGCGATACGCTCGCCGTAGCCTGGGGGCGGACGATCCTGTCCGTCGGCGAACACACCAATATCGGCTCGCTGCAGGACGTGACGGTCGTCCAGGCGACCGGCGGCACCACCGCCTCCTTTGCCTATACACCGGAACTGACCGCTTCGGCTGTCGCACAAGCGATCTCCGCGCGCTGCGTCAATATCACCGCCCCCGCCGTCGTCGCCTCGCCCGAAATGCAGCGCATGCTTCTGGAAGAGCCGCTGCTGAAGGAACAATTCGCCACCTTGGCGCGGGCAAACCGGATCGTCTTCGGCATTTCGTCGCTCAGGCCAAACTCGACGATCCACACAAGCGGCTTCTTCGAATCCGTGTCGCTTCAGCAGTATCTGGCCAAGGGTGCGGCTGGCGTTGTTGCCGGCCGTTTCATCGATGAGCGTGGCCGGCCTGTGACCGGACCGCTGGACGACCGCACCATCGGGATCTCGCTGGAAATGCTGCGCGGCATCGGCACGCGGATCGCGGTCGCCGGCGGTTTCGACAAGGTGCCTGCCCTGCTTGCAGCACTGAGGGGTGGCTATGCCAATGTGCTCATCACCGACGCCGCGACCGGTGCCGGCATTCTGAGGGCAGACGGCGTCACCAGCCTCGACAGCCGCCTGTCGCAACGCCAGAAGCCGATTGCCGCGCCGAGCAGCTATCGCACCCACGTCAAGAAATTCCTCAACAATCCGAACGACGTGGTGGAGGAAATGCTCGACGGCGCCGTGAAGGCCCACCGGAAGTATCTGGAACCGATCAAGGGCTCGCATCGGGCACTCGTTGCCCGCAACGGACCGCGTCCCGGCAAGGTCGGCCTGGTCATCGGCGGCGGCACCGGTCATGAGCCGGGATTTCTCGGTTATGTCGGCAAGGGCCTGGCCGATGCGGTCGCCATCGGCAATATATTTTCCTCGCCGCCACCTGATCCCATCGTTCAGTGCGCGGTCGCGGCTTCCGGCGGCGAAGGTGTCTTGTTCGTCTACGGCAATTATGCCGGTGACGTGATGAATTTCGAAATGGCCGCCGAAATCGCCGAGGAGCAGGGCATCCCGATCCGAACGGTGCTCACGACCGACGATATCGCCTCTTCGCCGCTGGAAGACAAGGAAGGCCGGCGGGGCGTGGCCGGCAACTTCTTCATCTTCAAGGTCGCGGGTGCTGCCTGCGATCAAGGCCTGACGCTCGACGCCTGCGAAGCGGTGACCCGGAAAGCCAACGCCCGGACCTATACCGTCGGCGTCGCACTGGAACCGTGCTCGATGCCCCAGACCCGGCGGCACAATTTCGAGATCGGTCCCGAAGATATGGAAATCGGCATGGGTATTCACGGCGAACCCGGCGTCTCGCGCGAGCGCATCCGCACCGCCGACGAGGTCGTCGATACGATCATGGACAATATCTTCAAGGAGATGAAGGCCGGGCCGGGCGATCGGGTCGCGGTTCTGGTCAACTCCTTCGGCGCAACGCCGATGATGGAACTCTACATCCTCTTCCGCCGCGTCGAGCAGCGGCTGGCCGCAAAGAACATCGCCATCGAGGCTAACTGGGTCGGCCATTACTGCACGTCGCTCGATATGGCCGGCGCCTCGATCTCGATCCTGCATCTCGACCAGCAACTGACCGAACTGCTGCATCACCCCTGCGAAACCGCGGTCCTGAATATCAACTAGCATGCCGGCGGTCCGGTGGAGGATCGCCGGGCTTTGTGAGGCACTGGGAGGAATACCATGTCAAAAAGCGCGGCGCGCAGCATGGCCAAGATGTTTCAAATGATGTCGCAGATGATCGAATCCGAAAAGGATCACCTGTCGGAACTCGACGGTGCCATCGGCGATGGCGACCACGGGATCACCATGTCGATCGGCTTTCTTGCCATCAATGCTGAGCTGTCAAAGCTCGATCTCGACCAGGCAAGCCTCTCGGACGTGATGTCGACGGCAGCCACCGGCTTCCTCAACGCCGTCGGGGCGTCAACCGGCCCCCTCTACGCAACCGGCTTTCGCCGCGCAGCGAAGACACTTGCGGACCGTACGACGCTCGATCTCGCCGCCTGCGCCGATATGATCGAAGCCATATCCACCGGCATCCGCGAGCGCGGCAAGGGGCAGCGCGGCGACAAGACAATGCTCGATGTCTGGCTTCCGGCTGCCGACGCCGCCGCAAATGCGCTTGCGGAGAACAAAACGAGGGACGCCTTCTGGCACGACGTCGTTGCGGCGGCGGAGAATGGTGCAGCCGCCACCCGCTCGATGATCGCAACGAAGGGACGTGCCGCGAGGGTTCGTGAGCGATCTCTCGGCCATATAGACCCCGGAGCCGCGTCAGCTGGCCTCTTGATCCGGGTGATGGCCGAAGCGCTTCAATCGAGCGGACAGGAAGCCCATTGAAGACATGGTCGATAATCATCACATCAACGGAGACGGCCGGCATTTCGGCATCGGCCAGCTGAAAGAAGGATGTAACCACGCGTGAACGAACCTCGCTACAGCCTCCGGCAGGAAAAGAACGGCACCTGGACCGTTCTTGACGTCATCACCCGCCTGCCTGCGGCATCGGACGGAAAAGACCTGACCGGGCTCGAGGAGGACGATGCCCGGGACATCATGGATGTGTTGAACAGGGACTACCTCGCGCGTCGCAAAAGTCCGCTGGTGTAGAATGAAAACCCCTCCCCGTTGCCGGAGAGGGGGTTTGAAGAATGTTTACGTGATGAAATTGCTGGGTTGCAAAGTGTCCAGCGCCGCCAATAGAGAATGAAACGCCTGATCGCGCATCCCCCAAATGGGGGAGAGATTTGTCATCAACCCTTCATGAAAATCAAAAGGTTGGCGCGGAATCGCATTCGGCGCCTGCCGCGACGCGAGCGCGCGTAAATTCCGATGCACAGCTTCAACGGCGAGCCCGGCCATCTGCCGCAAGCACTTCGCTTTTCGCGCAATCCCCTTCGCAAGGCTGACGCAATGCTTCGCCGCTGAAAAAACACGAAAGATTGTTACGAAAATCGTGACGCGGGCGCAGTTTTGCGATAGGAACCGCTGCAATTGGAAGCTTTGCTCCCCATATCTGCCGTCACCCGGTCCTAACGTTCAAGGAAGACGTCCATGCCCGCCTATCGCTCCCGCACCACCACCCACGGCCGCAACATGGCCGGCGCTCGCGGCCTCTGGCGCGCGACGGGCATGAAGGACAGCGATTTCGGCAAGCCGATTATTGCGGTGGTGAACTCGTTCACCCAGTTCGTGCCCGGCCACGTCCACCTGAAGGACTTGGGCCAGTTGGTGGCGCGCGAGATCGAGGCGAACGGCGGCGTCGCCAAGGAATTCAACACGATCGCCGTCGATGACGGCATCGCCATGGGCCATGACGGCATGCTCTATTCGCTGCCGTCGCGCGAACTGATCGCCGATAGCGTCGAATACATGGTCAACGCTCACTGCGCCGACGCCATGGTCTGCATTTCCAACTGCGACAAGATCACCCCCGGCATGCTGATGGCGTCGCTGCGTCTCAACATCCCGACGATCTTCGTCTCCGGCGGCCCGATGGAAGCCGGCAAGGTGCTGCTGTCCGACGGCAAAATCCACGCGCTCGATCTGGTCGACGCCATGGTCGCCGCCGCCGACGAAAATATGTCGGACGAGGACGTCAAGACCATCGAACGTTCCGCCTGCCCGACCTGTGGCTCCTGCTCCGGCATGTTCACGGCCAATTCGATGAACTGTCTGACCGAAGCGCTCGGCCTGTCCCTGCCCGGCAACGGCTCGACGCTTGCAACCCATTCGGACCGCGAAAAGCTGTTCCTGCAGGCCGGCCGCAACATCGTCTCGCTGGCCAAGCGCTACTACGAAGCCGAAGATGTTACGGCGCTGCCGCGCACCATCGCCAGTAAGGGCGCGTTCGAAAACGCCATGGCGCTCGATATCGCCATGGGCGGCTCGACCAATACGGTTCTGCACATTCTGGCGGCCGCCCACGAGGGCGAGGTCGATTTCACCATGGATGACATCGACCGCCTGTCGCGCAAGGTTCCGTGCCTCTCCAAGGTCGCGCCCGCCAAGGCCGATGTGCATATGGAAGACGTGCACCGCGCCGGCGGCATCATGGCAATCCTCGGCGAACTGAACCGCGCCGGCCTGTTGAACGCCGATCTGCCGACCGTGCATGCAAAGACCCTCGGCGACGCGCTTTCGCAATGGGACATTTCCGTCACCGACAATCCGGCAGCGCTTGAACTGTTCAGCGCGGCGCCCGGCGGCGTGCCGACGCAGGTCGCCTTCAGCCAGAGCGCCCGCTGGAAGGAACTCGATCTCGACCGCGAAAAGGGCGTTATCCGCGATGCCCAGCACCCATTCTCCAAGGATGGCGGCCTGGCAGTCCTCAAGGGCAATATCGCGCTCAACGGCTGCATTGTGAAAACGGCCGGCGTCGATGAATCGATCCTGAAGTTCTCCGGCCCCGCGCGCGTCTTCGAAAGCCAGGATTCCTCCGTCAAGGCGATCCTTGCCAACGAGGTCAAGGCCGGCGACGTCGTCGTCATCCGCTACGAGGGCCCGAAAGGCGGTCCAGGCATGCAGGAAATGCTCTATCCGACCAGCTACCTGAAATCGAAGGGTCTCGGCAAAGCCTGCGCGCTGATCACCGACGGTCGCTTCTCGGGCGGCACGTCGGGCCTTTCCATCGGCCACGTCTCGCCGGAAGCCGCCAATGGCGGCCTGATCGGCATCGTGCGCGAAGGCGACATGATCGATATCGACATCCCTAACCGGACGATTTCGCTGCGCGTCGACGAGGCCGAAATCGCCGCCCGCCGCGCCGAACAGGACGCCAAGGGCTGGAAGCCGGTCGAACAGCGCAAGCGCAAGGTGACGACCGCGCTGAAAGCCTACGCCGCCTTTGCCACCTCCGCCGACCGCGGCGCGGTGCGTGATTTGGGCGAACTCTGAGGAAAATTCGATCTTCCGTCCCAGCTCAACTCAAAAATGAAATCGCCATAACGGCGGTTTCACTTGAAGTTCGCCTGGTCGCTACCCAAGGATTCCTTGCTTCTCGGGCGCTGGCCTGAACGGCGCACCGTCTGCTATGTTTTGGTCTTCCCGGAAAGTGACTTTGGGGGGCTTATGACAAACGCTGCCGCACTGCTTGGAACCTGGCGTATGCTCTCCTGGAAGCGAAAATTTGTCGCGTCAGGCGAAGTGACAGACGCCATGGGCGCCGATCCCATCGGATATATCTGCTATCACGCGGATGGCCGCATGATGGCGCTGGTCGTGAACAGGCATAGGCCCGCGCTGAGGGGAGCGACACCGGCGGATGATGAAAAGATTGCTCTTTTCGATTCCATGCTGGCCTATGCGGGCTCCTACACGCTTGAGGATGGCAGGGTCATCCACCACGTCGATGCAAGCTGGAATCCGGCCTGGGGAATAACAGATCAGGTCCGTCCCTATACGATCGAAGGCGACAAGCTGGTCATCAGCGGTGCGCCGGGTATCGATCCCGTGACAGGTCAGGACGTGACCTATCACCTGGAATTCCAGAAGGTTTGACGAAGCACTCCTGAAGAGTGCTGGCGCAGGCCGGCTTATAAATGCCGCGTCTCCGCCGGCGTATTCCACCAGGCATTGTTGCGGCCATCGGAATAGGTCACCGGCGCCTCGGCGAGCACGGATGGATCGAGATCGTCGAGGCTCGCGAGATTGATGGAGACGAAGGCGCCGCCGATCTGCTCGACATAACCGTCGCTGAAGGGCTCGATGCCGCAGGTGCGGCAGAAACGATGATGGCCACTCATCGTGCCGAACTGGTAATCGGTCATTTCATCCGCACCTGCCAGCAGTCGGAAATCCTCGGGCTTGATAACCACGCCCCAGGCGCGCCGCTTGGTGCAGATCGAGCAATTGCACTTGCCCGTTCCGGCGTCCAGGTCGATATCAGCCTCGAACCGAACCTTGCCGCAATGGCAGCTTCCCTTGTAGGTCATTTTCATCCCGGTTCTCCCTTGCCTGACGCGCCACAATATGACAACTTATTGTCATATTCGCATCTTACAGAATGACAATATGTTGTCAATATGAAAAAACCAGATCGAACCGCTGCTGGCGACGCCTTCGCCAGCTTTTCCATCTCCGTCATCCGGCTTGCGGCCCATCTGAACGCCGCAGGCGACGCGCTTGCAAAACCTTCCGGCCAGACCAGCGCCCGCTGGCAGGTCTTGGCGGCGGCGAGTCACGCCACCATGTCGGTCGCCGACATCGGCCGCGTTCTCGGTCTTGCGCGTCAGGGTGTCCAGCGCATTGCCGATATTCTGGAAACAGAGGGACTGGTGCGATACGAGGAAAACCCGGCGCATCAGCGGGCAAAGCTGCTCATGCTGACGCAGGCGGGCGAAGCGGCGTTGCACGACATCCAGATCCGCCAGGCCGCCTGGGCCGACACGCTCGGCGCCGAGATCGGAGCCGATGATCTGCGCGCCACGACAACTACCCTGGCCCGGGTTCTGGACAGCCTCGCCCGCCCGAAAGGCTAAGTGGCTTTGGTGCGGATTTTGAATAACGATGCTTCGCTCGCGGGATAGAGTAGCTGCGTTTAAGAATTACACGTTCGTTGGATTGATGACGTCTGTACTAATAAGCGGTTGATATTTTCGATTGCGATCGAAGTTGTCACACGCTTTCATCGGAGGGCGCTGGCAGATTGTCAACAAGACCTTTTTTGACTACAGTTGATTATGGCTTGAGCAGAATCCACGAAGTTCGATGGAGGCACTGGGCAGGAAAATTTCCGAATTCCCAGCGGCTGATTGCTTGAGCCCGACTCGACTGCGGTTTCCTTTTCGGCGTCTATGGAACTCGGGAAGGAGCGCCCGCTTTGCCGATGCAGCATTCGTGAGTGGGGGCGCAGACGTGGAACAGAACTCGGAGATTGGCCCAGCCAGATCTGACGACTTCCCTGCCATTCGAGCCTTGTGCAACGGCTTCATCGACTGGTGTCGGTCGCGCTATGGCGAGAACGCTTGGTTCGTCGATCGCTACTACACGCCAGAAGAATGGTCCGCACTCCTGGACAGCCTGCCGAGGATACACTCGGCTCCAGATGGAGAGATCCTTGTTGCCCGCCTGAACGGAAAGGTGGTCGGCTGTGTGATGATGCAGCGGATCGACGAACACACATGCGAGATGAAGCGCATGTTCATCAGCCCCGAGGGCCGAGGCTTAGGGCTGGGCCGCCGTCTCGCCGAGAACATCGTGCGCGTGGCTGCTGAGCGGGGCTACACCTCCATGCGGCTGGATACCGGCCGCAACCACGATGAGGCGCTAAGCCTCTATCGCTCTCTCGGATTCCAGGAGATCGCGCCCTACTACGAAGCACATCCTGAATTGCGCAACCATCTCATCTTCATGGAAGCCCCTTTGGTGGGGTAGCTCCGCCTCCTGCATCGCCCAGTATGCTTGTCGGTTTTCGACCACAAGGGCGGAAATGACGGATTCTGAGATACTTCCACCAAACAGAAGGGCGCCAACCAAGGTCGGCGCCCCTTCCTTAAAATTGCCTCACCTACCCAGAAACATCAGCCCGCCTGCTGAGGCTCCATATAGGCCAATTCCCATACATGGCCATCGGGATCCTGGAAACTGCAGCCGTACATGAAGCCGTAATCCATCACCGGCCGCCATTCCTTGCCACCGAGCGACAATGCCTTGGCCAGCGTCTCGTCCACCTCCTGGCGGCTGCCGGCGGAGAGCGCCGTCAGCACCTCCGTTGCCTTGCTCGTGTCGCTGATCTCGTCGATGATGAATTCCTTGAAGCGCGCCTCGTGCATCAGCATGACGAAGATGTTTTCCTCGACGATCATGCAGAGCGTGTCATCGCTCGAATAGTCCGGGTTGAAGCTGAACCCCAGCCCGCCGAAAAATGCCTTCGAACGCGAAACGTCCTTGACCGGCAGGTTCACAAAAATCATCCTCATTCGCCGTCTCCTCTTTGGTTGTGGGGATTGTCCGCTTCCTCCGGCGAACAGGAAAATGGCCTTCAGGCAAGCGCCAGCAGGTCCGAACGCAACCGGTCCGGCCGGCCTTCACCCAGCGCGTCATCGACGTCCGCATGGGTACTCGTCCAGATCGGCATCGCCCGGGAAAGTAGGGCGTGCCCTGCCGGCGTCAATCGCATCCGCCGCAGCCGGCGATCTTTGGCATCGGTCATTGTTTCCAGAAGCCCTCGTTTTTCGAGCGGCTTCAGCGCCGCCGTCAGTGTGGTCCGGTCCATGGCAAGCAGGTGCGCGACAGGCCCCATGCCCGGCGGCTCCGGACGGTTGAGCGACATCAGCAGCGAAAACTGTCCGTTTGTCAGCTCGAGTGGCCTCAACGCCTCGTCGAACTTCCGCGCCAGCGCCCGCGCCGCACGCTGCACATGAAGGCACAGGCATGTGTCGCGCACATGAAGGGTTGTCTCGAAAGGAATCACAACAGGCTTTGACATGCCGCAATAATGTTGATATCAACGTATTTAGTCAAGCGGAACGAAACGCGATTTTCTGAGGAGGAAGGAACGATGTTGAGCAATCCGGTTGTATCCCGCCAGGAGTGGCTCGAAGCCCGCAGGGCGCTGCTCGCCACCGAAAAGGAAGAGACGAAACTGCGCGACAAGATCCGCGCCGAACGTCAGAAGATGCCGTGGGTCAAGGTCGACAAGACCTACACCTTCGACACGCCGGCGGGGAAAAGGACATTGGCCGATCTGTTCGACGGCCGCAGCCAGCTGATGATCTACCATTTCATGTTCGGCCCCGACTGGGAGGCCGGCTGCCCGGGCTGCTCCTTCCTTGCCGACCACATCGACGGCACACTGGCCCATCTCAACAATCACGACGTGACCTATGTCTGCGTCTCCCGCGCGCCGCTCGACAAGATCGAAGCCTACAAGAAGCGCATGGGCTGGAAATTCCCCTGGGTGTCGTCCTTCGGTAGCGATTTCAATTTCGACTACCATGTCTCCTTCACCAAGGAGGAACTGGAAAGCGGCAAGGTCTTCTACAATTTCCGCGAAATATCGGGCGATGAGGCCAATGACGAACTGCCGGGCATGAGCGCCTTCATCCGCGACGAGGCCGGCAATGTCTATCACACCTATTCGGACTACGCCCGCGGCGGCGAGGAAATTCTCACCACGCTGATGATCCTCGACCGGGCACCAAAAGGCCGCAATGAGACGTCAACATTGAGCTTCGTGAAGCGTCATGACGAATATGAGGACACACCCCAAGCGCAATCCTGCTGCGCCTGACGACATCTGACCGGCAGAATCGCGCCGAAGAGGAGACGATGCGATGAAGGCGGACCTTGTTGAAGAACACCGGTGGCTGGAACAGCTGACCGGCAGATGGCGGTTGACGTTCGACCCGCCATCCGGGACCGGCGAGCAGGCATCCGGGCCAGCATGGGAAGAGCTAACCCGCTCCCTCGGCGGCGCCTGGATCGTCTCCGAATCGACCGGCACCATGCCGGGCGGCAGCACGGCGACGAATATCCTGACGCTCGGCTACGACCCCGCCAGGAAACGTTATGTCGGCTCTTTCATCAGCTCCGTCATGACCAATATCTGGGTCTATGAAGGCACGCTCGACGACACCGGCAAGGTGTTGACGCTCGACTGCGAAGGCCCTGATTTCGAAAACGCCGGCAGGACTGCACGCTACCAGGACATCATCACGATCAAGGACGAGAACACCCGAAATTTCTCGTCCCGCACCCAGAATGCTGACGGCACTTGGAAGCATGTCATGTCCTGCGACTACAACCGTATTTCCACAGTCTGACGAGGCCAGGTGGCCACGCTAAAACATCAAACAGGAGGATAGCAATGAGCAAGGGACACGGTGCGTTCGTCTGGTACGAACTGATGACCACTGATACCAAGGCAGCAGCGGCATTCTACGACAATGTCGTCGGCTGGACGTCGGAGGATTCCGGCATGCCCGATATGGATTATACGCTGTTCAAGGCGGGCGACGCGCGCATCGCCGGCCTGATGACAATGCCCGAGGGAGCGCTGAAAATGAACGCGCCGCCCGCCTGGCTCGGCTATATCGGCGTCGATGACGTCGATGCCGCCGCCAAAAAGCTCGCCAAGCTCGGCGGCACGGTTCACCGCGAGCCTGAGGACATTCCGGGCATCGGCCGCTTCGCTATCGTCACCGATCCGCACGGCGCCGTTTTTGCGCTGTTCAAGGGCAATGGCGAAGGCGAAATGCCCGAAATCGCCCAGAACGCCAATGGCAATATCGGCTGGCACGAACTGATGGCCGGCGATCTCGCCACCGAGTTTCCCTTCTACCAGGAAATGTTCGGCTGGAAGAAGGATGAGACCATGCCGATGGGAGAGATGGGCGATTACCAGATCTTCGCGCACGGTGGCGCCCAGATCGGCGGCATGATGACGAAGCCCGCCACCATCCCCGCCCCGCCCTACTGGGGCTTCTACTTCAACGTCGAGGCCCTCGATGCTGCGATCGAGCGGGCGACGGCGAAGGGCGGCAAGGTCGTCAACGGCCCGATGGAAGTGCCCGGCGGCGCCTGGATCATCAACGCCGTCGATCCGCAAGGCGCTTATTTCAACCTCGTGTCGATGAAGCGCTGAACGACCAACTATGCAACACATCCGCGCACCGGCAGATCGCTGCCGGTGCGTTTTGTGGTGCGCTGGACGTGGCCGCCGGTATCGGAGGAAATGCCATGCGTTTGGACGCGATCGAGGTCGTGACCCTGTTCGTCAATGATATCGCCGAGGCGAAGGCTTTCTATCAAAAGGTCTTTGCGCCCGACATCGTCTATGAGGACGACGTGTCGTCCGTGCTGAAATTCTCCGGTGTGATGATCAATCTGCTTGATGCCGCGCAGGCGCCGCAACTGGTCGAGCCATCGACCGTGGCACCCTCCGGCTCGGGATCCCGCACCTTGCTCACGATCAGGGTCGATGACACCGATGCTGTCTGTGCCGAACTGCGCCACCGGGGCGTGACGCTGCTCAACGGCCCGGTCGACCGCCCATGGGGGCGCCGCACCGCAGCCTTCGCCGATCCTTCGGGCCATGTCTGGGAAGTCGCCCAGGAGCTGGGCTGAGCGATGGCGCAAGCGGCCTCAACCACCGGCGTCATTTCTGGAGCAGATGAAATGTGGTAGATGTCCCTTCAGGGTCGGGGGCACAGGGCATGTCCAATTCGCTGCTAGACGAACTTTCCGCAGCTGCATTGCGCTGCCCGGTGATCACACCCGATCATCAGGACTATGATCGCTATCGCAAGGTCTGGAACGGCGTCGCCGATCGGCGGCCTCTTGCCATCGTCCGCCCGCTGGATGTCGAGGATGTTCGAAAGGCGGTGCGCGCCGCGGCGGCGGCCGGCGTCTTGCTTGCCGTACGCGGCGGCGGTCACAGCCTGCCCGGATTGTCCACATGCGACGATGGGCTCGTACTCGACATGTCCTTGCTCAATTCCATCACCATCGACCGCGATGCTCGAACCGTTGAAGTCGGCGGCGGCGCATTGCTCGGCGATCTCGACCGCGCGACCGTTCCGGAAGGCTACGTCGTCCCGGCCGGCGTGATTTCGCATACCGGTGTCGCCGGCCTGACGCTGGGCGGCGGCATGGGCTGGGCAAGCCGGAAGTATGGCCTCACGATCGACAGCTTGTTGGGCGCGGAAATCGTCACAGCCGCCGGCGACGTTATTTGGGTGAGCGCGACGTCGGATCCGGAACTCTTCTGGGGCATCCGCGGCGGCGGCGGAAATTTCGGCGTCGTCACGCGCTTCAAGTTCAAGCTGCATCCGCTCGGCCGGATCCTGGTCGGCCAGTGGAACTACCCGATGGAAAACGCCCGGCAGGTCCTTTCCGCGCTGCGCGGTCTTGTTCGTGAACAATCCCGCGATTTTTCTGCTTCCTTTACCGCATCACAATCGGGTGTGAACGTCACGGCCGTCTGGTCCGGGGATGCCGCACGGGCTCAATCCGTTCTGGCACCGTTCGGGGCACTGGCCAACGGCGCCAGCGGCAGCGTCGAACGGCTGCCCTACCTCAGCCTGCAAAGTCGCAACGATGAGGATTTTGCCTGGTCGCGCCGCTACTACGCCAAGGGCGGCTTCTGGTCCGATATCAGCGATGGAGCCATCGAGGACATCGTCGAAGCGATTGCCAGCGCGCCGACACCGGGCTGCGAGATTTACGCCATACAGCTGGGCGGCGCCATTTGCGACGTACCGGACGACGCAACGGCCTACACGGGAAGAAGCGCAGGCTACTACTGGCTTTCGGAGCCGGTTTGGGACACGATCGCTGACGATGACCGATGTATCGCATGGGGCCGCGCAACCGCCCACGCTCTTTCCGATCCGTCAATCACTGGAAATTATGTCAATGAACTAGGCGAAACGGGCTCGAACGTTGCGCGCGATGCCTATGGACCTGCAAAATACCAGCGCCTCGCACGCCTGAAGGCACGCCTCGATCCACAAAACCTGTTCCGCCTCAACCAGAATATCAAGCCGCAGGAGTAGTGCTTCCAAAGCACAGGCTCATGTTCCCCGTGGGAATTGAATCTTCCCGCCAAGAATTCCGCCTTGCAATCTTTCTTCGCATTGCACAAAGTCTCTTCAATGGTGGCATAGACCCATCATCGAGGGGATAAAAATCCGCATGGCGATCAAAGCAAGCATCTATCACCTGACGCATTACAAATACGACAAGCCGGTGCGGCTCGGCCCCCAGATCATCCGGCTGAAGCCGGCGGCCCATTCGAAGACCAAGGTCATCAGCCACTCGCTCAAGGTCACGCCGGAAAATCACTTCGTCACGCTGCAGCAGGATCCCTACGGCAACTACCTCTCGCGCTATGTATTCCCCGATCCGGTGACCGAGTTTAAAATCGAGGTCGATCTCGTCGCCGACATGACAGTCTACAATCCCTTCGACTTCTTCATCGAGGAGGAGGCCGAGACTTTCCCGTTCGAATATCCCGAAGATATCCGCGACGACCTGAAGATCTATATGCAGACCGAGCCGATGAGCCCGGCACTGGAGGCCTACATCAAGGGCATCGACCTGACGCCCATGCGCACCATCGACTTCATCGTCGGCCTCAATGCCCGCCTGCAGCAGAAGGTCAACTATGTCATCCGCATGGAGCCCGGCGTCCAGACGCCGGAAGAGACCCTGCAGCTGGCGCTCGGCTCGTGCCGTGATTCCAGCTGGCTGCTCGTCCAGATCCTGCGCAATCTCGGTCTCGCCGCCCGTTTCGTCTCCGGCTATTTGATCCAGCTCGCGCCGGACCTGAAAGCACTCGACGGCCCGTCCGGCACCGAGGTCGATTTCACCGATCTGCACGCGTGGTGCGAAGTCTACATCCCCGGCGCCGGCTGGGTCGGCCTCGATCCGACCTCCGGCCTTCTGACCGGCGAAAGCCATATCCCGCTCGCCGCCACACCGCACTACCGCAATGCCGCGCCGATCTCCGGCGGTCTCTATGGCGATGCCAACACCACCTTCGACTTCGATATGAAGGTATCGCGCGTCGCCGAGCACCCGCGCATCACCAAGCCGTTTTCCGAGGAAAGCTGGCAGGCGCTGAATGCGCTCGGCGAACACGTCGACAAGGTGCTGAACGGCAGCGACGTGCGCCTCACCATGGGCGGCGAGCCGACTTTCGTGTCGATCGACGACTTCGAATCCGAGGAATGGAACACCGGCGCCGTCGGCCCGACCAAGCGCGACAAGGCCGACGAACTGATCCGGCGGCTGCGCGAACGTTTCGCTCCCGGCGGTTTCCTGCATTACGGCCAGGGCAAGTGGTATCCCGGTGAAAGCCTGCCGCGCTGGACCTTCTCGCTCTACTGGCGCAAGGACGGCATGCCGATCTGGCACAATCCGGAGCTGATCGCCGCCGAGGGGCACGACACCGAGGTCACCGAAAAGGAGGCGCAAGCGCTTCTCACCGGCATCGCCGCCGAGCTCGAGATCGAGGCCGAGATGATCATTCCGGCCTTCGAGGATCCGGCCGAATGGATCATCAAGGAAGGCAGTCTGCCGGAAAATGTCGACCCGTCCAATTCCAAGCTCGAAAGTCCGGAAGAACGCGCCCGCATCGCCAAGGTGTTCGAGCGCGGCCTGACGACCGCGACCGGCTATATCCTGCCGGTACAGGCCTGGAACGCCAAGGCCGACGAACGCCGATGGGTCAGCGAGCGCTGGCGCACCCGCCGCGGCAAGATCTTCCTGATCCCCGGCGACAGCCCGATTGGCTTCCGCATGCCGCTCGGCACGCTGCCTTACGTTCCGCCATCGCAATATCCCTATATCCACCAGGCCGACCCATCGATCCCGCGCGGCCCGCTGCCCGACTACAGCGCGCCGGCACGAACGATGGCGCAGGCGTCGCGCAAGGCCAGCGAACCGCAGCAGGATCGCAACGAGCAGAATATTGCGGGCTCCGCCGGTGACATCCGCGGCGCCGTGCGCACCGCCATGAGCGTCGAACCGCGCGATGGCCGCCTGTGCGTCTTCATGCCGCCGGTCGAGCGCATCGAGGATTATCTCGACCTGATCGCCGCCGCCGAAAAGTCCGCCGCCGATCTCGGCCTGCCGATCCATATCGAGGGCTATTCGCCGCCTCAGGACGAGCGAATCAACGTCATGCGCGTGGCGCCTGATCCTGGCGTCATCGAGGTCAACATCCACCCGGCCTCCAACTGGCAGGATTGCGTGGCGATCACCACGGCAATCTACGAGGAGGCCCGCCTCACCCGTCTTGGCGCCGACAAGTTCATGATCGACGGCCGCCATACTGGCACCGGCGGCGGCAACCATGTGGTGGTCGGCGGCAACAATCCCAACAACAGCCCGTTCCTGCGCCGGCCGGACCTCCTGAAGAGCCTGATCCTCCACTGGCAACGCCATCCGTCACTGTCCTATCTCTTCTCCGGCATGTTCATCGGCCCGACCAGCCAGGCACCGCGCATCGACGAAGCCAGGCACGATAGCCTCTACGAGCTGGAAATCGCCATGGCACAGGTGCCGCTTCCCGGCATGGCCCAGCAGCCTTTGCCCTGGATGGTCGATCGCCTCTTCCGCAATCTCTTGACCGATGTCACCGGCAATACCCACCGTGCCGAAATCTGCATCGACAAGCTGTTTTCGCCGGACGGCCCGACCGGGCGGCTCGGCCTCGTCGAGTTCCGCGGCTTCGAAATGCCGCCGAATGCGCGCATGAGCCTTGCCCAGCAATTGTTGGTGCGCGCCCTCATCGCCCGCTTCTGGCAGAACCCGGCCGAAGGCAAGCTCGTCCGCTGGGGCACGGCGCTGCATGACCGCTTCATGCTGCCGCACCATGTCTGGCAGGATTTCCTCGACGTGCTCGGCGATCTCCGCGCCAATGGTTTCGACCTCCGGCCAGAATGGTTCGAGGCGCAGCTCGAATTCCGCTTCCCCTTCTGCGGTGAGGTCGAGTATCTCGGCACGAAGCTGGAAATCCGTCAGGCGCTGGAGCCCTGGCACGTAATGGGCGAGGAAGGCGCGCCCGGCGGCACCGCCCGTTATGTCGACAGCTCCGTCGAGCGGCTGCAGGTGAAGCTGGAAACGGCCAACCCCGAACGCTACACCGTTGCCTGCAACGGCCGTGCGCTGCCGCTGACCAAGACCGGCTTCAACGGCATCGCCGTCGCCGGTGTACGCTACAAGGCATGGCAGCCGGTGTCGGGTTTGCACCCGACATTGCCGGTTAACACGCCGCTTACATTCGACATTTATGATACATGGTCGAAGCGTTCGATCGGCGGCTGCATCTATCATGTTGCCCATCCGGGCGGACGCAGTTACGACACCTTCCCGGTGAACGGCAACGAAGCGGAAGCCCGCAGACTGGCACGTTTCGAGCCCTGGGGTCACACGGCCGGCGCTTACGCGCTCGTGCCGGAAACCCCGTCAGCAGATTTTCCCCTGACGCTCGATTTGCGGCGCCCGGCAGGAGTGTAAAGACTGAATGTCCAAGAAGCAGACGGCGGAAGCGATGCGCAGTGAAAACCGGATTGGTGGCGATCCGGTTTTTGGTTATCGTGCGCTTCCCGGCATTGCCGATGAAATGCTCGACACGCAGGGCAACGTCCGGCCGGTCTGGCAGCATTTTCTCGCCTCTATCGGCCGCATGGACGAAACAGAGCTCTCCAACCGCTTCGCCCGCGCCGACCGCTATTTGCGCGACGCCGGCGTGTTCTACCGGGCCTACGGCACCAAGGAGAATTCGGAGCGTAACTGGCCGCTATCGCATGTGCCGGTCCTGATCGACGACACTGAATGGCAGGCAGTCTCCAAGGGCCTCGTCCAGCGCGCCGAATTGCTTGAGCACATCGCCGCCGATATCTACGGACCGAACCGGCTGGTCGCCGAAGGCTTCCTGCCGCCGTCGCTGGTCGCATCCAATCCGGAATTCCTGCGCCCGATGGTCGGCGTGCTGCCCGCCGATGGTCATTTCCTGCATTTCTGTTCCTTCGAGATCGGCCGCGGACCGGACGGCAACTGGTGGGTCCTGTCGGATCGCACCGAAGCTCCCTCCGGTGCCGGTTTCGCACTCGAAAACCGCGTCGCCACTACCCGCGCCTTCTCCGATCTTTATGCCGAAACCCATGTCCACCGCCTTGCCGGCTTCTTCGGCGCCTTCCGCGACGAGCTGCAGTCACGCAAGAAAAATCCCGACGACCGCATCGCCGTCCTGACACCGGGCGTCGCCAACGAGACCTATTTCGAACACGCCTATATCGCCCGCTATCTCGGCTTCATGCTGCTCGAAGGTGAAGACCTGACCGTCATAGATGGCCGCGTCATGGTGCGTACCGTGGCCGGCCTGAAGCCCGTCGGCGTCCTCTGGCGCCGCCTTGACGCCGCCTTCGCCGATCCGCTGGAGCTCAATCAGAGTTCGCATATCGGCACGCCCGGCATCGTCGAGGCGCTGCGCTCCGGCTCGGTCTCGATTGTCAATTCGCTCGGCTCGGGCATTCTCGAAACCCGCGCCTTCCTCGCCTTCATGCCGACCATCTGCCGCCGTCTGCTGGGCGAAGACCCGGTCCTGCCGAGCATCGCCACCTGGTGGTGCGGCCAGCAGCCGGAGCGCGACCAGGTTACCGAGAACATCGAGAAGATGGTGATCGGCCCCGCCTACTCCACCCGTCCGTTCTTCGACGACAACGGCCGCTCGGTGCTCGGCTCGTCGCTGCGCGATACTGCGAAAGTTTCTGTTACCGATTGGCTCCAGACCGACGGCCCGAAGCTTGTCGGGCAGGAAGTCGTCACCCTCTCAACCACGCCCGCCTGGGTGAACGGCAAGCTGACGCCGCGGCCGATGAGCCTGCGTGTCTACGTCGCCCGCACCCGCGACGGCTGGCAAGTCATGCCGGGCGGTTTCGCCCGCATCGGCTCCGGCGCCGATGCCGCCGCCATTGCCATGCAGGCCGGTGGTTCGGCCGCCGATGTCTGGATCGTCAGCCAGAAGCCAGTAGAACAGATGACGCTTCTGCCCGCTGAGGAAAGCTTCATCCGCATCCTGCCCGGCAGCCTACCGAGCCGCGCGGCCGACAATCTCTTCTGGCTCGGCCGTTATATCGAGCGGGCTGAAGGCGCGCTGCGCATCCTGCGCGCCTGGCATGGTCGCTTTGCAGAAACGGCCAATACCGAAATGCCGCTCTTGAAGGACATTACCGACTATCTGGCGGGGCTCGATATCGACACCAAGCAGCCAGTCCCCGACAGCCTGATGGCCAATATCAACAGCGCCCTTTTCAGCGCTAGCAACATCCGCGACCGCTTCTCCGCCGATGGCTGGCTCGCGCTCAATGATCTCGCCAAGACCGCACGCAAATTCCAGTCGACCGTCCAGGCTGGCGATGACGCCACGCATGCGATGACCATCTTGCTGCGCAAGCTCGCGGGCTTTGCCGGTCTTGTGCATGAAAACATGTACCGCTTCACCGGCTGGCGCTTTCTGTCGATCGGCCGCTATCTCGAACGCGGCCTGCATATGACCCGGCTTCTCGGCCACATGTCCGGCGAGGACGCGCCTGATGGAGCCTATGACATGCTCTTGGAAATCGGCGACAGCGTCATGACCCACCGCCGCCGCTACAACGTCAATACCGCCGCGCTGACCGTCACCGACCTTCTGGCGCTCGACCCGCTCAACCCGCGCTCGGTCCTCTACCAGCTGAACGAGATCAAGACAGAGGTCGAGCAATTGCCGAACGCCTTCACCAACGGCCAGATGTCGCCCTTCTACCGCGAAGCCATGAAACTCCACGCCGGCCTTGCCGTCATGACACCCGAGGCGATGAATGCCGTGGTCTACAACAATCTGGAACAGGAACTCGGCCGCTTCTCCGACATCCTCGCGCAAACCTATCTCGGATAGGGTATGACGAATCGCTTGCGCCGGATCTGAGAAGCCCATGCTCTACGACATCAATCTGCGAATCACCTACACCTACGAAGTCCCGGTGTCCGGCGGCCGGCATATCGTCCGCGTGCTTCCCGTGTCGCTGCCGGACCGCCAGCGGTTGGTCGCCGGCACCGTCACCTGCGCACCGACGCCGGAGGAGCGCAGCGACAGCGTCGATTTCTTCGCCAATCCCTCGACATCGATCCTGTTTCGCAAACAGCACGAGAAACTGGTGATTCGCATGCAGGCGCGCGTCCAGCTCGAACCCCAGGCGCTGACTGCCGATTTTTCATCGGATCTTGCCGGTTTTCCCGCCGAGATTGCCAATGTCTGGTCGCTCGACGCCAATTCGCCGCATCATTTCCTCGGCGCAAGCCCGCGCCTTCCCGACGACACGGCGATCGCCTCCTATGCCCGCGGCATCGCCAAGCCGGACATGACCATCCGCCAGATCGCCACGGCCATTTGCGCGCAAATCCACCACGATTTCGTCTACGATCCGAAAGCCACCACCGTCGACACGACACCGCGTGAGGCTTTCAAGCTCAGGCGCGGCGTCTGTCAGGATTTCACCCATGTGATGATCACCGCTCTGCGCAGCCTCGGCATTCCCGCCGGCTATGTCAGCGGTTTCCTTCGAACCATTCCGCCGCCGGGCAAGGAACGCCTTGAAGGCGCCGATGCCATGCACGCCTGGGTGCGTTTCTGGTGCGGAACCACCTCCGGCTGGCTGGAACTCGATCCGACCAACAATATTTTTGCAGGATTGGATCATATCGTCGTCGGCCACGGCCGCGACTATAGCGACGTGGCGCCGGTCATCGGTGTTTTGAAAAGTTACGGATCGCACAAGACCGAACAGGCCGTCGACGTCATTCCGCTGCAGTGACCCAAAATGGGAAAGCCCGCCGTCCCCTTTCCGAACATCGAAAGGGCCGCAACCGCCTGCATTTCCGGGATCACTAAAATTATAGTCAATTTCGATCGCCGAGTTGAACGGGACCGTAAGACTTACTTGGTAGAACTCGCTCCATTGAAACGCAACGTCTGTTTCCGAGTGGGCAAAATGGCAAAACGATCAACTCTCCTGCAGTCCTGTTCAAAGCTGATTGGCGATCGCCGTGGCAATTTCGGCATGATGGCCGCGATCTTGATTCCAGTGCTGTTCGCCTCGGGCGGCGTCGCAATCGACATGACCAATATGATGATGGCGAAGAACCAGCTGCAGGACGCGACCGACGCAGCCGGCCTCGCGGCGGCATCCGCTCTGGTAAATGACGGCCTGACCATAGAACAGGCAAAGGTACTGGCAAAGGATTTCGTGAAGTCCCAGATGCAGAGCTCCAAAATGTCCCCGGAAGAGCTTCTGGCGCTGGAGCAGGCCCTTTCCAGCGGCACGGTCGTCGACATTACCGAGCAGAAGGCCTTGGTCGGGAACAACAAGACATATACGGTCAACGTAACTGCCAAATACAATCTGCCGCTCAACGCGCTGACCCGGTTGATCGGCCAGGAAACCGCTGAAATCGGCACGGTCAGCAAGTCGCTGAGCTCGACCGAAGCCAAGAACGCGCTGTCCATGTTCCTCGTCCTCGACCGCTCCGGCTCCATGGGTGAGGATACGTCGACGGTAAACAAGGATGCTCCGACAAAGACCTATACCTACGACTGCAGCTACTACAGCGGCAAAAAGTATATTTCAAAAACCTGCACGGGGACGGAAACGAACTACATCACCAAGATCGAAGCGCTGAAAACGGCCGCTGCGAACCTTCTTCTGCAATTGAAAACGGCCGACTCCACGTCGACCTTGGTGCGCACTGGCTCTGTATCCTACAACAACGCGATGCAGACAGCGTCCAGTCTGGCCTGGGGCACCTCGGCTGTGTCCACCTACGTCAACGCATTGACCGCAACTGGCGCGACGGACTCCAGCGCGGCGTTCAAGAACAGCTATAACAGTCTGATGGCCAAGAACAGCGCTGGCGCACTAAAGGAAGAGGCCGAACATAAAATAAAGAACGGCCAGGTGCCGAAGAAATACATCGTCTTCATGACGGACGGCGAAAACAATTATTACAATGGCACCCAGTCCAGCGCCAACGGCGATAAGTCCGATGCCGAAACGTTGAAATATTGCGCCAGCGCAAGAACGGCAGGCATCACCGTCTTCTCGATCGCCTTCATGGCGCCCGATCGCGGCAAGACGCTGCTGAAAGCCTGCGCCACCACCGCTGAAAATTATTTTGCCGCTGAAGACGCCGACCAGCTGACCGCCGCCTTCAAATATATCGGTGAAAAAGCGTCCTCCATGACGGTGCGCCTGACCAACTAGCATCGGTTGAAGCCTGAAACGCAAGCCCGTCCCGAGAAATCGGGGCGGGCTTTTTTGTGTCCTCGTGGCGCATCCGGCAAATCGCAAGCCGTTTCGAACGTCATCCCTGATCAATTTTCATCTTGTTGAAAACGCTATTGCAAGCGCTTCGTATCGGTGCATAAATCGCTTATATGCCCCGTTGGTGTTCGCCTCCGGTCTCCCAAACCGCAAGCAGAGGGTAAGCCTTTTCCATGATCGATCGTTTGTCCAACGAAAAAATTCCCAGCGCCGCGCCCCGCGCTTCGAACTCCGAAGTCCTCGCCAAGGAAATCATCGAACGCCTCACCTACCGTATCGGCAAGGACCCGAAAGTCGCCAAGCCGCATGACTGGCTGACCGCCGCCATCCTCGTCGTGCGCGATCGCATTACCGACAACTGGATGGAATCGACGCGCAAGACCTATGCCACCGATGCCAAGCGCGTTTATTACCTGTCGCTCGAATTCCTGATCGGCCGCCTGATGCGCGACGCCGTCACCAATATTGGCCTGATGGACGAATTGCGCGAGGCGCTTGCCTCGTTCGGCGTCGATATTGACGTCATTGCTGCCCTTGAGCCGGACGCAGCGCTTGGCAATGGCGGTCTTGGCCGCCTCGCCGCCTGTTTCATGGAATCGATGGCGACCGTCGATATTCCGGCCTATGGCTACGGCATCCGCTACGTGCACGGTCTCTTCCGCCAGCAGATGGCTGACGGCTGGCAGGTGGAACTGCCGGAAACCTGGCTCGCCCACGGTAACCCCTGGGAATTCGAGCGTCGCGAAAGTTCCTACGAAATCGGCTTCGGTGGCTCGGTCGAGACCGTCAATGTCGATGAGGAAGTCACCCGCTACGTCTGGAAGCCAGCCGAGCGCGTCATCGCCACGGCCTGCGACACGCCCGTCGTTGGCTGGCGTGCCAAGCGCGTCAACACCCTGCGCCTGTGGACCGCCCACCCGATCGACCCGATCCTGCTCGACGCCTTCAACGCCGGCGACCATATCGGCGCGCTCCGCGAAAGCAACAAGGCCGAAAGCCTTGCCCGCGTGCTCTATCCGGCCGACGCGACGCCTGCCGGCCAGGAACTGCGCCTGCGCCAGGAGTTCTTCTTCTCCTCCGCCTCGCTCCAGGACATCCTGCGCCGCCATCTGCAGCAATATCCGGATTTCACGTCGCTGGCCGACAAGGTCGCCATCCAGCTCAACGACACCCATCCGGCCGTCTCCGTCGCGGAACTGGTCCGCCTCCTGACCGACGTTCACGGCATGGATTTCGAAGCCGCATGGGATATCGCCCGCCACACCTTCTCCTACACCAACCACACGCTTCTGCCGGAAGCCTTGGAAACCTGGCCGGTGCCGCTGTTCGAGCGGCTTTTGCCGCGCCATATGCAGATCGTCTATGCGATCAACGCCAAGATCCTGCTCGAAGCCCGCAAGCAGAAGGCCCACACGGATCAGGAAGTGCGCAATATCTCGCTAATCGACGAGAGCGGCGACCGTCGCGTGCGCATGGGCAACCTTGCATTTGTCGGCTCCCACTCGATCAATGGCGTCTCTGCCCTACATACCGAACTCATGAAGGAAACCGTCTTTGCCGATCTCCATCGGCTCTACCCGACACGCATCAACAACAAGACCAACGGCATCACCCCGCGCCGCTGGCTGATGCAGTGCAATCCGGATCTCGTCACGTTGATCCGCGATGCGATCGGCGACGAATTCATGGACAATACGGAAGCCCTGCAGGCGCTCGATCCCTTTGCCGACAAGCCTGACTTCCAGGAGAAATTTGCCAAGATCAAGCGGTCCAACAAGGTCAAGCTTGCCCAGCTGGTCCAGAGCCGCATGGGTATCCGGCTCGATCCGTCGGCGATGTTCGACATCCAGATCAAGCGCATCCATGAATACAAGCGCCAGCTCCTCAACATCGTCGAAGCGATCTCGCTCTACGACCAGATCCGCTCGCATCCGGAACTCGACTGGGTGCCGCGTGTCAAGCTGTTCGCGGGCAAGGCGGCGCCGAGCTATCACAACGCCAAGCTCATCATCAAGCTTGCCAATGACGTGGCCAGGGTCATCAACCACGACCCGTCTGTGCGCGGCCTGCTGAAGATCGTCTTCATTCCGAACTACAACGTCTCGCTCGCCGAGATTATGGTGCCTGCAGCCGATCTCTCCGAGCAGATTTCGACGGCCGGCATGGAAGCGTCGGGAACCGGGAACATGAAGTTCGCGTTGAACGGTGCGCTGACCATCGGAACGCTGGATGGCGCCAATGTCGAAATGCGTGACTGGGTCGGCGAGGAGAACATCAAGATCTTCGGGATGACGGCAGACGAAGTCACCAAGGTGCGCACCGAGGGCCACAATCCCCGCGCCATCATCGAGCAGTCGCGGGAACTGTCGCAGGCGCTGCTTGCCATTTCCTCCGGCGTCTTCTCCCCTGATGACCGCAATCGCTTCACCGCCCTGATCGATGGCATCTACAATCACGACTGGTTCATGGTGGCGGCCGATTTCGACGCCTACACCAAGGCGCAGCGCGAAGTGGACGCCATCTGGGCGGAGCCGGCCAGCTGGTACTCCAAGACCATTCGCAACACCGCGCGCATGGGCTGGTTCTCCTCCGACCGTACAATCCGGCAATATGCCGGGGAAATCTGGAGAGCCGGATGACAATAGTGCCAAAAGACGCCACGCCTACCGCTCCGCCAGCCAGCCTGTCGACGGAAGAGATTGCGGCGATCCTCGCTGGCACTCATAGCAATCCGTTCGCAGCACTCGGCGTCCACCCGGCGGGCAAGGAGTTCATCGCCCGCTGCTTCATTCCGGGTGCCGAGACCGTCACGGCCGAGACATTGGCCGGCAAAGACATCGGCACGCTCAATCGGCGTGACGATGCCGGCTTCTTCGAAGGTCCGATTGCCGTCAAGAAGATCCAGCCGGTTCGCTACCGCGCCCGCAACGCAGGCGGCGAATGGACGGTCACCGACCCCTACAGCTTCGGCCCCGTGCTTGGGCCGATGGATGACTATTACATCCGCGAAGGCTCGCATCTGCGGCTGTTCGACAAAATGGGCGCTCATCCGATCAAGCATGATGGCGCCGAGGGATTTCACTTCGCCGTCTGGGCGCCCAACGCCAAGCGCGTCTCCGTCGTCGGCGATTTCAACGGCTGGGACGGCCGCCGCCATGTGATGCGGCTGCGCCAGGACACCGGCATCTGGGAAATCTTCCTGCCGGATGTCCAGTCGGGCGCAATCTACAAATACGAGGTCGTCGGCAAGAACGGCGAACTGTTGCCACTGAAGGCCGATCCCTTCGCCCGCCGTTCGGAACTGCGCCCGAAAAATGCGTCGATGACAACGGGCGAGATCGAACAGGTCTGGCAGGACGAGGCCCACCGGGCCTATTGGGCAAGCGTCGACGCGCGGCGCCAGCCCATATCCATCTACGAGGTTCATGCCGCGTCCTGGCAGCGCCGCGACAATGGCGACATGCTGACATGGGACGAGCTTGCCGACCGGCTGATCCCCTATTGTGTCGACATGGGCTTCACCCATATCGAATTCCTGCCGGTCACCGAATATCCCTTCGATCCGTCCTGGGGCTACCAGACCACCGGCCTCTATGCGCCGACCGCGCGCTTCGGCGAGCCGGAAGGCTTCGCCCGCTTCGTCAACGGTGCCCACAAGGTCGGCATCGGCATCATCCTCGACTGGGTGCCGGCGCATTTCCCGACTGATGCCCACGGCCTTCGCTGGTTCGACGGCACCGCCCTCTACGAACATGAAGATCCGCGTCAGGGTTACCATCCCGATTGGAACACCGCGATCTACAATTTCGGCCGCGCCGAGGTGTTCTCCTATCTCGTCAACAATGCACTCTACTGGGCGGAAAAGTTCCACCTGGACGGTTTGCGCGTCGATGCCGTCGCGTCGATGCTGTACCTCGACTATTCGCGCAAGCACGGCGAATGGGTGCCGAACGAATATGGCGGCAACGAGAACCTCGATACCGTTCGCTTCCTCCAGACGATGAACAAGGAAGTCTACGGCAGCCATCCCGGCATCATCACCATTGCCGAGGAATCCACCTCCTGGCCAAAGGTCTCCGCTCCGGTCCATGCCGGCGGCCTCGGCTTCGGCTTCAAGTGGAACATGGGCTTCATGCACGACACGCTGCAATATCTGCAGCGTGAACCGATCCACCGCAAGCACCACCACAACGACCTGACCTTCGGCCTGCTCTATGCGTTCAGCGAGAATTTCGTGCTGCCGCTTAGCCATGACGAAGTAGTTCATGGCAAGGGCTCGCTGATCGCCAAGATGGCCGGCGACGACTGGCAGAAATTTGCCAATCTGCGTGCCTATTACGGCTTCATGTGGGGCTATCCCGGCAAGAAGCTCCTGTTCATGGGCCAGGAATTCGCCCAGTGGCAGGAATGGGCGGAAGACCGCTCGCTCGACTGGAACCTCCTCGAATACCCCCTGCACGAAGGCATGCGACGGCTGGTGCGCGATCTGAACGGCACCTACCGCACCAAGGCAACACTGCATGCGCGCGACTGCGAGGGCGACGGCTTCGAGTGGCTGATCGCCGATGACCGCGAGAATTCGGTCTTTGCCTGGCTGCGCAAGGCGCCTGGTGAAAAGATGATCGCCGTCGTCTCGAACTTCACGCCGGTTTACCGCGAGAACTACACGATACCGCTGCCTGCGGAAGGGCGGTGGCAGGAAATCCTCAACAGCGACGCCGAGATTTACGGCGGCAGCGGAAAAGGCAACGGAGGAGCCGTCCAGGCAACGAAAAACAGTGCAGGCGTCATCACGGCCACCATCACCCTGCCGCCCCTGGCGACACTGATGCTGGAGCAGGATTAGCGCACGGCACGGCGGGCTCCCAAGGCCTGTCAGCGCGATGCGTAAGAAGAATATTTGGAGAGGAACACTGTTCCAGAAGACGGCGAACCCGCTCCGGGAACCATACTATCGGGAGGAAAATCAATGGAAAAACGCACCCAGCCCCTCGCCCGTGACGCAATGGCCTATGTCCTTGCCGGCGGTCGTGGAAGCCGTCTCAAGGAACTGACGGACCGCCGCGCCAAGCCCGCGGTCTATTTCGGCGGCAAGGCCCGCATCATCGATTTCGCACTGTCCAACGCGCTGAACTCCGGTATCCGCCGCATCGGCGTCGCCACGCAATACAAGGCGCACTCGCTGATCCGCCATCTGCAACGCGGCTGGAACTTCCTCCGTCCCGAGCGAAACGAGAGTTTCGACATCCTGCCCGCTTCCCAGCGCGTGTCGGAAACGCAGTGGTACGAAGGCACGGCCGACGCCGTCTATCAGAACATCGATATCATCGAGGATCATGGCGTTGAATACATGGTCATCCTCGCCGGCGACCATGTCTACAAGATGGACTATGAACTCATGCTGCAGCAGCATGTGGATTCCGGCGCCGACGTGACCATCGGCTGCCTGGAAGTGCCGCGCATGGAAGCGACCGGCTTCGGCGTCATGCACGTCGATGACAAGGACCAGATCATCGCCTTCGTCGAAAAGCCCGCCGACCCGCCGGGCATCCCCGGCAATCCGGAGATGGCACTGGCGTCGATGGGCATCTACGTCTTCCACACCAAGTTCCTGATGGATGTGCTGCGCCGCGATGCCGCCGACCCCACCTCCTCGCGAGATTTCGGCAAGGATATCATTCCCTATATCGTCCAGCACGGCAAAGCCGTCGCCCATCGCTTCAACGAGTCCTGCGTCCGCTCCGATTTCGAGCGCGAAGCCTACTGGCGCGATGTCGGCACGATCGACGCCTACTGGCAGGCCAATATCGACCTCACCCACGTTACCCCGGAACTCGACATCTACGACGGCACATGGCCGATCTGGACCTTTGCCGAAATCAAGCCGCCGGCAAAGTTCGTCCATGACGACGAGAACCGGCGCGGATCGGCAACCTCCTCGCTCGTCTCCGGCGACTGCATCATTTCCGGCGCGTCGCTGAACCGCAGCATGCTGTTTACCGGCGTCCGGGTGAATTCCTTCTCCCGCCTCGACGGCGCGGTGATCCTGCCAAACGTCAAGATCGGCCGGCATGCCAACCTGAAGAACGTCGTCATCGACAGCCGCGTCGTCATTCCGGAAGGCCTCGTCGTCGGCGACGATCCGGAATTCGACGCCAAACGCTTCCGCCGCTCGGAAAACGGCATATGCCTGATCACCCAGGCGATGATCGACAAGCTGGGCATGTGAGTATGGAAGTTCTGTCCGTCGCATCGGAAGTCTTTCCACTGATCAAGACAGGGGGTCTCGCCGATGTGGCGGGCGCCCTGCCGGCGGCTCTGAAACCGCACGGCGTCCGCATGCGCACATTGATGCCCGGCTATCCGGTCGTGATGCAAAAGATCAGGAAGCCGCAAAAAGTCGGCGGCTTCGACAATCTCTTCGGCTATCCTGCCTCGATCCTCGCCGTCGATCACGAAGGCCTCGATCTTCTCGTGCTGGATGCGCCGGAACTGTTCGATCGCGACGGCGGTCCCTATGTCGACAAGGCAGGACTGGACTATGTCGACAACTTCCGCCGCTTCGCCGCCCTGTCGCTGGCGGCGGCCGAGATCGCCGGCGGCCTGCTGCCGAGCTGGAAGCCTGATCTCGTCCATGTCCATGACTGGCAGGCGGCGCTGACGCCGGTCTACATGCGCTTCGGCCCGGCGCATGCGATGCCATCGGTGCTGACCATCCACAATATCGCCTTCCAGGGACAGTTCGGCCCCACCATCTTTCCGGAGCTGGCGCTGCCGCCGGAGGCCTTCTCCATCAGCTATGTCGAATATTTCGGCGATGTCGGATTTCTCAAGGGCGGCCTGCAGGCGGCAAGCGCCATCACAACGGTCAGCCCCTCCTATGCGCAGGAAATCCTCACGCCCGAATTCGGTATGGGCCTCCAGGGCCTGCTGACGGCACGCCTCTCCAGCCTGCACGGCATCGTCAACGGCATCGATGCCGATATCTGGGATCCGCAGACGGACAAGCATGTCAGCGAAAACTACGGCCCGAGCTCGCTGAAGAAGCGCGAGGCCAACCGCAAGGCGCTGTCGGCGCAGTTCGGCTTCGACAATGCGCCCGGCCCGATCTTCTGCGTCGTCAGCCGCCTCACCTGGCAGAAGGGCATGGACGTGCTCGCCGAGGTGATCGACGACATCGTCCACAATGGCGGCAAGCTTGCCGTGCTCGGCTCCGGCGACCCGGCGCTCGAAAGCGCCTTTATTTCCGCCGCGGCCCGTCATCCCGGCCGGGTCGGCATGGTGATCGGCTACAATGAGCCGTTGTCGCACCTGATGCAGGCCGGCGCCGACGCCATCCTCATCCCCTCGCGCTTCGAGCCCTGTGGCCTTACCCAGCTCTACGGCCTGCGCTATGGCTGCGTGCCGATCGTCGCCCACACTGGCGGCCTTGCCGACACCATCATCGACGCCAACGAGGCCGCACTTTCCGCCAAGGTCGCGACCGGCTTCCAATTCTCGCCGGTATCTGCTGCGAGCCTGCGCCAGGCGCTTCGGCGCGCCTTTACCGCCTACCGGCAACCGAAAGTCTGGGCTCGCCTCCAGACCCAGGGCATGAAATCAGACGTTTCCTGGGATGTGAGCGCGCATCGTTATGCCGATCTCTATTCCAGTCTTCTTGCGAAAGGCTAAGCCAATGATCAGAACCGTTCAGACCACTCCCTATATGGACCAGAAGCCCGGAACCTCCGGCCTGCGCAAGAAGGTGCCGGTCTTCCAGCAGAAGAACTATGCCGAGAACTTCATCCAGTCGATCTTCAACAGCCTGGACGGGTTCAAGGGCGAAACGCTGGTGATCGGCGGCGACGGCCGCTACTACAACCGCGAAGTCATCCAGATCGCAATCAAGATGGCCGCTGCCAACGGCTTCGGCCGCGTGCTCGTCGGCCGCGGCGGCATCCTGTCGACGCCGGCCGCCTCCAACGTCATCCGCAAATACAAGGCCTTCGGCGGCATCGTGCTGTCGGCCAGCCACAATCCCGGCGGCCCGACCGAGGATTTCGGCATCAAGTACAATATCGGCAATGGCGGCCCGGCCCCTGAAAAGGTCACCGATGCGATCTATGCCGGCACCCGGACGATCGAAAGCTACAGGATTGCCGAAGTCGCCGACATCAATCTCGATTTGGAAGGCAGCCAGGACGTCGCCGGCATGGAAGTCGTGGTGATCGACCCGGTCGCCGACTATGCCGAGCTGATGGAAAAGCTGTTCGATTTCCGCGCCATCCGTAACCTCATCGGCGGCGGCTTCCGCATCGTCTTCGATGCCATGAGCGCGGTCACCGGTCCCTATGCCAAGGAAATCCTCGAAAACCGCCTCGGCGCCGCCAAGGGCTCGGTGCTCAACTTCATCCCGCTCCCCGATTTCGGCGGCCACCATCCGGACCCCAACCTCGTCCACGCCCGCGCGCTCTACGAGGAAATGATGAGCGACGATGCGCCGGACTTCGGCGCCGCCTCGGATGGCGATGGCGACCGCAACCTGATCATCGGCAAGGGTATCTTCATCACCCCGTCCGATAGCCTCGCCATGCTCGCTGCCAATGCCACGCTCGCGCCCGGCTACGGGAAGGGTCTTGCCGGCATCGCCCGCTCGATGCCGACAAGTGCCGCCGCCGACAAGGTCGCCGAAAAGCTCGGCATCGGCATCTATGAAACCCCGACCGGCTGGAAGTTCTTCGGCAACCTCATGGATGCCGGCCTCGTCACCATCTGCGGCGAGGAAAGCGCAGGCACCGGCTCCAACCACGTGCGCGAAAAGGACGGCCTCTGGGCGGTCCTCCTCTGGCTCAACATCCTCGCCGTGCGCATGGAAAGCGTTGAGGATATCGCCCGCCAGCATTGGACGACCTTCGGCCGCAACTACTACTCGCGCCACGACTACGAAGAGGTCGATTCGGACGCCGCCAACGGCCTGATGACGGCGCTGCGCGACCAGCTCGCCACCCTGCCCGGCAAGACCTTCGGCAAGCTCAAGGTCGCTGCATCAGACGACTTCTCCTACAACGACCCGATCGACAAGTCGGTGAGCAACAACCAGGGCATCCGTATCCTGTTCGAAGGCGGCTCCCGCGTCGTCTTCCGCCTGTCGGGCACCGGCACCTCGGGCGCAACCTTGCGCGTCTATATCGAACGCTACGAGCCGGATGCCTCGCGCCACGACTTCGATACCCAGGAAGCGCTTGCCGATCTCATCGCCGTCGCCGACCAGATCGCCGGCATCAAGACACGCACCGGCCGCACGGAACCGACCGTCATTACCTGATGGGATACCCTATGGGGGAGGCATAAGCCTCCGTTCACCCTCCCCTTGGGGGAGGGGCAGCCGCGTGAAACATGCGGCAAAGTCATGTAGAGTGCTTGGCGCGCAACTCATGTTGGGAGCTAAGGCATGGAGCGCAGATTATCTGCAATCCTGGCCGCCGACGTGGTCGGATACTCAGCACTTATGGAGCAGGACGAAGCGGGCACCTTTGACCGCCTTCGAGCGCGACGTACTGAGCTTTTTGAACCCGAGATCGCCGGGCATCATGGACGGATCTTCAAGCTCATGGGTGACGGCCTCCTCGCGGAGTTCGGCAGCGTGGTCGACGCTGTCGAGTGTGCCGTCTCTCTCCAGCGCGGAATGACAGAACGCAATGCCTCTGCAGCAGAGGAGGAGAGGTTCGACGTCCGCATCGGCATCAACATCGGCGAAGTGATCGTGGACGGCGATGATCGCTATGGCGAAGGCGTGAATGTCGCGGCCAGGCTGGAGCAACTCGCGCCCCCGGGCGGGATCTGCGTTTCAGGCAAGGTGGCGAAGGAGGTCGAGAACAAGCTCGCGTTTGCCTTCGACTCTGCCGGGCAGCAGAAGGTCAAGAACATCGAAGAGCTTGTCGACGTCTACTATGTGCGTATCGACACCTCGCCACGCCGACGCCTTCCGCACAAGCGCCGGATCGGCCGTCCGTGGTGGGCACTCGGAGTCCCGGCAGCCATCGTCGCCGGTGTGGCCGCCTGGATGGCGTTGTACTTTCCGCTGACAGCGACCTCTCCCGCAGTCTCAAGTGCGATCCCATCCGTCGCCGTGCTTCCTTTCAAGGATCTGAGTGCCGACAAGAGCCTGGGGTATCTGGGAGAAGGGGTGGCGAACGACGTCATCGCCATCCTCTCGCGCTTTTCTGACATTGCTGTTGTCTCGCGAACCTCGTCGTTTGCGTATGAGGACAAGGAAGGCGACGTCCGCCAGATCGGCAAGGAGTTAGGCGTTGGCTATGTCGTCGAAGGCAGCGTGCGCAAGGAAGGCGATAGGGTGCGCATCGTTGCCGAACTCATCGACGCTAAGACGGGGGCCCATGCCTGGGCAGACCGCTTCGACAAGGCCGGAACCGACCCCTGGGCGCTTCAGGATGAGTTGACCGGCAAGATCGTGGGGGCGATGACGGGCGAATGGGGAGCCATTCGCAAAGCGGACTACAGTCAGGCCTGGGGCAAGGACAGCACGAACCTGGCTGAATATGACTACTACCTGCGCGCCGAAAGCCAATTGAACCTTTACACCAAGGAAGGTCTCGAGCGATCAGGTGAAATCTCGCAACAGGGTCTGCAGGTGTTCCCCGGCTCCCCCTTGTTGACCGTGGAGTTGGGCTGGTCTCACTGGATGAAAGTTGGGCTGCTTTACAGTTCTGACCAGCAGGCTGATCTTCAGGAAGCGAACCGACTGGCCGACAAGGTCCTCGCAGACAAAAACCTAAGCCCGCAGGTGGCGAGATTGGCACATTGGCTCCGCGCGTGGCTTTTGACGCTCAAGCGGGACCACGATGGGGCTGTCGCGGAAATGGACAAGGCCATCGCGGCAGCACCATACAATGCCTTCACCCTCACGGATGCAGGAAGTATTTTCCTACAGGCCGGTCAACCCGAAAAGGCGCTGGAACTGACCGACGCTGCAGCCGCGCGGGACTCGGGATTGTCCTGGTTCTCTAACTACGTGCGAGGTTTTATCTTCATCGTCCTTGGTAGAAATGAAGACGCAGTTGAGGTTCTGAAGAACACGGAATTTGCCGACGCTCCGTTGCAACTGGCCATCGCCTATATGCGTCTGGGACGCCAGGCAGACGCCAAAGCCGCCGTCGAGAAGATGCTCAAGACAACGCCGGCTGCAACGATCCAGTCGTGGCGGCAGGCCTGGAACTTCCGGGATACTTCCATTCTCGATCAAGCCGCGGCAGACCTTGCGCGCGCCGGCCTTCCGGATGGTCCGACTCAGTAGCCTAACGAAAGGATGTTCGGCCTTCGACGCCCCTGCATCGATTAGGCATCCGTCTCTCCACTTTCCACCACTGCGATTCTTCCGCATAATCTGCGTGTGGAACCGCTTCAAGCCAGATGCTGTCAGTGGCCGAATTGCTACCCAATTGTGCTGAATACACTTCGCCGCCATTCCAGCAAAAGGCAGTACCGAAGCGCATCCTCCCACCTCGCCAAAAATTTCATCCCCGCCCCGCCAACCTGTGCCATCATCCTCATGTCCTGTCATCGGCTAGACT
>UCEZ01000108.1 GCA_900471525.1 Hyphomicrobiales bacterium | reverse complement strand
CGTCGCGGCAGCGACGTATAATTGCGCCCTTCGGATCCGCTCCTTCGGAACGGCCGGGATCATGATCAAAGGCGTTGGCTTCGCCAACTCGCATTTCTGTTAGTAGATCGGCACGCCGATCTCTGGGATTCTCATGCCGTTCAAGCGTGAAACGGCATGAAAGGATCAACCGGAATGAAGAATAGCTCCTCGAAAATCCGAGACGACATCGCAAAACTCCAGGAACGGCTCAAGGCTGCCGAAGCACGCGAAGCCGAGCGCATCGGCCGGATCGCGCTCAAGGCCGGTCTTGGAGAGATCGAGATCGACGAGGGGGAATTGCAGGCGGCCTTTGAGGAATTGGCCAAACGGTTTCGCGGACGCAAAGCCGCTTCAACCGGAGGGAAGAAGGCCAACGTCGATGGCGACGACAGCACACAGACCACGACGGTCACGTCTGGCGCGGCTGCGGGCGGGGCTGGCGAGGTTTGAGCGGATGGGCAGAACCATGACATCCGACGCTCGCAAGAAGGACACGCGGGAGAAGATCGAGCTTGGCGGACTCATCGTCAAGGCCGGGCTGCGCTACGAAAAACGGGCGCTGTTGCTTGGTGCCCTGATGGAACTCGCGGACAAGATCAAGGGCGACGAAGGCGAGTGTTCGCGCCTGACGGCGATCGGAGCGGAGGCCTTCGGCAATGACGGCGAATAGGATCGCCCTCGTCCTTGTGCCCATTACACTGATGATCCTCATCACCATCGGAATGACCGGGATCGAGGATTGGCTTTCAGCCTCCGGAAAGACACAAGCCGCCCGGCTGGCGCTCGGGCGGGCGGGCATCGCCTTGCCCTATGTCGCAGCCGCCATCATCGGCATGATCGTGCTGTTCGCGAGTGCCGGCTCGGCGAACATCAAGCTTGCCAGCGCCGGCGTCGTCACCGGATGCGTAGCCACGATGATGATCGCCGCGCTACGCGAGACGGTTCGCCTGCTTGCCCTGGCGGACCATCTGCCGGCCGGTCGATCGTTACTCTCCTATGCCGATCCTGCGACGATGATCGGGGCAGGGGCGGCGGCGCTGGTCGCGTGTTTTGCTCTACGGGTCTTGGTCATTGGCAACGCTGCCTTTGCGAAGTCAGAGCCGCGACGCATTCGGGGCAAGCGTGCACTGCACGGCGAGGCCGACTGGATGAAGCTGGCGGAAGCCGAAAAGCTCTTTCCGGATGCCGGCGGCATCGTCATTGGCGAGCGCTACCGCGTCGACAAGGATAGCATTGCGTCGCAGTCGTTCCGGTCCGATAGCCCGGACACCTGGGGCAGCGGCGGCAAGGCCTCGCTGCTGTGCTTCGACGGCTCATTCGGCTCCTCGCACGGGATCGTGTTTGCCGGTTCCGGTGGCTTCAAAACGACCTCGGTGACGATACCGACAGCGCTCAAATGGGGTGGCACGCTGGTCGTGCTGGACCCATCGAACGAGGTCGCACCGATGGTCATCGATCATCGCGGTAAAGCTGGCCGGGACATCTATGTCCTCGATCCCAGGCGGCCGGACACGGGCGTCAATGTCCTTGACTGGATTGGCCGGCATGGTGGGACCAAGGAAGAGGATATAGCATCGGTCGCTTCATGGATCATGAGTGATAGCGGTCGTGCCAGCGGTGTGCGCGACGACTTCTTCAGAGCTTCTGGTCTGCAATTGCTGACCGCGCTCATTGCCGATGTCTGCCTCTCCGGTCATACGAATGAAGAGCACCAGACGCTTCGCCAGGTTCGCAAGAACCTCGCCGAGCCTGAACCGAAACTGAGGCAGCGGCTGGAGACCATCCACGCGAATTCGAAATCCGAGTTCGTGAAGGAGAATGTGGC
>UCEZ01000109.1 GCA_900471525.1 Hyphomicrobiales bacterium | reverse complement strand
CACTTCGTGACATCTCCCCCACAAAGGGGGAGATCATTCTTTTCCCTTATTACCATCGAGTAAGGGAGGCACAGAGCAAGCGGTCAATCTCCCCCTTGTGGGGGAGATGTCGGCCCCCGGGTCTTGCCTTTGGCAAGCCCGAGGACAGGCTCAGCCGACAGAGGGGGGTATCCTCGCTCTGCCGGAAGCCTGTCGATCAACCGACGATCAGCTCGGTCCACTTCTGGTTCAGCCAATCCGACTTCGTCTGGTAGAGGTCGTAGCGCGGAATGATCGGCTCGATGTCGGAGGACACGGCAGCGAATTCTTCTGCCGTCAGGTCCGTCACTTCGCGCTTGACCGTCGGCGACGTGCCGACCTTGCGCGACAGCAGCGACTGGATCTTGGGCTGGCTCATATAGTCGATGAAGACATGGGCTTCCTCGACCTTGGTCGATGCGCGCGACAGTGCCCAGCAACCGCTGTCTTGAATGCCGCCTTCCTTCGGGAAGGTCGAGCGGACGGGATTGCCGTCGGCGGCCGCGAGCCCGGTGACGTCATGGTAGTACTGGCCCATCGGGATTTCGCCCGACTTCAGCGCCTGCTCGAACTGCGCCTCGTCGCGATACCAGAGGCGCACGTTCGACTTGACTTCGGCGAGCTTGTCGAACGCCTTCTGGATGCCCTCTTCCGTATCCAGCGCATTGGTACCGCCAAAGAAGGTCTTCGCCGTCACTTCGAGCAGGAACGAGTTGGAGACGAGCGCCAAAAGGCCGAGCTTGTCTGCGTTTGCCGGATCCCAGAATGCCTGCCAGGAGGTCGGGGCTTCCTTGTAGACGTCGGTGTTGGTGACGAGCGTGATGTACCAGGAAACGGCACCGATACCGGCGACGCGGCCGTCCGGATACTTGTTGACGAAACGCTCGATCAGGTTCGAGGCATTCGGGATCTTCGCCACGTCGAGCGGCGCCCAGAGGTCGGTCGCCTGGCCCTTGAGCATCGCCACCTGCGACATCATCGAGACGTCGGCCGGTGCCTGTCCTGCCTTGGCCGCCTGATCGAGCTGGACAAGCCAGGCTTCGCCGGTCGGTTCGGCCACGGCTTCGATCGCAATGCCCGTCGCCTTGGTGAAGTCCGGGAAGATGTTCTTGTCGAACGAATCCTTGAAGTAGCCGCCATAGACGCCGACCTTCAGCGACTTGTCCTGCGCGCGCAGGATCGATGGCATGGCGAGCATCGACACACCGGCAAGACCAGCGCCAAGCACGGCGCGCCGGCTGACATTTTGTTTCAGAAATTCAGTCATCAACGTTCTCCTGTTTTTTGCCGGTGCCGCTTTTTCAGCTTCCGGTCTGTTCCCAATTTTTAGTCCGGCGCGCAAGTCCGGACTGTGGCTTATCAGTGTTTTAGAGCGCGAAGCTCCAGCATCTTTGCGTACCGCGTCAACGGAAAACATAGGGCGAAATAGATCAAGGCAACAAACCCATAGACCTTGAACGGCTCGAAAGTCGCATTGTTGATCGCATTCGAGGTTCTGACCAGTTCCTCAAAGCCGATAATCGACGTCAAGGCCGTGCTCTTGATCAGCTGCACCAGAAATCCGACCGTCGGTGCCCGTGTCATTGCAAAGGCCTGCGGCAGGATGATCAGCCGCAATTGCTTGAGATAATGCAGCCCGAGGCTGCTGCCCGCATCCCACTGCCCAAGCGGTACCGCTTGCACCCCACCGCGCCAGATTTCAGCCAGAAATGCACTCGCACAAAGAGTAAGCCCGAGCACGGCCGCCGTCCAAGGCTCGATGCGAAAGCCGAGCAGCGGCAGGCCGAAGAACAGCAGGAACAGCTGCATCAGGAGCGGCGTGCCCTGGAACAGGCCGATGTAATATTCGGCAAACTGCCGCACCCAGCGCCGTTTGGAAATGCGCATGAACAGGATCAGCAGTCCGACGATCGTGCCCCCAGCAAAGGCGACGGCCGAGAGCAGAATCGTCCACCGTGCAGCCAGAAGCAGATTGCGGACGATATCCCAGAGAGTGAATTCAATCACGACACGCCTCCCGCAAGAAAGCGGTTGCCACCGGCAACCAGCAGGCGGCGCAGGCCAATGCTCATGGCAAGGTAAACCAGCGTGACGATGAAATAGGTTTCGAAAGCGCGGAACGTGCGGGCCTGCAGCATATCGGCCTCATAAGTCAGTTCGCGCACGGCGATCTGCGAGACGACGGCCGATTCCAGCATCATGATGACGATCTGGCTGGTCAGCGCCGGAAAGATCACCTTCAGCGCCTGCGGCAGCACGATCTTGATGAAGACCAGACGTGGCCGCAGACCGAGAGCAAGTGCTGCCTCCCGCTGTCCCTTCGGAACGGCATCGAGGCCGGCGCCGACGATTTCGGTCGTATAGGCCGTCATGTTCAGCGTCATTGCCAGGATTGCGGCGACGACGGGATCGAGGCGGATGCCGAGGCTGGGCAGCCCGAAGAAGATGAAGAAGAGCTGCACGAGAAACGGCGTATTGCGGATGAGCTCGACATAGCCGGCAATCGCCTGCCTGAGCAGAGCATGGCGGCTGCGACGCGCCGCCGCGCCGAGAATGCTGAGCACGATGCCGGCGACAGCCGACACCGCGATCAGGAAGATCGTCATGGCTGCGCCGCTTGCGATCAGCGTGATCGCGTCGTCCAGCCAGCCGAAATCGAGCACATAGCCCAAAGGATCAATCCTTCAGGTTTTCAGGGTTGAGCGGGACTTTCAGCCACGCTTCCGAGCTTGCGTTCAGCTTGCCGTCGGCGAGCATCTTGGCAACGGCATCGTTGATAGCCGCCTTCAGCCGGTCTTCACCCTTGTTCAGCGCCAGATGCGACGGCGAGGTCAGGAGCTGGAACTTCTGCTCCGGCTTCAATGCTTCCTGACGGGCCAGAACCTGGGCACCGACGTCGTTGCCGACGACCATCAATTCGGTCTGGCCGGAGATGAAGGCCTGGATGACCGAGTTATAGTTGTCGAAACGCTTGATGTCGGCATCCTTGGGGGCGGCTTCCGTCAGCGAAGTGTCTTCGAGCGTACCGCGATTGACGGCGATGCTCTTGCCGGCGAGGTCGTCCTTGCCCTTCACTTCCATGGCAGCCGGGCCGATCACAGCGATATAGTAAGGTGCGTAAGCCGCAGCGAAATCGATGACCTCGGCGCGTTCCTTGCTGTAGCCGACGCTGACCAGCACATCGACGCGCTTTTCCGTGAGGTAAGGAATACGGTTCTGGCCGGTCACCGGCACCGGAACCAGCTTCACCTTGAGGCTGTCGGCGATGTACTGCGCGACGTCGATGTCATAGCCCTTGAGGCTCATGTCGGCGCTGGCCGAGGAGAAGGGCGGGAAGTCGGCGAAGACGCCGACATTCAGAACGCCAGCCTTGGTGATGTCGTCGATAGCGTCGGCATTGGCAGCGGATGCGAAGCCGAGAACGGCCGCGCTCAGCATCAGGGCGGCGGCGAAGGATGATTTCAATACGGTTTTCATTTTTGTTCCCCTTTGTTCGGACATTGCTTGGGTGGTGCGGGCAATCCGGCCGCAGACCGCTGGCTGAAGCCAGCGGTAAATTGCGTATTTGGCCTCAGTCGCGCTTGCCGTTGACGAACGGGCTGAACACCATGAGGCTGAGGATTTCGAACAGGACCTGCGAGCCGACATGCGCCGTGTTGGTGGTCGAATCGTATTGCGGCGCGACTTCGACGACATCGCCGCCGACCAGGTTCAGCCCCTTGAGGCCGCGGATCAATTCCAGCACTTCGCGCGTGGTCAGACCACCGATTTCCGGCGTGCCGGTGCCGGGCGCAAAGCTCGGATCGACGCTGTCGATGTCGAAGGAGAGATAGGTCGGGCCGTCGCCGACGATCTTCTTGGCCTTCTCGATGATCGCCGGCATGCCCATGCCGGTCACTTCCTCGGCATGGACCACGGTCATGCCGGACTCGTAGGAGAATTCCCACAGATATTCCGACGAACCACGAATGCCGATCTGGATCGTGCGGGTCGGATCGAGCACGCCGTCGAGCACGGCGTTGCGGAACGGGCCACCGTGATGAAACTTGGTGAGGTCGTAGGCACCGCCGGTATCGCAATGCGCGTCGATATGGATCATACCGACCGGGCGCTTCTTGCCGACCGCCTTCAGGATCGGATGGCTGATCGAATGGTCGCCGCCGACGGAGAGCGGAACAACGCCGGCATCGACGATCTGGTTGATGCGCTTTTCGATATCGTCATGGCTGAGTTCCAGCCGGTAGCGGCTCTGGAACGGCACGTCGCCGATATCGGCCACGCGCAGGTCATGCACCGGAGCGCAGCCGAGCACGTGGTTGTAGGGGCCAATGCGTTCGATGGTGCGCATGGCACGTGGCCCGAAACGCGAGCCCGGACGGTTGGTGACGCCCAGATCCATCGGCACGCCGACGATGGCGACCTGCAGATTGCCGAAATCCGGCTCATTGGCATCCACAGGCATATGCGGTGCCATCAGGAAGGTTGGCATACCGGAATACGGCGCAAGGCGCGTACCGTTCTTGGAGAAAATCTTATCGGCGACCTTGCGGAACGTCGGGTCAAACATTTCGCCGCCATGGGCTTCGCCGTATTTCGCCTTCAGTTCGCTGAGCTTGCTGTTATCCCACGCCATGTCAAACTTGACCTCATATTGGGCCTGGAAAGACGCGCGTTTCGGGCGGTGGTCGAGCATCAGATGAAGGTGTGCTCTGCCGCCAAAGCCAAGATGCTGTCCCTGTTTGCCAGAGGCGATCTCGGTTGCATGTTCCCCAGGCTTTTGCCTTTGTTGCCCACATTAGGAAACAATTTGATTGGAAAATCAATTGACATTGTTATAGCGTTTGGTGTGAGAAATTCTCACATGGTTTTTCGCCCCCGGAGCCTCTTTCTTGTCCAGCCGTCTGCCCCCGCTCAACCCGTTGCGCGCCTTCGAGGCGACGGCCCGGCGCGGCTCCGTTTCGGCTGCGGCACGCGAGCTGAACGTGACCCATGGCGCGATCAGTCATCAGATCCGGGCGCTGGAACTGTCCTTCAATGCGGCACTTTTCGAGCGCGGCGGTAAGCGGCTGAAGCTGACATCGCAGGGGGCATTGCTGTTGCCGGCCGTCACCAATGCCTTCGAAGGCATTGCCGCAGCCACTGCCGCCATGACCCGCCCGACAACCAGCGGCGAGTTGCGCATCGTCTGCGTGCCTGCCCTGCTCTCCTTCTGGATGATCCCCCGCCTGCATCAGTTCACCGAGCAGTTCCCGGACGTACAGTTGACCCTGATCGCCTCCAACGACGCGGCCAACCTGTTTTCCGGCGACGTCGATATCTGTCTGCTTTATGGCGACGGCAATTGGCCGGACTGCTGGGCGCGGCTGTGGAGCCGACTGGAACTGTTTCCGGTCGTCAGCCCGACGCTTCTCAACATGCGGCCTTTGCGCTCGCTACGCGACCTGCGCGACCACGTCATCCTGCACGGTGACGATGGCCGCGAGTGGAACACCTGGCTTGCCGCCGCCGACGGCATCGATATCCCGCGCGGACGCCAGCATTTCATGAGCGACGCCAGACTTTCGACGGAAGCCGCCCTGCACAATCAGGGCGTGGCGCTCGGCGACACCATCACCGCCGGCAGCCTGATCGCCAAGGGCGAGCTGATCGCGCCTTTCGACCTGACGGTTCCTGCCAACGACGCCTTCTACGTCGCCTGCCGCAACGAAATCCGTGCAGCCCCGATCGTCAAGGTCTTCATCGACTGGCTGTTTTCTGCCCTTGAAAGCGACCCCATGCCGGAGCTACAGACCTCGGCACGGACGATTATCCGCGCCCGCGCACCCAAAATCAGCGCGCCGGAACGTTTACCCGCCAAGGATGGATTTCAGCCCGTTTCCTCTCCCGCCCGCGCCAGGCGGCCGGAACCGACGCCGAAGCGCCGGACCAAGTCATAACCTACAGGACATCCGCAATGCCGCATTTCAATCCGCTGATCGCCAAGCTCTCGCCGCCGCCGGTGCCTTCCGTTCTCGCCTGGGCCAAGGCCTATGACGGTTCGCGCGGACCGCTGATCGATCTCAGCCAGGCAGTGCCCGGCTATCCAGCTCATCCGGATATGCTGAAATGGCTGGGCGAAGCCGCCTCCTCCCCCGCCTTCACCGGCTATGGTGCGATCGAAGGCGAACAGGTATTGCGCACCGCTTACGCGGCGCATGTTTCCGGCCTCTACAATGCGTCCGTCAGCGCTGACAACATTCACATCACCTCCGGCTGCAACCAGGCCTTCATCTGTACCGCCATGGCAATTGCCGGTGCTGGCGATACGGTCCTGATGACCAACCCCTTCTATTTCAACCAGGAAACGACGCTGGCGATGCTGGGCATCGGCATCGAACTCGTGCCCTGCGATGCAGGACGCGGCTTTCTCCCGGATGTCGATGCGATCGCCGCCGCGCTCAAGCCCGGCGTCCGCGCTTTGGCGCTCGTCACGCCGAACAATCCGACCGGCTCCGTCTACCCGCCGGCGCTGCTGCGCCGGATCTACGACCTCTGCCGCGCCAATCGCACCTGGCTGATCCTCGACGAAACCTATCGCGATTTTCTTGCCGAGGGCTACGGCGCACCGCATGATCTTCTGTCTGTCGAAGGCTGGCAGGACAGCCTCGTCTGTCTCTACAGCTTCTCCAAGTCCTTCTGCATTCCCGGCCATCGGCTCGGCGCCATCACGGCGGGACCGGCCGTTATCGAGCAGGTCGCCAAGATCATGGACAATCTGCAGATTTGCGCGCCACGCTCCGCCCAGGCAGCCGTTGCCAAGGCGATCCCGGCATTGGACGACTGGAGAACCGGCAACCGTGCCGAAATCGCCACCCGGGCGGAAGCGCTGAAACAGGTGATGGGCAAGCTGAAGGGCTGGAAACTGCAGGCGATCGGCGCCTATTTCGCCTATATCCGCCATCCCTATCCGGATATCCGCTCGGAATTCGTCGCCGAAAAGCTGGCAAAGCTTGCTGGTATCGTCTGCTTGCCCGGCGATTATTTCGGCGAGGGGCAGGAAGGTTATCTGCGCTTTGCCTTCGCCAATGCCGATGCGCCGACGATCCTGAAGCTCGAGGAGCGGCTTTCAGGCTTCAACCTGCCGGGTATCTGACCCACGAGATAATCAGCCGCGGCGGGCGATCAGGATGCCGGCAAGCACGACGGCACCGCCGATCGCCTGCATCAGCCCAACGGGTTCGCTCAGCAGCAGCCAGGCAAGGACAGCGGCCACGACCGGCTGCAACAGCAGCGTCAGCGACGAGAACGCCGGCGGCAGGAAGGCGAGNNCCGCCGGCATGGCTGATGAAGGCAAGGCCAAACAGCATGGCCCAGCCGAAAATCGCGGTGGGCATGAAGCTGTCTTCAAAGAAGAACGCCAGCGGGAACATGCAGACTGCCGCAGACGCCGTGCTCCAGATCATGATCCGGTTGGTGGAAAAACGGCTGCGCAGCCGGCCGATCGACAGGATGTATCCGGCATAAAAGACCGCCGCCACCGCCGCGGTAGCATCCCCCGCGAGACGTCCATCGCCGAGTGCCGCCGGTCCGCCCTTGAGGATCACCACGCCGGCGAGCGCCGTCGCCAGTCCGGCGATGAACACGCCGCTGACATGGGCACGAAACAAGAGCCAGGAGCCGAGCGTCACGAAGATCGGTGCCAGATTGGCAAGCAGCGTCGCATTGGCGACCGACGTCATGTGCAGCGCCAGATGCCATGCGGCAAGATCGGCTGCGAGAAAGACGCCCGGCAGAACCAGCAGGCTATAATCGGCAAATCCGGCCGGCCGGGAATCCGTAACCGTCTTTTCCGTCGCCTTCGCCCAGATCAAAAGCGGCAACAGCGCCAGCGCCACCCGCCAGAACGCCGTCGCCATCGGCCCGACTTCCGACAGCCGCACGAAGATCGGCGACCCGCCGATCGCAGCACCGCCGATCAACAGAGCAGCAAGCGCAAGCCGGTTTGCGGAAGAAGACGAACGGGACGAGGATGATGGAAGGGCGGTGTCTGACACGGGATGCTGTCCGATAGGTCTGCGCCGCACAATGCCGCCACGCGATAACGCATCGCAGCTACCAGAAACCGTCAGCCGGAAACAGCGACTTCTCCTGATGGAAGCATGAGAATTGGTGAACCAACCCCGCAGTCCAGTGGATGCGAGGTTGGTTTTCAGCAATCAGTTCGATGGTTCAGGCAGCGTCGGGCCGGTGGACCGTCTTCACCTCGAGGAAATCCTCAAGGCCGAACATGCCGCCTTCC
>UCEZ01000067.1:445-4819 GCA_900471525.1 Hyphomicrobiales bacterium | reverse complement strand
ACCGGCCCGAAGATTTCCTCCTGGAAGATGCGCATCTTGTTGTGGCCCTTGAAGACCGTCGGCTTGACGTAGAAACCGCCGGCAAGTTCGCCTTCGAGTGCGTTGCGTTCGCCGCCGATCAGAACTTCGGCGCCCTCCTGCTTACCGATATCCATGTAGGACATGATCTTTTCCAGCTGTTCGCTGGAGGCCTGCGCGCCAATCATCGTCGACAGGTCGAGCGGGTTGCCCTGCTTGATGGCGGCAACGCGGGCAATCGCCTTTTCCATGAATCGGTCGTAGATCTTTTCATGCACCAGCGCGCGGCTCGGGCATGTGCAGACCTCGCCCTGGTTGAGTGCGAACATCGCAAAGCCCTCGAGCGCCTTGTCGAGATAGTCGTCATCCTCGCGCATGACGTCTTCGAAGAAGATGTTCGGCGACTTGCCGCCCAGTTCCAGCGTCACCGGAATGAGATTCTGGCTGGCATATTGCATGATCAGGCGGCCGGTGGAGGTTTCACCGGTAAACGCCACCTTGTTGATACGCGGGTTGGTCGCGAGCGGTTTGCCGGCTTCGAGACCGAAACCGTTGACGATGTTGAGCACGCCCGGCGGCAGGAGGTCGCCGACGAGTTCGATCCAGACGAGGATCGAGGCCGGTGTCTGTTCGGCGGGCTTGAGGATGACGCAGTTGCCCGCAGCCAACGCCGGTGCCAGCTTCCAGGCCGCCATCAGGATCGGGAAGTTCCACGGGATGATCTGGGCGACGACGCCCAGCGGCTCATGGAAATGATAAGCGATGGTATCGTGGTCGATCTCGCCGATCGACCCTTCCTGGGCGCGGACGCAGGAGGCGAAATAGCGGAAGTGATCGATTGCAAGCGGCATGTCGGCAGCCATGGTTTCGCGCAGCGGCTTGCCGTTGTCCCAGGTCTCGGCCTTGGCCAGAAGCTCGATATTGTCTTCCATGCGCTGCGCGATCTTCATCAGGATGTTGGCGCGTTCCGTCGTGGACGTGCGGCCCCATTTGTCCTTGGCGGCATGGGCGGCGTCGAGCGCCAGCTCGACATCGGCGGCCTCGGAGCGGGCGATCTGGCAGAGCACGCCGCCGGTGACCGGGGTGGTGTTGTCGAAATAGCGGCCACTCACCGGTTCGCGCCATTGGCCTCCGATGAAGTTGCCGTATTTCTGCTTGAACGGATTCTCGACGATCTTTTGATGCAGCATGTGATTTCTCCTCCTGAAACAGACTCCAACAATCTGCTGGGAGAAAAGGTGCGCCGGAACGGCCTGAGCGGGTAGAGGCGCGTTGCCGACAGGAGGCCGCAAGTGTTTCAGATGTGCGACATCTAAATTACACGAAGCATGCTGCAGCGCGGCAATAACGCCGCCTCAGCGTCGCGGTCACTCAATTGACCGAGAGCTTCTTCATTTTCCGGTAGAGCGTCGCCCTGCTGATCCCGAGCGTATCGGCGGCCAGGGAAACATTGCCGTGCGCCCGCGACAACACCCGGCGAAGGGCGGCCCGCTCCGCATCGAGGAGATCCTCGCCCTGTCCGATCGGTGTTTCATTCAAGAGATCGGCAGCAGGAACGCCGTTGGCAATGCGCCGGTCATCGAGATTGAGCTTGAGGCGGGCCGCGCGGGTGGCGCCGAGCACGAGATCATCGCGGTCGATGGCGATGAGCGCGGGGCTGCTCTTGACGTCGGCCGGCACCAGCAGAATGCGCGCGCCGTTGAAGGCGCGGCGGAACAGATTGGCTTCGATCCGGGCGGCCGCATCGCGAACCGCCTGCGATAGAAGCAGCATGGCCATTTCGCCGGCGTCTTCGCGGCATGTCGAGATGTCGATCGCAGCTGCGATTCTGCCGAGATGGTCGCGGATAGGCGCGGTGACGCAGGAGAGCCCGGTGTTGCAACTGAGGAAATGCTGGTCGCGCTGGATGACGACGGCGCGCTCATCGGCGATTGCCGTGCCGATGCCGTTGGTGCCGACACTCGCCTCGCTCCACACGGTACCGGACCAGAGACCCAGCCCGCGAAAATCGTTGTCGTCGCCGGAAGCGCCGCGGCGTTCAAGCGCTATGCCGTTCTCATCCGTCAACAGCAGGCAGCAGCCGGCCTTGCCGACTGTCGAAAACAGCCGGTCCAGCTCACCCTGCGCTTCCTCGATCAGATGCCCGGATTTTTCACGCGCGGCGCGGAACTCCTGCTCGGACAGCCTGAGCGGCGAGCGGGCCTCCTCCGGAGACAAGCCATGCACCGTCAGGCACCGGCGCCAGGAAGCCGCCACCGGCGAACTCGCAGCGGCCGACGTGTGGTGCGCGACGGCGTGAACATGGTCCGAATGTTTCATCGGCTCTCCTCCCTGAGGGCTGACGCTGATCGCACTATACGTATACTCGCAATAAAACGTCCAGTTGAACAAAGGTCAAAGGCAAAACGTGCAACTTCGCGTTTTAGCGGCAGCGTTGGCGGCATGGTATTGCGCTGATATGACGATGTGATAGGGCAGATTTGCTGCATTCATCCCCAAACGCTCATGGTTTCCCGTTCAATGCTTCGTGATTTCTCGCTCCAGAGCCTTTTTATGGGCCTGCTCACCGCCTTCGTCGGTTTCGCCAGTTCCTTCGCCGTCGTCCTGCACGGACTGACCGGCGTCGGCGCGACGGAGGCGCAGGCGGCGTCCGGTCTGATGGCGCTGTCATTGTCGATGGGGCTATGTGCGATCGTGCTGAGCATTGCAACGCGGCTGCCTGTCAGCATCGCGTGGTCAACACCGGGCGCGGCATTGCTGGCAAGTTCCGGCGCGGTGGCGGGCGGGTTCAACACGGCCGTCGGCGGCTTCCTGATCTGCGGCGCTCTGATCATTCTCGCAGGGCTATGGAAGCCTCTCGGTCGCGCCGTCGCCGCCATCCCGGCTGCTCTGGCGAATGCGATGCTCGCCGGCGTGCTGATCGGGCTCTGCTTCGCGCCGGTCAAGGCCATCGCCTTCAATCCGCTGTTCGGCCTGCCCATTGTGTTCGCCTGGGTGATCGTCGGTAGCATCAACCGGCTGTTCGCCGTTCCCGCAGCGCTTCTCGCCTTCGTTCTTGTGCTTGCCTTCGGCGTCGATATGCCCGGCGATGCCATGGCGCGGATTTCGGCGACGCTGATCCCGCAAATCGAATGGGTTCCCCCTGCCTTCACCATCGCCGGCCTCGTCAGCATTGCACTGCCGCTGTTCATCGTCACCATGGCGTCGCAGAATATTCCGGGCATCGCCGTGCTGAAGGTGAATGGCTATGAGCCGCAGCCCGGCCCGCTCTTTGCCGTAACCGGCGTGTTCTCGATCCTGAGCGCGCCCTTCGGCGGCCATGCCGTCAATCTGGCGGCGATCACCGCCGCCATGTGCGCGGGCGAGGATGCGCACCGCGATCCGTCCCGGCGCTACTGGTCGGCCATCGTCGCCGGTGCCGGGTACGTCGTCTTCGGCCTGCTGGCTGCGACCGTCACAGCCTTCGTCAGCCTCGCCCCGCCGATCCTGATCCAGGCGGTTGCGGGCCTTGCCCTGATCAGCGCCTTTGCCGGATCGGCGATGGCAGCGTTCAAGGAACAGGACAGCCGTGAAGCGGCCGCAGTCACATTTCTGGTAACGGCATCCGGCGTCAGCTTCGCGGGGGTTTCGGGCGCCTTCTGGGGGCTGATGGCGGGCGGCCTGATGCTCGCACTCGCCCGGTTCACCCGGTCGCGCGGACGCTGAAACAGCCGATCACGCGACGGCAGAACGCATATGGACAGTTTCCAGCTCTATCTTGTCAGCCTGGCTGAAGGACAGTTCTCCGGCCTGCGCATTCACCACATGGCTGATCTCGCTCAACGGCATCGGCCTGCCGAACAGGTAACCCTGTACTTGCGGGCAGCCTTCGTCCAGCAGGAAGGCCATATGCTCTTCGCGTTCAACACCTTCGGCCAGAACCGGAATACCGAGGCTGTCGGCAAGGATGATGGTCGAGCGGACGATCGCCGCCGACTGGCGGTTGGTCGTCACCCCGTCGATAAAGGCACGGTCGATCTTGATTTTGTCGAACGGAAAGTTCTGCAGGGTCGTGAGAGAGGAATAGCCGGTGCCATAGTCGTCCATGGCGATCCTGACGCCGAGCTGCTTCAGTTGCCGGATGACGCGCAGGGCGTTCTGTTGGTCGGCGATGATGCCGGATTCGGTGATTTCCAGTTCCAGTCGGGACGGTTCAAGGCCCGTTTCCAGAAGAATCTCGTGCACCCGCGCCGCAAGGTTGACATTGGCGAGCTGGCCCGGCGCGACATTGACCGCGATCTTGAGCGGGTTCTTCCAGCATGCCGCCTGCTGACAGGCCGTACGCAGGACCCAATCCCCCAATTCGTGAATGAAGCC
>UCEZ01000067.1:0-390 GCA_900471525.1 Hyphomicrobiales bacterium | reverse complement strand
CCGATGACGTCACGGGTCAGTGAGTTGTTCTGGTACTGGTAGTAGAGCTCGAATTCGTTGCGCTCGATGCCCTGGCGCATGTCCATCGCAAGCGCGCTGCGGTCTCGGGCAGCATCATCCATCGTCGGCTCGTAGTGCCGGATGGCATTCGAGCCGACGGCTTTGGCGCGATACATGGCGAGATCCGCTTGCGCTAAAAGCTCCTGCGGCGTGCGCGCATCGGCCGGATAACGGGAAATGCCGACACTTGTGCCGACCAGCAGGTTTTTCCCCTCCCATTCGAGCGGACGGATTATCGCGGCGATCAGCCGCGATGCGAAAGCCGAAGCGTTATTGTCGAACGAGAGATTACTTGTCAGGGCAACGAATTCGTCGCCGCCCATACGAGCG
>UCEZ01000128.1 GCA_900471525.1 Hyphomicrobiales bacterium | reverse complement strand
TCGAGGGGCTCTGCAGCCCTCCAGGCAGGCATTGGAGATGCTGGCTAACAAGATCTGGCGGTGGCTGGGCAAGTGCGAACTTGGGATGATCAGCGTGAAAGTGGCAGGTGTTGGAGATCAGCCTTCACTTCGCAACCTGTGTGATGGGCTGCGTGCGAGGCTTCATGGCGCTCACACATTCAACCACGACGACAAACAGCCATTGCTTGACGCGTTCGGTCAGATTCTGGGTATCCCTGAGCAGACGTTCGTGTGGCAGTACCTCAACAAGGGTACGCACGAGGAACAGGACCGAGAGGACTTCGATGGTGGCGAGGTCGAGCGTCTGGTTGCGCTTATGGAGGGCATGAATGCGTTGAGGCTACGGAACCGTTAGTCCCTGGCCTAGAGCGTCAGAAGGGATGACGATTAGTACTCCCGCAAATCCTGCAATCGGCCAATAGCTGCCGTTAATGGACCGCAGCTATTGGCCAGGGAGCCAGTCAAAAGTATCTTGAAAATCAGGAACGAATCCGCCTGGCGCAGCCTTTGTGTAGCAGTGCTCCCTTATAGATCAAAAATTCGATTCCCAGAACTGCTTACCCGGAAATTGGACCATTGCCGTACTCCATTGCACATTTCCTTGAAACCGTCAGGGCTGTGATGTTGTTTAATGCAATTAATCATTTCGGACGCCTCTAGGACCTCCAGTAGTCTATATNNGTTTGATACTCAAGCGTTGGGTCATGGAACTGGCCGTTATGCTCAATTATCGCATGCCCCTCTACCCCAGCCGCAGGGTGATGAATTAAGGTTAGAGCATAGCGAAGATCTGGGTGGGTCTTCATTAAATTCAAAATTATCAGGAAACTATTGTGCCAGCAATAAGTTGGCCTCGTTAGTTCTGGATTTTTGGCATATAAATCCTGCATGAAATCTGGGCAGGGTGTTACTTTTGAAGTGATGTCTATGCCTCCCAGGTAGCTGTCAGGAAGCAGGGCGCAAATGTCAGCCCCAGTGACAACTGCAGACCCGGTTAGCGCGTCAACAATCCGACAGTGACTTCCTTTGAAATTTTTTCTCGAAATTCTTACTGCCTGTTCCTGAGTGGAAAAT
>UCEZ01000063.1 GCA_900471525.1 Hyphomicrobiales bacterium | reverse complement strand
CGCGCGCGCCAATCAAATAAGCAAACGGGAGAACGACACCCATGTTGACGGATGAAGAGCGCCGCGCCGCGGCACAGGCATTGTTGACCGCGGGGGAAGACCGGGTGCCGATCCCGCAACTCAGCAAGACCTATCCACAGATTGAGATCGAGGATGCCTATCGCATCCAGGATCTTTGGGCCGAAGGCAGGATTGCCAAAGGTGCGCGCGTCGCGGGCCACAAGATCGGCCTGACATCGCGGGCCATGCAGATGGCATCGAAGATGACCGAGCCGGATTACGGGCGCATCCTCGATGACGCTCTGTTCAACGACGGCGCCCAGATCAGGGCCGACCTCTTCATCAAGCCGCGCCTGGAAGTGGAACTTGCCTTCATCATGGGCGAGGATCTCGAAGGCCCGAGCACCCGCATCTACGACGTTATGCGCGCCACCGAATTCATCGTGCCGGCGCTCGAAATCATCGACTACAGGACCGATGTTCCCCGCGCGATTACCGATACCATTGCCGACAACGCCGCTTTCGGCGCCATCGTCGTCGGAGGCCGCGTCATCCGTCCGATGGATGTCGATATCCGGTGGATCGGGGCAACGCTCTCCAAGAACGGGATCATCGAGGAGTCCGGCGTTTCGGCGGCCGTCATGGGACATCCCGCAGCGGGGATCGCCTGGCTCGTCAACAAGCTCCATGCGGTTGGCGGCAAACTGGAGAAGGGGCAGATCGTGCTGGCGGGCTCCTTTACGCGGCCCGTCGATATCGCGGCTGGCGACGTCATCCACGCGGATTATGGCCCGATCGGTGCTATCGGCGTCGCTTTTGTATAGGTGAAAACATGGACCTTCCGGAAAATCGCTTCAAGCGGGCTCTGCTCGAAAAGAGGCAGCAGATCGGCCTCTGGTGCAGTCTGCCGGGCAGCTATGCTGCTGAAATCGTGGCCCCGTCGGGTTTCGACTGGCTGCTGTTCGACACGGAGCATTCGCCAAGTGACGTCCTGACGGTACTGCCGCAGTTGCAGGCGGTCGCGGCCTACGATGTCTCGGCGATCGTGCGGCCCGCAAGCAATGATGCAGTTTTGATCAAGCGTTATCTCGATATCGGCGCGCAGACGCTCCTTATTCCTTATGTGCAGAACCGCGCGGAAGCGGAAGCCGCGGTCTCTGCCATGCGCTATCCTCCTGCCGGTATCCGCGGTGTATCGGGACTGACGCGGGCGACGCGTTTTGGGCGTGTCGCGGGCTATGCCAGGCGGGCCGAAGAGGAGCTGTGTCTGCTGGTGCAGCTAGAAACCCGCGCGGCACTCGAGGCATTGGAAGCCATTGCACAGGTTGATGGCGTCGATGGCGTCTTCATCGGCCCGGCAGATCTTGCCGCCAGCCTTGGACATCCAGGGGAGCCCGGCCATCCTGAGGTCGTGGCTGCGGTCGAGGATGCGATCGGCCGCCTTGCGGCTCTCGGTAAACCCGCAGGCATCCTAACGCCGGACACAGCCTTTGCTACCCGCTGCATCGAATTTGGAACGACCTTTACTGCGGTCGGCATCGATGTCGGCCTTCTCGCCCGCGGGACCGAGACGCTCGCGGCCAAGTTCAAGCAACGCTGATCAGCAGGAATGCGCTATTCGGTGGAGGATCGAAAACATGACCGACGAAATTGCGCGTTCTCGCGCCGCGCTGATACCGAAGGGCTACCTTCGTGCGGCGGTCAACCTTGCCAACATCGCCTTGGTGCAGCTCGATCCGAAGACGGGAGCCTTTGAAGGCATCAGCCCACAGCTCGCCAGAGAGTTTGCTGAGCGTCTCGGTTGTCGCGTCGAATTCGTCGCCTACCCTTCGGCAGCCAGCATCCTGGACCGGGTCGATCAGGACGAGTGGGACATTGCCTTCCTCGCCGCCGACCCGGCACGTGAAGACAGGCTGCTGTTTTCGCCTGCTTATGCGCTGATCGAGGGCACGCTTGTGGTTCGAGAGGCAACACCGTATCGCACGTTTCAAGACGTCGACGCGGAGGGCGTGGAAATTTGCGTCACCCGAAACGCTGCCTATGACCTCTATTTGTCCCGGCGGCTCGCGCATGCCAGAATCGTTCATTCGTCTACCCCAGGGGAAGCCCTTGATATGCTTGTCGGAGGTAAACATCACGCTGCGGCGGGTGTGCGGCAACAGCTTGAGCGTTTTGCGAGCACCCATATAGGCTTCCGCGTCCTAGCGGAGCCGTTCCTCGTTATCAGACAAACAATCGCTGTCAGTTGTTCTAATCCAGCCGCGGGTCTGTTGGTGTACGAATACGTCGAGGAGATTCTTCAGAAAGGCTTCTCGGTAAACGTGGTTCGCGATGCGCAACGCAACGGCGTTGCTTTGCCGAATTGACCCAGCAACAATCACGCGACTTCCTTACGACACTTGGCCGTTGTTCCGTCTAGTCAGATCCTTGCTCCGACCAACGGGGAGGGTCAGAGCCGAGGGGAACGGCGGCGCTTAGTTCGGGACGAACGGTTTTAGAAAAGTCTGCAGCCGGCCTTACGCTCTGTACAATCCCGAAGGTTGAGGAAACTATTGAAGACATGTCCTCTAGCCTCGGTCCCTGATATTTAAATTGCAGCCCGTCCGGGAGCCGGCCTAGAGATTTTAGCCAGCGACCAGTCGCTGCGAGCGACACATCCACTTGCCAGCCCCTCGCGCGCCCGATGTTCCAGTGCGGCGTTCGCACCAAGTGCCGTCAGGGGCCTTGAGGCATGATCCAAAATCTGAGTGCATCTCATTGCCCACGGGCTGACCGATCTATCCTCGGAACTCGTGAGTGTCGGTGAGCACGACATGGCCTTTCCGCTACCGCATGGGCGCGGCGACGAGCTTCATCATGGGTCGCCGGCGGCGGCTCCGCGCGGTTTGCTGAATGGGCCGCGGCCCAGAAAGGATTTGCACGTCGGAACAGCGCAATTCCCTTAGTCGCTGGCTTCACTTAGCGGCACCGCGAACCAAACGCTAACCCGAGCTCGTAGAGTTTTCGTCCCGCCGCAGCTCCTCCATCACGTTAAATGGAACTCAATAGTCGCTCTTTTCGCATGTCGCCCATGTGGACCTTTCTGATTTACTCACTCCGGCTAACCTCACTTCGCCGGTTACCCCCCAGCGTGTCCATGGCGGAAAACGCTGCTATCGACGGACTGGCGCCTGTCCCGACTGGGAGAGACGTTAAACGTCTTCCTGTAAGTGCGGGAGAAAACCTCGAGTGATGAGAAGCCGCATGCCACTGCGACCTGGGTGATTGTAAGCTCCGTCAATTGAACCAGTTGATGCGCCCGCTCCATTCGCAGCATGTGATAGACCTGGACCATGCCGGCGCCGAGCTGTTGCTGGAACAGACGCTGGAGATGCCGTTCCGAAACGCCGACCATTTCGGCGATCTTGGTGCAGGACTTGGGCTCGTCGATCGTCGACGCCATGATCTGGCGTGCGCGAGCGACGGGGTCACGCGTTGCTACGCCCTGATCCCTGATATCGAGCGCCTGTTGACGGTCGTTGCCGTGGCGCTTCTGCAACAACAGATGTTGGGCAACCTCGTTTGCCAGTTCCTGTCCGGCCACGCGGGCAATGAGCGCTGTCATCATGTCCAGCGTCGCGCTCGCGCCTGCTGAAACGGGCCGCCGTGCCGAAAGGCTATAGAGCGTATCGGTGACATTCACATCCGGATAGCGCTCCCGCATGCCTTCAATATTGTACCAGTGCACCGGCGCGGTATGGTCTTCCATCATGCCGGCCGCCGCCAGTATCTCGCTTCCGGTCTCAATCGCGCCGACTTCCGCGCCCACGCGCTCGGCCCAGCGCAGCCATTTCAGCAGGCGGCTGTCGGTCGCTGCCTCGCGGGCGTCGAAGCTCGCCAGCACCAGCACGACGTCGAAACGCTCCGTGGTGCCAAGCGGATAATCGACCGAGGTCTGGATGCCGTTGCTCGCCGTGACCGCGAAGCCATCGGTCGACAGCGTATTCCAGCTGAACAGCTTGCGCCGGGCAATCCAGTTAGCGATGAACAGCGGCTCGATCACCATCGCCAGTCCCAGGTAGGAAAAACCCGGAACGAGCACGAGACCGAGGCGATGGGAGTTGGGATTTTCGCTGGACATGAAAAAACCTTGATCTTTTCAGACATAGCGTGTCCGAATTTGCCTGGTCCGTCAAGATCTGTATTAAGGGCTCCTGTTAGATATTTTAACGCGCTGAAACCATTCGTGATTTTCTGAGAACGGTTAAGACGACTTAGTTCAATATATGGCGGATAACATCAAACGCTAGTAAGCGTTCGGCCCTAGCATCCTTCTCCAGCCGGCCCGTTCTAAGGGCAGCATAGTTTGGCAGGAGGGTACACATGACCATAGCGCAATTGACCTGGGACTATAGCGATCCGCGGACGGGCACGTCGATGCCGGCGCCGTTCTTCTTCGATCAGGGCGTGTTCAATGAAGAGAAGGCGAAGATCTTCATGAACTGTTGGCACGTCGTCGGGCATGTCAACGAGTTCTCGAAGCCCGGCGACTTTGTAGTCCAGGAAATCTTCGAACAAAGCGTCATCGTGATGACAGGCAGGGATGGCAGGATCACTGCCTTTCACAACGCCTGTCGGCATCGCGGTAACCGGCTGATCGAGGAGCGGCGCGGCAACAAGGTCGGCGTGATCCGCTGTGGGTATCATTCGTGGTGCTACAATCAGGATGGCAGCCTGCGCGCCGCCCCGCGCACCGAAAACCTCCAGAATTTCGACAAGAAGGACTGGGGCCTTCGCACGGTCCGCCATGAGATCTTCGCCGGCTTCGTCTTCATCACGCTTGACGAGAATGCGCGTCCGGTTGCCGAGATCGCCAGTGGCGCTGAAGCCGAGATGCGCAAGTTTCTGCCAGACCTCGACAACCTGGTTCTGTCGTCCGAGACGGATGTCGTTGTCGATGCCAATTGGAAGGTCATTCAGGAGAACTCGATCGAGGGCTACCATTTCGACCTCTCCGGCCCTGTCCACAAGGACCTGGCGGCGTTGATCAATTTCGAGGGCTATACGCTGACGCCCTATGGCGACTGGTGGACCTATATCGGCCCCCCGAACACGGGCGCCAAGGAAGCCTACGGTGTGCCGCTCGAAGGTTCGACTTGGCAGACCGACTGGTTCTTCAATATCGGCATCTTCCCCAACACGACCTTCTATTCCTTCCCTTATACCGACATGGTCGGCGTCTTCGTGATGATCCCGCTCACGCCGGAAAAGTCGCTACTCCGCTTCGGCTATTACACGCCGAAGGACCGCCCGGAACCCCCGGTTACGAAGGCTGCGATCGAATGGATGAACACCCAGCTTGGACCTGAGGACATCGAGCTCAACGTCACCAACCAGAAGGGGCTGCATTCGTTCGGCTTCGGCGCGGGCAAATACATCATCGACGACGCCCGCCCGAACCAGAGCGAGAACCTCGTCCATCACTTCCACACGCTTTGCTACAAGGCGATCCGGGAATGACCGATAGCGTCGACACGTCGTGGGACTATGTGATTGCCGGGGCCGGGTCGGCCGGCTGTGTGCTTGCTGCGCGGCTGTCGGAGGACCCGAAAGTGCGCGTCCTGCTGCTGGAAGCCGGTCCGGAGGACCGGTCCATCTGGCTGAAAATGCCGGCAGGCATGTCGCGCGTCGTCTGGGGAGACCGATATAGCTGGGCGTTCACCTCGGCACCCGAGCCGCATCTGGAAAACCGGCGGCTCGGCCATCCCCGTGGCAAGGTCGTCGGCGGCTCCTCGTCCATCAACGGGATGGTCTGGTTGCGCGGTCACGCCAGAGATTTCGACGGTTGGGCGCAGCTTGGCGCGCGCGGCTGGAGCTATGAGGACGTGCTGCCCTATTTCTGTCGATCGGAAGCCGCGCCCGCGGACACTGATTCGCTGCGCGGCAAGGGCGGCCCGATCCGGATCACCAGGGGTGATGTCGAGGCCTCGCCACTCGCGAAGGCCTTCGTCGAAGCCGGCGTCGAGGCCGGCTATCCCAGAACGCGGGATTTCAATGGCAGCCAGCAGGAAGGCTTTGGCGCCGTCGAGCGCAGCACCTGGCGCGGCCGTCGCTGGAGCGCGGCACACGCCTATCTCAACCCCGTGCGCAATCGCCCGAACCTGACAGTGATCACCGGCGCGCATGTCCTTGGCATCGAACTCGAGGGGCAGCGCGCGACGGGGCTCCGCTACGCCCAGACTGGACGTGGAAATCTCGCGACCCGCGCAACTGGACTCCGTTACGCCGAGGTTGGACGCGAATATCTCGCCACGTCACGCGAGATCATCCTCTGTGGTGGCGCCATTGGCTCGCCGCATATCCTTCAGCTGTCTGGCATCGGACCGCGCGAGCATCTGGAAGCTGCGGGCATCAAGGTGCGCCATGCCCTTTCCGGGGTTGGGGAGAACCTCAACGACCATCCGGATCTCGTCATTCAGCATCTCTGCAAGCAACCGGTCTCGCTCTATCCGGTGACCCGCGCACCGCGCAGCTGGCTTGCCGGCGTCGAATGGATATTGAAGGGCTCCGGCCCTGCGGCGACCAATCACTTCGAGGCGGGAGGCTTCATCACCAGCCGCTCGGAGGTCGACCAGCCTGACATCCAGTTCACCTTCATGCCGCTGGCGGTCGTGCCCGGCGGGACGGATGTCCTCGCCGAACACGCCTTCCAGGTTCACATCGACCTCATGCGTCCGCGCAGCCGCGGCCATGTGCGGACGATGAATAGCGATCCCTTCCAGGCGCCGGAAATCCTGTTCAACTATCTCGACGATCCGCAGGACCTCGCGGATCTGCGCGCGGGCGTCCGTCGGCTGCGCGAAATACTTTCTCGGCCCGCGCTTGCTCCCTTTGCCGGCGCCGAGCTTTTCCCTGGCCCCGCCGTGCAAACGGACGAGGAGATCGATCGCTGGATCCGGCAGACGCTGGAGACCTGCTATCACCCGGTTGGCACCTGCCGGATGGGGACCGCCGATGATCCCGGCGCCGTCGTCGACCCGGAATGCCGCGTGCGCGGGCTCGTAGGCCTGCGCGTCGTCGATGCCTCGATCATGCCCGCCATCGTCAGCGCCAATACCAATGCCTCGACGATCATGATCGCCGAAAAGGCGGCCGACATCATCCGTGGCCGGACGCCGCTACGCGCAGCCGAGCACACGAACCAGAGTCCCGCCCAAAACCTCATACGGAGGATCAGCACGTGAACGCCATCTCGACCATCGCCCCTGATACGCTGCCTGATAAGGCCACCCTCGACACCATGCGGCAGGACCTTGCCGCCTCGTTCCGCTGGTTCGCGCGGCTCGGCATGCACGAATCCGTCGCCAATCACTTCAGCCTCGCGGTGGAACCGGGCGGCCGCTATTTCCTGATCAATCCGCGCGGCAAGCACTTTTCGCGGATGCGCGCTTCGGACCTCATCCTGCTCGACACCGAGGACGCCTCGGCGCTTGATGGACCGAATGCCCCCGATCCGACCGCCTGGTACATTCACAGCCGCATCCACGCGAACTGTCCGCAGGCCCGTTGCGTCATGCATCTGCATCCGCGCTATGCGACGGCGCTGGCCTCGCTCAAGGACAGCCGCATGCCGCCGATCGACCAGAACACGATGCGCTTTTTCGGCCGGCTCGCGATCGACGACGGTTTCGGCGGCATGGGCCTCTCCAACGACGAGGGCGATCGTCTCGCGGGCCTGCTCGGCAACAACAACGTCCTGCTGATGGGCAATCATGGTGTGCTGGTCGCGGCTGCCACGGTCGCTGCCGCGCTCGACGAGATGTATTATTTCGAGCGCGCTTGCGAGACATTGATGATCGCCTATGCCTCGAGCAAGCCGCTCCGCATCGTCTCCGACAATGTCGCCGCCGTCACCCAGCAGCAATGGGCGGAATACGGCCAGCTCGCGATCGACCACCTTTCCGAGGTGCGGGCCATTCTCGACGATGAGGAACCCCAATACCGCGACTGAGAAGCCCATTCCCGGAAAGAGAACTGTCAGATGGCAACCACGGAAAGACTGGTCATCGTCGGTGCAGGCCAGGCCGGCTTCGCCGCCGCGGCGAAGCTCAGGGCGCTGAAGGACGATCGCCCGATTACGATGATCGGCGCGGAGGACGTGCATCCCTATCAGCGGCCGCCGCTGTCGAAGAAATATCTCCTCGGCGACATGAGCTTCGACCGGCTGCTGTTTCGCCCCGAGCAGTGGTATGCCGACAACAATGTCGAAATCCGCCTGTCAACCTGGGTGGAAGAAATCCGGCGCGACGAGAAGCAGGTTCTGCTGCAGGACGGCGTGGTCCTCGACTACGGCACGCTGCTGCTGGCGACGGGATCGACGCCCCGTCAACTACCCGCCTCGATCGGCGGTACGTTGGATGGGGTCTATGTCATGCGCGACAAGCGCGACGCCGATCTTCTGGCGGAAGCAATGCTGCCGGGACGCCGTGTGCTGATCATCGGTGGCGGCTATATCGGGCTTGAGGCGGCAGCGGTCGCGCGCTATCGCGGGCTCGAGGTGACGGTCATCGAAATGGCCGACCGCATCCTGCAGCGGACGTCTGCCAGCCAAACCGCCGATATCATCCGCTCAATCCACGCGGCGCATGATGTGGTGATCCGGGAAAAGACCGGTCTCGACCATCTCATCGGCAAGGACGACCATGTCATCGGCGGCAAACTCTCCGACGGCACCGTGATCGATGTCGATTGCGTCATCGTCGGTATCGGCGTGACCCCGAACGACCAGATCGCCGATATGGCCGGCCTTGACGTCAAGAACGGCATCGTTGTCGACGATTTCGGCCGGACGTCCGATCCGTCCATCTTCGCCGCCGGCGATTGCGCGTCGTTTCCCTGGCAGGACGGACGCATCCGCTTCGAGTCGGTTCAAAACGCGGTGGATCAGGCCGAGGCCGTAGCGGCCGTCATCGCGGGTGGCGGTGCGCCCTACAGGCCGAAACCATGGTTCTGGTCGGATCAGTATGACGTCAAGCTGCAGATCGCCGGTTTCAATCTCGGCTACGACCAGACGCTGCTCAGGCCGGGCGCCCGCGAGGGCAGCTATTCCGTCTGGTATTTCAAGGCCGGCGAGTTCGTCTCCGTCGATGCGATCAACGATGCCACGGCCTATGTCGTCGGTCGCAAGCTGCTCGAGTTGGGAATCAGCCCGGACAAGGTGGCGCTAGCCGACCCGGGCTGCGATCTCAAACAATTGCTCCCGCGTGTGCGACCCCTGGAGGAGACGGCATGACTGGCAAGCTCAAGGACCGCAGCGCGGTCGTCACCGGTGGATTGACAGGGCAGGGGCTCGCGATCGCCGAAGCGCTCGCGGCGGAAGGTGCCAATATCGCCGTCGGCTCTCGTGAGGCCGCCCGCTGGCGCGACACCCCCGAGCCGACGCATATCGCCGATGTCAGAAAGCGGCTCTCCACCTTCGGCGGTACCGTCTTTATCGGTCATCTCGATGTCCGCGAAACCGACGTAATCGCGCAATTCGCGACCGCCGCCGAAGCCGTCTGCGGCCCAGCCGACATACTGGTCAATTCGGCCGGCATGACCACCGAACAGCCGGTTTCCGGCCATTCCGAAGACCTCTGGCTCAAGATCATCGACACCAATCTCAACGGCGCCTTCCGCATGACAAGGACCTACCTGCCGGGCATGATCGAACGGAAATGGGGCCGGATCATCAATATCGGCTCGACGGCGGCAAGTGTCGGCTGGAAGGACAACCCCGCCTATTGCGCCTCGAAATCCGGCCTGCTCGGCCTCACCCGCTGCGTGGCGCTCGAAGGCGCTCCCCATGGCGTCACTTGCGTGATGATCAGCCCGACCTGGGTCGAGACCGAGTTGATGCGCAACAATGTACTCGAACTCGTCGAGCGCGAGGGCAAGGGGAGAACGGTGGAGGAAGCGATTTTCGATATCGCCAGCCAGAACCCGCAGAACCGTATCATCCAGTCCGATGAGGTTGCAGCACTCGCTGTCTTCCTCTGCGGTGAGGGTGCGAAGGGCATCACGATGGAGAATATCCAGATCACAGGCGGCGCACTTTGGTGAACTGCCATTATTTCTGTTCATGCGCAATTCCGGACGGCAGACCGCTGAACACACTTTGCCGGAATTGCTGGTTCGCAGTGCATACCATCTGAAATTAAAAACAGGGAACACGACTATGCTAAAACTGATTGCCACGATGACGACTGGGATAGTTCTGCTGACCGGGGCTGCCAAGGCCGCAGAGCCGGAGAGCTGCAAAACGGTGCGCTTCGCCGATGTCGGTTGGACGGATATAACATCGACGACCGCCGTCGCTTCGGTTGTCCTTGAAGCTTTGGGATATACGCCACAGAGCCAGCTTCTATCGATACCGGTCACCTATGCCAGCATGAAGAACAAGGACATCGACGTCTATCTGGGCGACTGGGAGCCCGCCATGGTGGTCGATCGCAAGCCGTTCCTCGACGACAAATCGATCGAAGTCGTGGGCACCAACCTCACCGGCGCCAAGACCACGCTCGCGGTCAACAAGGAAGCAGCCGATGCCGGCGTCAAGGATTTCGCTGACCTCAATAAATTCGCCGACAAGTTCGGCCACAAGATTTACGGCATCGAGCCAGGCAACAATGGCAACCGCATGATCCTCGACATGATCTCCGCCAACCGATTCGGGCTGTCAGGCTGGGACCTCGTCGAATCCTCGGAGCAGGGCATGTTGGCCGAGGTGGCTCGCGCCGCTCAGAATGGCCAATGGGTCGTATTCATCGGCTGGGAACCACATCCGATGAATACGCGCTTCAAGATCGCCTATCTCTCGGGTGGCGACGATACGTTCGGGCCTAATTACGGTGGCGCGGAGGTGATGACCAATATTCGCACGGGCTATAGCGCGGAATGTCCGAATGCCGCGAGATTTGTCAGCAATCTCAAATTCAGCTTAAAAATGGAAAATGAGATCATGAGTGCCATTCTTCAGGATGGCGCTGACCCGAAGGACGCGGCGCTTGCCTGGCTGAAGGCAAACCCCTCTTCGGTCGAACCCTGGCTTCAGGGCGTCACCAGTGTCTCAGGCGAGCCAGCCCTGCCGTTGGTCAAGCAACATCTCGGAATGTAACGGCTGTGCGGCGCACATTTCCCCTCGACGCCGAGCTCGCAGCCGCGCTTGTCAATATTCCTGTTTATGATCTCGAGCGGCTCGACCAGACGCGAGCGCTTGACCGATCTTTCGGGGATACACTCGCGGTTGCGGCGTCTCGGGAAGAGACGCTCGCCGGCAAGGTGGTCGTGTCGGACTTGGTCGTGCCCGGGGCAGGCGGCGTAGAGTTAAAGGCGCGTGTTTATCGTCCTGCCGATCCATTGGGAAAGCCGCCCGTTCTCCTCATGTGTCATGGAGGTGCATTTTGCCTCGGCGATCTGAATACCGAGGACTTCAGGTCGCGCCGGTATGTGGTGGGTGCTGGTGTTGCAGTATTGGTCGTCGATTACCGTCTAGCACCGGAATTTCCGTTCCCGGTGCCGTTCGAGGATTGCTATTCCGCTCTGCTCTGGCTGGGCGCCCACGCGGATACCATGGGCCTTGACCAAAACCGGATCGGAGTTGCCGGCGAGAGTGCCGGCGGGGGGCTCGCTGCCGCTCTGGCACTCGCTGCACGCGATCGCAAAGGCCCCGGCCTCGCCGCCCAAATGTTGCTTTTTCCTGCCTTGGATCATCGGATGACGACGTTATCCATACGTGCGGGGCAGGACTATCCCGCCTGGAATTCGGTGCAGACGAAAATCATGTGGTCGTATTATCTCGGCGAAACGGAGGGCGCCGTGTCGCCTTATGCCAGCCCGGCACTTGCGGTGGACCTCACCGGGCTACCACCGGCCTGCATCTTCACCGCGGAATTCGATCCACTCTGCGATGAAGCCTTGGACTATGGCAACCGGCTGCTGGCCGCCAGCGTGCGGAGCGAAATCCACCATACCTTAGGCACCTATCACGTCTACGACGCGGTTTGGCCACTAGCGGCGATTTCGGATGCCGCGCTCCGGCAGCAAGAGACTTTTTTGAAGACGACGCTCGCCTAGTCGACGGGCTCTGACGCATATGTGGAACGGCCAGGTTAGCAAGGTTGTCGTCGCGCAATTCTCCGCCGGACGGTGCAGTCATGTGTCCGGCCTGTCAGTGCGGTCATCGACCGCTGGCCACGATGAGATCCGCGATGCCGATCGCCGTGGGCGCGACCTCAATCGTACGTTCGAAGAAGGCACCTTTTTAGCTCATGCCGCCACGAACCGCCGAAACTTCGGCAAGAACGGAAAGTGCGAGTGAGTTGGCGTCCCGTGCCTTGCCGAATAGTCCGATCGGAGCCCTTATCCGGTCGGTCTCCTCTTTTGAATAGCCGAGATCCCGGAGTATGCTGCATCGACGCAAATGCGTTCGCTGACTGCCAAGCGCGCCAATATAAAAGGGATTGGCTGACAGGGCGGACCGAAGCGCAGGCAACTCCCTTTCAACGTCATGATAGAGCAGCGCAACAGCTGTATCCTCATCAATGGAAGGAAGATCCGGCCGCAAAGTTCTCTGGCTGTCGTAGGATTCCACTTCGAAGCCGCTGACCGCAGCCACCCGCGCGGTCGTCTCCAACTCAATGCTTGTACCATACAAGAGAAGACGTGTATCCGGGCGATAGCTTCGGATGAAATCACCTTCTTTCCAGTCGGTATGATGATAACCCTCACTGACGGTGAGCGATTGCTGAGCCGGCGCGTAAGTGAGTGATATCCGTTTCCGTTCGGCGAGTGCATTCAGCACCTGCCTCAAGGGTTTGGATTGCCTAAGGACGTGTATTGAGAGGGTGATCCCACCGCCGCAGGGAAGAACGATATCGAAGAAGGGTGACCCCTCTCCAAGGCGGAGATATCGGTCGGCTCCACGTCGTATCGCCGCGATGGCCTCCGCAGCAACCGCCGCTTCCGTGCATCCTCCTGACACGAAGCCGCAGAAAGATCCGTCGCCATGCACTGCCATCTGGGCACCGACCGCGCGGGCCGCGCCGCCCCTGACTTCGACGAGAGTGACGAGCGCCGCGCCGCCGCCACATTCGGCACCTTCTGCGGCAAAGCGCAAGATCGCTCTCCTGTCGTCGGTCAGAAATGCGCGCCTTGGAAAGGGTAAGTCATCAGCAAGAGGTCCGATTGAGGTGACCATGAAAGCTCCGCGCGAGAAAAGTTACTTAAGGCTTCGGACGAACTCGTCAATGCGGTCACAGGCGACTTCGATCTCGCGGGTCGAGGCGGCGTAGGAGACACGGAAATTCGGACCGGCTCCGAACGCTCCGCCATGGACGACTGCTACTTTTGCCGTTGCCAATAGCTCCAGTGCGAAATCCTCGTCGGTCTCGATGATCTTGCCCAAGGGAGCTTTCCTTCCGATCAATGCCGCGCAGGAGGGATAGGCGTAAAAGGCGCCTTTGGGCGTCGGGCATTCGAGACCGTCGATCGACCTTAGCCGACCGACGACCAGGTTTCGGCGCGCCTCGAACGCGGCACGACTTTCGCCAATATAGTCCTGGGGGCCTTCGAGGGCGGAAACGGCGGCCCATTGGGCAATCGAGCAGGCGCCCGATGTCAATTGTGTCTGGAGCTTCTCCATCGCGGCAATAAGTGCGCGCGGGCCGCCCCCATAACCTATGCGCCAACCTGTCATCGCATAGGATTTCGAAACCCCGTTCATCGTCAGCGTACGTTCCCGCAACGACGGTTCGACCTCAACGAAGGTCGCGAACTCGATCCCATCGTAGCGGATGTGTTCATACATATCATCGGTGAGGATCATTACCTGCGGGTGCCGCGTGAGCACGTCGGCGAGCGCGGAAAGCTCCGACCGAGTATAGACGGCGCCTGTCGGATTGCACGGATTGTTGAATATCAGCCAGCGGGTCGCTGCTGTGATCGACATATCGAGTGCTTCAGGCGTCAGCTTATATTCGGTATCGAGTTTCGTTTCGACGAGAACCGGTTTTGCACCGCAAAATTCGGCGAGCTGGGCATAAGAAACCCAACCCGGCACAGGGATCACCACCTCATCGCCAGGATTGAGAGTCGCGAGAAGCGCATTGGCAATGACCTGCTTGCCGCCGGTGCAGACGATCGTCTCTTCGAAAGTGTAGTCAAGGCTATTTTCGCGACGAAATTTGTCCACGATGGCCCGGCGAAGATCCGGAATGCCCGCGATCGGCGGGTAGCGCGTCTCACCGCGTTGCATAGCCTCAAAGGCCGCCTCGCGGATGTGCATGGGTGTATCGAAGTCTGGCTGGCCGGCGCTCAGCACAATAACGTCCTCGCCCCGTGCCTTCATCTCGCGCGCCTTCTGTGTCATCGCGATTGTCGCCGAAGTTCCGATACGTTGCAGTGCGGCGGAAGTAACAATGGTCATGCGCATTCCCGTTTTGCCTGGTGATTGGAATTTTGTTGTCTGCCCGTTCAGCCCTGCAGCACGTCGAAGATCTTTCGGGATGTAAACGGCATCTGAAGCCCGGACGTGTCGTAGCCGGCGAGTGCATCCATCACCGCGTTGGCGATGGCGGGAGGTGCCGCGATGGTGCCGGCCTCCCCGCAGCCTTTGACGCCAAGCGGATTGGAAAGGCACGGGATTTCGATGAAATCGAGTTCGAAGTCGATGAAGTCGTCTGCCTTCGGATAGCAATAATCCATCAGCGAGCCGGTCAGATTCTGACCGGTTTCGCTGTCGTAAACGACCTCCTCCATTAGTGCCTGACCGATGCCCTGGGCAAGCCCGCCGTGGAATTGTCCCTCAACCAGCCGGCGATCGAGAATGCGGCCGACGTCGTTGATGCCGACGTAGCGTTTCAGCTCGATCGCGCCTGTTTCGATGTCGATCTCGAGATGACAGATGTGGCAACCGTTCGGGAAGGTCGGATTGTTCGGAACAAAATGGGCACTAAGGCTCATGCCCGCTTCCATCCCCGGCGGTAGTGCGCGTGGATTAAAGGCGAGCTTCACGCAGTCGAGCAGAGGCAGCGCCTCGTTGGTGCCGATCTTGCGAAACAGTCCTTCATCGAATGTGAGCTCGCCAGGAGCAGCCTTCATTGCAAAAGCGGCGATCTGTCTTGTCCGCTCGATCACCTTATCTGCTGCGAGGTGAACGGCATTGCCGCCGACGGCAAGCGCTCTTGAGCCGCCGGTGCCCCGGCCGAAGGCGACCTGATCGGTATCGCCCTGCACGACACGGATGGAATCGCGCCCAATACCGAGCCGCGTTGCGGCGACCTGCGCGTAGGCGGTCTCGTGGCCCTGGCCGTTCGTCTGGGAGCCGACATAGAGGATGGCAGAGCCGGATGGATCGAACCGCAACTCAGCATATTCGTCGAGCCCGCGGCCGCAGCGATCAATAAAAAACGCCATGCCGAGACCGGCAAGCCTTCCACGTGTGCGGGCATCGGACTTGGTGCGCGCGCGATCGGCATAGCCCGAGCGCGCCACCGCCATATCGATCAGCACGGCAAAATCACCGTCGTCGTATCGCTGTCCGGTGACGGTCCGGAACGGCATTCGTTTGCGAGAAACGAGGTTCAGCTTTCGAAGCTCACCGGGATCGATGTTGAGCCGCTCTGCAGCCGCCTGGACAAGACGCTCAATAGCGTAGATCACTTCCGGGCGCCCGGCGCCGCGATAGGAATCGACGGGAACGGTATTTGTGAACAGCCCGCGGACACGGACGAAAACGGATTGGATGTCGTAGATCGACGGATGAAGGCCGTCACCGGCGACGGTTGCAATGTTCGGTCCATGTTGGGCGGGATAAGCGCCGGCATCGGCAAAGCCATCAAAACGCATGGCGAGAAAACGCCCGCTGGCGTCCATCGCAAGTTCGGCGCGGCAGCGCTGTGCCCGACCTTGCGTATCGCTCTGAAGCGACTCCATCCGGTCCGAGACCCACTTCACCGGCCGACGGATTCGCTCAGCCGCCACCAATGCAAGCACATATTCCGCATAAGTGAAAATCTTCGGCCCGAACCCGCCGCCAACGTCCGGGGTGACGACACGCATGCGATTTTCGGCGATGTGCAACGCGTGCTGGCATATGACCCGGCGAATGGAATGGCCGCCCTGCGAGGAAACATAGAGCGTGAAGCGATTCTCGCGACCATCGTAGTCTCCGATCACACCCCGCGGTTCGAGCGAAAGGCCGGCCACACGATTGTTGTCGATTTCGATTTCGATCACATGGGCGGCTTCGGCAAACAGCGCGTCGGTCCGTTCGCTGTCGCCCGACTGCCAGTCGAAGCAGATATTATCGGGGGCCTCGTCCCAGATGCAGGCTTCGGCCGCAAGAGCGGCATCTGCCCCAACGACAACCGGCAGCGCATCATAGTCGATGACCACGCTCTCGGCAGCCTGCCTGGCGGCGGCAGCCGTCTCCGCAACGATGGCGACGACCGGTTCGCCGGCGTAGCGGACAATATTCTCGGCCAGGATTGGCCGCGAGGGAAGATAGGATTTGAACTCGGACCGCGTCTTAATGTCGGCAAGGCAAGGCAAAGCCGAGACGCCGGCAGCTGAAAGATCCGCCGCTTTCAGCACGATCAACACCGCGTCGGCAGCCTCCGCAGCGCTTGTATCGATCGAAACAATGCGGGCATGGGCGTGCGGAGAGCGCACGATCGCCATGGCTGCGGTACGGGGAAGGTCAATATCATCAAGGTAACGCCCCGCGCCAAACAGGAACCTGCGATCTTCGATCCGATGGGCGCTTTGCGCGATGCCCTGCATAGCCTTCTTCCCCGCGTTGTTCCACTGCTACCAGTTCGAAGCCTTCGATATTCAGGGCATCCGGTTAATCTCCGCAGGTTGCTGAAAAGCAAAAGCCTTGTCAATAAAATTTCGCACCACTGTGCGAAAAGTAGACAACGGTTAGAATTCCTGATTGCAGCGATTTGTCTACAGAAGCGGCCAGATGTGCCGGGACGGCCTTGACACGACAGATGATCTTAGGCTGTTGATTACGCACTCAAAGTGCCGCGTCCATTTGAGCAGACCTCAAAGCATGCTCAAATAGATGATGACAACTGGAAGCAAGGACAGACGATGGTGAAGAGTGTCAAAGCGGCAAAGCCGAAGGAGTCGCGCGGTCGTGCGCCATCGATGGTCGGCGGCATCAAGCGTGCCGACTATGTTTCGGCATTGGCGAGGGGATTGGATGTGCTCCGCCTTTTCTCCGAGAGCCGGCCACAGTTATCGGCAAGCGACGTCGCGCTACTGACAGGCCTTAGCCGAGCGGCCGCGCGGCGCTTTCTGCTGACCCTCAGCGAACTTGGCTATCTCCGCAATGACGGGGAGATGTTCGAGCCCCGTCCGAAGGTCCTCGAACTCGGTTATACCTACATCTCGACCTGGCGCTTTCCAGAGTTGGTGAGACCCTATTTGCAAGATGTCGTCGACACTCTGCAGGAGAATTGCTCCTTCGCGGTTCTCGATGGCAGCGATGTGGTTTACCTGGCGCGTGCCGAGGCGCGACGAATCGTGCAAAGCATTACCGTTTCCGTCGGCACGCGCATTCCCGCAGGTCTCTCGTCACTCGGCCGGGTATTGCTTGCCTATCAGTCCGCTGAAAAGATCGACGCCTTTCTTGAGCAGCATCCGTTGCGGGCGGCAACCCCGATGACGATCACTGACCCGATCCTCTTCCGCAAGCGATTGTCGACGATCCGTGAGCAGGGCTGGACGCTTCTGAACGGCGAGTTCGAGACAGAATTGCTGTCGATCGCTGTCCCTGTCTTTTGGCCGGACGGTGAACCCGTCGGTGCGATCAATGTCGGTGCCCCGTCCTCGCGCGCAAATGCGGAGCAGATGGAGAAGGTCTATCTCCCGGTGTTGAAGAAGGCAGCAGATGGCATCGCCCGCGCTTTTGCAGCGAGCGGCCGCGATCTTTCGCGCATCCAGACCGTGAGGCTTTCCGGCGAAATTCCTTGATCAACCGCTCATTCGGCGGCAAGGATGGAGGCAATCGTCCGCGCGGTCATGACGCGGATAAGCGATGCGCGATATTCGGCCGAGGCGTGTATGTCGCTGTTCAGCATCGCAGCATCCGGCTCGATCCCGTTGATGGCTCGGGGTCCAAAGCACTCCGAAAGGCGGGCTTCCGCCTCTGTCCAACGAAACACTCCATCTGCACCGGCGCCGGTGACCGCGACGCGAACTTCATCCGCCGTCTTTGCGACCGCAGTGCCAACGATGGCATAGCGCGAGGCGGGATTTGAGAATTTTCCATAGGCAAAACGCGCCACTGTTGGAAAATGCACGCTTGTGACGATCTCCTGCCGCTCGAGAGCGGTGGTGAAAAGCCCGATGAAGAAATCGCCTGCTGCGATTTCGCGCTCATTCGTTGCAATCACCGCATTCAGCGCCAGCAGCGCTGCTGGATAGTCTGCCGCTGGATCGCAATTGGCGATCGACCCTCCGAGCGTGCCGCGATTTCGAACATGACGATCGGCAATCTTTCCGGCGAGCGCTGCAAGCCCTGGCAATCTTTGACGGACAATCGTGCTTGCGGCGACATCCGCATGGCAAGCCATGGCGCCGATCTCCAAACGTCCATCCCCCCGCGCAGTGATCGCAGTGAGCTCCGGGAGATCTCGAAGTGCTACCAGTGCAGAGGGCGTGGCAAGCCCCTGCTTCATCGTCGGCAACAAGGTCTGGCCGCCGGCAAGCAGCAGCGCACCCTCATCCTCCGCGATAAGGTGCACGGCTTCAGATATCGTCTGGGCGCGGTGGAATTCAAAATCCTGCATAACTGTCCCTAGCCCTGCTTCATCGCTTCGGCGCCAGCGACGATGGCCTTAACGATATTCTGATAGCCGGTGCAGCGGCACAGATTGCCGTGCAGTTCCTCTCGTAATTCGCTTGGGTCCAGATGCTCACGTTCTTTCGCGATGCTGATCGCCGTCATAACCATGCCGGGCGTACAATAACCGCATTGCAGACCGTGACAGTCGGCAAATGCCTGCTGCATCGGATGGAGTTCGCCGTTCAGACCAGCAAGCGCCTCGATCGTCGTGATTTCGTCGCCGTCGCAGGCGACTGCGAGGACCGAGCAGGATTTAACCGATCGGCCGTTCAGATGCACCACGCAAGCCCCGCACTGGGAGGTGTCGCACCCAATATGCGTGCCGGTCAAACGAAGGTGGCTGCGTATCAGATCCACGAGCAAGGTGCGGGCTTCCACCTCTAGGCTTACCTTCTTGCCATTGACAGTGAGCGATAGCGGAATCATCGCATTCTCCAGACGGAATTGGCTTCTAGAACGACGACCATCTTTAGCGTGTTTTTATATTCGCGCAAGTGTGCGATCTTGTGTTTCATGTTTTTCTGGTGCAGCTTGCGAACATTGAACGAGGTCGGGCAAGTGGTTGTCGATATGCAGGAAGCGGGATTGCGGCAATATCCGTGGTGGTGGGAGAACACAGCTCTCACCGAGCTTGAGGCGGAGGCAGACCAGGCATTGCCGCAACAGGTGGACGTGGTAGTTGTCGGTGCCGGCCTGACGGGGCTGTCAGCGGCGGTGACGCTGTCAAGCGCCGGCCGCTCGGTTCTGGCGCTCGACGCGGGCCGCCCCGGTGCCGGCGCCAGTTCACGCAACGGCGCCATGCTCGGGCGTTATTTCAAGCACTCTTTCGGCCAGATGAAGGAAGATGCGGGGCTTGATGCCGCGATTGCTTACTTTCGCGAACTCGGCGCTATCTATGACTTTGCAATACACCGCATCGAAGGACTCGGTCTGGACAGCGGTCTTCGCAACTGTGGTCGCGTTGTCGGCGCGATAACGCCGGCTCATCGCGATCGGCTGTTTCGCGAATGGGAACTGCGTTCCCGCCACGTCGGCGAGGAGGTGAAGTTTCTCGATCGATCCGACGACTTGGAACTTCCAACAGAGCGCTATGTCGGCGGAGTTCATATTATAGAAAACGCTGCACTGCATCCCGGACGCTATTCGCACGCCTATTTGCGGTCAGCGCAGGAAGCCGGGGCTTCTGTCATCGGCCATACCACCGTTAAGGCCGTCACTGGAGAGCGTGCTGGTTTTGTCGTATCGACCACCCGGGGCGCTGTGCGAACCCGCGACGTACTGATTGCGACCAATGGTTACACGCCGAGAAGCCAGAAATGGCTCTTCCGGCGACTGAGTCCTATCGATGCCTTTATGGTAGCGACGGCGCCACTCGGGCCTGGTGCGCTCACCCGCTTGCGGGCCTGCAATCGCACCTATCACGACAACCGGAAGAGCTCGAACTATTTCCAATTAAGCGACGACGGGCGCCTGATCTTCGGCGGTCGCACCGGCCTTTTTCACCGCTCCCTCGCTCAGATGGTCAAAAAAATGCGCGACGAGATCGCGCACTTCTTCCCCGAGCTTGCGCGGGTTGAAATAAGCCATGCCTGGACTGGTCGATGCGCCGCAACCGACGACATGTTTCCCCATGTCGGCAGCCACCATGGCGTCCATTTCGCGCTCGGCTACTGCTTTTCCGGACTGGCGATGGCCCCCTATCTCGGCCACAAAGCGGCGATGCGGATCCTCGGCGATCAGGAAGCGGCACGCACGCTCTTCATGAAGGATGATTTGCGCCAGGTCCCGTGGCTGAAGCGCCAATCGTGGCTCATCCCACTTGCCATGCAGTATTACAGAATGCGCGAACCGCTGCGAAAATCGTAAATCGCACAATTGCGCGAAAATATTTGTGAGTTATAGTGCCGCCCCGTAGCTCAGACATTTGGAGGCATTTTTGACATTCATTGACAAGCTCGATTTCGGCCGCACGCTCGCCGGTACCTTCGTTAAGACACCGTCAAGCGATATTATCGAGATCCTGGCGCTTTCGGGTTTGGATTTTATATGCCTCGACGCAGAGCATTCAGCCATCGGACGGCGCGAGATGGACTGGTGCCTGGCGCTTGCGCGGGCGCTGGAGCTTCCGACTTTCGTCCGTCTGTCTCATGCGAGCGCGGATGCCGTCCTGCAAGCGCTCGACGGTGGCGCGACCGGGGTTGTTGTTCCCCATGTGGATTGCCTTGAAACCGCAAAAGAGGTCGCTCGGCGATCGCGTTTCGGTGCAGGTGGCCGCGGTTACGCCGGAACGACGCGGTACGGCGGCTTTGCTACGCGCGGCATGGCGCAGATCCTCGCGGAAGAGAAAAACAACGTCTTCGTGATCGCGCAGATCGAGGACCCGTCTGCACTGGACGAAATCGAAGCCATCGCCGCCGTTGACGGTATCGATGCTCTGTTTTTCGGCGCGGCCGACATGGCGGTTGGTCTTGGTCTCGGCAATCCCGGCGCACCCGAGGTCGAGGCCGCTTTCACGCGCGTGGCACAAGCCGCGACTGCAGCCGGTAAACCTCTGGCCGCTCATTGCGGCGTAGCTTCAGGTATCGGCGACCTTACCAAGAGAGGTGTGTCGCTTGTCTTCGTCGGGTCCGATCAAGGAATGGTGCTTTCCGGTGCCCAGGCGATTGCGACAGCTGTCCGCGTCTAATTCAACATCTTACCATCAATATCGGAGTGAGCAGTATGGTTGGCACGGCCGTCAGACAGCATGGATATGTTGAGTTTCAAGGGGAGGGGCAGCAGGAAGGTGACTGGCGTTTCTTTCGAGCCAGGGGGAAAACCTTCCTGGTAGAATGGTTTGACGCAGCTCGCCCGAAGGCCATTCTAGAACGTTTGAGCGCCGACGAGACGATCGTGGTGTTTCCGAAAACTGGCGGATCGATCGAAGCTGAGGGATCGACCACCGCCGTGCCGGATCGGGCGATTGCCATCGTTCCGGCGGGCGCGTTCAAGATCAGTGTCAGTGACGAGCAGACTGTTCTCTTGCTGTCACCCATACGAACGGGCGGAAGCCACGTTCCTGCTTTCAACGAGAGGGACTTTGACGACAGCAGGCCGGAGGGCACGCAGGCCCTGGCGGCCGCAACATCGGTCCGCCGCAGGCTGCAGATCATAGCTGTCGACGACATTGTTCCGCCGACAGACAAGCCGCGCCTCAAGATCATAAGAAGCGAGGCGATGAGTGTCAGTTGGATCGAGTACGAGGGCTTGCGCGATCGCAGCAAACTCAGCCCGCACGATCATCCGGATTTCGAGCAGGGTTCTCTCGCAATCGAAGGCGCCTTCATTCATCACCTTCGTGTTCCTTGGGGGGCGGATGCCACCAACTGGCGCGACGATTTGCACCTTAAAGCTGCCCCTCGCAGCCTTTGCATCATTCCTCCACGGATGATTCACACAACGGAAGGCGAGGGCGACGGAAAACACGTCCTGCTGGACATTTTCGCGCCAGCGCGCGCCGATTTTGTCTCGCAAGGCTGGGTTTTCAATCAAGCGGAATATGGCACTGAGAAATAATCGCCAATTCGGAGAATAGTGCTGCGCAATTGTGTCGCTCTGTCCAAAAATATTCCGCAAACTACATTTTCGCACACTTGTGCGAAAACGAAAATTGAACTATCACTTTCGCCCATGGTCAGCCCGGCGGCATCGGCGTGGCAGGAAAGCAACCGACCGCAACGCAAGGCGGTTTCTGGATTTAAGGTGGAGAACGAATGCCTTATTCATTGGGTATCGATATTGGTGGCACATTCACGGACTTGGTTCTTTTCGATCCAGACCGGGGTGCTCAGCACAATCTGAAAACGCTGACGACCCCGGACGAGCCGTCGAAGGCCGTCATCGATGGTGCCCGCCAGATGATTTCGATGGTGGGTATCGACGCAGTTGACATCAACCGTGTGGTCCATGCGACGACGCTGTTCACCAATGCCATGATCGAACGAAAGGGCGCGTTGACCGGGCTGATCACCACGGCAGGGTTTCGGGATGTGCTTGAGATCGGTCGTGAGCGCAAGTTCGAGCTGTACGACATCTTCATCGAGATGCCGGAGGCGCTGGTTGCGCGTACGCTTCGCTTTGAGGCGGTCGAGCGCATGTCGCCCGGCGGCACAGTCGAGGTCGAACTCGATACCGCAAGCATCAAAAGTGTATGTGACCAACTCGTTGCGGCGGGCGTGACCTCCGTGGCCATTTCCTTTTTGCATTCTTACGCCAATCCGGCGCATGAGCGTGCGGCGGCGGCCTTCATCCAGGAAAACTATCCGGATCTGTTCGTCACGACATCATTCGATGTCGCCCCCGAGATCCGCGAATACGAACGTACCTCCACGACAGTCGCCAATGCCTATGTAAAGCCGCTTGCGGCAGCCTATCTCGGCCGTCTTGAGACGCAGCTTCGAAAGATGGGCGTCACCGCTCCGCTGTTCCTGATGGTATCCTCCGGCGGCCTTACCCATATCGGCGAAGCGCGGCGCACGCCCATTCAATTGCTGGAGTCGGGTCCTGCGGCCGGCGCGCTTTCGGCGGCCTTCTTCGGCGATCGTAGTGACATCGCCCATGTGCTCGCCTTCGACATGGGTGGTACGACCGCCAAGCTCAGCGTCGTCGATAATAGCGAGCCATTGGTCGCCTACAAGTTTGAGGCTGCCCGCACGCGTCGCTTCAAGGAAGGAAGTGGCCTGCCTATCAAGATCTCCACGATCGACCTGATCGAAATCGGCGCCGGTGGCGGCAGCATCGCCCATATCGATAAGATGGGCCTGATGAAGGTCGGTCCGGAAAGCGCAAGTTCCCGTCCGGGCCCGGCGTGTTATGGGCTTGGCGGGACCATGCCGACCGTCACCGACGCCAATCTGGCGCTCGGCTATCTTAACCCGGATTTTTTCGCCGGCGGCACCATGACTGTCGACCCCTGCAAGGCACGCGAGGCGATCGCAACGCTCTCCGAAAAAACCGGCCTTTCGGTCAGCCAACTCGCCTGGGGCGTCCACGACATTGTCAACGAGAACATGGCAAGCGCTGCCCGCGTCCATATTGCCGAGCGCGGCAAGGATCTGCGCAAATATGTTCTGGTGACGACCGGCGGTGGCGGTCCTTTGCACGGATATCAAGTCGCTCGCAAACTTGGCCTAAAGCGTCTTGTTTGCCCGCCAGCCGCCGGTGTTGCCTCTGCGCTCGGCCTCCTGATCGCGCCGGCCCGCGTCGATCGTGTGGCAACCATAGCCCGTTCGGTTGCCGATGTTGATTGGGCTGTGCTGGAGACGACCTACGGCACACTTGAGACCGAGGGGCGCGCAACGATTGCCGAAACGATCCCAGGCGTGAAGGAGGTCGCCGTTCGTCGCCTTGCCGACATGCGATACACTGGACAGGGTTTCGAGCTTGTGGTCGCCCTACCCGATGGACCCTATGATGTCTCAAGCCAAGATCCGATCCTGGAAAAATTCCGCACGGCCTATCGCGAGGTTTTCGCTCTTAATCCTCCGACCGATCGCATAGACATCGTCAATGTCCGCGTGACTGTTTCGGCGCCCACCGGCATGGAGGCCACCGTTGAACGGGCCGAAAACGGGACCACCGAAGCTGCCGTAAAGCAGATCCGAAAGGTCTATTTTCCTGAAGTCAAGGATTTCGTCGAAACCCGCGTATTCGAGCGCGCCAAGCTGCCCGCTGGTGCCATCATCAAGGGCCCTGCCGTTATCGAAGAGCCGGAATCGACTCTGATCATCGGACCGGATGGCACGCTCTGCGTCGAGCCGAGCGGTAACATTGTCGTTGACGTCGCTGCTTGAGCAACATCTCTCTCGAACAAGGATCTCCCATGTTAGTTCAACCTGTCCGCTTCGACGCCGTCACACTTGAGGTCATCTGGACGAGGCTCGTCTCCGTCGTCGATGAGGCGGCCGCGGCCTTGGTGCGGAGTTCATTCTCGACGCTGGTGCGCGAGTCCTATGATTTCTCTTGCATCATCACCGACACGAGTGGGCGCTGCCTCGGTCAGGCGACCGACTCTATTCCCTCGTTCATCGGCACTTTGCCAAAGACGGTCCGACACTTTCTCAACCATTTTCCAGTCGACACCTTAAAGCCAGGCGACGTTCTGATTACCAATGATCCCTGGATGGGCACCGGGCATCTTCCGGATCTGACCGTTGCCAAACCGCTTTTCCGGAACGGCAAGCATGTCGGCTTCGCGGCAAGCACCACCCACTCACCTGATATGGGCGGCCGTACCGGGACCTCAGACATCCGAGATGTATTCGAAGAAGGTTTCCAGGTTCCGATGCTGAAACTCATGGACGAAGGCCGCCTCGATAAGACCTTTATCAGCCTGCTGCGCAAAAATGTCCGGGTTCCCGATCAGGTGGTTGGCGACCTTTGGGCACAGGTCTCCGCCTTGGAACTGATGGAACGCCGTCTCTTCGATCTGATGGGCGACTATCAGCTCGACGAACTCGAAGGCCTTGCCGATGAGATCCTCGACCGGTCCGAGGCCGCCATGCGCGATGCGATCCTCAAATTTCCGGATGGGATCTATACCTATGAACTTCGCACCGATGGGGTTATCGAACCTGTGACCATCAAGATCGCCGTCAAGGTCACAGGTGACAGCATCCTGGTAGACTACGAGGGCACCTCGCCACAGGTTGACAGTGCCATCAACGTGGCGCTCTGCTACACTTTCGCTCAGACGGTCTACGGCCTGAAGTGCATTCTCGCACCTGATATGCTCAACAACGATGGCGCCCTGCGGCCGATCGAGGTGACCGCCCCAGAGGGCTCGATCCTCAATCACACCTATCCGGCCTCGGGCCAGACGCGCACGCTGGTCGGCCACTTTCTGCCCTTTGCTGTGTTTGGTGCGCTCAGCAGAGCGGTTCCCGAGCGCGTCGCGGCTGGCCCAGGCTCGCCTCTCTGGAGCCTGCAGGCCTCTGGCGTCAATGAGGCGGGCGAAACCTACGTCAACAAGTTCTTCTTCAACGGCGGAACTGGTGGCACTGCACAGCGAGATGGTTACAACGTTCTCAGCTGGCCATCGAACATCTCCTGCGTTCCAGTCGAAATGATGGAGCAGCAATCGAACTTCCGCGTCATGCACAAACGGCTGCGTGAAGGCTCCGGCGGTAAAGGCCGGCATCGCGGCGGCCTTGGTCAGGAGACGCTGTTGGAATATCGCTCCGAACGCCCTGTCGTCGTTGGGTTCCATGCCGAGCGCACGGTCATCGCATCTCCCGGCGTCAATGGCGGCGACAATGGGATGCTAGGCATACTCGAAATCAACGGTAAGGCGTTGGCGCCTTCGCAGCAAAAGGTGCAGCACGTCATCCGAGACGGCGACCGCATTCATCTTAAGACACCCGGCGGTGCAGGCTTTGGTCACGCTACCGAGCGCGATCAAATGCTCATCAGTCGCGACCGCGTGGCGGGATACGTCGCATAAACGGCATGCAATCGTTTGAGTGATCAAATGTCGGCCGAAGCAAACCGATCTGTTCCCGACGCCGTCCTTTAAAGGCGTCGCGAGCAGGATCAGAATTTAAGAGGAAGTTTCAATGAAATTGTCTGGAGAACAGCTTCTGCCTTGCAGCATCGACAAGGCGTGGGATTTTCTGATGGACCCACTTGTCTTGCAGGCCTGCATTCCGGGCTGCGAGGCGTTAACGCAGAACTCGCCCGAGACTTTCTCGGCCGTTGTGACCGTCAAGGTCGGGCCGGTCAAAGCGAAATTCACGGGCGACGTTCAGCTGTCGGATCTCGATCCACCCTATTCTTGCCGTATATCGGGCAAAGGGCAGGGCGGCATTGCAGGTTTTGCCGAGGGCGGCGCGACGATTGTCCTGGCCGCGGACGGTGAGATGACCAAACTGAGCTATGATGTCGACACCGTGATTGGCGGCAAGCTGGCCCAGCTTGGTGCACGTCTGATCGATTCAACCGCGCGTAAGTTGGCATTGGATTTTTTTGGAAAGCTTGAAGCGACGATCACCGCCTCAGCCTGATGATCGACGACATTTCGGCAGGAGATGGGAGAGATGTTTAAACGACTATACGCGTTTCACGCCGGATCGGAATATTGCAGCAATTGTGTGTTTGACACGCAATCTGCCGATCCCGCTGGCATCAGCGAAATACCCTACTTCTTCTATCTCATCGAGCATTCCAACGGCTTCGTCGCCTTCGATACCGGCGTCAATCTCGATCTCATTCGGGACATGAGATCCTATCTCGGACCACACGCTCAGGACTGGAAGATCTACGTGCGGCCAAATGATGATGTTCGCTCTCAGCTCGGCAAAATCGGCGTTGATATCAAGGATGTGAAGACGGTGGTACTTTCACACCTCCACTACGACCATGCCGGCGGTATGAACCTGTTCGAAAACGCCGTTTTCCTGGTGCAGAGAGACGAGTGGGGTTTCGCGCTCAATCCGCCGGGCGCACAGCAGAACTCTTATGTCCGCTCGGAATATGATGTCCCTGCCGGGCGGCTCCGTCTCATTGATGGAGAGTTTGATATCTTCGGCGATGGTACCCTCATTCTCGTCCCGACGCCGGGCCACACGAAAGGTCATCAGTCACTTTTGATCGCCGGTCGTACTTCAAGCTACATTCTGGCGGCCGATGCCGCCTATGTCCCTGATCTCGCGGATATCCCGCGTTTGCCAGTTGCATCCCTTATCTGGTCAAAAGAAGCCCTGATCGAAAGCCGCATGAACCTTCGCCGTCTCCGTGATCGTTACAATGCGAACGTCATCTGCACGCACGACACCGACTTCCGCAACAGCCTAAATCTTGCCCCTGCTTTTTATACTTGAGGCATTCGTCCATGAACTGAAAGTGGCGGCAATCTCCAGACAGAAGTCTAGCCTCAGATGTCGCGAAGCTCATGGATCAAGATCGCTCAGGCGCTGGTAACCGCGCGAAAAACGCTGATGGTTTTTTGACGCAACTCCGGTTCTGGGCTTGATTTCCAGCCATGTTGGCCGGTGTAAGCAGAGATTCTTCGAGAAGCCAACGGATAGATGGTTCGCTCTTGGTTCAAGGCAGCCCAATCCCCGCCTCCCTGAACAGTTAACTACGCCAATTTGGCAAGTGAACCGGTTGCGCAACCGGTTACGCGAGGTACATAATCCCGACGCAGTAATTCTGTCAACGGTTAGTTCCTCTGAATTGACGCAGCCCGGAGCAAAAAGGCGGTGGGCGGCGCACTATGCCGGTTGAAAATCTTCAAATCGCAGTTCCGGCTTCCTGCCAAGCATTTCATCGGTAACCAAAGTCGCGGTGCCACAGGACCATGTCCAGCCCAGGTGACCGTGTCCGGTGTTGAAAAAGAGGTTGGTATGGCGCCGGCGTCCGAGAATTGGCGTGCCAGACGGCGTCATCGGACGCAGGCCAGCCCAGTATGAGGGCTTCGAAAAGTCGGCGCCATCTGGAAACAGCTGGCGCGCCGCTTTGATGATATGGTTGAAATCCTCTGGTCGATGTGACTTATCGTAACCGCAAAATTCTGCAGTACCCGTGAACCGAAGGCGGTCGTTGAACTTGGCCCAAGCGATAAGATTGTGCTCGTCCAGCCCTCCGACTTTTGGCGAAGAGTGGCCATCATCGGTCGGAAACGTCACCGAATAGCCTTTAACGGGGTAGATCGGCACCTTGTAACTGAGGGACCTGGCGAGCTGAGGTGAGAGCGTTCCGGCTGCTATAACGAAGCGATCAGCCACAAGGTGACCAGCCGTGGTTGACACAGAAGCGACGTCACGCCCCGATGTTTCAAATCCTATGACCTCGGTGTTGAACTTGAAGTCCACGCCAAGTCCGACGCAGCGCGCGTACAGAGCGCGGGTGAACAGGTGAGCGTCACCCGTTTCGTCCGTGGGGCAGTAGAGGCCGCCAGCGAGTTCGTCGCGCAGGTGCCCGAGCGCGGGTTCGACCTCGACCACTTTGCTCATCGGGAGAACCTGGAGATCTACCCCGTTGTCGATCATGACCTTCATGTTCACGGCGGCAAGATCGAGTGCCTTTTGCGATCTGTGCAGATAGAGTAGGCCTTTGGAGCGGCCCTCGAATTTCAGATCCTCCGTTTGTCGCAACTCCCGTAGTTTCCGCTGCGAGTATTTCGAAAGACGTGCCTTGCGCGATGTAAAAAGATGGGCCTTGGCGTTCGTACAGTTCTTCAAGAACTCCCAGCACCACGCATACATCGCAGGATCAAGGGTAGGCTTCAGCCTGAGGGCCTGTCCATCCGTGAACAGTGATTTGATCAATGTGATAGGAGCCTGCGGGGAGGCCCATGTGTAGGAGTGGCCGGGGCAAATAAGGCCTGCGTTTGCAAAACTCGTCTCAAGCGCAACACCGGAGGCCTTCTCTACAACGGTCACGCTTTCTCCTGCGATCGCGAGGTAATAGGCCGTTGCGACCCCTGCAAGTCCACCGCCAATGACGATTGTTTTCATGTCTAGTCCCAACACCTCAATAACCAACAGCGTCCATAACATACGGGCGCTGCGAATTCCTCAGCGGCGAAGCTTGCTGACATCGGCCTGGGCCAGGATTTCGATGTCTGCGCCCGGAACGATCAGGCCAGCAATAAACGTGGCTCTGACAGGGTAAGGCTCGTTGAAAAACTTCGCATAGACCGAATTCATGCCTTGGAAATGCTTGTGGTCGGTCAGGAACACCTGCACCTGGATCACGTCGTCCATGGTCGCGCCAGCCGCTTCTACCGACTGCTTCAGATTTTTCAAAGTCTGTTCCGTCTGAGCCTCGATGCCACCGGCTTCAATCGATCCATCGGCGAGGCTTGGAATGCTGCAAACGTAGAGGGTGCCGTTTGCGATGCCGGCTAGTTCGACCGGGGACTTGCCTTCGGGAAGACCAGTATTAACGATTTGGCGCATGCTCGTCTCCTTCTGCTGTCCCACAATAAATCTCGAGCTCCATAGTGAAAGCCCGAATTGACAGGCGGACACTAAAGACTTCCCCCGCGCGCGAAAACGCCTGGGTTTTTCATCCCGCGAAATTTACGTGCAGATTCTGCACCGGATCTGCAACGCCGAGGCCGGGCACTGCGCTAGGCGATAAAAAAGGCACGGATTTCGCCAGACGAAATCCGCAAGCGTTGCAGATGCCATCGATCTGTCAAAAATCATGGGGCTGTAAACATCAAAGAAGCAACAACGCTTCTGAACAAAAGGGGATCGACATGAGAATATCATCGCTTCTTACTGCGCTGGCCATGCTTGTGACGACAGTACCGGCATACGCCGACAAGCTGGACGACATCATTTCATCTGGAAAACTTCGCTGCGCCGTGGTGCTGGATTTTCCACCCATGGGCTCGCGTGACGCCAACAATGAGCCCCAGGGCTTTGACGTTGACTACTGCAACGATCTCGCTAAGGCATTGGGTGTTGAGCCGGAGTTCGTGGAAACGCCGTTTCCCGATCGCATTCCGGCTCTGGTTTCGGGACGCGCCGACGTTGGCGTGGCGTCGACATCCGACACACTCGAACGCGCCAAGACGATCGGGTTCACGGTGCCCTATTTTGTGTTCAAGACGATCGTTCTAACGCGGGCCGACACCAACATCGCAAAGCCCGAGGATGTAAAGGGGCATGCGGTCGGCGGCCCTGCAGGCACCTACGAGACAATTCTGCTTGAGAAGCTGCTAAAAGAATGGGGTGAAGAAAGTAGCTTCCGCGCATTCCAAACGCAGGCCGACGTGTTCTTGGCGCTAAGCCAGAAGCAGATTGACGCAACCTGGACGACATCTTCCGTTGCCAGCGATCTGATCCGTTCCGGAAAGTATCCAGACTTCAAGGTTGTGGGCGATGCGCCGGTCGATCTCGATTATGTATCGCTTATTGCGCTGCGCGAGGATCAGGGGCTTCTCAACTATCTCAACCTATTCATCAACCAGCAGGTCCGGACCGGCCGTTATGGGGAACTCTACAAGAAGTGGCTTGGTACGGAGATGGGGCCGGCGCCGAAGCTGACGATTGACGGCGTTTATCGCTAGGGATGATGGGTGGCGCTTGAAACGCCGCCCATTGTTCACCGGGGAGATGAAATGTTCAAATATTCGTTTCAGTGGCGGCCAGTTCTTCAGGCATTACCCGAGATGTTGTGGGGAGCGGTGGTCACGATGCAGATTGCGCTGATCGCCATGGCGATCGGTATTGTGGTCGGGGTGGCTATTGCGCTCGGTCGCCGGTCGGCGAATGGGATTGTTCGATCACTTTCGACCGGCTGGGTTGAGATTGCCCGAAATACCCCAGCGCTGCTTCAAATTTACATGGTCTATTTTGGGCTTGGCACGCTTGGCGTAAGGGTGGATTCCTTCTACGCATTGCTCGCCGGAATTGCCTTCAACAACGCTGGATACCTTGCCGAGACATTTCGTGGCGGGTTCGCTGGGGTCCCGGAAACGCAATTTAGAGCCTCGCGGTCGCTTGGGATGAGCGCTTTCCAGACCATGGGCTACATCATTCTGCCGCAGATGTTTCGGCTTGTCTTCCATGCCATGACAAACCAGATGGTGTGGTCAATCCTAATGACGTCACTCGGTGTCGTTGTCGGCCTGACCACCGACCTCACGGGGGTTGTTCAGCAGCTCAACGTGCGCACATTCCGAACGTTCGAGTACTTCCTTGTTGCCGCCTGCCTCTATTTCCTGATTGCCAAGGTTGTTACCGTGGCGGCCCGGATTCTGGCGTGGCGCCTGTTTAGATACTGAGGCGAAACATGTTTGCTAGTCCCCTGAGATGGAATGATGTTTGGCTCATGCTGCAAGGCGCTGGAGTGACGCTGTCGCTGACGTTCTGGGCTGTTCTCGGCGGCACTCTGCTCGGGCTTATACTTGGGGTGGTACGTCCGAGCAGTCGGTGGTGGGTGTCGGCGATGATCGGATTTGTGCTCGATATCTTCCGCTCTGTTCCGCTCCTGATCCAGCTTGTTCTGGTGAACTCTTTCAATTCGATAGTCGGCCTTCGCCTTCCGGTTTTCACCGTCGCGTGCGTTGCGCTTGCGCTGTACACAGCCGCCTATTGCGCGGAAGTTGTGCGCAGCGGTGTTTTAGCGGTTCCGCTGACGACAAGGCGCGCAGCACGTTCCCTTGGAATGAGCTGGTGGCAAGATATCACCTCAATTGTCCTGCCCATGGGGATGAGGGTTATGCTGCCGACTTGGATCGGTCTCACTCTTGGTGTGATGAAGGATACCGCGCTTGTTCTCTGGATTGGCGTCGCCGAGCTCCTGAAGACATCGCAGTCAATTATTACGCGGACGCAAGAACCTCTTTTGGTTCTGGCAATTGCTGGCTTGATCTACTTTGTGATCAGCTATCCGATCGCACGCGCGGGAATGCGTCTTGAGAAAAAGTGGAACACGCAATGATCGAAGTCAGTGATGTAAGAAAGTCGTTTGGTAAGCTTGAAGTCCTCAAGGGTATCAACCTGACCGTAAAAAAGGGTGAAGTGCTCTCGATGATCGGTGGTTCCGGTTCTGGCAAGTCGACGATGTTGATGTGTATCAACGGTTTGGAACCCATTCAAAGCGGCCGGATCGTTGTCGACGGGATCGACGTCCATGCCAAATCGACGGATCTGAACCATCTGCGGAAACGAATCGGGATCGTCTTCCAGCAGTGGAACGCGTTTCCGCACCTGACTGTCCTGGAGAATGTGATGCTTGCGCCCCGCAAGGTTCTGAAGAAGAACCGGCAGGAGGCCGAGCAGATCGCGGTGCGCCACCTGAAACACGTTGGTCTCGGCGAGAAGTTGAAGGTCTTTCCGTCAAGGCTATCTGGTGGCCAACAGCAGCGCATGGCAATTGCCCGCGCGCTGGCGATGTCGCCTGACTACATGCTCTTCGACGAGGTGACATCAGCGCTTGATCCACAGTTAGTGGGCGAGGTCTTGGACACGATGAGGATGCTGTCCAAGGAAGGCATGACAATGATTGTCGTAACCCACGAGATGCGTTTCGCGCGCGAAGTTTCGGATAGGGTCGCATACTTTCACCAAGGGAAGATCCACGAAATTGGCAGTCCGGAGCAGATTTTTGGGTCGCCGAACCAGCCGGAGACAGCGAACTTTCTCAAAAGCGTGCATGGGGCGTAAATAGGTTCGCGGCATCCGTCTTATTCCTCTAAGAGAAGCCATTATCGCTTAACGACTATCGCGGAGACAACCTGTGACTGGCGACCTCAATGCTGAGCTTCGCGCGAGGCCCTCGACTACTTTAGTGGACCTGCAGTCATCGAGCATATTGCCGCCAATCCTTCCGCGCCTTTGCGGAAGTCGACAGCCTTGGTGGCGACCATCACCTTTACCGCACCAGATGGACCAATCACGACTGCGCCTTCAAGGCCTGGATCACGGCGGCAATGGTTGCGCTGTCCGTGCCAGATGCGATCCTGACGATCGCGCCGCCAACCTCCAGCTCGATTGCCGCAATGGAAGGTGCTTGCCTCGTTATCGTCTTTCGCCGTGGCGGAGGTGGCTCTGCCGCGCGATCAATTACCGCAGGCACAAACATCGGCGGCACGGCTGGCTCCCTTTGCTCACGCGCCTGCCGCCGCCAAGTGAACAATTGCCCCGGCGATAAACCATGCCGCCGCGCAACAGCGCTGACCGACATCTCGCCGCTATAGCTCTCGGCGAGGATTTGGTCCTTCTCCTCGTCGCTCCAGTCGCGCCGGCGGCCCGCTCCAGTGAAAACCTCAAACCGTTGCACCGGCGCGTCCGCACTGGTGCTATGCGTAAACCCTGTAATCGTCATATGTCGGAGCCTCGTTCGGCCACAACATCAACAATCGCACACTGATCGTAAGCGCAAATTTCCCAGCACCTTTTCGCATTGATGTCTCTGCCGCATGAAGTGTCCACTTAAAATAGGTGGACACCAAATATGAGTGATGAAGAGCAGAAACTGCGGGTGCGGTTGGTGGGGCGTGATGGTCGGCGGCGCTATGATCCAGGCTCGAAAGAGCGGCTTGTTGCGGCCTGCCTTGAACCTCGTGTGTCGATATCAGGCCTTGCGCTTGCGTATGGGATCAATGCCAACCTTCTGCGCAAATGGGTCAAGGATGCCAGGGAGGCTGGCTTGTCTACGGTACCTACAGGCTCGCGGTTTATCCCGGTCGTTGCAGCAGACTGCGGCCTGTCTGTCGGGACCTGCTCGCTGGAGATGCCGGTTGCGTGTAGTGAAGAACAGCCAGCGTCACTCGAGAAGACGGCCCGTCTGTCAGGTTCTTCCACAATCAGCGCGTCGCTGCCGAACGGGGTGAAGCTGACGCTGGAATACGGTGATGTGGATGCATTGACGGCGATCATCGGAGCATTGGGCCATGTTCAGACTGGGCGCTGATCTCAGGGTCTTTCTGCATCGCGAACCGATCGACTTTCGCGCCGGCATCAACAGCCTTGCGGTCCTGGTGCAGGAGACGATGGAACTCGACCCGTTTGCGCCTGCGGTCTTTGCCTTTTGCAATCGCCGCCGCGACCGGATGAAGTTGTTGTTCTTCGATCGGTCCGGTTTTGTGATGGTGCTGAAGCGGCTGACCGAAGACAAGTTCCGATGGCCGCGCCGGGAGACGGCGGTGGTGGCGCTTTCGACCGAGCAGCTCCATTGGATTCTCGACGGCATCGATATCGACGCCATGGTGCGCCACCCTGTGCGGCAATATCAGATCGCAGGCTGACAGCTCTCGACGTCTGCGGTTGACGTGGCAAAACGGTTCAGATTCAAAACTACGATGACTCGAACCGGCGATCCCAGCATTGCAGAACTGATGGCGCAGTTGGCGGCCAATGCTGCCGAAATCGCCTCGCTGAAAGCCGAGAAAGAAGCGCTCAGCGCCCGACTGATCAAGCTTGAGGAAGAACTGGCGCTGGCGCAGCTGCATCGTTTTGCGCCGAGAAGCGAAAAGCACGTGGATCGCCTCTTCAATGAAGCCGAGCAGGTTGCCGATGAAGACGACGACGCCAGCGAAGATGGCGAGGCCGTCGACTTGCCGGACACCGGCTTTGCGACGATCGAGAAGTCGGAGGGGAAGAAGCGTGGCCGCAAGCCTCTGCCGGAACACCTGCCGCGCGAGCGCGTCGAGTATGATCTTGCCGACGACCAGAAGGCCTGTCCTTGCTGCCGCCACCAGATGCATCGCATGGGTGAGGCCGTAACTGAGCAGCTTCATATCGAGGTGAAGGCCAAGGTCCTGCAGAATTTGCGGTTCAAATATGCCTGCCGCCATTGTGATCGCACCGGGATCAACACGCCCGTTGTCATCGCGCCGATGCCCACGCAGCCCTTGCCGGGCAGCATCGCCACGGCCTCGACGCTGGCATTTGCTCTTGTTCATAAATGCGTTGACGGCACGCCGCTCTACCGTCTGGCCCAGGCCTTCGAGCGTGCCGGCGTTCCCGTCAGCCGTGGCGCTCTGGGCCACTGGGTGATCGGCTCAAGCGAGAGGCATCTCTCCCGCATCTATGACGCACTGAAGCTGCGGCTCAGATCGCAGCCTCTCATCCATGGCGACGAGACGACGGTTCAGGTGCTGAAGGAAAAGGATCGAGAGGCCACCAGCACATCATTCATGTGGGCATATCGCAGCGGCGAGGACAGCGACGAGCCGATCGTGCTTCTCGATTATCAACCCGGCCGCAGCCAGATGTACCCGCAGGCATTCCTCGGCGATTACCACGGGATATTGATGAGCGATGGCTACACCGCCTGGCGCACGCTGGCAGGGGCTACCCATCTGGGATGCATGGCCCATTCCAGACGGCGCTTTGTCGATGCGCTCAAGGCAAGGAAGAAAGGCGGCGGCCCGCCGGAGCAGGCGCTGAAGTTCTTCGAACAGCTCTACCGGATTGAAAGCCGGGCGCACAATGAGAAGCCGGACAAGGGCGAAACGCGTGATCACTGCATCCACCGCTTCCGCCAGCAACACAGCGTCCCCATCCTGAACGCTCTCAAGGCATGGCTCGACGACATCGCGCCGAAGGTCTTGCCCGATACCAAGCTTGGCGATGCGGTGTCCTACACCCTGAACCAATGGGAGTACCTGACGCGCTATACAGAAGACGGCAGGATGCCGATCGATAACAACCTTCTCGAACGCGATATCAGGATTTTTGCCACTGGAAGAAAATCATGGCTGTTCAGCGACACCGTGGACGGAGCCAGGGCCAGTGCTTGTCGTCTACAGCCTGATGCTGACCTGCCGAGCCCTGCGGCATCGAGCCATTGGCCTATCTGCGCCACATCCTCACGGAATTGCCACTGCGCCCAACCGACGCCCACATCACCGATCTGCTCCCCGCCAACTTCGCCAAAACCGCCGCAGCCTGATCCGATGCAGCCGTCTGACAGCGCGCCCCGTCAAACGGCCCGCGTCAACGCGCATGGAAATGAGCGCGTACCACTGATCCGTAAGGTGGGGGCAAAACAACGCTTACGTCACAGCCTAACCAAGCACGTCAACGTGCTGCGAAAATCGCGCTTATGCCTGACGAAAATTTCTCAGGGGAGAATGTGACAATGAGTTCTTCGTGCTTCGGCTCCAGAGCCGTGCCGCCGAGATAAGAGAAGCTCCGGGCTATTCAGATCCCCAAGCATGACGCCGGCAAGTAGCTCGATCATTGTACTTATCGCGGAGCCCTTGTGCCCTCCAAATACCAACATCGTACCATGGAGTGCTATCGCGGGGTCGTTGGTGGACAGCCCATTGCAATCGATTGCCCAACCGTCAGGTACGGGCGGCCAGCCTTACGAAACAACTCGATTTCGCCGCGCCCGGCAATCGATGTCGCAAAATCAAAAACGTAAGGATTGAGTACGTCAGTCTCGCTTCCGTGACGATCAGGTGTCCACGCAGTTCCATTTCTAATCTTTTTGAGGCTCAGCTGCTAGCTGATGGGGAAATGGCATGCGACCGAACGGCCTGAGCCAACGTCATGTGGGAACGGGACCTCAGCGGCACATTTGTCTGTTGCAAAGGGACACCGTGTGTGGAACCGGCAGCCGCTCGGGGGCATCAACGGGCTCGGTGGATCGCCTTGCAATTTGATGCGCGGCGATTTCGACATGATCGAATCGTGGCTTGGGACCGATGATATCAACGCTGCTGTATAGGGATGAGCCGGGTTGTGCATGACGTCATCTGTCATGCCTATTTCGACTATCCCGCCGAGATACATGACGGCCGTACGCGTTGATATCTGTCTTACCACACTCAAATCGTGCGCAATGAAGAGATAGGTCAGCCCTAGCTCGTCTTGAAGATCCATAAGCAGATTGATGACCTGCGCCTGAACAGACACGTCGAGCGCGGACACCGCTTCGTCGGCGACGATGAACTTCGGCTTGAGCGCGATCGCGCGAGCGATGCCAATTCGCTGGCGCTGCCCACCTGAAAACTCGTGTGGGTAGCGGGTCAGGAAGCTGTGGGACAGTCCGACCATATCCATGAGTTCACGAAGCCTGACATGGATCTCGCGCTCGCTCGCGTGACCGTGGATACGGATCGGATCGGCGATCAGGTCTCCAATTCTGCGCCGAGGATTGAGCGACGAATAGGGGTCCTGAAAGATCATCTGCATCTTCGAGCGCAAGGGTCTGAGCTCACGCCGGTTTTTGGTCGAGATATCAAGGTTGTCGAACTCAATCTTTCCGCTGTCTGCGTCGTACAGCCGCAAAAGGGTACGACCAAGAGTGGATTTCCCCGAGCCGGATTCTCCGACAAGGCCTAAGGTCTCCCCTTCGTAAACATCCAGTGATACTTCATTTAGAATTCGCACCCTACGTCGGCCGCCTTTTTGAAAATAACCGCCGATTGGGAATGATTTCGAAACGTCGGTGGCGCGAAACAAAGGTGTGCTCATTTTGCGGTTCTTTCCTCAGCCAAGTTCCGTTGCCATTGATGGGAACCATGTTCCGCCAGAAAACATGCCGCGAACTGCTCGTTACATCGATAGAGGGGAGGGACTGCGCTACATTTCGAGAAGCTGAATTCACAGCGTGGCCGAAACGAGCATCCCTCTGGCCGCTTTCCAGGCAGGGGTGGACTGCCCGGTATTGAAGGCAGTCGCCGAGGTCGTTCCCCCGTCATTGGCGGGATAGAGCGCATCAGACCCAACGTGTAGGGATGCTGCGGTTTATCCAGAAGATCACTCTTTGCGCCGTGTTCAATTATCCGCCCGGAATACATGACAAGGACCCTGTCGGCGATTGTCGATACAACTCCCATGTCATGGGTGATGAGGATAATCGATGATCCATATTCGCGGCGCAGATCCTGCAATAGATCGAGGATCTGTGCCTGCACGGTAACGTCGAGCGCAGTGGTTGGCTCGTCAGCAATGAGAATTGCAGGATCGCAGCTGATTGCCATCGCAATCATTGCACGTTGGCGCATCCCGCCCGACAGATGATGTGGATAGCGGTCGTAAGCGCGCTCGGGATCGGGGATGCCCATCTTGCCAAGGAGTTCGACCGAGCGCTTGCGGGCAACCTTTGCGCCCAGGCCGAGGTGAACCCGCATCTGTTCGGCAATTTGCCATCCAATCGTGTGAACGGGCGTCAAGGCAGTCATGGGATCTTGAAAAATCATCGCGATCTGTCTGCCGCGGAGCTTTCGCATTTCCCTGGCCGAGAGACCTGGAAGATTGCGTCCCTTGTAGCGTATCGTTCCGCTGATCATGGCATTCGGGTCGGTAATCAGACGCATGACCGCCAACGACGTCATGCTCTTTCCGGACCCTGACTCGCCGACGACGCTGACGATTTCACCGGCCTTCACGTCAAAGGAGACGCCTTTGAGAATCTCGACGGGTCCCTGTTCGGTACGGAAGCCGACCGTGAGATCTCGGATTTCAAGAATATTGTCTGACATGACGGTCACCTACCTTGCGTCGCACACGCGAGGATCCAGCCAAGCATAGGCAACATCGACGAGCGCATTGGCGAGAACTACGAAGAAAGTCGAATACATGACCGTCGCCATGATGAAAGGGAGGTCGAGATTTTGAAGGGCCTGATAGGTGAGCCGGCCGATACCTGGAAGGTTAAATACGACCTCGGTGAGGATTGCCCCGCCGCCAACGAGGGCGCCGAAATCCAGGCCGAACATCGAAAGCAATGTGATGAGCGAGGTTCGCAACGCGTGGCGGACCATGATACGCGATTCTGAAAGTCCTTTCGCACGCGCGGTTCGGACATAGTCCTCCTGGTAGCTCTCGGAAAGGCTCGCCCTAAGGACGCGAGCATAGAGGCCGATGAAGAGGACCGACAGCGTGAACCATGGAATGACCAGCGTCTTGAACCAGAGCGACGGACTTTCAAAAAATGAAGTATAGCCAAGGCCAGGAACCCAGCTAAACAGCCACGTGTCATGGAAACGTGACTGGGTTATCAGGTTCATCACCGATCCAACCCAGAATACGGGCATCGACACGCCCGCTAGTGCTAGCAGCATCAGGGACTTGTCGATGATTGTTCCCCGAAAGACCGTCGCCACGATGCCCAGGCTAATTCCGGCGGTGAGCCAGATAACAGCCGCTCCAAAGACCAGGCACAGCGTGACCGGAGTTGCCTGCAAGACCGCCGGGACGACCTTTTGGCCCCGGTTGACGAAGGACGTGAGGTCTTGTGCGATGAACAATCGCTGCATCAGTCGCCCATACTGAACATAGAGTGGGCGATCGAAACCAAAAGCTATACGAACCTGCGCAAGCATCTCCGGGGTTGCGTTCCTGCCGGCGATGCGGGCAGACGGGTCTGAACCGGGTGTTGCGAAGAAGATCAAAAAGGCGATGACACTGATCCCGAACATGACGAAGACCATGTCGAATGCGCGCCTGAGGACAGCCAACAGCATTGATCAACCCTTTCCGACGCGTAGTTTTGCCTTCGGGTCGAAGGCATCCTTTACTCCGTCGCCCAGGAAGTTCAGACAAAGGACGGTTATGATAATGGCCAAACCTGGTGCGATAGCCACTAAGGGCCGCGTGTAAAGAAGTCCCTGACCATCCTGTATGATCGTTCCCCACGAGGCTGCCGGCGGTTGAACGCCGATCGAGAGGAAGGAGAGCGACGACTCGGTCAAGATGCTGAGAGACATCATAATTGGCGCAAAGACGATGAGCGTCGTTACGACATTAGGGAGAATATCGCGAACGAGAATCCTGGCCGTTGGCATCCCCAAACAGACAGAGGCCAGCACGAAGTCGCTTTTCGCGAGTGTCAAGACTTGCCCACGAATTGGACGCGCAACATATGGGACGTAGACAACGCCAATGATTGTAATGGGAAGAAGGAGACTGTTCGATGGGATGTGAAAGGGTCCGATCTGAAGTCCCGTGCTGATCAGAACGATGGATAGCGAGATTGCCAGAAGATAAATTGGGAAGGCCCATATGATATCGAGGAGTCTCGAAAGGATTGTGTCGACGATGCCGCCGAGGAACCCTGAAACGGTTCCTATGACGCCTGCCAGCACCAGACAGAGCGCTGTTGATGCGAACGCAACAATAAGGGAGTTCTGGCCGCCATATAGGAGGCGTGCAGCAACATCGCGACCTTGGGCATCGGCCCCAAGCAGGTATTGACCTGTCCACGTTGGACCGATGGGTGTTACACCAAGCCCGAGACCTTCGGAATCGGCAGCCATGATTTCCGCCGGATCGCCGTTTATTTCTATCTGGCCGTCAAGATTCGACTGAAATGGATCTGTCTGGGAGATGTGATCGGCGTAGTATGTCGCGCTGGCCGTAGACAGGACGATGGCCGCCAAAAACACGAATGACGCCACAGCGAGCTTGTCTCGCAAGAGACGGCTGAAAGCCGTCTTCCACGGCCCTCTAGGATTGTTGCCCTTGTCTTTGGGTCTGAGCTGAAACAATCGCTTCTGAGCGAAAGCGGAGCTGGCCTCTCCATTGGCGATCTGCACGTTGAATTGATTCGGTTGTTCCGCCTCGGGCACTTTGCTTGCGGGGTCGGCGGAGGTATTCGACGCAGTTGTCATTTTCTACCCTGAAAATTCTGCGACCAGGCGCTGAGAAATACCTAGTCGCCAACGCTTTGGTAGCCGGCCGTTTTAGTCCAGCCAGACCTTTGAAAAGACCATTCGTGCCTGATTGCTATAGGTGAAATTCTTCAGGCGTTTGGAGACGAAATAGAGCAGCTTGGGCGAATAAAGGGTGGCCCAGGGCGCATCATCGGTGATATCATGATCGACTGCGGACCACATTTCATGGGACGCGGCAACGTCGGTCAGAGCCGCCTTCATCGCTTGCTCCATCTTTGCATCTACTGCGTTATTGCAATAGCCCGAAATATTCGGCGACGCGTCCGAACCGGGGTGGAAAGAACTGCAGTTAAATAGGACCTGTAGGAAGTCTGCCGGCGCCGCATAGTCCTGCCACAAAGTGTTCAACGTGATCTGGACGTTGTTGTTGCTGTTTTGAGCGTATGTCCACTGAATGTTGGCGGAAATGACCTTCAAAGTCGCCTGGAGGCCGAGGTCATTGAGAACGCTGACAAGATAGGTACCGGTTTGCGGATCAACGCCAGCGTCACCAACGGTGACCGTAACTTTCTGGCCGATCTGGCCCGACCGCTCCATCAGAGCTTTCGCTTTTTCCATGTCAGGCCCGCCCCACTTTTCTCCGGGGTTCTTCGAATAGGGGCAATAGCCCTTGTACCCCGGAAAGTCGACGGGAAGGACCTGGCAATTTGCGTCGGCAAGGCGCGGACCTCCGTAGATGTTGATCGCAGCACGCCGATTGACCGCAAAGTTGAGGGCCTGGCGAACGTCCTTGTTATTGAATGGAGCAATATTAGTATTCATTTCCGCGGCATACATCGCGAAAGAAGGATTAATGTAAATCTGGTCGGCGCTTTCGCTGCTAATTTCCTTGAGGCGGTCTGCGGGTGGACTGTCATACATCCAATCCATCTGATCGTTCTGGATTGCCGTCACGGCGTCTTCCGGCTTGACCCCAAAGCTATACTTGATCTCATCGACGTAGCCGTCCGGCTGGGCATCCTCATTCCACACTTTGAACTCTGGATTGCGCTTCAGTTCCATTCCCCGCTGAGGGTCATAGCTTGTGATCATGTAAGGCCCGGTAGCAGCCGGCGGGGTAGTGCCGAGGTCACTTGGCTGAGTGTCGGCCGGCAATATGGAGCCGAACGGCACTGCGAGCTTGTAGAGGAAATCGGCATCCGGCTGGGTCAAATTAAATGTAACGGTACCATCGGCCTCGTTGGCAACGACGCCTTCGGCAAGGCTGCAGGTCGGGGGTGTTTCCACGCATTTGTCGCCACCCTTGATAACACTATACCACAAGCTTGAATTGGGATTGCCGACTTTGAACAATCGCTCGAAGCTTGCAACGACATCACGAAGCGTAACCTCTTGCCCGTTGGAGAATTTCACGCCCTTTCGGAGCTTGAATGTGTAGGTCTTTCCGTCCTCAGAGATCTTAGGCATATCGCTGGCCAGATCGGGGACGATGTCGTTGCTGGGTTCGCCGGCAGCTTTGCGAAACGTGACCAGACCATCATTCAGGACATAGAAAATCGGCCAATAAAATCCGGTCTCATAGCTGATATGTGGGTCGATTGTCCCAGCCGCTGACGCGGCTGCGAGGCGGAGCGTTCCGCCAATTTTCGGCTTATCTTCCGCGCGTGCAACACCAACAGTCGCTGACGTGAGGAGAAGCGCCATAGCGATGGCGCGGCAAACAGTATGGTGCAACATGAAATCCCTCGTTGGTTCCAGCGTAAAGCGGGCAAGAGAGAATAGTATTCCGAGTTTCGGCCCGCGGCGGGCCTCCCCGGATAGGCTATTCTATCGAGTTTCCTGTCTTGCGGTGCGCTGTCGATTGTTCCCAGTTTATTGTCGTCTTCGACGAGACAGTCACATCCTAGGTAGCTGGCGGAAACACTGGAACTCCCCAGTGTTTCGCCACACGAAAATATCGCAGGGATCCCCCCGCGATGCCCATTTGGTTAGGCGATATGGGAAAACGCGACATTTTGAGCCAAAGGAGCAGAGACACGTAAGATCGGCGTCCCCTCGGGTGAGATTGTGCGCATGATCGACAAAGGCCCGGGCGCGACATCAATGCCCCGCAGGTTCGGCGTCTGCCATACGTCCTCACCTAGCGACTTCAAAATGAAAAGGTCGCTTTTTCCGAGTGGTCCATGGAACGAGGCGTAAGCGGTCCCGTTCTTTTCTCTTACAACGAGCGTTGCTGCAATCTCGGCGCAGAAGAAGCGGCCTTCAAGCTTTTTGCCGCAAGCGCGACCCAGCTTTTTGAACACGCGCCGACGTTCGGCCGTCGGCCGAGCAAGCTCGAGCTGGTCTTCGTCGAGGTGGGCCGTTTCGTTGAACGGGTTGGCGGGCACCGGGCAGATGAGGGTCTCATCACCTTCAGCAACGACCTTGGCCCCGTGATGAGGCTCTGAAACCACCTCTGCAAGCAAAGCCTTGGAGCGGTTAACATAGTAGCGCGAGACAGCAGACGAGGCTGTACCATTGCCCGAACCTGTAGCCGAGGCGATCAGGCTTTCCGCCGCCGCTTTCGCATTGGCCTCATGATTGAACATCACGATAGCAGAGAGGCCAGCGTCCCTGGCAAATGTCCTATGCATTCGCCAGCCGCGCATGCCCCCCGTATGGCCGATGACTTTGACGTTGCCGACCAATCCATGGGCAAGTCCATAACCGTAGGGTGCCGGGGTGCCGTCGATAAAGGATTGTTCCGTTGCAATGCGATTGTACAGGCTTCCTTCCCACTTGCTCGCTTCTTGTAGGTAGCGTTCCCAGCAGATCATATCCTCCAGACTTGCAGAAATCCCCGCGTCGCCGATCCAGTGACTACGATTAACGGCAGCAAAGAAGCCAGATTCGAAATTTCCTTCATAGCCGGTACAATCACTGGAGCAGGTTGCAGAGTCCGTGACGAACTTCGCTGTTCTCATCTTTGCCGGGACGAATAGCCGCTCGCGCAACAGCGCCCCGAAATCCGTACCGGTTGCCTCCTCGATCAGGCTGGCGAGAATATGGAAATTGCTGTTCGAGTAGCAATATTCGGTTCCGGGGGCGAACTGCAGGCTCGCGGTCTGCTCAAGAATTGCCCGGGCATTCGTACGATCGAAGGTTGCCTCAGCCGCGCCGCCCGCCAAGATTGAGAGCGTTGCATAATCCCTGATGCCGGATTGGTTATTGCACAAGTCTCGGATCGTTGGCCGCTGGATTCCGAGATTTGGCAGAAATGCACGAAGTTTTTCAGCCAACGCGACCTCAGCGTCGGGGAAAAGATCGAGCAGGAGCGCGCAGGTGAACTGTTTCGTGATAGAGCAGATGGGAAATATCGTATCGGCAGTCATGCTGCGTCCGTCCGACGTATTCGCGTAGCCCCACGCCTTCTTGATCAGAACCGCGCCATCTTTCACGACAGCCAGGGTGCCTCCCGGCCCGGCAAATTGCTCGGCAATGATTTCGGCGGCTCGTTCGAGGTCGTCAGGGGTCATCGTTTTTCCTCATGTTCATCTCATCGGCGCCATTGGTAACATGGTGCCTAGGGCGCTCGAAGGCGTGGCTGTTTCGCAAGGCGAAAAACCCAATCCTCCTTGGCTCTTTCAGGCTCGGCGATCCGTGTCTGGTGAGATTTTTCCATCTGATGAAACATGGGTCTCTGGACCGTTGCGGGAGCCTTGAAGGATAGTGCCGCCATTACCGGGGGTTCGCTCCTTAATTTTGGAAATTCGAGGGATTATTATGACTTCGCAAAACGCTAACGCTCTGAATGTCTCTGCCTGGGTAGCGGCATCGGAACGGCTCGGTTCGGCGCTCGTGTTGGACATCATGGACAAGCTGGGAAGAAAGCACCAGGCAATCAAGAATGCCGATCCGAGGACCGTTCGCAAGACAACGGTCGGTTCGGCCAAGACGCTGTTGTGGATGGATTTCGCGCACGACGATCCGAACACCTATGAACTGGAGCTCAAGGCCGTCGATAGCCTGAAGAACAATGAGGTGGTCGTCTGCGCCACCGGGGACTCCGACCGTTCGGGCATCTGGGGCGAGCTTTTGACGACTGCTGCGAAGCAGCGGGGTGCCGTCGGCATCGTCACCGACGGCGGCGTGCGCGACGTCGCCCAGGTTGAGGAGATGGGTTTCCCCGTATTTGCACGATACGTATGCCCCTATGACAGCTTCAATCGCCAGAAGGTGGTCGCATATGATGTCGTCGTCGAAATCGACGGCGTTTCGATCAGGAGCGGTGATATCGTAGTCGCTGACCGGGATGGCATTGCAATTGTCCCATCAGAGATCGCGACGGAAGTATTGGCGTCTGCCGAGGCGAAGGCCGAGCAGGAAGATGCATTCCGCTCCGCTGTCAAGGCCGGATCGAGCCTTACCGCAGCCTACGAGAAATTCCACGTTCTCTGAGGCTGACGGCGTGCCTTCTCAAAGAAGGCACGCCAGGCCACTTGCAAACACATGCCAGGAATCTAGTCTGGTGCCCCACCACCTGCTTAAGAGGACAGCATGTATCTAGAGCGGCTTACATCGATACTCGGCGAGGATCTGGTTCTGGCCTACCCGGCGCAGTTCGACCGATATTGTCGCGACTGGATGGGCGACGTCACGGTAGGCTGTGTGGCCGTATTGCGCCCGAGAACGACCGAGGACGTCGCGCAAGCTGTGCGGACATGCCGGGACCTTGGTTTGTCCATCGTGCCGCAAGGCGGCAATACCGGACTGGTGCTTGGTGGCTTGCCCGATGATCCTGCGAGACAGGTTATCTTAAGTCTTGAGCGATTGAACAGGATCCGCAAGATCGAGCCCGCTGACTTCTCGGCGATTGTCGAGGCCGGGTGTATTCTTCAGACTGTGAAGAACGCCGTCGCGGAGAAGGACCTGTTCTTTCCCCTGGCTCTCGGCGCACAGGGAAGTTGTCAGATCGGCGGCAATATCAGCACGAACGCCGGCGGGTTGAATGTCCTCAGATATGGCATGATGAGAGAGCAAGTGTTTGGGCTCGAAGTCGTGCTTCCTGACGGACGGATTTGGAATGGCCTGTCTGCATTGCGCAAAGACAACCGCGGAATTGATCTCAAGCATCTTTTCATTGGCGCTGAAGGAACGCTGGGTATTGTCACCGCGGCGGCCATCAAGTTGTTGCCAAGGCCGACCAAGGTTGCCACTGGTCTGATTGCCGTGGCGTCGCTTCGCGATGCCGTGTCGATATATAGCCTGTGTAGATCACTTTGCTCGGACCTGATGACTGCCTTCGAATTCTTGCCGCCATCGGCATTGGCACTCGCAAAGGAGGCGATGCCAACCCTGGATTATCCGATTGCAGGCGAACACCCGGCTTATGCCCTGATGGAAATCGCTGGCTCTGGGTTAATTGATATCGATGCCTTGATGGAATCGACATTGGCGGAATTGTACGATCGGGGACTGGTTCTTGATGGGGTGCTTTCCTCCTCAGAAAAGCAGACCAGAAATCTTTGGGCTTTTCGAGAGGGCATGATCCATGGAATTGCAAACCGCGGGCGTCATCTGCGTACCGATATCTCGGTTGCGTTTTCGCGATTGCCAGATTTCGTTGGCCAAGCAGAAAGCCTTCTGGGTTTGAAATTGCCCGCGTGCCAAGCGGTTTCCTATGGTCATGTTGGTGACGGAAATGTTCACCTGGACGTGATTCCCCCTTCCGACCTGACCGAAGACGAGAAAATCCACGTTGTGGAGGCAGCAAAGGACCTGCTGTTCGATCTGGTTTACGAATTCGATGGCAGTATAAGTGCGGAACATGGGCTTGGACGCGAAAAGCGAGACGACTTTATCAAGTCGACACCTCCCGTTACAATTGAGCTTCTGCAATCGATCAAGAATGCCATAGATCCCGATGGAATCATGAACCCGGGTTGCCAGCTGCCGCGTAAGAATTAGTGAAGCTGCTGCGCCGCGCCAGATTAGGCCGGCGCCGGTGCCTTCCAAACTTCGTGAAACACGCGTAGCCACTTTTCGCCGCTTGGGAGCGCCGCAGGGCTGCGGTTGGGCACGCTTGTCGTTGCTCTTCTGCAATTTGGCTCGGACAAGATTCCGTGCACGACTGGGATGGAGGGTGCCATCTCTGCTCGGTGGCGTGCTTGCACTGATTGGCTACCTGATCCGCAAATCTTGCGACACCGGCCTTTCAGGCCAACGACACTTCGACCACGCCTGGCGGCCGGGAAATGACAACGGGCATTTTTTTAAAGCCTTTATGTTCGACATATTGTGGTCCGCTGGCCTATCTCTTTCTGAGCTACATGCCAACCGGTGCGCAACGCCAACTGTCTGGACGCGACCACCTGCCCTCCCGCAGGGGGCGGGCTTCTATCTGGAAGCAACGGTCAGGCGGCCTCCAGGTGTCCGATCAGACATGCTTCATTCAAACAGCGCTTCAGGGCGCAATTTCTCGCTGATCTCACGGCTAGCGCTGAGTAGCGCAGAAGCAGCGGCGCTTATTAGAGTATCGGAGCGGCGCTGAACGGGAGCCGAGAGGCTGAGAGCTGCAAATGGGAACGACAGGTCATCTAGGATGGGGACGCCAACACACATCGAAACGTCTTCATTTTCGCCTATCTCGACCGCATAGCCTCGAGTACGGACCTCGTTCAATTGCCGGCGCAGGACACATGCGTCCAAGACCGTCCTATAGGTCCTTTCCGACAATGACGCTGACAGGACTTTCTCACGCTCGGGTTCTGCCAGAAAAGCCAGGATTGCCTTGCCAAGAGCCGTTGTGTGCATTGGGTCACGCGCGCCGATATGCGCCTGCATTCGCAGGGCACGTGTTGATTCCACGATCTCGATATAAATGATCCACCCTTGTGTTTCGATCGCTAGATTGATCGTTTCGTTGAATTCACGATTAAGATTACGCATGATCGGCATCGCCACTTCCCGAAGTCGGTGGAGGCTACGGTCGGTACGAGCTAGGGAACGAAAGGCAGCTCCTATGCCGTATCGGTCATTGGGTATGTCGTGGCGTAGAAAGGATGTCGAACTCAGGGTTTGCAGATAGCGGAATACAGTAGTCTTTGGTAAACCTACTGCCTTGGCCACTTCTGTCAGCGAAACCTCTCGGCCGCTTTCTCCGATGTAGTCCAAGACCTGCAGGGCCTTGATGACAGGGCCAACAATATATCCGCCACCTTGCTTCGCGCCCACCTTCATCGCCTCCACATAAACGATTGTTCGTCTGACGAACCTGCTACCAGCCAGATTGGTTCGCAAGGCGAAAATATTTCGCCTGGCGAAACCTGACGCAAGGTCGATCAACAGCACCCCTGAAATTTTCGCTTGGCGGAACATGTTGCCGTGGCGGCGGCATCTGCCAAGCCGATATTGTTATGCGCAAACACATAATGAACGCAGGGTGTCGATATGGGTGATCCTCAGGGAAGATTTGTCGGCAGAGTGTGGCGTCGCGACCTGAATGGACCATCAATCGTCGCGCTACGGGATGAACGGATCGTCGACATCACCTCAAAGCGAGTCCCAACGATGAGGGACCTGCTGGAGCTGCCGAACCCGGCCGAATATGCAGCAACGGCGGTGGACCAGGATCTTGGATCTTTTACTTCGGGAGAAGTACAGGGTGAGGTGAGCCTGCTGGCGCCATTCGATCTCCAGGCGATCAAGGCATGTGGTGTTACATTCGCCCGTTCGATGATCGAACGTGTGATTGAGGAACGGGCAGCCGGGTCGCCGAGCGATGCCTCGCGAATTAGATCGACCATTTCCGCCATTCTCGGGGGCAGCTTGCGATCGCTGAAAGCCGGCTCACCAGAGGCGGCTGAGGTGAAGCGCGCTTTGATCAAGGAAGGTGTCTGGTCTCAATATCTTGAAGTCGGTATCGGCCCAGACGCAGAGGTGTTTACGAAGTCGCAGGTAATGTCGTCGGTTGGCCATGGTGCGGAGGTTGGAATATTGCCTAGCTCGCATTGGAACAACCCGGAACCGGAGATTGTCCTGGCCGTAGACAGCGCAGGCCGCATCAAGGGCGCGACACTCGGTAATGATGTAAATCTTCGAGACATTGAGGGGCGTTCGGCACTGCTTCTTGGGAAGGCGAAGGACAACAATGCGTCCTGCGCGATAGGGCCCTTTATCCGTCTGTTTGACGAAAGTTACTCAATAGATGACGTCCGGAAAGCCGAACTTGAACTTGTGGTTCTCGGCGCGGATGGATTTGTTCTCGAGGGAAGTAGCTCTATGAGTGAGATCAGTCGCGATCCGACTGAACTTGTGGCGCAGACCATTGGTAGTCATCATCAGTACCCGGACGGTTTTGCACTGTTCATGGGGACGCTTTTTGCGCCTGTCGAAGATCGCGATGTCGAGGGCCATGGCTTCACCCATAAGGTCGGGGACGTGGTTTCCATCTCGAATCCTCAAATCGGAACACTACGAAATACCGTGGCGCTTTCAACCGAATGCGAACCGTGGACGTTTGGTGTGTCCCACCTGATGCGAAATCTCGCAGCACGCAAGCTCATATAGGACGAAAAATGTTCAAGAACCTAATCGGCGATTGAAGACCTTTTTTTGCAGTGGCGTGCTAATATCTTCGATTTCACGATAAACGAGACAATCTGAATCAACATTCGCTGGCGGACCGTCAAATTGCAAATCCGCGCAAACTTACGATATCCTTTTGGGTTCGCAATGTGGGATCGGGTTCCATAATAGAACTTATGCGATATGTTATAACGTAACAAAAATGCTACTTATGCACTCGGATACAGCGCGGCAAAATGAAACTCTCGACAACACAAACGATATATCTCCGATGGATTTCTCAGGGCAAAAGCCTGCGCGACATCGCCGATATCGAGAGGAAACACGTGAGCGAGATTCAACAGCAGCTAGACGCCGCCCTGGTGGTACTGAATGTGACCTCGGTCTCGGCCGCAGTCGCGAGAGCCAACACCCTAAAGCTCATTTAGTGATCATCCACCGCTCTACCTTCGGAACGGGAAAGGCCCAAGGGCCTTTCTGCTGCGACCGTGCGCGACACATCGCAGAGCATCGCAGGCACACCAATCCCGCTCTCTTTTGATGGCGTCCTGGCCCAATTCCGGATCTTCCACGATCAACCTGTGAAGGGTCCGCTAACAAGCTGCGGCCGCCCTGCTCGTCGCAGCTCTCAACCAAGCGGTTGACTATCGTTGCAAAAACCAAGATTGACTCTAATATGTATCTGCTTTAAACAAATACAAATAGCGTGACGGGAGGTCGCGCTACGTCGCGCTGGCGGGAGACCGCGCGCGGAGTCTTTCACAGGGAGGAATCAAATGCCGAAATTTTCATATGTACTTGCTGGCGCCGTCACTGCAGTCGCGCTGATGACAGGCGTTGCCGTCGCCCAGGACACGGTTGGTGTCAGCTGGCGCTATTTCCAGGACGAACGCTGGAAAATCGATGAAGCCGCGATGAAGTCCGTCTTCGATAAGGCCGGTGTTTCCTATATCGGCATCGACGCGCAAGGCGATCCGCAAAAGCAGGCCGCAGACATCGAAAGTCTGATCGCGCGCGGCGTAAAGGTCCTTGTCGTCGTCGCTCAGGATGCCAAGGCAATCATTCCCGTTATCGACGAAGCCAAGCGCAGCAATATTGCGGTGATCGCCTACGATGCGCCGATCGATACCGGCGACGTCCTTTATACGAGTTTCGACAACGTTGCCGTCGGCCGCGTGATGGGTGAAGCACTGCTGAAGGCGGTGCCCAAAGGCAGATATGTCGCCATGGACGGCGACCCCGCACAGACGATCCAGCAAGTCTTCAAGAGCGGTCAGATGCAGGCGATCCAGCCAGCAATCGACAGGGGCGACATCAAGATCGTTGCCCAGCAAAACGTGGAGCAATGGAAGCCTGATGTGGCTCAGGCGCTCATGGAGCAGGTATTGACCGCAACCGATAACAAGGTCGATGCAGTGCTCGCCATGAACGATAGCATTGCGAACGGCGTGGCTGCGGCCCTCGCCAGCCAGGATCTGCTCGGCAAGGTTGCCATATCCGGACAAGATGGCGACAAGAATGTACTCAACCGGATCGCCAAGGGTGAGCAGACGATGACCGTCTGGAAAGACGCAAACGCGCTTGGACTGGTCGCGGCGACCGCCGCCGTCGAAATCATCAAGGGTACGAAAATCGATGCTGTGTCAGGCGTAAAGCCAGGCAAGACATCGACCGGCGCATCTCAGCCCTCGATCATCCTTGACCCCGTCGCCATCACCCGGGACAACCTCGATCTCGTCGTAAAATCCGGCTGGATCTCGAAAGACGTGCTTTGCAAAGGCGTGACGAAGAACCCGCCAAAAGCCTGCGAATAAGCAATTCCAAGCTGGAGTTCTGTCATGACTTCTATTCTCCAATCTGCATCCAGCTCAACAAAGCTCCTCCCCCGGCTGCTACAGGCGGCCGGGGGAGGTGGCCGAGACACTCGCCTCTTTGCGATGGTCATCGTGCTCGGGTTGATCTGGCTTTGCGCAAATCTTCTCACGAATGGCGTCTTCCTCTCGCCGCGAAACCTCTTCAACCTTTCGCTACAGGTCTCGGTCGTGGCGATCATGGCGTCAGGGATGATCCTTGTGATCGTCACGCGCCATATCGATCTCTCGGTTGGATCGCAGGTCGGTTTTCTCGGTGTCCTTGGTGGGCTCGTGCAAAGCAGCTGGCTCCCCGACAACGCCAACGCCTGGTGGATTTCATGCCTCGTGATGCTGGCAGCCGGCATGCTCATTGGACTGCTTCAGGGTGCGCTTGTCGCCTATGCACGAATTCCCTCGTTCGTCGTCACTCTTGGCGGGCTGCTTTTTCTGCGAAATGCAGCCTATGAACTCAATGATGGCACAACGATCGCACCCCTCAGCGAGACCTTCCAAAGCTTGGGCGGCGGGCGAAACGGCGTGCTTGGAGGTCCATTGAGCTGGGCAGCGGCGGTTGCTGTGGCCGCCTACATCGCATTCAATCTTCTGCGCAAATACCAACGAAAGACGGCCCTCGGTGTGCCAAATCCTTTGAAGGCTTTCGACGTCGTCTCGGCGGCAATCTGGTGCATCTGCGCATTCGGTTTCGTTGCAGTTATGAACAACTACGAGCGGCCCGGAACAGCAGAATCCATGGGATTGGCTGTCCCGGTCCTCATCCTGATCGCGGTGACGACGGTCATGACGATGGTCGCCAAACGGCACAGGTTCGGCCGTCACGTCTTTGCGGTCGGGGGCGATCCGCTGAGCGCTCGCCTGACGGGTATCAACACCCAGCGGGTTGTTCTCAAGGTTTTTGTATTAATGGGGCTTTTGTCCGGTCTGGCTTCAATCGTCCTGACCGCCCGCCTGAATGCCGCTGCGAGCGGCGCGGGTACAATGATGGAACTCTATGTCATTGCTGCGGCCGTAATCGGCGGGACGTCGCTGGCAGGCGGAGCCGGAACAATCCTCGGCGGATGCGTAGGCGCCCTGATCATGCAAAGTCTCCAGAGCGCGATGGTTCTCATGGGCATCGCAAGCCCTCTTCAGAGTATGGTGCTTGCGGGAGTCCTCGTCCTTGCCGTCTGGATTGATACGATGTGGCGCGAAGGGAGACCATCATGACAACCCCGTTGCTCGAAGCCCGCAACGTCAGCAAGGCCTTTGGCGGCGTTCACGCGGTGGAAAATGTCAGTGTGTCGCTGATGCCCGGTGAGGTCGTGGCATTACTTGGCCACAATGGTGCCGGCAAATCGACCTTTATCAAAATGCTTTCGGGTGTCTTTCCGGCCGACAGTGGCGAAATCTTCATCGATGGGAAACCCGTCGATATCCGCTCGCCGCATGACGCGCAGGAACTCGGGATCGAAACGATCCATCAGACGTTGGCTCTTGCCGATAATCTCGACGCGATCTCCAACCTTTTCCTCGGACGCGAACAGACGGACCGCTTTGGCTTTCTGGACACGGAAGCGATGGAGGAGGGTGCCCGGCAGACGATTGAACGCATGCGATTGAGGATTCCTTCTCTGACTGCGTCGGTCAGGTCTATGTCCGGAGGCCAGCGTCAGGCCGTCGCCATTGCTCGCGCGCTTCATTTCAACGCGCGGATCCTCATCATGGACGAGCCAACGGCCGCCCTTGGCCCGGAGGAGACAAAAAATGTCGGCCTCTTGATCCAGGAGCTCAAAAAGCAGGGCCTGGGTATTTTCCTGATCAGCCATGACATGCACGATGTCTTTGCACTCTCGGATCGGATCACCGTGATGAAGTCCGGCAGGGTTGTCGGCTCTTATCCGACACGAGACCTGACGCAGGACGATGCCCTCGAAATGATTATCCTCGGCCGCAAGCCGGCGCGCCTCGCGGCCGCCACCGCATGAGCCAACATCAAGAATGGAATGGACAAGAACATGACAGTCAAAGCACCGAATTTCAGTCTTGAGGGTAAGATCGCACTGGTCACCGGCGCGGCCCGCGGCATCGGTCGCGCCTGTGCCCTCGCCTGCGCGGCCGCCGGCGCCGATGTCGTCATCGGCGTCCGCAACGTCGAGGCGGTTGCCGATCTCGTGGCCGAACTGAAAACGACTGGTCGACACATTCTCGCGGTCACGATGGACATTGCGGATAGCAGTCAGGTCTCGGAAGCCATTGCCGAGGCGGTCGCTGCGTTCGGAAAAATCGACATACTGGTGAACAATGTCGGCGTTGCCCCTGGCAACCTTGCGGAACTCGTCGAGGAAAAGGATCTCGATCGGATTCTCGACGTCAACATCAAGGGTACGTTTCTCGTTACGCAAGCCGCGGCGCGGCACATGATCGAGAAGAAGAGCGGTCGCATCATCAACATCAGCTCGCAAGCGGGCACGGTGACGCTCCGTGGTGAGGCCATTTATTGCATGAGCAAAGCTGCAATCAACCATTTGAGTCGTTGCCTCGCCGCTGAATGGGCGCAGTACGGCATCACGGTCAATACAGTCGCGCCCACCTTCATCTGGACGGATTCAACCCGACCTGTGCTGGCCGATCCCGATTTCTACGCGCGCACGGTTGGCCACATTCCCCTCGGCAGGATTGGAGACACCGACGACGTTGTCGGTGCGGTGGTTTATCTCGCTTCGCCGGCCGCCGCACTTGTCACCGGTGCCAACCTGTTGGTGGATGGTGGATGGTCGGTCGCGTGATGGGGGTTTTGAACCTAATCTTTGCTTGCGCTCAGGCATCTGTTACTGCGTCAGGATACATCTCCGACAACGATTCGAGTACGTTGCCGGTGTCCCATAACAGCTCCTGATCGACACATTTTGTCTCTGGGAGGAACATTGACGACGAATAGTGTCTTACGACACATGAATGCTGTGCGGTGCCTTCGCGTCTTGCGCAGAGACGTCCCTTTGTCACGCGCGGACATCGCACGCGAGCTGAGCGTTACCCGGGCGACCGTTGGCAATTCGATCAAACAACTTCTTGCAGAAAAGCTGGTTATCGACCTCAACGAGAGCGCTGAGGTCAACGGCGCGGGGCGGCCCGGCGCTTTGGTATCGTTGAACCCCGACGGCGCCTACTTTATTGGCCTCGATATATCGTCGGCCGAAATCAATGCCGTCCTTATCGACTTTTCGATGCGTGTCATGGCAAAGCGGATTGTTTCGATCGCGGATCGCTATCACGAGCCGGCGCGTGTGATCGAACTGCTCGCCGCCTTGCCCAAGGAGCTTATCGAAATATCGAAGGTGCGTGCGTCTCGCGTACGCGGCGTCTGTATTTCCGCGCCGGGCATCGTGCGTGAAGGCAGGATCATTTCTGCACCGTGGCTGAATTGGCGGGATGTTGACGTGATATCGGCCATGTCGGACGCGATGCGATCCTCGCTGAAGGTTCATATTTGCAACGACGCGGTCGCTCTCGCAAGTGCCGTGGCCGCGGACGCCTCGGAAAGCGATTTGAGTGATGTCCTTCTGCTGCTTCTCGCCCAGGGTATCGGCAGCGCCCATCTGCGACAGGGCCGCGTGGTCGAAGGCGCGCATGGTCTTGGCGGAGAAGTGGGACATATGGTCATGGGCGGACAGCCCGGAATGGCGGCGACACACACATTCGAAATCTTGGCCGGCTATCAAAAATTTCTGCCCTTCATCGAACAGCACGTCCCTATCCCGGAAGGATTGGCCAAACTCGTCACGCTCGATGGCTCCCCAAGCTTAGAAAAGGCGCTGAGTGAATGGGCGTTGGCGCTGGCAACGGGCTTTCTTAATCTAATCCATATCCTTGACCCGAAAACGATTGTGCTCGGCGGGCCACTTGCCGTTCTCTACCCAAGGGTGTCCGAACGCGTCGAAAACCTGCTGGCTGAGAACCTGGTCCACGGCTTCGCAGTGCCGCCGATCTCGGTTGCCCGGTTCGGCGGTGACGGCGCTGCCATTGGCGCTGCCGCCCTTCTTCGTGAGAGCCTTTTCGACCTCCCCGAGCTACCGGCTATTTAATTCCTCGTCTACCGACAAACGCGTTTGACAGCAAATTTGTATTTGTATAATACAAACGCAAATAGCCACCCAGTGGAGGAAACCTATGCTGAAGCTAATCGACCCGATCCTTTCCCCGGAACTTCTTTACGCCCTTCGATCGATGGGTCATCGACACGACATTGCAATCGTCGATGCCAACTTCCCTTGCGACGCAGGCGATGAACGCCTCATTCGCCTCGATGGCGTATCCGGCCCCCGCGCACTTGAAGCGATCCTCGAGATTTTCCCTCTCGAAGAGCAGGAACCCCAGGTCGCATGGCGAATGATTGCCGAAGGCGACCCCGCAAAGATCTTGGCGGTATTCGAAGATTACAGTGCCGGGCTCGAGAAGACCCAAGCCAAGGCGGTTGAATTAAGCGCGGTCGAGCCGGACGAGTTCAAAGACCGCGTACGTGCGGCCCATACAGTGGTGGTGACCGGAGAGCGGCGTTTTTACGGGAGCGTCATTCTACGCAAGGGTGTCATCCCGCCGCAATGAACCGCTCGCCTGAGCGGGAACTCGAAAATAGGTGGTTCAGGACCGTGTCCGATCTCTTCGCTACATCGTTCGATGCCTTCCTTTTCGATATGGATGGCACGATTCTCAATTCTATCGCCGCCGCGGAACGGGTGTGGGGTGCGTGGGCATGGAAGTTCGGCCTGAATCCAGAGGTGTTTCTGCCGACGATTCACGGGCGAAGGGCCTCCGAAACAATCTCATCCCTCGGCCTTCCGGATGTCGATTCTGAGGCCGAGGCGGCTGCCATAACGCAAGCGGAAATCGATGAAATCAAAGGCGTTATTCCGATCAATGGCGCAGGGCGTTTCTTGAGCAGTCTTCCGTCTCACCGGTGGGCAGTAGTAACGTCGGCGCCAGCGGCCTTGGCCAATAGACGGATCGAGGCAGCCGGCCTACCAAGTCCCACGACTATCGTAACCGCAGAGGACGTTCAGCGCGGGAAACCCGCCCCAGACTGTTTCATCCTCGCTGCGGAGCGCCTTTCGGTCAATCCAGCCCGTTGTCTGGTTTTTGAGGACGCCGAGGCCGGCATAACAGCTGCGACAAAGGCCGGTTGTCAGGTGGTCGTCATAACGGAGACCCATAAACAGCACATGGGCGGAGACCATCCGCAGATTGTAAACTATGAACGTATCAAACCGAAAATAGTCGACGGAGGTCTCGGCTTGTTGCGGATCTAATCACTGACTCTCTCCCGCATCGTCTCGGCTTTCGGTCGGCCAAAGACAAGGTTCTCGTCCACGGACAACATTTGCTTGTGCAGCATTGATGCGCCACCGATGGCGGGACCCTCAAGGCCCAACAAGGAAAGTTTTATTTCGGGGATCGGATGGCCGTCGAGCAGGTTCCGAGTGACTTTTTCCAGCGTCTCTTCTCGACAAAGATCAAAGAGTGCCGCAACCGGGCCACCGAGCACTATCCGCGCAGGATTGAATATGCTTGCAAGTGTCGCCACCCCTCGCCCAAGGTAAAATGACCAGTCTTGAAGAGTTGAAAGGGCGGCTTTTTCCTGCTGTTTTGCTGCCTGAATAAAAGCTTGAATATCACCTGCTGAGCCGCCGTGAAAACGGTAGCGCGCCAGCACGGCCTCGCGTCCGATAAAACTCTCGAACGACCCGGATATCGTCGCCAATTCGACGAAACCTTCGTCGCCGAGAATGATGTGGCCAAGTTCACCGGCGTAGCCATCCTGGCCGCGAAGAAGTTGGCCGGAATTGACGATCGCTCCGCCGACGCCGGCATCGAGATAAATGTAAATCTCCGTGTCGACGCTTTCCTCTTTGGATTGATACATTTCAGCAATTGCGAAGGCATTGGCATCATTTTCGGCCATTAATTGCGGTATGCCGGGCAATCTTTGCTGCAACTTCTCCAAGATCGGTTCCTGGCGCCATCCAAGTATTGGAGCGCGCAGAATTGTACCCGTCCGATCAATCACACCTGGCGCCGTCAGGCACAGGCCACGGATGCGGTACTCTTGCCCTAGTCGTTCCCTGATGCCTTCTACGACGTCTACCAATCTTTGCACCACGAGGTCTGGACTTGCCTCTGAAAGACTAAAATCCGACCTCGATTGCGCGATAACGGATGCCTCCATATCGAGGGCCACGACGTTCATACGCCCGACGCCAATATCTGCGCCTATGAACATCCCGTAGTTCGGATTGATGCGAACGAATGTGCCCGGCCGACCCGTCCCGGCGCTTTTGTCATCTTCGGATTCGTCTTCCACCAGCAACCCTTCGTCTGTCAGGCTGGCAACGATACTGCTTGCCGTGGAACGAACCATGCTGAGTTCTTTGGCGATATTCGCCCGGCTAATCCTGCCATGGCGAAAAACCACATCCAGCGCCCTGACCTCGTTAATGTGCCTTACGGCGCGCGGCATGGACATTGGAGGTCTCCCAGTCGAATAGAGTCATAGAAAGAGGTGCACAATCAAGGAAGTGGCGATCGCATTCAAGCCCATGGCGAGCCCAGAAAATAGCCCTGCGACCGGATCGACCGAATAGGCGCGCGCCGTGCCGATCCCGTGCGATGCCAGCCCTACAGCAAATCCTCTCGCACTGTAATCGCGGATCTTCATCGCGTTCATCAACGGCGTCACGATAACGGCCCCGCAAACTCCGGTCATAATGACGACGGCAGCGGTCAGAGCAGGATCGCCATGCAAACCCGATGATATTGCCATGGCGACGGCGGCGGTAGCTGATTTTGGCGCCAGCGAAGCAATCACCGTCTGATCGAAGGCGAACACGTGACCCAGAAAAAGAGTGGTGGCCACCGCCGTCAGGCTCCCGGCAAAGAGCGCTACGACCATCGGCAATAGATTGGCCCTCACCAGAAAAAGCTTTTCGTAGAGCGGGATCCCGAGCGCAACCGTCGCCGGTCCGAGCAGAAAATGGATGAACTGCGCGCCGGCGAAATAGCTCTCGTAGCGTATGTGAAAGACCGACAAAAGGCAGACTATTGCAGATACCGAGAGCAGAACGGGATTGAGAAGCGGGTTTGCAGGGAGCGCTCTCGCTATCCCAATCGCGACTATCCAGACAAAGAGCGTTCCCGACAGCCACAAAAGTGGAGACGTCGAAAGATAGACCCATAGCCCTTCACTCATTCAGGCCCCCATCAAGCGTTTGGTTGCCAGATAGCACCAGACCGTGACGATGAGGGTCACGACGGTGGAGAGCAAAACCGTCGCAAAAAGTGCAAGGCCGCGCTCCGCGATGAGGTCGAAATGCTGCACGATCCCAACACCGGCTGGAACGAAAAGTACGCCGAGATTTTCCAGCAGTGCCTTCGATGTTTTGGTCGCCTCTTCGAAAGGTTGCGACATAAACCGCCCCCGCCTCACACTCAGCGCCACAAAGATCAGCGCCATACCGATGACGGGTCCTGGCACAACGCCGTGAATGAAGTAGGCGATCACCTCGCCAACTAGCTGGAACAGCAGCAAAATTGTAATACCCATGATCATTGTTCGGTTCCGAAACAAACTCTCTTGACTCATAAATCCGATTATGTTTGTTTGCAATCGAAACAAACGAAGGGAGTGTCGTTTGTCTTGAAGATGCCGGCATGGGGCCGGTTGGTTGGGAGGACTACATGCGTCTATCTTTCAAAATGATGGCCTTCACGGCGGCTCTCAGCGCCTCGGTAAGCGGCCATGCCTTGGCCGACGAAAGCGTCGAAGTGCTGCATTGGTGGACTTCGGGTGGTGAGGCGGCTGCGGTCGGCGTCCTTAAGGACGATCTGCAGAAGAAGGGTGTCACCTGGCAGGACATGCCGGTCGCCGGCGGCGGCGGCGAAGCCGCAATGACCACGCTGAAAGCCCGGGTTGCCGCAGGCAATCCCCCGACAGCTGCCCAGTTGCTCGGAATGGCGGTGAACGAATGGTCGGAACAAGGTTTGTTGGGCGATCTGACCGAGGTCGCCCAGGCGGAGGGCTGGGACAAGGTCATTCCAGACCAGATCAAGCAGTTTGCCGTCCATGACGGGAAGTGGCAGGCCGTGCCGGTCAATATCCATCGCCCGAACTGGCTGTGGATCAACGCCAAGATCTTCAAAGACAACGGTCTGGAGCCGCCGAAGACCTGGGACGAATTCAACGCAGTGGCTGACAAGCTGAAAGCAAAGGGCATTACGCCGTTGGCGCATGGCGGACAGCCGTGGCAGGACGATACGATTTTCGATGACGTTGTTCTCGGACTCGGAGGCCCGGAATTCTACAAGAAGGCCATTATCGAGCTCGATGAAACCGCGCTCGGCTCCGACACGATGATCAAGGTGTTCGACCAGATGCGGAAGATCCGTGGCTATGTCGATCCGAATTTTTCCGGCCGCGACTGGAACCTTGCAACGGGCATGGTTCTTAAGGGTGACGCAGCGATGCAGCTCATGGGTGACTGGGCCAAGGGCGAAATCGTGAAGGCCGGCCTAAAGCCCGGCGTCGACATCCTGTGCGTCACCGCACCTGGCACCGAAGGCTCGTTCCTTTTCAATACAGACTTCCTCGCAATGTTCCCGGTCGGTGCCGACAAACTCGACGCGCAGACAAAGCTTGCATCGAGCGTCATGTCGCCTGCCTTCCAGGAGGCGTTCAACCTCGTGAAAGGATCCATTCCCGCCCGTTCCGACGTGTCAGGCGACAAGTTCGATGCCTGTGCGCAGAAGTCCATGGCGGACCTGAAAGCAGCAGAGAAAGCCGGCACCCTCATGGGATCCCTTGCACACGGTCACGCAGAGCCGGCATCGATTCAGCGCGCGATCTTCGATGTCGTCACGCAGCATTTCAATTCGGACATGTCGTCGAAGGATGCCGTGACCGCGTTGATCAGCTCGATCAACGCTGCGAAATAACCCAGCTCCTCCCGCCCCTGCCGCCGAGAGGCGGCGGGGGTATCCTGCAGCAAGGTTGTACGGCCGGCTGATACCGAACGCCAATCTTTCGATTTTGGGCCTGTTAAATGTCCCTTTCAAAACGCCTCGGCAAGATAATGCCCGCGATTGTCTTGTCGCCGTCGCTCGCGGTCGTCACGCTATGCGTCTACGGCTTTATGGCCTATACGGCGCTTCTGTCTTTCACAGACTCCAAGATGTTTGCCCGCTTCGACTTCGTCGGTTGGCGGCAGTACGGCCGGCTCTTCGAAAGTCCGCGATGGATCATAGCCATCGAGAACATGGCAATCTTTGGCACTCTTTACATCGTCTGCGCCACCTGCCTCGGGCTGTTCATCGCGATCTTGATCGACCAGCGCATTCGCTTTGAGGGCGTCTTTCGGGCAGTCTTTCTCTATCCGATGGCCCTGTCCTTCGTCGTGACAGGCGTCATCTGGCAGTGGCTGCTCAATCCGGGCCTGGGCCTGGAGCATATGATGCGCGAGCTCGGTTGGACCTCCTTCACTTTCCAGTGGCTGATCGAGCCGAACCGCGCGATCTACACAATCGTCATCGCCGGCGTCTGGCAGGTAACCGGGTTTGTCATGGCGCTTTTCCTCGCGGGTCTTCGGGGCGTTGACACCGAAATCCTTCGCGCTGCACGAATAGACGGCGCTCCCATCCACAAGGTTTACACGCGCATTATCATTCCAGCGCTTCGACCCGCTTTCCTGACCGTCTTCGTGATCGAGGCTCATCTCGCCATCAAGAGCTATGATCTTGTCGTGGCGCTCACCAAGGGTGGTCCCGGCGTGTCCACCGAACTGCCCTCGACCTTCATGTATTCGATGACGTTTACCCGCAACGAACTCGCGGTCGGAGCGGCAAGCGCAACCGTCATGCTTGTCACCTTGGCAAGCATCATCATTCCTTATCTCTACTCGGAGCTGCGCCATGAGCCTACAACTTGACGCCGAAAGCGCCGCAATACTCTCACCGGGTATTGATTTGAGAATTTCGCGGATCTTGGGCCGGTATTTCGTCTACGGATGTCTTGTCGTCCTAGCCGCTATCTTCCTGGCGCCGCTCATCTCCATGCTCTTCACGTCTTTGAAGAGCATGGATGAGATCCGATCTGGCAATATCCTCTCCTTTCCGAAAGCCCTGACTTTCGAGGCTTGGCAGCATGTCTGGGGATCGGCGTGCATCGGTGTGACCTGCGGAGGCCTGAAGGGCTATTTCGGCAACTCGTTTCTGATTGTCGTTCCCGCGACTTTGATTTCGGTCGGTTTCGGCGCGTTGAATGGCTTCGTCTTCGCGAACTGGCGGTTCAGGGGCGACCATATCCTGTTCGGCCTTATCCTGTTCGGATGTTTCATACCGCTGCAGATCGTGCTCATTCCAATGGCGGGGCTCCTCGGAGTCTTGCACCTCGCCGGTACAATTCCGGGGCTTGTGCTCGTCCACGTCGTGTACGGGATCTGCTTCACGACGATGTTCTTCAGAAACTACTTCGTGACCATTCCGGCGGAGATTTTCAAGGCCGCGCGTATCGACGGGGCGGGATTTTGGGCGGTGTTCGTCCGCATTCTGCTGCCGATCTCGTGGCCGATCGTTATGGTTTCGATCATCTGGCAGTTCACCGGCGTTTGGAATGACTTCCTGTTTGGCGTTTCCTTTGCAGCCGGCTCTAGCCAGCCGGTGACGGTCGCTCTCAATAATCTCGTCAATACATCAACGGGAACAAAAGCTTACAACGAAGACATGGCCGCCGCGATGATCGCCGCGCTACCCACCATAATCATCTATGTGGCGGCAGGACGATACTTCCTTCGTGGTCTGATGGCCGGCGCAGTCAAGGGATAATGAAGATGGCCAACCTCGCAATCAATCACATCAATAAAAGCTTTGGCAATCTGACGGTCCTCAAGGACATCGACATCGCCATCGAAGACGGGGAGTTCCTCGTCCTAGTCGGCCCCTCGGGCTGCGGGAAATCGACGCTGCTCTCAATCATCGCCGGACTGGACGATCACACGTCCGGGTCGATCACCATCGATGGTAAGTCCGTCCAAGGCCTCGAACCGAAGGAAAGGGACATCGCGATGGTGTTCCAGTCCTATGCGCTTTATCCTGCCATGACTGTGGAGCAGAACATCGGTTTCTCCCTTGAAATGAGCAAGATGCCAAAGCCTGAACGTCTCGAGCGCGTCGGCAAGGTGGCAGATTTGCTGCAGATCCGTCATCTGCTCAAACGGCGCCCGGGCCAACTCTCCGGCGGGCAGCGCCAGCGCGTCGCCATGGGACGCGCGCTCGTGCGCGAGCCGAAAATTTTCCTCTTCGACGAACCCTTGTCGAACCTGGATGCAAAGCTGCGCGTCGAGATGCGTACCGAGATCAAGAAGCTGCACCAGCGCCTCGGTGCAACAATCGTGTACGTGACCCATGATCAGATCGAGGCCATGACCATGGCGACCCGGATCGCGGTCATGAAGGACGGGATCCTTCAGCAGTTCGGGACACCCGAAGATATCTACGATCGTCCCGCAAACGTCTTTGTGGCAACTTTCATGGGGTCTCCACCGATGAACCTTCTTCCCGCCGTGATCGTAGATGGCTCACAAGGCCTGTCCATCCAAGGAGCGGACGCGATGTTGCCGGTGCCTTTCTCGGCGGTTACCAGAGCGCCGCAAGGCAAGAAGGTTCTACTGGGCATCCGACCTGAATGGCTGTCGCTTGCTTCCACCTCTACCTATCAACCCACCCTTGATCTTTACGTTGAGGTTGTCGAGCCGACCGGCCCCGACATCTTCGTGGCCTTGAGATTGGGCGAGCGCGAAATCATGGGTCGATTGCCCACAGGCTCTCGGACCCGTGTCGGGGAGAAAGCCCGCTTTGCGGTCGATCTTTCAAAAGCTGTACTTTTCGACGCCGAAACCGGCATCGCCATCTAAACTTCGAAAACAAGGAAATCTCCGATGCCAGCAAAACAGGAACGACGCCTTCGCGTGGGCGTTCTCGGTGCGGGACAAATCGCGCAGGCTGCTCACTTTGAAAGCTGCACGAAAGCGGTCAACGCCGACCTTTATGCTATCTGCGATGTCGCCGATGATCTGCGTGAGCGCATGGCGATCACCCATGGCGCCCAGAAAACCTACAACGACTACGACAGGATGCTTGCCGATCCGGACCTTGATGCGGTCATCATCGCGACGGCCGACCCGTTCCATGTCCCCGCGTCGATCAAAGCACTCGAGGCCGGTAAGCACGTCCTTTGCGAAAAACCTGTCGGTGTAACGGTTGAAGAATGCCACGTTCTCAAGGAAGCGGTCGAAAAGTCCGGCAAGATATTGCAGGTTGGGCACATGAAGCGCTTTGACGCCGGCTTGCAAGCCGCAAAGTCTTTCATTGCCGACGAGATGGGCGAACTGATCGCCCTTAAAGCCTGGTATTGCGACAACACGCACCGCTATCCGATGACCGATGCTGTTCAGCCCTTGATCGTCACCAGCGCCAACGCAAAGAAGCCCTCCGAGAACCCAAAGGCCGATCTGCGGCGCTACTACATGCTCGCCCACGGCTGCCATCTGATCGACACGGCGCGCTACTTTGCAGGCGACATTGTCTCCGTGCACGCCCGACTTTCAGAAAGAGCCGGCATCTGGTGCTGGTTTGTGGATGTCGAATTTGCCTCCGGCACGCTTGGCCATCTCGATCTGACCGTCCAGGTCCGCATGGATTGGCACGAAGGCTTCCAGATCTACGGCAAAAACGGCAGCGTCCTCGGAAAGACCTATAATCCTTGGTACTACAAGACCAGCGATGTGGACATCTTCCGCGAAGCCGATGGCGCAACACATCGTGTTCTTGGTGCCGACGGTCACTTCTACCGCCGCCAGGTCGAAAGCTTTGCCCGTACCATCCTCGACAGGGCGCCGATGGAAGGTGCAGATATCAACGACGGACTGGCATCCGTTCAAGCCATGGTCGCCATCGCCCGCTCCGCAGAAAGCGGAAAGCGTGTCGCTCTTGCCGACGTCACGGGTGGTGTGTGATGAAGCTCGGCATTTTCGCAAAGACATTCGAGGGGGTGCATCCCGGGAGCGTTCTCAAAGCCGTAGCGGATGCCGGCTTCGCCGGTACACAGTACAACATGGCCTGCTCCGGCCTGCCCTCGATGCCGGACGAGATCAGCGATGAGCAGGCACGTTTGGTTGCGGACGCAGCAGCTAAGACCGGCGTTGAAATTGTCGCAATCTCCGGGACTTACAATATGATCCATCCGGATCCTGCCGTGCGCCAAGCCGGTCATCTCAGGTTGGCCGTACTGGCCGAGCGCTGTTCTGCTATGTCGACAGGTCTCATCACGCTTTGCACCGGAACCCGCGATCCTGTCGATCAGTGGAAGGAGCACCCGGACAACAATTCGCCAGAAGCCTGGCGAGACCTGCTTGAGGCGATGGGTACCGCCATTGAAATCGCCGAGCGCTACAATATCGATCTCGGCATTGAACCAGAGCTCGCCAACGTCATCAATTCGGCGCCCAAGGCGCGCAAGCTGATCGACGAGCTCAAGAGCCCACGCATCAAGATCGTTATGGATCCAGCGAACCTGTTCGAGGTGGAAACGCTGGAAGAACAGCGGACGATCGTTTCTGCGGCGATCGATCTTCTCGCAGATCGTATCGTGATGGCCCACGCAAAGGATCGAACCAGCGATGGACGGTTCGCAACCGCTGGAAAGGGCGTCTTGGACTATGCGCACTACTTCCGCAGGTTGTCCGCGGTTGGCTTCGGCGGCAGCCTGATAACACATGGGCTTTCGGCATCCGAAGCCGAAGGCGTTGCAGCCTTCCTGGCGTCAAAGCTCCAGAACACCAGCGGAGCTGGAAAATGAGCGAGGTCCGGTCGTTCACGACGAAAGATGGAACGCGGCTCAACGTGGATGCCAGAGGCGATGGGCCGCCGGTCGTTTTCCTACACGGGCTCTGCGGCGATGCTGGCCAGACCCGTGAGGCCTTCCCATCCGAGTGCGGCTTCCAGCGCTTTACTGTCGAAGCGCGGGGCCACGGAGGCTCGCAGCCTGGTGACCTGGACAAGTTGTCTATCTCCACATTCGCAAGCGACGTCGCCGACTTCATTGAGCAGGGACTTAGTGGGCCGGTGGTCCTCGGCGGGATATCGATGGGAGCGGCAATATCGTTGCGCCTTGCGGTCAAGCGCCCGGATCTCGTGAGAGCGCTTATCATTGCAAGACCAGCATGGGTGACAACATTCGCGCCTACGAACATGGCACCGAACGCGGAGGTTGGCCGTCTACTGAACATTTTGGAACCCGACGTTGCCACGGGAGCCTTCATCAAGGGGGAAATCGGACAGCGCCTTGCAATCGACGCCCCGGACAACCTCGCTTCGTTGATCGGCTTTTTTTCTCGTCAGCCAATCGAGGTCACCGCCGCCCTACTGACAGCCATATCGAATGATGGTCCCGGGGTCACCGAGGAGGAAGTTGCCAGCCTGGCTACGCCGACGCTTGTGATCGGGCATGAGCAGGATCTAGTGCATCCGGTTGCCCACGCACGCGCATTGACCGAGATGATCCCTTTGGCACGCTTCATTCAAATCACACCTAAGGTCGAAAGCCGAGAACGATACGCTGCTGACTTCCGCCTCGCGATCAGGAACTTTTTGAAGAATCTGGAGCCATGAACAAGCCCGAAAGCAACTGGATCATCGACCTCCCCAAAAACCGCCTCATTGCGGAATTCTCCGTCTGGTCCGCCGATCTGACGCGCCTGGCCGAGGATCTGGCGCGTATCGACTCGTTCGTCGATGTTCTGCATGTCGACGTGGCCGATGGTCATTTCGCGCCGGCCATGCTGTTCTTTCCCGATCTTGTGGCGTGCGTGCGCAAGATCTCGTCGCGCCCGATCCATGTTCATCTGATGGTCGCCGACAGCATCATCCTCCCACAGATCGAACAGTTCGCCGACGCCGGCAGCGATCTGATGAGCATTCACGTGGAGAATGAAGCAGTCGCCGATGAGGCGCTTGATCTCCTAGCGCGGCGCGGCGTCGCAGCAGGCATGGTGCTTAGGGTCGAGACTCCGGTCGAGCGCATCGCGAGGTTTGCGTCTCGCCTGAGTTTCGTCACGTTGCTGGGCACCGCGATCGGGGTGAAAGGGCAGAGCCTCAACGAGCAGGCGGGAGTCCGTCTGCAACAGGCGCAGCAGATCATCGCTGATTGCGGTGCTACGCATCGCATCGTGCTTGCCGCCGATGGCGGTATTCGCGAACACACCGTACCACTTCTTCGCCAGTCCGGCGCTGAAACGGTTGTCCTCGGCTCCTTGGCCTTCAATGCCCCGTCACTTGAAGAGCGCATGGCATGGCTACGCGCACTCTAACTCTTGGTTTGAATATGCAGCAGATCGCCGTTGGGATAGATTTGGGAGGGACGCAGGTTCGAGCGGCTCTCGTCGGTGAGCGGGGGAGCATCGTCGCGCGGACAGAGGAACGGACGGAGGCCCATGCCGGTCCACAACGTGTTCTTTCGCAAATCCGCGGCTTGACTGAGGAGCTTCTCGCAGCATCAAGTTCGTCCAAGGTGGTGGGCGTCGGCGTCTCTATGCCCGGGCCAATCGACACGGTCGCGGGGATCGCGAGAGATATCCCCACCTTGTCCGGGTTCATTGACTTTCCCCTGAAGGCGGAACTGCAAAAACTGCTACAGTTTCCCGTTAGTCTCGAGAACGACGGTATCGCCGCTGCGATAGGTGAGTGGCAGTTCGGCGCCGGCAGGGGCTTCGAGAATCTCGTCTACGTGACAGTGAGCACGGGCATCGGTGGCGGCATCATCGCCGATGGCCGCGTGCTTCGAGGGCGCAAGGGCATGGCCGCACATATCGGTCATATGTCTGTTATGCCGAACGGCGACCTTTGCCCCTGCGGTAACAGAGGTTGTTTCGAAGCCTACGGCTCCGGCACCGCATTCACCCTACGTGCCCGAACGAGGGCGCTGACCTGCGCTGAAACGATGCTTGGGAGGAACAGCGTTGAGATTCACAGTCGTGATGTCTTCGCCGCGGCTAGGGAAGGTGATGCCCTTGCCAACAAACTGATCGACGAGGAAGCCGAAATCCTCGGGCGTGGCTTCACGAGCCTCATCCATATGTTCAGCCCCGACATAATCGTGATGGGAGGCGGGCTTTCCCATGAATTCGACCGCCTGCAGCCCGGCATCCAAGGCTACATCGCCCGATGGGCCATGCCGGCATTCAAGGATGTCAGACTCGTCCGGGCAGCTCTTGGACAGAATTCGGGACTGGTTGGCGCTGCCGCCTTGTCGTTTCTTGCCGAGAAGCCCGGGCACGGTTCGCTTCTGCTACCTGCCCAGCAATAGCATTGAAAGGGTGGTGAATAGGTTGACTATCAAAAGATTGAGCCTCGCCGATGCCAGAATTCTGACTGCCGAGCCACGTGCCAAAGCAGAGGAAATCGGCGTGCCGATGGGTATCGCTATCGCCGACGAATCCGGGCAGCTTATCGCATTCGAGCGCAGGGACGGCGGCAAGATCACAAGCACGATCATCACCCAGGACAAGGGCTATATTTGACTAAGCACTCACATACAGCGCAGCAAAATGAAACTCTCGACAACACAAACGATATATCTCCGGTGGATTTCTCAGGGCAAAAGCCTGCTCGACATCGCTGATATCGAGAGAAAAAATGTGAGCGAGATTCAACAGCAGCTGGACGCCGCTCTGGTGGTACTGAATGTGACCTCCGTCTCGGCCGCAGTCGCGAAAGCCAACACCCTAAAGCTCATTTAGTGATCCTCGATCGCTCTACCTTCGGAACGGGACAGGCCCAAAGGCCATTTTGCTGCGACCGTGCGCGACACATCGGAGAGCATCGCAAGCACACCAATCCCGCTCTCTTGTGATGCCGTCCTGGCCCAGTTCCGGA
>UCEZ01000062.1 GCA_900471525.1 Hyphomicrobiales bacterium | reverse complement strand
TTCCCCGGCCGCTCTTCAGCCCCCAGCCACTGCCGAGGCGCAGCGGAGTGGGCAGGGTGTCGAGAGGCCGACGGAAAAGGTTGAACCGCTTGTGCCGGCGCTCACGAAACATTCCCGCAGCATCGAGGATGTGGCCCGAGAGAAAACCAGGCCTGATCTTGAGCGGACGATGGAAGCGGTGCGTTCCGTTGGTCGCAATGTCTATGGCGATCCAGATGGTGTTGCCGCCAAGCTGAGCGTTGCCATTGTGGACAAGGGCATGGAGGGGCAGGCGTTGGCGAAATCGGTTGCCGAGTGGCCGGAGCAGTTTGGGGAGCTGCGCGGCAAGTCGGGGCTTTTGGGTGAGAACAAGGAGCGCAAGGCCGCGCGTCATTACGCCAAGGCGCTCAGCAATCACGTTGCATCGGCCAGTCGAACCTGGGAACGCCGGCTGGAGGCGGAGCGTCAGTCCGAGACGTGGAACCGCGAGAAGCGGGATGTGGTCGAAGTGCCGGGGCTGACTCAACGCAGCGAGGCCCNNTTCTGAAGCAGCTCGATGGGCTGCCTCAGTCGGAAAAGCCTAAGTTCCTCGAGCAGCTATCCGGTACGCCGGAAGGAAAACAGGCGCTCGAGGAGGCGAAGAAGGTGGCCCAGGCGCTTGAGCAGCGGTTTGGCAGTGCCGATCCGCGCGACCTGAAGACGGAAAACCTGCGGCTTGGGCCGGAGGTCTCCGCCAAGCTTGATCGGATCAAGGATGTTGCCCGCATGACCGACCGGGCGCAGCGAGCGGAGCTCTCGCGTCAGTATGAGCTGAAGCGGAGCCTCAACAAGGGGCTGGGATTGGGGAGGTGATAGGCGACGCGCGCGATAGCGATCCGACCGTCAACGACCTTCGACAAAACCTCCGATCCGCTGCAGATCCCGCTTGCTCATCGCTGTCAATCCCATCCTCAACCTCCACAGTCATCAAACTTTGGGGAGAGGGACATTCCAACTTCGCAGAAACAGGACACTTTAATTTTGCGGCTACAATAACATATTACATAATGCTTTTATGCAGCCCTGTCTTCTCCTAGAATACGCACATGCAATACTCAGCCACACTTTCGCCTTTTTTAGGTCGGGCTACATTGCGCATTCCACCGAATCAATTTAGCCGTGTACCCAAAATGGCTGGGGTATCCATGCATGCGCTTTTTACAGGTTCTGTTTCTTTTCGCTTTTTGTGTTTTTTCTGGCTTTACAAATATTGCTGTTGCGCAAGATGCGGGCTCATCCGAGCCAGCAGTNNACGGATATGGCGGACCAGCCAACGCAGCTACAGCCGACTGTCGACGAACCGCAGGTCGGCGGCGACGAGACGGTGCTTCCTGGCGATGAAGTGAAGGCTGTACCTTCCACAGAGGAAGAAAGTCTTTCAGCAGGAACCGAGTCTTTAACCGCCGCAAGTGCATCGACCGATACGTCAGTTCGTGACGAGAGCCTTGGCGGTGCGTGGCGCGCGCAACCGACACTTGGCGATGTGACCAATAACGGCGCATTCTCATACACCTATCCCATCGACGTGCCCGCGTTCCGCGGTTTGGAGCCGAAGCTTTCGCTGACGTACAACTCAAGCCGTAAGACCAAGACTGGCGGTGATTATCAGGGCTGGCTTGGTTATGGCTGGGGCGTTTCCGGCGTTCCTGTCATTGAACGCGCCGGCTATCAGCAGGGGGTGCCGCAGTTCAGAGATGATACCGATAATGATCATGACGGTGACGATATCTATCTCTTGAACGGCGAGCCTTTAGCGAAGTGTGATGACGCTGATGTTACCGGTGGCGCATCGTGCTTCGTTCAGCAAAACTCGTCTGGCGTGGATTCTCCCAATAGCTGGGTGTCAGAGGTCGAGAACTACCTCCGGATCAAGTTCAACAACAGTGCAACCAATCCGACATGGGAAGTTACCGCCCGCGACGGAACCAAGACGGTTTTCACTGCTGTAGGAAAACTCCCGGGTGTCGCCGCAACGGTGCCCGATGACGTGAACAACGATATCCGGCTGCATTATAGATGGCTCGCGACGTCCGTCACCGACACGTTCGGCAACACGGTGAACTACACGTATGACTGCCCTGAACTACCGGTCTGCTACCCTGAGACGATCACCTACAATAGCCGAACTATCCGGTTTTATTACGAAGACCGACCGGACTACATTACGGCCGCCAACGGTCACACGCTTTCGAACATTACCAAGCGCATTAAGACAATCCTTGTTCAAACAGGGAATGTGACAACCTGGGCCTACAAACTGTTGTATGATACAGCGCCGCTGAACTCGGCCTCGCGCATGATCTCCGTGCAGCTGTTCGGCAGTGACGTTGAGTTGGACGCTCAGAAAACTATCATCGCTACTCAAGGCACTGCTCTGCCGAGAACCTCGTTCGATTATAACGATGCGACCGGCTTCAGCAACGTCAAGAGTATTGCCGGAATGAATGGTCGACCGTATGTCGAGCAGGATTACAGTTGGACCATTCCGAAGATCGGGGAGAACAATCCCGAAAGAAAAACGCGCAAGGTTTGGGGGAATACGTTCTTTCCAATTGATGTGAATTCGGATGGCATCACCGAGATTCTGAGAAAGACCTATGACGACGATGCACATACATCGTGCGACAACACACTATTCCACAGCCCGGAACGAAATTCGATCTTTGTCGCGAAAAATTTATCCACGGTGCCCTGTCTTTCTACGCTCCTCAGCGACTCGGCGCACTTGGAAGACGCAACGCCGATGGCGAGCTTTACCAACGGGCATTTTCATACAGACAAGCGACGCACCCAGTTGCTCATGTTGGAAAGGACGCCCAATGAGTCTGAAATTCGCAGGGAAGTCACTCTCAGCAAAAATGCCGACGATTTTTCAGTCGAGGTGAACGACTGCATGGTGGCCGCGACAGCCAGCAACGCCGTCACTGACACCAAAATCCGAGGTCTATGCGGGAAAACATATCCGAGTGTTCAGCCCACAGACGCCGATGGCGACGGCCGCGATACGCTTTGGAGCGTGAGAAGTGGCCGCGGCAACTTTTTTGGCGATGGCCGGGATCAAAAGCTGACCACAAGTGACGACCACACCATGCTCAATTATTATCAGAAGAGTGTTGAGCAACCCGATATGGAGATCGGCAATGCTCTGTGGGGTGCAGATTGCGTGTATTTAGACCTCAATGGGGACGGGTTGGATGACGTGATCGTTGCCAGAAATCCATCGCCGGGCTCTGGTACGGATATTAAGGTCACCGCTTACTTGTTCAGCGGCGACAGGCTTATCAAATGGAGCAACGAGATCTCCGTCGGCAGTTTCAATGTGATGAATTCCTTTGTGTCTGATCGGGATAACGACGGAAAAGCAGAAATTGGCATTGGCCGCGCATACGTGGACCCGTCGAGTGACTTCGATGACGCTCCACTGCGAAACAAAACCTGGCGCCTGATTTACCTCGAAAACTCGTCAGCCGGCCGGCAATACAAGACCGAAGAGCTCAATATCTCTACAAGTTACATCGGGGCTGGCGATTTCAACGGCGACGGGCAGACCGATCTTCTCACCGCACCATCGACGCAAATTTTCAAAAACAGCACCGCCTACGTTACCAGACACGACGGCATGACCGATTTTAATGAGGGTGCCTATAAAAGTGACCTTTATGACTCTTTCCAAACGCGCACCTTTTCCATCAGATTCGGCAGTGCATCCGGCGGTATTGCGAACCTTCTGAATTCGGTTGTGACGCCGCGGGGTGGTCAGGTGAAGGCGGCCTATACCCCATCGACGGCCTATGAGAACACCTATCTTCCCTACAGCATGCCGACAGTCGGTTCGCTGTCGATCCTGGATGGCCGGGGACAGACGGCGATTACCAAATATGCTTATGCGAACGGGCTTTACGACATTGATGCGCGGCGTTTCCTGGGCTTTGGTACGGTAACCAAAACCCTTCCTAAGCTTACATATGAGGCCAGTGCTCCGGCCGTGAAGACGACCTACAAGCAAACTCTGGCGACGATCGGTTCACCGTCGAAGACGGAATATCTTGACGACGATGGCGCCGTGCGCCGATCGGTCTCGGAAACCTATGTGACCAACACCTCGACACTTCCCTACACGGCCAAGAATACGGCGACGGTGACAGCGATCACGGTTAACGAGGTGACCAGGACACTTAAGACCACCCGCGAGTTCGATGTCTATGGCAACATTTCCGAGCAACAAGACGATGGCCGGACCGACAAGGTCGGTGACGAACTGCTATCGCAGTCATTTTTCAACCCGAACACCAGCGCGTATATTGTGTCTCTACCGAGGTTGACACGCACATATAAGGTGGATCTGGCGGGCAACGAGTTTTTGACCGCGCAAGGCTTTCTCTACGACGACCAGGAATACGGCAGCGTCCCGACCGACGGAAAGATAACCGGCCGACGAGACTACAAAACGTCCAGCGCCTATCAGCTATCCACATTCGAATATGATACCTATGGCAATGTCATAATAGCGAAAAATGCCGAATTCGAGCCCATCACATACACTTATGACACCACCCATCATCTTTTCATAACCAGCACAAGGTCTCCTGGGGGCCTTATCGACAAGGCGACATACAATTCGGCGTGTAGCGCGCCCGCGACAAAAACAGATATGAGCGGCATCGTCACAACCTATAGCTACGACGTCTTTTGCCGTTCGACACGGATTGAAAACGAAACCACAGGATCATTTACCACGACCGGCTATCAGTCATTCGGGGATCCGGACGCTCAGCGCATCAGGACGTCCACCAGTCTGCCAGGCACGACGACAACGACCGCAGATCAATATCAATACTTCGATGGTATCGGCCGGGTCTGGCGTGTGACGACAGCCGGAGACACATCTGCACCAACATCCTATGTCGAGACCGAGTATGACGTTAGGGGGAATGCTGAAAAAGTTAGCCTGCCCTATATCGCCGATGCACCGATCTATTTGACGACGACGACGTTCGACTGGGCCAACCGGCCGGTCAAGATCACCAATCCCGACAACAGCTACAAGAGCCTCATCTACGGCCTGACGGATACCGTCAGCGTCTCCGACAACATCCCACTGGAATATACCAGGGTAACGGACGAGGAGGGTGACTACAGCTACACCTATACCTCCGCGGCCGGCGACGTGATTGGCAAATATCAGAAGTCTGCAGCGGCGGAGGACGGGACTTATGTCGGCCGCTGGCTCTATGGTGCGACCTTCGACGGCGCCCATCGGATGATCAGTGCGAAGGATACCTCCGGCATTGTTTGGACCTACACCTACGATCTTTTAGGCAACCGACTGACCGCCGACGACCCCGATCTTGGAAAATGGACTTATGTTTATGACAACGCCAATCGTCTGGTGCGTCAAACCGATGCTCGCGGCAAGGTGACAACCATCACATATGATCTTGACGGGCGTCCCGTCACGACCAGAGGCTACAACACTGCCGCCGACGCGAACAGCGACACCGACGCGACGACATTATCGAAGAATACCTACGATGAAGCCCGTTCCGGCTATTACAACAAGGGCAAGCTGACGACATCATTTAATAGCCTATCTCGTCAGGAATTTAGCTACAATGCCGACGGCTTGCAACAATTGAAGCAGGTAAGAATAACTGATGCGCTGTTTGCCGACGGAACACTCGTTCACATCGAGAAAACCGGCTACGACAAGGGACGGTTGCCGATCTGGAAATATTTCGGTACCGATCAACCTCTGACGATCGGTTCTTCTGGTGATCCGTGGGAATATAACCGCAAGGGCCAGCTTATCTCTGTTCCAGGCTATATCACGGCGACAACATATGAACCTGACGGTCAGACGGCGTCGATTACCTATGCCAATGGTGTTGTGACGACCTTCACCTATGATCCAAAGCGCCGGTGGCTGAAGAGCTTCTCCACCAAGAAGGACGATACGGTCATCGTCGATGGGATTTATACCCGTGACACGACGGGCCGCATCCGGTCCATCAATGCGGCCGGGACCAGCAACGACTGGGCCTACACCTATGACGGCTTCGGCCGTGTCGTGAAGACCGTCCATGCGGCGAACCCGGACAGTGCCTTTACCGAGGACTTCACCTACTATGCCAACGACAACCTGCGCACGCGCTCGCGGCTGACGGGAAGCTTCCTTTATCCGACTGCAAGCGCCACCGCCGTCCGGCCGCATGCGCCGCTGTCATTGAATGGTGTTGCCTTCAGCTATGATGCCAACGGCAATCTCGAGACAGATAGGCAGGGCACGGCGGCGACAACGGACGATCGCGCCTTCACCTATGATGTCGCAAACCGCGTTTACTCGGTTAAGACCGGCACCCACGCCACCCTCAACCTGCGATACGGTCCGGATGGCACCCGTGCCAAGAAGAGTTCCACCGAGACGGGCTCGACATTCTACATGGACGCGAACGTCGAATACGACCTGACGGCCACGACCTTCACCCGCTACCCGCACATGGATATCAAGGTAAAGGGCACGACGAAATTCTTCCTGCATCGCGATCACCTGTCCTCGGTACGGGCCGTCACCGACATCAACGGCGCGGTCGTCGAAAGCTCGCGTTACGTCACCTTCGGGGAAACCACCAACAAGGCGATGGATACGCAGAAGAATTATATCGGCGAGCGCTTCGATCCCGAGAGTGGCCTCATCTACCTCAATGCTCGCTACATGGATCCAAAGTTCGGACGCTTCATCTCACCGGACAATTGGGACCCGACGATCGAGGGCGTCGGCACGAACCGATACGCTTACGCAGGCAATGATCCGGTCAATAAATCCGATCCAAATGGTCATGTATATGACACAGTCTGGGACATCCTGAACGTTGTCTATGATGCAGCAAAGATAGGTTACGGGGCGGCAACAAATAACCAGTCGATGATGAACGAAGGTTACGTTGATCTCGGCGTAGATGCGGTTTCAACCGCAATTCCTTTCGTGCCCGCAGGTGCGTCAAAGGTAGCGAGGCTGACTGATGAGGCTGTAGAGGTTGGTGGAAAGGCTCTTTCCACAGAAAAAGCCGCTTCCAAAGTTACTGTTTATCGAGTTGAAGGCGCGACAAACTCACGCCTAGTAATTGATGAGACGGGCAATGTTTCCCTTGTACCGGACAGCAAGAAGACAGTATGGTTAAATTTTGGGCAGGAAGGCCGAGCCAAGAGCTATTTAGACAAAAAGGCGGCTGAAGGGCTTCCCGATGTTCAGCTAAAGTCGTTTGAGGTTGATGCAAGATTCTTGGATGAAGTTAAAGCAACGGCTGTACCTGAGAGGCTTGCCAAAGCGAACCCGAGCTCGCCGATAATCAGTCGTGATCCTTATCCCAACCAATTCGGGATAAGACAGGATCAGTTTCAGAGAATGTTGGATTCCATCTATCAAGGCAGCGGTAAAAATGTCCCACCAAAGTGAAATTGACCATATCGATAAAGAAGGGCTCGGTGAAAATCTCCCTACCTCAGTGTGGGAGTTTGAGATTGATTTGGGCAATAATTCCGATCAAGTTTGGACGCGGATTGTCGGCGTTGTCCGGCGAATCGCCACGTACGGCTACGACGACTGGCCTGAAGATGAATACTGGAAGAACACCCTGCCAGAATGGCTTACCACGTCCATGATGACGTTGGAGGAATGCAAGGATGCCATGGTTCGCACGCCTCGTGAGCGTTGGGATCAACTGCCCTGGGAAATTGGATCGTGGCTCGAGGCCATGCGTGAACGCGAATGGAAGTGGTGGGGTTATAAACGATCTGGAAATCACGTCAGACTCGTCTTGGAAGTAACAAATATACCGCCCCGAGTTGACGCCTTTCAGCAGATATTGCTCGCCTCGGGAGCCCAAATAATATCCGGAGGATTTTGACCGAATTCTTGCGGGTAGGGGCGCTCAACCGGCAATTTCGAACAAGCTTGGCCTATTTCACCGTTTCTCACTAGATCATGAATCGAATGCGCGAGGGGCGTGACATCAGTAATGGCCCTTATCCATTGGTTAAGGTACCGAGGGACTATCTTCTTAGTAAGGCCGATCTGGATGGTGCGATATGGCAACGGCCGAAGGTGCAAATCGCGCTCAGGATCCCATTGAATTAGTACGGGCGAATCCGCCTTCAACAACTCCCAGGCCCCTGTACTCATTGATGGGAGTGAACGGGTAGGACAACTATGATCTAGCGCCCATTGGAAGCCCTCACGCCCGATATCGATCGCGAGTATCCGGCTTTGTCCTTGGTCTTTCCGCGCCCACCCGGAACGATACATCATCCATAGGAAGGACGGTTTTATCCATGTCGTGCGCTCCATCTTGAAAGAAGGGGATACAAAAGTGCCTTTAGCCAAAGCGATGTCTGCTATCTCATCGCAATAGGCTTGATAAACCCGAATGACCTGATCGTCATAGCTGGCCCGAATTTGGCGTTGCTGGATCGGTTTCAAAGTGGGCATAGCGTCGTCGCGGCGTGAGTTCATATCTTCCTTTGTAGCAAATTTTGCTCCAGAACGCATGTCAACACCTCTTGATGAGGCAAGGTAGTTTATGGGCTTAAAGTGCTGAGCGTCGCAGGAGCCGTGAAGCTCCTATAGAGCTCATACCGCCAACAGAGTGGTTCACCACCGCGCGTTATCTGCCCCAGCTCGGATTGTCCCGGTGGTCTGTTGACCAGTCGGGCACAATACTGTGGATACGCCGATGGCTCAATGCTCTGCCCATTCCTCTTTCCTTCCGTGTCTATAAAATGCTTCAAGTATAAGTTGAGGGGCAGGGGTGCATACGATTCGGGTTGGTCTCAGCATGGTTCTCGCCGTGCTGGCGGGGTGTGCCTCGGAAAATAGCGATGACAAATGGGCGTCGCTGATGGAAGGCGTCGAACGACAGCAAGCACATGATGTACGAGGCTACCCGAATTCCAGCGTCATCAAAAGCGGAGGCGTCACCGCGTCCACGCCCGCAGGCTTCGCGCAGATCGGCAGTGGCGAATTCACCGGCCAGTCGATGTCTGCGGTCGCGAGCGGTCCCGCGGCGGATGGTTCCGAAGGCTACACGATCAATCTCGTCGATGCGCCGGTATCGATGGCCGCCAAGAAAATCCTCGGCGACATCATGGGCTGCAACTACCTCGTCGATCCAAAGGTGACCGGCACCATCACGCTTCAGACCAGCAATCCGATGTCGAAGCAGAGCCTGCTTGATATCCTCGAAGTGTCGCTCGCGACCAATGGCGCGGCGATCGTCAAGAAGGCCGATCGCTACGAGATCGTTCCTCTCTCCGAGGCGACGGCGTCGAATGCGATCGTCAGCGGTGGCCGGTTGCCGAAGAACGAGCCCGGCATGAAGGTGCAGGTCCTACAGTTGAAATATATCGCCGCCGACGAGATGCGCGACATCATCGAGCAGGTCAGCAAAAAGGGCGCGGTGCTGCGTACGGATTCGGCCCGCAACTATATCGTCGTTGCCGGCAACAATGGCGAACTTGCCGCCATCCGAGAATCGATCTCGGTCTTCGATGTCGATTGGATGAAGGGCATGTCGACGGCGCTCTATCCGTTGAAAGCCTCGCAGCCGCAAGAGCTGGTGAAGGAACTCAACTCCGTCTTCGGCGTCGATGGGGGACCGAACTCCAAGACCATCCGTTTCATTCCCAACACCCGCCTCAATGCCGTTCTCGCCATTACCTCGCGCCCCGCATACCTGTCGAAGGTTTCAGCCTGGATTGCCAAGCTCGACAAGATCGCGCAGACCAATGAAGAGCAGCTCTTCGTCTACGAGATCCAGAACCGGCCGGCGGCGGAACTGGCCAAGGTTTTGCAGAACGTGCTCGCCAGCGCCAAGTCGAACGGCGAGAGTGCTGCAAGGCCAAGCCCGATTGCCCCTGATCTCGTGGCCGACACGGTGCAGAGCCCAAGCCAGAGCGAAGGCATAGACTATTCGCCGGAAGCACAAATGGAACAGGAACCAGCCGCGTCCACTTCCAGCTCTATCCCTTCCGTCGTCGCCGATGTTGAAAACAACGCGCTATTGATCTCGACCAATGCCCGCGAATACCAACGGATCGAGCAGATCCTGCGTCAGCTCGATGTGCTGCCAACACAGGTTTTCCTCGAAGCGGTGATCGCCGAAGTCACGTTGACCGACGAACTGAAGTTCGGGCTTCGCTGGTACCTGGAGAACGGTAACAATGCGCTGGGCCTGTCCGATCTGGCCTCAGGTGCTGTGACCGCGACTTTTCCGGGGTTCAACTGGACCCATGTCGCGACAGACGCGCAAACGGCGCTCTCGACACTCTCTAGCGTGACGAAGGTCAAGGTGATTTCGTCGCCCAACCTGATGGTCATCAACAACCAGCAGGCGAGGCTTCAGGTTGGCGACCAGGTCCCGATCGTCACCCAGACGAGTACCGGTACAGAGTCGGCAAACGCCGTCGTCATCAATTCCGTCGAGATGAAGGACACCGGCATCATCCTGTCCGTCACGCCTCGCATCAACAGCTCGGGCCGGGTGATGCTCGATATCCAGCAGGAGGTCAGCAATGTCGTCGCGACCACCACCTCCGGTATCGATTCTCCGACCATCCAGCAGCGAAAAATTTCCACGCGAGTGGTCGTGCATGACGGCGAAAGTTTGGCTCTCGGAGGACTGATCCAGGAGAAGAAGTCCCTGAACCAGAAGAAGGTGCCGGTGCTCGGTGATATCCCGCTGTTCGGCAATGCCTTCAAGTCGAAGACCGATGGCATCAACAGGACCGAATTGATCATCTTCATCCGCCCGAGAATTGTCCGCGACAGCGAAGAGGCCCGCCAAGCTACGGACGAATTCCGCCAGCAGTTCGATTTCGGGCGAAGCGACACACCCGGCAAGCGCATGAAGCGCGATCTCGTTCGATTGGTGGAGTAGGGATGGTGACGACAGAGATCGCAGCCTTGTCAATTTTGTGCGTACAGCTTGCGGTGATCGCCGTCATCGACATGCAGAGGCTTGTCATTCCGGATCTTTGCAACATCCTGTTGGCAATGACCGGTCTGGCCGCGCACTGGTTTCTAGGCAGCTTTGACGTGGTTTGGACCCTTACCGGGATACTTGTGTTTGCCGGCACCTTTGCGCTCGTCCGCACGGTACATTTTCATGCAAGGGGTCAGATCGGTCTGGGGCTTGGCGATGTCAAAATGGCGGGAGCGGCGGCATGCTGGATCACGGTGGGTAGCTTTCCGTTGTTTCTGGCCGCATCGAGCCTCGGCGCCCTCGCATTTGCACTGCTGATGCTCCCCTTCTGGAAAAAAGATGCCCGGCTGAAAAGAGTGCCGTTCGGCCCCTTTCTCGCGGCAGGCCTTTTGCTGACCTGGGTCTTCGAAATGAACTCCATCTCCATTCTGACTGTTTAGGTACGATTGCAATGACCCGGTTTTTCTCTCTCAAATCCAAGTTCACCGGCTCACAGCGCCGGCGCCCGGTCGAGCTGGAGGCCGGTTTTTCGTTGGTGGAATTGCTTGTGGTCCTAGCGATCATCGCCTTGACCACCGCGATCGTTGCGCCACGCGTGCTCGGTTATCTCGGCTCGGCTCGGATCGACAGTGCGAAGGTTCAGGTGAAAAACCTCGAAAGCGCGCTGGAACTCTATTTCCTCGATTCAGGCCGTTATCCGACGCAGGAGGAGGGGCTTGCCGCTCTTTCAACGCGACCGACCGATAGCCTTGTCTGGAACGGCCCCTATCTGAAGAATGCAGAGGATCTGAAAGATCCCTGGGGCCACGTCTACCAATATCAGGCCCCGGGGGGCGAGGTTTCCTTTGCCGTGAGTTCGCTTGGGCGCGACGGCAAAAAGGGAGGCGAAGGGGAAGACCGTGACATCCCCTAGCGCAATCGCTTCCATTTCGCGTTTTAGCGAAACCGGGCTGGATTTCTTCCTCTGGTGGAAGTCCGAGATGCTGCGGCTGATGCCCGCCGGACTGCAGAAGAGGACGAAAACACCCCATACGGCCGGACGACAGGTGATCGTCACCAAATCCGGTTACTCCTTTGACGGAGACACGATCCAGCCCCTATCGACGCTGGGTGAGACGCTGCTTTCCCTGAAACCGAGTGGAGATTCCGAAAACGGGGCCGTCAGGCTTGTTCTGGGCGAAACCCGATATCTTGAACGGACGATCTCGAGCCGACGGCTGCCTCTATCGACGCTGAAGCGGGCTGCTGAGCTGGATATCCTGACGGAAACGCCCTTTGACCTGCATGATGTGAACATCATGATGACTGCGAGGCCAGATCAGGAGGCGACGTACTCCATCGTACGACGTGACATCATAGAAGAAATCAAAACGCAGCTTGCGCTGGGAAGCACGGAAGTCTCCGGCATTTACTTGGGGTCTGAGCAAATTGAAGTCGTATCCGGACTGCGCCCTGCTGATTTTTCGGATCGCCCGCGGCGGAGCATCCGCACGTTCTTCAACTATTTTCTCGGGTTTCTGGTTCTTCTTGCCTGCCTGTTTTTTGTCTATCAGATCAACCAAAAGACGGCTGTCGCCGCTCAGAGCCTCGACTTGGAACTGAGCGATGCCAACAAGCATGCGCACGCCGCGAGATCAAAATACGATCAGTACGCGAAGACGATCAAACAACTGCAGCTGCTTAAAACCAAACAGGCGGAAACGCTGGAGGTCGTACAGGCATGGGAGGAGTTAAGCCGTATCCTTCCGGATACCGCCTTTTTGACGGACCTTGTCATCAAGAACGATGCGATGGAAATCACCGGGTTCTCCGAGACGCCGGCAGCGCTTATCGGCAGCATCGAGGGAAGCCCACTGTTTCAACGGGCGCAGTTTACCTCTCCAGTCGTGAAAATCCCAGGCTTCAAGGGCGACCACTTCCTCATTTCGTTTGAGCGGGAGCAGGGATAGATGCTGACCGCGCTCATGAACGCTTCCAGCCGGACACAACGCATTGTGGCGCTGCTGATCTCGGTCGTTGTCGTTGCAGTGTTTGTGGGTATGGTCCAAACGCTGGTGATCGGGCTGTATTCAGATTACACGGCCATCGACGAGAAGAGAGCGCTGCTTGGCAAGCTGAAGGCAATCGCGGCGGCAGGGGCTTCCTTCGAAGCGCAATTGC